>NZ_JXKQ01000009.1 GCF_001885945.1 Enterococcus hermanniensis | reverse complement strand
TCTGCGATTCCTTCACCAATATCCGGTAATTTGAATTGATAAGCCATGATATTCGCTCCTTATTTTTACTAGTGTATTTATTTTTCAAAAAATAAACCGCTTGTCTCCATTATAAGTACCACTCATCAAAACACATTTAGGCTGTATTTCGACGAATGGTAACAGTAAATCAAATTAAAATGTTGCGATTTCTCGCGCTTTTGCTTCGATATCTGCTGCATTTGGTAACCAAATACCTTCAGCTTGTCCGAATGGGAAAATAGTGTCCGGAGCAGAAACACGACCGATTGGCGCTTCCAAAGAAAGGATCGCTCGTTCTGAAATCTCAGAAATAACTTGAGCAGAAACACCGGCTTGTTTTTGAGCTTCTTGAACAACAACTACACGGCCAGTTTTTTCAACTGATTTGATAATTGTTTCCACATCTAACGGAGCGACTGTACGTAAGTCAATAATTTCGGCATTGATATTGTCTTTCGCTAAATTATCGGCCGCTTTGATTGCTTCACGGACCATTGCACCATAAGTAATGATTGAGATATCACTACCTTCTTTTGTAACGGCTGCTTTATCCAACGGAACTTCATAAATTCCTTCTGGAACTTCTTCACGGAATGAACGATAAAGTTTCATATGTTCTAAGAAAACAACTGGATCATTGTTGCGGATTGAAGCGATCAATAGTCCTTTTGCATCATAAGGATTCGAAGGAATCACCACGCGTAAACCAGGTGATTGTGCCATCAAACCTTCTAAGTTGTCTGAATGAAGTTCAGGTGTATGAACACCCCCACCGAAAGGCGCACGAATTGTAATTGGTAAATTACGTGTATTCCCCATCCGATAACGTGTACGAGCCATTTGCCCTACAATTTCATCCATTGCTTCAAAAACGAAGCCAAAGAATTGGATTTCTGGAACTGGGCGAAAACCTTGTAACGCCAGTCCAAAACCAAGTCCGGCAATTCCTGATTCAGCTAAAGGCGTATCGAAAACTTGATCTTCGCCAAATTTTTCTTGAAGACCTTCTGTCGCACGGAAAACACCGCCGTTTTTACCGACATCTTCACCGAAAATTAAAACTTCTTTGTCTTTTTCAAGCATCAGAGCTAAGGCATCTGTAATTGCTTGGATCATTGTTTTTTGTGCCATGATTATTTCGACTCCTTCGCTTCATAGAATTCAACTTGTTCTTTAATATTTTGCGGTTGTACTTCATACATATTTTTCAAGAAATCAGAAACTTTTTGTTTTGGTACACGATCAGCTTCGGTAATTGCTTGTTTAATTTCTTCTTTAGTAGCTTCAATCACTTTTTCTTCTTGTTCTTCTGACCATAACCCTTTTTCAGTTAAGTATTTACGGAAACGAACTAATGGATCTTTTTTCGTCCATTCATCATCCATGTCTTTATTACGGTAACGAGTTGGATCATCACCAGATAAAGTATGGGGACCATAACGATACGTTAATGTTTCAATTAATACCGGACCATTGCCGTTGGCTGCCCATTCACGTGCTTTTTTCGAAACATAATAAACAGCTAACGGATCCATTCCATCGACTTGAATACCAGGAATTCCTGCTGCAACAGCTTTTTGAGCTAAAGTTTTAGCAGCTGTTTGTTTTTCACGTGGAGTCGAAATAGCAAAGCCATTATTTTGGATATAAAATACAGCGTTTGCATGATAGGCACCTGCAAAGTTGATTGCTTCATAAAAATCACCTTGAGATGAGCCACCATCACCAGTATAAGTAAAGACAACATTTTTACTATTACGTTTTTTCAAGCCTAATGCTACACCAGCCGCTTGTACATATTGAGCACCAATAATGATTTGAGGTGGTAAAGCCTTTAAATCTTCTGGATAATTATTTCCAGCTACGTGTCCACGAGACCATAAGAATGCTTCTTTTAATGGTAGACCATGTTTGATCAATTGTGGGACATCACGATAACCAGGTAATAAAACATCTTCTTTATCAAAAGCAAATTGACTCGCTAATTGGCTGGCTTCTTGACCGGCAGTCGGCGCAAAGAAACCTAACCGACCTTGGCGGTTCAAAGCTGTTGAGCGTTGATCCAATACTCGCGACCAAACCATTGAGGTCATTAATTCAACAAGTTCTTCATCTGACAAGTCAGGAACAAGGTTTTTATTTACTACTTTTCCATCTTCATCCAGCGCTTGATACACGGGGAAATCCGCGTTTACATCTTTTAGTAAGGCTTCAAAATCAATTGATAACTTTTTTTCTGCCATGGTGTCACACTTTCCTCTCTTAAATAAGTTAAGTTTTGTTCGTAGTGCTACAGCAAGTCAATCTGTATTATTGCTGTTGCCCCTTCCTTTCTAAAGTAGCATTTTTATATTCAATTGACAACAAACTTGCTCGCCATTTATGAAGTAATTGAAGCGTTTCACTTTTAATGGTTGTGAAATTCATTTCATTATTTTAAAAGTATTTATTTGGTCATTAATTGTTGAAAAAATCAAAAACGTACTAGATACTGATTTTAAGCTTTCTTTTGAAAACCATGAAAATAAAAGGGCCATTTATTTTGTGATTTATAATACATTGAAAAATAATTGTTACATTTTTTCACAAAAAAAAGTAACAGAAGAAGGCTATACCTTCTTCTGTTACATTTCAAATCCATTCTTTTGCAAGTTTTATATATAATACTTTTCCTAATTGGGTAGCTATCATGTAAGCAATAACGATGCCGATATACCATAACCAATAAGTGTTAGGCAAGGAAACAAAATCAAACTGAGCGGCTAATGGGCTTAAAACGACCACCGCACCAGCAACTACCGCTAATAACGAACTAATAAAAACTTGTGGTGCTGGACGGCTTTGGATAAACGGAATCTTTTTAGTCCTTACCATTAATACTACTAATGATTGCGTTGTAAGGCCGACCATGAACCAACCCGTTTGGAATAAGTTTTGCATTCCAACGGTATTTGCCCCAAAAACGCTCCACATGATCCAAAAAGTCAAAAGATCAAATATTGAACTGATTGGCCCGATACAAACGGTAAATTTTAATAAACCTCGTGTCTCCCATTTTGTTGGTACACTCAACTCTTCTTCATCTACGTTATCCCAAGGGATTGTCAATTGAGCAATATCATAAATCAGATTTTGTAATAACAATTGAATCGATAACATAGGTAGAAATGGAAGAAAGGCACTAGCAACTAAAATAGAAAACACATTTCCAAAGTTTGAACTGATCGTAATCTTAATGTATTTCATCATATTGCTGAATACACGTCGCCCTTCGATGACCCCATTTTCTAAAACGCCTAAACTTTTTTCTAATAAAATAATCGAACTAGCATCTTTCGTGATATCTGCTGCTGTATCAACTGAAATCCCGACATCCGCTTTTCTTAATGCTGGCGCATCATTGATACCATCGCCCATAAAACCCACTGTGTGGCCTTTCGTTTGGAGCGCTTCGATAATCCGTGATTTTTGCATTGGATTAAGCTTTGCAAATAAATTGGTGGTCTCTGCCGCTTGTTGCAATTCTTCTTCTGACATTTGATCCACTTGATTGCCCAAAATAAAGCTGTCTACTGGAATACCCACGTCTTGACAAACTTTTTGAGCAACAATTGCATTGTCACCGGTCAATACTTTTACCGCGACCCCATGTTGCTGCAATGATTTGATAGCTGGTTTTGCTGAAGCTTTTGCGGGATCTAAAAAGCCCATAAAGCCGACTAAGGTCATATCCTTTTCATCTTCTGTCGAATAAATGGCTTCATCATGCGCATCTCGACGAACAGCTACTGTAATGGCACGCATTCCTTGGCGATTCATTTTTTCATTGACTGCTTGTAATTCTTGCCGAATTTCTGGCGTCAGTTCCATCGTTTCACCATTAATTTCGACATATTTACAGACGGAGGCCATTTCTTCCACCGCACCTTTTGTGATCATCAATTGATGGTCATCAGCCTTCATTACCACAGTCAAGCGACGACGTGAGAAATCAAATGGAATCTCATCGATTTTTTTGACCGTTTGATAAGGTAAATGCCGTTGTTGTTCTTCAAAAAAATTGATTACCGCAATATCCATTAGGTTTTTCCAACCCGTTTGATAGCTTGAATTCATAAACGCCAAATCTAATACTTGTTCATTTTCGTTTCCTAAAGGATCTAGATGCTGAACTAAAACGACCCGGTCTTCGGTAATTGTTCCGGTTTTGTCTGTACAGAGAACATCCATACTCCCTAAATTTTGGATCGAAGCCAATTCTTTAACGATCACTTTGTGTTTAGATAACGTTAATGCCCCTTTAGCCAAGTTCGAACTTACGATCATTGGCAACATCTCAGGAGTTAATCCAACAGCCACAGCGATTGCAAAGAAGAATGCACTACTCCAATCACCTTTTGTTAAGCCGTTGATTAAGAAAACTAATGGGAATAGGACTAAAACCATCCGTAATAATAATTTGCTTACTTTGGCTAAGCCAATGTCAAACGATGTTTTACCTCGTTTTGTCGTGGCATTTTTAGCGATATCACCAAAGAAGGTTTGCTGACCTGTTTTTAAAATAATTGCTTTCCCTTGACCACTTAAAACATCCGTGCCCATAAACACAAGATTCGTTAAGTCCAATGCTGTTGTTTCTTCTGTTACTTCACGAATTTCTCTTAAGTATTTCTCAACAGGCATTGATTCTCCCGTTAACGATGATTGGTTGACGAATAAATCTTTTGTCCAAATCAAAACGGCATCTGCTGGAATCATATCGCCAGTCGCTAACGTCAAAATGTCACCAGGAACAACTTCATCCATCGGAATTTCTTTTGTTTCACCATTTCGAGTAATCGCTGCAGTATTTTCGATCATTTCTTTTAGTTCAATACTCGCTTTTTGTGAACGGTACTCTTGAATAAAAGTAATTAACACACTCGCTAAAATCATGATTGTCATTACAACCGCCGCTTCAACATCATTTGTTGCTAAAGAAACGATAGCTAATAACGCCAATACATAAACGAAAGGATCTTTAAAGGCATGTAAAAATAATAGAATCCCCGGTGTTGGTTTTTGTGCAGATACTTCATTAGGACCATATTCTTCCAAACGGCTTTGTGCATCTTCTTCAGAAAGGCCTTGCATCGAGGTACGTAAATTCAAAAATAAATCACGGTCAGATAAAAGTGCTGATTTTTTAAGTTCTTGATCCTTGTTGACTTTGCGAGCAAGAAGGTTTTTTTTGTTCATCATAGTGGTTCCTCCTAAATTTCAGGACAACCAAAGTCGCCCTACTATATTCAATTTTGGGTCGACTGTCCTCATGATCCATCTTCCTCACATCCTCTCTTTTTTAGAGCACTCTCTATGCTTTTTCTATCTTTAAAACGATTACTCCCATTAAATAGCACGCAAAAAAACGCATACTCGAAAATGAGCACACGCGAAAAATCCATCGATGTTCATCGTCGAGCTTTAGCACTATAGGGCGTAGACAGAATTTGTCAGCTACGTTATGAATCACCTTCACGATGATCCCTGTTCTACCCATTGGCGTCTCTCGACATTTTTGGGCAGTAGCCTGTGTCCATATAGGAGCCTCACCTAACAATTATTTAACTTTCATATTAACTATAAATTACTTACATAGGCCTGTCAATTATTAGAATGAAAAAATTTGTTTATTTTCAGAAATGCATCGACCTTTTTATTTGGGGAACTACTAAAATAATCTGCGAACTTCTTACTCCATCGTTTCGTCTCACGCGCTTCGGCAAATTTTTCCATCGTATCATCATACGCTTTAATTGCATTGTAATCATACTCTTGGTACGTATCATAATGAATCACTGCCGCTTCTGGAAGGCGAGGTTTGAGATTCATTTCCACGATCGGTTTTCTAATACTTAATCCAACTATCGGAAAAACTCTTTCAGGTAATTTTAGCAATGTACTTACTTTTTCGATATCTTTACGGATCGATCCTACTACCACGGACCCTAATCCTAAGGCTTCCGTTGCGATGACTGCATTTTCCAAAGCTAAAGCGGCATCCGTTACCGCCGTGATCAAAGGATCGACACTTTCTTCAATCAAATAATCGACCTGATAGTGTCGGGCTACTTTTTCAGTCCGATGCAAATCGGCAACAAAAAATTAAGAAGACCGAACTTTGGAGCATATGAGGATTTCCTGGATTCAATTCAACTAATTGCTCACGTATCTTATGGTCTTTCACAACAATAATGCTGTACATTTGACCATTCATCCAGCTAGGTGCTTGGCGGCTTGCTTGTAAAATTTGCTTTAATTGATCATCTGATAATTGATACTCTTGATCAAACTGGCGATATGATCGATGGTGCTTCATTACTTCCAATGCATCCATATTAATTACTTTCTCCTTAATTCAGTTGAAATTTTCTGTAATCTTTCAAAAAATAGTTGCTGATTTTGTTGATCCATGCGGGTATAATTTATGCGCATCGCCATCGTATCACTACTAAATAAAAACGAGGGGGCAATCAATACTTTTTGTTTAATAAATACATCCCAATCTTTCCGGGTCAACTTCTGATGTTTCCATTTTAGGTACACATACATACCACCACAAATCGTCGAAATTTCCCAATCAGCTGCAATGCATTTCGCTTGTTCTTCAAAATCAGTGGCTCTTTCTCTCAAAGTCTGAACTAACTTTTTTTGATGTGCTTCAAATTGAGGATCTTTAAGCGCTGTGTATGCGATGACTTGAGGAAAAACACTGATCGAAAAATCCATCATTTGTTTTGCTTCTGATAATCGCTGAATTAAATCTTGATCAGCTATAATCCAACCGATTTTAATTGAAGAACCAAAGATTTTTGATAACGAGCCTAAATGAATCACTTGGTGTGGGGCTAGCTCTTTTAAGGAAGCCGGAACGATTTGAAAATTCAGTTCGCTGAACACTTCATCTTCTACGATCGGTATCTGGTACTTTTGGCTGAGCGCAATTAGTTCTAAACGTCTTTTTTCAGACATCGTCGTTCCTGTCGGATTTTGAAATGTTGGATTAATAATGATTAATTTGATTTTTTTAGTCAAAATCAATTGTTCTAATTTATCGATCCGCATTCCTTGATTATCTAATTCTACTCCATAAAGTTTGATTCCAGCACTGGCAAAAATTGGCAATGAATACAAAAAAGATGGATCTTCGATAGCAACGCTATCTCCACTTTGCAGCATAACTTGAAGTAATAAAAACATTGCTTGTTGAGCTCCTGAGGTAATCAATACTTGCTCAGAAGAAACTTCAATTTTTTGTTCGCGCTTAATCCGTTCACAAATTACTTGTTGCAACGGCTGATACCCTAAAGCTCCCTGTTTTCGCTCTTCTAACAATAATTCTTCCCACGTGTAAGATGGAAAACGAAAATCTGGGATCAAACTTAATGGCAGTTCCCCAGAATAAAAATCAACCGCCGTTGGATCTGGCAGTAACTGCTGAAGTTTTTCCGCATAGGGATCCTTACGCGAGCTATCTTGAGTAAAAAAACTACGCCAATCGACGCGCGGCATCGTACTGCGCCCCCAATTTCCTTCGTTGATAAGCGTTCCGCTACCTTGCATCCTGATAACCCAACCAAGACTGACTAATTCATCTAACGCATGGACAACGGTTGATCGATTCACTTGATAAAAATCAGCCAATTTTCTTTCTGCTGGCAAATGGTCTCCAGGTTGCAACGTCCCAGCCTGAATATAGCCAATGATTTGCTCCATAATTTGCTGATAAATAGGTATTGATTTATTCTCAGTTAACGTCCACATAATTATCCCTCATTTATTATTGGATGACTTAAAGCTAACCCAATCAAACAGCACTGTCAATAAAGTTTCACAGCAAGTAACTAACAAAATAATTTTGATATTATTTTCAAAGATGCGACTCCTCTACTTTTAAATATAAAAACGAGTATCGTTCGCTCAGGATCGATACTCGTTTTTAGTGCTAATTAAATTTTCTTCTGCATAATGAAATCGATTTGCTCGTCCTCACCCATGAAAAATGAGTGCTGTCCGACTTTTTCAAAGCCCATTTTTTTATAAAATTCCATAGCAGCCAAATTGTGTTCCCAAACGCCAAGCCAAATAGAATCTTTTGATTGCTCAAGTGCTCTTTTGACTGCCAGTTCATATAGTTTTTTCCCTAATCCCTTTCGTTTAAAATCAGGATCAATATAAATTCGTTCAATTTCAAGTCCATTTTTGGCAAAAGTTTCCGTTTGCGCTGAACCGACATTTAATTTCAAATACCCAGCCACTCTAGCATTCAAATAGATAAAATAGAACTCAGAACCTTTGGTATTGATTTCATCAATTAATACTTGATCGGCATATGCTGATTTTAAATAGTTGTTTAAGTTTTCTTCGGTATTGTCTTTTCCAAAGGTATCAGTAAACGTCCGAATACCAATTTCTTGAAGTTGTTTCAAATCAGTACTATCGATTTTTTTAATTTCACTCAAAATACTATCTCCTTTGCTTTTAAAACTATTTAATCATAATAACAATTTGAAAATAGTATTTCAAAAATGATCTAATTTATTCAAATTCTATTTCTGCAATTTGTTCCTCAAAACTAACTAAAAATTCACTTTTTTCGATAAATTCCACCCAAGCTTCATAGCTTTTACGGTCTTCACCTTTTATATTCAGCGATAAAGAATTGTGAATGGTACTAATCACACCATCCCACATTTTTTCAACACTACGGTCTACTTTCCGTTCATTCCAACGCTTCGCAGGCTGTCTTTTTTGATTTTTTTCATTTTGATATTCTTTTGCACTAGCAAAAAAAGTTTCATATGCATTCGGTGCCTTTTCATCAATATATTCTTTTAACTCTTTGGGATTCATAATACCTCCAATAATTCCTTGTTTTCGTCCATAAACCATTATAGAACGAACGTTCTCTATTTGAAAGGATAACTTGACAATTTAATTAAATGGAATACATTTGCTATTTTCAAATTAACAAAGGCAAATTGAATTTATACGTATAAATTTTTAGCCTAAAAATTTAAATACATCTTCTCTATTATATAATTTCAACCCTTTTTCAAAAATAATTTGTGAAAGCAAAGCAACAGCAACTGGAATAACTAACCAACAAATCAAGTCCCAACCGATGTTTAAACCAGCATCCAAAGAAGCTAATGGCCCTACTAATCCCACTAATCCAAATCCGGCTGATCCTGGTGTTCCAGAAATAGATAATAAGGCAACAGGGACGGAGCAAATTACGGCTGTTACTATACAGGGAACTAAAATAATGGGTTTTCTAAATAGATTGGGCATCATCATTTTCATCGCTCCTAAAGCGATGGCGATGGTTATTCCTGATCTATTAACTTTCCATGAATTGACGACTAATACAATGGTTGTGGCAGCTACGCCCATAGCAGCAGCCCCAGCAGAAATACCGTTTAATTGAATCGCAGCTCCAATTGCGACTGTAGATATTGGCGAGATAATCAAAAATGCAAAAGAACAAGCAATTAAAATCGACATTAATAAAGGTTGTAACGTAGTAAAATTATTAATAATTTTTCCGATTGTTGAAGTGATTGCCGTCACATAGGGATACAGGTAAAAACCAATCGTTCCAGCTCCGACACCTACAACGATGGGTGTTAAGACGATGGCGACTGATCCAAAACGATCACCAACGAAAAGTATTAGTAAAACAGCAAGCGAAGCAGTGATCATCGTATTGATAATATCCCCCGTTCCCGCTCCAACGTAAAGTCCATTTTCACCCAAGTCAGGTGTAAACTTTACAACCCCCGAACCTACAAATGATGCTCCAGCGACCACCATCAGATTCATTGGAGAAAATTCAAACTGTAAGGCGATCAAGGCCCCGATGATCAACGGAGTAGCGATTTGAAAAATGATGGCTGATTGACCGATCGTAGTAGCTAGACGATACTGGCTAAGATATTTTAAAACCCCAACTAATACGGCATTAGGAATCAAACCAATAATGACTCCCGTCGCTGTACCTGCCAGAATTTTATTCACAAAAACTTTCGACATCACTTTTTGTTTTTTCATAAAAAATTAACCACCTTTTAATAAATTGTTAAAGTAAATTAAAACACAAACTTTATTTTTTTGCCACCATATTTTTAATCTTTTTTTAATAAAAAAAAAGACCCCATATACCATGAGGTCTGTAAAAATATAAAAAATGAAAATTCCTGTTAAATTGTATCACCATTAAAAATAGAATTTTTTACCACGACGTAATCAACTTTTTGTAATGCTTCGATGTCTTTGCCGCCAGCATAAGAAATCGATGATTGTAGGTCTTGCTGCATTTCGACTAAGGTATCTTTTAATGAACCTTTGTAAGGAATCCAGATTTTCTTTCCTTCAACGTTCTTCTTCTCACCTTTTTGGAATTCAGAAGCACTACCAAAGTATTCTTTATAAAATACACCGTCTTCAACCATTGTTTCACCAGGTGACTCTTCATGACCTGCAAATAGTGAACCGATCATGATCATTGTCGCGCCGAATCGAATTGATTTAGCAATATCACCATGTGTACGGATGCCCCCATCTGCAATGATTGGTTTACGTGCTGCTTTGGCACACCAACTTAAGGCGGCCAATTGCCAGCCACCAGTACCAAAACCTGTTTTAATTTTTGTGATACATACTTTTCCCGGTCCAATGCCGACTTTTGTTGCATCAGCACCCGCATTTTCTAATTCTCTTACCGCTTCAGGCGTTCCAACATTTCCAGCAATCACGAACGTTTCTGGTAAGTGAACTTTGATATGTTTGATCATATTGATCACAGCATCAGAATGACCGTGAGCGATATCAATCGTGATAAAATCTGGATTTAATTTTTCTGCTGCTAATTGTTTAACGAAATCATATTCGTATTCTTTCACCCCGACACTGATTGAAGTGAATAAGCCACGCGATTGCATTTTCTTGATGAAGGGAATTCTTTCTTCTTCATAAAAACGATGCATAATATAGAAGTAACCATTTTCTGCCAAAAATTCTGCGATCGTTTCATCAATAATCGTTTGCATGTTAGCTGGTACCACTGGCATCTTAAATGTAAATTTTCCTAATTGAACCGTTGTGTCGCATTCTGAACGACTATCAACAATACACTTATTTGGAATCAATTGAATATCTTCATAATCAAATACTTTCATAATGGCCTCCAATAAATAAAAATAAAAAAACATAAGGCGCTATCGCCCTATGTAATTTACAACATATTCAGACAAAAATCAAGGCCATTCGGCATAATTTTAGAACAAACACGAACATTATGTACTAAACGACAGGATTACGTAATTTTTTAGCTTGTAAACTTATTAAAAAGATAACATCTTCCATCTCTTCTTCATTGGTTACTTTCATTTCGATCTGTTGGGTATTTTCGGTAACTTCTTCAAATTTTTCTTTGAATTCTAACGACATGACTTGAACCATCGGAGTTAAATACTTAATACCAAAATCAGGAAAAGGTGTAACGACTGAAAAATAATCTTTATGAATTTTAATTCGACATAATAATCCTTCTGATTGCTTAATCACTAACTGCCAACCAACGTGTTTCTGGAAAATATATTTGATTTCAGGATCGTAATGGCGAATTACTTGGGCCAATAGAATTTTTAGATATTGTGAGTTGGGTAAACCAGAGAATATCTCTTGTAATTCACGTGTTTCATTATTTGTTCTGGAATGGTCGCTTTTCATGGTTTTCACCTCTTTCACTCCATTTTTTTACAAAATAGCCTTAACTATTGTATACACTTATATAAATAATTTCCACCCTTTTTTTTCATTTTTAATATTTTTTTCTAACTATTTTTTCATTTTTAGTTTACCATTTTTAAACACGACTGTCATTTTTTCGACTTCAACTTTTTAACCTAAAAAAAAAGAGAGCAATCAGTAATTGCTCTCTTGCTAGTATTAAATTAAGGCCTTAGTACCAATATCTTTCCGATAAAAATAATTAGCAGTATCTACTTCCGCCAACTTTTGGTAAGCTTTCAGTTGTGCCTCAGCTAATGAATCAGCCTCAGTTACAACAGAAAAAACGCGTCCACCAGAGGCTATTAAGCGATTTTTATCAGCCGAAACTCCGGCATAGTAAACTTTAGTTTCTTGATCAAATTCTGGTAAAACCATTCCTTTTTTATAATCATTCGGATAACCTTCTGCAGCTAAAACAACCCCGACTACTGTCTTTTTACTCCATGTCAATTCTGGGTCATACCCATTAAATAAATCTTCGATTACCTGGACTAAATCACTTGTTAATCTTGGTAACACAACTTGTGTTTCTGGATCTCCAAAACGTGCATTAAATTCGATGACTTTCGGTCCTTCTGTAGTGACAATCAATCCAGCATAAAGGATCCCGGTAAAAGGTGTCTTATTAGCAACCATTCCTTTAGCAGCAGGTTTTAATACTTCTTCTACTGCTTGGGCGACTATTGAGTCTGAGATCTGCGGAACAGGAGAATATGCGCCCATTCCACCGGTATTCGGACCACGATCACCATCGAACGCACGTTTATGATCTTGGGCGATTACCATTGGATAAACTTTTTCATTTTTTACAAATGCTAATAACGAAAATTCCTCTCCTGCTAAAAATTCTTCAATCACTATTTTATTTCCACTCGCTCCAAAACGATGATCTGTCAACATGTCTTTTAGCGCTTGAAACGCTTCAACTTCTGTCTGTGCAACTACTACCCCTTTACCTGCAGCTAGACCGTCGGCTTTAATAACAATCGGGACCCCGACTTCTTTTATATAATTACTTGCCTGTTCAAAGTTATCAAATGTACGATAAGCTGCTGTTGGAATATCATTTTGATCCATTATTTTTTTAGCGAATTCTTTTGATCCTTCAATCATCGCCGCCGCTTTATTCGGACCAAATATTTTTAGGCCTGCTGACTGAAATTCATCGACGATCCCATTCAATAATGGAATTTCAGGCCCCACAAATGTCCAATCAATGTTATTGTCTTTAGCAAACAGGATTAACGCTGAATGATTACTTTCTGGAATATCAACAAGTTGAATACCGTCTTTTTCCATCCCAGGATTTCCTTTTGCACAATAGACTGTGGTCACTTTCGGACTTGCCAACATTTTTTTAGCAATCGCGTGTTCACGCCCACCACTGCCGATAATTAGTAACTTCATTTATCTCTCCTGCCTATCAATGTCTAAAATGACGAACCTTTGTAAAGACCATCGCTACACCGTATTTATCTGCCATATCAATAGACTCTTGATCACGAATGCTTCCCCCTGGTTGAATAATCGCCTTGATACCGTGTTGTGCCGCATATTCAACACTATCATTCATTGGAAAATAGGCATCACTAGCAAGAACCGCTCCGTCCATTTGATCTTTTGCCTGTTCCAATGCGATTTTCACTGAACCTACGCGATTCATCTGGCCCGCACCAATTCCAAGGGTTTGTTTTTCATTTGCTATAACAATAGCATTTGATTTGACATGTTTGACGGCTTTCCATGCAAATGCTAATGCTTCTAACTCTTTTTCTGACGGTTGACGTTTAGTGACTACTTGCCATTCACTTGGAAGCTCAGCAATAATGTCTTGCTCTTGAACTAAAAGACCACCTAAAACAGAGACTACCTCGGGCGTTTGCTGATGTTCATCGGAAAAAGCTAGTGTCAATAAGCGGACATTTTTCTTCTTGGCCAATAGTTCAAACGCTGCTTTTTCAAAGCTTGGTGCAATGATAATCTCTAAGAATAATTTATGCATTTCTTGAGCAGTCGTTAAGTCAATTGCTCGGTTTGCGACTAACACACCCCCAAAAATTGATACGGGATCAGCTTCATAGGCAAATTGATAAGCCTCTGAAATCGTCGATCCACTACCGATGCCACATGGATTCATATGTTTAAGCGCAACAACCGTTGGTTCAGTATATTCTCGGACAATGCGGAGCGCTGCATCTGCATCTTTAATATTATTATAGGAAAGTTCTTTTCCATGTAATTGATGAGCACTAGCAATCGAATACGGAGTAGGTACTGCCGATTGATAAAAGGAAGCCCTTTGATGACTATTTTCTCCATAGCGCAATGTTTGTTTCAGATCATAGGTCAACGTTAGCTTTTCTGGCTCGACTTCAGCCACTAAATCAGTTAAATATTCGGCAATCACCGCATCGTAAGCCGCGGTGTGTCGAAAAACTTTCGCAGCCAATCGTTTACGAGTAGCAAGTGTCGTCTGTTGTTCATTTTCTATTTCAGCTAAAACTAATGCATAATCACTTGGATCAACTACTACTGTAACTGCTGTAAAGTTTTTAGCTGCTGAACGCAACATGCTCGGTCCACCAATGTCGATGTTCTCAATCGCTTCTTCTTCAGTCACTTCTACTTTAGAAATGGTTTCCTTAAAAGGATAGAGATTGACACAAATGTAATCGATGGCTTGAATATCATGCTCTTTCATCGCTGCTTGATGACTTGAAAGATCTCTTCTACCTAACAATCCACCATGGATTTTAGGATGCAATGTTTTCACACGTCCATCCATCATTTCTGGGAACCCCGTCACTTGATCGATACTTAAAGTCGGGATAGCTGCTTCATCTAAGATTTTTTTTGTTCCACCGGTTGAAACGATCTCGATTCCCGCTTGGATTAGTCCTTGGGCAAATGCTACAACACCTGTTTTATCTGACACACTGATCAATGCTCTTGTCATCAATGACACTCCTTATTTACGCTAGTCTTTTTTGCTAGTTGCTTTCTTTAAATCTTTGATTACCTTCGCTAAAACTTTCGGATACAATTCATGTTCCGCTTGATGAATCTTTAGTTCTAATGTTTCTAAACTCTCTCTTGGATCAAGAGTCACTTTTTCTTGGGCAATGATCGGACCCGTATCCACACCATGATCGATATAATGAATCGTAACGCCGGTTTCCTTAACTCCGGCTTGATACGCATCATTGATTCCATGTAAACCAGGAAATGCTGGCAGCAACGACGGATGGACATTTATAATTTTTTTAGGAAAAGCTTCGAGTAATCCGTCACCCACAATTCGCATGTAACCTGCTAAAACCACTAAGTCGATCTCATAAGTCTTTAGCAACTTAAGTAAAGCTTCCTCATAGGCTTTTTTATTAGGAAAGTTTTTCAATCCAAATGTCTCTGTTGGAATCGAAAAATTTTTCCCTCGTTCTAAAACATAAGCATCCTGATGATCAGAAAAAAGCAATGCTAATTCGGCTTCAATATGTCCTGTTTCAACGGCTTGAGCAATTGCTTCAAAATTTGAGCCATTCCCTGAAGCTAACACAGCAAATCTCATCGAATCGCCTCATTAAAAGTAATCGATGATGCTTGTTTATCAACAATACGGCCGATAGTGTAATAACTTTCTCCCCGTTTAGCTAGATCGGCTTTCACTGTTGCTAATTTTTCTGGTGACACCGCTATTACCATACCGATACCCATATTAAAGATTTCGTACATTTCCAGCTCAGTAATTTCTCCATATTTTTCTAAGGCTTTGAAGATTGGTAAAATCGGCCACGTATCCAAATCAATTTCACATGCATATTTTTCTGGCAACATTCGCGGGAGATTCTCAACAAATCCACCACCAGTGATATGGGCGATACCATTAATCAAGTTTTGTTTAATCAATGGTAAAACAGCAGCCACGTATATTCGGGTGGGTTCTAAAAGTTCTTCACCTAACGGACGGTTTAATTCTGGTAATTCTTCTACAATAGAAAATTTTTGTTTTTCAAAAAATATTTTGCGTACTAAAGAATAACCATTCGAATGAATCCCCGATGAAGGTAAACCAATTAAAAGATCTCCCGTTTGAATAGTATCTCCCGTTATCAATTGTTCCTTTTCTGCCAAGCCAACGGAAAAGCCGGCTAAATCATAATCATTTCCTGTATACATTCCCGGCATTTCGGCTGTCTCGCCACCAATCAAAGCGGCTCCTGCTTGAACACAGCCTTCAGCAACCCCCGCTACTACTTGCTCTAACCGTGTAGGAATAGTTTTCCCTGTTGCGATATAGTCTAAAAAATACAACGGCTCCGCTCCTTGTGCTACGATATCGTTAACACACATAGCAACACAATCTATGCCAATTGTATCGTGCTTATCTGCTTCAATGGCAACCATTAATTTTGTTCCGACACCATCGGTCCCAGAAACCAATACAGGCTGTTTCAACTTAAATTCACTAAGATCAAAACACCCCCCAAAACCTCCAATTGCCCCCATCATTCCTAAACGAGTTGTTTTCTTCACGTGTTTTTTGATTCTTTCTACCACTTCATAACCAGCATCAACATCGACACCAGCTTTCGAATATGCATTTGCCACTGAACTATCTCCTTTTTATAGTTTTCAAAAAAACTTTTAAACGAACGATACTTTTTCTTCCAATGTAGCTTGATATTGTTTTTCGTAGTCATAAAGCGGTGTAGGATAATCTCCATTGAAATACGCCATGCATAAACCCGAGTATGGCGCATCAAAATTCAAGCCTATCGCATCGATCAATCCATCTTCACTTAGAAAAGATAATGAATCTGCACCAATCAAAGATTTTATTTCATCGATCGAATGATTCGCGGCGATCAATTCCCGGCGTGTTTGGATATCGATTCCATAAAAGCAAGGGTATTTCAATGGTGGTGATGCAATCCGAACATGGACTTCTTTTGCGCCTGCGTCTTTTAAAAGACTCACGATACGACGACTAGTTGTTCCTCGAACAATCGAATCATCCACCATGATCACTCGCTTGCCTTCGACAACCCCACGAACAGCAGATAGCTTCATTCGTACTCCCTGTTCTCTCAATTCTTGTGTTGGTTGAATGAAGGTACGGGCAATGTATTGATTTTTTACTAAACCCATTTCATATGGAATATTGGATTGTTCAGCATAACCACTTGCTGCTGATAATGAGGAGTTCGGAACACCTACTACCATATCTGCTTCAACGGGCGCTTCTTGGGCTAAAATTTTCCCCATTTTTTTTCTTGCACTATGAACATTGATACCGGCGATATTCGAGTCTGGTCGTGCAAAGTAAATATATTCCATTGAACAAATGGCTGGTTGAGTTTTTGATGTAAATGATTCAATAGTCAATCCCCCATCAGCGATCGTAATCATTTCACCTGGTTGAACGTCCTGAATAAATTTGGCTCCTACTACTTCTAATGCACAAGTTTCTGATGCAACGACATAAGCCCCATTGACCATTTGTCCAATCGACAACGGACGAAAGCCATTTGGATCCAAAGCAGCTACCATTGACTTTTCAGTTAACATCAAATAAGCAAAGCCACCTTTAACCGTATTTAATGCTTCCTTCATCCGTTCACATAACGTAGCCTTGGTACTCCTACGGATAAGGTGCATCAAAATTTCTGTATCAGAATTTGAATGAAAAATAGCACCACTTTGTTCTAATTCTTTCCTTAAACTTTTAGCATTTGTTAAATTGCCATTATGAGCTAAGGCGAAATCACCATCATAGAAGTTAAAAAGAAAGGGCTGAATATTATCAACACTACCGCTACCAGCAGTAGCATAACGAACATGGCCAATCGCTGCATTTCCTGTTAAATGACTCAATTGGCGTTCATCTTTAAAGACCTCAGATAGTAATCCTAAGCCACGAGTTCCGTTTAGTTTTCCGTGATCATTGCTGACGATACCAGCTCCTTCTTGGCCGCGATGTTGCAAACTGTGTAAGCCAAAATAAGTGACCGTTGCAGCATCTTGATGACCCCAAATTCCGAAGACTCCACATTCTTCATTTAAACTTTTTACTTCATTAAACATGGAATGGCTTCCTCCCAAACTTCCTTTGCCTGCACCGTTTCTACTTCAATCGTTTGTCCTTCAGCGATGATTTTCAATATTTTTGAATCGGTTACTTTACCTACTTGTTGCGCACCATTGCCCATCAAATGTTCAAAAATTGATTGATTATCTGGTCTAATAGATATCACAAAGCGGGACTGAGTCTCAGCAAAAAGATGTTCAGGCGGCATTGCTAACGATACTTCTATTCCAAGCTCGTTAGTGAAAGCCGCTTCGGCTAACGCAATTGCCAATCCCCCTTCTGAGCAATCATGAGCACTTGCAACTAAGCCCGCTTTGATGGCGGAAAGAACTAAGTCTTGATGATATTTCTCTGTTTTAAGATCAAAGTCCATTAATGAGCCTTCAATTTTATTTTTTTGCATTTTTTGAATTTCACTACCATGAAAATCTGCTTCTGTTTTTCCGATTACATAGATCAAGTCACCCGCTTGTTTGAATCCTTGAGTTGTAATATGAGCTAAGTCTTCAATTAAACCAACCATGCCGATCATGGGTGTAGGATAAATTGCTTTGCCATTGGTTTCGTTGTACATCGACACATTTCCTGATATTACGGGTGTATCAAATGTACGACAAGCTTCAGCTATACCATCAGCAGAAGTCCATAATTCCCAAAATCCTTCTGGCTTTTCAGGCGAGCCATAATTCAAACAATCTGTGATTGCTAAAGGTCTCCCACCTGAGGCAACGATATTACGTGCTGCTTCAGCAACTGCTATTTGTCCCCCAATCTCAGGATTCAAGTATAAATAGCGAGCATTGCAATCTGTTGTCATCGCTAAAGCTTTTTTTGTTCCGCGAACGCGTAGAACGGCTGCATCACTACCAGGACGAACGACAGTATTTGTGCGTACTTGTGAATCATAGGTTTCATAAATCATTTTTTTCGAAGCAATCGTTGGCTGTTTTAATAATGCTAATAGCGTTTCTGTCGCATTTTCAACCTCTGGAATAAATTTTTCCATTTCTGCAAATTCTTTTATACGAATAGGAACTTGACGTGCATTTTCGTAAACTGGTGCATCCTCCGCTAAGGCATCCACGGGAAGATTGGCAACCTCTATGCCTTGATGATACAAACGATACAATCCATCATCTGTTACTTTTCCGATTGTTACAGCATCTAATTCATACCGATCAAATAATTCGATGACTTCTGCTTCATGTCCTTTTTCTACACAAATCAGCATCCGTTCCTGTGATTCAGAAAGCATCATTTCATAAGGTGTCATACCAGTCTCACGTTGTGGTACGTCATCCAGATATAGCTTTAGACCTGTACCGGCTTTTGAAGCCATTTCTGAACTAGAAGAAACAAGTCCTGCTGCGCCCATGTCTTGAATACCCACTAAAAGATCCGAATGTTCCAAAATCAATTCTAAGCACGCTTCCAATAATAATTTCTCCATAAATGGGTCACCTACTTGGACTGCGGAACGCTGTTGTTCTTCTCCTTCTACAAATTCTTCCGAAGCAAATGTAGCTCCATGAATCCCGTCGCGTCCTGTTTTCGCCCCGACATACATGATTGAATTACCTACACCTTTAGCCTGCCCTTTTTGGATGTCTTTATGATCAATCAACCCAACACACATTGCATTCACTAAAGGATTGCCTTCGTAACAAGCATCAAAAGCTACTTCTCCCCCAACCGTCGGAATACCAATACAATTTCCATAACCACTGATTCCTGCGACGATTTCTTCTAATAAATATTTTGTTCGAGAAGTATTTAATTCTCCAAATCGCAATGAATCCAATAGCGCAATGGGCCGTGCACCCATGCTAAAAATATCACGAATGATCCCGCCAACACCGGTAGCTGCACCTTCATACGGTTCGACCGCGGATGGATGATTATGGCTTTCTGCTTTGAAAACAACTGCCTGTCCATCACCGATATCAATAATACCAGCCCCTTCACCTGGTCCTTGTAATACTTGAGTT
Source organism: Enterococcus hermanniensis (assembly GCF_001885945.1). Classification (GTDB taxonomy): domain Bacteria; phylum Bacillota; class Bacilli; order Lactobacillales; family Enterococcaceae; genus Enterococcus_A; species Enterococcus_A hermanniensis. Next base: position 60,563 of record NZ_JXKQ01000009.1, on the reverse strand, counting down.
CCTGATGTTGGAAACTTTCGTAGGACGGGTTTCGAATTTTTATAGGAACAATGTTCACTCCACATAACTGAGAAGAGTCCTGTCTCTGTATAATTTGGCAAACGTCCCAAGATTTCCTCTGAAATCATTTGATATTCGGCATCGGACAAACCCCAGCTAGCATATATGCGTTGCTCTTTGATTTCTTCAGCAGTTGGTTCTACTTTCATCATTGATTTGCAGTCACCTTTCTAAAATTATTTATTATTGAAGCAAAGAATTGCTTTCCATCTTCAGAACCCAAAATTGCTTCCATCGCTCGTTCTGGATGCGGCATCATCCCCAAGACATTTCCAGCTTTATTAATGATTCCTGCAATAGATTCAACACTACCATTAATATTTTTACCCTCATAAGTAAAAACAATTTGATTGTTTTCTTTTAGCTCAGCAAGAGTTGCTTGATCACAATAATAATTGCCTTCTCCATGCGCAACTGGAAGATAAATAATTTCATCCGTCTCATATTCAGAGGTAAATGTTGTTTGATTATTCAAAACACGGATCGGTGTGTTCTTACTAATAAATTTCAGCGAATCATTTTTTCGCAACGCGCCTGGCAAAAGACCTGTTTCAGTCAAAATCTGAAATCCATTACACGTACCAAAAACTGGTTTCCCTTCCTCAGCAAAACGAATAACCTCTGTCATGATCGGAGCAAAACGTGCGATCGCACCACAACGTAAATAATCACCATAGGAAAAACCACCAGGCAATAATACGCCATCAAAATCCACCAAACTATTTTCGTCGTATCGTACGTACTCACATTCAACCCCCATAACTTCTTTCATTGCCCAATACAAATCTAAATCACAATTTGATCCTGGAAAAACAATCACAGCAAATTTCATCTCAAACTTCCTCCATTGTGACTATCTCGTAGCGATAGGTTTCCATATTGACGTTTGCTAATAATTTGTCACAAATTTCTTCAACCGTTTCTTCAATTGAGCGATGACTATTTTCTATTTTAAGTTCAAAATATTTTCCAATCCGTACTTCTTCGATCTCTTCAAATCCTAAACGATGAACAGCGCCCTTGACAGCTTCTCCTTGAGGATCTAAAACAGAATCCTTATATGTCACATAAACTTTTACAAAATACATCGTTATTTCCCTCGCTTTTCTAATCGATTTAATACTTCTTGGTAAACCGGTACGATATCACCTAAGTCGCGACGATAAATATCTTTATCCAAATGTTCATTCGTTTTTTTATCCCATAAGCGGCATGTATCTGGAGAAATTTCATCAGCTAATAAAATAGTGCCATCTTTTTGACGTCCAAATTCTACTTTAAAATCAATCAATACGATCTCAATAGAATCAAATAATTCTTTTAATGCTTGATTGATTTTTAAGGCTAATTGGCGTAATTGCTCTAATTCTTGATCAGAAGCCAAACCTAAATACGTGATATGTGCATCAATCACCATAGGGTCATCTAATGAATCATCTTTGTAATAGAACTCAATAATTGGTTGATCGAGGATCTTTCCTTCAGCAATTCCTAAACGCTTTGAAAAACTTCCTGCAGCTACATTCCGAACAACTACTTCCAATGGAATAATTGCTAAAGATTGAATCAATTGTTCAGTGGACGATACTCTTTTGATAAAATGATTGTTTATCCCTTTTGTTTTTAAAAAGTCAAACACATATGCTGTAATCTGATTGTTAAGTTCGCCTTTTCCATTTATCTGATCTTTTTTCACACCGTTTAATGCTGTTGCTTGGTTCAAGTATTCTGCCCATACAACTGCTGAATCATTCGTTCTAAAAAGTTTTTTCGCTTTACCTTCATAGAACAAAGTCCCTTTTACCACAATTTATCGCCCCTTTTAATAAATGTTGACTAATCCAAGTCTAAAAATACCTCATTCGCTCTTTTCATTTTCAGTGTAACAACCTCAAAATAGCTTTTCAACAAAAATCGTACATTTTTAACATTAAATACATTTAATGTTCGTATTTTTTCGTTTAGTTAAAAAATTATTTTCCTTTTTAAAAGATAACGTTTACAATTATTTGAATTGGTGTTATATTTATCTCGAAAGAATTTAACGGAGGAATTGCTTATGCCAGATGCATCTTTAACAGCTCATAAATATCTTAGTTCTATGAGTAAACGTGATCAACAACAGTTATTTAACACTTTGATAGGTTTAGATGCTACACATTGTTTGAACTGCAATACTAGTTTTTATTCTTATCGAAACTTAAAAAAGATTTTTCGGTCAAAAAAATCCCAAGAAATGCAATCAGTGCTTTTTGTCAACGAGCGTGATGAAAAATTAGTGATCAAACAGTTCAAAGATTCTACTTTTCTAAAAAATTCTTATCGTATTGAAGTACTGATTAATAATGAGCTTTATGATTATCATTTGATTGATGAACTTCTCGTTCAATTAAACCAACAATTTTGCGAAAATACTTTCTCATATGCCTAACAAAAAAACTCTTGCCGCTGGCAAGAGTTTTTTCTTTTTATTTGATTCCAATACGATCAAAAATTGCATCTACGTTTTTCAAATGATAGTTGTAGTCAAATGCATCATCCAATTCTGAGTCAGTTAAAACTGTGGTAATTTTTTCATCTTCTTCTAATAGCGGTCGGAATTGTTTTTGATGATCCCAGGCATAGGCAGTCTTTGGTTGAACCAAATCATAGGCTTCTTCACGCGTCATTCCCTTATCGATCAATTTCAACATCACACGTTGACTATAAATCAAACCATAAGTCGCTTGCATATTACGCTTCATATTTTCAGGGAAAACAGTCAAATTTTTAACAATATTTCCAAAGCGATGAAGCATATAGTCAACTAATATCGTAGTGTCTGGAGTAATGATTCGCTCAGCAGATGAGTGAGAAATATCTCGTTCATGCCACAAGGCAACATCTTCAAAGGCGGTAATCAAATGCCCGCGAACTACTCGAGCTAGACCTGTCATATTTTCTGAACCGATTGGATTACGTTTATGAGGCATTGCCGATGAACCTTTTTGACCTTTTGCAAAAAACTCTTCTACTTCTCTCGTTTCAGACTTTTGTAAGCCTCGGATTTCTGTTGCAAAACGTTCAATCGATGTTGCGATCAACGCTAAGCTTGAGAAATATTCTGCGTGCAGATCTCGTGGTAACACTTGAGTAGAAATCTCTTGCGGACGAATACCTAATTTTTCACAAACATATTCTTCAACAAACGGTGGTATATTAGCAAATGTCCCTACAGCTCCTGAGATTTTTCCAGCTTCTACCCCTTTTGCCGCATGTTCAAAACGTTCGATATTTCGTTTCATCTCTGAGTACCAAGTCGCTAATTTTAATCCAAACGTTGTCGGCTCTGCATGAACACCATGTGTCCGCCCCATCATCACCGTATACTTATGTTCTTTGGCTTTTTCACCAATGATTGTCAAAAATTCTTGTAGATCTTGGCGTAAAATATCATTTGCTTGTTTATAAAGATAACCATAGGCTGTATCCACTACATCCGTACTAGTCAATCCATAATGGACCCATTTGCGTTCCTCGCCCAGCGTTTCAGAAACAGCACGAGTAAAGGCCACAACGTCATGTCTCGTTGATTGTTCGATTTCTAAAATGCGATCAATATCAAAGCCTGCATTCGCACGAATTCTCTCTACGTCTTCTTTAGGTATTTCACCTAACTCTGCCCAAGCTTCATCCGCTAAAATTTCAACTTCTAACCAAGCTTTATAACGATTTTCGTCACTCCAAATATTTCCCATTTCTGCTCTTGTATATCGCGTTAACATGACAATCCCCTTTTTATAAAAGATAAAAGAACCCCTGAGATCCTTAATTTTTCACAGCTTACTTTTGATTCTTTAAACATCCAAATAGTTAATTCAGCGAAAACACTTAATCCCAAGTTTCCGTTTTTTTGATATCGTCCAATGTTCGTTGAGTACTTTCGGTCAAGATTGTGATGTGCCCCATCTTACGTCCTTTTTTAGGCATTGCTTTTCCATAGTAATGAAAATGCCAATCAGGCCATAAATCAATCAATTCGTAGGTTTTCAAAAGATTTTCTCCTAAAACATTGATCATCACTGCACTCGATAGCAATTTTGGCTCACTTAATGGCCAGCCACAAATACCACGGATATGGGCTTCAAATTGATTCATCGAACATGCCTCAATCGTATAATGTCCCGAATTATGGGGGCGTGGTGCGATTTCATTTACATAAAGTGCGCCTGATTTAGTCAAAAAGAATTCTACACACAGAGTTCCAACTAATTCAACACTTTCGGCAATGACTTTAGCAATCCGACTTGCTTCTTTTGCTACTTCTGGATTTACCCCAGCTGGCGCAATTGTTTCGTGCAAAATATTATTACGATGAACATTTTCCACTACGGGGAATGTCACATAATCACCAATATTATTTCCTGCTACTTGAACAGACAATTCTTTTTCAAATGGAATCCACGCTTCAAGCACACAGGTCCCTTGACGTAATAGATTCATCGATGATGCTAAATCAGCAGTGCTTTTCAATACATATTGTCCATGGCCGTCGTAACCACCGCGAGTGGTCTTCAATACACAGGGATACCCGATACCTTCGATAGCATCTTGAATATCCGTCGGACTAATGATCGTAGCATAAGGAGCGATCACGATATTATTATTTTCTAAAAATGATTTTTCTAGCAAGCGATCTTGACTAATTGCCAATAGATCCGTTCCTTGAGGTACATTCGCAAAATGTTGGATTTGATTAATTGTATCAACATCTACATTTTCAAACTCATAAGTAATCACTTGTGATCGACGAGCCATTTCTTCTAATGCCATTTGATCATCATAATCGGCAACGATATGCCAATCTGAAACTTGTGCAGCCGGACAATCTTCCGTTGGATCCAATACACCGGTGCGAAACCCCATTTGTTTTGCACTAATAGCCATCATACGGCCTAGTTGTCCTCCGCCTACGATTCCAATTGTAGAGCCGGGTTGTAAAGATTTAGCCAAGTTGTTCACTACTTTCCAATACAGTTTCTGTCATTTGCTGTCGTTTTTTTTCTAAACGTAAAGCTATATTTTTATCATACATTGAAAGCATCTGCGCCGCAAGTAGTCCTGCGTTAGTTGCGCCAGCTTTTCCGATTGCAGTGGTTGCAACCGGTATACCACCAGGCATCTGTACAATTGATAATAATGAATCTAAGCCATTCAATGTGCTAGATTGAACGGGAACACCAATAACGGGTAATGTCGTTTTAGCGGCGACCATCCCAGGTAAATGAGCAGCTCCGCCTGCACCAGCAATAATTACTTTGACCCCGCGAGTTCGTGCTTTTTCAGAAAAGTCGAACATTAAGTCCGGTGTGCGATGGGCAGAAATCACTCTTTTTTCATAGTTTATTGCTAATTCATCAAGACTTTGACAAGCAAATTTCATTGTTTCCCAATCAGATGTACTTCCCATGATTACTGCAACTTCAGGATTCATAAGCAGCTCCTTTCATTTATCAGTTTCATTCTATCAAGGGAAAGATTGCAAGTCAAAGAATTATTCGAATAATAAACGTTAAAAATGTTTTAATGTTCGTTTTTTTATAGAAACAAATAAAAGAATGCGGTCTCCCGCATCCTTTTATTTAGTCTTTCTATTATATCCATGGAAAATTAAATTCAAAATGATCGCTGACAAGCTGCTCATTACGATTCCATTACTTGCAAACATCTGAACTGTTTCAGGAAGCTTAGCAAACAATGTCGGTACGGAATTAAAGCCTAATCCTAATCCTATAGAAATTGCAATGATCAATAAGTTTCTTTCATCATCGAAATCAACTTTTGATAACATCTTCATTCCTTGAACAGCGACCATTCCGAACATTACTAACATCCCACCGCCCAGAACAGATTCTGGGATCACTTGTGCTAACGCACCAATTTTAGGTAATAATCCTAAAATAATCAGAAAAAAGGCTGAGAAATAAATCGGTCGTCTCGTTTTAATCCCTGATAACTGAACTAAGCCCACATTTTGTGAGAAGCCTGTATAAGGGAATGTATTGAAGAGACCACCTAGGATTACCGCTAATCCTTCAGCGCGATATCCACGTTTCAAATCATCTTCTTTGATTTCTTTTCCAACGACATCACCCAAAGCAAAATAAACGCCCGTAGACTCGACCATGCTAACAATCGAAATAATAATCATCAATAAAATTGAAAATGGTTCAAATTTAGGTGTTCCAAAATAAAAAGGTTGTGGTACGTGGAACATCGGGGCATGACCAATAGCGGATAAATCAACTTTCCCTAAAAGAGCTGCCAGGATCGTTCCACCTACTAAGCCTACAAGTACTGCAATCGAGCGGATGAACCCACGTCCAAAAACTTGGATTGCTAAAATTAAGATAACTGTCACCAAAGCAAGCAACAGATTCTTTGGATCGCCAAAAGATTTACTTGTAGCATCTCCACCACCCATTTTGGTTACGGCAACTGGAACCAACGTTAAACCAATCGTTGTGATGACCGTACCTGTTACGATCGAAGGAAATAACTTTTCGACTTTAGAAAAGAATCCTGAAATCAAAACGATAAAGACACCTGCAGCAATGATTGATCCATAAACAGTCCCTACTCCATGCGTTTGACCAATCAAAATCAGTGGCGCCACTGCCTGAATAGCACAACCTAAAACAACCGGTAAGCCAATTCCGAAAAATTTATTGACAGTTAACTGCAGTAACGTCGCAATCCCGCACATAAAAATATCGATTGAAATCAAGTACGTCATTTGCGTTTCATTAAATCCTAAACCAGCACCAATCAAAAGTGGTACTGCCACTGCTCCAGCATACATCGCTAAAAGATGTTGCAATCCTAATACTGCCGATTTTCCATTTTCCGTTTTGCTTGTCACGCTATGCGTCCTCCTCTAAGAAAGTTACTTGACCATCACTCAAGGAAGCAATTCTCGCTAAAGAAACAACTGGAATCTCCATATCTTCAATTAATTGACGACCATCTTGGAAAGATTTTTCAATCAAGATTCCAATCCCAGCAACATCTGCACCAGCTTGTTGGCATAGTTCAATCAATCCTTTAGCAGCTTGGCCGTTTGCTAAAAAGTCATCAACTAGCAAGACATTATCATCTGCAGATAAAAATTTACGAGAAATAGAAATCGTACTGGTTACTTGTTTGGTAAAAGAGTAAACAGAGGCAGATAATAGTTCTTCATCCATCGTTAAACTTTTTGATTTACGTGCAAAAATCATCGGTACTTTCAATGCTTGTGCAGCGTATACTGCCGGAGCGATTCCTGACGCTTCGATCGTTACGACTTTCGTGATTTTCTTTTCCGCAAATACTTCAGCCAAACGTTTACCCATTGCATCCATCAATTCAGGGTCAACTTGGTGCGTGATGAACTCATCGACTTTTAAGACACCTTCGCCTAAAACCCGGCCATTTTCTTTGATGCGATCTGTTAATTCTTTCATTTTTTTCGTTCTCCTTCTCTTGTCGTTTTTTGAAATACAAAAAACGCACCTCATCTGCAAAGCAAAAAAGATACGTAACCGTACAATTTTTACTTATAGTCTTGCGTTTACGGCACAAGGTAGAAACTGTCATCCATATCATGACGATATATAAGTTTAGTTTCAATGAAATTTTCATTGAAGTTTCGAAATATAAATTTTATTATAGCAGATACTTTTCTGCTGTAAACTAGAATCATTTTAAATGAGAAGAATCCTAAGTAAAATATATCTTTTTCTCACTTTTTAAGCGTTTTCGCTATTTTTTATCTTCCTATATCAGTCAAATTAATTGGCAATCCGAACATTATTTGAGATGATAAATTTACTGTTAATCTATCTGCTTGGCAGCAACTTCGCACACTTAGCTAACGCAAGCTAGGTAACGTTACCTTATAAAAAAGGAGAGATTTCTTTGCTTGATCATTATACAATTTCAACTGAGGGCGTTCAAAAAAGTAAGCAACAAGGAAATTGGATCGTCGTGACTGACCCGAACGATTTAGAAAAAGACCAACTCCATAAAACCTATGACCTCCCTAAAGACTTCTTTGTTCTGGGAGAAAAATATTTCAATGTTTCATATTTTAAAAAATACCAAGCCAAAAATGAAAAAATATTTTCTTTAATGATGTTTGTGAATATCCAATCAATGGATGATCCTGAACTGACCCCTTCTACTATTACCGTTTTTTTGACTCCTGATGTTTTAATTACCGTGGCTGATCAACCCTTGGTCCAAGAAGTTTTACAAAAATACCAAACGGAGATTTTTACTAAAGCTGCACTGATTTTATATATGCTAGAAACAATTAATGAACACTATCTCATCTTTCTTCGACAACAGCGTGAAATCATTGAAAGCATCAGCGATGTAGCTTCTAAACGATCCAATCGAGATGTTTTGGAGAAAACCACTCATACAGAAAAGAAACTCGTTTATATAGATAATCTATTAAACGAACAATCTAAAACGATCAATCGCTTATTAGACTCTAAATTAGTGGCATCTGACCGTGATTTAGCTATCCAGATCGAATTACAAACCAAACAAGCAACTGTTTCGGTGCAGATTTATCGAGAGATGCTCGGTTCAATTAGTGGATTGATCAATAGCATGATGGATAATCGCTTGAATCAATTAATGAAATTTTTGAATACAGCATCATTACTGCTGGCTATGCCAACCTTGATTTTTAGTCTCTGGGGCATTAATACTGGTGGATTATGGTGGCGACATTCAGAAATTGGTTCGATTGCGGTTGTATTATTAGCTTTATTAGTTTCGATCATTAGTGGTATCTATCTATTCAAAAAAGATTATGATGCATAAAAAAGAAGTAACGGAAATTCCGTTACTTCTTTTTGGATAGAATTATTTTAATTCGTTCGCTACAGAGAAGTGTCCAATTACATCTGTGATACGTTTCAAGTCTACATTACCGCCTGATACGACAGCAACTACTTTTTTACCATTTACGTATTGGTCAACTTTACCAGAAAGAATCGCCGCAGTTGCTAAAGCGCCAGCACCTTCAACAACGATTTTTGTACGTTGAATCAAGTCTTTCATCGCTAATTCGATTTCTTCTTCAGATACGGTAACCATATCATCGACTAAACCTTCAACTACTTCAAACGTTAGGTTTCCTGGGAATTCTACTGCACAGCCATCAGCGATCGTTGCTCCAACTTTATAGCCGACTTTTTTACCTTCACGAAATGATGCTGTCATCCCATGGATATTATCCGCTTGAACACCAATAATATTGATATTCGGATTAAATGTTTTCATTGCAACAGCGATCCCAGCAATCAATCCGCCACCGCCGACAGGTACGATAACTGTGTCAACATCCCAGATAGAATCTAGAATTTCTAAACCGATCGTTCCTTGTCCAGCCATTACACATTCATCATCATAAGGAGGAATATAAGTCACGCCAGTTTCTTCAACGATTTTTTCACAATAAGCTTTTGCATCATCAAAGCCTGAACCATGAAGGATAACTTTTGAACCGTAACCTTCTGTTGCTTCAACTTTAGCTTTTGGAGCAGTTTCTGGCATTACAATTGTACTTTCGATTCCTAATAATCTAGAAGTCAAAGCAACTCCCTGCGCATGATTTCCTGCAGATACTGCAATAACTCCTTTGTCCTTTTCAGCTTGTGTTAAATGAGCAATTTTATTAAACGCTCCACGGAATTTGAACGAACCAGTTAATTGCATGTTTTCTAGTTTTAAGAAAACTTGTCCGCCAGTTTTAGCAGTCAAGAACATTGATTGGATCAATGGTGTTACACGTCCGTATTGTTTTACTACGTTTTTCGCTTCATGGATATCTTCAATTGTTACAGGTAATTTTGTAAATACATCTGCCATTACAGAACATCTCCCACTTCAGTATAAGGAACATCAATTGAATCTGCTAATGCTTTAGAAACAACTTTACCATTGTAAACACTTAAACCTGATACTAATGATTCGTCAGATTTTAACGCTTCGTCTAGACCTTTAACACTTACGTCTTTAAGGAATGAAATATTGCCTTTTGCCAAAGCAATTGTTGCTGTTCTTGGTGTTGCACCTGGCATATTTGGAACAGCGTAATGGATAACACCATGTTTAGTAAATACTGGATCAGCATGGTTTGTTGGTTTGTCGATTGTTTCAACTGTACCACCTTGGTCAATCGCGATATCCACGATAACTGAACCTGGTTTCATTGATTCTACCATGTATTCTTTGACTAATTTTGGTGGTTTAGCTCCTGGAATCAAGACAGTTGAAATAAATACATCTGCTTCTTTAATTTTTTCTTCTAAGTTTTCAGTATTTGAAACAATTACGTCAACGTTATGATCTTTATAACGTTCTTGTAATTGTTTGATACGATTTTCGTTTACTTCAAGGATGATTACGTGACAACCGATACCAACGGCCATATCTGCTGAATTTTCAGCTGCGTTACCGCCGCCTAAGATAACTACCGTTCCAGCTTCAACACCTTCGATACCTGGAAGTAAGATTCCTTCGCCGCCATGTTGTTTTTCAATATAGTATTGACCTAAGTTAACGGCACGACGACCAGCGATCGCACTCATAGGTTTTAATAATTCAAGAACGCCGTTGATTGAGATATTTTCGCCAGATAAAGCAGTTACGCCTACTTCCATCATTTTCTCAACACAAGCTTTATTCGCTGCTAAATGTAAGAAGCCCCAAATAATTTGACCTTTTTTGAAATAGTGATATTCACTTTCCATAGGTTCTTTAACTTTAACGATTAAATCAGCAGTCCACGCTGTATCTGTATCTACGATTTTACCGCCAGCTTCAACATATTGTTCATTAGGGAAACCAGAACCTGCACCAGCGTTATCGTCAACTAGTACTTCATTTCCTGCTTCAACTAAAATTTTTACATTTTCAGGTGTCATGCCTACGCGTGCCTCACCTTGTTTTGGATCTTTAATTACGCCAATTTTCACGGTAAATCACTCCTAATATATTTTATATTATTATCGAAGTTCTCTTGGGAACATGTTTAATATATCACAATCACTTTTTTAAGCAATAATTGATGTTTAAGTGTTATTAATCTCTCATACAATTCCTTTCACTATTCATTTATTTCAAACTAAAAAGACGAAGAATGCTTTATTTTAAAGTTTTGAAGATTAAAATTTTATCATTTTAATTTTTTTAATTCTCTTTAAATAGTTTTAGAAATAAATAAAATTGCAATCGTTATCAGATTTTTGTGTGATATCTCTCATAAGCCAAAGCTCATTATTTCTCATAATAAATGAAAACGCTCTGTTTTTGTTGATGTACCAGCTTTTTGCACTTTATTATTTTTCTAATCAAATCTTCGTTATTCATCATAACTAAAAAACAAAAAAAGCCGAGGAATCATTCCTCAGCTTTTTTTTGACACTCGGGACAAAGTCCATAAACCTCTAAACGATGATTATTAACTTCATAACCCGTTAATTTACTTGAAGCCATTTCTACATCTTCTAATCCCGGATAAAAGAAATCAACAATCTTTCCACATTCTGTACATATCGCGTGATAATGACGCCGCTTGGTAAAATCAAAACGACTTGCTGCATCTCCGTAGTTCATTTCTTGCACAATGCCGATCTCTACGAATTTTCTCAAATTATTATAGACAGTTGCTACACTCATATTAGGAAAACGACTTTCTAATGAGCGGAAAATTTCATCAGCTGTTGGATGACTACGATAATTGATCAAATATTCTAAAATGGCATATCTCTGTGGCGTAATCCGGATTCCTCCGGCTTTTAATTCTTTGACGGACTGATCAACTGCCTCATTTACCATACAAGCCCCTCCTGTTTATATTATCTTTTAAAATGATACTATTATTCGGGGGGAATTACTAGACAGATTCAAAAATTAATAGCTTTCATGTGTTTATTGGTTGAATTGAAACAACTCTGTTGATAAATAACGTTCCCCATTATCTGGTAATAAAACCAATACTTTCTGGTTTGAAGACATTTTTTTAGCAATTTCAATCCCAGCAAACAATGCTGCACCAGAAGAAATTCCCACTAGGATCCCTTCTTTTTTGGCTATTTCTCTAGCCGTTTCCATCGCATCGGTTGCATTTACCGGTAACACTTCATCGTAGATTTCACTATTTAAGATACTTGGTACAAATCCCGCACCAATTCCTTGGATTTTATGCGGACCTGGTTGGCCACCTTCTAATACTGGTGATTCCTCCGGTTCAACCGCATAGATTTTTACCTCTGAATACATTCTTTTTAATTCATTTCCTACACCAGTGATCGTGCCCCCTGTGCCTACACCAGCAACAAAAGCATCCAATCCATTTTTTTCAAACGCATTCACAATTTCTCTTGCCGTTGTTTGTTCATGAACTTTAGGATTGGCAGGATTATCAAATTGCGCTGGTATGAACCAATCATTTGCTGCTGCAAGTTCTTTCGCTTTAGCGATTGCACCCTTCATACCATCTGGTCCCGGGGTCAAAACAAGTTCAGCTCCATAAGCTTGCATCAATTTTCGACGTTCAACACTCATTGTTTCAGGCATCACCAAAGTTACAGGATAACCTTTAGCAGCTCCTACCATGGCTAGACCAATTCCTGTATTTCCTGAAGTAGGTTCAACAATCGCCATACCTGGTTTCAATTTACCCGTTTTTTCTGCCTCTTCAATCATACTCAAAGCGATTCGATCTTTTAGGCTTCCACCAGGATTAAATGACTCTAACTTAACATAGATTTGCGCGCCATCATCATTCCCAAAGTTTTTCAATTTGATGATAGGTGTTTCACCGATTGTATCTAAAATAGAATTATAAATTTTTGTCATATTATTCGCTCCATTCCTTACCATATATAAGTTTATAGTAACGAATAAATGAAAATTTTACGAGAATTTAGCCTCTTTGTAAACGATGTCAGCTCATCTTAATTTAATTTTTATTTATTAAGCCTACTCTTATTGATCAATAAATTGGACTACAAAAAAAGACGAGAAATATATTCACGTCTTTTTTTACTAAATTGAAATAGTATCGCCTGGCATAATTGTGACAGAGTCTGAAGACCAACCATTATCAGCCATCAACTGATCCACACTTACTCCAAACTGTTCAGCAATTCCCCAGATAGAATCCCCTGATTGTACTGTATATGTTTGGCCACTTGATTGTGTTGCTGTGGTCGTTGACGTTGTCGTCGTGGTTGTCGTCGTTTGCGTTGACGTCGTTTGAACTGCTGTTCCAGCTCCTGGCGTATCAAACCGCGTTAAATTATATGTTTGAATCAATGAAATCAATTTGCTAGCATAACTTGGATCGGTTGCATAACGACCCGTTAGATAAACGGCTGCGTCTTGATAACTATTGGTATGACTTTTTCTTGCACCGGCATAATAATTACCCGTTAATAACGTCGCATGTGCTTGGAAAGATTCCGCATAACTATTATAAACAGCGAATGGTTCATTCATCGTTACCCATTGTCCATTTAAATACTCTTGCGTGCTCATCGTCACAGATGGGCCACCACTATATTCTTTTACTCCAAATAAATTATAATAAGGAGCACTTGATAATTGTGAAGAACCAAAACCAGTTTCAACTAAAGCTTGTGCCACCATGATTGACGCATACAAATCATTGGAAGAAGATACTTGCATCGCAGAAGCACCTAACTGTTCGATGAAGGCTGATTGATTTTGTGTTTGAGCTGTTTCTGCAGCACTTACTTTTACCGTATTCATGCTGATTGCTACTGGCGAAAGGATCATAGCTGTACCTAATAATGGCACCGTTCTTTTCGCAACTTTCATGCGTTGTTCTTTTTGTTGTTGCTTCATATAGTTATATTTTTCTATGCGTGATTTAAATTGGTTCATTATATAGTATACCTCCAGGAATCCTCAACTAAGCTCTTCATTTAGTTCCTTTTAAAGTATAAGCTAAGAACGAGTTACAAACAATTTAATCACTGTAAATTCACTAATTTGTCATTCATTCGTAATATACGTAACGAGAATGTTGTTATTTATTTTTTTTAATGTCTTGCTTTTTGTGAAATTAATAAACTTTTGAATTATTATAAAAAATACGAGAACTTTCATCTATGAAAGTTCTCGTATTTTGTGTTTACATAATTAAATTATGCATCCATTATTTGATTTTGAAAAACAAGTTGATCATCTAATAATTCGATTGAAACTTTTGTTTTTGGCAATACTCTGCCTGCGATGATTTCTTTCGCTAGTGGTGTCTCTACTTCTCGTGTAATAAACCTTTTCAATGGCCGAGCTCCGTACTGTGGTTCATAAGCTTGTTCCGCAATCCAACTCTTCGCATCTTCAGTAATAACTAATTGTATTTCTTGCTCTTCTAAACGACGAGAAAGACCTTGGATAATTTTTTCAACGATTTCTTTAACATTTTCTAAACTCAATGGCGTGAATAAAATCGTGTCATCAATCCGATTTAAAAATTCTGGCTTGAAATGACCTCTTAACAAACTCAATACTTGTTCTTTTGTCGTTTCTGGAATAGTCCCTTCTTCAGTCACACCATCCAGTAAAACTTGAGAACCGATATTACTAGTCATAATCAAAACAGTATTTTTAAAATCAACTAAGCGGCCTTTAGAATCTGTCAAACGACCATCATCTAAGACTTGCAACAAAATATTAAAAACATCAGGATGTGCTTTTTCAATTTCGTCTAGCAAAATGATCGTATATGGATTACGGCGAACTGCTTCTGTTAATTGTCCGCCCTCTTCATAGCCAACATAACCTGGAGGCGCTCCGACTAATCGAGACACAGAATGTTTTTCCATGTATTCGCTCATATCAATTCGAACCATATGGTCTTCTGAATCGAATAAATTTTCAGCTAGAGCTTTTGCTAATTCCGTTTTACCGACCCCAGTTGGCCCTAAGAATAGAAATGATCCTAGTGGTCGATTTGGATCTTGTAAGCCCGCACGAGAGCGAAGAACCGCATCACTAACAGCATCGACTGCTTCGTCTTGTCCGATAACACGTTTATGCAATGTGCGATTTAAACTTAATAGTTTTTCACGTTCGCCTTCAACTAATTTGGTTACAGGAATACCTGTTAAACGTCCCACGACTTGTGCGATTTCATTTTCTGTCACAGATTCTTGGACCATTCTGATATCATTTTGTTTATTTTTTTCTTCCAATGCAGTCAATTCTTGCTCCAATTTTGGAATCGTCCCATGGCGAAGAACAGCTGCTCGTTCTAAATCATAATTGTTTTCCGCATCTTCTAACTCGTGCTTTGCTTGATCGATCTCAGCTCGTTTATTTGAAACTTCATTGACTTCTTCTTTTTCTGTCTCCCATTGAAGTTTCATCGCATTCGCTTCTTCCCGAAGGTTAGCTAATTCTTCTTGTAAGTTTTCCAAGCGTTTCTTGCTGGCATCGTCACTTTCTTTTTTCAACGCTGCCTCTTCGATTTCTAATTGCATCAAACGACGCGTTACTTGATCAAGTTCCGTCGGCATAGAATTCATTTCGACACGAATGCTAGCACTAGCTTCATCGATTAAATCAATCGCTTTGTCGGGTAAGAAACGATCGGTAATATAGCGATCTGATAATGTTGCAGCCGCTACTAAGGCATTATCATGGATGTTTACCCCATGATGGATTTCAAAACGTTCTTTTAGTCCCCGCAAAATACTGATCGTATCTTCGACGGTTGGTTCCTTGACTAATACTTTTTGGAAACGACGTTCTAAGGCTTTATCTTTTTCCATGTATTGACGGTACTCATCTAATGTCGTTGCCCCGATCAAATGCAATTCCCCACGGGCCAACATTGGTTTTAATAGATTTCCAGCATCCATACTACCTTCTGTTTTACCAGCTCCTACGATATTATGGATTTCATCGATAAACAATAAAATTCGCCCATCAGATTTTTTGACTTCCTTCAAAACGGCTTTCAATCGTTCTTCAAATTCACCCCGGAATTTTGCTCCGGCGATCAACGAACCCATATCCAATGAAAAGACTGTTTTATCTTTTAAATTTTCTGGGACATCTTTACGCACGATCCGTTGCGCTAATCCCTCAACAATCGCTGTTTTACCCACACCAGGTTCACCGATCAATACCGGATTATTTTTGGTTTTCCGAGAAAGAATCCGAATAACGTCTCGAATTTCTTCATCACGACCTATAATTGGATCTTGTTTTCCATTTTTGACTTGTTGAACTAAATCAACCCCATATTTTTCTAATGCTTTATATGTTTCTTCTTGATTTTGCGAAGTCACACGATCTCCTCCTCGCATCTCTTCAATATTTTTTTGAATCTCTTTTTCATTGATTCCTTGTTGATTCAAATACTTCGTTAAAGGATAATTCTTTAGTTTCATTAGCGCTAAGATGACGATCTCTGTTGACAAAAAGTCGTCTTGAAATTTTTCTCTTAAGACATCTGCTTCATTTAACAGATTAAATAAATTTTGACTTAAATTTTGTCCGTATTGAACATTTCCACCACTGACTGTCGGGTATTCATCTAACAGATGATCTACTTCCTGTTCAAATCGATCAACATCAAGGCCGGCATCTGTATAAAAATTTCTTCCAAAATGATTTGGTTGTAAAAAAATCTTCCATACATGGGCAATGTCAATTTCTTGGTGGTGTCTAGTTACTGCTATTTGCTGGGCTTCAGCAATAGTTTCTTGTAAAGTCGTCGTCATTTTTTCGATATTCATAAACATACCTCCGACATTATTAATTGTTTACAAGATCTATTATATATCTTTGGTCAGTAAAGGTCAAAAGATATACTCATCAATTACTAATGTTTATTGTTGGGAAGAAAAACAAAATAATGCTACAATTCTTGCATTACTAGAAAGAGAGTGATTCAATGATTTCTCGTGTGATCGGCTTTGAAAAAGGATTCCAATTGTCGAATGGAAACCATTTCGAAACATATGAAGTAATGCTTCCTAAATTAAATAAATTTGATGTAGTCGTAAAAAATCTAGCTACCTCTATTAATCCCGTAGATACTAAACTTAGGCAAAGTGGCAAAGGAACTGCCCAACCACATGTATTAGGTTTTGATAGTGTCGGTATCGTCACTCAAATTGGTAGCGACGTTGAAAAATTACAAGTTGGTGATCGGATTTTTTTCGCTGGCACAACAACACGTTATGGTAGTTACAGCGAACAGCAAGTGGTAGATTCACGAATCACTGCAAAATTACCAAGTGATCTTTCTACTGACAGCGCTGCAGCATTACCGTTAACATTTATTACCGCTTATGAAATGCTTTTTGAAAAAATGAATTTAATTCCCAAAGAAAGAGAAAATAAAGGCACACTTTTAATCATCAATGGCGCTGGTGGGGTTGGTTCAGTAGCTACTCAATTAGCTAAATGGGCTGGGTTAACCGTAATCACTACCGCTTCTCGTAATGAAAGTAAAGCTTGGTCCGAAAAAATGGGTGCCGACCACGTCATTGATCATCATAAAGATTTGACAAAACAATTAGCAAAACTAGGGTATACGAACTTGCCTTACATTTTGATTTTGCATTCTACAGATTACTATTTTGATGAGATGTGTGATTTACTAGAACCCTTTGGCCATCTCGGTTCCATTGTCGGCGCAACCAAAGATTTAAATATGGCAAAATTAAAAGATAAATCTGGCAGTTTCGATTGGGAATATATGTTTTCAAAAACAGATCATGATTTCAATGTAGCCTCCCAAGGGGAGATTTTAGAATTTCTCGTTGAACTGCTTCAAGAAAAGAAAATTCAAAGCACCTTAACCAAAATAATTCCTGGCTTTTCACCTGAAATCTTTTATCAAGGCCATCAAATTGTTGAATCAAACGAAATGATCGGCAAATTAGTCATTCACTATTAAAAAAAGAAAGCTAGCACTTGCTAGCTTTCTTTTTTTACAGCTTTGATTTCATGTTTAATTTCACGTTGCTTGGTGATAAAAACATAAACCATTCCAATCAAAAACGGCATCAAATAGGTAGCGTAACGATACAATAATAATGAAGAGACCGCATCGACTTTCCCTATAACATGACGGAACAATAAAACATAGACAAATTCAAAACCACCGATCCCCCCTGGCGCTGGTAAAACACCACCAATGATGACTGAAAAACTAATCAACGCGACCGTCAATAACAAATCAATTTGAGGATGGTCATGGACTAGAATAAAGAACGGAATAATATACCAGACAGCTAATTTCGCCATATTTGAACAAAAAACGCGCACAACTGCCTTTCGGTCACGGATAAAGGTCTGAATTGCTTCTCGCAGTGAATAAATTTGTTCATTCAACCGATCGACCATCTCACGTAATTTTTGCTTTTTAAAAAAACGATTACAGATAAGAACAAAAAAAACTTGCGCATTGATATTTAAACTCAAAATCAACAAGGCGGAAATAATTAAAATCGTGACGGCAATTCCTGCGATCACCCAAATAATTCCGTTAGCAATTTGCGCTTGGATAGCATTACTTTTAACAAAAAGAAAGAATAATGACCAAACGATCAATGCAATTTTATAAGTGATCATTCGCAAGGCACTGGTTCCGGTTCCTTCAGAAAACTTTAAGCCCTTTTTATGATAATAAATCACTTCTGCAACAATCGAGCCTGTTCCAAATGTCACAACACGATAAAACGTTGAATAGGCAGAAGCAAAAAAACCATCTCTAATTGTAAATTCAGGATTATATTTCCCGGCGATTGATTTAATCGAATACCCTTCAATTATTTGGCTAGCTAATCCTAATACTGTCACCCCTATCAATACTGGCAAGGATGTCTTTGCTAATTCACTAAATATATCCCCTAGTGAATCACGGATCACAAAAATGATAATCCCGATCATGACCACAAATAAGCCAATATTTAAAATCAGTTTACGACTGACTGATAAATTCATTGATTTCCCTCATTTTTCATTTATTACTCTAGCCTAACACACGGCTCGCCGCAAAAAAAGAAAAAGCGCTAAGTTTCCTCAGCACTTTTCCCAAAAGACTATTTTCCGTTGTTCTCAACAATTTTTACAATCACATCGACTGCTTTTTCCATAGTTTGTAATGAAACAAATTCGAAACGTCCATGCATATTTTCCGCACCAGCAAAAATGTTTGGTGTTGGAATCCCCATAAACGAAATCTTAGAGCCATCTGTACCACCACGAATTGGTTCGATTAATGGTTTGATACCAACTTCTTCCATTGCACCTTTCGCTAATTCAATCACACTCATATCTTTTTCAATGATTTCACCCATATTATAATATTGATCATACATGTTGATTTCAACACGTTCTTGATCGAATTGGCTATTCATTTTTGCTTGAAGATCTGTGATAATTTGTTTACGTTCTTCGAACTTGTCACGATCATGGTCACGAATGATGTACGTCATTTTCGCTTCTTCTACATTCCCGTTTAAAGCTAATAAATGGAAAAATCCTTCACGTCCTTCAGTTTTTTCAGGTCGATCTGCTTCTGGTAGTTGATTATGGAAATCAATCGCCATTTGTAAAGCATTGATCATTGTATTTTTAGCTGTACCTGGGTGAACGTTCTTCCCATACATCGTAATTTCTGCTTGAGCAGCACTAAATGTTTCGTATTGCAATTCACCGATTGGTCCACCATCCATTGTATAGGCAAAATCGGTGTTGAATTCGTTGACATCAAATTTATCCGCGCCAATTCCGATTTCTTCATCGGGTCCAAAACCAATACGGACTTCGCCATGTTTGATTTCTGGATGATTAATTAAATACTCCATTGCTGTCATAATTTCAGCGATCCCAGATTTATCATCAGACCCTAACAATGTTGAGCCATCTGTTGTGATCAATGTTTGGCCAGAATAATTTTTTAAATTAGGAAAATCTTTTGTATTTAATGTATATTTTCCATCAGCGTCTAATTTGATCGTTGATTTGCCATCGTAATTTTCAACGATTTGAGGGTTAACATCTTTAGCATTGAAATCAGCTGTATCCATGTGAGAGATAAAACCGATCGTCCGCGCTTCTTTATCTAAGTTACTTGGTAGCGTTGCAATGACATAACCATTTTTTTCATTATAAGAAATATGGCTCATTCCGATTTCTTCTAATTCTTTCATCAATTCATGCGCAAAAGCAACCTGTGTTTGTGTTGATGGTGTGGTCGTACTTGTTGCATCTGATTGAGTTTCTGTCTTCACGTAGCGTAAAAAACGCGGTAATAAATTTTCGTACATTTTTCTCTCTCCTTTAATGCTGTTTATTTAAATGAGAACGGATTGGTCACTGTTTCAGAAGTAAAGAAATCAACGTTCCAATCTGCTTCATTTTTCCATTGTTCAAATAGTTCCACCATTTTTTCTTTACACAACGACTCAATATAATGGCCGGGATCAATCACTAACATACCAGTTTCTTGCATGTCATGAGCCGTATGATAATAAACATCTCCCGTGATATACACATCTGCTCCAGCAGACAAGGCATTGCGATAGAATTTCTCCCCACTGCCACCACAGATTGCGACCCGTTTAATGGTTGTTTTTTCTTTATGCGGATAAACGACTCGTAAACCAGCCAAATCAAATGTAGTTTTGACTTTTTGGATAAATTCTTCTGTCGTCAATGCTTGATCTAATTCAC
Organism: Enterococcus hermanniensis; assembly: GCF_001885945.1. Lineage (GTDB taxonomy): Bacteria > Bacillota > Bacilli > Lactobacillales > Enterococcaceae > Enterococcus_A > Enterococcus_A hermanniensis. The sequence continues at coordinate 39,734 of NZ_JXKQ01000009.1, read as the reverse complement.
CAACACGCCCAATGCCATAAGTTTGAGCCAAATTATCTAATGTATAAACATCATAAGCCGGTTCTTCATATGGATGTGCTGCAAGCATTGCTGTGAGGATTTGTTTTTCTTTAGTTTCCGGAAAAATCACTTCGATTTTACTTTCTTGGACCTGCTCTGGAACATTCACTGAACCAATCGTCGGATTCGCAGCGGCTTCAGGAGTAAAACGTCCTGTTCCATTAACAGTAAACGACGTAGCGTGATAATTATCTTGCTCCCCTGCTCCTGCTGCTGACAATACTTCTCGCATTTTTTTTGCTGCTGTTTGCGGTATATGGACAGCTAACTTTTTCATCTTTACTGTATGTGTTGGAATAAGATAAGTTGTATCTTTAACAGTTAAACGTTCACAAAACCAGTCGTTCAACCCATTATCGATAATATCCATATTCGTATGTGCTGCATAAACTGCGATATCGTGTTTAATCAGCTCTGCATACATATTTGTTTGGACATCATCTGTAATTAAACGATCAATGGACCGGAAAATTGGGGGATGTTTTACTATCAGTAAATCAATCTTTTTTTCGATCGCTTCAGCAACAACCGCCGGACGAACATCCAAACTCATCATGATTCGATCAACGCGTTTGTTCAATGTTCCGATGTGTAATCCAACCGGATCGCCTTCTTCTGCTAGCCACTCTGGACAATATTCATTAAAACGTTGAATAAATTCAATCCCTTGCACTGGCAATTACCTCCTGAATCCACGTGATTTCTTGTTCTACTTCTTTGATTTTATCAGCAACATCTTGATCACTGCGTTTTAAACTTGCTAGTATTTTTTCACTCTTGATCAATTTGTGCTGCCATTTTTCAATAAAAATCTTATTTTGTTCTTGTAATAAGTGCGGACCAAAGAATACCTCTTTTGCTGAATAGGCTGTTGTTTCATCCTTTTTTTCAGCGACGATGATTTCGTAAACTTTTTGATTTTCTTCAAGGATTGACTCAGCAATAATCGTATATCCTTCTTGAACCAGCCATCCACGTAATTGTCGTTCGCCAACATTTGGCTGTAAAATCAAACGCTCATTACCAGACAAACGTGTTTGTTCTTTTCCTCGTTGTAAAATATCTCTAATCAAAACGCCACCCATACCACAAATAGTAACCGCGGAGATATCATCAGCTAACGTGATTGCTTCTAGTCCATCCGCTAAGCGAACATCGATTTTATCCACTAAACCATTTTTGGCCACTTGACGTTTAGCAGATTCAAAAGGACCTTTGACCACTTCACCAGCGATTCCATACGAGATTCTATTTTGTAGCATCAACGCTACCGGTAAATAGGCATGATCCGACCCGATATCTGCTAGTCGCGCTCCTTGAGGCACGTATTCTGCTGCCCTTTGCAGGCGCATTGATAAATCTTTGGCATTCACTTAATCCACATCCTATTTTTAATTATAACACTCCTTAAAAAAAGCCCCCAAAAAAAGAGCAAAATGATAGCGCTTTTTAATAGGGTGTTCGCTTTTTCTTAGAAAAATTTCTTTTTTTACCCATTTCGGCGATTATCACCAATCACCCAAACTTCTTTACTTAAATAACGAACACGTTCCATGATCCGTTTCGCTTTCAACGGTTCCTCATCTCCCCGTTGCGTAACCGATAAATGTTGTTCTAATTGGTTCATATTGAAATTCGATGAGAAAAAGGTCGGAAGTTGTTCTTGCATCCGATGTTGTAAAATGACACCTAATACCTCATCGCGAATCCAGGCACTCATAGAATCTGCTCCGATATCATCAATCATCAAGATCGGCGCTCGTTTGACTTCATCTAATTTAGGGCCCACTTTATCATTTGAGATTGCTTGCTTCATCTCGCCTGCAAATGTCGGAAAGTGAATCAAGGTGGTTTCAAAACCTTTAACAGCCAGTTCATGCGCGACCGCACCTAATAAATACGTTTTACCGACACCAAAATCACCTACTAAATAAAGTGCTTTATGGAAATTTCTAGGATTTTCCTCATATTGATTAATAAAATCTAAGGCGGCTTCAAGCGCTTCGCTTCGCCCAGAAGTTACTTCAAAATTACGGATGGATGCTTGACGAATGTCTTTTGGCATATCTACAGAATTCACCCGATTACGAATTTCTTCTTCACGTTTGCGGCGAAGCAAGTCATCCGTTGGCACATACGTCACATCAATAAAGTGGAAATTTAAGCTCAATTGCGGCTCATAGCCTGGCGCGATCATTGTTGGATCCGAATTTAAATATTTTTTCTTTTCTTGGACGAATTCATACAGTTTGGCAAAAGATTTTTCAATGTCTTCTTGCGTTAATTTTTCTTTGTGTAATTCGATGAATTGATTCACATCAGGATCTGCTAGCACTTCTTCCATCATTTGTCGGTAACGACCGTCGACTCCGCGACTTTTAATGATGCGATTTAATTCTTTTCCTACATCTTCCATTAATCGTCACCTTCTTTGTTTAAATATGCTGCTAACTTACGATTTAGCTCAGCTTCTTTTTCTGGGCTAAGTTTTGTTTCTTTGGGCGGTTGTTTGATATGTTCAGGTAGTGCTTCTTTTCGGCCGGTGCCTCTTTTTTGATAACTTGGACGACTCGCTTGTGGTTTACGAACAAGCTTTTGATTGTTTTCTCGAACATGATTGATGGCTTCTTCCGGTGTCGTGATTTTCTTTTGCGCCCAATCATTAGCGATCGCATTGAGATAGTTCGCATTGATCACCGCTTGATTTTGGATGACTAAGATATAATTGATAATGATATTGATCACACTCTTAGGTAATAGATTTCGACCAATCAATTCTTCTAGCAACCGTACTTCAGTATTGGTTTCAAAACCGCCTTTTTCGCGTTTGATGGCTCTTAAAAAAGTAACTGGAGCAATTTTCTTACTTTGAGCAATAATCTCTGTTTCTTGCGGTGAAAAGTTCGTTTCAGTGCTCACTGATTTTTCAGTTGGCACTAGTTTCGATGTCGGATCTTCTGCCACAACAGTTGGTCGTTTTTCTTTATTCATCAATTGACGTAAATAATTAAAATTCAACCCATTTTTTTCTCCAGCACTTGCCTTGGCCACATATTCGGCCAAATCAAGTTCATTCAATCCATACAATGTTTGGAAAGTTTGTAATTTTTCTCTTTCTTCAATCGTTAAAATCAAATTAAAACGACGTAACTGCTGGCTAAAAAGAGACCAATCAAAATCACTTTTTTCAGTAAAATCTTCTTGAGTCTGTTCTAATATCTCACTATGACTGGCAAAGGCTTGTTCATCTAAACGATAGACTTCTCTAAAGCGTTTAGTGATATTTTTAGCACTAGTTTTTTCAATCATTTTAGGTTTAAAACGCTCAGCTAATCGTTCATATCGCCGTTTACCAATTTTGTCCATCAATAAATACGCCATTAAGGGATCTTGGAAGAACTTTTCCGGTGTCAGCGGTGCACGTAAAGCATAAAGTAACTGCATACCTAAGTCTGGATCTTCTTTTTGATATGTTTCTAATAACCCGATGCCTTCTAAGTGGTCACGGGCTTTTAAAAAGTGCATCAATCCCGTATCGATGGCTGACAAAAGGTCTGCATGCATCAAACTAGTACTTACACCTTCTAAATCAATATCACTTTTCAAAGTAAAATAGACACTTAAAGCAACACTGCCAATAATTGGTTGGTATAAATATACTAATGCATCACGCTTGCTCTCATCTAGCTGTGGCTCACCATAAACGGTGTAAAAGGTGCTAGGTTTTAATTCTTGTGCCACAAAAAAGCCTCCTAGTCATTATCTGTTGATTTCGCTTTATCAACAATTTCTTGTAATTCCTTCAAAAAGACAGACATGTCTTTGAATTGTCGGTAAACACTCGCAAAGCGAATATACGCGATCTCATCGACACTCATCAAATCTTCCATTACAAATTCGCCGATTTTACTCGTTGGCATTTCATTTTCTCCCATACTGCGTACTCTATTTTCAACATGGTCGACAATTTGTTCCATCTGTTCCATTGCAACTGGACGCTTTTCAGCTGATCGAATCAGCCCGCGTAAAATTTTATCACGGCTAAATTCTTCTCGATCGCCATTTCGTTTTACAACTAACAAAGGCACCACTTCGATTCGTTCAAAAGTTGTAAAACGGAACCCACAATTTTCACATTCTCTTCGACGGCGAATTGCACGCCCATCATCTGTTTGCCGACTATCGATCACTCGAGAATTATTATGATTACATTTTGGACAACGCATATTCTCACCCACACTTTCCTACTATTTATCTATTCACTATAACTTGTGATAATTGATTTATTTGTTCATCGTTTATTCTACAAATAACCTTCTAACTGTACTGATTATTCGTTTATATAACAAGAGTTTACCATAACAAAGCGACTAAAAAAAGCGTCGTAGTGCTACGACGCTGAATTCTTTAAGAAACAAATTGATTTTTGATTAGCCAATCCATAACTTGTTTTCGTAATTGTTCGAAAGAGCCGCAATTATCAAAAATAATCTGAGCTTGCTCTTTTTTTAACTCTAGTGATAATTGACTATCGATTCGTTTTTGCGCTTCTTCTGGCGCTAACGAATTTCGCTTCATCAAGCGGTCTAATTGATACTCTGGCGTTACATAAACAACTGCTACCGCATCCATCATTTTTTCATAATGCCCTTCATATAACAATGGGATATCAACAATCACTAGCTCGCTCGTTTTTTTTGCTGCTGCTATTTGCTGAGTGATTTCCTTCCGGATAAAAGGGTCTAATAATTGATTCAATTGTGTCCGTTTTTTTTCATCTTGAAAAACGAGATTGCCTAATTTTTTTCGATCTAAGCAGCCATCTTTTTGTAATATGCTTGGGCCAAAATTCTCAATTAAAGCCGTCAATCCTGGCGTTTTAGGTTCAACAACTTTGCGAGCAATCACATCCCCATCGACGATTGGAAAATGATTTTCTGCAAAAATCTTTACTGCCGTTGATTTTCCACTTGCGATTCCACCAGTGATTCCTAATACAAAACTCATCGTTTCCTATCCCTTCGCTTGATTTAATTTTTGACAATGCGGACAAAGATGCGTGCCGCGCTGTGCTACTTTAATTTTAATGATCGGTGTTCCGCAACGGGGACAAGGATTGCCTGTTTGACCATACACATGTAATTCTTGCTGGAAATGTCCTGCTTCACCCAAAGCATTTAAGTAGGTGCGAATCGTTGTTCCACCTGCTGCTTTCGCTTTAGTAATGACTTCAATAATCGCTTCACGTAAAGCAACAACTTCTTTTTGTTTTAATGTATTCGCCGGACGTTCTGGGTGAATTTTAGCCAGCCATAAAACTTCATCGACATAAATATTGCCTAAGCCAGCGACGATTTTTTGATTCAGTAATAACGGCTTGATCATCGTTTTTGCTTTTTTTAAATTTTTTACAAACGCATTTAAATCAAAATCTTCATCGATCGGCTCAGGGCCTAGTTGAGCTAAGCCTTTATAGTCTTTTGCAGTGCCTTTTTGCAGTAGTGCCATTCTACCGAATTTTCGGACATCGTGGTAGACTAATTCGGTCCCATCCGTAAAAATAAAACGGACATGGCTATGTTTATCTAAAGGCGTTGCTTCTTTGAAAAATTCATATTTCCCTTCCATTCTCAGATGGGAGACCATTTCATAATGGGTAAATTCAAAAATCAAATACTTTCCCCGTCGCTCTACTGTTTCGATCGTTTCACCAACTAATTGTTGACTAAAAATTTCTACTTCGGGAAATTCAATGATACGCGGCCAATAGACATCGACTTTAGCAATCGTTTTACCTTTTACTAATGAAACCAAACCTCTTCTCACTGTTTCCACTTCAGGTAATTCTGGCATTCTTTCCACGTCCTATTCTATCTAAAAATAGTCATTCGCAAAAATGACTGAAGTTTGTCTAAATCAGTTGCTCTTAAATGATAGAAAAGAAGCTGGAATCTCTTCCAGCTTTTTTCTATTTCGCTTCGTACCACGTGGCTCCCCAATTACTATCAGTTAGCAATGGCACCTCTAATTGGACGGTATTTTCCATGACATCTTTTACTAATTGATCCAATGCTTCCAATTCACTTTCAGGGACTTCAAATACTAGTTCATCGTGAACTTGTAGTAACATCGTCGCTTGTAAATCTGATTCTTTTAGTCGTTTAGCCATTTCGATCATGGCTAACTTCAATATATCTGCTGCACTGCCTTGGATCGGTGTATTGATGGCCGTCCGTTCAGCAAATGATCGGACATTGAAATTCCGTGAATTGATATCTGGTAAATAACGACGACGGTTATACAATGTCGCTGCGTAACCTTTATCTTTGGCTTCTCTAACACTTTCTTCCATGTAACGTTTTACATCTGGATAATTTTCAAAATACGTATCGATATACTCTTGTGCGGCCTTACGCGTGATTCCTAAGTTTTGCGACAAGCCATAATCAGAGATCCCATAAACGATTCCAAAGTTGACCGCTTTTGCGTTGCGCCGCATATTGGGTGTCACTTCGGCTTCGGAAACATTAAAGACCCGCATCGCCGTGCTTGTATGAATATCCATTCCATCACGGAAGGCTTGTTTCAAATGTTCATCGCCAGAAATATGCGCCAATACTCTCAACTCAATTTGTGAATAATCCGATGAATAAATCAGCCAATCTTTTTCTCTCGGCACAAAAGCTTGACGGATTTTTCGACCTTCTTCTAAACGGATCGGAATGTTTTGTAAGTTAGGATCTACCGAACTTAAACGTCCTGTTTGTGTCAACGTTTGGATATAGCGCGTATGGATCTTATTGTCTCCTTGAATCACTTTCAATAAACCTTCGACATAGGTCGATTGAATTTTTGCTAGTTGGCGATAATCTAATATATGTTCAACAATCGGTGCTTGCTCTTTTAATTGCTCTAAGACATCGACGGCTGTAGAATAACCTGTTTTCGTTTTTTTGATTACTGGAAGATTCATTTTTTCAAATAAAATCACACCTAATTGTTTTGGTGAATTGATGTTGAATTCTTCTCCAGCTTCTTGATAGATTCGTTGCTCAATTTCTTGAAGACGTTTTGAAAATTCGCCCCGCATCCCTTGTAACCGTTGCGCATCAACCGTGATCCCAGCAATCTCCATTTCAGCCAAAATTCGCGAAAGTGGTAATTCCATTTGGTAAAACAATTTGTCTTGTTGTTTCTCTTCCAATTCTTTTTCCAACTTTTCACTCAAGAACTGGATTGCTTTGATCTTACGGGCTAAATGACCATAAAAAAGCTCAGGGTCTTCAGGTAGGCCTTTTTTAGCGCCTTTACCGTAAACTTGTTCATCTGTTTGGATTTCTGTATAACCATAATATTGTGAAACACCTGCAATGTCATTGCTATTGTCATTGGTGTCTAATAAGTAGGCTGCTAGCAAAACATCGAAATTAATTCCTTCTGTCTTACCAATGTAACGATTCAGTGCGACATATGTTCGCTTAGCATCATAAACCTTTTTACCATTTGATTGTTTCAACCATTTTTGGAAGGCCTCATTTTCAAATAAAGCCAACTCATCTGTCACATAGATTTTTTCTTTGGTCCCCCATGCGACACCCACGATGTCTGAAAGATGGTAGTTATCTTCTAGCATCTCTACATATAGCGCAGCATCTGTTTCAAACATTGATTCATCAAAGGTATTAACTACTTCAAATAAGATATCTTCTAGTTCGATTTCCTCTTCTTCCACGTTTAATTTGCTAAGGAAACCTTTAAAATCCATTTCTTTATAAAAAGGAATTAATTTATCTAAATCTTTTCCTTGATAAGCTAATTCATCGATTGAAATTTCGACTGGGGCATCCACTGCGATAGTAGCCAATTCTTTTGAAAGAAAAGCTTGTGTTTTATCATTGATTAGATTTTCTTTCATTTTACTTTTCTTTAATTCATCGATATTTTCGTAAACACCTTCGACACTACCGAATTGTTTTAATAATTTGATTGCTGTTTTTTCACCGACTTTTGTCACACCTGGATAATTATCTGAAGCATCCCCAGCTAAACCTTTCATATCAATGATTTGATTTGGTGTTAAGCCATCATATTTTTCAGCTACATGCGCGGGCGTATACGATTCAATCTCGCTGACACCTTTGACTGTAATATCGACTTTCACTTTATCAGTTGCTAACTGCGTTAAGTCTCGGTCACCTGATAAAACGACAACCTCAAAGCCCTGTGCTTCTGCGCGGTGAGCCAACGTACCGATAATATCATCTGCTTCATAATTATCTAGTTCGTAATGCTTAACCCCTAAACCAACTAATAATTCACGTAAATAAGGCATCTGTTCGCGGAATTCTCCGGGAGTTTTTGATCGTCCACCTTTATATTCTGAATACATTTCTGTCCGAAAAGTTGTTTTGCCCGCATCAAAAGCGACTAAGACATGCGAGGGTTGCTCACGATCCATGACATTTTCGAACATATTATTAAACGCATAAATGGCATTTGTATGTAACCCATTTTGATTTTTAAAGCGCTCTAAAGAATTGTGTAACGCAAAAAAGGCACGGAAGGCCACGCTATTTCCGTCAACCAATAATAATTTATTTTCATTCATATTCTCGACTCCTAGTCTCGTTCCTATTTTAAAACACCTATTTTATCTCTTCGTTTGTCTAAATCTCCACGTTTCATTTTAACAAAGTATCGGCTGAAAAGAAAAGATTGAAACTGCTTTATTCACTTATTCTTGAAAAAATAAGCCAAAANAGAGGCGATCGATCGCCTCTATTTAGTATTGCCAAAAATTCTTAAGAATGAAATAAACAAGTTGATGAAGTCTAGGTAAAGTTGCAAGGCCATAAATACGGCTGTACCATTTCCTGCTTGACCATTTGAACTGATATAGATTTTTCTGATCATTTGATTGTCATAAGCGGTGATCCCAGACATGATCACTACCATCAAAATCGAGATAAAGAAATCCACGGCACTGCTTTGTAAGACAAAAACATTTAATAGCATAGCGATGATGATTCCGAATAGACAACTTAAACCAGCTCGTCCGATACCAGATAAATCACGTTTAGTGAACGAACCAATCAGTGACATCACTAAGAATGTTGCAGCAGCTGTTACAAACGCTTGGGTAACCGTCCCTAAATCATACATAGCTAGCGTCACCGCTAAAGTCAAACCATTAAGCGCTGAATAAACGACAAATCCACCGATAGCTAAGGTTGGATTTTTTTGGGCCTTTACGCCTAAGAAAATAACCAATGCCATTTCAGCGATCCATAACCCCCAAAAGCCTAAAGGAAAATGATTGACAAAATTCGATACTTGATAAACCCATGGTCCTAAAGCCAGATAAGAAATCACCGCACTAATGCCGATCCCTAAAGCTAAAAAACCGTAAATCTTTCCATAAAAACGATTCAACCCATAAACTTGTGTTTCTTGATTATTCATTTATCTCATCTCCTATTGGATGTGGCTGTGGTGGTTTCACCATAACAACCGCATCTAAGATTCGTTTTTCTTCATTATCTGTGGCTTCAATAGCTTCAACAGAAATGGTAACAACATCTTTCATTTTATCGACCTTGATCACTTCAAATTTAAAGGTCAATGTTTCGTAATGAAAAACGGGATCAATAAAATTGATCGAAAAATTCACAACGTGGGAACCCGGTCCTGGTAAATGTTTTGAAATCGCACTTGTTATGATCCCCATCAACATCACTGAGGGGACAAGCGGTTGTTCATATTCAGTGTCTTTTGCGTAATCGTGTTGGATATATAAAGGATTGGCATCATTCGTTAATCCTAAATATAAAAGAATCTGATTGTCTTCAATCGATTCTGTTAACGATAACGAGTCACCTTCCTCGATTTCATCAATCGTTTTTCCGATTTTCCGAGACTTCATGTTATACAAATTTATTCCCTCCGTATATTAGTAATACTACTGATTATTTTAGCAGAAAGCGTTGAAAACACAAGTTTGGGTCTTTTGAAGTTTTAATTTTTCTAAAGTATCCCTCATTTTTGTTAAAAAAAGACTCGACATAATAATCGAGTCTTTTGAAAGTGTCTTCTTTAATTATAATACGTTGCGCGTTGTGTTGCTTAATAGGTCTTCATAAGCACGTTCAAATTTTTGAACATCTCCGGCACCCATAAAGATAACGACCGCATTTTCATGATCTAATAACGGAGACATATTTTCTTCTTTGATGACTTGACCGCCTTTTTGAATCTTCGCGCCTAAGTCTTCAATTTTTACATCGCCAGCTGTTTCGCGAGCAGATGAGAAAATATCACAAAGATAGACTTTGTCGGCACGATCTAATGCTTCAGCAAAATCATCCATTAGAGCAATCGTCCGCGTAAATGTATGTGGTTGGAAAACCGCGATCAATTCTTTTTCAGGATATTTTTGACGCGCTGCATCGATCGTTGCTTTGATTTCTGCTGGATGATGTGCATAGTCATCAACAATCGTCATATCAGCTACGGTTTTTTCACTAAAACGACGTTTGACGCCAGAGAAAGTCAACATTTCTTCGCGCACTTGATCCATATCTAATTCTTCAAAATATGCAACTGCAATCACTGATAGAGCGTTCAAAATATTATGTTTACCAAATGATGGGACTGCAAAGCGACCAATAAATTTTTCATTATGATAGACATCAAACGCAGAACCGTTAGTTGTACGAACGATATTACGTGCTTGGATATCATCATTTTCAGATAAACCATAATAGTAAATTGGAACATCTGCTTCTAATTTACGCAAATATTCATCATCACCATAAGCAAAGATACCTTTTTTGACTTGAGAAGCCAATGTTTGGAAGGCGTCAAAGACATCATCAATGCTCTTGAAATAATCGGGGTGATCAAAATCGATATTTGTAATAATAGAATAATCTGGTGAATAAGCTAAAAAGTGGCGTTGGTATTCACACGCTTCAAAAGCAAAGAATTGTGCATCTGGAACACCATGGCCTGTTCCATCACCGATCAAGTAACTTGTTGGTGCTAAACCATTTAAGACATGGGCTAATAAACCAGTAGTACTTGTTTTTCCATGTGAACCAGTTACGGCAATACTTGTATATGGTTGGATAAATTTACCGATAAAATCATGGTAACGAATGATTTCTAGACCTAATTCTTTGGCACGAGCGATTTCTTCATGGGTATCAGGGAATGCATTTCCTTGAATGATCGTCATACCTTCTTTAATATTGTCTTTGCTGAATGGCAAAATTGTAATGCCGGCTTTTTCTAAATCGCGTTGGGTGAAGAAATAATTTTCAACGTCAGAACCTTGTACATTGAATCCTTTTTCATGTAAGACCAATGCTAAGGAACTCATACCTGATCCTTTGATTCCGACAAAATGATAAAGCATATCTTTTTTATTCATCTAATCCTCTTCCTTATATGTACAAAATTGATTGCGGTTCACATTATCATATAAAAAGACAAAAATAGCAATCTTTTATCCTCCAGATAAGACTGGATTCTTTTACATTTCAATTGTCTTCAAAAATTTTAGTCTTCCTTGACAACTTCCACAAACATAACGAACGGTATTGATTTTGCGACGACGTTTGATTTCTTGCTGGCATGTTTGACAGCGATACACTTGATAGCTCATCTTCCCCAGCGGCGGCGTAAAACGAGAGCCCCCACTCAGCTTAAGCAACTGCTTAAATTCACTATCTTTGTGCTGGTATCCACGACCAGTGAGATGCAAATGATAATGACACAGCTCATGTTTGATTACTTTGATCAATTCTATTTTGCCATATTTTTCATAGACCAATTGGTTAAAATCTAAGTCATGACTTTTCAGATGATAACGTCCACCCGTTGTTTTTAATCGTGAATTAAAACGCGCTTGATGACAAAACGGCTGGTGAAAAGATTCTTGCGAAATCTTTTCAACCAAAGCCTGTAACTCTTGATTAGTCATTCTTCTCACTTTGAATCATCGTTAAACTAATACGACCTTTTTTCACATCGACAGCCTCGACCCACACCGTCACGACATCCCCGACAGAGACGACATCAGTTGGATGTTTAACGTAATTTTTACTTAGTTTAGAAATATGGACTAAACCATCTTGTTTCACACCAATATCTACAAACGCTCCAAAATCGATCACATTACGAACGGTTCCTTGTAATTCCATCCCCGCTTTCAAATCTTCCATCGATAAAACATCTTGACGAAGCAATGGGGCTGGCATTTCATCTCGCATATCTCGTCCTGGCTGAACTAAGGCTTGCAACATGTCTTTGATGGTTTCTTTACCAATTTCAAATTGCTTTTGCAATTCATTGACTTGCAAGGCCTTGATTTTTACTGTTGCTTCATCAGTACCTAACTCTTTTAAGTCCACGGCAGCAAATGTCAGTATTTCTTTGGCACTAGCATAACTTTCCGGATGGATTGCTGTATTATCTAAAATATTTTTGGCATCAGGAATTCGTAAAAAACCAATGGCTTGCTCGTATGCTTTTGGTCCTAAACGTGGAACTTTTTTTAATTGTGGACGTGAAGTAAAGGCCCCATTCTCTTCACGATAGTTGACAATATTTTGTGCAGTTGTTTTGTTTAATCCTGAAACAGATTCTAACAACTGTGGGCTTGCAGTATTCACATTGACACCGACTTGGTTCACGGCTGTTTCAACTACAAAATCTAAGCGTTCTGATAAACGTTTTTGTGAGACATCATGTTGATATTGACCGACACCGACTGCTTTAGGATCGATCTTGACTAATTCTGCCAACGGATCTTGCAGACGACGGGCAATACTAACCGCGCTACGTTCTTCTACTTGTAAATTAGGAAATTCCGTTCGCGCAATATCACTCGCTGAATAAACAGAAGCGCCAGCTTCATTAACGATCACATAAAAGACTTCTTGATCAATTTGCTTTAATTGTTCTGCCACAAATAATTCTGACTCACGACTAGCTGTACCATTTCCGATAGCAATCATTTGAACACCATGTTTTTTGATCAATGCTTGCAATGCAGGTCCAGCTGCTTGACGTTTTGCTTGAGCGGCCGGTTTATGGGGATAGATCACTTCGATCGCTAAGACCTTCCCAGTTTCATCAACGACTGCTAACTTACAGCCTGTGCGATAAGCCGGATCAAATCCTAATACGACTTTACCTTTCAAAGGTGATTGCAACAATAAATTACGAAGATTTTCACCAAAAATATTGATTGCTTGTTCATCTGCATCTTCAGTTAATTCGTTTCGGATTTCACGTTCGATTGCTGGACCAATAAATCGTTTATAACTATCTTTATAGGCTTCACGAATAAATTCAACGGTAATCGAACGATTATTGGTCACTAATTGCCGTTCTAAATACTCTGTGATTTTGTCTTCTTCGACAACGATCGAAACCTTCAAAATTTCTTCTTTTTCTCCACGGTTAGACGCTAACACGCGGTGAGAAACCATTTTATTAATCGGTTCTGCAAAATCATAATACATTTCATAGACTTCTTTTTCATCTTTTTCTGCATCCTTGACTTTACTTTGATAGACACCGTTTTGCTTCGTATAATTACGGATCCATGTCCGAAAATCAGGATTGTCACTAATTTGTTCTGCGATAATCTCGTGGGCACCTCGTAAAGCAGCGTCAGCAGTTTCCACTTCTTCACTGATAAATTCAGCAGCTTTAGCAAAAACATCCCCCGATTGAGGAAAGCTCAATAAGTACTCCGCTAAGGGCGCTAATCCATTTTCTTTAGCAATCGTTGCTTTCGTCCGTCGTTTTTGTTTATAGGGACGATACAAATCTTCTACTTTTTGGACTTTGACAGCTCCTTGGATCTTTTTCGCTAATTCTTCCGTTAATTTACCTTGTTCATCGATTAAACGTAAAACTTCTTGTTTCCGTTTTTCTAGATTTTCTAAGTAATTATAACGTTCTTCGATTTCACGAAGTTGAACTTCATCCAAACTGCCCGTCATTTCTTTACGATAACGAGCGATAAAAGGAACTGTATTCCCTTCTGATAATAATTTTAATGCCACATTGATTTGTTGTGGGCGATAATCTGACAATTCTTTATTCAGTAGTTGAATGATTGCTTGGTTTAAGTTCTCTGCCATTTCATTTCCTCATTTCATCCAAAATCTTATCTATTTTATCATATTTTCTAATAGATTGCTCCTCTTAGAAAAGTCAAAAACCTCTCCTTCCCTTCAAGTAGAGGTTTTTGATTCAACGTAAAAATTTTCTTTGACGCCAAAAATTGGGCAATTCGGATAAAAATAAGCCAGTCAACGTCAATAAAATCCCAATTAGACTTTTTAGTCGTAATGGTTCTCCTAAAATTAAAACAGAAGCTAGTGTCGTAAGCATTGGAATCGTATAAATATAAACCGCCGCACGAACCGCACCTAAAGACTTGACTGAAAAGCCCCAAGTCACAAAACAAATTGCCGAAGCTCCGACCCCTAAAAAAAGCAAGTTCAAAAGATTTTCTGGAACCCAAAGTCGTGAGAGGCTTAATGAATCAATGGAAAAAAACAGCACTGGAACCATAAACAATAAACCGTATAAAAAAATCTTTTGTGTCGCAAAGAACGGATTGTAACCAAAGTGACCGATTTTATTTAAAATCAGTGAGTAAGCGGCCCAGCAGACTGTTGCCAATAAGGCTAAGCCATCGCCGATTGGGTTAACATCTAATGTGCCGGAAAAACTGATTAAAGCTACACCAACCATCGAACACATAAACCCTAAAACAAAGATTCTAGGAATCGTTCCTTCCTTTAGTACAAATCGACTAAGCAGCGCCGTAACGAACGGACTGACGGAACCAATGATTCCGACGTTCATCGCCAATGTATACGTCAATGCCACGTTCTCCAAATAATAATATAAGAAAACTCCAAATAATCCGGCAAAAAGAAAATATTTTTCTTCCTGCCAACCTTTGAAATAGATTATTTTTCTAGAAACAATTGCTAAAACAACAAAGCCTATCAAAAAGCGAATAAATAAAATTTCGATCGGTAAAAAGTGCTTTAATAAAATTTTGGTTGAAATAAAGGTCAAGGCCCAAATCAACACGGTTACACTAGCTGCCAAATGCCCTTTTAAAGTCTGAGACATTTTTACCTCCTATATTAATGATAAAAAGTGAGGTTCAACTGAACCTCACTTCACCTTAAAAATCAGGTTGCCAAGGATGATCAGTGTTTGAAAGTTCATAGTCCTCAACTATTCCTGTTTGATCAAAAACAACACCGTGGAGGCTACCACCAAACACAGCTCCGCCATCGATCCCGATTTTTCCATCTGATTGCCACAAAGCAGTTGTTTGCATATCACCATATAACATAGGAGTGATCGTGTGACCAAAGACGATTGTTTTCCCGGTATTATTTTTTCCATGATGGAACGGTTCACGAATCCATAAAAAATCCGTTTTAGCTGTCTCCGTCCATTCCTTGGTTAAATCGACACCTGCATGAACAAATAAATACTTTCCCCATTCACAATAAAAAGGTAACACTTCAAGAAATTGAAGCAATTCTTTGTAACGACTACGGATCATCATCGCGATTTCCGTGGGTGAGTATTCTGCAGTCGCTCCTTTATGTAGCAAACTCTCGATTGTTTCTTTTCCGCCATTGTGAAGATAGCTTGGAAACCAGTCTTCCGGAGCCTCCATAAATTCTAAAAAATACTGTTCATGATTGCCTCGAAGATAGACTGCTTGATATTTTCTGACTAGTTCCATCGCTAACAACCAACAATCTTTGCTCTTGGGACCTCGATCATTTAGATCACCGATCAAAATCAATTGTTGCGTTTTCGCTTGAAAGTGTTTTAACATCGCTTGAAACATCCCAAACTCACCATGAATATCTCCGATAACAAAAACTTGGTCCATACTTACTCGCTCCTTTCGATCAAAGGTGCTCTTTACTTACCAGATACGACAAAATAATTACCATCTAAATCAACAAAGTTAAAGACATATTCTTTATCGATTTGAACTAAGTCTCCTAGTTGAACGTCGACTGTTTGTAATTTTTTGTATAAAGAAAAGACATCATCACTACCGAAAATCAATGCCGGCGCAGGTTCAGTTACTTCATCATCATTTTTTTCAACGAAAGCCCGATCATAAATTACTAAATGAGTCGTACTATTTTGACTCATCGCTACTTCCGCTACTTGCGATCCGTCTAATTCTTCAAAACTGATTTCAACAAATCCTAAGCCTTGCCAAAATTCACTCGCCTTTTTTACACTATCTGCATATAGAATTACTTTTACTTGTTCATTAAACAATTATCTCACTCCTAAAATTTCACTCTGACCATTTAAAATAGTTACTGTCAGCAATCCTTCTCACAGTATATAAAAAAAGACTTGGTCGCGCTAGCCAAGTCTTTTAAAAATTATGAATTTGCTTCGATTGATGCATTTTCGTCTTGCAAAGTACCACGGTCTAATTCATGGATTCGTTCGCTAGTTACCACACCAGCAACCATACTGCCACTTACATTGACCGCTGTACGCGCCATATCGATCAGTGGTTCCACGGAAATAACCAACCCAACGATAGCGACAGGCAAGTTCATAGCACCTAATACGATTAATGAAGCAAACGTTGCTCCACCACCAACTCCCGCAACACCGAATGAACTGATTGTAACGATGGCCACCAACATCACAATAAATTTCAAATCAAAGACATTTATACCAACTGTTGGTGCAACGATCGTAGCCAACATAGCTGGGTAAACACCCGCACAGCCATTTTGACCGATCGAAATCCCAAAACTTCCAGCGAAGTTTGCTGTCGCTTCATCCACACCCAAAGCTTTCGTTTGTGTTTCGATATTCATAGGCAATGTCCCAGCACTCGAACGTGAGGTAAAAGCAAAACTCAATGCAGGAAAAGCCTTTTTGAAAAATGTCACTGGATTGACTTTGACACTTGCTAAAATCAATGAGTGAACGATCAACACCATGATCAAAGCACTATAAGAAGCCAAAATAAATTTACCTAAATTGACAATGGCTTCAAAATCACTCGTTGCTAAAACATTCGTCATCAACGCCAAGACACCATAAGGAGTCAAACGTAAAACTAATGTGACAATCCGCATAATGATTTTATAAAGGCTTTCGATCAAATCCGCAAAAAAAGCGGCTTCTTTTGGTGCTTTGCGTCGTACACCAAGAAAAGCAATTCCGACAAATGCCGCAAAAATCACAACCCCGATCGTACTTGTTGAACGCGTTCCCGCAAAGTCAGCAAAAACGTTCGTTGGAATAAATGACAATATTTGTTGCGGGATCGAGAAATTTTGTACCATTTCTTGACGATCGGCTAATTCTTTGATCCGAGCAGTTTCTGCAGCACCTTTAGTGAACGTTGCACCATCAAGATTGAAAATCATTACCGCTGCGATCCCAATTAAAGCAGCAATTGCTGTCGTAACTAATAATGTACCTAAGACATTGGCACTGATTTTCCCAAGTTTATTACTTGTTTTCATCTTAGTGAACGCACCAACAATAGAAATAAAGACTAAAGGCATAACTAACATTTGTAATAATGAAATATAACCATTACCGACGATCCCGATCCATTCCATTGCTTGGGTAATTACTTTGCTATCATTTCCTAAAAGTACTTGTAAAATTCCGCCAAAAATAATTCCGGCACCTAATCCCGCAAAAACACGATTAGAAAATTTCACATGTTTCTTTTGCATTTGATAAAAAGCCACAAGTAATGCAATGAATACTAAGAGCACCAATACAGTGAACAGAGTTGTCATAGTATTCCTCCTAAAATAATGCTTAATAATGACAAGTCTGTCAAAGGAAGTAAAGGTTCCCGGTGAACACTCTTCAGTGTAGCACCCTAAAATCCAGTTGCGCGATTTCTCAATTTTAGTGACTAAAAAAGTATAACGTAGATTATTTAATTTGTCTTAATTTTTGTTTATTTTCATAAAAATTTCATGGCAACATAAAAAAACCACCTTGATCTGCTCCTAAATCAAGGCAACAATAATCAACATGGTCTTCTACTAAAGCGTATTAGATGAAAAATTAATTTTAATTCCTGGTTTATCTAAAGCAATCTCAGTTACTTCATAAACCATTCGCTCAATTAAGCGTAATAATGGCGCAATCATTTCGTTGGCTTCCGCTTCGGTCAAATCGTTCTGTCGTCTAACTTGACGATTGATCACGTGAACGACTTGAGAAAATACGCCTCCGATAATAAAATTTTCAAATGGAAGGACGAATTCAACCCGTACACCCATAATGCTATTTTCGGCTGGATAGCCCGGATCCACTGCTTCCAATGGACTGAAATTAATCTGCAATTTT
This sequence comes from Enterococcus hermanniensis, assembly GCF_001885945.1. Taxonomy (GTDB): domain Bacteria; phylum Bacillota; class Bacilli; order Lactobacillales; family Enterococcaceae; genus Enterococcus_A; species Enterococcus_A hermanniensis. The sequence continues at coordinate 21,257 of NZ_JXKQ01000009.1, read as the reverse complement.
TGTTTCACTTCTTGATCTTTTGGTGGAAGTCCATAATTAAAAGATTCCACGACTTCTTGATCGCGTTGTAATTCCATTTCGCACCTCCTTAATTTAATTATAGCTTTCTGGTGAAAAAATTTGTACCATTTCTTTTAAATTATTGATGAAATATGTCGCATTAATTGCTTGATCAAAATGATCTAAATCAAAAAAACAGGTACGGACATGAGCATTGTTTCCCGCTTCGATATCCAGTTGACGATCTCCGATCATCACGGTTTGAGCCCGATCCATTTGATAGGTCTCCATCAAATAATTCAATGCAGTTGGATCAGGTTTTCTTGGAAAATTGGAATCACTTCCGATAATAGCCACAATCAAATCTTCCAAACCATCTCTTTTCAATAAACTCCACGTTGATTCGACTGTTCGATGTGTCAAAATAAAATGCTGTCCGCCTATGGCTTGCAATTCTTCCAACATTTCTCTCGTTTCATTAAATGGAAAAGAATCTTTATTTTGTTTAGCCTCATAATCATGATATACGCGATAAAAATCTGGCACTGGTAATTTCCAGTCAATGATCATCTGACGAATCGACTCTTCTTTGATCTTACGATAAATGATTGTTTCGTCTCTTTCAATATTAAAATCCTTGAACGTTTTCATTAATGCCTGCATCATAATTGGATAGGTATCATACAGTGTACCATCAAAATCCCAAATAAAATTCATTGTCTACCCTTCTAAGTTAACATAATAATTTTATAAAACTTCTTTGTGAGTGATTTCTAACTGTTCATTAAATGTATAAACCACCGGTGCTGCATTAGGAATATCGATTTGATCGACTTGGTTGGTCGGAATCGCTTCTAAAAACTGGACGAGTGCTCGCAAACTATTCCCATGGCCACAAACTAAAACCGTTTTGTGATCCAAAAGCTGAGGTGCGATCTGATCTTGCCATAAAGGAATAACTCTTTGTGCTGTCAGATGTAAACTCTCTCCTTTTGAAATCAAACGCGGATCTAATAAATCATACCTACGATCAAAATGATTATCTTTTGTTAATGGTGGGACTTCATCGAAATCGCGGCGCCATTTTTTTACTTGCGCTACGCCAAATTCTTTTGCCATTTGGTCTTTATTTTTCCCGACTAAAGCTCCATAATGTCGTTCATTCAACCGCCAAGTTTTATATTCAGGAACAAAAGCAGCGTCCGTTTCATATAAAATTGTTTCAGCTGTTTTAATCGAACGCTTCAAAACCGACTCAAAAGCACAATCGATTGTTAATCCGCTGGCTTTTATCTTTCTACCGGCTAAACGAGCTTGTTCGATGCCTTTTTCTGTTAAGTCTACATCTAACCAACCCGTCCAGTAATTTTCAAAATTCGCTTCGCTTTCACCATGTCTGACAATAATTAGTTTCATCATTTCACCTTCTCATAATAAGAATAGCAGAAAAAGCCTAGTTTTAAAAACTAGACTTTTTTAACAAATTGCGTCTGGCAATTTTTACAAGTAACTTTTATTTTTCCTCTACCTTTTGGTGCACGCATTTTTTGTTTGCATTCCGGGCATTTAAAGTAACGATACGTTCCCTTTTTCCCTTTTAGAAAATCTTTTATTCGATCAATCATTTGAATAAATTTTTGATTTTCATTGCTCCGCGGATAGATTCGTTTTGAACAAAAACGATACAGAATCAAGCCCAAAGCTATAAGGGCCAAAATATTTCCCAGATAAAAAGGAATCCAGCGAGCAAAAACCAGCATCAATACCCAAAAAATCAATAACGCTTTATTGATCTGATCAAATCGGCCATAACGACCACGCATCAATTCCGCATACTTTTGATAATATTTCATCATTCGTTGCATCCAGATATTATTCAATCAGTGATCGCTCCTTTATTACTTGTTGTAAATTTTTGGTCCTTTACGCATGTTTTTACGGTCATTTTTAGGCGTCTCCATTTTTTCTGAACGTCCGCCACCTTGTTTCTTTTTGATTAGTTCTAACATTTTTTCTTTTTGATTCATTTTTTACACCGCCTTTACAAGTAGGGTCACTGATTCTACATGGTGAGTTTGCGGGAATAGATCGACTGGTTGAACTTTCACCGCATGGTAGCCTAGATCTTCATATCTTCTAAGATCGCGAGCCAAAGTTGCTGGGTTACATGAGATATAGATGATTTTCTCAGGAGCAACCGCTGCAGATGCTTCGATGAATTTTTCGTCTAAACCTTTTCTTGGTGGATCTACAAAGACAACTGTTGGTTTAATACCTTCTCGTGCCCAACGAGACATGATTTTTTCAGCTTTACCAATTTCATAATTAGCATTCTTAATACCATTTGTTTCAGCATTTGCTTTCGCATCTTCGATCGCTTGAGGAACAATTTCCATCCCATATACATGTTCAACTTTATCTGCTAGAGATAATCCGATCGTTCCGATACCACAATAAGCATCTACGACAACATCATCAGATTTCAAATCAGCAAACTCAATCGCTGTTTGATACAATACTTCGGTTTGTTGGGTATTGACTTGATAGAAAGATTTTGAAGAAATCCGATATGTTTTTCCTAATAATGTATCATCGATGGTTGCTTTTCCATACAAAACTTTTTCTTCACGTCCCATGATAACGTTCGTTTTCTCAGGATTGATATTTTGAATCACTGAAACTACTTCTGGCAATTCATCGTGGATGACTTCTGCAATTTCTGTTCCTTTAAAGAAGCGTTCCGCACGAGTGACCAAGATAACCATCATTTCATGGCTATAGTGTCCGCGACGAATGACGATATGGCGGATAAACCCAGTATTTTCACGTTCATTATACGCCTTAACATTGAAGCGCTGCAAAATATCACGTACAGCAAGAATTGCTTGGTCAATCTTAGGATCTTGGATCAAATAGTTTTCGATTGGCAACAACACGTGTGAATTTTTACGATAAAACCCAGTAGTTAACTTATCATTTACTTTTTGAACGGGAACTTGTGCTTTGTTTCGATATTCGAATGGATGCTCCATCCCTAAAGTTTCTGCTACAGGTAATTCAGGTAATTTAGCAATTGATTTTAAGACATTTTCAATTTGCTCTTGTTTAAAACGTAATTGATAGTCATACGTCATATGACTTAATGGCGCAATTCCACTTCTCAACAAGTCCAGATCTTTAACTTCTTGACGTTCTGGATTTGCATTGAATCGTTCGACAACTTTTCCGTAACCGAATTTCTTACCGACTTTAACAGCTTTAATAGAAACTTCTTCGTTAGGAAGCGCGTTTTCTACAAAAAGCGGATAGCCATCGATATGTGCGACACCCATTCCTTCATATGACAAATCATCGATCGTTACGGTATAGGTTTTATTTTTTTCTACTGTGGTCATTATATTCTCCTTCAAGGCTGATTTATACATTCTAATGAATTCTAGTTGAAAAAGCAAGATAATACTAGCTTTTCACATTTAAGACTTTCATAAATTCCTTTCAAAATAAAAACGTCTCCACCCTTGGCAGAAACGTCTCATCTTTACGCCTCGGAATCTTCGTCTTGGATTTTTTCAAATTCTTTGACGAGTTCGATCCCTGCTTCACGCTCTTCAATTTCATCTTCTCCGATGATTGCTGATTCTTTAATTTCATCCGTGTTGGCATAAAACTCAATATGTTGATGAAGATTTTCAAAACGCATTGGCGCATCACCGCCATATTCTCCATCTAAATTAATCATCATTTTTTTATCTGTATCGACTAAACTAGCATCTAAAAAACTCGTTTTGACATACAAAATTTTTGAATCATTGACGTGTTTCCCACCGTTCAAGACTAAGGTGATCAACCGGACAATTTCAAAAAGATTCGCAGTTTTAACCACGATCAAAGAAAATTTCCCATCATCTAATTTAGCATCCGGGGCAATCGTTTCAAAGCCACCAATTGAGTTAGTTAGACCCAAAAAAAACATCGAAGCATTGCCTTCATATTCTCCATCCTCATAAACGAGACGCATTTTAGTTGGTTTTATCCGCGGAAGCATTTCTGCACCTTTAACCAAATAAGCCAAATACCCAAATACACTTTTTAATTCGGATGGCACATCATACGTCAGTTCCGTCAACGAGCCGCCTGCGGCAATATTAATAAAGTAAGTATCCGCGGCTTTCCCAATATCCATCTTTACAGTTTGTTGCTTTTGGATCACTTCAGCTGCTGCTTTTACGTTATTCCGTGGGATTTTTAAAGCCCGTGCATAATCATTGGTCGTCCCCGCTGGAATGATCGCCATTTTTGGTCGGCGCGCTAATCCAGCGATCCCATTAACTACTTCGTTGATCGTACCATCGCCACCTGCGGCAACAATTAAATCAAATCCAGCTTTCGCGGCTCGCGTTGCTTCGGTTTTCGCGGAATCGGGCACGGGAGTCGTTGCAAAGGCACTAGCTTCATAGCCTGCTTTTTCGATAGCAATCAGAATATCTGCTAAATTGTTTCGCATGATTTCTTTTCCAGATACTGGATTATAAATCAGTCGTGCTTTTCTCATAATCGAACTCCTTGCTGTTATAGAATCTACTTTTTACCAAAAAACATAGAAATTCCCGTCATAGATTATTTTACTAAAATACGACGGGAAATAACAATAGCTACTATTGGTTTTTCTAGCGTTTAGCTAATTCTTCTTGCAACAATTTGTTCACAACACCTGGATTGGCTTTCCCCTTGGTTGCTTTCATGATTTGACCAACCAAGAAACCAACGGCACGGTCTTTCCCATTTTTGAAGTCTTCAACGGATTGTTCGTTGTTATCTAGAACTTCATTGATCATTGGTAATAGTTGAGTCGGATCAGATAATTGAACTAAGCCTTTTGCTTCAACGACTTGTTTCGCATCGCCGCCATTTAAAATCAATTCGCGGAAGACTTTTTTCGCAATTTTAGAACTGATTGTTCCATCAGCGATCAATTTGATCATTCCTGCTAAATTATTTGGTGTTAATTTTGTTTCGGCTAGTTCAAGTTTTTCACTGTTCAAGTAAGCAGAGACCTCACCCATTAACCAGTTAGAAGCTTGTTTTGCATCCGCACCTTCTTTAAGTGTTTCTTCAAAGAAGTCTGACATTTCACGACTTAACGTTAAGACCATTGAATCATATTCAGGTAATCCTAAATCATTTACGTAACGGTTACGACGCGCTGCTGGTAATTCTGGTAATGATTCACGTACTTCTTCGATCCATGAATCAGCGATTTCAAAACGTGGAATATCTGGTTCCGGGAAGTAACGGTAATCACTTGAACCTTCTTTGACACGCATCAAGATTGTTTTGTTTGTTCCTTCATCGTAACGACGTGTTTCTTGTTGGATCGTACCGCCAGAAAGTAAAACTTTTGTTTGTCGTTGAACTTCAAAAGTCAAACCTTTTTTAACAAAACTGATCGAGTTTAAGTTTTTCAATTCCGTTTTTGTTCCAAATTCTTCTTGACCGTAAGGACGTAAAGAAATATTGGCATCACAACGCATTGAGCCTTCTTCCATTTTTACATCACTGACGCCTGTAAATTGGATAATTGAACGCAATGCTTCAAGATAAGCATTTGCTTCTTCGGGCGAACGCATGTCTGCTTCTGAAACGATCTCAATCAATGGTGTTCCTTGACGATTTAAATCGACATAAGAATAGCCACCGATTCCGTGCATATTTTTACCTGCATCTTCTTCAAGATGAACACGTTCAATCCGGATTTTTTTCTTTTTACCATTTACATCAATTTCAATCCAACCATCATGGCCAATCGGTTCATCGAATTGAGAGATTTGGTACGCTTTGGGATTATCTGGATAGAAATAATTTTTACGGTCAAAATGCATATTTGACGAAATTTCACAGTTTAAAGCAAGTGCTGCTCGCATCCCAAATTCGATGGCAGTTTTATTCATGACTGGTAAAACACCTGGATAACCCCAGTCAATAATGTTGGTATTTGTATTGGCTTCCGCACCAAAGTGAGCGGGCGCTGGTGAGAAGATTTTAGAGTTTGTTTTTAATTCTACATGGACTTCAAGCCCAATAACTGTCTCTAAATTCATTATTTGTCCCCCCCTAAAATCACTGGTTTTTGTTTATGGAATTCTGTGGCTTGTTCAAAAGCATACGCTGCTTTATACATTGTTGATTCATCGAAATGTTTACCGATGATTTGTAATCCGACAGGAAGGCCTTCTGAGAACCCCGCTGGTACGGACATTCCTGGAAGTCCAGCTAAGTTGACTGGAATCGTTAGGATATCATTCAAGTACATTGTGATTGGATCATCGATATTTTCCCCGATCCCAAACGCAACAGTTGGTGAAGTTGGGCCAATGATTAAGTCGTAATCAGCGAAGACTTTGTCGAAATCTTGTTTGATCAACGTACGGACTTGACCAGCTTTTTTAAAGTAAGCATCATAGTACCCAGCTGACAATGAGAAAGTCCCTAACATGATACGGCGTTTTACTTCATCGCCAAAACCTTCTGTACGAGTATTTACATAAACATCTTCTAAGTTTTGAACGTCTTCTGAGCGGAAACCATAACGAATGCCATCAAAACGTTGCAAGTTTGAACTAGCTTCAGAAGAAGCAATAATATAGTAAACTTCCACTCCGTATTTAGAATGTGGCAAGCTAACTTCTTCCACAGTTGCGCCTAATGCTTTAAACGTCTCAACTGCTTTTACGATAGCAGCTTTTACGCCTGGTTCAATTCCTTCAGCCATAAATTCTTTCGGTAAAGCAATCTTCATGCCTTTGATATCTCCCGTTAAACCAGCCGCAAAATCAGGGACAGCTGTATTTGCAGAAGTACCATCTTTAGGATCATATCCGCTAATCGCATTCAGTGCTAAAGCATTGTCTTTAACTGTACGAGTAAATGGGCCGATTTGGTCTAAAGAAGATGCAAAGGCAATCAAACCAAAACGGGACACACGACCATAAGTTGGTTTTAAACCAACGATTCCGTTGAAAGCTGCTGGCTGACGGATACTACCACCTGTATCACTACCTAATGAAACGGGAACTTCACCGGCTGCAACGGCTGCAGCAGAACCACCTGAAGAACCACCGGGAACTTTTGTTTGATCCCAAGCATTTTTCGTGTTTTTGAAATAAGAAGTTTCACTAGAACTACCCATCGCAAACTCATCCATGTTTAACTTTCCAACTGGAATCAAATCTGAACCATAAACTTTTTCCATAACTGTGGCGTCATAAATAGGGTTGAAGTTTGACAAAATTTTAGAAGCAGCTGTAGTTAAAATACCTTTAGTCACGATATTGTCTTTGATCCCGATTGGAATACCGGCCATTGCATTTTCTTCAGTGATTCCTTTAGCGTCGATTGCTTTTGCCAAATCCATCGCTTTTTCTTCATTTAAAGTAATAAATGCATCAATATCTTTTTCTGTTTCTTTGATACGAGCATAAGTTTCACTTGTTAGATCAGTTGCTGTGATTTCTTTTGAAACAAGCAGACTGTGTAATTCTTCAATCGATTTATCATATAATTTTTCCATTACGCACCAGCCTCTCCATTGTCGATGATTGCCGGAACTTTGATGAAACCATCTTCACTCTCCGGTACATTTTCCATTAATTCATCACGTGACCAACCGGGTGCAGCTATGTCTTCGCGCATAACGTTGATGGATGCTGAAACATTAGAAGTAAATGGAACTCCTTCAGTATCTACTTCTTCTAATTGCTCAACCATATCGATTATTTTTCCTAATTGATCGGTAAAGCCGGCCAATTCATCATCTGAAAAAGAAAGTTTCGCAAGTTTTGCTACATGTTTGACTTGTTCTTCATTGATTGCCATAATATCCCTCTTTCTTTCGTCAATTTTAAATCATTCTATCATATCTTTATTAGGATTCACGTTTTTTTCTTGAAATTTTTTGAAAAATTGTACAATTCAAAAAAATAATCAAAAAGAAGTGATTTTGTCTAGCACGACGCTTTTTATAATACCTGTTCGTTAACACTAGCGTCAATCATCTTCTAAGAAAAAATGTTAATTTGAGTAACTTTCTTCAATTGCAACGATCATTTGCTGTTCATTCCAAACTTCGATACCGAGGCTCTCTGCTTTTGCAAGCTTGCTTCCAGCATCTTCGCCAGCAATAACTAAATCAGTTTTTTTAGAGACACTCCCGGTAACTTTTCCACCTAGATTTTGAATTTTTTCTTTTGCTTCTTCGCGATTGTAATCGAGCAATTTACCAGTCAAAACGATTGTTTTATCTTTAAATGGTGACTCAACTTCCGCTAATTGGCTTGCGCGGATTCCTTTGTATACTAAATTCACTCCACGATCTGCTAGTTCTTGCATCAATTCATGGACTTCTTCATTTTCAAAATACGTCACCAAACTGTCAGCAATTGTTTCGCCGATCGTATTTAGATTGACGATTTCGTCTTTTGTTGCTCGACTGATAGTAGATAAATCCCCGAAATGCTCTGCTAAAATTCCGGCGGCTTTGGCACCGACATGTCTGATCCCTAATCCAAAAATCAAACGTTCCACTGAATTTTCACGGCTGGCATCGATAGCATTCAAAATATTTTCGGCGGATTTATCTTTGATTTTATCTAATGTCAATAATTGTTCTTTTTCTAGGCTATAAAGATCGGCGACATCTGTAACCAACCCTTTATCAAACATTTGAGCCAATACTCGAGGGCCTAATCCATCAATATTCATCGCATTACGAGAAACAAAATGGCTCAGACCTTCTTTGATCTGCGCTGGACATTTTGGGTTGATACAGCGCAAAGCAACTTCTTCATCTAGGTGAACCAATTCACTCTCACAAATGGGGCAATGTGTTGGAACGGGATAGGGTTGACTATCTTCTGGTCGTTTCTCTAAAATAACCTGAGCAACTTCAGGAATAATGTCGCCCGCTTTATAAACTAAGATTGTATCCTTCAAACGGATATCTTTTTTCTCGATATAATCGCTATTATGCAGACTGGCACGACTAACAGTAGTTCCCGCTAAACGTACAGGTTCCATGATTGCTGTGGGAGTCAATACACCAGTTCGGCCGATAGTCCAATCGATATCGATCAATGTCGTCTGCTCTTCTTCTGGCGGGAACTTATAGGCGGTCGCCCATCGTGGGGCTTTGACTGTAAAACCTAGCGCATCCTGTACTGAAAACTCATTGACTTTAATGACGATTCCATCGATTTCATAAGGAAGATCATCGCGTGTTTCATGAAACCGTTCAATGTATTGCCAAACTTCTTCGATTGTCTCGCAGACTTGATGTTCAGGGTTTGTTCGAAATCCTAAACGTGCCATTTCATTCAATGCATGGTCTTGTGTAGTAGATGCTAACGCACCAAAATCAGCAAGTGTATATAAGAAGGTGCTTAAATTTCTTTGAGCAGCAACCCGCGTATCTAATTGACGCAAACTTCCAGCAGCGGCATTTCGCGGATTGGCAAAAACTTCTTTTCCCGCCTCTTCTCGTTGTTGATTTAATTTTACGAAAGAAGACTTAGGCATATAGCATTCTCCACGTACTTCGATTGTAAGTGGTTCTTTCAATCGTAACGGGATTGATTTTACCGTTTTTAAGTTTTCGGTGATATTCTCTCCGACAGAGCCGTCGCCACGCGTGGCACCTTGTACAAAAACACCGTCCTCATATTTCAAAGAAATCGACAGCCCATCAATTTTTAATTCGCAGCAATAAGAAACAGCATGTCCTACTGCTTTTTTCACACGTTCATCAAAGGCAATCAATTCTTCTTTGTTAAATACATCATTCAAGCTATACAAGGGAATCGTATGAACAACTTTTTCAAAACCTTCTAAAACTTTCCCCCCTACTCGTTGTGTAGGAGATTCCGGTGTGATCAAGTCGGGAAAATCTGTTTCGATTGCGACAAGCTCATGGTATTTTTTATCATAAACAGCATCTTCAACAGAAGGTTGATCTTGCACATAATATTCATGGGCATATTGATTTAACTCCACTCGAAGTTCTGCTGAACGTTTTTCGGCATCTTGAAATGTCATTGGTTCCAAAGAAAATCCCTCCTATTTGATTTACTAGTTAATGGATTAGATTTTTTCGATTGGCGCAAAAGCAGCCAGCAGGCGTTTGACTCCTTGTTGCGGGAATGCAATATCTAATTCAACATCTTTCGAACTGCCACTCACTTTAACAACGGTTCCGATTCCCCATTTTTTATGTTGGACTTTATCACCTGGATTCCAATTTTCATTTTCGCCTCCAGAAGCGGTTTTACTAGTCAGTGGTTCACGAGTTGCATGTTGGTATTTAGCTTTCATTGGATTTTGATACGAACTTGAACTATTAAAAACAGCGGTTTTCGGCTGTGGTTGAATACCGATTGGATTTAATAGCTGCTCGTCAATTTCAGCTACAAAACGCGATGGTTGATTGTATTGCGTTTTCCCATAAAGGGTTCTTGAAAAAGCATTCGTCAAATATAAACTTTCTTCTGCGCGAGTGATTCCCACATAAGCTAAACGTCGTTCTTCTTCCAATTCAGACTCTTCCATCAATGAACGAGACAATGGGAAAATTTTTTCTTCCATTCCAATCAGAAAAACGATTGGAAATTCCAATCCTTTTGCCGCATGCAGCGTCATCAAAGTAACTTGTGCACTTTCTTCTTGATAATCATCTAAATCAGAAACCAAGGCTAAGTCATTTAAGAAAATCGCCAATTTTTCTTCTGGCGCATCTGCATCATCTTCTGTTTGACTAGCGTTACGCTTATCAAACTCTTGCGTGACTGAACGGAATTCTTCTAAGTTTTCTAGTCGTGACTCTGCTTCTAAAGTCCGTTGATTTTTTAATTCATCTAAATAGCCTGTCCGTTCTAAAACTTGGTCAACTAAATCGGTGATTGGAAGATAGGCAATCATTTCTTGGAATTGCGTGATCATTGTTCCAAATTCACCGATCATACGACCAGCCTTACCTGAAATATTTGCTAAATCAACATTTTGAGCAGCTTCTACCATCGACCAATCATGCATCTGAGCAAAATTTCGTAATTTCTCTACGGATGCCGCACCAATCCCACGTTTTGGTGTGTTGATGATTCGTTCAAAACTAACACCATCACGAGGATTATTGATGATATTTAAGTAAGCAATGATATCTTTGATTTCTTTGCGATCATAGAACTTATGTCCACCGACCATCGTATAGGGTACGTTTGATTTCACCAGGGTATCTTCAATCACCCGTGACTGAGCATTGGTTCGGTAAAGCACCGCAAAATCATTATAGCTACGATTATTCGTTTGGATTTCTTCTTTGATCCGGCTTACGATAAATTGAGCTTCATCACGTTCGCTATCTGCACGATAATAAGTAATTTGATCACCCGCTTGATTATCTGTCCAAAGATTCTTGTCGCGGCGATTGCTATTATTTTTAATTACTTGGTTTGCGGCATCTAAAATACTTTTGGTTGAACGATAGTTTTGTTCTAACAAAATGACTACAGCATCATTATAGTCTTTTTCAAAATCCAAAATATTTTGCATGTCAGCGCCCCGCCAACCGTAGATACTTTGATCAGCATCGCCGACAACACAAAGATTACGAAAACGAGCAGCTAGCATATTGACCAAAGTGTATTGTGCGTGGTTTGTATCTTGATATTCGTCAACATGTAGATAATGAAATTTATTTTGATAATAGGTTAAAACATTCGCATTTTCTTCAAATAAGCGAATCGTGTTCATAATCAAATCATCAAAATCCATGCTTTGATTGTTTCTTAGCGCTTTTTGATAAGCCTCGTAACAGCGGGCAACGATTTCTTCAAAAAATGAACCTTGGCGTTCTGCATAAGTTTCCGGTGTCAACAATTCATTTTTTGCATTGCTGATGCTACCTAAAATCGAACGCGGATCATATTTTTTAGGATCGATATTCAAATCTTTCAAGATTCGTTTCATCAAGGTCAATTGGTCAGAGCCATCTAAGATCGTAAAATTCCGATCATATCCGATCGCATCAACATCACGTCTTAAAATACGCACACACATTGAGTGGAAAGTAGAAACCCAGACATCTTCGCCACCTTGGCCTAAAATACCATTCACTCGTTCTTTCATTTCTCGTGCCGCTTTATTCGTAAAGGTAATCGCTAAAATATTCCACGGATTTACATTCTTTTCTTCTATTAAATAAGCGATGCGATGTGTCAAAACTCTCGTCTTTCCACTTCCCGCTCCCGCCATAATCAATAACGGTCCTTCAGTATGAAGCACCGCTTCTTTTTGTTTAGGGTTTAGTCCTGCTAACAACTCTTGCTTGTTTGGCATGCAAAACGTCCTTTCTCTATTCAATCTTTTTTATTATAGCATCTAAGAAAGTTTCGCGACACTAGCAACAATTCATAAAAACGAATTCATTGATTCATCCTTGTATTTTAAAAAAATTCGCGCTACATTTATTAAGATATGGAGGAGAATCAATGGAAAAAGAACATGAAATCAAACGCTTAGACAGTACAAAAGTCATCTTTATTTTAAAAGGCATCTTGATTGGTGCACTCGCTGGAATCATTGTCAGCTTATTTCGGTTAGCAATTGAAAAAACGATGGAATTGACTGTGTCGATCTATCTTTGGTTCCACGACAACCCACTATGGATGATTCCTTGGGCCTTGTTAATGCTCGTTTTTGCTTTTATTATTAGCCGCTTGATACAATCTGAAAAAAACATTAAAGGCAGCGGGATCCCTCAAGTTGAAGGAGCTTTGCAAGGAGACATTAAATTAAATTGGTTCTCTATTTTATGGAAGAAATTTATTGGCGGAGTCTTATCTGTCGGCTCCGGATTATTTTTAGGACGCGAAGGGCCTTCAATTCAATTAGGTGCCATGGTCGGTCAAGGGTTCAGTGAATTTACGCATGCAACTACCTCCGAAAAAAAAATCTTTATTTCTAGTGGCGCTGCGGCAGGCTTAGCAGCTGCATTTAACGCTCCTATCGCCGGATTATTATTCGTGATTGAAGAAGTCCATCATCATTTCTCTCCACTGATCTGGCTGACTTCATTAACTGCCGCTTTAACTGCAAATCTTGTTTCGTTGAATTTTTTTGGCTTACAGCCGGTTTTATTTATTGCTGATGTTCCCTCTTATCCCTTGAAATACTACGGTTGGCTCGTTTTATTAGGAATTATTTTAGGTATCTTAGGGTACCTGTATCAAAAAGTCTTATTAGCCTTACCAAAATGGTATCGATTGACACATCTACCCGAATCACTTTATGGAATTATTCCATTTTTATTAATTATTCCCATCGGCTACTTCTTTCCACATTATTTAGGCGGTGGAAATCAAATCGTTTTAGCTCTTGGTAAACATAATTTTTCTTTATCACTCTTGATATTTCTTTTTTTATTGCGCTTTATCTTCTCTATGATTTCATATGGTGCCAATCTCCCTGGTGGGATTTTCTTGCCTATCTTGACACTCGGTGCTTTGATTGGCGCCCTTTATGGCACGATCTTGAATCAACTATTCGGAATCAATGCTGATTTAATCAAAGATTTTGCAATCTTTGCGATGGCTGGCTATTTTACTGCTATTGGGAAAGCTCCGTTGACGGCGATTATCTTAGTTACCGAAATGGTCGGAAACATCACTCATTTAATGCCCTTAGCGGTTTGCTCATTAACAGCTTATGTCATCAATGATTTATTAGGAGGAAATCCGATCTATGAATCTTTACTAGAACGTTTAGTAAAAGGACATTTACCAAGCATTACTGGAAATAAAACGATTGTTGAATTTCCAGTTACAGCTGAAAGCACACTTGATGGTACGATGGTACGTGATTTTAACTGGCCAAAAGAAATGCTGCTAGTTTCTATTCGTCGAGGTTCCAGCGAAATGATCACACATGGGGACACTGTGATGAAAGTTGGCGACCTTTTAATGATTCTAACGGATGAAGGCTATACTAAAAAAATCAAAACTTTGATTTCTCAACGTTCTCATCCAGCTATTGCAAAAAAACAAGAAAAAACAATAAGCGAGTGAGCCAAGGCTCACTCGCTTATTGTTTTCGCTAATTTTTCATTTACATAAACAGAAACTTGACCATCATTTACCGGGAACGTTCCTTGACCATTTTCATCTAGCGTAATTTTCGCTTCATTATTACCAAGAATATCGATAAAAGTTTCTCCTTCATGAATCGCACTGATCGTCATTTGTTTTTCGCCCCCTTGACTATTTGTCATAATGACTGCCATACCCGATTCTTCTTGTTCAAAATCTCCGGTACAAGTCCAACCGATAATATCTGGATCATCAAAATAGTCGACTTGACCACCGAATGTTAGCCGCTCTCTCAAGCGCAACAAGGATATCAATCCCTCTCCGACTGCTTCTGATTTTTCGGTTCCATAAAGATCTCCCCAGAAAACAACCGGTGTTCCTTCGTTACGCAATAAAATCAAACTATAAGCTTGTAATTTGAACCAGCCCTCAACCCAAGATTCTAAACTTTGTCCTTGTTGTGTATCATGATTATCAACAAAAGTAACTGCCCAATCGGGACGTGTTTCAAGCAATGTTCCAGTAAACAGTTGGCGCATATCAAACTCACCCATCGTTGAAGCTGCTTGAAAAAGATTAAAATGCAAGGGTACATCGAATAATGAAATCAAGTTGCCAGATGAGTCTAGATACTCTTGAAGTTTTTCCAATTCATCTGACCAGTATTCTCCGACTACAAATAATTCTTCGGCTTTTTCTTCTCGACGGTGTAATAGCCAATCAACAAATAAATCAAAACGAATATGCTTGACTGCATCCAATCGGTAACCGTCGACATCCGTCAGTTCTTGGTACCATTTTCCCCATTGATCCAATTGGTCAACTGTTTCTGGATTAGTCATATCCAAGTTACAGCCCATCAAATAATCAAAGTTGCCATTTTCATCATCAACTTGGGGTTCCCAACCCTTATCAGCAAAATTAAAAATTGCATGATCTTTGTTTCGAGCATCATAGTCTACCCCAGAAAAATTTTCCCACGTCCATTGATACTCGTTATATTTTCCTTTTCTTCCTGGAAAAATAAATTTTGTCCAAGCCAAGATTTGTTCTTCATCACCAGCTGGTTTTGTCCGATCATCAAATTCATAAGCAACAGCAGAAACTTCTTCCGTTTCATCTGCCCCCATAAAATGGTCAAATACAATATCTGCATAAACTTTTAATCCCGCTTTTTTCAAAGCTTGAATAGTTTCTAAGTAGTCGTCTTTCGTTCCATATTTTGTTTTTACAGAACCTTTTTGATCAAACTCCCCTAAATCATATAAATCATACGTACCATAACCAACATCGTTTGCTCCTTCAGATCCTTTGTAAGCTGGGGGCAACCAAATGGCATTGATTCCAAATGCGCTTAATTCTTCGGCTTTTTCCGTCAAATTCTTCCAATGCGTTCCATCAGCTGGAAGATACCATTCAAACCCTTGTAAAATCGTTTGTTTTTTCATAGCTTTCACCTCATTTTCTAATTACTATCATACCTAATATTTACAATACTACCTAATAAGATGACTATGATGCTTCTTTATGAATGTTTTTGGTCGTTTATGAATGTTTGTGGTTGAAATATAAAATTAAGTATGATAGTATTTCAGATGAAGGAGGGTTGAAAATGCTTACAGAAGAACGACACCAAAAAATACTTGAATGGTTAGAACGGGATGGATTAGTTAAATCACATGACTTAGTACATTGGTTAGATGCTTCTGAATCAACCGTAAGACGTGATTTACAAGAACTCGAAGATTTAGGTTTACTTGAACGAGTCCATGGTGGCGCAAAGCGACCACAACATTTGGAACAAGAACTTGGTATGCTTGAAAAATCATCCAAAAACGTTCAACAAAAGCAATTGATTGCTCAATGTGCCGTTGACTTAGTCCATGAAGGCGACGTGATTTATTTAGATGCCGGAACGACCACTTCTGAAATGGTCCCTTTCTTAAAACAACGAACAGTGACTGTCGTGACTAATTCCGTTGGTCTGGCGGCTCATTTAGTTGAAGCACAAATTGCAACGATTGTTTTAGGAGGACGAATCAAGTTGACCACAGATGCAATTATCGGCTCTCAAGCCCTTGAACAATTAAAACAATATCGTTTTAATAAAGTTTTTATGGGAATGAATGGAGTCGATCCTATTAGCGGCTATTCTACTCCAGACCCTGAAGAAGCCATTCTAAAAAGAACGGCAATCCAGCAGTCTGAAGAAGCTTATATCTTAGTCGACCACAGTAAGTTTAATCAAACAAGTTTCGTTAGTGTCGCCCCACTGTCAGCAGCTTCAATCCTCACCGATACCTGTCCTTTGGTTATCCATGATCAAATCACAGAAAAAACTACCTTGAAGGAGGTTTCTGTATGATCTATACAGTGACACTAAACCCATCGATCGACTATATCGTACATGTTGATCAATTAGAAATTGGCGATGTGAATCGCATGAAAAATGACTTTAAATTACCTGGTGGAAAAGGCATCAATGTTTCTCGAATTTTGAAACGAATTGATAATACTTCTACCGCTTTAGGATTTTTAGGCGGCTTTACTGGGACCTTCATCAATGAGTGGATGCAGCACGAAGATATCAAAACAAATTTTACAACTGTAGCCGATGATACACGGATCAATATTAAGTTAAAAGCTGGCGAAGAAACAGAAATCAATGGACAAGGCCCAGCTGTTTCAGTACAAGAAATGGATGAACTAAAAAAAGTTCTCAGTCATCTTGACGCAACGGATATTGTTGTTTTATCTGGTAGCAAACCCGCAAGTGTCCCTACCGGCTTTTATCAAACATTAATTGAAATCATTAAAGCGCAAGGTGCTTCTTTTGTGATCGATACAACGGGAGCAGATTTAATGGATGCTTTAGAAAAAAATCCATTACTCGTTAAACCAAATAACCATGAATTAGCAGATCTTTATCAAACAACTTTCACTTCTGTGGAAGATATCTATCCTTTTGGACAACGATTACTAGATGAAGGTGCTCAATATGCATTAGTTTCCATGGCTGGTGATGGCGCATTACTATTTACCCAAGACGGGGTTTATCGTTCGAATGTTTTAAAACGAACGGTCAAAAATTCTGTTGGTGCCGGAGACTCAATGATTGCTGGTTTTGTTGGAAACTATACAAAAACGCAAGATCCTGTTGAAGCATTCAAATGGGGGGTCGCTTGTGGAAGTGCTACTACCTTCTCCGACGACTTAGCAACTGCTGAATTTATTCAAGAATTATTACCAGAAGTGGAAATCTCAAAAGTAAAATAATGAAGATTTTTATTCTGTAAAAATTATCAAACAATAATGGAGGAACAATGATGGATATCAAAGATCTATTGATTAAAGATGCCATGATCATGGATTTGCAAGCCACAACTAAAAAAGCTGCGATCGATGAAATGGTACAAAAAATGTATGACGCTGGCCGTATTTCTGACATTGATGTGTATAAAGAAGGTATTTTGAATCGTGAATCTCAAACTTCAACCGGTTTAGGTGACGGGATTGCCATGCCTCATGCAAAAAATAGTGCTGTTAAAGAAGCTACTGTTTTATTTGCTAAAAGCAATTCAGGTGTCGATTATGAATCATTAGATGGTCAACCAACTTATCTATTCTTTATGATCGCCGCTCCTGAAGGTGCAAACGATACTCACTTACAAGCATTAGCTGCTCTTTCAAGACTTTTGATTGATCCTGACTTTGTAGCAAAATTGAAATCCGCAGAAACTCCGGATCAAGTGCAAGCAACTTTCGATGAAGCTGAAAAAGCCAAAGAAGCAGAAGAAAAAGCAGAAGCTGCACAAGAGGCAGCCGCGTCAGCTACAAACTCAGATCGTCGTTATATCGTTGCGGTTACTGCCTGCCCTACTGGGATTGCTCATACCTATATGGCTGAAGATTCATTGAAGAAAAAAGCCAAAGAAATGGGCGTTGATATTAAAGTTGAAACAAATGGTTCAGAAGGAATCAAGCATCGTTTAACAGCTGAAGATATTGCTCGTGCAGATGGTGTCATCGTTGCTGCGGATAAAAAAGTCGAAATGAATCGTTTCAATGGAAAAGAATTAGTCAATCGTCCAGTTAGTGACGGTATTCGTAAACCAGAAGAATTGATCAATTTAGCTTTAAGCGGAACAGCGCCTATTTATCACGGTAGTGGTGAAGCTTCAACAAGCGAAGATAAAAGTGATAACGGAACTGTTGGACAACGTATCTATAAAGATTTGATGAACGGTGTTTCACATATGCTACCATTCGTCATCGGTGGTGGTATCATGATTGCTCTTTCATTCATGATTGACCAATTTATTGGTGTCCCTCACTCTGAACTTGCCAATTTAGGTAACTATAATCAAGCTGCTAGTTGGTTTAATCAAATCGGAAGTGCAGCATTTGGATTTATGCTTCCCGTTTTAGCTGGATTTATTGCTTCTAGTATCGCCGATCGCCCCGGATTGATTGCTGGATTCGCTGCAGGCGCGTTAGCAAATAGCGGTGGTGCAGGTTTCCTTGGCGCTTTAATCGGTGGTTTTATTGCTGGATATGTTATTATTTTCTTGAAAAAAATCTTTAAAAACTTGCCTAAATCACTTGAAGGAATCAAGACAATCTTGTTCTATCCGTTCTTTGGACTATTGATTACTGGATTCTTAATGTTATTAGTCAATGTTCCGATGAAAGCCATTAATGATGGTTTGAATGGTTTCTTAACTGGCCTTAGTGGTTCTAATGCGATTTTATTGGGTGCATTACTTGGTGGAATGATGGCAGTTGACTTGGGCGGTCCGATCAATAAAGCTGCTTATGTATTTGGTACAGCAACACTTGCCTCAAGCGTTGCTCAAGGTGGATCAATCGTGATGGCTGCGGTTATGGCCGGCGGGATGGTTCCCCCATTAGCTATTTTTGTTGCAACTCGCTTGTTTAAAAATAAATTTGAACAAAGCCAAGTTGATGCAGGTCTTACAAATATCGTTATGGGACTTTCGTTCGTTACAGAAGGCGCAATACCATTTGCAGCAGCTGATCCAATTCGTGTCATTCCGAGTTTCGTTGTTGGTTCAGCATTAGCTGGTGGTTTAGTTGGAGCATTTGGTATTAAATTATTAGCTCCTCATGGTGGTATCTTTGTTGTTCTGCTATTAAGCCATCCGTTACTTTATCTTTTATTTATTGCAATCGGTGCTATCGTTTCTGGTATCATCTATGGCTTGATTAAAAAGCCAGTGGCAAAATAGTCTAAACAAAAAGCACTCTCGTTTGAGAGTGCTTTTTTTACATCCAACGATCTTTGCGACGGATGCGAACAGCTTGAGGTTTTGGTTTAAATGAATATAAAATCATCCCGATGAAAAAAACAACGATCGATAAAGGAATTTGTAATGCAGCCAGCGGCAAAGCAAAAATCATTGCGACAATCAACATGCAACTACCCATTATTTTGATATATTTCCAATCCATAATAAATCTCTCCCCTCAATTTTCAAGTACATCTAATCGATTTTTAGCAGCTACCTTTTTTTGATCGATAAAATAAACCATCAAGTGTTTGCCTTCTTTCTCCAATGAAAAGGTCAACGAATCATTCTTACGACTAATCTGATGAATGGTCATATCTTTCAACCTTTTTTTTAATTCCTCGGTCGGAAAATCTAAAAATGCGTGTTTAGGAATAAATAACTGGAGAATTGCTGTATAGTCTTGATAACGCATGTCTTGGATCTCATATTCAATCGAACTACGAATATAATACTCAAAGGCTCTTAGACCTTTGTCTAATGTCAATTCTGGATACAAGACACGATAATTCATCATACGTTCACTATCATCATCAATCCAAGGAAAATAGGCTAAAGCATTCAAACCACCTTTCATCCGGTTGACTTGATAGTGATTGGTCAAAAAATCATAGGTACGGGTCACAAAATAAGACGCCTGACTTTTTTCTATTGGCTGGAATTGATCATTTTGATACTGGACAGTTTGTACGATCGTATCATCAAAAGCAAATTCAATATAAGGTTGTCTTAGCGTACCCACACCATTTGTATATGCCAATTGTGAAATACCTAATTGATCGCGAAATAATTGTTGAAACTTTAAATTAGCTGGTTCATTCCACTGAAAAGGATCTTTATAGAGTTCAAACCAGATACCCGACCCAACTTCATTAACAGATTCAACCTGCTGGATTTCTAAAAGCAATGGTTTAGCAAATAATTTTTGATAGTGTCTGCCTAAAAATATTCGCCAACAAGAAGTGAGGCAAACGCCTTTATAAAAAACATCGTATCCAGGAAAAGTATTGCAGTCTACAGTTAGATCGCCATTAAGCCCTTTCATTTTTGGTAGTTCCTGCGTTTCTTCTGCCGACTCAAAAATGCGACGATCAGATAAATCACTCGTATTATGAAATAAATATTCTTCATAGGAACGTAAATAAGCAAATGAGCCAAATTTTTCGAGCCGTTGATTTAAATAATCCAAATAAACAACTTCCCAGTACTCAAATGTATGCTTTTGCAAGATACTCTTTTCAAGTAACGTATCCCCTAAAAGATGGATCGATGTTTCTTCATATTTATTTTTCAACTGTACCCATACGTCATCATTGATACGACAATCAATCAGTAGCTGTTTCAATTCATTTTGTTTAAAGGGTTGTTCTACCCCATTGATGATCATTTCGTCTGGTTCAAACAACAGACGACTAATAATCAGCCAATCGGTAAGGATTACCTGAAGATCATTTTGTTCTAAATGATGCAGTTGACTCAAACTGTACAATCGCTGTTTCGCATCCATCGTCTGCCCCCTTTCTCATCCTTATATCATAATTATATCTTAAAGATTTAAAAACCCCTAAGAAATTGATTATCCTTTGCTCTAAAAGAGGTATAATACATACTATAGTACAGTTGAATACGGAGGTGTCTTTATGGGCTTGAAATTCGAGCGATCTGACGATTTAGATAAATTATTCGATGCTTTTGCTGTTGATCCAAATAAAAAAGTTGAAAAAAATGATGCGTTAGAAAAATTTTTGAAACCAGAAAACAAACCGAAAGAAAAAAAAGAAGAGCAAGCTTAATTTGGAAGTGCAACTACTTTTTGATA
>NZ_JXKQ01000008.1 GCF_001885945.1 Enterococcus hermanniensis | reverse complement strand
TTTGCATTATTTGTATTGTTTTGTGTTGGACGTTGTTGTCCTTGGTTCGAACGGTTTGCGTTCGCTGAGTTGTTCTGATTATTATTTTGTGTCAAGTCTTTAGTCCCTTTTCTATTCTGGAAGTTTGGGTTATTCTTTGAGCTCTTCCCTTGAAATTTTGGTTTTTCGTGCTGGTTAGCTGATGGTTTTGCTGGAGTAGTAGTTTGCGTCTTGCTAGAAAAAGCCTGTTTCAATTTTGATTCATCGTCTCCAGACAACGAACCCATATGATTTTTTATATCAATACCTAAAGTCTGTGCTTTTTCTACAACATCTTTACTCGATTGATTCACTTCTTTTGCAAATTCGTATACTCTTTTGTTTCCCATGCAATCACCTTCCTAACCTGTTATTAGCGACATAATTTTGTTGGCGAACCCTTGGTCTAAAACCCCGATTACTTTTCGAGGTTTTCCAATTGCACCTAAAATCTCTCCTTGAGTAAATTCGACAAAACATGTCGTTTTATAGTACTTACTTTTATCTAGTAATTTTTTCTGAGTGTTTTCACTCGCATCAGTAGTGACGATCACTAAACGAACTTTATTTTTACGAATATCATTGATCGTCAATTCTTCTCCTGTGATCAGTTTGCCTGCACGCATCGCAAGGCCTAACATGTTCAAGGCCTTTTGCTTATCCATTACTAAAGAGCTCTTTTCTGGCTTTTTGGTGTTTCACATAATCAAGTAATTCTTGATAAAATTCATCACTTAAGTCGGTCTCTAACGTACGGTCTAAGATTTTCTTTTTCCAAGCCGTTTCTACTTCCGTAGGCTCCAACGCTACATAAGCGCCACGTCCAGGTTTCTTACCAGAAGGATCAATCGAAACTTCGCCTTCTTTTGACTTAGCAATACGGATCAAATCTTTTTTAGGGAACATTTCACCGGAAACGACCGATTTACGCAAAGGAACTTTTCGCTTTTTCATTTGCTTGTCCTCCAATACCTATTCTTCTGAATCAGAAACATTTGTTTGGACATCATCTGCTACGACTGTTTCTTCGACAGCGTCAGTTGTTGCCTCATCTTTTACTTCTGTTTCTTTTACTTCTTCGACAGCTGACTCATCATAGTTAGCATAAAATTCTTCCATATCAGATTCAGATTTGATGTCGATTTTGTGAGCAGTTAATTTTGCAGCTAAACGGGCATTTTGTCCACGTTTACCAATTGCTAGTGATAATTGATAGTCAGGTACGACTACTGTACAGAATTTTGTATTACGGACATCAAAGATAACATCTTCGACTTGAGCAGGGTTTAAAGAATTCGCAATGAATACTGCAGGATCTTCATTCCACTCAACGATATCCATATTTTCGCCTTTTAGCTCATTAACGATTGCTTGTACACGTTGTCCTTTTGGTCCCACACATGTTCCAACAGGATCAATGTTAGGATCAGTAGAACGAACAGCAACTTTTGCACGGTCTCCCGCTTCACGAGCAATGCTGACGATTTCGACGATTCCATCATAGACTTCAGGAATTTCTTGTTCAAATAAACGACGTAATAAATCTGGATGACTACGGCTCACAAAAACTTGTGGGCCTTTTGATGTGTTTTCTACACGAGAAACATATACTTTGATGCGATCATGTGGTTTGTAATGTTCATTAGGAATTTGATCTTGTTTTGAAAGAACTGCTTCAATCTTTCCTAAGTTTACATAGATGTAGCGATTGTCTTGGCGTTCTACTACACCTTGCATAATATCATTTTCATAGGCACTGTATTCGTTATAAATGATATTACGTTCAGCTTCACGTACACGTTGTAAAATGACTTGTTTCGCTGTTTGAGCAGCAATCCGACCAAAGTCTTTTGGTGTCACTTCAAAACGAATAGTATCTCCAATTTCATATGCAGGGTTGATTAACATTGCATCTTTTAGTGATACTTCTAATTGTGAGTCCATGACTTCTTCCGTCACTTCTTTTACAGCGTATACGTGGATATCGCCTTTTTTCTCGTTGAAATCCACTTCAACATTTTGTGATTGTCCATAATGACGTTTATAAGCAGATACTAAAGCTGCCTCTAATGCGTCGATCACGATTTCTTTTGAAATACCTTTTTCTGCTTCTAGAGTATCAAGCGCATTAAGCATTTCTTTACTCATTGTTTACTTCCTCCTAGTTCAAATTAACACATCATTAAAATGACCGTTAACATTTAAAATTCAATTGCAAAACGCGCTTTCGCAATGTTTTTACGATCAAAAACAATGTCTTTCGTACGTGTCTTGATCTTAACAGTTAATGTTAATTCATCTTCTGTTAGTTCTTTCAAGAAACCTTGATATTGTTTTTCACCATCGACATTTTGATAAAGCGAAACATTGATGTACTGTCCCATCGCTTTTTGATAATCCGTTTCTTTCTTCAATGGGCGTTCTGCTCCAGGTGAAGACACCTCAAAGAAATACGCCTGCGGAATTGGATCAGGATCAATCGAATCTAATTTGTCGCTAAGCTTTTCACTAACGAAGGCACATTCTTCAATATCAATACCGCCTTCTTTATCAATAAATACTCTCAAAAACCAACTTTTTCCTTCTTTGACGAATTCCACTTCGACCAACTCAAAATTTTGTTCATCTAAAATTGGTGTTACTAAGTCAGTCACTGTTTCGACTACACTGCTCAAACTGTCAGCCTCCTTTTATTCCATTAAAAAGAGTGAGCGAAAATTCCGCTCACTCACCATCTGTCTATGATTACTTATTTATAGTAGCATAAATTTTTTGAAAATTCAACCGTGTCATTTTCAAAACCAAGCTTTCTTTCATTTCAAACTTGAATTTATCTTTTTCTTTACATATCAAATAATGACAATTGATTTTCATCAGGTAAATCTTTTAACACTCCATGGGTATCCATGTACTCAATCAACGTCTTGGAAACTTTCCCTCGTGAAGCAAGATCTTCTTTTGATAAGAAAATACCATCTTTACGTGCTTCAACGATTTGTTTGGCTACGTTCAAGCCAAGACCAGGAACCGCTCGGAAAGGCGCGATTAATGTATCGCCATCGATCACAAAGTCTTGGGCATCCGATTTGTATAGATCAATCATCCCAAAATGGAAATCCCGTTCCAACATCTCATTACATAATTCTAAAACAGTCAATTGATTTTTTTCTTTCGTCGAAGCGTCCATGCCTTTATCAGTGATGGCTTTCATCGATGCTTTAACGGCATCTTTACCTTTAGCCATTGCTACTAAATCAAAATCATCCGCCCGGACAGAAAAGTAGGCACAATAATAAAGAATCGGGAAATAGACTTTAAAGTAAGCCACCCGCAAGGCCATCAATACATACGCTGCTGCATGGGCTTTCGGGAACATGTATTTGATTTTTGAACACGAATCGATATACCAATCAGGAACATTGTTTTCTTTCATCGCTGAAAGATATGTTTCGCGTAATTCATCAGGGATTTTATTCCATTGACCTTTACGGACGGTTTCCATGATTTTAAAAGCCATTCCGCTATCCAGTCCCGCATGGATCAAGTAGACCATGATATCATCCCGACAACCAATTACTTCTGCAAGATTGGCCTCGCCACGACTGATCAATTCTTCAGCATTCCCTAACCAAACATCCGTACCGTGAGAAAGACCTGAGATTTGTAATAATTCTGCAAAAGTCGTAGGTGCTGTCTCTTCTAACATTCCGCGAACAAAACGCGTTCCAAATTCAGGGATTCCTAATGTTCCGGTTTTTGAATAAATCTGATCAGGTTCGACATTCAATACTTGTGGACCCGAAAAAATTTTCATAACTTCTGGATCATCTGTTGGGATCGTTTTAGGATCAACACCGGATAATTCTTGCAACATCCGAATCACTGTGGGATCATCATGTCCCAAAATATCTAGTTTTAATACATTGTCATGAATCGAGTGAAAATCAAAGTGCGTGGTTTTCCATTCTGAGTTTCGATCATCCGCTGGATATTGGATCGGTGTAAAATCATAAACATCCATATAATCAGGAATAACAATGATCCCACCCGGGTGTTGTCCAGTTGTACGTTTTACTCCTGTAGCCCCTTTAACTAATCGATCCACTTCGGCATTTCGAAAATTCAAATTATGATCCCGTTCATATCCTTTAACAAAACCGTAAGCTGTTTTTTCGGCAACTGTACCGATCGTTCCAGCGCGATAAACATACTCTTCGCCGAATAATACTTTTGTATAGTTGTGGGCTTCCGCTTGGTAATCACCTGAGAAGTTCAAATCGATATCGGGAACTTTATCTCCATGGAAACCTAAGAACGTTTCGAAGGGAATATCATGTCCGTCCTTATTCAGACGTGCGCCACAATTAGGGCACGCTTTTTCTGGCATATCAAAACCAGAACCATAAGAACCGTCTTCAAAAAATTCTGAGTATTGACACTCTGGACAATAATAATGCGGTGGTAAAGGATTTACTTCCGTGATCCCGGTCATTGTTGCAACGAAACTTGAACCAACTGATCCACGTGAACCAACTAAATAACCGTCCGCATTACTTTTATGAACGAGCTTTTGAGCAATCAAATAGATAACCGAGAAACCATTCCCGATGATCGAAGTCAATTCTTTTTCAAGTCGTTTTTCGATAATATCTGGTAAAGGATCACCGTACAATTCACGTGCGCGATCGTAACTTAACTTTTTGATTTCCTCCTCTGAGCCAGGAATCTTAGGTGTATATAAATCATCCTTCACTGGAACGATTTCTTCACACGTATCAACGATCGTATTCGGTCCATCGATCACGATTTCTTTGGCTAATTCAGGCCCTAAGAAACTAAATGCTTGCAGCATTTCATCTGTCGTCCGGAAATGAACCTCCGGAAGACTGTGGCGATTCAATGGATTTGCTCCGCCCATGGAACTAATCAAAATTTTACGATAAATCGCATCTTCTTTGTTTAAGTAGTGAACATCACCTGTTGCAACAACTGTTTTATTCAATTCTTTCCCGATTTGAATCAAGTTACGTAAAATATCTTCCAAATCCGCTTCATTTTTGACCAATTCTTGTTCAATCAAAGGAGCATACACAGCTTTAGGCATGACTTCGATGTAATCATAAAAAGTCGCGCGATTCTTCGCTTCTTCTACCCCTTTTTGCATCATTGCTTCAAAAATCTCACCTTGAGAACAAGCAGATCCGATCAATAAATTCTCACGCATTTTATTTAACTGTGAACGAGGAATCCGAGGGACACGTTCGAAATAATCAATATTTGACATTGAAATTAATTTGAATAAGTCTTTTAGACCTGCTTGATTTTTCGCTAGAATCGTTGCATGGAATGGTCGAGCCCGCTTGTAAGAATCACCTTCACCTACATGATCGTTCAATTGATCATGGTAATTCATTTCGTGCTTTTCAATTGCCTCTTTAACAAAAATCCAAGCTAAATGGCCCGTTGCTTCTGCATCGTAGACAGCTCGGTGATGTTGTTCCAAGTTGATCCCAAATTTTTTCGTTAATACGCCTAATCCAAACCGTTTGAATTCAGGATATAGGTAACGTGCTAACTCCAATGTATCAATAACAGGATTAGGTGTCTCTTCCATGGCATGACGAACATAAGTTGTGTTAATAAAACCGATATCAAACGTAGCGTTGTGGGCTACTAAGATCGCACCGTCACAGAACTTTTCAAATAGTTCCATTACTTCTTTTTCCGGTTTAGATCCGCGAACCATTTCATCCGTAATTCCAGTTAAATTAATCGTCGTTTCAGATAGCGGATGTCCTGGATCAATGAATTCTTCAAATGTTTCAACTACGTTTCCTTTATGCATCTTCACCGCAGCTAATTCAATAATCGTATCATAGACAGCCGATAAACCAGTAGTTTCCACATCGAATACGACATAAGTAGCATCCGTCAATGACACATGTGCATCATTATAGGCGATGGGCACCCCATCTGAAACAACATTGGCTTCAACACCATATAAAATTTTTACGCCAGCTTTTTTTCCTGCCGCATGCGCTTCTGGGAACGATTGTGCGCCGCCATGATCGGTAATAGCAATTGCTTTGTGTCCCCATTTACCTGCTTGAGTAACTAAATCCGAGGCACTGTTGATCGCATCCATCGTACTCATATTCGTATGCAAATGTAGTTCAGATCTTTTTTCGGTAGAAGTATCTTGACGTTCTGGGTGTTTTACTTCTTGAATATCTTGCGCATTCATAACTAAATCACGCATAAAGGTGTCTTCTTGAACACTTCCTCGAACACGGATCCAACTATTGTTTGAGATGGCATCGAAAATAGCTTCGTCTTTTTCCCCATTCGAAAACTTCTTCACTACAAACGATGACGTATAGTCTGTCATTTTTAAAATCAGGATTTTTCGTTTAGAACGTAATTCACGGACTTCTTTATCAAAAATAAAACCTTCAATCGTGATGCGACGTTCTTCTTCGATGATATTACTCATCGGAGTGATTGCTTCGTCGGCAGGAATATTACGACCCATTTGGATTGGACCATCAAAATGGGTGGCACTTTCCTTCTTCTCTTTTTTCTTCGATTCATATTGCGCTAAACTTGCTGCAGCTTGCTCTTGCATTGCTTGGGCTTGCTCTTGCTTCCGAACTTCAAATTCTTTCAATTTCTTATCTGCTTGCTCTTTATCAACTTCGGGATCGATCCGTAAATGTGGGAAGCCATAGGAAACAAGATTTTCTTCAATCAATGGTAAGTATTGTTGCTTCAAAAATGGGATTACGGTTTCGTTATCAATTAGCAAAACGATTTTTTTTTCTTGAACCAGAGGCAATGTTTTGCTTAAGACTTGTTTCACTAAAGGGGTATCACAATCTTGTTCCCCTAAAGCAAATTGCCAGTATTGTTGCAATGCTTCCTCTGAAAATTGATTTTTGAGTGGGACAATATGTAATTTTACTTTCGCGATTGGTTGAAATGCGATTTGTAATTTTTGGTAAAACACATGGAATAATTTAGCTGGTAAAATCGCTGGTGTTTGGATAAAAAATTCCCATACCCGCGATTTTTCATGCACGACAACTTCTTTGATCTCTGATGTTTGGATCATCGGGTGTTGTTGTTCTGCTTCAGCCAGTTCAATTTGTCGTAATAAGTTTTCGAACAATTCACGATTTTTAGACAAAATGGCATCTCCTTCACTTTTTCAAGTATGTTCCAGTATACCTGTTTTTTTTTATGATTGCATTAGAAAAAGGTTTGTGACAAGTTAATGTCTCAAACCTTTTTTGCTTGTTCAAACTAAACGTTCCCTCAGTTAAAAAAAGAAGCGTTGGATATCATTCCAAGTAACTAAGATCATTAAGAACATAATAAACCCAAAACCGATCATTGTGATCATGCCCTCTTTATCGGGATCAAGGGGTTTCCCACGGATGCCCTCAATAAAGTTCAATAAAATTTTCCCACCATCGAAGGCTGGAATCGGCAATAGATTCACGATCCCTAAATTGACCGATAGTAACGCCATTAAGTAAATTACTGTCTTCACTCCTTGTTTTGAAGCCTCTGAAGACATTTGATACATCATTACCGGACCACCAAGTTTATCCAGACTAAACCCACTGAAAAGGGAACCTAGTGCACTGAATATCTGTTTGGTCATATCCCAAGACTGAGTCAAACCACCAATAACTTTATCACCAAAGCCCGTCTTGTAGTAAGGAGCTACACCGATTTGACCAATTTTTTCTCCATTACTTTTGACACTTTTTGCAGTCATCTCCACTGTCTTTTGTTTACCATCTTGATCAATGACCACTGAAAGCTTTGCACCTGGTTTCTTAGTGACTGAGTTCGTCAAATCTTCCCATTTATTGATTTTTTTCCCATCGATCGAAACAATCGTATCATTATCTTTCAAGCCAGCTACAGCTGCTGGGCTTCCAGCTTGAACTTCACCGATTTGGTTCGTATTGTAATCTGCCACGCCGCCTTGCAAAAAGGCTAAAGCAATAAATAAAATAATCGTTAAAATAAAATTGTTCATCGGACCAGCAAAATTCGTCATAATCCGAGCGCCTAGTTTTGCTGATTGAAATTGAACATCTCTTGGAGCGATGCGCACTTCAGTTCCATTTTCTTCGATGACTGTTGCATCGTGTTGAACGTGATAGAGAGTCTCTTGACTTTCATCACCATTCACATAACCTTTGATTGTTAAATCATCGACCAAATCCGCTGCGATCAATTCCATTGGAATACTGTTAGGCAAGTTCACTTTTTTGCTGACATTGATTCGCTTCACTTCATTTTTAGGTGTCAATTCTACTGAAAGCGGCATCCCAGGACTTAATTCTGTTTCTTCATCTTCTAAACCTGCCATTCGAACATAGCCGCCGATTGGTAATAGTCTGAGTGTATAGGTTGTCCCATCTTGAGCCATATGGGCAATTAATTTCGGACCCATCCCGATCGAAAATTCTCGAACTAAGATTCCTGCTCGTTTGGCAAAAAAGAAATGCCCAAATTCATGAACGATGACAAGAACACCAAAAACAATCAAAAACGTAATTATCGTACGTATCATTATCTTAATCCTACTTTCTTGAGTTTCTTAACGTTAGTTTATCATAGTCTCAAAAAAATTGATTCCATTCCTCATGATTTCATAGAAAATTTAAAATTACTCGATCTCTTAGAACGTCATTTATTATTTTATTAGTATAAAAAAAGAGCGTCTCCGCTCTTTTAGAATAAACCTAGTAGATGCATCATCGGAAAGACGAATAACATACTATCAAATCGATCTAAGATCCCCCCGTGGCCGGGTAAAATATTTCCTGAGTCTTTTACATCATAATGACGTTTGATTGCTGATTCTACTAAATCGCCAAATTGACCGACGATTGAAAAAATCAATGTAAAAATAATGATCGTTACTAAATTATGATGAAAAACAGCTGGTTGCACTAAGAAGAAGATGATTGCTACGACGACTGCTGAAGCAATCCCACCTAATGCACCTTCAATCGTTTTGTTGGGTGAAATTTCTGGCCAAAGCTTATGTTTACCAATTTGACGTCCAATCATGTAGGCGCCGATGTCTGTCGACCAGACGATAAAGAACGCAAACAATAAAATGGCTAAACTACTTGCACGAGCAGTAACTAAATTTTGGAATCCAACTCCAACATATAAACTTACGATGACTGGAAATCCAGCTTCATCGATCGTATACGTATTTTTAGATACTACTGAAAATCCTAAAATAATCATTACTGTCAAATAAAACATCATAAAATTGCTGTTATCCCCACTTAAAAAAGGCATCCAGCGTTCTGCCGGTAAAACTAGAAAAACTGCACCTAATATGGAGAGCACTCCTTCAAAACTTAGGATCGCTAATCCTTTCATGCGGAATAATTCGTACACACCGATTCCCGCTAATACAGCTGCCGCTACTTCTAGTACCACTCCCCCGACATATAATATCGGAATGAAGATCACTAACGCGATGACTGCAGTAATAACACGTTGTCTCATTTATTTTCCTCCTTATTTAATCCCCCAAAGCGACGATTTCGTTGTTGGAATGAAGCGATTGCCGCCTCCAAATGATCCCCGTCAAAATCAGGCCACAAAGCTTTGGTAAAATACAACTCACTATAGGCTAATTGCCATAGCAAGAAATTACTGATTCGTTCTTCACCACTCGTACGGATCACTAATTCTGGATCACGTAATTCTTTGGGTAAGAAACCGGTCATCAAATGATCCCCCACGACATCATCGTTGATTGAATCGACAGCCAGAGTTCCTGCTTTTACTTCCTGGGCTATTTCTTTGATTCCCGTAACGATTTCTGCCCGGCTACCGTAATTCAAAGCGAAATTCAAGACTAAACCATCATTTTGAGCCGTTTGTTCGATTGCTCGTTTCACTGCATCTTGAGTATGTGTAGGCAAATATTCTTCGTAGCCCATCACTTGCACTTGAACATTTTCTTCAATTAATTCTGGCACAAAAGTATCAAAAAAATCTACTGGTAGTTGCATCAAAAAGCTGACTTCTTCTTCTGGTCGTTTCCAGTTTTCGGTTGAAAAGGCATATAATGTTAGCACCTTTACGCCTAAACGATTCGCGTGCTTCGTAATCTTTTTAACCGTCTCCATACCTTCTTTGTGACCAGCAATTCTTGGTAGTCGCCGATTCTGTGCCCAACGTCCATTTCCATCCATTATAATCGCAATATGTTTCGGAATGGCTCCTTCATGGTTAAAAACAAGCGAGGTTGCTTCCGGAGTATATTTTTGTTTTTGTGGGAAAAATCGTAAAACCATGTTTTTTCCTCCTTCATTAATATAAGTAATCAAATACTTTTGAAAAGTCATCTGACATTATATCAATAAACGTAGGTGATTCCTATGGGAATTTCGATTCCTTTAGCCTTTTTCAATGATTCAGCCAAATAGTGTACTGGCTGATTTTCGATTTTGATCAAAAAAAAAGAAAAACCTAAAGAATAAATTCTTTAGGTTTTGATTGTGTATCCTTATACTTCTAATAATTCTTTTTCTTTTTCTGAGACGATTTCATCGATTGCTTTGATATTGTCATCAGTTAATGATTGGATGTCTTTTTCAAGACCACGTAAATCATCTTCAGTTAAATCGCCATTTTTTTGTTGTTTTTTGTAATCGTCCATCGCATCACGACGAATATTACGCACAGCAATTTTAGCTCCTTCAGATTCTTTTTTTACTTCTTTAGCTAATTCTTTACGACGTTCTTCTGTTAATTGAGGAATCACTAAACGAATCACGTTGCCGTCATTGGCTGGATTTAAACCAATATCACTAGCTAAAATCGCTTTTTCAACATCTTTGATCATGTTTTTATCGAATGGTGTCACCATCAAAACACGTGCTTCGGGAATTGTGATAGAAGCCATTTGATTTACTGGTGTCGGTACTCCGTAGTAATCTACTGAGATACGGTCAAGTAAACTTGCATTCGCGCGCCCAGCACGGATTTGACCCAATTGACGTTGTAAGGCCTCTTGTGCTTTTTTCATTTTATCTTTTGCTTCATTCATTACTGTATCTGCCATATTATTTCCCCCTTACGGTTGTCCCGATATTTTCTCCGAGCACGACCCGTTTAATATTTCCAGTTTCATTTAAGTTAAATACAACAAGTGGAATATCATTATCCATACTTAATGAGCTAGCTGTTGAATCCATGACTTGCAACCCTTTTGAGATTACATCTAAATGGGTTAATTCATCATATTTCACGGCATTTTCATCAAGTTTTGGATCTGCTGAATATACACCATCAACATTATTTTTCGCCATTAAGATAACATCCGCATTTACTTCTGCCGCTCTCAAAGCAGCAGTTGTATCTGTTGAGAAGTAAGGATTCCCTGTTCCTCCAGCAAAAATTACAATCCGGCCTTTTTCAAGGTGACGTTCTGCTTTGCGACGGATATACGGTTCAGCGATTTGACGCATTTCGATTGATGTTTGAACACGCGTTGGGACATCGATATTTTCTAATGCATCTTGTAATGCCAATGCATTCATAACAGTTGCCAACATCCCCATATAGTCTGCTTGTGCACGTTCCATACCCATTTGAGCACCGATTTGTCCACGCCAAATATTTCCTCCACCAACAATAATTGCCATTTCGATACCTAAATCATGGACTTCTTTGATTTCTTCAACGATTTCTTGGATCACAGGTGGGTTGATCCCGAATTTTTCATCGCCAGCTAAAGCTTCTCCGCTGAGTTTCAATACTACACGTTTATATTTTGGTTCATTCATCACAATACCTCCACTGTCACTCTACTGATATTTTAGCATATTCTGTTCTTGAAGCGGGCCTATTTTGAATTTGCTTAAAAAAAGGGAGCGCACAGTTATATGCGTTCCCGTCTGTTCGTTAAACAGAATTATTTTTTAATTTGGCTCATAACTTCTTCAACAAAGTTATCTTCGCGTTTTTCAATACCTTCGCCGACTTCAAAACGGACGAAACTTGCAACTGTAGCACCTTTAGAAGATACATATTTTTCAACAGTCATATCAGGATCTTTAACGAATGGTTGGTCAACCAAAGCGATTTCTGCTTTAAATTTATTCAAACGACCAACAACCATTTTTTCAACGATGTTAGCAGGTTTGCCTTCATTTAATGCTTGTTCAGTTAGGACAGTTTTTTCGTGTTCTAATTCTGATTCAGGAATTTGGCTTTCATCAACATAACGAGGGTTGATTGCAGCAACGTGCATAGCAACATCTTTAGCTACAGCTTCGTCAGTTGTACCGTTTAATAGAGCTAACACAGCAATACGTCCGCCCATGTGTAAGTAGCCACCAAATGCAGCGTTGTCGTCTTTTTCAACAACTTCAAAACGACGGAAGTTAATACGTTCACCAATAACTTGAGTAGCCTCGATTAATGCAGATTCTAAAGTTTCACCTTTAGAGTTAGTTAATTTCATTGCAGCATCCATATCCGCTGGTTTGTTTTCAGCAACTAAAGAAGCAATTTCTTTAACTAAATCTTGGAACATTTCATTTTTAGAAACGAAGTCCGTTTCAGAATTCACTTCTACGATTGCAGCAGTATTTCCGTTGATTGCAACTGAAGCTAAACCTTCAGCAGCGATACGGTCATTTTTCTTAGCTGCTTTAGCCATACCTTTTTCACGTAAAAGATCGACAGCTTTTTCAATATCGCCTTCTACTTCTACTAATGCTCTTTTAGCATCCATCATACCTACGCCAGTCATGTCGCGTAGTTCTTTTACCATTTTAGCTGTTACGTCTGCCATTTTAAGGGCCTCCTTAGGTTTTATAAAAAAAGCTGCTTCAAAGGATAATATTTACTTTGAAGCAGCATATGCTACGAAATTATTCAGCTGATTCAGTAGAATTATTGTTGCCTTCCACTACATCAACGATTTCTTCGATTGAAGTCGCTTGTCCGCCATCTTCAGTTGCGAAGTCTGCTTCTGCTACTTGATCTTCACCTTGGTTTCCTTCGATGAATGCATCAGCCATTTTAGCAGTGATTAATTTCACGGCACGAATAGCATCGTCATTTGAAGGGATAACTACGTCGATTTCGTCTGGATCGCAGTTTGTATCAACCATTGCAACGATTGGGATGTTTAATTTTTGAGCTTCTTGAACAGCAATACGTTCTTTACGAGGATCAACGATATACATAACATCAGGGATGCGAGGCATATCAGCGATACCGCCTAAGAATTTTTCTAAACGTTCACGTTGTTTGTTCAAACCAACAACTTCTTTTTTAGGCAATACTTCGAAAGTACCGTCAGCTTCCATAGCGTTGATTTGTTTCAAACGAGCAATACGTTTTTGGATTGTATCCCAGTTAGTTAAAGTTCCACCTAACCAACGGTGGTTTACATAGTATTGACCAGCGCGGATAGCTTCTTCTTTGATTGCTTCTTGAGCTTGTTTCTTAGTTCCTACGAATAATGCAACGCCGCCGTCTTCAGCAACATCTTTCATGTAATCGTAAGCAGCATCTACTAATTTAACTGTTTTTTGTAAGTCAATGATGTAGATTCCGTTTCTTTCTGTGAAGATATATTTCTTCATTTTTGGGTTCCAGCGACGAGTTTGGTGACCGAAGTGTACGCCGGCTTCTAGTAATTGTTTCATAGACAATACTGACATTTGTGTTTCCTCCAATTGGTTTTTTTGTTTTCCTCTTCTACTCTCTTCTTTATAAGGAACTGACAAGCAGCACCGCCTTATAAATCAAGTCAGAATGTGGATTTTTTATATGTAGTCGCCTACACACAATTAGTAATTATACAAGACTAATTATAATAAATCAATCTTTTTATTCCACTTTTCATGTTTAATATTTATAGTGGAATACTGCTTAAAAAAACTTTTTCTGCTATACTGAATGCATAAATATTATCTTGTATTATCATTTTATGTCATTGAAGACGTGGCAACTCTGTGTTATTCCTTGATTTAAAGAACTGATAATGACTTGATTCTGACTAATTTCAAACAAAAATTAGTTCATTACTATTAAGTAAGGAGCATTTTTATGCGAAAAAAAGACCGGCACGAATTAATCAAACAAATTATTTCTGAAAATCCTATTCGAAATCAAAATGAACTAATGGATTATCTCAATGCTCAACGCGTCTCGGCAACCCAAGCAACAATTTCAAGAGATATCCGTGATTTAAAGATTGTCAAAACAATCGATGAGACTGGCAAGCCCCGCTTTGAATTATTTCAAGAACATCAAGTTCCGACTGAAGACGATGATATCAAGCGTTTAATTCGGATGACAGATGAAGTGATCGTAAAAGTCGACACTGTTCAATTCATGACTATCGTAAATACTTTACCTGACAATGCACATTTACTAGCGGCTGTTTTAGATGATCTTTCCAGTGAATACATCGTTGCTACGATGGCTAGTTTCGATACAATCATCATTATCTCTCGTACGTCCACTGACGCAGAGAAAGTAACAGAATTTTTAAGAGATCCCACACAGCAATCTATTTTTAACTAAACTGATGCCTCACTAATGAAAAACGATCCTGATAATTTCGGATCGTTTTTTTAGTAGCTCACAAAAAAAGACAACGGCTCGTCAGATCCGTTGTCTCTCTCATTTTTATTACAT
This sequence comes from Enterococcus hermanniensis, assembly GCF_001885945.1. Classification (GTDB taxonomy): domain Bacteria; phylum Bacillota; class Bacilli; order Lactobacillales; family Enterococcaceae; genus Enterococcus_A; species Enterococcus_A hermanniensis. The sequence goes on along the minus strand of NZ_JXKQ01000008.1, from coordinate 101,258 downwards.
TCTGTTTGGAGCATGAACCCCTAATAAACGTAGGTCTTCTTTTAAGATTACTGTTACAGCATGGACTAACGCTAGGCGAGCATCTCTTTGTTCGTCGTCGACCAAAATCTTTGTATGAGCATAATATTTATTGAATGCTTGAGCTAATTTAATTGAATGCTTGGCAATCACTGATGGTTCATATTGTTCCGCTGCTTGTATCACAACTTCTGGATAGCTTTGTAATAATTTAATGATTTCCCAGCTGTCTGCATCATTTAGTGCATAAACTGCTTCTGGATCGACCGTGAAGTCCGCTTTTCCTAAAACGGTCATCGCACGCGCATGCGTATATTGAACGTACGGGCCTGTTTCACCTTCAAAACGAACGACTTCTTCTAAACTAAAGTCAAAATTGTTTAGGCGATCATTTTTCAAATCATGAAATACAACGGCACCAACACCAACTTGATTAGCGATTTCTTCTTTATTTGGTAAATCAGGATTTTTCGCTTCGATTTGTGCTAATGCCGAATCTTTGGCTTCATTCAACACTTCTTCTAAAAGAACGATTTTTCCTTTACGTGTAGATAATTTTTTGCCATCTTTTGTAATCAAACCGAATGGTACATGGACCATTTCATCTGACCAATCGAAGCCTAATTCTTTAATGACCGCTTTTAATTGTTTGAAATGACCACTTTGTTCATTCCCTACGACGTATAATGACTTCACAAAATTATATTCACGTTTGCGGTATAAAGCCGCTGCTAAATCACGCGTGATATAAAGTGTTGCACCATCAGATTTTTTGATCAACGCAGGATTCAACCCATATTTTTCAAGATCAACAATTTCCGCGCCTTCATTGGTTTGTAGTAAGTGTTTTTCTTCTAATAAAGTGACGACTTCATCCATTTTGTCATTATAAAACGCTTCGCCGTTGAATGAATCAAAATCAATTTCTAGCATACCGTAGATTTTATTGAATTCTTTTAGTGATTCACTACGGAACCATTTCCATAAGCTTAAAGCTTCTTCATCGTTATCTTCTAGTTTTTTGAACCATGCACGAGCTTCATCATTTAATTCTGGTTCTTCTTCTGCTCTTTCGTGGAATTCTACATAAAGACGCAACAACTCATTGATTGGTTCGGCTTTGACTTTTTCTTCAGAGCCCCATTTTTTATAAGCAACGATCAATTTACCAAATTGCGTCCCCCAGTCACCTAAGTGATTGATCTTGATTGGGTTATAACCGATTTTACTAAGAATCAGGCTAATCGAATTACCGATCACTGTGGAGCGTAAATGGCCCATTGAGATTGGTTTAGCGATGTTCGGTGAGGACATATCAATCGTAACATTGCCTTCATTACCAATGTTGCTATCTCCAAAACTTTGATCTTCTTTAGCGATTTCTTTTAGAACCATGCTTGAGATCACTTCTTTTTTCATAAAGAAATTTAGATAAGGCCCTACTACTTCGATTTTTTCAAATGCGTCTGGATTAATTTTTTCTGCTAATTCCGCGGCGATTTGTTGTGGTGCTTTACGAAAAACTTTTGCTAATGAAAATGCTGGAAAGGCTACATCTCCATGATCGACTGATTTAGGATTTTCAAGCAAACGTTCAACTTCTGCTAAAGTTAATTGTTCTTCTACTACTTCATATACGGCTTGTGCAACGATTTCTTTATTATTCATCCAAATTTCCTCCCTTGAAATACAACTATCCGTGATTGTCTCAGTTCCGTGTACGAGCTTTTGTAAGTAAAACGAGCGAAAAAAAAATCCCTGATGCATCATGCATCAGAGACGAGAATTTCCCGCGGTACCACTCTTATTGTCGTAATTCGACCTACTCAGGCTATAACGGTAGCTGCCGGTTCATCTCAAAAGCGCGCCCTCTATTTTTGTTTATTCGGCTCTCACCTTCCCGAATTCGCTTTGAAACAGACCATAGACTTCTCTTTTTCATCGATGAATGATTTATCTGGCATTCATACTAACAGAAAAAATGATGTCTGGCTAGTCACGTATCAAAATTTTATACTTTTGGAATAAATAAATTTCCCAGCGTTACTGCCATAACTGCTTTGATCGTATGTAGACGATTTTCAGCTTGTTGAAAGTGTAACGCCTTGCTACTGCGGAAAACTTCATCCGTCACTTCCATCTCTGACAAACCATACGTTGTTTGAACTTCTTTAGCCACATCCGTTGCTAAATCATGAAAGGCGGGTAAACAATGTAAAAAAATCGTTTCCGGATTATGTGTTTTAGCCATTAACTGTTGATTGACCTGATATGGAAGTAACAAATCGATTCGCTCCTTAAACTGTTCTTCCTCACCCATCGATACCCAAACATCTGTATAAATGATATCTGCTTGATTAACACCTTGATCAATATCATCTGTCACTGACACTGTACTGTTCGTTGCTGTAGCATACTTTTTTGCTAATGAAATCAATTCAGGATCAGGATAAAGACTTTTGGGCGTGACGATTGAAATATTCACTCCTAAAATAGCACTAGTGACCAAAAGCGAATGAGCGACATTATTACGACCGTCGCCAACATAAGCCAAAGTTAATCCTGTTAATCTGTCAAAATGTTCTTTGATCGTCAAAAAATCAGCCAACATTTGCGTTGGATGCCATTCATCTGTAAGTCCATTCCAAACCGGAACACCGGAATATTCGGCTAATTCTTCAACGATGGATTGAGAAAATCCTCGATACTCTATCCCATCAAACATACTACCCAAGACTTTAGCTGTATCTTCGACCGACTCTTTTTTTCCAAATTGGATATCATTTTTTCCTAGATATTCGGCTTTAGCACCTAAATCATTCGCAGCAACGGTAAATGCAGCTCGTGTTCGTGTGGACGTTTTTTCAAATAGTAATGCAATATTCTTTCCTAATAAATAGTGATGCGAAATATTTTTTTGCTTTAATTCTTTTAAATGTCTAGCAAAATCAATCAAATAAAGCAATTCATCTTTTGTAAAATCGATTTCTTTCAAATAGCTTTTTCCATAAAAAATATTTTCCATAACAGCACCCCGTTTCTGTCTAAATGCTTTTAAAATGTATTTTTATTCATATTATACGAATAAAAAAGAAAAATCAACCGTGTAATTGAAATTTAATGCAAAAAAATAGCGTCGAATTTCTTCGACGCTAGCTTTTATTTTACTTGAGATAATTTGATTCGATTTAATTTGCAAGTTACAGCGCTTGCCACGACTCCCCCGTTTAGATTGATCGCCGTTCTCCCCATATCGATCAGTGGTTCGACTGCAATGAAAACACCGACTAATCCAACCGGTAAACCTAGAGCAGACAATGAGATAATAGTCGCAACGGTTCCACCGCCGCCCGTTCCTGCAATACCAAAAGAAGTCATAGCAATGATAAAACCGGCATACAATAAAAATTGTGGCGATAACGGATTGATTCCTTGGGTCAGCGCTACGATCGAGATGATTAATCCCGGATATACACCAGCACAACCATTCATCCCCATCGAGGTGGCAAAGGAAGCCGCTAAACCAGAGACGCCACGGGGAATATTTAATTCGTCTTGCATTTCAATATTCATAGGCATCGATCCGGCACTTGAAGCTGTAATAAATGAAAAGGATAAAACCGGAAACGCTTTTTGAAGATAGCGCACAGGTGGTAAGCCACAAATAGCTAAAATGGCTAACTGAATCAAAAACATAATAAACATTCCAATATAAGCGGCCGCAAAAAATTGCGCTAACTTCAATACTGCGGTCACATCATTGTTGACGATCGTAGCAATCATGATCGTCAAGACCGCATATGGAGCATAAGAAATAAACAAACGAACGACAGACATGATGATTTCGTAAGCACTGTCTAAAATATCTTTAAATAATTTTGCTTCTTTCACTTTTTTATCTTTGATTTTTAAATAAGCTACCCCTAAAAAGAAGGCAAAAATCACTACACCTAGCGTTGCGCTTGCTCGTTGTCCTGTCAGGTCAAAAAAAGGATTCGATGGGAAAATTGCAATGATTTTTTGCGGCATCGTTAAGGTTTTTTCACCGCCTGCAACATAATTTTGTTGAATTTCGTTGGCGGAATGCAAAGCAGTTTGCGAGATATTGAATGAATTCCCATCGATCTTTGAAAAATAACCGGTAACGATTCCGATCATCCCAGCAATTCCTGCAGTAACGATCAATGTACTAATGATCGTCATTCCTACCTTTAATACATTCGTCTTGATCTCGATTTTAGTAAATGCCAACAGCACACAGACAAAAATCAATGGAACAGCAATCATCTGCAATAATTTAACATAGACACTCCCAACTATTCCAATCCAATCAGCTAAGATTATGCCATCTGCTTGAGACAATACTTGATTAAAAATTAATCCTAAAATAATACCGAGCGCCATCGCTAATACCACACGTTTAGAAAAGGCCCATTTTTTCTTTTTTAAATAGATCAGTCCATATAACGATCCCATAATAATTAGAAAAGCTCCTGCTAACAACACCTAACCACTCCATTTCATTTCGATTTGTTTAATAAAGATCCACGATCTTTCTTTGAGTGCTAAGGAATGATTTTCAATAATATATACATTTACTTTCGTAAGTGACGAATTTCACATGACTAGTTGGAAGTCATTGAAAAAACGAATCACGATCCTTAGAAACTCTAAGTTTAATTCCTAATCAAAATCATTGATACGCCTTATTCATAGCTTCAACTCCCCTTTACAATTAATGGTCACTTACAACTAAAGTATAAAAATTAAATAGCGCTTTCACAACTAGAATGAGGAATCTATTAACGAATTCTTTACTTATTTTTAGTAGTAAAAAAATAAAAAAACAACATTTTTCGATAGCGAGTGAAAATTTCCTAAATAAAATTTTTCCTGATTCCTTCTCAAAGAAGAGAACTAGTGGATTTTCCGAATGATTTATCAAAGGAATCGATTATTTTTTTTACTTGTGAAATAATTTTATGCTGATAGATACAAAAAGAACAGCCCTTAAGAGCTGTTCTTTTGTGGTTACTAAATATGTTGAAAAGCCAAACTTGGATCAGCATTCAACGCCATCGTTGCAAAATGTTTTTTCTGTAATTCGATATGGGCTGCTGCACCGATCATAGCTGCATTATCACCACAAAGTCGCAAAGGTGGAACGATCAAGGTCATTTCGGGTAATTCGTTTTCGATCGCCGTAGCCATCGCTTCTCGTAAGCCTTTATTCGCTGCTACCCCACCAGCTACGATCAACTGTTTTACTGGATAGGCTTTGCATGCTTTGATTGTTTTAGTCACTAAGACTTCAACAACGCTTGCTTGAAAACTAGCAGCAAGATCATTTCGGTCTAATTGTTCATCCCGTTGTTCTGCATTATGTGTAAGGTTGATAAATGCACTTTTTAAGCCACTAAAACTGAAATCAAAATTGTCTTCTTTGATCATTGCTCGTGGAAAATTATACGTATCTTGCCCCTCATGAGCCAATGCATCGATTTCTTTCCCACTCGGATAATTCAAACCTAAAACGCGACCGACTTTATCATACGCTTCGCCGGCAGCATCGTCGCGAGTTTCACCGATGATTTCAAATGAACCATTTTCAGCCATATAAACAAGTTCGGTATGGCCACCGCTAACTAGTAGAGCCATTAACGGAAACTCTAGTGGCTGAACCAAACGAGCGGCATAAATATGACCCGCCATATGATTGATTGGCAATAATGGCAAGTTATTGGCCCAAGCAAAAGCCTTGGCAGCACTTAGCCCAATCAATAACGCACCTACTAAACCAGGGCCATAGGTAACTGCAACCGCAGTTAAATCTTCGACACACACATTTGCCTCAGTTAATGCCTCTTCGATACAAAATGTAATTTGTTCGACGTGGTGGCGACTCGCAACTTCAGGGACAACACCCCCAAAGCGTTTGTGACTTTTTATCTGTGAAGCCACGATATTTGAAAGGATCTTTTCGCCATTTTCGATCACAGCAACACTTGTTTCATCACAGCTACTTTCGATTGCTAAAATCAATTCTGTTTCATTCATTTTGTATTTCCTACTTTCAAGCTCATTAAAATCGCATGTTCTTGCGGATGGTGATAATAATTTTTCCGGATTCCAATCTCTTGGAACCCAAACTTTTCATAAAAAAGACGCGCCTCTTGATTCGAAGCACGAACTTCTAAAAAAATACTAGCCACAGCCTGGGATTCAGCTCGCTGTAGCAATTGCCCCATTAGCTTTCTGCCGTACCCTTGCCCTTTGTCTACGGAAGCAACATTTGTGATTTCTATTTCGTCACAGACTTGCTGAAAACTTAAGAACGCACAAATTTCGCTTCCTTCTGTTAGGTAATGGCTGTGCGGTTGTGCCAAGTCACTAGTAAATTGTTTAACTGTCCAAGGTGAGCCATATTGATAGGCCATTTGACTGATTTCAAAAAAGGTTTGAGCCAATTCTTTCAAAACTATTCCACTTCCAATTGTTTGATCATATCTAAGGCATCTTCATTATTCTCGGTATAATAATTTTTTCGAATATTACTTGCCACAAAGCCCAATCGTCGGTACAAACGCTGAGCATCTGCATTGCTTACTCTAACTTCCAACGAGAGCGTTTTACAATCGTTTATTATAGCGAAATTTTTTACTTCGTCAATCAGCAGATGACCGATGCCTCTATTCTGATACAAATTAGCTACCGCAATATTCGTAATATGCGTATCATTACCAATCAATCGACTCCCGATAAAACCAACAATTTGCTCTTCTTCTGTCAGCAGGCATAAGTAAAGATGTGGGATTGGCGAATGAATTTCTGATAAAAAAGCACTCTTTGTCCAAGGCGTTTCACCAAAGTAAACATCTCGCTCTAAAGCTATCAGTTCTTTGGTGTCACAATCCAAAATTTTTCTCAATAAATATTTGTCGTCTCCTAATCGAACAAATTTCGTTGCAAAAGGATATTGTTTCCCATATAAAATCGTTTTGACTAACCCGCTAAATTTTTTCAACATAATTTTCGTCCTCTGGATGATGGGTTTCCAACCATTTTTCCTCCGCTTCTACTCGTTTTAAATAAGCTGGTACTAATCCATGAATATCATCGATTGGTTGGGCCCGATAGCCTAGTTTTCCTAACGTTAAGCCATTCGGTAAGTTCAATGTATCTGACGTAGCGATTGTGGCAGAAGGCAGAGTTGCTTCGATCTGCTCAATAAATTTAGTTGTTTCTCCAATAAACAACGCCGGTTCCGTGATTTTTTCAATCAATGTTTCAAAGGATGTATGTTGATCTGGAATCAGATTAACCAACTGATTATTTTCCCAACGATAAGCTCCCGCATAGACATTGTTTCTACGAGCATCCATGAGAGGGACGATCCATTTATTTGTTTGCGCATTGGCAGCGATCACGGCCAAACTTGAGACTGTTGTTACCTCGATTTTTAAAGTTTCTGCCAGTGTTTTTGCAGTTGTTACCGCAATTCGAATACCTGTATAAGAACCAGGGCCCACAGCAACGACGATCCGATCTAAATCGGCCGGTTTTAACCCACTAGTTTGCATGACCGTTTCAATTGCTGGCATCAATGTCAAACTGTGATTCATTTTTCGATTCAGCTGAAATTGTGCCAATACTCGGTCATCTTCTAAGACCGCTACGGCTAATGTTTGATTGGATGTATCCATTGCTAATAGTTTCATATTGTTCATTTCCTCGCATTTAAGATAGCCATATTTTAACATAAACTAGAAATGCTTTCCTACTAACTGTTTAAAGATTAATCGTTTCAAAATAAAAAAGAGCTGCCATGTTGGCTGCTCTTCTTTTAATTCATTGATCCACGTTAGACTAAAGTTGTTCTCAACGTGATTTTTCGTGTTACTGGTCTCCATAGAAAATATCTGGATTTCCAAGATTTAAATAGTACCCTCGATGCGGCTTACAGCGCTTCGATAAAACGTGTAAATCCTTCTTGTCCTTCAACGTCTCGCTTATACACTCCCGCATCTTCTAGTACTCTAGTAAAGATATCTCCTACAGATTGTTGAATAACTTCCTTAACATTTTCATGGGTGATATTCTGTGTTGCCTTTAACTGATTGGCCCATGCAACATGATATTCAGCAATCGTATTTTCTTCATCTAGTAAATAATTGGCGACTTCTTTTAATTCCCCATTTAAACGTGGTGGTAAAATTGCGAGACCCATGACCTCGATCAAGCCAATATTTTCTTTTTTGATGTGTTGGACATCACGATGCGGATGAAAGATCCCTTCTGGAAATTCTGCCGAAACATTATTATCACGTAATACTAAGTCTAATTCAAATAAATCAGCATTGCGACGAGCAATCGGCGTAACCGTATGATGCTGGATGTCATCAGCAGTTTGCGCGACGATATTCAGTGCCTCATCAGAATAATTTTGCCATTTTTCAAAAATATGATTGGCCGCCTCAATTAACTCATTTTGATTTTTTCCTTGCAAACGAATCACAGACATTGGCCACTTCACGATACCGGCAGTAACCGTTGGATATTCGTTTAATTCGATCGTACGCTCAATCTCAGCCACCGCCATTGGAAAAGTGTGCCTTCCACCTTGGTAATGATCGTGCGAAAGAATCGAACCTCCTACAATTGGTAAATCAGCATTGGATCCCACAAAATAATGTGGCAAAACTTCAATAATTTTTAACAGACGTTGGAAAGTCGCTTTTGTTATTTGCATTGGACGATGTTCTTCAGAAAGAATAATACAATGTTCAGCGTAATAAGCATACGGCGAATACTGGAAGCCCCAGCTTTCACCATTTAAATTCATCCGGATGATTCGATGATTGGTTCGAGCAGGATAATTTGTTCGACCTTTATAACCTTCATTTTCCATACACAATAAACAATTTGGATAAACTGAGTTTACTTCCTGGCTTGCTGCAACAATTTCTTTTGGATCTTTTTCTGGTTTTGAAAGATTGATTGTAATTTGTAATTCTCCATATGCTGTTTTTGCTGGAAAGTGAATGCTACGCGCAATTGATCGCGTTTTGATATAATCGTTGTCTGTACTGATTTTATAAAAATAATCCGTTGCTTGAATAGGGTCTTTTGAATAATATTGTGCAAAATAGGCGTTGACCACAGAAGGTGGTGGCGTCATAAAGTCCATTAATTGGGCAGCTAAAATATCTTTTTCAGTCCCATTGTCAGCAATCTGTTGGTTTTTGATTGCTTGCTCAAGTAAGACATCGACCAATTCGACTGCTGGAACGGTCACTGGCCGTACTTCTGATTTTTCTAAAGTCGTCTCACCGATCAAAGCGATCACACGATTTTCTAAATAGATTCGATCCATTTCCATCCAGCCACCCGATTGGATCGCTAAGGTAATAAAATCTCTAACTGTTTGACTAATTGACACACTATTTCCTCCTAAGTCGTTTCAAAACACTTATTTTTCAAACTAATTATTCTGCTGATTACTAAAACGATTAATCTTCATAACCGTGCGGATGACTGACATGCCAATCCCAAGCAGTTTGAATAATAGTTTTGATATCGGTATATTCTGGATTCCAGCCCAACGTTGCTTTTACTTTTTCACTTGATGCGACTAAACGGCTAGGATCGCCTGCACGACGTGGTCCCACTTCAGCCGCGATTTCTTTTCCTGTCACTTCACGGGCAGCCTCTAACATTTCTTTCACTGAGTAGCCGTTATTTGATCCAAGGTTAAAGAAGTTACTTGGGTTTCCAGCTTTTAAATAGTCTAACGCTAAAATATGAGCAGCTGCCAAATCTTCTACTTGGACATAATCCCGAATACAAGTACCATCCGGTGTATCGTAATCTTCACCAAAAATTGTTAAATGATCACGTTGGCCTAAGGCTACTTGTAAAATGATTGGGACTAAATGAGTTTCTGGATCATGATCCTCACCAATAGTTGCATCTGATTTTGCTCCAGCAACATTGAAATAGCGCAATGCTACGTAACGCATTCCGTAGGCTTTGTCACACCATTTCATCATTTTTTCCATTATCAATTTACTTTCGCCATACGGATTGGTTGGATTGGTTGGGACCTCTTCTGTAATCGGCGATACTCCCGGTTCGCCATAAGTAGCCGCGGTTGAAGAAAAGACGATATTTTTTACGTTGAACTCTTCCATTACTTCTAATAAATTTTCCATTCCTACAACGTTATTGTTAAAATACTTCAGAGGCTTTTCCACCGACTCGCCTACTAATGAACTTGCAGCAAAGTGCACCACGCCTTCGATCGCTTCTTGGCTAAAAACTTTGCGCATGAATTCTTTATCGCGACAGTCGCCTTCATAGAAAGTTGCGGCTGAATGAACCGCCATTCGATGCCCTGTCAATAAATTATCGACGACAACTACTTCATAGCCTTGTGAAATTAATTTGTCAACTGTATGTGAGCCTATATACCCTGCTCCCCCTAAAACTAAAATAGCCATTTAATGAACTCCGATCAATTTTATTTAGTAAACAAATTATAATTTTTTTACTAAATTTCCGCAAGGTATGACATGCCTTAAGCTTTTCATTTTGATGTTTTTGCTTCATAATGAATATATCAGATAAAGGAGTGGTGTAAATGCGTAGATTTGCTTCTGGCTTTGTTACAGGTACTTTAGCTGCAGCCGCAGTAGTTACAGGTGTCGTAATGAGCGTGAAAAAGAAAGTCATTGACCCAATCGAAGAAAAAGAATCAAAAGTCGATGAAAATCGTAAGAAAGCTCAAAGAAAAAGAATCGCAAGATAAAAAAGAACGCCATGATGGCGTTCTTTTTTATTTCAAAATTGATTGAGCAATGTTTTTGGCTAAATAAAAAATACGATCTGAATTTTTAGGACGTGGTGAAGCAGCCGTCAACCAATCTAGTCCTTCTAAAGGAATACCATAGCAATAGACGTGTTGTAAAACGTGCTTTTCTTGATCGATAATTTGGTGTGTTTCGCGTTTTACCTTCAGCGCACCAGTAAAATGATCCTTTCCTTCGAAGTAAAGGTTATGCGGCGTGAGATAGCCGGCTTCACGCATTTGAATAAACACTGGATTTAGTGTTTTCTCAAGACTTGTTGCTGGTAAGCGTGCTTCAATCAAATTAGTTCCCTTGTAACATTCGTCTGGTTTTTGTTTACTATAAGCAGTAAAGTGGCTATCTGTTTTTCCCACGGTCATTTGGGGTGCTAAAAATGTAATAATGCCCGCTTCCGTCAACGCTAGTAATTGCTTTTGACGGATCACAGGTGCCCCGATCGTTAAAAAACTATATTCGCGATCAAAGGATCCAAAAAATTCTTCAAACAAATCTTTTGAAGTAAATTTTTGGTGGTCAAGCATCCAATTCCAAGGATCTTGCAATTCTTTATACGTATCAATCGCGGCCCCGACAGCGCCTGTCTGGTTGCCTTGCTCTGCAGCTTTAATGTCTTTTCTTAAATAATCCTGAATAAATGTTGAAAATTGTTCTGGTTCTACCTCTTTAGCTGGATCCAATAACAGTTGCCAATCCAATCGCTGAGATTTTGGTATCTTGTATCGTTCTAATACATCCTCGGAGTCACCTAATCGGTAAGCGGTTAAAAAATCCGCTAAATTAATTTGCACAACGCTTTTTAGCTTCTGGTGATAATAGGCTAATTCAGCTTCTTTCCGCACTAATTTAACAAAAGTCTGAACATCCCCCTCAAAGGTCTCCATAAATTCTGGTGTCAGTATTTGAGGTTGCGCTTCTTCACCGGGACGTTTTTGATTGTTTGGACGTGCATGATAGGGAATTCCTCTGCCTGAGCCTACAATGACCGGCTGTTCTTTGCCTGTTTTTTGATAAATTAGATGGCCTCCATCTTCAATAAATGACCCCTTCCAATGATTTACTAGTAAAGCCAAATAATCAAAAAAACTCAAGCCTAATCCTCGAATCAAAATAGCTCCCTTTGGATTCAAACGAGTCAAATCTGTATCCGCCGGATTTCCAGGTCCTTGATAAAATAAACCATGTTCCTGCGCAAATTGATGATTTTCTTGCTCCGCTTGTTGTAATTCATTTTGCGATTGCCCTGTTGCAAGGATCACATCGTCAACTCGGAAAGAATTTGTTGTTTGTAAAATAATCTGATCCTTTTGTAACTTTACGCTACTTACTTTTTCTGTGATCAATTCTATCTGAACATTTTTAGGCGCTGTCTTTTTTATTTGTTCAAAAAACCAATTTTGATAAACGCTATAGTAGCGACGTTGACAATAGTCATTTACACCTAATGCTAGTTCTGGCAAAAAGTCAGCAATAAGATTAACTTTCTTCAAATAATTTCTAGCTTCCCTTTGGTTCCATTCAGCAAAATTTGGTCCGTCATCTTCCGAAAAAAGAGTTACATGTTGCATGACGGTATTCATAATAACTTGATTGGTTTGATTTTTTCGCCAAACTTTTCCGCCAGGACCATTGGGATCAAAAATTAATAGTTTGATCTCAGAAGTTGTGGGTACTTGTTTAACTAATTGATCTAATACAATCAAACCATAGGGACCCGCACCAATAATCGCAATTTTTTTCATAAGTCTGCCTTCTTCACTTAGTTGATAATTTTAGCTTAGAGAAGAAATGCACATTTGGCAATTAAAAAGCCGCTGAAAGATCCCAGCGGCTTCTAGTGCTTATTTTTTTAATACAAAACGGTCAAACGCTTCTTTTACGCCATCTTGTGCATTTGTTGCTACGGTGTAGTCAGCCGCCGCTTTAATATTTTCAGTGGCATTTCCCATCGCAATCCCAGTCCCAGAGAATTCAATCATTGAAAGGTCATTTTCGGCATCGCCGATCGCCATCACTTCGGATTGTTGAATTCCTAAATGTTCACTTAACTCTTTTAAAGCCATTCCTTTGCTGGCTTTTGGATTCAACCACTCAACGAAAAATGGTGAACTCCGGACAATCGTGTATTTTTCAAAATATTCAGCAGGAATTTTTTCAAACGCTACTTTCAATACTTTCGGATCATCAATCATCATCATTTTGACTGGTGTGACTTCACGAGCGATTTCTTCAGGTGTCCGGAAATGAAGCGGCATATTCACTAAATGTGACTCTAAAACAGTATAAGGACTGATATCACGGTTAGATGTGTACATCGCCTTCTTATCTGCACTGTGCAAATGAATATCTAGTGTTCGTGCTAAATGATCGATCTCTAAATAGTTTTCACGAGTCAAGCTATGCTCAGCAATAACTTCCCAAGTATTCGTATTCAAGACTAAACCGCCATTATAGGTAATGATATAATCATCGACTTGATTCAATTCCAATAAGTCTAGCTGTGCACGGGCTCCAGTAAGTGGGCGGCCAGTACAAAGAACCACATAAACGCCATTTTTCCGTGCCGCTTTGATCGTCTCGATCACAGGTTGGGTGATTTCATGGTTCTCATTCAATAACGTTCCATCTAAGTCGATGGCAACAAGTTTTATAGTCATAACATCCTCCTGAAAAAGTTTTCATCTAATATAATAAATGTATTTTAATTTACAGTCAATCGCATGAAAAATTACCTTACATGGCGCATAATGATGATTTTTATATAGAAAAACAGTTAGACATTTGTCTAACTGTTTTAAATTAATCGATCTTCTTTTGTTTCACTTTTCCTGTCCAATCTTGCATGCCGCCTTTTAGAATGAATAAGTTAGTGAAGCCATTCTTACGTAATAAATTAGCCGCGCGTGCGCTGATTGATTTATTTTGATCATAGATATAGATAGGTTGATCTTTGCGTAGTGAACTCATTGTTTCTTTTAACATTGTGTAAGGAAAGCTACGTGCTCCTAAAATATGCTTTGAATTAAATTCATCCCGTTCACGAACATCAATGACTTGTGCTTTACGCATACCTGATTGAAATTCTTCTTGTGTGATCACTTTTGCAGAACGTTTCACCATAATGCGAACAAATAATTCATACAACCCGTATAAAACGATTATTGTAATTAATACAATATTGATTTTCCACCAAATTGACATAAATCGATTCCTTCCTTGCTGCTTTTTCTATTTAGCCAATGATGCAGCGCCGATCACGCCCGCTTCATTTCCTAATTCTGCTAATTTGATTTTTGTACTTTCACGAACTTGTGGGAAAGTAAATTCTTTAAAGTATTTTTCTACTCGGCTACGTAAAAATTCACCGGCTGCTGAAACACCACCACCAATAACAATTGATGAAGGGTTTAATGTATTTCCTAAGTTACCGCAAGCTAAACCAAGATAGAAAGTAACTTTATCAATGACCATCAATGCTAGGTCATCTTGTTCTTCTTCAGCTAATTCAAAAACATCTTTACTTGTGATGTCTTCACCATTATCTAGACGAGCTTTTAATTTAGAACCGCCAGCATACTCTTCGGCTAATTGACGAGCCACACGTACAACACCGGTTGCACTTGCTACGGTTTCTAGACAGCCACGTTTGCCACATGTACATTCAAACCCAAGAGGATCTACAGTAACATGTCCAATCTCACCGGCACAACCAGCTGCTCCATGAAGTAATTCACCGTTCATGATAATGCCGCCACCAACACCTGTTCCTAACGTCATGAAGATCACATCAGGTTCATTATCACCGGCACCTTTCCAACGTTCGCCTAATGCAGCAACATTGGCATCGTTATCAATCGTAAATTTGATATTAGTCCCTTTTTCGATTTCTTTTTTGACTTGTTGCAAGGTTGTCCAGTTTAAGTTGTAAGCCCCGATAACTGTTCCAGCCTCGATATCTACACTCCCAGGAGTTCCCATACCGATACCAACAAATTGATCTGAAGTCATTCCATATAAAGACAAATGATGATTAATTGAACCAATGATATCTGGTACAATATGTGAGCCATCATCTAGAATATTGGTCTCAATACTCCATTTTTGTTGGATTTCTCCGTCTTCAGTCAAAATTGCAAACTTAACCGTTGTCCCGCCTAAATCAATTCCTAATAATTTTTTATCCATACTAGTCACCTTCTCGACTTTCTTCAATGTGATGTTCCCGTTTTAAGATGCTCCAGCCTTGTAGATAGGTATCACGATCGATCAGCCGCCCCTCATACAAATTCTTCAGTTCGAGCTGCATCAATTCAATATCATAGATTCTTTTTCCGACGTAAACATAAATGCCGAATTGTTTCAATAACTGTTGTACATCATATAAACTTTCCATCAAAACACATCCCCAGTATTATACAGAAAAAATTGCTATTTTTATAGCCCAAATTTCTAAAAAAATTTTTCTTCAAATTGTATTTTATAGTATTGTCTCATCCCTAGCAAACCGAAAAAGATTATTTTTGAATAAAAAAGCGGTCCTTTAGCTCTTTTCAATCCTATTTATTTAAGGCATTAACTTATTTCAATAAAAAAATACGAGCCTAATGCTCGTATTAATTTAATAAGCCGAATTTTCTAATTCCAAAAAGAATACAAATGACTGCAACAAAAACAAATAATAAAGCGGCGGTCACCCGTTCTCTCGTTGTAAAACGATCTTTAGAAAAAGGAACTGCTAATGCCCAGCCTGAGAAAAGCCCTCCAGCGATACCGCCTAAATGACCCCAAATATCAATCGTAGAATCAAATACCCCGAAAGCAAGATTCATTAAAATGAATAAACCAAACTGACGAGTCAACGCTTGAATATTAGGATTATCGCGATAATGTAATCCCACAATCAAAAAGGCACCAAACAAACCAAAAAGTGCCGTACTGGCTCCTCCTGATAAAGTTGTTGGTTGATTAAAAGCAAAACTAGCTAAATTTCCCATTACACCGCTTAGCAAGTAAATAATCGCGAAACGCCAGTGACCAAAAATCGCTTCACACTGTTGCCCCATGTAATAAAGGACTACACTATTCAAGGCAAAATGCATCAAACCGAAATGAATGACCATCGGTGTAATGAACCGCCAATACTGATGCTGAAAAACGATTGATGGAGCAAACATCCCTAACTGATTCTCAATCGCTAAATTAGGTAATAGATACTGCAGTAAAAAAACAACTGTATTTATTGCGAAAATCGTATACATAACATAAGGTTTATTTCTTCTCATGCTGTCCCTCTTTCAATTTTTTAGCCAAAATCAACTGATCGATCGCTTGATCAAATTTTTCTGGCTGCCAATTCTCAAAAATTTGTTCTTTAAAAACGAAACTGACCGTATGGCCTTGATAATTTTCTAAATAGCGATCATAATAGCCACCACCAAAACCGATC
Source organism: Enterococcus hermanniensis (assembly GCF_001885945.1). Lineage (GTDB taxonomy): Bacteria > Bacillota > Bacilli > Lactobacillales > Enterococcaceae > Enterococcus_A > Enterococcus_A hermanniensis. Next base: position 84,929 of record NZ_JXKQ01000008.1, on the reverse strand, counting down.
CGATACTTTTTATGATTAAAACATAGACCAGGAACGATCAATAAGTCGATTGTCTCAGGCAGTGCGACTGCCTCAACTTCAGGTTCTTCGACACCGAATTTCGTTGTTTGATAGTCTGTCGCAGGATCCACCCAATGAAAAACCATTTTTCCTTTAGGTAAAGATTTCGGCACAGCGATTTTTTTTCCTGCTGCAAAAGCTTTTTGGATCAATATTTCTGTCGGAAATTCGATTTTGGTTGCTTTTGTCACCCCAATTGTCTCGGCTGACTTCCAAATAGAACTTTCAAAAAAATGGTCATATATTTGATTGACTTGGATTTGACGTGTTTCACTTTTTGCTAACTCAATCAATCGTTTGATTGCTTGTTGGCGTAATACATCTTTTTCCACCCTATCACCTTCTTAGTAAAAAGAATAGCAAAGTCTGAGCAAAATAAAAAGGGGATCACTCCCCTTTAAAGAAATCACTAGAAATTTGACGTGCGATTACCAGACCACCAATTGCATTAAGATGCAAATGATCACCACTGTCATAGCTTGAAAACAATTGACCCTTTTCTTCAACCATCGCCGCAAAATCCCACAATGTTTCTTGTTTTTTCCGTAACCAGTGATTGATTTGTTGCCGGGTATTTTCTTTAGTTGCATCCATTCCTGGATAACCTAAACATGGCGTCAGCGTACACAGTCGGTAATCAATACTTCTTTCTATACAATAATCAATCAATTGGTTAATCGCTGCTTGAAAACGCTGCAGATCCAATTCTCCATGGATCAGATCATTCGCTCCCAAAAAGATAATCACTTTTTTTACATTTTGATGACTGTCTAAACATCTTTTTAAACGTTTAAAACTAGCATAACCGTAGAATAAGCTATTGTTACTAGTAGTCGCTTCATTTCCACTACTGTCCTTTAATAGAAAACTTCCATTGATTCCTTGATTGACTAAAAAAAGATTTTTTTGACGTAATTGACGTTGCAAGGGCGCTGTCCAAGTAGCACCTTCTGTCAGAGAATCACCTAAAGCAAGGATACATTCTCCTTCGACATCCGCTTCGATCGTCAGTAAACCAGTACAAAAATCAGCTCTTCCTTTTTCTGGTAAAAAATCAGCATCATTAAAGGCATAACCACTTTCTAGTGGTGTTGCTTCAAAACTAATTTTCCATTTTGAAGCCTTCGGATCAATTGGAATAGTTTGCGTTTGATAAAACTCCCCTGGCGCAAGCGAGAATGATTTAACTCGTTCCATACATTCATTTGATTGAATTGTTAATCGCCGAATCGATTGGATTTGATCTCCGTAATCATTCGCAAAAACCAAGCGTATTTGTTCAATCGGAGTGATTTGTTTAAGCAATATCTCCACCGTCTCTTGGTGCTCGCTGTACGCAAAAACACCGCGTTGAGCATGACTCCAAATCGTTGTCCAAACCATCTTCTAGTACTCCAATCTATACACGTTTAAGCAATTGTAAAATAAAGTATGGTGCCCCAATCAATGACACAATAATTCCCGCGGCCATTTCGCCGCTAGGCAAAATCACTCGCGCTAACACGTCACTAAATAATAACAAGATCCCGCCGATCAAAGCTGTCATTACCAACGTTTGATTATTTTTTCTTCGTGTGATCTGACGGGCGATATGTGGAGCAATCAACCCGATAAAACTAATGCTACCAGCGATTGAAACACTCACTGCAGCTAAACAGACGGCACAAATTAAAAAGAATAATTGTGTCTTTTTAAGTTTCACACCTAATCCAACCGCTACATCATCACCCAATTCCAATACTTCTAAATAGCGGCCTCTGGACATTACTAATGGTATCAAACAAACGATCCATGGTAGCAATAAAAAAACATGCTGCCAAGTCGTTCCCCAAATAGTTCCAGATAACCATGAAGTAACGAATTGATAATTGTCTTTTGACACACGGATCGTTCCTAATAAAGTTAAAGCTGAGATCCCCGCATTGACTGCGACCCCTGACAATAATAAACGATTAGGAGTGATTCGCTCCGATTGGCGACCAAAAAAATAGACCAATATTGTAGCAAAACAACTACCCAAACAGGCAATAAATGGCAATAACCAACTGCTCTCTCCACTCGCATAAAATCCTAAATAGATCAAAACAGTCAGACCCGCTCCGGCGTTAATCCCAAGAATTCCAGGATCGGCTAAATCATTGTGCGTGATCGTTTGAAAGATATAACCAGAAACAGCCAGTCCCATTCCGGCCAGGATCGAAACCAATAGCCGTGGAAAGCGAAAATCAAAAATAATCAATTGCTGGCTTCTACTTCCCGTTCCTTGAAAAACTTGCATTAAATCATAGAAAGAAAGTTTATTCGTTCCAACTGTTAAACTTAAAAAAATCCCGATGATCATCAATAATAACAAACAAAGCCATCCGATTTTTTTTCTCATAAGCTTCCCTTCCTTATTTGTAAAAGTAAAAATGGTACACCGATGATCGTGATGATGACTCCAGTTGGTGTTTCAAGTGGTGGGGCTACTAGACGAGATGCGACATCTGCCACTACGAAAAATAAAGCCCCAAATACCGCCGAAGCGGGTACAACATAACGATAATCATGACCAACAAAATAACGAACGATATGAGGAACGATCAACCCGATAAAACTGATTGTTCCAACTAACGATACCGCGCTCCCTGCTAATAATAGTACACAAAACATGCTAAGCCGCCGAATTCGATTCGGGTTTCGGCCTAAATTAAGAGCTGTCTCATCACCCAAACTTAATAAGGTGACTTGAGAGCTGATCATGCACGAGCCAATCAGACCAATAAGTACGATTGGAAAAATAATTCTTACTTGTTCCCAAGTGATATTACTTGTTCCTCCAACAAACCAGAACGTCATCGATTGATTCAAGTCAAACATCAGATTGATGCTTTGACTGATGGCTGAGAAAAACGCACTCAATGCGGCTCCCAATAAAACAATCCGTACCGGTGATAAGCCAAACGAAACTCGGGTGGATACTAAATAGATCAATAAGATCGCAACTAACGCACCCAAAAATGATCCTGCTAAGCCAACTATCGGGGCTGGATTGGCCGTCAGTGCAAAAATCAACGCTAACCCCAAACTAGCACCTGAATTGATGCCCAATAGGCCTGAATCAGCGATTGGATTGGATGTAATGCCTTGCATTAATGCTCCTGATACTGCAAAACCTGCTCCGACTAATACTGCTCCAATCATTCTTGGTAATCTCAAATATCGAACCAATTGTTCCCCCTGATTGCTAGCATTAAAATGCAGCAACGCCTGACTTACGTCTGTCCACTTACTGGTTACTGCTCCATATCGCAAAGAAAGAAACATCGCAATGACCAATCCTAAAATCACAATAGGAAAAAATACTTTTCTTTCCGTCATTCGTCAGCTCTCCTTTACTAGATCGTAAGTTAGCACGATAGGCTTATCACTATTAGGTAACGTCGCAAAGGTTGCTTGGATATCAAAAAGATTCAATAATTTGTCCGCTGTAAAAATTTCTTTCGGTGTGCCTTGAAAAATCAATTCACCCTTTTTCATTCCTAATAAATAATCAGAAAAGCGTGAAGCATGATTCAAATCATGAATCGTCATCAAAATCGTTTTTCCTTGATGATTGATTTCTTGCAATAATTCTAAAATTTCTAATTGATGCGCTGGATCTAAAAACGTGATCGGTTCATCCAAAATTAAAATATCTGTATCCTGAGCCAGAGCCATGGCAATCCAGACTCGTTGTTGTTGCCCACCAGACAATGTCAGTAAAGTCCGCTGTCTTAATTTTGTTAGATTCGTTGATTCTAGGGCCCACTGGATCAATTGATGATCTTCTTCTTTCAACCCAGCAAAACCTTTTTGATAAGGAAAACGGCCGTATGCCACGATTTCCTCAACTGTTAAACCATTCACTTGTGTAGCTGTTTGAGACAAGGATGCAATCTTTTGAGCAACTGTTTTTGTATCTAAGTGTTGGACATTTTCACCATCTATGTAAACATCGCCTTTAGCCGGTTCTAAAATCCGGGCCAAAGCTTTTAAAAAAGTTGATTTTCCACTTCCATTTGGGCCAATCAAACTAGTGATCTTTCCATCTGGAATATCTACTGTAATATCATTCACAATGATTTTTTTGTCGTACCCAATTGAAAGATCATTTGTTTTCAATTTTGTCATCGATCTTCCTCATTTCTTTGATAATCGTTCTCAATTATCACCTTATTTTATCTTTACGTCAACTGCAATTTAATTAAAATTACTTATTGACAGGTGCTAGACTTTCAGCAATAATAACAATTGAGAAGTGTTCTCAATTAACTTTAAAGGGGTTTTTTTATGTTCAAGAAAATAATTTTAACAACCGTTTCAGTGTTAACGCTTTTAAGTTTAGCCGCTTGTGGGCAAAGCAGCGAAACTAAAGATACATCAAGCGACGTGCGTACGTTAACAGATGCACAAGATCATAAAGTGGACGTTCCAAAAAAACCTAAACGAATCATTGCTTCTTACTTAGAAGATTATTTGGTGGCTCTAGATGAAAAACCAGTTGCTCAATGGACTGTTGGTGAAGGAAAGATTCAACATTACTTACAAGATAAACTAGATGGTATCCCCACTATCAATTATGACCTTCCTTATGAAGACGTTTTAAAATTTGAACCTGATTTACTTTTGATTGGTTCCGATGGCACATTAGAAGGTGGCAAATACAAAGAGTACGCAAAAATCGCTCCTACTTATGTAGTTAAAAATGGTGAAGATGTGACTTGGCGTGAACAATTAGAAGATATCGCCAAGGTACTAGGTAAAGAAGACAAAGCAAAAAAAGTCGAAACTGACTATGATGACTTAGTGAAACAAACTAAAACAGATTTAAAAGATAAGATCGAAGGCAAATCGGCTGCTGTATTATGGGTAACGAACAATTCTGCCTTTATGGTTGCAAGTAACCGTTCCAGTGGTGAATTAATCTATAAAGAGTTAGGTTTTGAAGTTCCTACATTAACCAAAGACATCAGCGAAAAAGCAACTTCTGATTTCTCACAAGTTTCATTAGAAAGTCTTTCTCAACTAGATGCTGATTATTTGTTCTTAGTCAATAGTGATACTGGTGCTGCGATGTTTAAAGACCCATTATGGAGCAGCATTCCTGCTGTTAAGAACAATCACTTGTACGAATTCGATGGCAATTCAAGTTGGTTGTATAACGGACCAATTGCTTATACTAAAATTATCGAAAATATCAAAGACGTCCTTAAATAAAAAAGTCGTTTGACCGAGCACTCCTTTGTTTAGGAGTGTTCTAGTCAGACGACTTTTATTTTTTACTTCGACGGCTTCGGGTAACGGGTTCCGTGGTTTTCGCTAAAAATTTTAGTTGATAAGGTTCATGATAACGAATCCCCTGTTTAACAAAATCTCCACCAACAATAAATAAACCAATGGGATTTAACGGTTCTACTTGGCGAATCACTCCGACGGTTTCTAATTCTCGATAACTTTTTCCAATCTGCAGCTGATACGTTTGATCATCTACTTGTTTAACATAGTAATAAGGATATAGTGTGTTTTCTTCGATCAAAAATCCCTCATGCTTAGTCAAATCATTGGTAAGTATTTCTCGCTTATCAACCAATGATTGGATGTTTTCAACCAACCTCAATTGATAATCTTCATCAAAATCTACCGCAACTTCTTTCGCATGTTCAAATAACTTTTTATTTTGTTTTGTCTGTTCACTTTGAATATTGAATGCATCATCCGGCAAATATTTAACAAACAATTGTGTGATATCTATTTTTAAGTTTTTATCTAAAAAGTAATAGAAAAAATTTAATACCGAAAAATAGATTAGAGCTAAAAAGACTAAACTATATAAGAAAAATTGAAGATAGTTTTGATTGTCCCATAGGCCATAAACAATGCGTAAAACGTAAAGTGTCGGTAAAATGCTTAATATTGTATAAGCTCGATTCAGATATTTAGGACTGATATCTAAGAACCCTAAAAATTTATTTAACCCATTAATAATATCTAATAACAATGTCATTGGCTATCACCTGTTTCTGTTTCTGTCGCTGCTGCCCCATTTGTAGGTTGTTGTTGCGTAGCTACGGATTGCGATTCTTCTGTCGATGTTGATCCTTCACTAGATGATGTATCTGAATCTACAGAACTTTCTACTGTGCTGACCGCACGATTCTCAGCATCATTGTCATCACTAGTAACAACTTCACTCGTAGAAGGTTCCTCACTTATTGTATTTGAGGAAGCGGTCGTCTCATTTTCACTTGAAAAGCTATCGGAAGGTTGAGAAGAATCGCTGGTTTTTGTTGTAACTGTTTCGACCGTGGTACTTGGTGTTGTAGTACTACGATAACTCGAATGATTGAATACACTAGTAGTAGTCGCAATCAAAATCGATACCGTCAGTAATGCGATCGGCTTTAAAATTGGTGGAACTTTACGCATCGAATTCTTCCTTTCTGAATAGATGATTTATTATACTGATAGTTGTACCATTTGAAACTTATCTTTTGCTTAGGAATATGTGAAGATTTTATGTAGTTTTAAAAAAAAGCCAGCGTCCGCGAACGGACGCTGGCTTTTTAATGTAATTATTTTACTTCTTTATGCAAAGTAACTTTACGTTCGCGTGGGCAATATTTCATTTTTTCCAAACGATCTGGGTTGTTACGTTTGTTTTTGTTTGTTAGGTAGTTACGTTCTTTACAAGAAGTACATTCTAAAGTGATGTTTACGCGCATGATTTTCCCTCCCTAGTAATAACGGTTTTTCCAAGATATTTCTCAGACTTTGATATCATATCATGTTTTTTTCTTGTTGACTAGCTTTTTTGCAAAATTTGTTAAGTAAATTTACTTGACGATTTTACAATTGAGCTTCAATGTCTTTAGCGATCTCTTCTGGTTTTGTTTGCGATGCATAGCGCTTGATGACGTTTCCTTCACGATCAACTAGGAATTTTGTAAAATTCCATTTGACCGCTTTGTTAAGTAATCCACCTTGCGCGCTCTTCAAATAACTGTATAACGGATCTTCATTTTCACCATTCACATCGATTTTAGCAAATGTTTGAAATGTTGTATGATATTTCAACTGACAAAAATCTGCGACTTCTTCATTCGAGCCAGGCGCTTGATGTCCAAATTGATTACATGGAAAATCTAATACTTCAAATCCTTGTGCTTGATATTGTTCATACAAATTTTGTAGCCCTTCATACTGAGGGGTAAATCCACACCCAGTCGCGGTATTAACGATCAAAAGAACCTGACCCTTATACTCTGCTAATGCCTTTTCACTGCCATCGGTTGTTTTTACTTTAAAATCATATACTGTCATTGATTCCACTCCTCAAAAAAAACTAAGGAGCAAAAGCTCCCTAGTTTTATTGTACGCCATATGTGTCAGCAAATGCATCAATTATCTCTTTTGCAATTGCTTTATTTTCACTATCATGTGCTTCATCCAAGTTAGGAAGCATCACACTGATAGCAATTTGTGGTTTATCATACGGGGCATAGGCCACGATATTACTATTGATCGTACTTGCTCCATTTTCGGCCACTGTTTCGGCGGTACCGGTCTTAGCTGCAGGATCTAGTTTTGCTGAAGCAAGATCACGAGCAGTCGTATTTCCATCAGTTCCGTGAACTGCTTGATAGAAACCTTCTTTAATGATACCCATCTGATCTGAAGTAATTTTTACTTGGTTTAGTTTCTTACCCGTGACTTCTTTTTCCAGACTGCCTAATCCACCACTATCATTATTTCCATAAATACCTTTGACTACATGTGGGGAGATCCGTGTTCCACCATTTGCTACCGTTGCCGCATACTGGGCTAACTGCATCGGTGTGTACGTATCATATTGCCCAAATGATAAATCGAGTAAGTTACCGCCACCAGGTCCATTTTCTTCACCAAAATTAGTATTCTTAATCCCGGTTGATTCATTTGGCAAATCAATCCCTGTACTTACACCCATCCCGTACTCAGCAAAAGCGTTACGTAATTTATCATAACTTTCTTTCGTCGACGCACTGTCTGGCAAGCTCATATTCTGTTGGTAAGTAACACCTAGCATCCGTAATACCAATTGCATCATATAGGCATTGGATGACCACTCTAACGCTTTGACTGTATTTAAAGGAATCTGATTTCCTAGAACCTGATTATAGATTGAGCCTTTAAGCGACGTTCCCGCTAATTTAATTGGCTGATCAATCAATGTATCATTCCCGGTAATAACACCTGTTTGATACCCCGCAGTAACCGTCCCACCTTTGACAACCGAACCTGGTACAAAAGCATTGGTGATTGTTCCGAGTGCATTTTCAGTTAATGTTTTACTATTGGTATCGTGGCTGAAGCCGGCCATCGCATAAACTTCTCCATCATTCGGATTCATTGCGACTACATAAGCACCTGGTGAATATTTAGCTACGCCACTATCGACCATTTTTTGATAATGTGTTCGTAAAATATCTTCTACTTTTTGTTGAAATTCTGCATTGATCGTTAGAACAACGTTCGAGCCTTTTTCGCCTTTTTTAACTTCGGTTTGTTTTTCGATATTCCCTTGCTGGTTCAAAGTGACTTTATATTCGCCCTTTTTCCCTTGCAAAACATCTTCATATTGTTTTTCTAAATAACTTTTTCCGACACGATCGTTGCTGGCATAGCCTTTTTTTAGATAAGCTGCTGCTTCTTCAGCCGGCAATCCTTCTTTTTCCGTCGTGATCGAGCCTAAAATACTTCTTAGTGAACCGTCTAAATTATCATTGTATGAACGATCCCAATCAGTTCCGGTGGAAACACCTGGTAAATCTGCTGCACGTTCAGCCACGACAGCCAATTCTTCATCCGTAACATTTTCATTTTTAACAAAAACGGTGCTTAATGCTGAAGCACTATTCATGCGTTTAAAGATCGTCGCGATTTTTAATTGCTCATCGCTGAATTGGATTTCACTGTCTTTGACTTTATCAACTAATTTTTGATATTCATCTGATGTATCGAGATTCTTTTCTTTAAACGATAAACGATCTTCTGCTTCTTTCAAATGATCTGCATCTGCTAACCAAAAATCTTTTTTATCGCGGGTAGTTAACGTGTCATCTGCTGGCACATCGATCAGTTTATTCAACTTTTCAGCCAATTTAAGAATATCTTTGGCCTCCATTGAATTTCCCCGCGTAAAAGTAATTGCTGGATTGGCAGCATTATTGACCAATGCGGTTCCTTTCGCATCATAGATAACGCCTCGTGGTGCATTTTCTTTTACGGTGATCGTAGTAGATGCCTTCATTTGTGCCTTCATTTTGTCGCCCTCCACGATCTGCAAATAGCCCAAACGTGAGACTAAAATGACAAATAACGCGAAGATGACGAAGAATAAGATATTTAGCCGAAATGGCACATGGCTCTTACTTTTGCTGCGGCCAGATTCGTCCGCTTTTTTTAAATGATCAAAAAATTTCTTTAATGGATTCGTTGGTTTCATTCATCTGTTCCTTCCGTTCAACAGTTCTTTTTTTATTGTAGCCGAAAAAAGAATTTTTCAAAAGGATTATTCTTAGTTCCTTTACCATAGTTTAAACATTTTAATAATTTAAACCCGTTTTGTCTGCATCAATGTTTCACAGTTTCATGATAAAAAATTTAGTTGACGAAATTTTATCCTTTAAAATCTCGTTTCGTGATTAAAATAATCCTCATTTATCGTGAAACATTTCAACTATAAAATTTCTGTGGAAAAACACTGCAGTCAAAATACTTTGGTGAACGCGTTGTTTATATATTCTTTTCCACAAGCTTAATACAAACAAAAAACCGGTGAGAAAACTCACCGGTTTTATTTTTAATGGCGGCTCATGTTCGCAATATCATCTTTGATTGCTTCGATAAACATGTTCAAATCTTGTGCTTCTTGATATTCGCTACCATAGCGACGAACATTAACAGAAGCACTTTCGACTTCTTTGTCTCCGATAACCAATAGATACGGCACTTTTTGTGTTTGGGCTTGACGAATCTTATAGCCTAATTTTTCATTACGGTCATCAACTTCCACACGAACACCTTCACGAACTAAACGATCTTTCACTTCATACGCGTAATCCCCATGATGTTCAGGCGAGACTGGTAAGATCGCTACTTGTTCTGGTGCTAACCATGTTGGGAATGCCCCTTTGTATTGTTCAATCAAGTAAGCAGTGAAACGTTCCATTGTTGAAACTACACTACGGTGAACAACGACTGGGCGATGTTCTTTACCATCTTCACCAACGTACGTTAAGTCAAAACGTTCTGGTAACAAGAAGTCAAATTGGATCGTTGACAATGTTTCTTCTGTTCCTATAGCTGTTAATACTTGCACGTCAAGTTTAGGACCATAGAAGGCTGCTTCGCCATCTGCTTCAAAGTAATCAAAACCAGATTCATCCATTACTTCTTTTAATAGACCTTGAGACGTTTCCCACATTTCATCGTCATCGAAGTATTTTTCTGTATTTTCTGGATCACGATAGCTTAAACGGAATCGGTAATCTTCAAAGCCAAAGTCTTTGTATACTTCTAAGATCAAATCTAACGTACGACGGAATTCGTCTTTGATTTGATCCGGACGAACAAAGATATGGGCATCGTTCATTGTCATTTCACGAACACGTTGCAAACCAGATAAGGCACCAGATTTTTCATAACGGTGATCCATTCCAAGTTCCGCTAAACGAATTGGTAATTCACGGTATGAGTGAATATGGTTTTTATAGATCATCATGTGGTGTGGACAGTTCATTGGGCGTAATACTAATGATTCTTCACCATCACCCATATCCATGATTGGGAACATATCTTCTTTGTAATGATCCCAGTGACCTGAAGTTTTGTATAAAGTTGTATCGGCTAATACTGGAGTATATACATGTTCATACCCCATTGAGATTTCTTTATCCACGATGTAACGTTCAATCGTACGACGAATTGTAGCACCTTTTGGTAACCAGAATGGTAAACCTGAACCAACTTCTTGTGAAATCATGAATAGGTCTAATTCTTTGCCTAGTTTGCGATGATCGCGTTCTTTTGCTTCTTCACGCATTTTCAAGAAATGATCTAAATCTGCTTGGTTGAAGAAGGCCGTTCCATAAATACGTTGCATCATTTTATTGTCTGAATTTCCGCGCCAGTAAGCACCTGCTACAGATAATAATTTAACGATTTTGATTTTTCCTGTTGAAGGAACATGTGGTCCACGACATAAGTCAGTGAATTCACCTTGTGTATACGCTGTGATAACTTCATCTTCAGGAAGATCACTGATCAGCTCCACTTTATAAGGGTCATAGCTGAAGAAATCTAACGCTTCTTGACGGCTCATCACTTTACGTTCGATTGGTAAGTTTTCTTTGATGATTTTTTTCATTTCTTTTTCGATTGCTGGGAAATCTTCTTCACTTAATTGGTCTTCCCCATTATCAGTATCATAATAGAAACCAGAATCGATCGCTGGTCCTACACCAAAATGCATATTTGGGAATAAACGGCGGATCGCTTGCGCCATCAAGTGCGCACTTGAATGACGAACAAGTGGTAATGCTTCCTCATCTTTATCGGTCACAATTTTCAATTCCGCATCTTCATCGATTGCACGATTTAAATCTTCTAATTGACCATTTACTACGACAGCTAATGCTTTTTTTGCTAATGAACTAGAAATACTTTTGGCGATTTCTAACCCAGTAATGCCTTTATCAAATTCTTTTGTTGATCCATCTGGAAATGAAATTTTTACCATCCTGTAGTTCCCCCTTATGATTTTTGATCGATAATAAGAAAGCTTCACTATTCCTCAAAAATTAAGTATAAAAAAAGTCCTAGTACCCTGACGGTACTAGGACGAATAAACGTGGTTCCACCTAATCTTTGAGCAACGATCGTGCTCCTCACAAGCGATAACGGCGCTGTCCGCTCTTGCATTTAACAAGAGTCCTTCAGAAAGTGGTCATCCCTTGCGCTCATCTGGAAAAGTTTCAGCCATGCTCTTCCTCTCTTTTAAATAGCTTTCAAGTTCAGGTGTCTTTCTTCATCGATCAATTACAAATTCATTATAAACATGGATCAATTTAAAAAGCAAGTATAATATTAAATATTATCTCCACTTTCCACCTTGAGCATATTTTCCTTTTTGCATTTCATTAATAATTACGTGGATATTTTCTTTAGGTGCACCTGCTGTTTTAGATACAGCTTCAGTCACTTCTTTGACCATTTCTGTTAGCTGTTCTTCTGTTCTTCCTTCAAGTAATTCAATATGAACAAATGGCATATCAATCGCTCCCTTGATCTTAAATTTAATTCTCTTAATTTTATCACAAATGAAGGTAAAAGAACCATTTGTTATTTAGCTATTTTAACTATTATGATAAATATATTCCCACTCCAGGGCCTAACGGTAATTTAAAGACATAAAAAGCAATAAATAGCAGAATCCAAGTCACAAATAAAACAATCGTATGCGGCAGCATCAACGCAATGATACTTCCCACACCTGTCTTTTTGTCATACTTCGCAGCAAAAGTTACGATTAGCGCAAAATACGGCATCAGGGGAGTGATGACATTCATTGGAGAATCCGCTACACGATACGCTGCTAAGACTGCTTCGGGTGCGATTCCCAACTGATACAATAATGGAACAAAAATCGGTGTCAAAATCGCAAATTTTGGTACTGCTCCAACTAGAATAATATCCAGTCCCGCAATTAGCAAAATGAAGCATAGCAACAATGCTAAACCGCTCATTTGTAAGCCTTCGATAAAATCTGCCGCATTTACTGCCAACACTGTTCCTAAGTTAGTAAAATTAAAGTATGCAATAAATTGACTGATGATCAATAGCAAGAAAATCATTCCGCTCAAGTTAGCAAATACTTTGATGATCGGTGTTACGACATCTAAACTTGATTTGATTTTTCCCATTGCCCGACCGTAGAAAATCGACGGGATTAAGGCCACTAACATAATAATAGTAATCAAACTATCCATAAATGGCGTCGATCCAATGATTTTTCCTGTTTCTGCATGTCGTAATGGCGCACCACTTGGTAATGTCACCATCATGATGATCGCTGTCAAACCTAACAATCCAATTAAGGCCCAACGTAAGCCTTTTGATTCATTCGCATCGTCTTCTTCAGGGAAAAGATCTTTATCCGACTTGTATTCCCCCAAACGAGGTTCAATAATTTTTTCATTTACTAACGTACAAACAATAACTACTAGGACAGTTGAAACAATAACTACTAGGACAGTTGAAACAATCGAGAAAAACATATTTGAAACTAAATCAACCGTATAGGTAGGATTTACAGTATGGACTGCTTCATTTAAAATCTCCGTCAACATCCCATCGATCGGCGTGATAATGATATTTACACCAAACCCAGCTGATACTCCGGCAAAGGCCGCTGATAATCCTGCAATCGGATGACGACCAACTTTATAGAAAACAGCTGCCCCTAAAGGAATCAATACTAGATAGCCTGCATCTGAAGCAACGCTTGAAAGGACCCCAATAAATACAAGAACACTAGTCATCATTGCTTTAGGAACGACTTTGACCAATTTATGGATCAGCGCACTGATCAAACCAACCTCCTCAGCAAACCCAACTCCAACCATCGCGACTAACGTCACACCCAAGGCATTAAAACTCATGAAATTGGCAACTGTCGACGTAAACATAAAGCGAATACCTTCAGCACTCAATAAACTTTCAACTGCCATCGTAGTCATTTCCGCTTTATTCGTTTCAGCATTCAACGTTTCAAATGTCGCTTGAGCCCCAATTGACGCAAAAATATGTGACAAAACAACAACCAACAAAATTAAAATAAGAAAAATAATTGAAGGATGCGGAACCTTGTTCCCGATTCGTTCAATCGTATTTAGCATCTTATCAATTCGCGTATGCGGCTTAGCACCTGGTTTCTCTCGTTCTAAGTCTAGCTTCTGATCCATTTTAATAGTCCTCCTATAAAAAAATGATTTTGATCCGTTGTTTTTTTGCCGGGCCCTTGACATCTATCAAACAACTAATCTAAGTGTTTTTAAATAACACTAATGAAAACACTTACTTATATATCCAAAATAACAACATTAACTACCAGTGTCAACATTATTTTTAAATTTTTTTTAATAAATTCAATGTTTAAAAATTCTGAAAATACTGATAAACATTGATTTAGTCGCGGTTTATTATGAACATAAATAATCTCATAACTAATAATTATTAATTTAAATTAAAATAAAATGAATTCATTAGATTTTTTATAATAATTTTAAAATTCTATAAATAACAATGTATATCGTAGATTGGCATAGACCTGAGCTAAATACCACTTATGACCATCCCAACTAAAATGCTGTTAAATCAACATTTAAATCAATCACGCCCCTTTCTCCACAAATACCTCGTTTTTATTTTGATGTTATTTTAAAAGCTGCTATAAAATTATCGTATTCATCTTTCTGTTTCATTGTTGAATTTATTTATTTTTATGAATATTTACTTATCTTGTCAAATTTGATAATTCCATCTTTTTGCTTCTAACCATGCTTGTGTGCTATACTATTATGCTGTTAAAAACAATGAATGGTAGAAAAAGGAGGATGCTCAATGAACGCAAGAGAGTATGAACAAGAGCACGTCCAACAGACAAGCGCTTTGATCCAACAGGAACTTACTTTTTTGGATCGTCAAAAACAAGAAACAAAATCAAAATTCGATACCAATATGCGGGAAAATGCTGAACAAAAAATTCAAGCAGGTTCTTTTGAAGCGTTAGCTGATACAATGGCGGAAACTCGCCAACACGAAACCGAATTATTGATGCGCTATCAAACACTAGCATCTCAGGAAAAGCGCCAAAAAGTATTACGCTTAATGGAAGAAAATCCCTACTTTGCACGGATTGATTTCAAAGAAGATCAAGAAGCGGAAACACTTTATTTAGGGATTGCTTCTTTACGCGATACCCAAGAAGAAACAATTGTGATCGACTGGCGTGCACCAATCGCCAATCTCTATTATGAAGGAACTTTAGGTCAGACATCTTATGAAGCCCATGATGCGATCATTCCAATCGAATTATTATTGAAGCGTCAATTTAAAATTCGTGAAGGCAATATCCTTTCAATGGTCGACACCTCCGAAGCGATCAACGACGATTTCTTATTAGAAATTTTAGATGAAGCCTCTTCTAATCATATGAAAAATATCGTAGCTACGATCCAACGTTCGCAAAATGAAATTATCCGTGATACCAGAAGTAAAGTTTTGGTCGTCGAAGGCATCGCTGGTAGCGGAAAGACCTCTGCTCTTTTACAACGTGTTGCTTATCTTTTGTATCACAATCGAAAATGGTTGGAAAATGACCAAGTACTGCTGTTTTCTCCTAACCATATTTTTTCTGATTATATCTCTACTGTCTTACCTTCCCTTGGTGAGAGTGGCATCCCGACTGAAACCTTTAAAACTTTCTTAGACGCATTATTGCCAGCTTATCAGATTCATACAGAAGAAAGTCATGAAGAAGTCTTTCTATCTGGCCAGGATGATCGTGTCCTTAGGGCAAAAAGTAGTTTTTTGATTGTTCAAGAATTGCATAAATATATCGAACGAATCACCGGATTTGGTCCCCTATTTCGTGACTTAAAATTGAAAGACCAAGTATTAATCTCAAAAAAACAAATTCGGAATTGGTATCAAGAAGCGAATCCAGAATTACCGATGTATCAACGGATGCAATTACTACAAACAAAACTATTGAAAAAACTCGGTGGCTTGGAAAAAGATGAAATGAAAAAAGATTGGGCAAAGAAAGCTGCAGATGAATTGGTTGATGCTGTTTTCGTTAACAATCCTGATATGGAAGATTCTGAAAAAGCCGAAAGACGATTGCGCCGTCAAATGACTCAAAAAGTCGTACGCAAAAAAATGCGTCCTTTACGTCGGCAAATCAATCGATTTGGCTTTGTTAATTATGCAAAACAATACCTTCACTTTTTACAAAATGTACCAACTAGTCTATTAACACATTATCAATTGACAGAAGAAAACTGGGCAGCGATGTTAGAAGAGCTCTTAACAGATTTCAAACAAAAAGATCTTAGTTTAGAAGACGGAACGCTTTTATTCCTATTGATGAAATCAATCCATCCAATGGATGTTCAGCAAAAAGCCCGTTTTATTTTCATCGATGAGATGCAAGACTTTTCACCCGCCCAAGTTGCTTTATTGAAACAGCTTTATCCAAAAGCAACCTACACTTTATGTGGAGACTTGAATCAAAAAGTCTTTGGTAACGAAAGCATGGTCCATTCTCTAGCACAAATTTTCCCAGACGAATCCTTGACGCATTTTGAATTGACTACTAGCTACCGTTCAACTGAAGAAATCACAAACTTTGCCAACCAATTCTTGACCCAAGAAAACCGAGTTGAGTTAACGGCACGAGTTGGTGACTTGCCAAGTATTTATTATACGAATGATACCCGGCAAATGATCGATGGCTTGATTCATGAGATCGATGAAACCAAAGAAGCCGCTCGTTACTGGCGAACAGCGATTATTGCTAAAACGGTTGAAGAATGCCAGGCATTATATGATCAATTGTCTATCGAACAAAAAGAACAAGTCCAGTTGTTGACCGATGAAGAAGACTTCATGAAAAAGAATTTGATCATCATTCCAACTTATTTAGCCAAAGGACTAGAATTCGACCGCGTCTTTGCCTGGAATATTTCACCAGAAAATTACTATACTGAGCAAGATAAATTGATTCTTTATACTGTCTGTACGCGGGCCATGCATGAACTGAATCTATTAGTGATTGGAAAACAAAGCCCACTATTAGAGACGATTCCCGAAACACTCTATCAAACAAAAACAGTCTAAAAAAAGACCAGCCAATAGTTTATTGGCTGGTCTTTTTTGATGATTATTAGTCGTCTAATTCAACGTTATGATAAATTTGTTGTACATCTTCTAATTCATCTAACACGTCAATCATTTTTTCAAATTTTTCTAGATCTTCACCGGTTAAAGTGATTTCGTTTTGTGGAATCATTTGCATTTCAGCAACAGAGAATTCTGTGATTCCTTTTGCTTTAAGTGCTTCTTGGATCGCATTAAAATCTTCCGGTTCACCGTAGACGATGATTTGTCCATCTTCTTCTACAATATCACGAACATCAATATCTTGATCCATCAAATATTCTAAGATTTCATCGGCATCTTCACCCGCAAAACCAAACAAAGCTGTATGGTCGAACATATAAGCAACTGCACCAGAGACACCCATGTTCCCACCGTTTTTACCAAATGCAGCCCGAACATCTGAAGCCGTGCGGTTTACATTATTTGTCAAAGCATCCACGATGACCATTGAACCATTTGGTCCGAAACCTTCATAACGTAATTCTTGGAATGTTTCATCGCCAGAACCTTTGGCTTTTTCGATTGCACGATCAATGATATGTTTTGGAACATTATACGTTTTAGCACGTTCAATAACGAAACGTAACTTTTGATTCGCATGCGGATCTGGTTCTCCTGATTTTGCCGCTGCATAAATCTCAATCCCAAATTTAGCGTAAATTTTACTATTGTTTGCATCTTTCGCAGTCTTCTTAGCTACGATATTTGCCCATTTACGTCCCATGTTTTCACTTCTCTTTCGTTAATTTCATACTTTCTCATTATAACGACTCCGACAAACTTTGCAAAGTATTTTTTATACCCGAATCGGAAATCGTCCGATTGTTTGCTCACTCGGATGAATCAATTGGTAGATTTGATCCGCACGATAGGTTAGAAAATGCTTTTCTTTTTCTTTCTGACCTATTTTAGCAGCCACAGGTAGCGTAAATTGCTTTTTCTTCTGATTTAAGTAGTGTTGGCCTTTTTCAGTAAATCCTAAGATATGTAACATCGTTTGTTCTTGTTCAGTCTGTATTTCTAACGGACTGACTTGTAACAATAAATAAGCCAATAAGCGCTGTAATCGTGGTTTTGTATAACGCTTAGTGCTAATCAAATCAATATATTCAGCAAAATTTTTCGCATTCGTTTCCACTAAACGATGTTCTATTCCTTCTACCATTTGATAAATTTTTCGCATTCTGTCTATCGGTAATGCTCGCAACTGATAATTTAAATATGGCCAAAAAGCTTCCCAAGATATTTGCGTTTTAGCTAATTCTATTGCGGTCTGCGAAGGTACGAATGATGAAACCGTTCGACCTGCAAGTACCGCTTGACGAATTCCTGTTGCACTAGCAAATTGATCTTTGATCAAAGCTTCATCGTGGTACCCTTGATCTTTTCGCAAAAGTGGGAAGATTTCCATTGGCCCTTCATAGGTGGCATTCTCCTTTGCATAACTCAATCCTAAGATGTGATTTGGCGGAAATGCTTGTGCCTGTGGATACAATCTAGATACGGCTTCAGCCATTTTTTCAGGGTAACTCCATCCAATCGGCAATTCATGAAATATTTGATCGATTGCTGCTTTTTCTTCAATAAAAAAACGTCCATAATCGGCATAATCAAATGCGGCTTTTCCATCGGTGCCAAAGCATAAGGCGTCGCACATCAAAGCTTGCAACAACTTAATGCTTCCTTTAGCAAAATAATCAGCTGATTGGACAGCCCAAGCAAAAGGCAGTTCTATGACTAAATCGACACCATTTTCTAAAGCCGTTTGGGCACGTGACCACTTATCAATGATCGCTGGTTCTCCTCGTTGAAGAAAGTTACCACTCATTACTGCAACAACAACATCCGCTCCACTTAACTCGCGGGCTTTTTGAGCGTGATATTTATGCCCATTATGAAATGGATTGTACTCTACCACGATGCCACAACTACGCATATTTCCCCTCCTAAAAATTGATAAACAAAAAACCGAGATTGCTCTCGGCTATTTTTTACAGACAAAAAACCAGCGTTTACTTGTCTCATTAGGTGCTTGATCTGTGAAATCAGCAAAAATTTCTGTTTCAAAACCGGCTGCTTCCAACATTTTTTGATAGATTGCTAATGGATATGTCCGTTCTTGATGCAATTCATCGAATCGTTCAAATCGCTCGTTTTCTTGTTTAACAAAAAATGTCAAAAAGTGTTCAATACTATGCGGAACTTCTCCCGGATAACTATCCCACAAGAAAGCAAACTCTTCAGTTTGTTCATGGAAACTATACTCTGGAAAAATTTCATCTATTTGATACGTCGAATGAACATCAAAAATGAACGTTCCTGATTTTTCTAAGAGCTCATACACACCATTGAAGACTTGTTGGACTTGTTCCGGTGTTTGCATATAGCACAATGAATCTGAAAAACAGGTTACTGCTTGATAATGACCCAATTCAGTCAGATCTAACATATCCCCTGCGACCCAATTAATCGTAACTTCTTCTTCGAGTCCGCGATTACTAGCTAAGGTCAACATTTCTTCCGATAGATCTAAACCAGTTACTTCATACCCGGCTTTAGCAAACTCTACAGCTAAAGCTCCCGTGCCACAAGCCAATTCAAAAATCTGATTAGTATCCTTGGGTAAATGACGAATCGAAAAGTTTAACCATTGTTGATACAACGAGTCATCCATCACTTCGTCATATACGAAAGCAAATGTTTCATACGCCATTAGTCGATCCAAGCCTCGATATTTTCAAGCGGTGCATCAGACCATAATTTTTCTAGATTATAGAATTCACGTTCTGAAGGACTGAACACATGGACGATTACGTCGCCAAGATCGATCAAGACCCATTTTCCGCCATTTTTACCTTCTACACGTTTGACTGTTACTTGATGTTCTTCTTCTTTATCAACGATTTCATCGACGATCGCATTAATTTGACGATCTGAATTTGCTGAACAAATCATAAAATAATCCGCTAATAATGATACTTGTGTTACATCTAAAGCCACAACGTCTACTGCTCGTTTTGAATCGGCTGCCTTAACAGCGATTTCCAACATTTTTTTACTATCTATGATAATTCTCCTCCTTGATTGTACTACCATGTTTCATTCTATTCTTCTCTGCTAACACTGTACAGTGTCGATACTATTTATAAGACTTATTTAAAAACTAATTATTCAATCCCGACGACCCAACGATTATAAGTTTCAATCGTTTTAGGATAAACCGGCGTTTCACTTTCAATCAGGTGCGCTAAGGTATGTTTTGTTTCAAACGCTACCGCTTGGTCCAAATCACTAAAAGCAATCACCCGTGCATCTTCCACTCCCGGGAAATTTCTGCCAGGTTCGATATAATCTGCTACATAAATAATTTTGTCTAACAAACTCATTTCAGCTCCACCAGTGGTGTGCAAGCGAATCGCACTCAAAATCTCTTGATCCGTAATTTGCAGCTCATGAGCCACAAAATCTGCGCCGACCACGCCATGCCAAATCGCATTACCATATTTCAATAACTCAGATTTATTTGAATAGCTTCCTTGTTCAATCGCAAGTTGAAACTCTTCATCTGAACGCTCTTTTGCATAATCATGAGTCAAAGCGGCAATACTCGCTTTTTCTGGTGAAGCACCAAAACGTTCTGCTAATGCTACGGCGGTTTCTTCCACACCTAAGACATGTTTGAACCGTTTTTCGCTCATGCGCATTTGAACAGCTTGCATCAAAGCTTCTCGCTTCAACGCTGTATATTCATCACTATAATTCATCAAGATACAATCCTTCTTCCATAATATATTCTCGTACTCGTTCTGGAACAAGATAACGGATCGAACAACCTTGTTTGACTTGTTTACGGATATAAGTAGAAGACAATTGAATCTCAGGAACGTCGACCCAAATAATCGGATAAGGGCTCTCAAGCTCATACCCAGCGCGTTTCACACCGACAAAGCTTACGAGTTGAACTAATTCATCGATTCGGTGCCACTTAGGCAGATAGGCCACCTCATCGCCCCCGATAATGAAATAATATTCTGTATCCGGATTTTCAGCTGTCATCTCTAGCATTGTATCAATCGTATAACTTTTGCCTTTGCGTGTGAATTCCCTAGTGTCTACCGATAAAAATGAATTATCCTCTATCGCTAGTTTCACCATCGCTAGACGACGCTGACTATCGATGGTCTGCTTTTCATTCACATGGGGTGGAAGATAACTTGGTAACAGATGCACTTCATCAAATCCCATTTTTTGACCCACTTGTTCGGCAATCATTAAATGCGCATTATGGATTGGATTGAAATTACCACCTAGTAGTCCGATCTGCTTTTTAGGCATAGTAGTATCTACTATTGGTTCAACTTTTGGAATTGTTAAGCAATCTTGAAACAACCGTTATTCCTCCTTTTTATAAATTCAGAACTTAAATCGCTTTTACTTCTTTTGAAATTCGTTGATACTTTTCTTTGCTTGACGGTTTGTATAAAACCAACACGCGACCGATAACTTGAACCACATCACAGTGAACACTTTTTTCGATTACTTGTGCGACATCATCAGCGATTTCATCGGTATTTTGGAGTAAATTGATTTTGATCAATTCACGTTTTTCTAACGCTTCAGCGATTTGAATTAAAACAGCATCGTTGATTCCATTTTTTCCGATTTGAAAAATAGGTTGTAAATGATGTGCTTTGCTTCGCAAGAAACGTTTTTGTTTTCCTCTTAATTCCATTAATAGTCTCCTTCTTTAAACGGTGGTTTTCTTACCTGACCGTCTCATACATCCAATAGATAGTTAAATGATGCTAGATAATCAACTATCAGTCCTTTTATTTATTTTAGATCAATGCTTTGCGTGTTAAAACATCGACGCCTTTTGGTGCCCAGCCAGCTACAACAGCTGGTGTTGTAACAGTGACCCAGCCAAGTCCAGCAAAAACAATGTCGGTTTTTTCTTTAATCGAATATTCAAAACGAACCAACTCAGGAAACGCTGATACTTCATCCGGACGTGGTGGCTGCAATAATCCACCTTTATGTTTATCATAAAACGCATCGGCTTTTTCCAATTTCGTCCGATGCGGCTCGATATCATTTGAGACATACGCGACAAAAGAAGCACGCTCGCCTTGGATAAAATCAAAACGCGCTAATCCGCCTAAGAATAATGTTTGACCAGCATTCAATTGGTAGACTTTCGGTTTGATTTCTTTATGCGGAGCAATAATCTTCAAATCTTTTTTCCCTAGGTAATGCGCCATTTGATGACGGTGGATGATCCCTGGCGTATCAAATAAATAGTGGCCATCATCTAACGGAATCTCGATTTTATCTAATGTTGTTCCCGGAAATTGCGAAGTCGTAATCAAATCTTGCACTCCTGCAGTTTGTTTGATGATTTGATTGATCAATGTAGATTTACCAACATTGGTTACACCGACGACGTAGACATCACGTCCATCACGATACTCTTCGATTTTGGCTAGTAAATCAGTCATTTCATTCGACTTACGTGCACTGGTCAATAAAATATCGACTGGGCGTAAGCCTTCTTCATGAGCACGTTCGCGCATCCACTGAGTCAAGCGACCTCGTTTTAATGATTTAGGCAATAAATCAACTTTGTTTCCGACTAATAACACGGGGTTATCACCAACAAAACGATGCAATCCCGGAATCAATGAACCGTTGAAATCAAAGATATCCACGACATTCACGATCAATGCATCGGCTTTCCCTAATTCGTTCAATAAACGTAAAAAATCATCATCCGTTAATGAAACATCTTGGATTTCATTGTAGTGACGTAATCGGAAACAACGTTGGCAATAGACTTCACCATTTTCTAGCCCTTTTTCTAAAGCTGATTGTGGAGTATAACCTAACTCTTTCGGTTGCTCTGTTTGGATCTTCGCGCCACAACCGATACAAAATAATTCTTCTTCCATTTATAATCCACTCTTCCATTTCATTTCAGAATCTTTACGTAGCAACGTACGCATGATACGACGTTCAAAGAAACGATTGATGCGAGTATTCCAACCATCAGTATCTACAATTGGCCGAACCAAAATACTTCGGATTCCTGCGGCATTTGCTCCGCGGACATCTGTCATAATTTGATCACCGATCATCACGATTTCGTTTTTTGATAGACCCAACTTTTGTTGAGCACTTTTTATTCCAACAGAAAAAGGCTTCATTGCACGCGAAACAAAATCGAGCTCAAAACTTTCAATCGCTTTTGCGACACGACTCGCCTTATTATTCGATACGACGACAACTGGAATCCCAGCTTTATCCATCATTTTTAACCAATCAATCAATTCTTTTGTGCCGTTGGGATTGTCCCAGGCAATCAACGTATTATCCAGATCAGTCAGAACAGCTTTTAATCCATGCGCTTCTAATTGTTCAGGGGTTATTTGATAAATGGCCTCGACCATCCATGTTGGTTTGTATTTGTCTAACATGGCAGCTCCTAAATTTTTTTTATACTTCTACAAAACCTGATTATAACGCAATTTTTCTGAAAACTCTACATTTCACTCCAAAGGTTTAAAAAAAAGACTAGGCTTTTTCAGCCTAGTCTACTATTTCTACAATACTTTCGATAGAAAATCGATTGTCCGAGCATTTTTTGTGTGATCGAAAACTTCTTCTGGCGTACCTTCTTCAACGATTACGCCGCCATCCATGAAGATGACACGATCACCAACTTCTTTGGCAAAGCCCATTTCATGGGTAACGATCATCATCGTCATTCCCTCTTTAGCCAATTGTTGCATGACTGCTAAAACATCACCCACCATTTCTGGATCTAACGCTGATGTGGGCTCATCAAACAACATCACATCTGGTTTCATGGCTAATGCACGAGCAATTGCGATCCGTTGTTGTTGGCCACCTGATAATGATTGCGGATACGCATCGGCTTTTTCTGATAAGCCGACTTTTTCTAGCAATTCTTTTGCAATCACTTCTGCTTCTTTTTTTGATAGTCCTTTGACTTTAATTGGTGATAACGTAATATTGTCTAATACCGTCATATTAGGAAATAAATTGAATTGTTGGAAAACCATTCCCATTTTTTCACGGGTTTTAAAAATATCATTCTTTTTGTTAGTAATATCTGTACCTTCAAATTTGATTGAACCCGAAGTCGGTACTTCCAATAAATTCACACAGCGTAAGAAAGTACTTTTACCAGAGCCTGACGGTCCAATGATCACGACTACTTCCCCGGAAGTGATTTCAGCAGAAATATCTTTCAACACTTCATTGTCACCAAATTTTTTATTTAAATGTTCGATTTGAATCAATGCTTCTGTCATCATTTCCACCTCTATCCTATCGTTGATATCCTTTTCCAAGTTTTTTCTCCCATAGATTCAACAAACGTGACGTCGCAAAAGTCATTATGAAATACAAAATTGCGGCTACGAAATATGGCTCTAATGGAATATATGAATTAGAAATAACGATCTGAGCTGAACCCATTAACTCATTGATCCCGATTGCTGTCAATAAAGAGGAATCTTTGATCAACGTAATAAATTCATTGCCCAGTGGAGGCAAGATATTTCTTAGGGCTTGCGGCAAGATCACGTAACGCATTGTTTGCGCTGGGCGTAAGCCTAGTGAATGCGCTGCTTCTGATTGACCATAATTGACCGCCGTGATTCCACCACGAATGATTTCAGCAACATAAGCCCCTGAATTTAATGACAAGACGATCATCCCTGGGAAAAGACGTCCTAAGTCAACGGTCAATACACCGACACTGACATCTTTTGAAGGGAAAAAACCTTGGAGAAGTAAGAATCCGATCATAATTTGTAACAACATCGGCGTTCCACGAAGAATTTCGATGTAAATATTAGCTAACCAATTCAATGGTTTGTGTTTAGAAAGTTTCAATAACGCCATTACTAAGCCGATGAACGTTCCTAAGCAGACCGTAACTAGCGAGATCATGATTGTGATCCCGGTCCCTGAGACAAAATAAGACAGGTATTTATCTAAAAATGAAAAATTCAATGCATGGTCCCTCTATTCTGCTGATTTTTCGGCTAATTCATGGTTTGTTTTTACATATTCATCAATTTTGCCTTCGTCATTCAATTTTTTGATGATTTTATTTAATTCAGTTTGTAATTCTTCGCTGCCTTTTGGTAAAGCAATCGCGAAGGCTTCATCAGAAGATGGTTCTAAATCGATATTGGCTACCATTAAATCGGGATTTTGTTGCACATAAGATTCCGCAATTGTTTTTTCAACAACCATTGCATCTAATGATCCACTATTTACTTCAACGACCATATTCGGTACTTTTTCGATTGAGACTAATTTGGCATCTTTGATTTGTGTTTTTACGATATCCTCTTGGATTGAACCTTTTTGGGCCCCCACTTGTTTGTCTTTCAATGAATCTAAGCTAGTGAATGTATCTTTGTTCTTCTTGTTGATAATCACTACTTGTGGTGGATTGTAATAATTGTCCGTAAAGTCAAATTGTTCCTTACGTTCTTTGGTTGCTGAGATCGCTGAAATCGCAATATCAGATTTTCCTTGATTCAATGATGCTAACACTGTGTTAAAGCTCATATCAGAAACTTCAGCTTTTACACCTAATTGCTTTGCAATTTCGTTGACTAAATCAATGTCCGCTCCAACAACTTTATCTTTTCCATCAACCATTGTATGAAATTCAAAAGGTGCATAGTCAGCTGAAGTCGCTACTTTTAATACACCTGACTTCTTGATGTCCGCTAATTGATCTTCTGTTTTAGCACTTGATGACGAGTCTGTACTACTACTACTACTTCCACCACATGCTGCTAAGGTAAATAATGCTGCTAGAGTTATTACTAAGCCGGTAATCTTTTTCATCCTATTTCCCCCTAAAAAATTAAACTTCTTATTTCGATGAATTTATTATAGCATGAACTTTTTATAAAACAAGTATTTTCTGTATAAATATTAAATTTTATTTGGATATACGCCATTTTAATGTATATATTCAATTATAAAATGTATAAAACAATCAATTACCACCCGTTTGCGCAATTTGATTGTTTTTCGTTACTAATTTGTCAATCGTTCCATCTTGCTTCATTTCTTTGATATATTTATTTAATTCCTTCACTAATTTTTTATTTCCTTTTGGTACGGCAATGCATAAAGCATCTTCCTTCATACTTTTTAACGGAACGTTTGCGATCATTAAATCGGGATTTTTATCTACATAAGCATCTGCGACCGTTTTTTCGACAACTAAGCCAGCTAAAGTATCATTTTTAACTTCTACAAAAATATTTGGTAATTTTTCAATCGAAATCAATTTGGCATCCGTTAATTGTTCTTTTACAATACTTTCTTGGATCGTTCCTTTTTGAGCACCAATTTGTTTATTTTTAAATGAATCAAGTGAAGTAAATTCAGCCGCATGCTTTTTATTGATCACAATTACTTGCGGAGAAGTATAATAATCCGTCGTAAAATCAAAACTTTTTTCACGTTCGCTAGTAACAGAAATTGCCGATACAGCCACGTCCGCTTTTCCTTCTTTGGCAGCTGCTAAAACTGCATTAAAACTCATATCAATCCAATCAACTTTTACGCCCATTTTTTTAGCGATTGCTTCCATCATTTCAATATCAGCTCCAACAATTTTATCTTTCCCATCAATTTTTGTATGAAAGCCAAAAGGAGCATAGTCTGGAGAAGTCGCTACTTTAATGACTTTTTCTTTCTTTATTGTAGCTAACTTATCCGTTGCTTCTTTCGTTCCACACGCACTTAGTGATAATACTACCAACCCTGCTAAAATAATTTTTATCGCATTTTTCATCTAGATACCTCCAATATCATTTTTCATAGCATAGCATATTATTTCATTTTTAATAGGCTTTAATGAATAATTATTTATTTAAGTTTGATTATTTGCATAAAAAAAAACGACAGCATCTGCTGTCGTTTTTTTCTAGAATTTCCGGAAACGTTGATACCGTTTTTCCAACAATTCCTCTGTTGAATAGTTCGTTAATTCATTAAGTTTTTCAACTAATGATTTTTGCATCATACGAATAATTTTTTCTTCACTCAATTTTTTACCTTTAAGCGTTTCAGGAAGCACACGATCGATGACATCAAGTTCTAAAAGTTCAGCAGCGGTGATTTTCATCAACTCTGCCGCTTCATCGGCCCTTTTTCCATCTTTCCATAGAATCGAAGCAAAACCTTCAGGAGATAAAATTGCATAAATACTGTATTCCATCATCCAGACTTCATCTGCTAGTGCTAGAGCTAATGCACCACCACTTCCACCTTCACCTGTAACAATCGAGATAATCGGTACTTTTAAATCAGCCATCTCCATCAAATTTTGTGCGATTGCTTCGCCTTCACCACGTTCTTCTGCTTCAACGCCGCAAAAAGCCCCTGGTGTATTAACAAAACAAATCACTGGTCGGTTGAATTTTTCCGCTTGCTTCATTAATCGCAAAGCTTTGCGATAGCCTTCAGGATTCGGTTGACCAAAATTACGGGCCATATTTTCTTTTAAATCATTTCCTTTTTGGATCCCAATTACTGTCACGGGCTTACCAACAAGCTTAGCGATTCCGCCCACAATAGCGGGATCGTCGCCAAATAGTCGATCTCCATGGAACTCTTGGAAATCAGTAAAGACTTTTTTAAAATAATCCAAACTAGTTAAACGATCTTGATGTCGTGCTAACTTAACGATTTCTCCAGCAGTCAGACTCATCCATTAACACCAGCCTTTCTGTTGGTGAAGATCCAATAGTTGCGCTAACCGACCTTTAAGTTCCAAACGTGGAATGATTTGATCAATAAACCCATGTTGCAGAAGAAACTCTGCTTTTTGGAAATCTTCCGGTAATTGTTGACGAATCGTTTGTTCAATGACGCGACGACCAGCAAAACCGACTAATGTCTGTGGTTCAGCTAAAATGATATCGCCTTCCATCGCAAAACTAGCTGTGACACCACCAGTAGTTGGATCAGTCAAGACAGTGATATAAAGCAATCCGGCATTGCTATGACGCTTGACCGCTGCAGAAATTTTAGCCATCTGCATCAAAGAAAAAATCCCCTCTTGCATTCGAGCCCCACCAGAAGCAGCAAATAGTACCACTGGCAGCTGTTGTTCGGTTGCTTTTTCAAACAGACGGGTAATTTTTTCTCCAACAACAGTCCCCATACTACCCATAATAAAGTTAGCATCCATGACGCCGATGGCTATTGGCTGTTCAGCAATCGTAGCTAAACCAGTAACAACGGCTTCATCTAATCCAGTCTTCTCACGCATCTTATCTATTTTTGCTAGATAATCTGGGAAGTTGATTGGGTTCTTTTGCTCCAACTCATTGTCCCAATCAACAAAACTTTTTTCATCAATTGTTAGTGCCAAGCGTTCCCAAGCACTGATTCGAAAACTATATCCGCAATGAGGGCAGACTTTTTCAGCACCCATTTCTTTTTTATAAAGTGTTCGTTTACAATTCGGGCACTTCGCCCACATGTCATCAGGCACAGTTGGTTTAGTTGTTGGCATGTTATCACGGTTAGGATTGATCCGAATGTAGTTTTTTTTCTTGTTAAAAAGTCCCACCTATATTCCTCCTACTCGCTTTGTTGCCACTCTGGTAAAAATGTTGTTTGTAAGAAACTTGTATCATAGTCCCCAAATAAAACATTCGGATGACTGATTAGATCCATTTGAAAATCAACGTTAGTGATCACACCTTCTGAAACGAATTCACTTAGTGCACGTTGCATCTTCATCAAAGCATCCAAACGATCATCACCATGAACAATAATTTTAGCAATCATTGAATCATAAAATGGCGGAATCGTCACGCCGCTGTACATCGCACTATCCACTCGTAATCCTAAACCACCACTTGGTAAAAGAAGGGTCTTGATTTTACCAGGAGACGGGGCAAAATTGAATGCTGGATTTTCAGCATTAATTCGACACTCGATTGAATGGCCTTGGAACGTCACATCGGATTGTTCTAGTCCTAATGGCTCCCCTGCTGCAATATTGATTTGCTTTTTAACGATATCGATTCCAGTTACCATTTCTGTAATTGGATGCTCTACTTGAATCCGAGTATTCATTTCCATGAAATAAAAATTTCCCGCTTCATCCCGTAAAAATTCGATCGTACCAGCACTTTCATAATTCACAGCTTTCCCTGCTTTGACTGCGATATCCCCTAACATAGTTCGCGTTTTGTCATCAATCACAACAGACGGCGATTCTTCTAATACTTTTTGATTATTTCGCTGTAAAGAGCAATCACGTTCACCTAAATGGATGACATTTCCGTGTTGATCACCTAAAATTTGAACTTCGATATGACGAGCTGGATAAATAATTTTTTCCAGATACATCGCATCGTCACCAAAGGCCGCTTTAGCTTCTGATTTAGCAGATAAGAAATTCTTTTCTAACTCATCTTTATTGGGAACTTTTCGAATCCCTTTTCCACCGCCGCCTGCAGCTGCTTTTAACATAACTGGGTAGCCGATTTCATCCGCTAAAGCTTCTGCTTCAGCCAATGTATCGATGGCACCATCACTGCCTGGAATCACGGGAACGCCAGCTTGTTGCATCAATTGACGCGCATGGATTTTATTGCCCATCGCATCGATCGTTTCTTCACTAGGACCAATAAATTTAATATTGCACTCCGCACACATCGTCGCAAACAAACTATTTTCTGATACGAAACCAAATCCCGGATGGATTGCTTCGGCATTTGTTACGATTGCTGCGCTTAAAATAGCTTGCATATTCAAATATGAATCTGCCGAACGAGCAGGTCCAATACAGATTGCTTCATCTGCCATCTCTGTGTGTAATGCTTCTTTATCCGCTTCCGAATAGACAGCGACTGTCAAAATTCCTAATTCACGACAAGCACGAATAATTCGAACAGCGATTTCGCCACGGTTGGCGATCAATATTTTTGAGAACATAGACATCTATCCAATCATAAAAGTTAGTTCTGCTTCGGCCACTTTTTTTCCATCGACATAAGCGATGCCTTTTCCGCAACCAGCTGAAGAACGAACTTTTGTTAATTCTACTTCTAAGACTAACGTATCACCAGGCACTACTTTCTTACGGAATTTTGCTTTGTCAATTCCGCCAAAATAGGCTGTTTTTCCTTTGAATTCATCCATTGATAGTAATGCGACTGCACCTGCTTGAGCCATTGCCTCAACGATTAGGACACCAGGCATTACTGGTTCGTGAGGGAAATGTCCTTGGAAAAACGGTTCGTTAACCGAAACATTTTTCTTGGCTTTAATTGTTTTACCGGGTTCTAATTCTTCCACACGATCAATCAACAGCATTGGATAACGGTGGGGAATAATTTCTTTGATTTCTTCAATCGTTAACATATTTACGCTCCTTGTTTATGAAAAAGATTTTTATTCAAACGATTCTAGTACCTATAGTTTATTACCCAATTCGAAAGAGTGGTTGACCAAATTCAACAACGTCTTCGTTTTCTACTAAGATTTCAGTAATCGTTCCTTCAAAATCACTTGTGATTTCATTTAATAATTTCATCGCTTCGATGATGCAAACTGTGTCACCTTTTTTAACTGTTTCACCAACCGCTTTAAACGCGGGTTGTTCTGGTGAAGGTTGTAAATAAACGATCCCAACGATTGGTGAAGTAATCACTTGACCTTCTGCAGCAGGCTCAGTAACTGAAACTGTTTCAGTAGCCGTATTCGTTGCATTCGTTGACGGTATAGTTGGTGCAGATACAGATTCACCGATTGTTTCTGTTTGAACAGGAACCGCTTGGCGACTCGTTTGATTTTTATTCATGTATAATTCAAAACTACCTTCACGTAAATCAAATTCTGTAAGACTCGAATCATTGAATTGATTTAATAGTTCTTTGACTTCTTTTATTTCCATTGTTAAGCCTCCCAGCGTTTTAAGCAGATTACTGCATTGTGTCCACCAAAACCTAGAGAGTTACTTACGGCGTAATTCACTTGCGTTTCTTTTGATTCGTTCACAACAACATTGACTTCGATTTCAGGGTCTACTTCTTTGATATTTGCAGTCGCTGGAATGAATTGATGTTGAAGCGCCATTAATGAGGCTACTGCTTCGACTCCTCCAGCTCCGCCTAATAAATGTCCGGTTAATGATTTTGTACTGCTGACATAAGCATTTTCAGTTAAAGCTGCTTTGATAGCTTTACTTTCGGCTTTATCATTTGCTTGTGTACTTGTTCCATGAGCATTTACATAATTGACTTCAGCTGGATCGATTCCAGCTTCTTTGACTGCTTCTTTAATTGCACGTGCAGCTCCTTCACCATCTGGTGAGGGCGAGGTCATATGGTAAGCATCACAAGTAGCGCCATAACCCACGACTTCACCTAAAATAGTTGCACCACGTTTTTGGGCGTGCTCTAGTGATTCAAGTACTAAAACACCTGCACCTTCGCCCATTACGAAACCATTACGATCTTTATCAAACGGAATCGAAGCACGAGCTGGATCTTCAGAAGTACTTAAAGCTGTTAATGCTGCAAAGCCTGAGATCCCGATCTTATTGATACAAGACTCGGCTCCGCCCGCGATGATCACATCTGAATAACCATGCTTAATATTTCTAAATGCTTCACCGATTGAATGTGTACCACTTGCACAGGCGGTAACCGTACTAGTACAAATACCTTTCGCACCGATTCTCAAAGCAACATTTCCAGCGGCCATATTTACGATTGCTAATGGTACGAACATAGGTGATACACGAGCTGGTCCTTTTTTATCCATTTTGATTACTTGGTCTTGGATTGTTCCTAAACCACCAACACCTGAACCAATCATTACACCGAAACGTTCCATATCTTCTTCTTCTGTATTGATGCCACTCATTTCTAAAGCTTCTAATGCTGAGTAGATTGCATACAATGAATAGGTTTCCATCCGTTTTGTATCTTTTTTTACGAAATATTTTTCTAATGGAAAATCTGTTATTTCACCAACAACGCTGATCCCCGTTTCACTAGCATCAAAGCGAGTGATTGGTCCAAAACCATGATTTCCTTCTTTTAAGTTGTTTAAAAATGTTTCTTCATCATTACCAATCGGTGATGCAACACCGAATCCTGTAATTACGACACGATTCATTTTTTTACTTCCTTTCTTTACATGACCATTCCGCCATCAACATTTAATACTTGTCCTGTAATGTAATTATTTTGAGCTAGGAATAAAGCAGCATTTGCCACATCCTCTACCCGACCAAAACTTTTAAGCGGAATTTGTCCTTCCATTTGTTCTTTGACTTTATCATTTAGTTCATTTGTCATATCTGTTTTGATAAATCCTGGTGCTAGCGCATTACAAGTGATGCCTCGAGGAGCAACCTCGCGAGCGACCGCCTTCGTAAAGCCAATCACGCCGGCTTTACTAGCCGCGTAATTACTTTGACCGACATTACCGATCAATCCAACAACACTAGAAAGATTAATGATCACGCCAGCGCGTTTTTTCATCATTTGCTTCAATACTTGCTGCGTCATGTTGAATGTTCCTTTTAAATTGATCGCTAAAACTGCATCAAATTCTTCTGGTTTCATTCGCAAAAGCAATTTATCATTTGTAATGCCGGCATTATTGATCAAGATATCGATCGTCCCTAATGTCGTTTCACATTTTTTGATCATTTTTCCGGCATCCTCAAATGAACTGATATCTCCGCAAATACTGATACACTTCACGCCGAACGACTCGATTTCTGCAATTTTTTCTTGCGGAATTTCTTTTCGTCCGTTCAATACGATATTTGCCCCTGCCTGGGCAAAAGCTTGGGCAATCCCCCAACCAATCCCCCGGCTACTTCCAGTGATAAAAACGGTCTTATTCGTTAATTCCATTCGGACCTCCTACTTCTTTTTCTCAGAATCTAAAAAGCTGATGGTTTCAGCTAATGTTTGTTCATCTTCTACTCGACTAGTTCCTAGTCCGCGATCGATTTTTTTGATAAAACCGGTCAGTGTTTTGCCTGGCCCAATCTCTACAAAATTTAAGATCCCGAAATCTTTTAGCGTTACGATACTATCGCTAAAGCGAACCGGTGACATGACTTGTTGGGTTAATAAAGAAACGATAGCTGACTGATCCATAACTGCCGCAGTCGTATTTGAAATAACTGGAATTCTCATTTCTTTAAACGAAATCGTCTCTAATACTTCGTTCAAGCGTTTACTTGCTGGTGCTAATAAAGCAGTATGAAAAGGTCCACTGACATTTAACGGAATCATTCGTTTTGTTCCAGCAGCTTTTAATAAGGCTTCCGCTTTTTCGACTGCGGCTACTTCACCGCCAATCACGATCTGTTGCGGAGTATTATAATTAGCTGGTGAGACAATACCTAGATCAGAAGCTTGCTTACAACACTCTTCGATCACGGCTGCATCGGTATTCAATACGGCAACCATTTTGCCGCTGCCTGTCGGTGCTGCTTCACTCATAAATTGTCCACGTTGATGAACTAGTTGAACAGCATCACCAAATGACAATGCTCCTGATGCAACCAATGCTGTATATTCACCCAGACTTAAACCCGCAACTGCATCTGGTTGAAATCCTTTAGCTTGTAGCACTCTTAAAAAAGCTGTACTAACAGTTAAAATAGCTGGTTGAGTATATTTGGTCTCATTCAACTGGTTGTTTTCTTCGAAACATAGTTCTTCCATTGAAAAACCGAGTAAATCACTAGCTTCTTCAAAAGTTTCTTTTACAATTTTTTCTTGTTGGAATAATTCTTTTCCCATTCCAACATACTGAGCGCCCTGCCCACTGAACAAGAATGCTGTTTTCATGTTTTTCTCCTAATAACAGGAAAGGCCAGGCCTGATGCCTAGCCTTTTCCTAAAAATTTTATTGATTAAGCGTTTTGTTGTTTTTCAACGTAGTCAACTAAATCTTTAACCGTTGCAATTCCGTCTTCTGTTTCGATTTTCACATCGAATTCATCTTCGATTTCGTTAATGATTTGGAATAAATCTAAGCTATCTGCTTCTAAGTCTTCTTGGATGTTCGTATCCAATTTTACTTCTTCTTTTTCTACTCCTAGTTCTTCCACGATGATGTCTTGAATTTTTTCGAATGTCATAAGTTGTTTCCTCCGATAATTTTTAAATTTAATTTTTTATATTTTTAACAAAACTTACAGCTGGATCAATAGGTTTCCCCAGGCCAATCCACCGCCGTAGCCTGTCAATACCACTTTTTGTTTTTCGTTTAAAGTTAAAATGCCCGCTTCAATCAATTCATCCAATAAAATTGGAATACTTGCTGCCGACGTATTGCCGTAGTTCATTAAATTCATTGGAAATTTTTCAATCGGCTCATTCATCTTACGTGCTATTTTTTCAATGATTCGTTTATTGGCTTGATGCAGTAAATAGTAATCGACTGATTCATCACCGATAAATTCTTTCAAACTTTTTGTTACATCGTTTAAGGCAAAGTTCCATATTCCTCGACCATCCATCGCTAAAGACGGATTTACTTCGGGATTGGTACAGAATGGATTTTTATTTTGGCGATAACCGGCAGTTAACGACGTTGCTCTTTCGCCATCTGCTCGCAGCATTTGTTTCATGATAGACGCTTGTTCACTTGCTTCTAATAAAACACCTGCAGCACCATCACCAAATAATACTGCTGAAGAACGATCCTCCCAGTCTAATAACTTGGATGTTTTTTCGCCACCGATCACAAGACCACGTTTCATACCGCTGCGAATAAAGTTTTCGGCTGTTGCTAATGCATAAACAAATCCAGCACATGCCGCTGTGACATCAAATGCCATTGCTTGATTAGCCCCAATCATTCCTTGAACTTGGCAAGCAACTGATGGTGACGTGTAATCCGGCGACATCGTAGCAACGATCACGAAATCCAAATCAACTGGTTCTAATTTGCTTTTGGTCATCAATTTTTCCGCAACTTTAAAACACATATCAGAAGTATTTTCGGCTTCTGCTATGTGACGCTGCCGAATCCCTGTGCGTGACTGAATCCATTCATCGGATGTGTCCATCCATTTAGTAAGATCTTCGTTGGTCACGACTTTTTTTGGGAGATAGCGAGCAGTTGCGGTTATTTTTCCGAAACTCATTATTTGATCTCCCCTAAGTAATTATAAAGATTGACTAATGCTTTCAAGAAAACTTCTTGTTCGTCTGCATCTAAATCCTTGATTGCACTCTTCACCATCTCATGATGAAAATGCTGATGGATTCGAAAGACTAAACGGCCCTTCTTCGTCAACCCTAACTTTACAACACGACGATCGTCTTCACTGCGAATACGCTCTACATAACCTTTTTTAACTAATCGGTTGATCGATGTCGTAAGTGTCCCTACCGTAACAAGTAATTCTCTTGCCACTTCGGTAGTCGTCTTCTTTTTGTACATCCCGATCGCATCGATCGTATGCATTTCCGTGATCGTCAAATCGCTAAATTGCGATTTCTTTAGTTCGTTTTCTTCAATCGATAAAACATCATTGAAGATTGAAACTAAATAGGTATTTAATTCTTCCCAGTTTCTTTCCATATCCTCACCTAATTAGTTTGATTATCAAATCATTTGATGTTCAAACTATATCTTATTTTTTTTATGAATGCAACAACATTTTTTCAATTAACTAAAAATTAATGATTCGTGCAATAAACAAAGTATTTTGCTGACGATTATTTACTTTGGTCATCAAACAAGTTGTACTAAATAATTGGTCTTGATCTTCAATTAAATCAAAAAAAATAAGCGGGAGACCCGCTTATTAAACATTCCGATGCATCGGAATCGTATTATTGTTTGGATGGACCAACAAGTATTGAATGACATCAATATTACTTGCTTGGAATGATGCTGCACAAGCTTGTAGATAAAGATCCCACATTCGATAGAAGTCTTCGCCTTTTTGGGCAATAACTGCTTCTCCTACTTGATGGAAATTTTCTGTCCAGTGTTCCAATGTTAATTGGTAATCACGACGCAAACTTTCTAAATCAAGCAATTGTAAATTATTTTCTGTGATATGACCGACCAATTCAGTCACGCCTGGAATATAACCACCTGGGAAAATGTATTGGTTGATCCATGCATTTTTAGCGCCACCTTGTTGACGAGTGATTCCGTGAATCAAGGCTGTCCCGTTTGGTGCTAAATGATTTTCAACAACTTTAAAGTACTCTTGTAGATTTTCTGCCCCTACGTGTTCAAACATTCCGACACTTGTGATATGATCAAATGTTTCTTTCAAATCACGATAATCCATCAGTTCTACAGAAACAGTCTCTTCCAAATGTTCTTCTTTGATAATTTCTTGGATATGTTGGTATTGTTCCTCACTTAATGTGATTCCCTTGGCTTTTACTTTATATTCTTTCGCTGCAGTAAGGATCAATGTGCCCCATCCACAACCAATATCTAATAATGTTTCACCGGGTTGAATAAATAATTTATCTAAAATATGATGGACTTTATTAATCTGAGCTTGTTCCAGTGTATCCTCTGGCGTCTCAAAATAAGCGCAAGAATACGTCAATGTGCGGTCTAACCACATTTCATAAAAATCATTTCCTAAGTCGTAGTGACTATGGATATCATGAGCAGATTGTTTTTTGGTATGTTTTTCTTTTGGCATCCATTTTTTGAAATTACTATTATGGAAAAACCCATTGGCTTGATTATAAATATCATAAATCAACGCTTGGATATTTCCTTCGATTTCGATTTTCTTTTCCATGTAAGCTTCACCGAGTGCTAAAGACGCATTATTCAGTAAATCCTTGACTGGAATCTTTTCATTAAAAATAATTTTAAAGACAACGTCACCTTCAGAATTGCCATATTCTTTAACTGAGTCATCCCAAAAAGTCACTTGTGTTTTTTGAGAAAACGATGGTTTAAATAATTGATTGTATACTTCTTTATCTAACATATTATCCCTCCATAAGATATTTTGTTCCTAAAAAGAGATAAGTTCAAAAGAAAAACTAGCCATTTGAAAAAAAAATAGCTAATTCTCATTGAATTTTAATTAAAAATGCATGTAACCCCTTAAATAAAGGTAAAAAAAATAAAACGGGAAAACCCGTTTTAT
Organism: Enterococcus hermanniensis; assembly: GCF_001885945.1. Lineage (GTDB taxonomy): Bacteria > Bacillota > Bacilli > Lactobacillales > Enterococcaceae > Enterococcus_A > Enterococcus_A hermanniensis. The sequence goes on along the minus strand of NZ_JXKQ01000008.1, from coordinate 47,668 downwards.
TGAATCAAATCATAAATTTCCATCGCAACGATATCAATGTTATCAAATTGATATGATTGTTTGCTGTCGCTTTCAGTAAGCTCGAACGTTTCTGTTGTATTATCATAAGTTACAGTACATTTTTCAACGCCTTCTTTTTCAAAACGACGTAATTGTACTTCATTATCAGTTGATTCAGTCATTGCTTCTAAGCGTTTAATAATGGCAACTAATTGTGAGTGTTTCATCTAGATGCCCCCCTTCTTCTCAATTCTGTCTTATTGTATCAAATAAGATCGTCTCTTGCATTGATTTTAATCAATTAATTTATGAATTTTTTGCTAAATCTAACTTAAGTTTACGACCACCATAATTTGATCAATGCTTGAGTCCCATCATTTTCAAATCCATCCGCTGCTAAACGTTCATAAAGTTCCGTGGCAAGTTTTGTGGCAGGTAAGTCTAACTGCATCTTTTCAGCTTCATCTAATGCTATTTTTAAGTCTTTGATAAAGTGTTTAACAAAAAAACCTGGCGTATAGTCCGCTTTTAAAATACGAGGGGCATAGTTGTCCATCGACCAATTCTGTGCTGCTCCACCGCCTAATGTTTCTAATACTTTAGGAACATTCAATTTTGCAGCCTTCGCATACACCAACATCTCTGTCATACCAGTCATTGTACCTGCAATCATGATTTGATTCGCCATTTTAGTATGTTGACCTGCCCCAGCAGCACCTTGTAACGAATAACTTTTACCCATTGTCTCAAATAAGGGGACTACTTTATCATAAGTTGTTTGATCTCCACCAACCATGATTGTCAATGTTCCATTTTTCGCACCCAGATCACCGCCAGAAACAGGAGCATCTAACGCTTCTGCATCCTTCTCCTTGGCTGTTTGATAAATTTTTTGCGCTAATGTCGGCGTTGAGGTTGTTAAATCAATCAATATTTTTTTCGTGACATCAACTGAGAAAATTCCTTCAGCTCCATAGAAAATCTCTTCTACATCACTAGGATAACCAACCATTGAAAAAATGATTTCACTGGCTATCGTCACAGCAGCAGGCGTATTTTGCCAAACAGCCCCTTGTTCTACTAATTCATTGGTTTTACTTTTGGTACGGTTATAAACACATACTTGATGTCCCGCAGCTAAAAAGTGTTTAACGATCGATTTCCCCATGACACCGGTTCCGATAAATCCTATCTTCATTCCACTAACCTCCAAAATAAAAAATAATCCATCTCTAGTATACATGAAGAGATGGATTCCAGCTTTATTTATTCTCGTTATTTTTCAAAGAATTAATCCTTACGCGCACTTTACGAACTGTCCGCTTAGGTAATTTTTCTTCATGTGGCATTTTAACATAGCTTGCAATTAATTCTTGATAGAAGTCCAAGACATCTTCACCAAAACGATCCGCCGAAATTTCAAGTAGTTTCGCTTCTTGGACTTTTGAGTCCAACGGTATCTGGCGTTGAATATAGCTGACTAACGCCCCGCTAAAATCTTCGTCACTTTCAAAGGTCCAACCCAAAGATTCATCATCAAAAAGCGCATTTAAGTAATCATTGCCTTCCACAACACACTGCGTTCCCGAGGCGATTGCCTCAGCATAGGTAAGGCCTTGTGTTTCAGAGGTAGAAGCACTCACGAAGTAATCTGCTGAATGATAATAACAAGCGACCTCATCATGAGGTATTTCCCCTGCAAATTGAACATACTCCTCAATGCCTAGCTCGTGGGACATTTTTTTTAATTCTTCGCAATAAGGTCCTTTGCCAACTATGACTAAACGAGCGTTCGGTAGTTTTTCTAAAACTTCTGGAAACTGCTCTACAATCACTTGAATATTTTTCTCATATGAAATACGACTTAACGACAGAATCATTAATTGATTAGCTTGAATCCCTAAGCGTTTTCTTAACTTTTCCGTGTCAGCTTTTGTAATATCAGGACGTATAAACCCTTCTATTTCAATCCCAGTCGGAATAATTCGCATCGGAACATCAACTTCGTAACGTTTCATCGTATCTACTACGCGTTTACTGGGACAAATCACACCGGACGAATGGTTAACAAACATCCTGATAAAATGCTTGACGTGTGTTGGTCGCACGACTTTTCCATTGGCGATATAGTGCAGATAATCTTCATACATCGTATGGTATGTATGGACTACAGGTATCTGTAAGCGACTGGCGACTAATTTTCCTAAAAAACCAGAGCCAAACTCCGTATGAGTATGAATAATATCCAATTCTAATTCTTTTGCGATTTGATAGGCAAACCAAAGACCCCGCACCACGATTCTGCGATCTTTGAAAGATACGAACGGTACACTAGGCATCCGAACGATGTCTTTTTCAAATTCGTCTGCTTCAGGATCAGTCGTAGTAAAAATATAAACTTCATGTCCTCGCGACTCCAATTGATTTTTTAATGTTTTGATTGATGTGGATACCCCGCTGACTTGGGGGAAATAAGTGTCTGTAAAAAAACCGATTCGCACGTTTATTCCTCCGAACTATTTTACAACTTTTGCGTACATTTGATGGTCATAAGGGACATCCAATACTGCTTGGTAGACCGCTTCTAACTCTTTACCGATTTGGTTGATGCTTTTTGATTGAGCTGTTCGAAAACCCTCCATCGAAAGATTTGGCAAACGGTGGTTTACTAACTCACGAATCAACGTTAGAAATATTTGGTTGTCTTCCGCCATATAACAATTCTTTCGATCGATCATCCAGCCTTCATAAACCGGGATATTTCTCAATAATACTTGCTGCTGACTAGCTAAAGCTTCAAGGACTACGATCCCTTCTGTCTCTTCATAAGACGGGAAAAAGAATAAATCCGCTCCTGAATAAGCTCCTTCTATTAAGTCCCCATCGATATACCCAGGAAATAATACATTTTGAGGATGATCTTTTTTTACTATTTTACGAATATTTCTTGGTATCGAGGCCATCGGTACATCACCAAACCAAATGAATGTATATTCTGGCATTTTTTCAGCAATTTCTACAAAGTCTAAAATCCCTTTTCGTTCAAAAAATAGTCCTACACAAATAATTACTTTTTGTTCTTTTGATAACCCAAAGTGTTTCCGAAAAGCAGCTTCTTTTCGCGCATCAGGATAATATCTTTTCAAATCGATTCCATTTGAGATCGCTGCAATTGGTTGCGTCAATCCATAGTTACGTAATAGTTTTTTTGAATACGGCGTCGGTGTGATCAAATGATCGGCCTGCTGATACAGCTTCACCAACCATTTTTTTACTAATGGTGCTAATTGATTTGATCCAATAAAAGAATTGCGAAAATCTTCTTCTGTAGAATGAGCATGGTAAATGACTTTCTTCCCCATCTTTTTAGCTTTATTCACTAGCAATAGGCTTTTTGGTCCATATGTATTTATATGTAAAATATCATAATCAGTTGATTTTGGATCTAATGTATACTCGATTCCTACTGAAGCCAATGCTCTTTTTTGATGACTAAGAGCGCGACCGATCCCAGACTTTCCGATAACATTTTGTCCTTCAAAATATAGTAAAACTTTCATACTACGCCTCCTCAAAAACAAGTCAATTATATCACAAGCATTAACTTATATTCTCCATCTATGGTATGAGTTTAACATATCAACTGAAATTAATTTACTATAAGCAAAAAAATCTGTCTAAAAACAAAAAAAGACCGTGGCCGTAAAGCCACGATCAAAAAGAATTATTTTACGTATTCTGCAACTAATTCTTGTACTTCTTCCATTGTGTCGCATTCTTTCAACGCTTTGTCAGCTAATTCAGCCATCTTAGTCGTCGTTAGACGTTTCATCAAGCTACGTGTTCTAAGAACAGATGTTGCGCTCATAGAGAACTCATCTAATCCCATACCCATTAATAATGGAACCGCTGTTTGATCGCCCGCCATTTCGCCACACATACCAGCCCATTTACCTTCAGCATGTGCTGCATCAATTACGTTTTTGATCAAACGTAGAATTGATGGGTTATATGGTTGGTAAAGGTAAGAAACACGTTCGTTCATACGGTCAGCCGCCATTGTGTATTGGATCAAATCATTTGTTCCAATACTGAAGAAATCGACTTCTTTAGCAAATTTGTCAGCTAATACAGCTGCTGCAGGAATTTCAATCATGATTCCGACTTGAATCGTATCTGAAACTTCTACGCCTTCTTTGACTAATTTTTCTTTTTCTTCATTAAACAATTGTTTAGCTGAACGGAATTCTTTCAATGTAGCTACCATTGGGAACATGATACGTAAGTTTCCGTGAACAGAAGCACGTAATAGAGCGCGCAATTGTGTACGGAACATGTCATCACCTAACTCAGATAGACTGATACGTAATGCACGGTAACCCAAGAATGGATTCATTTCATGAGGTAATGTTAAGTATGGTAATTCTTTGTCTCCACCAATATCCATCGTACGGACAACAACTGGTTTGCCATCCATGCCTTCCAATACAGCTTTGTAAGCTTCATATTGGTCGTCTTCTGTAGGGAAATCTGGTGAATCCATGTATAAGAATTCTGTACGGTATAAACCAATCGCTTCCGCGCCATTGTTATGAACACCTTCTAAATCTTTTGGTGTACCAATGTTCGCAGCTAATTCAAAATGCTTGCCATCAGCCGTAACTGTTTCAGCATCTTTTAATTTATCCCATTCTGCTTTTTGTGTCGCATAAGCTTCACCGGCTTTTTTGTATTCAGCCGCTTGATCGTCAGTTGGGTTAACGATTGTTTCACCGATAATTCCGTTAACTGCTAATACATCGCCTTCTTTAACTTTAGAAGTGATCTCTTTCGTACCAACAATTGCAGGGATTTCTAGCGAACGTGCCATGATTGCTGAGTGAGACGTACGTCCACCGATATCGGTTACAAATGCTTTAACAAAGTTTTTATCTAATTGTGCCGTATCACTTGGAGTCAAGTCATGCGCTACAACGATAACTTCTTCGTCAATCATTGAAGGATCAGGTAATGAAACACCTAATAGATGTGCTAAAACACGTTTTGTTACGTCGCGGATATCCGCCGCGCGTTCTTGCATATAAGCGTTATCATCCATCGCCTCGAACATGCCAATGTACATGTCTGTAACTTCTTTAAGTGCGCTTTCAGCATTCACTTTATTATCATTAATATGTTGTTTAATTTGACCAATCATTTCTGGATCTGAAAGAACCATCAAATGAGCATCAAAAACTTGTGCTTCTTCTTCGCCTAAACTTTTTGCTGCTTTATCCCGAATTTTTTCTAATTCAGCAGAAGAAGCCGCCAAAGCGTCATCAAGACGCTTTTCTTCGGCAGCCGTATCTTCTACATTATTTTTCTTGAAAGATAAATCCGGTTGTACTAGCAGATAAGCTTTAGCAACGGCAACTCCGTCACTAGCGGCAATACCTTTTAGTAATTCAACCATTATTCAGATAATCCTTCCTTTTTCATTGTTTCTTCGATAGCTTCGATAGCTTCTTTTTCGTCAGCACCTTCAGCAGAGATAACAACGTCAGATCCTTGGCCAACACCTAAAGACATAACGCCCATGATTGATTTTAGGTTAACTGATTTTCCTTTATACTCTAAGTTGATATCAGAGTTAAATTTGCTTGCAGCTTGCACCAATAAAGTTGCGGGACGTGCATGAATCCCCGTTTCTGCTACTACGTGAAAATCTTTTTTTTCCATATTGACCGTTCTCCTTTATAAAAAGTTGTTTTTTTATGTTAGGGGTCAGAATAATAATCGACATTATTTTGCGCCCTTCATTTCCTAAGATTACCATTTTTTTACGCTAGATACAACAATTTTAGACGAATATTCCTCTCTTGTTGTATCCCCTTTCTTAAAATATCTAGACCGAATCAGTTAGTTATTGATTTGTCTTGTTTTCATTTTTTTTCCATAACATAAAAAAATATTTTTTTATTTTTAGCACTCACTATCTATCAGTGCTAAAAATAGAGACGAACTGTTTGCATTTATTAAAAATCTCGCTATAATTGTCTATAGGTCAGTGAAAGTCAAAAAACTGGCTAGCGTTTCTTTTTACGAAAAACGCCTACTCGATGTACAATGGAAGAAATAATCAACTATTGAAAGGGTGAAACGAATGCTTTGCCAAAACTGTCATGAAAATGAAGCAACGATTCATTTATATGCAAATGTTAATGGACAACGAAAGCAGCTAGACTATTGTCAAAATTGCTATCAAAAATTAAAGAATCAAGCTGGAGGTGCACCGCAAATGGCTGGAAATGATCCTTTTGGTTTCGGAAGTTTAGATGATTTGTTCCGCTCAATGTCGCAACAAATGCAACAACGACAAGGCGCAACAGATCAAACTCCACCAACTCAATTCGGTGGTGGAAATGGAATGAACAATCAACCGCCTCGTGGAAATGGTGGATTATTAGATGAATATGGTATTAACATTACCGGTCTTGCTCGCGAAGGAAATATCGACCCTGTCGTAGGCCGCGATGATGAGATCCAACGAGTAATTGAAATTTTAAATCGTCGAACAAAAAACAACCCAGTGTTAATTGGAGAACCCGGTGTTGGTAAAACGGCTGTTGTGGAAGGCCTAGCTCAAAAAATCGTTGATGGCGATGTCCCACAAAAACTAATGGACAAAGAAGTGATTCGTTTAGATGTTGCTTCACTTGTTCAAGGTACCGGAATCCGTGGTCAATTTGAAGAACGGATGCAAAAATTGATTGAAGAAATTCGCCAAGCGGAAAATATTATTCTATTTATTGATGAAGTGCATGAAATTGTTGGTGCTGGATCTGCCGGTGATGGAAACATGGATGCTGGAAATATTTTAAAACCAGCACTAGCTCGTGGCGAATTACAAATGGTCGGCGCGACAACATTAAATGAATATCGGATTATTGAAAAAGATGCCGCTCTAGAACGACGGATGCAACCAGTACGGGTCGAAGAACCTTCTGTCCAAGAAACGATCGCAATCTTAAAAGGGTTACAACCTCGTTATGAAGATTATCATCATGTGAAATATACAGATGAAGCTATTCGTTCAGCGGCTGAACTCTCGAATCGCTATATCCAAGATCGTTTCTTACCAGATAAAGCGATCGATTTATTAGATGAAACAGGTTCAAAGAAAAATTTAACGATTCAAATCGTCGATCCTAAAACCATCGATAAAAAATTAGCGGAAGCAGAACAACAAAAATCACAAGCCTCACAAGAAGAAGATTTTGAAAAAGCAGCTTACTACCGCGATCAAATCAATAAATTGCAAAAAATGAAAGATCGTCAAATCACGGATGAAGAAACACCCGTCATCACTGAAAAAGACATGGAGCAAATTGTTGAAAAACGAACAGGTATCCCGGTTGGTGAATTGAAAGAAAAAGAACAAACGCAATTAAAAAATCTTGCTGTTGATTTGAAAAAACATGTGATTGGTCAAGATGAAGCAGTCGATAAAGTAGCAAAATCAATTCGTCGAAATCGTGTAGGATTAAACAAGAAAAATCGTCCAATCGGATCATTCTTGTTTGTCGGACCTACTGGAGTCGGCAAAACGGAATTGGCACGTCAATTAGCGGAAGAATTATTTGGTTCAAGCGACTCAATGATTCGTTTCGATATGAGTGAATATATGGAAAAACATAGTGTTTCTAAATTGATCGGTTCCCCTCCAGGCTATGTAGGTTATGAAGAAGCTGGTCAATTAACGGAACAAGTCCGTCGTCATCCATATAGCTTGATTTTATTAGACGAAATCGAAAAAGCTCATCCAGATGTATTGCATATGTTCCTACAAATTCTTGATGACGGCCGTTTGACAGATTCTCAAGGTCGTACAGTCAGCTTTAAAGACACCATCATCATTATGACAAGTAATGCCGGTACTGGAAAAGTAGAAGCGAACGTCGGCTTTGGCGCTGCACGAGATGGTGTTACCAACTCTGTCTTAGGTCAATTGAAAGATTTCTTTGCTCCTGAATTCTTAAATCGTTTTGATGCGATCGTAGAATTTAGTGCGTTATCTAAAGACAATTTGATGAATATCGTTTCGTTAATGTTAGACGATGTCAATGAAATGTTGGCTGCTCAAAAATTACACATCGATGTTCCTGAAAATGTTAAAGCAAAATTAGTCGATTTAGGTTATGATCCAGCAATGGGGGCTCGTCCACTTCGCCGTACGATCCAAGAAACGATCGAAGACGGTATCGCTGAATTTTATCTAGATCATCCAACGATTACTGATCTTAAAGCAAAATTGGACAAAGAAGACCATATCGTCATTACCTCTAAGCCAGAACGTTTGGTAAAAGAAACGAAAGAATAATAAAAAGGTTCCCAATATTTTGGGAACCTTTTTTAAATTATTTATTTAATCTTTCCCTTGTGAGCAAAATTTTTCTTTTTTCTTGTTTTCTTTTATATAATTACTATACAAACAATTTTTATGAAGGAAGGTGTTTCGCTATGAAACTGATCAATGTAACTAATAGCCATTCTAAAATGGTTTACAATCAACTAAATAATACAGATGCTAATATGATTAAAGTATATACAATTGGGAATACAACTGTGATTTATACCGATGCTGCTAAGCATGCTGAAATTGTTATCAAGAATGACAATCGAAACATCCTGCCAAATGAAATCGATTTCGTACATAACTATTTTCAACGCAAACTAAGTGATGGAACATATGATTTTGAACATATCTCTTATTTAGAATCTCCTGGCTTGATTGAAATGTCGATCATAAAAAAATAGCTGAGGCTAAGCCTCAGCTATTTTTTTATTTTTTTAGCAATGATTGGTAGCTGTAATAGCCCTATCAATGTAAGTACTTCAATCCATTGAATCACTGGAACGCCTGCACCCGTATAAGTCATCATAAAAAGTTCCTTACGATCTGGTGCCCAAGAACAAAACCAAGAAACACCAATTAAGAAAACTAAGTAAGTCAGCATTAACCCAACAATTAGCAATAATAATCCTCTAAATGTAATTAATTGGGATTTAGAAAAAAAGCTTCCTGCTAAAATAATCCCTAGTCCTAAAACATTTATTATTAGCCAGATAGGTAATAGTTTTTGATACAATCTAATAATTATATTAGATATTTTGGCAATCAAAGTTATTTTGATTGGTGCTTTATTTTTTTCATTTACATCACGCCAGTTATTATCGAAGGAATGCCCTAATATTTTTTCTGCTTCAGTAATATCTTTTTTCAAGCCCAAACTTTGATCAGAACCTTGGCTATAATCCTTATAAAGTAGATTATACGCTAGACCTGTTCGCATAAATTCCCCCACCAAAGGTAGATCCTTTAAAGTTTTACCATCGCCAGTAGCACTTAAATAAATTTCCTTTTTCTTTTCCAACTTCCCATTTGCATAGGCATCAGATAACTCAGTATTTACTTTTTGCCAAAAAGCTTCTGTTTGCTTGGCATTTTTGTAGTAGCCTGCTTGAGCAGCTGCATCTCTTAATGCCCAAAAAATAATATCTCCCGCAATTTCTTCTCCACCAGTCCATGGGCTGCCATTATAGATCCAATCAATATTTTTTGAAATGGATTTTAATGTTGGTGATACTTTCTCAGCTTTCTTCAAAGCCTCTTTTGAGACCCAAATTGTTGCATTCGTTTGATTTAAACTTGTTCCGTCATCCATACGAATCAATTGTTTTGAAACATCTTTAAAAGCCCCGCCAGTACGATCATTAACTAATGAAACACCGTAATGCTGAGTATTTAAACTTTGCAATACTTTAGTAGTAGTAAATAATAATATAAACGGCAACAAACACAAAACTAATTTGATTGCTTTTTGTTTTGTGAATACAAGACTTTTAAAAACTATCTGCCATTCTTTCATTTTAAATGGTTTAATCGTATCAAAAAGTACCGATCCGGCAATGATTACTAGTCCGAAAAAGACGAGCGGAAAGAGCCACAATGAATCTTCTCTGATATACCAAAAAAATGGAAATGAACAAGCCAAACCGATACTCCAACAAGCAAATATTTTTATGCGCGCATTTTTTCTAAAATACAGCCCCACTAGACAACCTATAACTAAAAATACGGTCGGTATGACCAATGGATTACGATAAATTCTAGTACTATATTCACTCGTTAATCCGACTGGTGAAAATAAGAAAAATGTATAGATAAAGACTAATATCCATCGATTTTTTATCAAAGGTTTCAATGCTAAAGCAGCTACACTACTCGCTAAAACATTAAATAAACCTAAAAAAAATCCATATGAAAAATGGAGTTTATTCGACCATACCATAAACAGCGCATAAGAAACTCCTTTTGACAAAGCACGTGTCGAATATGCTCCTAGCCAATTGCCAGACAATATACTTTTACTATACTGCACAAATAACTGGTCATCATAACCCGCGTACATATTAACAAAATAAGGGGCCTTAAAGCTAAGAACCAAGCGTAAAATAGTTAGGCTAAAAACAGCAATGAATAAAAAAACTGTAGTTGGCTGATTTAACATTCTTTTTAAATCTATCGTCGTCCTATTTTTTATCTTCTGCATTAAGGCTACCTTCTTAAATTTATTTACATCAAACTTTTTAGTTCTACTTCTGGATATTTATCTGCAAACCAACGCATCGCAAATTGATTTTCAAACAAGAACAATGGTTGATCAAAGCGGTCTTTGGCCAAAATATTACGACTTGAACTCATTCGTTCGTCTAGTTGTTCTGGATTGATCCAACGAGCAATCTTATTCCCCATTGGTGTCATCACTACTTCGGCGTTGTATTCGTTCAACATCCGATATTGGAAAACTTCAAACTGCAATTGCCCCACAGCACCAATGATATATTCATCTGTCAAATACGTTTTGTATAATTGGATTGCACCTTCTTGAACCAATTGATAGATACCTTTATGGAATGATTTTTGCTTCATTACATTTTTGGCGGTAACTTTCATGAATAATTCAGGGGTAAAAGATGGTAACTCTTCGTAAGCCACTTTTAATTTTCCTTCATAGATCGTGTCACCAATTTGATAATTTCCCGTATCATAAACCCCAATAATATCTCCAGCAACCGCTTCTTCAACATTTTCACGCGCATCTGCCATAAATTGAGTTACATTGCTAAGTTTCATTTTCTTACCTGTACGCCCTAAAGTAACGTCCATTCCACGTTCAAACGTACCTGAACATACGCGAACAAAAGCGATTCGGTCGCGATGGTTTGGATTCATGTTCGCTTGGATTTTGAAAACAAAACCAGAAAATTCTTCTTCATAAGGTGAAATAGCTTCTTCATCAATTGTTTTATGTGCATGTGGTTTCGGTGCTAAATCAACGAATGATTCTAAGAATGTTTCCACACCAAAATTAGTCAAAGCCGAACCAAAGAAGACCGGTGTTTGATCGCCACGGCTAATTTTTTCTAAATCAAATTGATCCCCTGCTTCGCGGACCAACTCTACTTCCCCAAGTACGTCTTCATAGATTGATTTTTCTTTTAATGGATGATCACCCGCGATTTCTCCATTCGTTAATTTAATATAGCGCTCACCTTCATATTGTTCTGGACGATAAAATTCGATACGTTCGTTATAAATATCATAGATACCTTCTAATCCTTTACCCATCCCAATCGGCCAATTCATTGGATAAGATTCAATCGCTAATAATTCTTCCAATTCTTCCAACAATTCTAAAGGTTCACGACCGTCACGGTCTAGTTTGTTGATAAACGTAAAAATCGGGATTCCTCGGCGTTTGACAACTTGGAAAAGCTTTTTCGTTTGGGCTTCGATCCCCTTAGCGCTATCAATGACCATCACCGCACTGTCCACAGCCATCAATGTACGATAAGTATCTTCAGAAAAATCCTCGTGTCCAGGCGTATCCAAAATGTTCACGCGTTTATCATCAAAATCAAACTGCATCACAGAGCTAGTAACAGAGATTCCCCGTTGCTTTTCGATATCCATCCAGTCAGACTTAGCAAAATTCCCAGTTTTTTTACCTTTAACAGTACCTGCTTGGCGAATCGCTCCACCAAATAATAAAAGTTGTTCAGTGATCGTAGTTTTACCCGCATCCGGATGGGAAATAATAGCAAAGGTACGACGACTGTCCACTTGTTGTTTTAAATTAGGATTGTTCATTTTCTTGCTCCATTCATTTATCTAATATCATAAAATTTCAACCCAATCAGTATAGCATGGATCGCCATCTGATGGAAAGTTGAATCCATCGTCTTATTAAGTCTTTCTGCCTAATTTTGGCTAGATAAAAGAAAACATTCTGCATCTGCAGAATGTTTTCTTTTACTCTTATTTAACGACGCGGTTCAGTATCATCAAATTCTTTCGTGAACAACCGCCGTTCTTCTTCTGGTTCTACCATATCAGAATCTTCTGGATGGAAGATCGCACGAATCATTAAGACCCTCGAACCTTCCATTTCCTCTGAGATTAATGTAACATTATCGACATCAAAAGAAAGTTTTTCTCCTTCATCAGGAATCGTTCCTAATGCCGTGATCAAATAACCAGCCATTGTATCGACATCACTCATATGAAGATTGGTTTCGAACTCTTCATTGAATTCATCGATCAACATTTTACCATTGATTAAAAATTCATTCTCGCCAACTTTTTCATAAAGCTTTTCGATTTCATCAGATTCATCATCGATTTCACCAACGATTTCTTCTAATAGATCTTCTAGCGTAACTAATCCGACCATGCCACCGTATTCATCTAATAGAATCGACATTTGATTTTGAGTTTTTTTCAATTCATATAATAAATCGTCGATAAAAATCGTTTCAGGAACAAACAGTGGTTCTTGTAAGATTTTTTGTAGTTTTATATTTTCAAAACCAAATTGACGAGCAGCTTTCAACAATGTCTTCGTATGTAAGATTCCGACAATTTTATCTTTGTCTTCATCATAAACCGGAATTCTTGAATAACTTTCGTTTAGAATTTCATCAATATTTTCCAATACCGAATCATTGATATCAATCATAAAAGAATCCGTCCGAGGAACCATAACTTCTCGAGCTACTTTAGTGTCTAAAGAAAATACACCTTGTAACATCTCGATTTCGTCGTTGTCCAAGACGCCCTCATTTTCTAACATATAGCGCATCTCATCACGCGTCATTTTTGTATCTTCATCATCAAAGGTCATCGGCGTCAATTTAGCCAATAAGTTGGTTGAAGCTGTCAACAACCATACAAACGGTTTAGTGATGATTCCTAAAGTTCTGACGACCCCGGAAGTAAGCTGTGCTACCTCTTCGGTTTTAGTCATAGCAATACGTTTGGGATATAATTCACCAAATACAATTGAAACATAGGTCAACAAAAGCATCACAATCACAGTTGAAATCGTCTTAGCGGCAGCAGTTCCACCTAGTAGTGGTGCTAACTGAGCAGACAAACTATCTGCTAACGAAGCTCCTGATAAAATATTGACTAACGTAATCCCTACCTGAATCGTTGATAAGAAATTATTCGGATTTTGGAGTACCTTCAATAATTTTTGAGACTTGAGATTTCCTTCTTCTGCTTTTTGTTCTACTCGGTTTTTATTGACCGAAACCACCGCAATTTCAGCCGCAGCTAAAAATCCGTTGATTAACGTTAAAACTACTAGCAAACCTAGCTGTAGAAATAACGACTGACTATCGGGGTCAGCATTCATAATTGCATTCGCTCCTTAATTTAAAGTGTAAAAAAAGTGGCACAAAGGCCACGATAAAATCGTATCACATCGATTGATTTAATGCAATCTTTTAACCAAGTTCCACTTTTCCTGTTAATTGTGCTAACTTAGAAATTCTTGTTCTCGTTCTTCTTGTTTGCTTTGTTTAAAAATTTTAATAATAAAAACGACGATCGTCCGTAAAATCGCATAGACTGGAACGCCTAAAAAGACGCCTAAAATCCCCGCTAGATTCCCAGCAACTAATAAAATTAAAATGATCGTCAACGGATGGATATTCAATGATTTTCCGATCACATTCGGATAGATTACGTTGCCATCGACTTGTTGAACAACCAAGACGACTAGAATACACAACAACGCGCGGGTTGGTGAATCAAAGAACGTATAGATCAAGGTAGGAGCCAAACCAAGATAAGGACCTAAATAAGGAATCAAATTAGTTAATCCAGCAATCACGCCGAATAAAAAGGCATATTCCACACCAATCAATAAATAGCCTAAAAAGGTAAATGTACCGACAAATAAACATTCAATTGCTTGACCACTGATATAGTCAGACAAGGTCTTATTTAATTGCTTAAGTAATTCATTAATATTCCCTCGTTGTTTCTCAGGGAAGACGCGTTCAATATTTGGAACCAGTTTATCGCCATCTTTCAACATATAGAACAAAATAAAAGGTACTGTGACCAAGAGCAAAACGATCGTCGTGATTTTCCCAATGAACGATCCTAACCCATTGGTTAGACCACTTAAAAATTGTTGTAGTAAATCGCCGGCTGAAACATCTAGATTATTGATGTATTGATCGACATTTAATTCCTTGAATAATGGAAAATGAGTAGCTTTATCTGCAGTTTCTTGTAACCAAGTCTGCATATTATCAATAAAGCCTGGGATATTTCTTGCTAACGAGACCAATTGTTCAACTAAATTAGGAATGATACTCATGAAGACTAAAATTATGATGCCAATCAATAGGATAAAAATCAATGCGATTGCTAATAGACGCTTCATCCCTAACTTCATTAATAAATTCACTAAAGGATTTAACAAATAATATAAAAATCCCGCAATCAAAATTGGCCCAAAAAGTGTCGTAAAAAAAGTCCCGATAGGTTGAAAAACAAAATCAATTTTGGACGAAACAAGGATAAACGTCGCAATGATCAATAGTTCGATCGACCAAAACATTAATTTTGAATTTTTTATTTTTTCAAACATTCATCTACTCCTTTTTTTCAATTTAGTTTATAGTATACATCATGTGAAGAAAAATACCCTTTAGGAAGGTGTCATTATGAAAATTTTAATTACTAAAGATACAATGAGCGAGATTTATCTCGATGCCGTTCGGATTCGTCAAAAAGTTTTCGTCCAAGAACAAGGTGTTCCATCAACGCTTGAAATTGATGAGAATGAAGCGTATGCGGTCCATTTTGTTTTATATACAGAAGATCAAAAGGCTGCCGCAACCGTTCGTTTATTACCCTTAGATGAAGAAACATTCAAGCTTCAACGGATGGCCGTCCTTAAAGAGTATCGCGGTCTAAACTTAGGCGCTGCAATCGTGGAGGAAGCTGAACGGTTTGCAAAACAACATCGCTTTAAAACGATCGAACTCGGTGCACAACTGAGCGCAGAAAAATTTTATCAAAAACTTGGTTATAGTGCCTATGGCGAAATTTTTCAAGACGCTGGTATCGATCATATCCATATGAAGAAAGATTTATAATTTTTAGTTCTTTTAAATCCTAGTATCATTGAGAAATTGAAAAGGCTTGGGATGATTTTTAATCATCTCAAGCCTTTTCGTCGCTTACTTATATTTATTCTCTATATTAATATTTGTTTCAATATAATTTGTTTTTTCCACAGAATTGTATAAACCTATATCAATGCTGTCTATGTCTTTGGGACGGATATTTCCTATTGGAGATGAAAATATATATTTTCCATCGACATTTAATTGATTATTTAATGAGGTATCGGCATTAAACATTACGGTTGATGCTTGTGCTTCCCTCTTCCAGTTTACGTGAATGAATAATATAAAATCATTTGGAGAATATTGCTCTAAAAGATTATTATCAAACGTCAAGTTAACACTAAAATTGTTTAAATTACGTCCATCAGAAAATATGTTTAAGGCTTTCAAATTTATATTTCTCCCAAAAGATCTATTTAGTGGAATTTGTTTAGAATTAATAAGTTTTTTATTGCCATAGTCAAAACTGAAATCTTTATTATACTGAATCACACTCGTAGAACTATTCACTTTATAAAATGATTTAAGATCTCCTTGATACAAGTCTATACTATCAGAAGGGTTGTATAATTTACCTACATAATAATTGGGTATATATATTTTTTTAAGGTCATCTTTTTTGCCATCAATAATTATAGCTTCTCGTATTTGAAATTGTCTATTTAAATTCACAACGCTTTTCGTAGCATAATAATAACTAATAATAAAAGGTACACATAAAATAATAATGACATAGATAATACTTCTTTTAAATAAAGGGGCTTCAGAATAAGATATATCAGCAGATAAAAATGATAGCGCTACTAAAAATAATATTAGAGCTCCATTTAATGATCTTAATGCTACTGGAAAAGCGTATGATCCTCCAAAAGCAGCATTCGCTATAATCGCTGCAAAGAAAAATATTATGGAGTAAATCACATTATTTTTTTTAGGAATTTGATGTTTAAAAAAATAAATAAATCCGATTAGAATGAACCCAACAAAAACCCATGAAAAACTTTGAAATGTCTCAATAAACCAAGGTGATGAAAAATAATTCCACAGTCTTTGAAGTAATGATTGTTCTCTTAAAATTTGAAACGAAGCATGCTGAAGTCTTTCGTGTTGACCTGGAGATAAGAGTAAGGTCAAAGTTCCTATAATGGTAAATGGCAGACCTACAATAAAAATTTTCTTATTATTCTCAATTATGAAAAAAACAATTGTCAATAATACAACAACTATAGAAGTGTTCTCATTCGAATTTCCTGCTAATAAACCTAAAATACCAACAAAAAAATAATATCTGAAACTAATTTTTTTGTCTTTTATAAAAAATATTAATGAAAAATAAGTGATAATAAAAAAATTTGTAAGAAGATAATTGGTATAGCCTACTGTCCAAAAAGATGTTTGTCCTAAATTAGGATTTGCTATCCAATACAGTAAAAATACAATTATAAAGCTATACACATTAAACTTATACTTTTCTTTTGATAGATAAGGTAATTGTGAAATCAAAAAAATTAAAGCAATCCAAATAATTGATTTAATAATCTTATAAATAATTGACGGAAGTTGTAGTAATAACAAAGAAGCTGAATCTGCTACAATTCGTCCCGACCAGTGCATATAACGCCACATCAAATTAGACCAATGTGGAATTTTAGCTACGTAAATAAAATCATCACTCGATACAGGTGTAAAAAATATCGGTAATGCAACTAATATTAGTGAAATGACTAAAGCTAAAAATAAACCGACATACTTCTTGCTAATTTTTTTCTTTTTTGCATTACTTCCTCTTAAAGATTCCAAATTTAACTCCCCTTATTCATAAGCTATAATGTATTAAGTTTAACAAAAAAAATTTTTTAATCAATAAGATAGCTATAAAGAGAAGCTACTATTTTAACCCCTAAAAGAATATTTATATTGAAAATAATTTTTTTGTTTAGCAAATAATTTCTACTAAAAAAGGCTATGTCAATTCACTTTGACATAGCCTTTTCTTTTGTTTACTTACGCGACAATTGCTTGTAACGATCATACCAAATATCGACATAGCCTTGAGAAAAAGGCCCTTTTTCATTGTTGATCCAGTCCACTAAGATCTTGACGTTCTCTTTAAGGATATAATCAATCTCTTTTGAGTAATGCATTTGCTGACTATGGGCTTCATATTCATCTACGTCCAATAACCGTTTTTCACCATCTGGGAAAACTTTGACATCCAAATCATAATCAATATATTTTAACGCTTCGTCATCTAATACATAAGGTGATGCTAGATTACAATAATAAGAAACTCCCTTCTCTCGAATCATTGCTATTATGTTGAACCAGTATTTCTGATGAAAATAAACGATCGCTGGTTCACGAGTGACCCATCTTCGACCATCGGATTCAGTGACCAATGTATGGTCATTCAATCCGATCAATGAACACTCGCTTGTTTTCAATACCATGGTATCGCGCCACGTTCGATGCAAACTGCCGTCGTGTTTGTAACTTTTGATCGTCACAAACTCTCCTTCTTTTGGAACCTTCATAGCTACCCTTCCCTCAGCGAAATTCATTTCGCATTTGTTTGGGTGTTATCACACCGACATCAGAATTATTATAGCAATAAAATGAAAGATTGCCTACTAATCTTTGTCGTCAGCTTGATTATTTTCAAAAACTTCGACTATTTTTTGTTGTGGCTTCGGAAAAACATAAGTAGAAAAATTACTCTGTTTGACCCAATCGCCTTTAAGTGAGACTGAATCAGTACTTCGACCATAAAAAACCAAAATGTGCCATCTCAAATGGCTGAAAACATGTTTAACCTCTCCCAAAATTTTCTTTTGCCAAATAATTTCTTGGTCGGTAAAAAAATCAGGACTATCTTCTGCAATCTGACTATTAGAAAAAAGATCCCAGCTGCTTGGATCATAGTGTTCTTTCAAGGAATGGAAGTGTGCCTCAGTAACTTCTTCCATCGGAAATAGCCACATATTGGCTAGTAACCCTTTTTCTGCTCTTTTTTGTAACAAAAAAGCCTGCGCTTGATTCTCAATAATTCCCGCGACATAATAAACATCTTTTGGTTTTTGTTTTTTGGATTTAACGGGAAAATCCGTTTGACGATTTTCTTGATATGCTTGACAATATTGTTGAATCGGACAACTGTCACATTGAGGGCTATTCGGTGTGCAGATACTTGAGCCAAGATCCATCATCGCTTGATTAAAATCTCCAGCTTGCTCTTGACTAATAATTTTACGCATCGCCTCGTCAAAAACTTTTCGACTACTGGCTTTTGCGATGTCTTCTTCGATACAAAATAAGCGACTAACGACCCGCATAACATTTCCATCGATCGCTGGTTCAGGAAGCTCAAAAGCAATACTGCTGATTGCCCCGGCGGTATAGGGACCAATTCCTTTTAATGACCGTATGTCTTCGACCGTTGTCGGAAATTCCCCACCAAATTCTTCCATGATTTGCTGCGCAGCTGTCTGTAGATTACGCGCACGAGAATAGTAGCCTAACCCTTCCCATACTTTCAATAATTTATCTTCATCGGCTTCAGCTAAATCTTTGATGGTCGGAAAACTATCCATAAAGCGATAAAAGTAATCGATCACTGTATCGACACGGGTTTGCTGCAACATAATTTCTGAAATCCAAATACGATATGGGTCTTGATTATAGCGCCAAGGCAGATTTCTTTTTTCGTGTTGATACCAAGTCAAAAAGTCTGTTTGAAAAGCATTGATGGTTTCTTCTGACCAAACTTGCCAAGCATCATTCATCTTGTTCCTCTTTTCCTCGAATAAATGCATCGATTTGATCTAATTGAAAGCCTTTTTGATAAAGGCTTTGTTTTACTTTTTGACGTCTTTTAGCCGATTCAAACCGTTGATTTTTACGCCATAATTTATCTCCTTGAATCTCTAAGGCGTCTGTTTCTTGTTCCTCGATTTCGGAAAAATCAATTTCAGCCAAGACACTTTTACTGACATCACTGCTAAATCCTTTTGTCATTAATAACTGCTGGACTTTTTGTTTCGCTTCACGCGGACTTTTGCGATGGAATTTTTTTAGTGCCTTTTGGCCGGTGTGTAAGGCCACTTCAAACTGACTTTCCGTTTCATAAAGATAAAGTGCTTGTTGGATTACATCCTCTTTTAGCCCTTTTTGTTTCAATTTTTGTTGCAAGACTCGTGGTCCTTTATCGCCTAATCGAATTTGTGTACGAACATAACTTTCGCCATAAACCAAATCATTGATCAAATCGAGTTCTTTCAAACGAACAATAATTTTTTGACGGTCAGCCTGTTCAATTTCATGATCTTTTAAATAGATCCGGATTTCTTGTTCTGTTCGCAATTGATAACTTAAATAATTTAATGCTAGTTGAAAACCTAAATCTTCTTTGCCTTCTTGTTTAATTTCAGCTAACAAGTCTGCTTCTAATTCTTGTCCTTTCAACAAACGATGGCGAACAACTGTATCTTCTGAAAGGCGTAGTTTTTCACCATTAGAAAATTCAACTTTATAAAAAGGTCCCCGACCTTGACTAATTTTTGTCACTGTTAACATGTCATTTACTCCTTAATATGAAACAATTAAATTATCTGTTGCTACTATGTTGAATGCTTTCAAAACCACTTGATTCACAATGCTCCAATAAAGATTAATTCTATCATAGAAAGCCAAATGACCGCTAAAAATATGCTAAAATAGTGCCAGTTTAACTTTTCATTGTTCACTCAACGAAAGGCCGAGTTTTTAGCGATAAGGATCTTACGGACTTCGTTTATAATAAAAAGAAAGAAACTAAAAAAAGTTTTCAACCTAAGAAAGGAGCGGCTTATGGCTGTTCAATTACAAAACAATCAAACATTAACGTTAAAAATCAAACGTCTTGGGATCAACGGTGAAGGAATCGCTTATTATAAACGCTTGATTGTCTTCGTCACAGGAGCCTTACCCAATGAAACAGTCGTAGCTAAAATTACAAAAGCGACCCCTCGTTTTGCCGAAGCAGTACTCGTTAAAATTATGAAAAAGAGTCCCGATCGGATCACCCCACCTTGTCCTGTCTACGAAGAATGTGGCGGATGCCAACTGCAACATCTAATTTACAGCAAACAGTTAGATTTTAAAAAAGATCTTTTAAAACAAGCGCTGGAAAAATACAAACCTGAAGGCTATCAAAACTTTGACTTGCGTGATACTTTAGGTATGGATGACCCTTGGCACTATCGAAACAAAGCGCAATTCCAATTACGTAAAAACAAACAGACGCAACAAGTCGAAGCAGGCCTTTATCAAGCAGACTCGCATCAATTAGTGCCCATCAAAGATTGTTTAGTCCAAGAGCCAACAACACAAAAAGTCATTAATACAGTCACAAACTTATTAACTAAATATGATGTTCCGATTTATGATGAACGTAATAACTCTGGTATCTTGCGTACACTGATGGTTCGTATCGGTATTCACACCGGCGAAGTTCAGTTAGTATTGATTACTAAAACGAAAAAATTACCGAAGAGTAACCCCTTGATCCGTGAGATCACTACTCGCTTGCCAGAAATCGTTTCGATCATGCAAAACATCCAAGACAAAAAAACTTCTGTTATCATGGGGGATGAAACCATTCATTTATGGGGAAAAGAAGTTATCAACGAAAAGATCAACGAAGTAAGTTTTGAACTTTCACCACGGGCTTTTTTCCAATTAAATCCCCAACAAACTAATGTCTTGTATCAAGAAGCGATTCAAGCATTGGATTTAGAAACACCAAAAACAGTCGTCGATGCCTACTGTGGTGTTGGAACGATTGGGTTGTCTTTAGCCAAGCAGGCGAAAGAAGTTCGCGGGATGGACATCATCCCTCAAGCGATTGAAGATGCTAGAAAAAATGCAGCTGCTATGAACCTGACGAATACCCATTATGAAGTCGGGACAGCAGAAAGTTTACTGCCTAAATGGTTAAAAGAGGGGTTTGCTCCGGATGCGATCGTGGTCGATCCGCCAAGAACCGGCCTAGATACTCAGCTATTGACGGCTATTCAAGCAGCGCCCAGTCCCCAAATGGTTTATATCTCTTGCAATGTGTCTACACTAGCTCGTGATCTTGTCAGTCTAGCAAAAATTTATCATATAGAATATTTACAATCAGTCGATATGTTCCCGCAAACAGCCCGCTGTGAAGTGGTCGTAAAACTGATTAAAAAATGATATATAAAAAAGACGTGTCCGTTTTGGACGCGTCTTTTTTATTAATAACCGGCAGCTGGTTGACCATAAGCATCATAAGTATTATTTTGCTGTGTAGTATCGTTAGCATTTGGATCGGTTGCTGTTCCACCATATCCTTGATCTTGGTTATTCGTGTATCCTTGATCATTTTGCGTAGTCGGATCACTATACCCTTGATACCCATTATCTGTTGTCGCAGAACTGTCATAAGTGTTTTCATCGGTACTATAATTATTCGCATCATCGTAGCCTGGCGCATACTGACTAGTATCGTCACTGGCTTTACCATCGGAATCATCATAAAACAATGTATCCGCATCTGTTTCTGATAAGTTTGGTAAAGTCGTTGCTGTTGCAATCCCTAATTGTTTCTTCAACGTATTTTGAATACCTAATAGTTCGTTCGTTCCTAAAATTTGATAGTAGATATTATCAATCATTTCATTTTTACCGACTAACTGTTTTTGCTTGATTGTATCAAATGCCGGTAGATAGTTTGTTCCGATATCCAGCATATCATCCCAAGATAAATCGGTCGTCATATTTTTTTCGACGGCCTTTAAGATTTTCTTGTAGTTTCCGACGCCATTGATCG
The DNA here is from genome assembly GCF_001885945.1 of Enterococcus hermanniensis. Classification (GTDB taxonomy): domain Bacteria; phylum Bacillota; class Bacilli; order Lactobacillales; family Enterococcaceae; genus Enterococcus_A; species Enterococcus_A hermanniensis. Next base: position 25,299 of record NZ_JXKQ01000008.1, on the reverse strand, counting down.
ACATCGCCTTTTTCAGGATCTTTGTAACTACTTCACGTTGTCGTTTTTGACGACCGACGTCCCCTTCAGGATCCTCATGCCGCATCCGAGCATAGGCCAAACCAGTCTCGCCATTTAATGTTTGTTTCCCTTTTTTGACGTGGACACCATCTAATGTGAAATCAATTTTATTATTAACTTCGATTCCACCAACAGCATCAATCAAATCCTTCAAGCCCTTCATGTTGATCGATACATAATGATCTAACGGAATATCTAAAAGATTTTCGATCGTATCCATCGACATATCGACACCACCAAAAGCATAGGCGTGATTCAATTTATCATTCGTTCCGTAACCAACAATTTTAGTTAAAATATCACGATCAAGGCTGACGATCGTTGATGTTTTTTTCTTAGGATTGATCGTAACCACCATCATACTGTCAGAACGCCCTTGTTCTGTCCGTCCTAAATCTCCTGTATCCACACCCGCTAACAAAATGGAGAATGGTTCTGCATTATCAATATTAGGTTGTGTTGATTTACTTCTTTTTGTACTGTTTCGTTTTGTTTTACTATTTATACTATCGACCATTTTACTCGCGTCATTGGTCACTTGGACCGCGTAGTAGGTGATTCCGCCAACAAATAAATTCAATAAGATCAAGATTCCGACAACAATTTTTTTTCCGCGACTCATGCTACACCTCTATCAGCAATTTTTACATTTTTTATTTTCTCATAACTCAATTTAGCATACAACTAGCTTCAATAAATATTAAGTATACTATTCTAAATACAACGTATTAATTTAAAATTACCCTATATCCTTGATTTATACCATATAAATATGAATATTTTAGGAAGCTTTTAGAAATTAGACAAAAAAAGAAAGACTGAAAAACAGTCTTTCTTCGAAAAAGCCACTGATTATTTTGCGTCAGCTAAGTTTTTATTTGCTTGATCCCAATTAACAACAGCCCAAAAAGCCGCAATGTAGTCAGGACGAACATTTTTATATTTTAAGTAATAAGCATGTTCCCAAACGTCTAGTCCGATGATTGGTGTTTTGCCATCCGTTAACGGACTATCTTGATTAGCAGTTGATGTGATTTCAAGTTTACCATTGTTCAATACTAACCATGCCCAACCAGAACCAAAGCGACCAGTTGCAGCCGTTTTAAATTCTTCTTGCATTTTTTCAAAGCTACCGAACGCTTCATCGATCGCGGTTTTGATTTCTCCTGTTGGTTCACCGCCAGCATTAGGTGCTAAAATTTTCCAGAAGAAACTGTGATTTGCATGACCACCGCCGTTGTTGCGGACAGCCGTTTGGATATCTTCAGGAACGTCATTCAAATTACTGACTAATTCTTCGATTGATTGTTCCCCTAATTCTGGATGTTTCTCGATTGCTGCATTTAAATTTGTTACATACGTATTATGATGTTTATCATGATGCAAGTGCATCGTTTCTGTATCGATATAAGGTTCTAATGCATCGTAACCATAAGGTAACTCGGGTAAAGTATAAGTCATTGTCTAATTCCTCCTTAAGTATCTTACATAAAGACTGTATCAAACAATGCATAGTTCTTCAAAAAATATGCCTAGCGCGGCGAAGAATCCGATTTCTCTTCTTCGATGCCCTCGATTTTTTTGAAAATAAATACTTTACTAAAGAAATAATTTGCGATTACTACGACTACTTGTGTAATGATTTTAGCAATCAAATTTCCGGTATGGAACATATCGATAAATAAATACATGCAGGCCATATCCATTCCATAGGAAATGATACGGGCAACTAAAAATTTACTAAATTCCCAAACCAATGCACCAATGCCTTCCGTTTTTGATTGGAACACCCATAATTTGTTCGTGACAAAGGCAAATAAAACCGAACAAATCCATGAGATCGTATTAGAAATCGGCCAACTAAGATGAAAGGCTTGATACGCTAACAAAAAAGTAACGATATTAACAACTGTCGCTAAGCCACCAAAAAATAAATAAATAAAAACTTCCCAAAGCTTTTTTTCTACTAAATACTGTTTAAATCCTTGATAAATTTTCATACGTTCACTCTTTCTATTTAAGCTCTCCCTTAGTAAGATAACGAAGCTTTGAATGGGAGTCAATTCTTTCTTGATTTCTTTTTAGTTTTTTATCCTTCACCTTGTTATTTCAACCCTACTTCGCTACAATGACATTTGTATATATAGATTGGAGCGATCACATGACTTTTCGTCAATTATTTAAAGGATCTTTGTTTCGTTTTGAAGATCTTAGCCAAGCTAGAAGCACGCCCTTCTGGAAATCAATTATCTATTTAATCGGTTTGAGTATCCTATTAGCTATTCCGACTGTTTATCAAGCCTTCCAAGTAATGACTCAAATCAAAGCTGATAGTTTGAAAATCGTTCAAAAAGTTCCTGACTTTACGATTGAAGATGGACAAATTAAAACTGATTCGAATGATCAGGGATTTATTTACCAAACCGATTCGATTATTTTCACTTTTGATCCAGCTGGCAAACGGAGTCAAAAAGAAGTCGAAAAAGATTTAGTTGGTAATTACTTTAGTGTGGGGTTACTTAAAAGTAAAGCTGTCGTCGTTTTACCCGATTATGGTGGCATCAGTTCGACAATGTTTGGAGATAACGTCCTAACCTTTTCTTACAAACAAGAACCATTAAAAAGTCTGACGGGTGAGAAACTGAAAGCTGGATTGAAAGACTTAGAAATTCCTGCTTGGACACCGTTGGTAATGCTGATTGCTGGATTATACCCCGCTTTCATTAATTTATTTGTTACTTTGTTGATTGCGGGAATTGCGGGAACGATTGTAGCAAAACTAAGATTGCGCCGGATCACCTTTTTCGAATCGTTTAAGACAATTGTTTATTGCGCAACGATACCAACGATCATCGCAACACTGATTTCACTATTTCAACCCGAATTTGATGTCAGCCTCTTGATTACATTTATTAGTTTATTTATCTTTTTTAGAGTCACGACCTTTTTTCCACGAATTGAATTACCAATGAAATAACTGCTTACGATTTCGTAAGCAGTTTTTTTTCACTTATTTTGTTAAAATAGAGCCAAGATGTGAATTGAAATGAGGGAAGTTTAATGTCAAAACCAATTATTTTTTTACAACGAGAATTCCGAACTGAATTTATTGAAAAAATCCAAGCACTCGCTCCTGATTATTTAATTAAGACCGCTCTTTCTAAGGACGAAGTAGATCATGTAGCAATTTCGGTTGGCTGGAAAAAAGAATTAAATGATGCTTTGCTAGCGAGCACACAATTGAAGTGGGTCCAATCGATTTCAGCCGGTGTGGATTACTTACCTTTAGAACAATTCTCAGAACGTGATGTTCTACTTTCAAACGGCAGTGGGATCCATGCTCTATCGATCAGTGAACACATCATTGGTACGTTATTGAGTTATTATCGGGGGCTAAACCAAGCTGTAAAATATCAAGAAAAAAAAGAATGGGTGGCTGATTTTACTCATTACGACCAATTAGCCGGGAAAAATTTATTGGTTGTCGGAACTGGCCATATTGGGCAGCAATTGTCAAAATCCATCCGCAGCTTAGGAGTAAATGTTTACGGTATCAATACGACGGGGCATTCCGCTGAAGGATTTATCGAAACTTACTCAATCAAAAATTTGACTAAAATTGTTTCCGATATGGATATTGTAATCGGTATTCTACCAGGCACTGCAGATACCTATCATATTTTTAATAGTGATGTTTTTGATCAAATGAAATCCTCAGCTGTCTTTGTAAACGTAGGCCGTGGGAACACTGTTCATACCAAAGAATTGACCACAGCATTGAAAAAACAGCAAATCGCATTTGCTGCTTTAGACGTATTCGAAGAAGAGCCACTACCAAAAGATAGTCCATTATGGGAACTTGATAATCTATTGATCACCCCTCATATTTCAGGACTCACTGTTGATTTTCAAAATAAATTTATGAAGATTTTTTTAATAAATTTAAAAAGTTACCTTGAAAAAAATGAGCTGGCTGTCAATCAAGTAAATTTAAAAAATGGGTATTAAAAAAGTTGAAGCTACGGCTTCAACTTTTTTTCAGTCTCTTTCACAATATAAACAGGTCTATTTTTGGTCTCCAAGAAAATCTTTCCAATATACTTTCCGATAATTCCGATTCCCAACAATTGAACACCACCGATAAACAAAATAATCGTCACTAAAGAGGGCCAACCTGCTGTAGGATCTCCAAAAAGGAGTGCCCGAACAATAATAAAAATCATGGCAATGACAGAGGCCACACAAGAAAAACCGCCAACAAATGAGGCGATGCTTAAAGGTACATCTGAGAAATTGACGATCCCATCAATTGAATAATTAAAAAGTTTCCAAAATGACCACGAGGTTTCCCCAGCTGCTCGTTCCCTATTTTCAAATGAAATGTACTCTGTTTTAAAACCGACCCAACTGAACAATCCTTTAGAAAAGCGATTGTGCTCCGTCAATTCTAAAACGGCATCGACCATTTGACGCGTCATTAACCGATAATCTCGAGCACCATCCACCATTTCGGTATCACTGATGTGGTTGATCAATTGATAAAATTTCTTAGCAAAAAAGCTGCGAACTAACGGTTCTCCCTCTCGGTCAGCCCGCCGAGTCCCAACACAATCAATATCAGTCGTCTCAACTAAATTAATCATTTGAGGTAAAAGCTCGGGTGGATCTTGAAGATCTACATCCATGACAGTGACTAGCTCTCCTTTAGAGGCCTGCAGTCCAGCATATAAAGCCGCTTCTTTTCCAAAGTTACGTGAAAAAGAAATATAGCGGACATCATTATATTTCTCTGCTAATTCACGTAAGACCTCTAAGGTTTGATCACTTGACCCATCATTGATAAAAATATATTCAAACTCATGTAAAACTTCTTTTTTTATTTTTTCCATTGCTGTAAAAAATAATGGGATCGCTTCCTCTTCATTAAAACAGGGGACAATTACTGACAACATTCAAATCACATCCTAGTTAAACTTATACTTTGGTTCATCCAACTCTTCATCATAATCCACTTCTAAATCGTACCCTTTGAAAAACCATTCATCCGCTTCTTCAATAAAAAATAATTGACTACCAATCGTTTCTTTAACTAATGTTTTTTCTGGTGTATCGACGGCTATACCAACGGAAAAACCATCATGAACTTGCGTTTTGCCATAAACTTTTCCATAAAACTTAATTCCTTGATCGTCCGTTGGTTCCATTTCTTTTTTGAACCATTCTTGTGCTTTTGGAGTAATCGTCAATTCCATCTATTCTCACCTATCCATTCATTTTTTCATCTAAGTAGTCCACATCTTCATCACGACCAATCACCACTAAATGATCATCTTTTTGTACCACTTCTTCTGCTCCTGGTGTAACGATTGGATCTTGTTTATCACGGCGAATTGCTACGACATTCAAACCAAAGCGGCGCCGAAAATCTAATTCATTCAGCGTTTTTCCATAAAATTTACGGTTGGTTACATTGATTTCAGCCAATGAAAATTCATCTGATAATTCTAGGTAATCTAAAATATTTTTAGAAACTAAATTGTGTGCTAAACGTTGCCCCATGTCACGTTCTGGGTGAACAACACGGTCTGCTCCAATTTTTTCTAACACACGGGCATGGTATTCATTTTGAGCTTTAGCTACGATGTCTGGCACACCCATTTCCTTGACCATCAAAGTGACCAGAATACTTGCCTGGATGTCTTCTCCGATAGCCACGATCACATGGTCAAAATTTCGAATACCTAATGAACGCAACGTCATTTCATCTTGCGCATTCGCAACTACAGCATGTGTGGCAATATTCATATATTCATTGACTCGATCTTCATTACTATCAACCGCTAAAACTTCCTGACCAGACTCGATCAATGTCCGACAAATACTTCCGCCGAACCTTCCTAATCCAATAATTGCAAAATTTTGTTTCATGATAGCTCCTTATTTTATACACTAATAACATCAAAGAGATGCTTGCTTAAAAAAGAACAACAACTATAAATCCAAGTATAACAAAGAGCGGGTTAATAAAACAGAGATGACCTCTCTATTTTATTAACCCGTGTTTAAAGGCATAGATAGCGGCTTGCGTCCGATCCTCGACTTCCAATTTTGCCAGGATATTTGAAACATGCGTTTTGACTGTTTTTAAGGTAATGAATAATTCATCCGCAATTTCTTGGTTACTCATGCCTTGAGCGATCAATAATAAAATTTCTTGTTCACGATTGGTTAATTCTTCATGTAATACGTGACGATGGCGATTGGATAATTGATCCATCATCTTAGTCGTCACTTCTGGTTCCAATACTCGTTCACCTTGGTAAGTTGCCCGAATAGCATCTGCAATTTCATGGGCTGTTGATGTTTTTAGTAAATAGCCCGATGCCCCAGCTTCAATTGCTGGATAGACTTTCTCATCATCGATAAAACTTGTCACGATCAATATTTTAGCTTCCGGCCAATCTTTCAGGATTTTTTTGGTTGACTCTATCCCATCCATTACTTCCATCACCAAATCCATTAAAATCACATCTGGACGTAGGACTAAAGCTTTATCATATCCTTCTTCACCATTCTCTGCTTCTCCCACTACCTCAATATCTTGTTGAATTGATAAATAAGAGGAAACACCTAGACGAACCATTTCGTGATCATCTACTAATAACACTCGAATCATTTTTTACCTCCTAGCGACGTTAATAATTTTCATTGATTCTATAGTTACTTGTTTGTACTTACAAATTCCAACACCTTTTTACTGTGTTACTACAGGCACTTTGATTTCAACACTTGTTCCTTGACCTTTAAAACTAATGATCTTAGTAGTCCCACCAACACTCGCAATCCGCTCACGGATATTTCTCAGTCCGTAGCTTCCTGCATGTTCGTCTTTGGCTTCAAAGCCAACGCCATCATCAATGATTCGCAATAAAACATTTTGATCAACAATTTTTAAGTAGACTTCTAACTCATTCGCTTTTGCATGGCGTAATGTATTAGATAAAAGTTCTTGGACCACTCTGAATAACTGATCCTCAATGCTTGAAGCAACGGAGATATCCTGGATGTCCCATTTTAATTGGATCTGAATTTTTGTTTGTAACTCTTTCAATAATTGCTCGATTCCCTGACGCAGACTTTTTCCTTCTAAACTAATCGGGCGTAAATGCAAGAGCAACGCTCGCATTTCAGATTGTGCAGCATTGATGATATCCGCAACCATTGCTAGTTGTTTCTTGTACGGTTCTAGCTCTTCAGAATATTGTGACTGCTCATTTAAGGCTGACATCATCATCATCGCCGCAAACAGCTGCTGAGAGACCGAATCATGTAATTCCCGAGCTAAGCGGTGCCGTTCTTCTTCTAAGATTTTTTCTTTCGTTGTCCCATCGATCATTTGCGGTTGGCTACTCAATTGTTGTAAATCCCGAGAAGTCGTAATCAATTTCTCTTTGATACGTTTAATATCATGATCGACTAGCAACATTTCTTTGTTTTGTGAAATCGGTGTATCTAAAAACGCTTGTTCATAATTTCCAGCTGCCAAAATTTGTAATTTTTTTTCGATTTTTCCTAGTTGGCGTTTTTCTAAAAATGCGACTAAAAAGTAAACAATCGCACACACTGTCAATGATAAGATCACGATATGAATAAACAATGGAATGTAAAATATTCGTGCTCCGAACAGTTGACCAAACAATCCTCTTTTTCCAATGGCGTACATATACAGAAACAATGTGCTTAGAATCAACAAAAAAGAAACTAACCCAGAATAAAGCGCGATCTGCACACGCGAATATTTTCCCGTCATACGCGAATCACCTCAATATCTCCGACCAAGGTATTGGTGATGATTTTCAAACGCCGTTGACTTCCATCATAATCTTCGCTATATACTTTTAACGACTCATTACGCAGCATATATTGTTCATCATCAAAATCGACTTTACCATATAACGTCGCATGTTCTAAAACTAACCCCACACCATAGGGAACTAAAATACGCGTCCGACCAAAACCCTTGCGGACAATTACGATACTGTCCTCTTTAGGAAGTAACGTATTTCCTAAATCAACCAGTGTGTCCCCTGCTAAAATCGAGATGTTGATATCATCCCATTCAAACACTTGAGTACCAATCCGTTCATTTCCGATCCAGCCCTGCCGCTTTCGCTCTCCGTTATGGCTGATTGGCTCTGTGCTATCGACCATCACTATGCTTTTTCTTTTTTTTAAAGAATGACTTGGCATTGAGATACCTGCGAGTTCAAATCCTTTAAGCCCTAAAAATAAAACCGCAAAAACAAGCATCAGCCATGTAGCTGGACTATTGACTAAACAAATAATCACGATCACTGACCCCAAAATCAATTGGAACTTCCGCCGTTCTTGTTTTCGTAGGGCAAAGTAAATATTCAAACCACCAAAGAGAAGCATGATCAGCATTGCCGGATTAGAAGATAATTGCCATAATAAAAAGATCGCTAGCAAAGCTTCTACCACGAAAAAAAAGCGCCATGGATTTTTCAAGTTATCTTCCCCCTCACCTACTTTTATTCACCTCTTATTTTACTGGGTTTCTTACAGTAATACTATCGGTCTTAAGTCGCAGCCGTAAAAAAGCCTAAAAGAAAAGAGGCGACTAGCGCCTCTTGGAATTCTTAGCTTTGTGACACTTTAGTAATTTTCACTTCCATACTTCCACCTGGGGTAGCAATCGATACGACATCGCCCACACTCTTACCAATCAACGCTTGGGCAATCGGTGAATCATTTGAGATTTTTCCTGAGAACGGATCCGCTTCTGCTTTTCCTACGATTGTATACTCTTCTTCTTCATCATCCGGTAATTCAACAAAAGTAACCGTTTTACCAATTGAGATTTCGTCAGAGTCAACGTTATCTGTATCAATAATTTGTGCAAAACGAATCATGCTTTCTAATGTATTAATACGACCTTCAACAAAAGCTTGTTCATCTTTTGCTGATTCGTACTCAGAGTTTTCTGATAAGTCTCCAAAACTACGGGCGATTTTGATACGTTCAATAATTTCACCACGTTTTACTGTTTTTAATTCTTCTAATTCTTGTTCTAATTTAGCTTTTCCTTCTAATGTCATCGGATACGTTTTTTCTACCATGTTTTCTTCTCCTTCAGTCAACAAAATTACGAAAGGTAATCTTTTATAGATTTAATCCACAAAAGATTACCACGTAATGATTGTATTGTAAATTATTTATTGCCCTTTATTGACATATTTTTCAACAAGTTCCATGTGTTCTTCATACGTCTTGGCATAATAGACTTTTCCGGTTGAGATATCCGCTACGAAATAAACATAGTCATTATCGGTTGGATTCAAGACAGCTGAGATTGCTTCTTGACTCGGATTATCAAATGGTCCCGGACCATAGCCTGTATTCACATACAAGTTATATGGGGAATCTATTTGTGTGTCTTTGATTGTTACTACTTCCTTATGTTCACCTAAAGCATAAAGAATTGAGATATCTGATTGTAAGGCCATCCCTGCATCAATACGATTGAAGAAGACTTGGGCAATATTCTTACGGTCAGACTCAGTAACCCCTTCTTTTTCCACTAAGGAAGCTAAAGTCATTACTTCTTGCACATCCATGCCTTTTTCTTTTATTTGACTATAGTATTGAGACATTACTTGATTCGTTGTATCAACCATTTGAGTAACTAAATCTTTCAAACTACGGCTCTTATGGATATTATACGTCGCTGGGAATAGATAACCTTCTAAACGATAACGAACATCTTTTGCATTGCCTGCATCTGTCAATAGATCTGGATATGTGGTTTTCAGTTCTTCAAAGAACTTGTCATCCTTCATCAATTTGATGAAATCAGCTTTTTTGAAATCTGTCTTTTTGGCCACTAAAGTAGCAATCTGATCAATATCATAGCCTTCAGGAATGGTTACTTTAGAAGCATCATCCAATGGTTCTGCACTACCGCCTTGCTGCAGCTCTTTACCGATTTGATCCAATGTCATATTAGGTGAAAACTGATAATACCCTGCTTGAAAATTGGTCAGATTTTTGAATTTGGTATAGAAGTTAAAGATCATTCCATCTCGAATAACATCACCATCTTCTAAAATATCCCCAATTTGTCGATTCGATGAACCACTAGGTACTTCTACTTGAACTAATTTCTTATCGTTTTTATCCAACGGTTTCAATCCAGCATTCACATAATTATAACCAGAGATTGCTAAAATCCCTGCAACAATCAAAATGCCGATGGTTAAAACATAAACAATTTTATGGACAACTCGATCTTCTTTACGACGTTCTGCTCGTTTCAAGTTACTCTCCTCACTTATATTGCCTTCAAATTCAGCATCCATTTGATGAAGTTCATCAAATTTTTCACCAATCCGGGTAAAAATAGAAGGTTCTTCCCTCTGATCCTGCTCACTTGAAGCCGTTTTTTTCTCTGCTTCAACTATTATTTTTGAATTATCCTGCCCCGACTTTACAGAATTCGAATGACGAGAAGTCATTTTTTTCTCTTTTTTTACCTTTGGTAATATGGACTTTTCTTCGTCCACCTGTTTTTTTTCAGCTTTTTTTGAAGGCTCAACTATTTCTTTTACAGATTCTTCCCTAGCTTTTTTAACAGGTGCTTTCTGCTCAACTACTGGTGAATTAACAGATTGCTTTTCAACTGATGTTGAGGGACCTGCAGATTCTTTTTTGAAGGCTTCATTTTTTTGCTTTTCATTCTTACTTTGTCTCTTGCCAAATAAACGCTCATAGGAGGATGCTAACTCTTCATCGTCCTCACTTTTGTTTTCTTTATCTAAACGTCCACTAACAGTAGTCGTTTTTTCTGTTGATTCAACTTCACGATTTTTCCGGCCCTCTTCTAAAGCGCGCATAATCTGCTCTTTGAAAGAACCTTCTTCCGAGTGTTGGTTTTGATCCTCAGACAAAAAACAACTCCTCCTTACTTCATGTCATAACTTTAACCATTATACATGAAATAAAAGAGGAGTAAAATGTAAAATTTATTTAGTTAAGGAAATTATAGCTTTTTCCTCTGGTTATTTTCTTCATACAGACGATGGAGATTTAATTCATAGTCTTTTTTTGCATTTGTTACGACCGTATCCAATATAAAACCTGTTACTAATAATAGTAATCCAAAAACCATTAGTCCAGAGGCAAGAATTGATGAAGGTACTTTAGTAATAAAACCTGTATGGAAAAATTCATTAATCACAGGAACCCCACTAATTAAACCTAATAAAAAAAAGATGATACTCAATGAGGTGAAAAATAACATTGGTTTATAATCTTTACACATCTTCATGATTGTTAGCAATACCTTGGTTCCATCAGAAAAAGTATCTAGTTTAGATTCACTACCTTCGGGTCGATCTCTATAGTCAATCGGGATTTCTATTAATTTAAATCTTTTATCTAATGAATGGATTGTAAATTCTGTTTCAATTTGAAAACCTGAACTCATTACTGGAAAGCTTTTGACAAAAATACGATTGAAGCCACGATAACCCGTCATTACATCTTTAATAGATGCTTTATACAAATGGTTGATTGAATTTTTCACTAAATTATTACCAAAATCATGGAAAGCACGCTTGTTTTCATCAAAATAAGTCCCATTTGATAAACGATCGCCAATTACCATATCAGCTTTACCTTCTCGTAATGAAGCAATCATCTCATGAGCATGTTCAGCAGGATAAGTATCATCACCGTCTACCATTAAATAGTAATCGGCATCAATATCAAAAAACATTTGACGAATCACATTTCCCTTACCCTGGCGGGGCTCTTTTCTAACGATTGCTCCTTCTTTTAAAGCAATCTCATAAGTATTATCTGTTGAATTATTATCATAAACATAAATATCTGCCTCTGGTAATTCCCTTTGAAAATCATTGATCACTTTTTTTATTGTCAATGCTTCATTATAACAAGGAATCAAGATTGCTATAGTCTCATTGTCCATTTTTATTTTCTCCTAACTACAACGCTAACTATCATGATACCAAAAAAAAGTCGGAGATGCTCCGACTTTTTAAACTAAATTTTCTGATATTAAATATTCTCTAATTCCTTCATGGACACTAAAGTTTGATTGATAACCTAGTGATTTTAATCTTGAGATATCTGAAACAGATTTTTTGATATCTCCTTCACGTTCAGCTTCGTACTTAACAGGTAAATCAACATGGACTATTTTATTTATCACATCAATCAATTCCTTCAACGACAAAGCATTCCCTGTCCCAACATTAAATTGTTTACCCAAAGCTGCTTCTTTACTAGCCACTAACAATAATGCTTGAATGACGTCCTCTACAAATACAAAATCCCTTGATTGAGTCCCATCACCAAACAAAGTAAATTCTGTCTTCTCTCCATTTTTCAATTTTTTATATCGATCAACTAAAATAGAGATAACACCACTATAAGGTGATTCTGGATTTTGATTTGGTCCATAAACATTAAAGAAACGAACTGCACTTGTATTCACCCCATAAAGATGATTGTAGTCCAATACATATTGTTCAGCAGCAAATTTATCTATTGCATAAGGAGTAAGTGGTCGAATTACTGATTCTTCTTTCTTTGGTAGTGTAGGTTCATCTCCGTAAACAGCCGCAGAAGAACTAAAAACCAAACGTTTTAAATTCTTTTGGTATTTTCTAACCAGTTCCAATAACATCAAAACACTTTCAAAATTAATTTGGTGTGTTTCTACTGGGCGTTCAACAGAGTCAGCCACACTAGCAATTGCTGCTAAATGAAAAATATAATCAAATTTATTTTCTGAGATGATTTTTGTCATCAGGTTTTTATCTGTGACAGATCCGTTAATAAAATTCAAATTATCGGATTTTTTTAAATTTGATTTCTTTCCCATTGATAGATCATCAATTACCACTACAGTATTTTCTTTAGATAAATGATTAGCCAAAGTGGAACCTATGAAACCAGCACCACCAGTGATTAAATAATTATACATAAAAACTACCTCATTCTGTCTATTATAGACTTATAGTTCAAGCAACCACTTAAGTAAGTTTATCATTTAGAAATGAAAAAAACTATAAAAATGTAATACAAAAAATGTTTGTATCACATTCTATCTTTACTAGTTATCTTTTATTAATTTCAAAAAATTTTTCCCACTAGTAATTATAGAGCGATGAATTAGCAATAGATATATTAGATAACAAATTCCATACATAATTAAACTCATAATTGACCCTTCAAATATTAAATTGCTCGCTATGAATAAAATAGTTACTGTAGTCTCTAAAATTGTTCTATAACCAAATTTTATATCCATAATTTGACACAAGTAATACTCTGCAAGATTACATCTTAATGCTAAACAAAAAATTATTAGCCCGACTGACATAGTTAAATTACCAACTATGAAAATTACAAACAGAGACATCAAAAGAGATGTTACTAAAGTAACCACATTGACTAGTAAAATTGTTTTTTCCTTCCTCAAAGATTTTAGATATGTGTTTATCAATAATGACATTCTTCCTTCATAAACCACGATTGGAAATAAAATCCCCATATAAACTAAGCTATCCTTATATTCTGGTAACCAGGCTCCCAAAACTAATTTTGCTGGAATATAAAATAATAGAATTCCATAAGTTACTGGAACAAAAATATTACGTAAAGTAATGAATAATTTAGGAAGTTTTTCCTGATTTGTACGTCTTAATAAGGGAAACATAACCACTCCGACTGCGTTAACAAAAGTTAAAAACATATTAGATATACTTAGAGTAAAAGACAATTTACCAAAAACTTCAATTGACCATTTCTGTTGGACAAAAAATCTGATTGTTCCGAGAATTAACATACTAGCAATATTGCTAAGTAATAATTTACTACCAATATTTATATTAGAGAATATTTCCCCAATAGTATTTTTTAAAGGACGAATTTTTTTTGGAAACATATCCTTAATGCGGAAAATACCCCATAATGTCAAAATTAGCTTAGACAAAATATCCATTATGATTAACCAATAAAAATCTCGACCACCAAATAAAAAATATATCCCGATAAAAATTACATATAAATAGCGATCGTTTCTTGATAATTGGGCGTACTCTTTAATCCTATTAGTTGACTGGAAAATATATAGAATAAATGTTTTCATTATAGTGATAATTGAAACAACAGCTGTCAAAATTAAAATTAATGACTTGTTTGTTTGAGGCATAAAGAATACTGACCAAACAATTACTAATGAAGATAGCAGTGTCTCAAAAATCATTAAATACCAAAATTGAGATCCCAGTAATTCCTTATCTAAATCATCATATTCTTCCCCGCCAATTTTTAAATAAATTCCGTCAATCCAACCAAAATGTAAAAAACCAACATAGGAAGAATAAAACACATATAATTGCCAATAACTATACTCTGTAACTCCTAAAAGTTTAGGTACAAATAAATTTAACAAAACTGATATACCTAAAGTTGCAAAATTAGCAGCAACTGTATAGTACAAGTTTTTAATAACCGATTTAGCTTTATTATTCACAATTTTTCCATCCTTATTATTTAAATTGTTTGAAAGAAGAATTGAATTTATAAAGATGTAAAATATCTGAAAAAAAGTAAAATTTAGTTTTATATTTAAAAAATGCTTTAATGATTAAATTAAACTGTTTTTTACTTAAAATAGAAATTCGCATATTTAATTCTTCTAATGAATCTATAAGAAATTTTTCTTTCAAATCATAATTCAAAACAAATTGGTTTCTTTTTAAATAGTTCAAAGCTCCTGTTAAACGATCATATCTACGCTTTAAATCATTTAATCTTTTTATATAGGGAGTATTTTTTTCAGATTTATCAATTTCTTTTTTGAAAGAACTAAGACCATGTTTTCTCCAAGAAATCAGATTCTCATGAATTACATAAAGACCATCACTTAAAATCCCACTACCCCACATCGCTTGATCATGAACAGGATTCTTAGTTCCTTCTATATACTCTAGAACATTGGGAATGAAGTTTTTTCTTACTGCATAAACACAACCTGGTCTTCTTAAATATATATTGTTAGCATTAAAAACGACCAATTCTTCTTTGTTAGTACTTTTAACCGTATCAATTTTTTTGAGTTTTTCAGCCAATCCGCCTTTTTCAACTAGTTCGGTATAATCGGATACTAGAACTTTTACCTTCTGATTATTTGTAAAAATATTTGCCATTATTTCTATTTTACTAGGGTTCCATTCATCATCTTGATCACTAGTAAAAATAATATCTCCCTTAGCAGACTTTAATAATTCAATAAAATTTTTTCGCCAACCAACATTTTGCTTATTCAATTCTAAGGTCCAAGTATCTATAAGGTTATTTTTCTCTATATAGTTCTGAATGATTTCAACAGTAGAATCTGTTGAACAATCATCTCTAATCAGGACTTCATCAACATGTTTTGTTTGATTTTTTAAAGATTCTAGCTGTTGTAAAATATTTTTCTCTCCGTTATAGGTTGCCATTACAACTGATGTTTTAGTAGTTACCATAGTATCCCTCTTTTCTAACCGCTCACATCTATCCTAATATTCCGACTCAAGTTAATATCCGAGTAATAAAATACCGCATTTGATCTAACTGGTCAAATGCGGTATAGATAGTTATATCACTTTTAATTTTCCGAACAGTTATTCACTTTATAAAAAATATATGGATGATGTGTTTTTCTTTCTTCAATAGGCGGCATTTTCATATAATCCCCATATCTTAATTCTAAGAACTCACGTCTTGCTTTAATAGCCATTACAGAATGACCCTTAAAGCTTACATCTTCAACATCCTCAAACCAACTCTTAGGAAATACTCCCCAATCAATATCAGTAAATTCCATGTAGCCACAATAATTTGAATCCCCAGCACTATATTTTTGCGCTGTAGTTTCATATAGATTACGCCAATATTTATATCCACCTTTTTGAATAAGTGAAAGATGTCTTGGAAACCTAACTATCAATTTAATACAACTTTTAATTTTAGAATATGATCTAGCATAGCAAAGTTTGAGTGAATCCATCATATTTAAACGATACTTTTCAACAATATCATGATGCCGTTTTTGCTCTGCTTGGTTCTTAGGAATAGTGTCCAAAGGAAAAATATCGACAAAAACACCTAAATCTTTTTCTTCACCATTAAATAATTGTTTTGTTTTAACACTTGTCCTAGTATCAACTACTTTTGCAAAAGGATACCTATAAGTTTCTCTAGTTTTAAATTCTAAAAGAGTATAGTTATTATCTTGTACTTTTAGAATTTCCATAAGTCTTTCATATTCGGAACGAAGTAAAACAATATCAATATCATCATCCCACGGAATAAATCCTTTATGACGTTCAATCCCAATCAAACTACCATAAAAAACTGAATATTTAATCTCATGTTCTCGACAGATTTTATCAATATATAGTAAAATATCTAATGCTATTTCTTGAACTTCAGAAATTCCAATTTCTTTCAATTTTTATCCTCCTTTATTAATTCATTCTTTGCTTGAACAGAGGCTAAAAAAACCCAAAAAATTAAAGCAGAACTTGTTGCCATTAAAAACATTTCATTGTGGAAAAAACCAGATAAGAATAATGTTAAAACCGCTAATAAATGATAACCGTGCGAATTTTTTGAAAAAATATCTCTAGTAAACGCACTTATTATTGAATTTACTATCGCTTTTAGTAAAAAGATTAGCATAATTATTGCCCCAATAGTACCGGTGGACACCAAAACATTTATATATGCATTGTGGACTGCTAATTTTGTTTTTGCTAAATACGTAGTTGGCATTTTTTTTTCTGCATATTCATGTAATGATTTGGGTGGAACACCTAAAAGGGGGTTTTCTTTGAAGATATCCACAGCACTTTTCCAAATTGTAAACCTCAAATTAGAAACATCTGAACTATCTGAAACATCTTTTCTTACCAAACTCACTGATTTATCATGATTTATATTTTTATCATTCTCTTTTTTCAAAAATTTACTACCATCAAAAGCGGTAATTGCAGGCGTTTTTGCAAGTAAATTTTTTGTCTGATCTACCACAACAAAACTCATTGCAGCACAAAACATAGCCAATATTAGGCTTATTATAACTCGGATATATATATTATAAGCTTTAGTTTTCACGCTATGAAATAACTTGAAAAAAATAAAAGTAAATGTAACTAATGTTAAAACTATTAAACCATTTCTTGATCCTGAAAGACCAATATACATTATTTGAATAATAATATTAGCGGTATAGAAAAGACGTAACCCTGTTTTTAGTTTTTGATAACCTAGTAAGTAGTAAAGAGACAAGATAATAATCACAACCGCCATAACAGCTGCATAATTTGGATCAGTATAAGACCCAAATAATCGATTTTCTACAATTCCAATTCTCAATGGATTTTGCTTGTTTTCTAACCCTGTAGAATAAGAAAAGCGAATAGCAAACATTGCCAGAGAGACAATGGACATAAAAAAACCAAATATAACAATGATATTTCGGAAGATGTCAAAAAATAGCTGGTTATTGAAATCGTGAAAAATGGTCGAATATATCATCAACAGGAAAATGGCTTGCCAAGCTAAAACTTTAATATTTCCTATAGGACTAAATTTATAATTTACTATTGTTGATAGAAAAAGCACCGTTAAAAAGGCTATAAGCAACCAATTGTAATACTTAAAATTTCGTTGTTTTAAAACTTTTAATAATTGACTAATGAACAAAATTTCGCCAACTAATCCGGCAAAAGTAAAGACCAAAGAGTCAATTCTTGTGGGAACCAAACTATAAGCACCTATAGTTCTAAGCAAATAAGCTAGTAATAAAAAAAGTATGTAGATTTCAATAATATTTATTTTATATTTTTTTGTTTGCATGACGACACTCCGTTTACTTGTTTACAGTTGTTATATAATGCTTTTGTATTTTTGATGGTACACTATACAATCTAACGCTTATCATTAATAGCAACATCGATATTTTTCTATTTTTTGTAAAAATTGAGTTTTTCATTATAAAACTAAAATTAGAACGTAAATATCGAACAATCTCTTTTGTTTCCGAAATTTGGTTTTCCAAATTAGCATTTACAATCTTATCTAGTACTAAAAAATTAGCAAAACAAACTCGTTGATGAGCTGCCTCTTCAATTTCTTTTGTTCGACCTGAAACTTTTTTTTCATTTTGTTCCCAAGCATCAATATATTCTAAATGTTTTTTTGAAAAAGTCTGACTTGTAATACTATCATCACGATGATAGTAATAATATTTTTGCCTCGTATCTACAACAACCTTTTCACATTTATCAAGGATTCCTACAATAGTAAAAGAATCTTCATGATATTTTCCTTGAGGGTATCTCAACTCAGAAAAAATCGACTTTTTATATAATTTATTTACCGCATGATCAGAAATTTGATTTCCATGAAAAATTAGCACAGTAGCCTCATCACGATTAAGAATCAAATATTTTTTTTTCTTTTCACTAGGTTTCTTTCCTTCATAAACATGGTAGATACCACAGATTGATAGATCTGCCTCTTCCTTAACAATATTATTATGAAGAAGTTCATACATATCTTCAGCAATATAATCGTCACTATCAATGAAACCTAGATATTTACCTTTAGCACTATCTATTCCTGCATTTCTAGCACTACTTAATCCACCATTCTCTTTATGAATTACTTTGACCCGAGAGTCTTTCATAGCATATTCATCACAAATAGTTCCTGAACTATCAGGTGAACCATCATCCACTAAAATTAGCTCAAAATCAGTAAATGTTTGAGCTAAAATTGAATCAACACATTTTTTTAAATATTTTTCTACGTTATATACTGGCACAATAATACTTATCTCACACATTAAACTCGCTCATTTCTGATTAATTCAACTGTATTTTCTAAAGCTTCTTTCAACCCAAAAATTGGTTTCCAATCGATCGCTTCAATCTTTTCAGATGCTAAAATAGCTTGACTAGCAGTTGAAAATCCTTTAAGCTCTTCTTCATCTGGAAGATCAAAAATTACTGTTTTTTGATTTAATGCAGCTAATTCACTTGCTAAATCCCTTAAATGTAAATTAAATTCTTCTACAGCAATATTATAAGCCTCTCCATTTTCACCAATAGCTAATAGATAAAGTAATGCATAAACAACATCACCCACATAAGCATACGAAAAATACTGATTGCCCTCACTTTTTAACACGATGTCTTCATTATTGACTGCATTAAGAATAAATTGCGAGGAAGCCTTTGAATCATTTAATAGCATTGTTGGACCAAACGTACGGCAAATTCTTGGAATCACAATATTTAAATTATGTTTAGCCATATACGCTTGGCACAAACTCTCACTAGCACGCTTACCTTCGGGATAGCCGGCTCTCAATGTATTGCAATCAATATACCCACAATAATCCTCAGAAAATTTTTTTACATCTCCTCTGTTTTCACCATATATTTCAACAGTCGAGAGGAAAGCAACTCGCTTAGATTGATTATTAACAGCAAAGTCCAAAACTTGTTGTGTACCCATTAAATTAGTCATGATAGTTCCAATTGGATCTGTTGTGTACGCTCTAGGGTGTGTATTACTAGCTCCATGAAAAATATAATCTACTTTAGCATCTAACATAATTTTTTGAGTGACATCCGCTTCTAACAAGTGGAAAAAATTAGAATCCAGATATATCGAAAATCGATTCTCTAAGCGTGCTATACTTCTACCCATCGCAAAGACATGGATATTTGCATTTGATTTCTCATTTCTTCTCATTAAAACATCAACCATGTAAGAACCAATCATACCTGTTGCACCAATAATTAAAAATGAATGATTATCAATTTTATTCCAGTCATTTTTCGCAAAATTTACTCTGTCTAACTCAGCCAGATAGGTTTCATTTTCTAGTAACACATTTCCACCTCTAATCTTTCATCTTCAAATATGCTTTAAATAGTTCCAAATCATCTTGAGTAGTTAATTTTATATTTTTATCCGAACCTGCCGCAAAGTATAGGGTCTCTCCTAACTCTACCATCATTGTATTCGTATAAGAAGAATCAGACATTCCAATATTTTCTTTAACAGCTTTATCATACGCCCAAGATAATTTACCAAATTGATACGCTTGGGGTGTTGAAACCCGACGTAATGTATTCCGGTCAATATATTGCTTAGTGGTCTCTTCAGTATATTTTACAAAAATTTGTTCATTATATGGTAATGATGTTACACTATTACCAAATTCTTGAGATTTTACAATTACGTCAGATAAAACAATTTCATCCACCAACGGACGAATTCCATCATGAATAATTATTGTATCGTCATCCTTAGAGTGCTCCTTCAAAAATTGAACGCCATTATTAATTGATTCTTGACCTTTTGATCCTCCAGGAATAATCCATTGTACTTTCTTAAGTCCGTATTCTTTAATATACCCCCACAAGGTATCTTCCCATCCATGTTTACATACCACCAAAACTCGGTCGACCATTGGATGCTGTTCAAATGATTCCAACGTATAGATAATAATTGGTTTCCCATCAATTGTAATAAATTGTTTGGGAATAGTTTGCCCCATTCTTTTTCCGACCCCGCCGGCAATGATTAATGCTGTGATCACTTATTTATCCTCCTTATTTACTAAATAATAGGTGCCTTTATACTTTTTATATGAATTATTTGGATTTATATATACTGTCTCGTGATGAGCCAAACGCTGCTCTACAGGAGGAAGTTCCATATAATTACCAAATACTTTTTTTAAATAATTATCATAGCCTATAGGTATTGGTAACTCAGTATCCTCAAAAGGTACAATTTTAGCGCTAGAAAAATCATTTTTGGGATAGATATTCCCCATATATCTAGGACCAACACATAATTCAGTTACCCATCCAGTATTTTTAGAATTAAACCTAGTCATTTTTTTTTCTGCAAATTTCCATAAGCGATACTTATTAGCTTTTCCAGGAACTACCCCTAGCAGTACTTTGCCTAACATAGTAACTATCTCCCCATGATTTTGAGGTACTTGTTGACTACAATAAATTGCATAGACTGTTGCCCAAAATTTCTGGATTTTTCTTTGATAGTTTTTTTCAGGTGCTACATCTAAAGGAAAAATATCAATTTGTATTCCATGGCAAATATCTAAATCATCCTGATAAGTTTTGATAAAAGTAGTATCTGCATCTCTCAATGTAGTGAAAGAATTTCTATCATTATATTCTTTGCTGGCTCTTAACAATACATACTTTGAATTATCTTCTTGAGTTTTCCATAGTTCCATCAATTTAATGTAATCATTTCTTGGCATAAAAAAATCTAAGTCATCATCCCAAGGGATAAATCCTTCATGCCTGATTGAACCTATAGCACCACCACCACATAAATAGCACAATAAATTATTCTTTTTGCAAAATTCATAAAAGTATTTCGCAAGGTGTAGACTTTTATTTTGTACTTGCTGCAATTGTTCATCTTTACTATACATATCGACCCTCAACTTTAATACTTTCTCTTTAAAATCGCCATAATTCCCGGCATTTTGTTTTCAACAAAAGATCCTGTAGTCAATACCGTTCTCACTACTGGGTTCGGCATATTGAATAACAACTTAGTAATTTTTTTTGCTGTGGTATCTGTTTTAGCAATTTTCTTAGCCTCAATGATAGTGCTATCTTTCAATATGGAATTTACTGCGGCTGCTTTTTGTTGCCTATTCAACTTATTAGTCGCTAAAATTGAAAAAATGACTGACGTAGTACCTTTCAGTAATAGTGCAGCCATTCCCTCCTTGTGTTCATCATTTGTAATTGAATTACTGCGCTCATAAAACTCTTTAAATGTCTTAAATTTATTTTCGTTATATTGATTGGTTATACCTGCTCCACCTTCAAATTCATATATATATTCAATCTTAGGATTCATTACGATCTTAGAACAATATTTATAATAATCTAAATTGAATATTCGATCTTCACAACTACGATAATTTTTAAATCGAATAGCATATTTTAGAATAATATCTCGGCGATAACACTTATTCCAGACAACATACATTAATTGTTGGTTCATTAATTCATACATGTCCGCTAGGAATTCCTGATTCGTTTCATAAACATAGTCATTTACTAAATAATTTTTTTCATCTGCTACTTGTTCTTTATCCAATGTTCTAAAAGTAAACGAACTAATGATTAGATCAAGAGCAGAATTAGCCAAAATAATTTTTTCATAATCTTGTAAAATCGTTTTTTGGGGATAATCATCTGCATCAAAGAAAAGTAAATATTCCCCTTTCGCATGTTCTATTCCATAATTACGAGCAATGCCAGGACCTTGATTTTTTTTATCCAACACTTGAAAACGACTATCTAAGGAAATGCATTGTTCTAGTACCTCTCTTGTATCATCAGTCGATCCATCATTAACAAGTAATACCTCAAAATTATTATTATCTAACTCTTTTAAAACATTGATTGTTCTAGCGATCGTCGTAGCAGCATTAAACACAGGAATAATGATGCTAAATTTGGGAGTTAGCATGTTTTCACCTCAGATTATTGTAAAACCTTTTCTTTTGGAAAATCTATCTTATCTAACGATGTACAGATTTCATCTTCTTCTAAACCTTGTGAAGAAACTTTATCAAATAAAATCTTGATTGTTTGTAATAGAATTTTCAAATCTAACATGAAAGAATATTTCTTGATATACAACAAATCAAATTTCAATTTACTATTATAATCAGAAGCATACTTTCCATATACTTGGGCGTAACCAGTTATTCCCGCTCGTACATTATGACGCAAATAGTAGTAAGGATTTTCGGCATTAAATTGCTCAACAAAAAAAGGGCGCTCAGGACGAGGTCCGATAATCGACATATCGCCTTTTAAGACATTGATCAATTGTGGTAATTCATCAAAACGGACTGCACGAATAAATTTCCCTACAGGTGTCACACGAGCATCATTACTTTTAGCTAAGACCGGACCCGATTTTGATTCTGCAGTAGCGCTCATTGAACGAAATTTGTAAATTGGAAATTCTTTTTGATCTTGTGTGATTCTAATTTGCTTATAAATAATTGGTCCAGGAGATGTTGCTTTGACCAAAATTGCTGTAATCAACATAAAAGGCGATGCGATCACTAATAAAATTAATGAAACAACAATATCGAATAAACGTTTAAGAGTAGCATCTTCAGAAGGAATCTTAAATCCAGAAGATTCGATGATACTCTCATCTTCAAAATTCATAATGTTTGGATTAATCGTTACTAAGTTTTCAAATGTTGTATTCAAAAATAATTTTTTTTCTTTTTTGATGGCAAGTTGATAAATTTTCAATTTTTCAGCTTCATCAATTTCTGATGCCAAATAAACAATATCAACCTCATCAATAATTTTTTCTAGATTTTTATAAAAGTGGTCTAACACCACTGATTGTATTTTATGCTTATTGTTTTTTTGTGAACTGAAATTTTGAATAGCTGGCGCAACTTCTTTTTCAAATCCGATGATCGTCACATTTTTATCGGCACCAAATTTCATATACGCTTTATAGATAATCGTTCGATAAACGATCAGTAGTACTGTTCCTAAAAAGAACGAAATCAAGATAACCATTCTTGGAAATGCAAACCAACGACCTGCGAATGTAATGATCATAATACCTAATGACATCAAGAATTGCCCGATGACAGTGACAAAAACAATATCGCTGACAATCCGATTATAAAATACGTACGTCCCCAATAGTACATTTAATATAATGAAGAAAATTGAAATAAACAACGCTGAACTTTCAAAGGTTTGAAAGTTTCTTTCAGGAATGGTTCCCCCAAACTTCAGCCAAAAACTAAAATAAATAGAGACATTATAGACAATCACATCCATCAGAATAATAATTATCCGACGTGCCGCACTCCATTCACCATTTTTATTCATATAAACACTCCTAATCCACAAAATAATCCATTACACATCTTACCATATAGCCTAAAAAAAAAGTAGCGTTGCCTAACAAAAGTAACGAAAAAGAAAAGAACAGAAAGTAGTCAAAATTCTTCATTTGACTACTTATCCATTCCATTTCAAAATTGATTTACTTAGCTACTAAACTAGACCATTTAAATTATTCAGTTCAGCATTAATCTTGAGGAAACAAATAAATTTTAGAAAATCTTGTTCCAGAAAAAATATTTGAAGTCATGTTTCCAGCCAATACTTGATGCCAAATTCGATTTTCGTTTGAGCTATTCCCCCAGAAAATTCCGATATGACAATCGTAATTTATATCCGTCCATACAGGATCAAAATAAATAATATCTCCTTTTTGTGCTTTTCCACTTTTTAGTAAGGCATCGACTGAACTAAAAGTGTAATATTCAGTATTCCTCATCAAAGCATCTCGCCAATTATAAGCATTGGCATAGCTCCCCCATCCTTGAGTGATACCTGAAATTCGGTTTAGGTTTCCACCACTTCGGCGCATCACACAAGCTACAAATCCAGTACAATTCATCCCCGGACCGTAAGCGTTCGGTGCTCCATAGGGACTCAAAAAAGGTTCTGGATTACTAGAAGATAATCCGCGATAAGGAGTACCAAAATAGAAACGATCATTTTGATGAGCAGTCAATTCATTGACCACGCGTTGGCGAGTTGTCCCTAGGTAGCTTGCCGTACCCTTGCGTTCTCGCACTGCGTCACTATTTACATAACCAAACCATTTGCCATTAGATTCATATAAGGAATAATATGTCGATCCATTTATGTGTTTGTAATACCATTTTACCTGATACGTTTTATTAATCAGCGAATTGGTTCGTGTTTTTTCACTCCAATTGAAGTTATTCCAAATTGAATACCCATTTTTGATAACTAGGACTGACTTATTCGTTGAAAAACCTGTTCCTTGAGCTCCAGATACGGAAGCAGCTGCGCCTTCATTCAAATAGCCCTGCCATTTTCCATTATTATCATATAAAGATAAATATTTTGAGCCATTGTAGTGTCGATACCAGCCTGTAACTTTATAAGTTTTTGTATTTAAATTTTTAGTGGATCTTCCACTTTTGAAATCAAAATCTTGCCAAATTGTCCAATTACTCTTATTGACTGTGACATATTGATT
>NZ_JXKQ01000007.1 GCF_001885945.1 Enterococcus hermanniensis | reverse complement strand
ACATTTTTTTGTGACCCTTGACAATAATCTCAAGAATTGTTTAATTGTTCAGAAAAGTATAGTAAAATGATTTAAGCGGATTCATTTTATTTAACGATTGTATCGAGAGTACAAGCTAAAATAAAAAAATATTTTATAGTTATTTTTTAATGCTGATAGCAAAAAAATAATCATTGATTTCATTTTTGTTTTGAACTGTTACATATCAGTTGGATCCGTTTAAACGAATTATTAGCAGTATCACAAAGCTAGACTGCTTTTAATAGCAACAAACAACTATCATGATTGAAGGAGTGAAAGATTTTGAAAGAAGAACGTGTTGAAAGAGTCATCAAAAAAATGAAAGATCAAGATTACGGCCAATTATTAATTTCCGATCCAACGACTATTTTCTATTTAACTGGACGCTGGATTCATCCAGGTGAACGCTTGTTAGTATTGGTGATTACTCCAGAAAATAAAAATACGTTAATCGTAAACAAATTGTTCCCAATCGACGAAGACTTAGGCGTTGAGAAAGTCTTTATCGACGATACAGATGATGCAGTACAAAAAGTATTGGACTATGTCGATACGGATAAAAAAATCGGAATCGACAAAAATTGGCCGGCACATTTCTTGTTGCGCTTATTAGAAATTGCGCCAAACGCTCAATTAGGAAATGGTTCAGAAGTTACAGATGCTGTTCGTGCGGTTAAAGATGCAGATGAACTTGATCTGATGCGGGAAGTTTCACGAGATAATGATATTGCTGTAGGTCGCTTAAAAGATTTGCTGCCAGAAGAATTGACAGAGCTTGAAATGCGCGACAAATTAGCAGATATTTATGCCGATTTAGGCAACAGTGGCTTTTCTTTTGATCCGATTGTTGGCTACGGGGCCAATGCGGCGGACCCACATCATGAAACGGATAATTCTAAAGTAAAACCAGGAGATTCGATTATCTTAGATATTGGAGGAATCAAAAATTCATATGCCTCTGATATGACACGAACAGTCTTCTATAAAGAAGTATCTGACAAAGCTCGAGAAATTTATGAAATTGTTTTGGAAGCAAATCGTCGGGCAATCGAAATGGTTAAACCTGGAGTAAAATTTTCTGATCTAGATGCAGCAGCGCGTGACTATATCACGGAGCAAGGCTATGGAGAATATTTCACTCACCGCTTAGGTCATTTTATTGGAATCGATTGTCATGAAGCAGGTGATGTTTCCGCAGCTAATCATAATGTAGCAGAACCTGGGATGGTCTTTTCGATTGAACCAGGCATCTATGTTCCGGGTGAAGTTGGAGTGCGGATCGAGGACTTGATCATCTGTACTGAAGACGGGTATGAAAACTTGAATCACTATCCGAAAGATTTAGAAATAGTAGGTTAGGAGGCCAACGTATGAAAATCGAAGAAGGCTATATGCCTTATTTAGGTCATAAAACATATTATCGAATTGTTGGAGAACAAAAAGACAATAAAAAACCCTTGATTCTCATGCATGGTGGGCCGGGTTCTGCCCATAATTATTTTGAAGTTCTTGATGAGTTGGCAGTCGATGGCCGCCAACTCATCATGTACGATCAATTAGGATGTGGAAAATCGGCGGTCCCATCACAACCGGATCTTTGGACAGCAGAAACTTGGGTCAATGAATTGATCGCTTTGAGAGAACATCTTGGATTAGATGAAGTTCATTTACTAGGTCAATCATGGGGTGGCATGTTGGAGATTATTTATACTTGTGATTACGCACCAAAGGGAATTAAAAGTATGGTGCTTTCAAGTACCCTTTCTTCTGCAAAACTCTGGGCGCAAGAGCAACATCGAATGATTAAATTTATGTCTGAAGAAGATCAATTAGCGATCGCAAAAGCTGAGAAGACCGGCAATTATGATGATCCGGCGTATTTAGCAGCCAACGACCGTTATATGATTCGCCATGCAGCGCCAGTATTTACTCAAAATGATCCAGAACCTTTGTGGCGTAAAAAAGTAGCTGGAACAGAAAGTTATATCACTGCTTGGGGACCCAATGAGTATTCTCCAGAAGGGACCTTGCAAGGCTACGACTACACAGAAAAGCTTCAGAAAATCACTGTACCTACACTTGTTACAAGTGGCACAAATGATTTATCAACACCACTCGTAGCTAAAACAATGTATGATGCGATTCCAGGGGCAAAATGGGAATTGTTTGCAAATAGCAGGCATATGCCATTTGTTGAAGAGCGTGAAAAATACATGCTGCTGTTAGAAAATTGGCTAGCGGCAAATGACTAAAATTTTTTTGATGAAAGAGGGAAGATAATAGTGGAAACAACTCCGGTAAAAACAAAGAAGCCTTTTGGTTTTTACGTCTGTGCACTCGGATTTACTTTTGAACGTTGTGCCTTTTATACTGCAAAATATATGTTAGCGATTTGGATCGCTACAACGGCTGCTTCGGGCGGTTTAGGAATGACTAGTGCGCAAGGTGTGCAAATCTCTGCCTGGTTTGTAGCAGCAACTTATATCACGCCAACTTTTGGTGGTTATATTGCTGATTATTGGCTAAGCCCGCGCCTATGTGTGTCAGCCGGAATGATCATGATGGGACTAGGATACATGTTAGCCTGGCAAGCAAGTTCTATGGGTATGGTTTGGCTGATGATTATTTTAGTTGCACTTGGAACAGGACTATTCAAAGGAAACCTTTCAGGTGTAAATGCCTTGTTGTTTGGGGATGAAAAAGAACTAAATGAAGCCTTCTCAATTCAATATTCATTTGTGAATGTCGGTTCGTTCATTGGAACGACTTTCTTAGTATTATTGATTCCGACTTTTGGCTTTAACTTTGTATTTTTGATCTGCGGTATTCTTTTGTTAGTTGATGCACTTTGGTTTATCTTCAATAGCCGTTCTTTAGGTGAAGCAGGAAAAAAACCATTCAAAGTGGATCAACGTCAATTTGAATCAGCAGGTAAAAAAGCTGATGATGCGGCAGATACGAAATTAACTTCGGGCGATAAAAAACGAATTGTTGCAATTATTTTAGTTACTCTATTCTCTGTTGCTTTCTGGACTGTTTGGTATCTAGCATATATGCCCGCGTATTTCTACTTTGGTTACGGTGACGGCGCTGGATTTATCGAGCGAGCAAATTGGACGATCGGCAGTTTCAAAGTGCCTACTTCGTACTTTGATTCGATGAACGCTTTGACTTGTATTGTTTTAGGACCAGTTCTAGGACGTTTGTGGACAAAATTAGCTGCTCGTCCTAAAGGCGATATGAGTATGTTTAAGAAGACGGCTTTAGGAATGATTTTAGTGGGTATCTCTTATGTTGTAATGGTACTTGCAGATAGAGTCGGTAATGGACACACGGGGATTTTATGGCTTGCATTAGTAAGTTTATTAATGTCTGTTGGTGAGATGGTTTTCTCTCCATTAGGAAATTCATTCATTGCTAAATTAGCACCAGCTAAATTAATGGGCTTACTTTTAGGGGTTTGGACAATCGCAGTATTCTTCTCTCAAATGATTTATCCAGTAATCTATGCCGTTTTAGAGACGGCAGATCCGGCGAAATTTCAAATGGGTTATGGGATTTTAGCTGCCGTTGTAATCGTACTAGGAATTATTTTATGGTTTGGTAGTAAATCACTTGATAAATTAGAAACAGCAGAGTAAAAACGATTAAAGCTCTTATCTCAATTGAGATAAGAGCTTTTTATATTAAAGTGAATGAATTAATAAAGTTAATTTTTATTATTATTAAATAGAAAACGATTTCTATAAATGAGAATAAGTATCATTTAAATAACGTTTATAAACTGGGTATATATTAGGCACGAATGATTTTTTTGTCGTTGTAAATTATAATAGGTATAAATAGGATTGATGTTTCAAGGAATTAAATGTTGATTTATCAATATTTTAAATGGGAATAGTCAAGTGTATTAATAAATAATAAATTTACTTACGATATTTATTTTAGTATTAGAAAACAATTTTTTAATTAAAAAATACCAAGTTTATAACTAATTAACTTTCGAAAGCTAAATGATTGTGATATTATTTACTTGAACTAAGGGTGGCTAATTTGCTCAAGTTCGAACAATTGTAAAAGTCAGGAGGTGAAATAAATTGACACAAATTCTTATACCATTAAAACAACATGTCGGCGCTCCTTGTAAAGCAATTGTAAATGCTGGCGATCATGTGCAGCGAGGACAATTGATGGCTGAACCGAATGGATTAGGGGCTAATATACATGCAAGTTTTGCTGGACGAGTAATTGATGTAGATGGAGATAATATTGTTTTAACAATTGATGAAGAACAAGATTTTTCGACCTATTTACCGATTATCGAAACAGATAATCCAATCAAAGCAGTTGAAAATGCTGGGATTGTTGGTGCTGGTGGAGCAGGTTTTCCAACCTTTTTGAAATTAGCATGTGAGATTCCTGAAGGCGTTTTTATTGCGAATGGCGCAGAGTGCGAAGCATTACTTGTTCATAACGTCAAACAAATGAACGAACATATTGATCAATTGATTCGTGGAATGAAATATTGCATGGAGATGACTAAAGCACCAAAAGGTGTGATCGCTGTAAAAGGTAAACACCGTGCATTGATCACGCGACTCCTAAAAGCGGTTGATAGTGAACCAACATTAGATGTTTATCAATTACCGGATATTTATCCGGCCGGAGATGAACGGATGATCGTACGTGAAGTTATGGACATCGTTTTAGAACCAGGGCAACTTCCGACTGAAGTTGGCGCTGTGATTGATAATGTGGAAACGATCAAACGAATCGTAGAAGCGATTGAAGATCATAAGCCATTTATCGATAAAGATGTAACTGTTTCTGGTCGTGTGAAACAAAAAGAAACGGTCTTTGTTGATGTTCCGATTGGAACTCCGGTCAAAACATTGATTAATAATGTCGGAGGTTATGTTGAACCTCACGGTGAAATCGTAATCGGTGGACCAATGACAGGAAGAAGCGGGGACGAGATCACACCAATCACTAAAACAAGTGGTGGTGTATTAGTCGCAATGCCATTCCCTCAAGAAAGTCGTAAAGTCGGTCTTTTGATCTGTGAATGTGGAGGTTCTGCTGAACGGATGACTGAAATTGCTAACAATATGGGTGCAGAAGTTGTCGCCGCTGAAAGATGTAAGCGGATGGTAGAAGTAAATGGAAGATATAGATGTGCCTTGCCAGGTATTTGTCCAGGTCAAGCTCAAACTGTTCTGTCGTTAAAAAAACAAGGAGCAGAAGTAGTAATGACTGGATCTTGTTCCGATTGAACGAACACCGTAATGGGTGTAGCTCCTAGGTTAGGAGTTCCGGTTTATCATCATACAGATCATGTACTGCGGGCAGATGGTCACAGACTATATCGTAAATTACCTACAAATTAACTTGAAAATTTAGGAGGAATTAACGAATGTCTATTACAGCAGAAACTGCTAAAGAACATGCCAAAGATCCTGCAGTATTATGTTGCCGTGCAGAAGCAGGCAAAGTAATCGCACCAGATGATTTAGAAGATCCAGCGATCTTCCCCGATTTAGAGGATTCAGGATTGTTAGAAATCCCTGATGACGCGTTAAAAATCGAACAAGTACTTGGTACCACATTAAAAAAAACCACGGATGCGTTGGTTCCATTAACAAAAGAATTACTTGATGGTGTTTCTGAAGCTACTGAAGAAGCAAGTGAAGAGCAAGCGCCAGTTGTTGAACAAGCAATTCCTACGCCAGTTGCGCCAGTCGCACCTGTTGCACCAATGGGAAATGCACAAACAATCAAGATCCATATCGCAGAAGGACGTGGAATTGATTTAGAATTGCCATTGTCTGTAGCTGGTCAAATGGGTGTTGCACCAACAATGCCAGTACCGACTCCAACGCCAATGGAAGAAGCAACAGCTGCAAAAAGTCCAGCACTTACTGAATCAGAAGTAAAAGTAGAAGAGAAAGTTATTCGTTCTGTTCGTCGTGACTATATGAAGATTGACAAAGTTGTCTTTGGCGATGAAACGAAGATCGAAGGAACTACTCTTATTCTACGTAAGATGGAAGACATGTGTGCAGAAGCAGCGGAATTAGAAGAGTTAGTGGAAAGCATGACGTTTGAAATCATTACACCAGATAGATACAACGAATATAGTGAAACAATCATGGACGTACAACCAATCGCAGCTAAAGTTGATGGCGCAGATATCGGCCATGGCGTTACGCGTGTTTTAGATGGTGTCGTTATGGTTCTTACAGGAACAGACGCTACAGGTGTGCAGATCGGAGAATTCGGGTCATCCGAAGGTGAATTAGATCGTAACATTATGTGGGGGCGTCCTGGAGCACCTGAAAAAGGCGAAATATTTATCAAAACACAAGTAATGATCAAAGAAGGCGCGAATATGGAACGTCCAGGACCATTAGCTGCTCATAAAGCATCTGACTATATTACACAAGAAATTCGTGAAGCTGTGAAAAAGGCCGATGAATCTCTAGTGGTAGAACAAGATGAAATCGTACAAAAACGCCGTATTGGTAATAAACGTGTCGTTATTATCAAAGAAATCATGGGTCAAGGAGCTATGCATGACAATTTGATCATGCCTATTGAACCAGTTGGGACATTAGGGGCAAAACCAAATGTAGACCTGGGTAATTTACCAATTATGTTGGCTCCAACTGAAGTATTAGATGGTGGGATCCACGCATTGACATGTATTGGACCAGCATCGAAAGAAACTTCTCGTCACTACTGGAGAGAACCATTAGTACGTGAAGCCATGGAAGATGAAGAAATTGATTTAGTTGGTGTCATGTTTGTAGGTTCTCCTCAAGCAAATACTGAAAAATATTATGTTTCGAAACGTTTAGGAATGACGATTGAAGCCATGGATGTTGATGGCGCAATTGTTACAACTGAAGGATTTGGTAACAACCATATTGACTTTGCGTCGCATATCGAAGAAATCGGTAAACGTGGTATTAAAGTTGTTGGTGATTCTTATTCAGCGATTCAAGGTGCGTTAGTGGTAGGTAACCCAGAAATGATCGCCATGGTTGATAATAACAAATCAAAACAAGGGATCGAAAATGAGATCTTATCAAATAATACGCTATGTAAAGAAGACGCGATTCGTGATTTAGCAATGTTAAAAACATTGATGGGCGGCGGAACAATCAAAGCTGCTGAACGTAAATGGAATCCAAATGTTAAATTGAACAACATTGAAATCATCGAAAAAACAACTGGTAAGAAAATTGAATTAGCGCCTAATGAACAAAGCTTACCAAAAAGTAAGAAGCGGCAAGAAATTTACGAAATCGAAGAATAAGGTGAATCATATGGATGGAATAAACAAACTCAAATACATTTCGACGGAACAAATGTTTGAAGGCATCATTGTAGAATTGTTTGATGCTAGTGTAACGATCGACTTGAAAGGTCGTTTGGGCCAGTTAAAAGTACCACGTCGAATGATCATTTCTGAATATGATTTAGAAATCGGTCAAGAAGTTGGGTTTTTAATGACCTATCCAGAAGTCCTGGCAGAAGAGCCCGATGAGCATTATAAAACAGCCATTTACGAGCATGAACGTCGTCGAGTTGAAGCCAGAAAAAAACGTGAAGAAACAAGAGAGGAGAATTAAACATGGGCTTAACAGTCTTTGAAGGGTTACAGTCAGAAATTTTCGTACCAATTACACCGAAATCTGTCTTTACACCGGTCAAAAAAGAGCTTAAAGAAATGCGTGTAGCATTAGCAACTGCTGCAGGTGTTCACTTAAAAACAGATAAACGATTCAATTTAGCAGGAGATACGACCTTCCGTGAGGTTCCAGATACAGCTACAGTCGATGAGTTGATGGTTTCTCATGGAGGATATGATAATGCGGATGCCAACCGTGACATTAATTCCATGTTCCCGATTGATCGTTTGCATGAATTAGCAGCAGAAGGATTTATCAAAGAATCTGCACCTGTACACTATGCCTTTATGGGTGGTGGTGGAGACCAAGATGCTTTCCACGATGTAACCGGACCTGAAATTGCTAAAAAATTATTAGAAGAAGAAGTCGACGCCGTCGTATTGACCGCTGGCTGAGGAACCTGTCATAGAACTGCCGTGATCGTGCAGAGAGCTATTGAGGAAGCCGGGATTCCTACTATTTTAATCGCAGCATTACCACCAGTTGTTCGTCAAAATGGTACACCGCGTGCTGTAGCACCACGCGTGCCAATGGGAGCGAATGCTGGAGAACCTCATAACATTGAAATGCAAACAGGTATTTTGAAAGATACATTAGAAGAATTAGTTAAAATCGAAACGCCAGGGAAAATTGTTCCATTACCTTATGAATACATTGCCCACGTCTAAATCAAAAGAGTAATTTAATAAGTAGTATTTTTCTAAGGATACTACTTATTAACTACTATTTCTGCTGAAAGTAGGTGTGATTAATGCAAGGCGAGACTTTAAAGATCAAAGTTTTTCATATGCAAGAGGTTATTTTGGGAGATCGTTTCCAACTATCTCCAGATCGTTTGCAAATTAAGCAGGACTTTGACTGTGAAGACGCCGCTATTCAGAAGCTGACGATTCGATTACTTCCACCACATCAACAAGAGATTGAAACGAACACGATCATGGATATCATTCCGATTTCTACGAAAGTGCTAGGTGTGTTGGGAACCGGGATCACGCATACGCTAACAGGAGTTTCGGTCGTCATGACTGGAGCAATTGAAGAAGGAGAACAAATGCACGAATTTGGTTCTTCTGAAGGTGTATTGCGTGATCATTTAGTATTGAATCGAGCAGGGACGCCTAAAGCAGAAGACACCATCATTTTGGTAGATCTTCTAGCTAAAAAGGGGACTCCTTTTAATCGTGGGCTTTGTCTTAAAATGTTTGCCATCGTAGACAAGTATATTCAAGAAATACGAGAAAGTTTGAAGCTGTTGGACGGTAAAGATGCAAATGAAATTCATGTCTATGAAGATAACGTTCATCCAGGAAAACCAAAAGTTACTTTAGTAAAACAAGTGGCTGGCCAAGGAGCAATGTATGATATGCTACTTTACCCGAATGAGCCTAGCGGCTTTACGGGAGGGATTTCGATTATAGACATGAATAATATGCCGATCTTTTTATCTGCAAATGAATATCGAGATGGAGCTATTCGCTCGATGGTTTAACTAAATAAGAAATAGGTGGTGGCATCATGGGAATAGGTCCATCAACAAAAGAAACATCATTACATCATTTTCAAGATCCGTTGGTAGATCTTTTGGGAAAAGATCCTGATATTGATTTTCAAGGGATCATAATCGTCGGTACACCACAAAGCAATGCAATGAAATATTTAGTCGGGCAGCGAACTGCTGCTTGGTTAGCAGGCATGCGGACAAATGGTGTAATCGCCTCAACAGATGGTTGGGGCAATTCTGATATTGACTTTGCCAATATGCTAGAAGAAATTGGTTGCCGAAATATAAGCGTGGTTGGTCTCAAGTTCATTGGTACACAAGCGAAGTTTGTAGTCGAAAATGAATTTACGAAACATGTATTGGATTTTAATAAATCTAAAAACGGAATTGAGACGGAAGTTGTAGGTGAAAATACAATTGATCCACGCGATGCAGCCATAGCACTAGCTTCAATAAAGTTGAAAATGAGGAAAGACAATCAAAGACCAAAGTGATCGGAAGAGATGTATAAGGACTAACAAGAAATGTAAATGAATTGTATGTTCAGATAGTTATGCTCAATAAGGAGGACAATCATGAAAGTATCAAAAATGATTTCAGCAATTGATACCCATACAGCAGGTGAAGCTGCACGTTTAATTATTGGTGGAATTCCTAAATTTCCTGGCGAAACAATGGCGGATAAACGTGCTTATTTAGAAACGAAAGCAGACAATTTACGCAAGATGTTGATGTTAGAACCCCGTGGACATCGGGATATGTTTGGAGCTTTTATCACGGAACCCATTCATGAAGAAGCGGATTATGGCATTATCTTTATGGATTCAGGTGGTTATTTAAATATGTGTGGACATAATACGATCGCTGCTATGACTGCGGCCGTAGAACAAGGTTGGGTTGAAGTAGCAGAAGGTGACCGTGAAGTAAAAGTAGTACAAGATACTCCAGCGGGAATTGTTAGAGGAACCGTTCATTTAGATGAAGACTATTCTGCAGAAGCAGTCTCTTTTGAAAATGTAGAATCTTTTCTATATAAAGAAAATGTAAAAGTTGATGTTCCAAATATCGGGGAAATCACACTAGATATTTCTTTCGGTGGAAGTTTCTTTGCCATTTTGCCAGCTTCGTCTGTTGGTTTAGAAATCAAACCAGAAAATGCCTCAAAGTTCAATGATTTAGGAATAATCATTCGTGAAGCAATCAATGATCAAATTGATGTCAAACATCCGACATTGGAACATATTCAAACCGTGGACTTGGTTGAATTTTATGGACCGGCTACTAGCCCAGATGCAACGTATCAGAATGTGGTTGTTTTTGGTGATGGTCAAGTGGATCGTTCTCCTTGTGGTACAGGGACGAGTGCAAAATTGGCAACGCTTTATGGTAAAGGTGAAATGAAAGTCGGAGATACTTTTGTTTATGAAAGTATTTTATGCACAAAATTCAAAGGTGAGATTGTTGCGGAAGCAGAAGTGGGCGGGTACAAAGCAATTATTCCACGGGTCACTGGATCAGCATATGTCACTGGGTATAATTCCTTTTTAGTGGATCCGAAAGATTCTTTAAAAGAAGGATTTCTTCTAGGCTAGAAATAAAAGGAGGACAAATATGGTAACGATATTGCTAGGAATCTATGTTGCACTGATGGTCTTACACACGGTCAACATGGGTAGTGATTTATTTAAAAATAGAAATAATTTAGGTCATGGAAGCTGGATTGTTTCGGGAATAATTGGCTTTGTTACAGACTTCTTAGATACATTAGGGATCGGAAGTTTTGCACCTACAACGTTAGCTTTAGACGCAACAAAACAGTTGAGTTCTGATCGCTTATTACCGGGAACGTTAAACGTTGCCCATGGAATTCCCGTTTTAGTTGAAGCGTTTATCTTCACTCAAGTAGTTGATGTATCACCGGTAACACTTTTTTCTTTAGTAGGTGCGGCCACAATCGGTGCTTTTATCGGTTCAAAATTTGTAACGGGCTTACCAGAAAAGAAAGTTCAACTTTGGATGGGCTGGGCATTGATTGTTACAGCAGTCTTGATGTTTGCACGCCAACAAGGTTGGATCGATATTTTAGGAGCAGACAATACTGCTACTGCTTTAACAGGAATCAAATTGATTATCGGTGTTGTGATTAATTTCTTCCTAGGCGCATTAATGACGATCGGCGTAGGTCTATATGCACCGTGTATGGCAATGGTCTATATGTTAGGGTTGAGTCCCTTAGTTGCTTTTCCTGTAATGATGGGCTCATGTGCTGGATTGATGCCAATTGCAAGTATTAACTTTGTAAAAACTGGAGACTATGCGCGTAAAGTTAGTCTAGCTATCACAATTGGTGGTATTTTAGGAGTAATCATTGCGGCAAAATTTGTAACTGGATTAAATTTAGAAATTCTAACGTATATTATTATTGTAGTAATCATCTATACTGGGATTACTTATATCCGTAAGAGTATGGGAACTGTTGCAAAAGCAAAAGCGTAAAAGAAAACTACTTGCTTAATTAAGCGAGTAGTTTTTTTGTGCAATTATTTATTTTATATTTCACAATGAATGGGGTTTCTGAAAAAAGGAGATTATTTAATAAATCAAATCTATTTTTATAAATAATATTTTTTTCTGATTAAGTGAATATAAAGATAGTGAATAAATTTTAAATTTCAATGGAATAATCAATAATATTTTATAAGTTATATTAAATAAAATTCTCCTGGTTAAACAAAAAATAAACTGTTATAATAGTTGATGCAAAGGATGGTGAGTAGAATGGATACAGTACAACAATTGATTGTTTGTGGTGGATGTAATGCAAAAATTGGACCAGGTAATCTAGGAGAACTGCTTGCTGATTTACCTAAAACTACTAATGAAAATTTATTAGTTGGATTTGATTCCACAGATGATGCAGCTGTTATTAAATTACGTGAAGATTTAGCAATTATTCAGACATTAGACTTTTTCCCAACAATGGTAACGGATCCATATCTTTTTGGTAAAATTGCGGCAGCAAATGCGTTAAGTGATGTTTATGCTATGGGAGGAGAAGTTCTCTCAGCCTTAAATATTGTTGCTTTTCCTGAAGAAAAAGATCTGTCTATTTTAAAAGAGATTTTAAGGGGTGGTTCTGAAAAAGTCCAAGAAGCTGGCGCTATTTTAGCGGGTGGACATTCGATTCACGATCAATCAGTCAAATATGGCTTATCGGTTACCGGAACCATCGATCCGACTAAAATCTATCAAAATAATACTTGCCAATTAGGTGATCATTTAATACTGACCAAACCTTTAGGTGTAAGTATCATCACTGTGGGTTACAGTGCAGCAGAAATCAGTGAAACTGCATTTGTGAAAGCAACCACGAGCATGGAAACATTAAATAAATATGCAATGGAAATCATTCGAAATTATCCAATCAATAGTTGTACTGATGTGACTGGTTTTGGTTTAGCAGGACATTTACACGAGATGCTGAACGATAAATTTAGCGCGAAAATCCACTCTAAAGATCTTCCTTACTTTGAAGAAGCCTACCAAGGAGCAAAAGAGTTTATCTTGACGGCAGGTGGTCAACGTAATCGAAATTATATGCAAGATAAAATCGCTTTTGAAATTGATGATTTTGGAATTGAAGAACTTTTATTTGATCCTCAAACATCTGGCGGGCTTTTAGTAAGTGTTCCAGCGGATCAAGCAACGGTATTAGTGAAAGAGCTGCAAGCAGCCGATATTCCGGCTAAAGACTTTGGCGTTGTTATAGAAAAACAAGGAAAAGAACTATTAGTTGATTAATCGCATTACACTTGATGAAGGAGCGAAAGAGATGTTTAAGATTGATGCATTAGGGAAGGCTTGTCCTTTACCGGTAATCGAAACAAAAAAAGCATTGCGAGAACATGCAGTAGTCGAGACGCTTGTAGATAATGAAATCGCGACTCAAAATTTAAAAAAAATGGCTGAACAACTAGGTTATATCTATCAAATGGAACAACAAGCAGAAAACAAATATGTTGTTGTGATCTCTAAGGCAAATACAGAATTAATAAATGAAACACCCGAACTATCAACTGCTCCGGTAAAAAATGTAGCTGATGTTGATTCATATATCGTGGTAATCGATACGAATGTGATGGGAAGAGGGTCTGATGAACTAGGAAAGAATTTATTAAAAGGGTTCATTTATTCATTAACAGAACAAGATATCTTACCAAATAAAATTATTTTTTATAATGGCGGGGTACATTCGGTAGCCAAAGGATCAGATTCGTTAGAAGATTTGGTTGGTTTAGCTGAGCAAGGTGTTGAAATCTATGCTTGTGGTGCTTGCTTGAATTTTTATGATTTGACATCGGCAGTTGGAGAAGTAACAAATATGTATAGAATCGTAGAAATGATGCGTCAAGCATCGAAAATCGTAAAACCATAAAGGAGCAATTTTGATGCAAACATACGGTGTTGCCCTATTTTACTCTACTCGGGAAGCCATGAAAGCGGAAGAAATTGCAAAAAAAGCCCAACTTGCTATCCGAATCATTCCTACGCCGGAAAAGATTCATGCTAGTTGTGGCTTTTCTTTAAAATATTCGTTATCAGAAGAAATGCAGTTGGTGTCATTATTAACGCAAAATAAAATTACTTCTGAAGGCTTTTATCAGGCAATTCAAGCTGGATTGAAAACCGAATATGAGTTAAGGGCAGTTCAATAATAGTTAAAAGTGAGTATTTAATAAAACAGGTTACTATAATAGAAAGATTTTACAGTAGGAAAGGATCAGTGGATGGCTAATATTGTAATTGGAACAGCTGGGCATATCGATCATGGAAAAACAACTTTGATCAAGGCTCTGACGGGAATCGAAACAGATACGACTTCAGAAGAGAAAAAGCGAGGAATGTCGATCAATTTAGGTTTTGCCTATTTAGATTTACCGGATGAAAAGCGAGTGGGAATCGTAGACGTTCCTGGGCATGAAAAATTTATTAAAAATATGGTTGCAGGTCTACCAGGAATCAATCTTGTGTTATTAGTGATCGATGCCGCAGAAGGTATCATGCCGCAAACAAAAGAACACATTGATATTTTGTCTTTACTAGGCATCCGTGATTTTTTGATTGTATTAACAAAGGTCGATACAGTTGATCCTGAATTAAAAGAGTTAGTAGTCGAAGATATTCGCGAGCAATTGAGTGAAACACCGCTAGCGCAGGCAGATTTGGTTGAAACAGACGCTATAACTGGTACGGGAATTCAAGAACTGCTCAATAAAATCCAGAAACATGCTGAAGAAGCGACAGAAAGGTCAAACAGTGGAGCTGCTCGCTTAAATGTCGATCGTGTATTTAGTGTGAAAGGATTTGGAACCGTTGTTACCGGGACCTTACTTGATGGCGAAATTCAGATAGGTGAAGACCTCTATCTTTATCCTAGCCAAAAGAAAACACGTGTAAGAAATATTCAAGTCCATGAAACGGATGTCTCTAGCGCTCAACCTGGACAACGAACCGCATTGAATCTAGCTAATATTTCAGTGGATGAAATCCAACGTGGCGACGTTTTAACTACTTCTGAAAAATTAGCCGATACGTGGATGTTGGATGTTAAAGTAACTTGCTTGCCTGAAGTTATTAATGGAATCGGTTTATGGGATCGGGTCCGTTTATTGGTGGGAACTAGAGAAGTAATGGCACGGATCGTTCCTCTAGGCGTTGACTGGATTGCTCCTGGAGAAGAAGGTTTTTTACAATTACGTTTAGAAGAACAAGTAGCTGTGAAAGATCGGGATCGTTTCATTTTACGTGCTTATTCACCCATGCAGACAATTGCTGGAGGTGAGGTATTAGATGCTGCACCTCACAAACACCGTCGCTTTAAAGTTGAAATCTTAGAAAGTTTGAAAGCAAAAGAAGATGGCAGTTTAGATGAATTGATCAATGATTTCATGACGAATAAAAAAC
This sequence comes from Enterococcus hermanniensis, assembly GCF_001885945.1. Lineage (GTDB taxonomy): Bacteria > Bacillota > Bacilli > Lactobacillales > Enterococcaceae > Enterococcus_A > Enterococcus_A hermanniensis. The sequence continues at coordinate 110,819 of NZ_JXKQ01000007.1, read as the reverse complement.
AGCCATTTACAAAGCTGAAAGAATTAGCTGAGTATCTGGGCACAGATCAAGACGAACTCAAACCAGTCTTAAGTGAAATGATCACAGAAGGTCGGATTTTAGAAACCAAGACAGGCTATTTAGCTCAAACAAGTTATCAAAAGCTGTGCGATCAAGGAACAGAGATTTTAACCGCATACCATAAACAATACCGTCTGCGGATTGGGATGCCTGTAGAAGAATTTCGTTCACGTCTACGTAGTTCGCTAACAGAAAAGGAAATTGCTACCTATTTGCATTTAATGAAAAATGAAAAAATAAAAGAAAAGAACGATCGGGTAGCGTTGATAGATTTTGAAGTAACCTTTAATCAATACCAAAAAACAGCACAAGAAAAAATTGAGGCCGCTCTAGCAAAAAGTGGTTATACACCCATAAAAAAAGAGGATTTAATCAGCTTAGACAAAAATGCAGAAGAAGTTTTAGAGGCTTTGAATGGAGAAACGGTGATCTTTTTGACGCATGAATATGTATTGTTGAAAGCACTATTTGATCAAGCTATCGAGTTAGTTCGTAAACAAATCGTCGAAAACAGCCAAATGACTTTAGGCGATTTTCGGGATTTGACGGATTCAAGTCGCAAATCGTCCATGTTGATCTTAGAGTATATGGATAAACAAGAAATGACTAAGCGAGTAGAGAATTATCGAGTTTTAGGAAAATTTTTAAATCGATAAAGGCAGAGAGGGTGAATGATAAGGATGGGTATTTACATGGACAATGCAGCGACGACAGCTCAGAAACCCGCAGTAGTTAGTGAGTCGATGATCAAAATCCTTCAAGGTCAATATGGTAATTCCTCACGAGGTGCCCATGGGTATTCTTTAGCTAGTTATCGCGTGGCCGAAAGGGCTAGAAACCAAATAAAAAACCTTTTTCATACAGCCGAGCAGTACGAAGTTGCGTTTACGAATAATGCCACAGTTGCTTTGAATGAAGTATTGAAAGGGTTGATCAAACCAGGAGATCATGTGATCACAACTTCTTGGGAACATAATTCAGTCTTGCGGCCATTGTATCAATTGGAAGCTCAAGGTGTGTTTTTAGATATTGTATCGAGCGAACCAATCAGTGGGCGCTTGAATTACGATGAATTTTTGCAAAAATTACGGCCAACAACTAAAGCCGTTATCTGTAATCATGCAAGTAATGTCACGGGTAATTTATTGGATTTAGCTCGAATTAAAAAATTCTGTGTTCAGCATGACCTATTTCTGATCGTTGACGCCTCGCAAACGGCTGGAATGGTTCCAATCGATCTTAGCGACGGAAAAATCGCGGCGCTTTGCTTTACCGGACATAAATCATTGTATGGCCCTCAGGGAACTGGCGGAGTTTGTGTAAGAAAAGACGTACCCTTAGAACCTGTTTTGACTGGCGGCGATGGTATGCAGTCTTTTTCTAAGGTCCAACCGCAAGAGTTGCCGACATTGCTAGAAGCAGGCACCTTAAATATTCCTGGGCTAGCCGGATTAGCGGCCAGCGTTGAGTGGCTGAAAGGTAAACCAGACACTTCTGATTTAGGAGATTATTTTTATCAAGAAGCACAAAAAATTACCGGACTAACGATGTATGGAGATTTTTCAGCGCCACGTGTCAATGTTTTTTCAATCAATCTTCAAGAGGCAGAATCGGCGATCGTTAGTGATTTACTCTGGGAAGAATTTGAGATTGCCACTCGTCCAGGCTATCATTGTGCTCCGTTGATGCATAAAGCATTACATACCGCTGATCGAGGCACCGTTAGACTTTCTTTTTCTTATTTTACTACGAAAAAGGAAGTGGAGCGCGTGTTAGCAGCACTAAAAAATCTAGCGTCTCGCTAAGAAAGTTGGAGACTTATGCCACAAACGATACAAAAACTTTTATCTAATTTACCGTCTGTCGATTGTTTATTAAAGCAGATCGACTCGATCTATTCGCATGGTCTCGCTAAAGAAGCCACCCAACAGGTATTAACTCAAATTCGTCAAGAAGTCCTTTCAGGTACACGGACAGTATTAGAGACAGAGAATGAAATCATTATAAGGATCGAAAAACAATTAAAGGAGAATCAATTTTCTTTACGTCGAGTAATCAATGCGACTGGAACAGTGATCCATACGAATCTTGGTCGTTCGTCATTAAGTCAGCAAGTACAACAGCAGGTGGCGGAAACAAGTTTCCATTACTCCAATTTAGAATTTGATTTGGCTACAGGCAAACGTGGTTCACGTTATAGTCATCTAGTTTCGATCGTCAAGAAGCTCACCCAAGCTGAGGACGTCTTGGTGGTCAATAATAATGCCGCTGCTGTTTTATTGGCATTAAGCACGTTGACTCAAAATAAAGAAGTGCTGGTTTCGCGTGGAGAATTGGTAGAAATCGGGGGTGCTTTTCGGATTCCCGATGTTATTACATCGAGTGGTGGGACGATTGTAGAAGTAGGGACGACAAATAAAACCCATTTAACTGATTATGAACGTGCGATGACCGAAGAGACCGGTGCTATATTAAAAGTCCATACAAGTAATTATCGAATTGTCGGTTTTACTGAAACGCCTGACCTGAATCAGTTAGCCAAACTGGCTCATAGTCAAAAACTACCTCTGATCAATGATTTGGGTAGTGGCTTATTTTTAGATATGCGTCCTTTTGGCTTGCCGTACGAGCCAACGATCAAAGAAGTGTTGGAGCAAGGATGTGATGTCGTCACATTTAGTGGAGACAAATTATTGGGAGGACCCCAAGCTGGAATTATCGTCGGGAAAAAAGAATACATTGAAAAAATGAAAAAGAACCAACTTTTACGCGCACTACGAATCGATAAACTAACACTAAGTGCGTTAGAAGCAACTTTTTCTTTGTACTTAGATGAGAAAGAAGCACTGACGGCTATTCCAACTTTACAAATGATTGGTTTAAGTGAACAAGAATGCTTAGCTAAGGCTGAATATTTGGCGGGCATGTTAAAGGACGTTCCAAATTTGACTGTAAAAATTGAAAAGGACCATAGTAAAATCGGCGGCGGCTCTTACCCAGAACATTTATTACCAACGATGACGGTTTCTTTAATGAGTAAAAAGTATTCAGCGGATCATTTGCAAGAAAAGCTCAGAGTAGCTGGAACACCGATTATTAGCCGAATCAAAAATGACAGCAATTTATTAGATGTGCGAACAATCGATGAAACAGAATTTCCAATGATTCAAAAAAGTTTGATGGAAATTTTTGAATAGAAAGTGAATTCGAGGAGGAATAGTTATTCAACCACAAAAACAAATAGTGGCAGTCTCACATTGTATTTTGAATCAGAATGCAGTGATTCATGGTTGGGAAAGAGCTCATGGTGCTTTTCCTTTTGCAGTGGAGCTGTTAAAAAAAGGGATCGCATTTATTCAATTGCCCTGTCCTGAATTTTTAGCGCTTGGTGGAAACCGTCCACCGATGACGTATCAACAATATAATGAACTACCGGATTATCGTCAGAAATGTCAAGCGATGCTAGAGCCTATCATGCAACAGCTTATCGCTTATCAGGCCCAAGACTACCAATATTTAGGTGTGATCGGAATCAACGAAAGTCCTAATTGCTCACTTAGTGGTGAGCGTGGTGTTTTAATGGAAGAATTTTTTGCTCTCTGTAAAGAAGCGGCAGTCAATACTAATTTCTTTGAAGTTCCTACTTGGTATAGTGAAGAAAACCAAGGCGATTTAAACGAACAACTAAAAATTTTTTTAAAAAGAGGCGTAGAGAATGAATAATAGTAAAGCCAGAGTGATCGCTATGTGTGCAATCGCGGTAGTATTAAATGTAGTATTGGGTGAAACTGTCTCAATGATGAAGATTCCGCTATTATTTTTAGATACAATGGGTACGATTTTTATTGCGGCCAATTTTGGAATGAGTTATGGAATTATTACGGGTGTCACAACAAATTTACTGATGGGACTGCTCAGTGGTCCATTATCGATTCCCTTTGCACTAGTAAATGTGGCTGTGGCAATAGTCGTAGCTTTAGTAGCTAAACGTGGTTTTGGCTATAAACAAGCGTTGCTCGCGGGAGTATTGTTAGCCTTTATCTGTCCAATGATTGGTGCACCCATTCGTTTGGCTTTATTCGGTGGATTTACTGGTTCGGGAACGGACATCGTTATCATGGCATTACGTGCCTCTGGAAAAGAAATGATCAGTGCAACTTATTGGGGCGCGGTTTCGGCCAATGTCGTAGATAAAATTGTTTCTTGTTTAATCGTGGCATGGTTTATTAAGCTACCACAGATGAAGCGTTTTGCAGTGAAGTGAGTCACCCAAATCTTTACAGCTAAACAGGTTACTTTCAATTTAATAATCTCAGCTAGGATCAATGTTAATATTGATCCTAGCTCTTTTTTTTGAAAAGGTAAACATAATTAATTTTTTATGAAATGACAATTTTGTTAGATGATTCACTCTTTAATATATGGTGAAAATTCAAATAAACCTGTATAGTATGGAAAGAAATTAGAAAAGGAGCAATGAATCATGAAGAAATTTTTGATTGGTTTAGTTAGTTTAATTGTGCTGGTCTTTTTAGGTTTGCAAATAGCACAAAAAGTCGTTTCTAGTGGAGATGACTATTATGTTCAAGTCACTACAGATGGAAAACGTATCGTTAGTAAAGACGACAGCGGTAATAAATATGTTGATTACAAGTACTCATTGCCAGGCTACGATAAAAAAGGTGAGGAAAAACAATTAGATTTTTCAGCGGCTAAGGATCGGCCTTTGCGGAAAGAAGCTTTCTTGAAGGTTACCTGGAACAAGAATAAAGGTGTTACTTCTTATGAAGAAGTTCAGAAAAAGAAAGTCCCTGAAAAAGCAGCTGAAAAATTAGGTATAAGTTCAGCCAATTAAACAAAAGTAGGAAATGATTAGTTTATCAGAATAAGAGCGTGAAATTAAGAGGTGTAACGATGGAAAAAATCGTCTCAGTCAACAATGTCAAAAAGACGTATGGAAAAGGAAATCAAAAGAAAACAGAAGCGTTGAAAGGAATTTCTTTCGAAGTAGAAAAAGGTGAATTTGTCGGTATCATGGGAGCATCGGGTTCTGGTAAATCAACATTATTGAATTTATTAGCGACTTTAGATAAACCCACAGCTGGAGAAATAGCCATTAACCAAGCAGATGTCACAAAATTATCTGGCAATCAGTTAGCTGATTTTCGTAGTAAAGAAATTGGGTTTATTTTCCAAGATTTTAATTTGTTAGAAAATTTAACTGCTGCTGAAAATATCGCAGTGCCCTTATCTTTACAGGGAGTCAAAGGGAAAGAAACGCAGCGACGGGTTGCAGAAGTTGCTAAGCGATTATCGATCGACGGAATATTGAATAGCTATCCGGCACAGATTTCTGGAGGTCAAAAACAACGAGTCGCAGCTGCGCGGGCATTGGTTACTCAACCAACGATTTTATTAGGCGATGAACCTACAGGGGCATTGGACTCAAATAGTGCGCGTGATTTGTTGGATACAATGGAAGAGTTGAATCAAAAAGATCAAGTGTCGATTTTATTAGTTACCCACGATCCTTTTTCAGCTAGTTATTGTCGGCGTATCCTATTCATCAAAGATGGTGTCATTTACCAAGAACTTAATCGCGAAGGCCAAACACAAGATGCTTTTTATCGTCAGATTCTAAGTATTCTTGGTAATTTGGAACAGTAGGAGGGATTTTTATGCTTTTAAAATTATCACTTACTGGAATAAAAGGCCGTTTGAGAGATTATATCTTACTATTTTCAGGACTAGTCATGGCTTCCGGTATTTTTTACATGTTCGAAGGCTTAGCAACAAACGAAGCTTTTTTGAAAAGTAATTCTTTGGTTTCGTCGGTAGTATTGATTTTTCATTTAGGTACGGTATTGCTATCGATCATCACTTTCGTTTACATTTTATATGCAAATTCCTTTTTGATGTCGATGCGTCAAAAAGATTATGCAATGTTCATGATGTTGGGTGCAAAAGGGCGCAAAATTGCTCAAATGGTTTTTATCGAAACTTTTGTGGTTGGTATTGGAGCAACGATGGTCGGAATTGTGGTCGGAATTGGGTTAAGCAGTGTTGTTCAACAATTATTGGTGAAACAATTAGCGCTTAAAATTACTCATTTTGCAGCAGTAAGTACAAAAGGGATTCTGTTTACTATCCTATTCTTTATGATCATATTTTTATTGGCAGCATTGGTGAATGCCATGACGATTGTTAAAAAGCCGATTTTAAATTTATTACGAGCAAGCGAAACACCGGCGCCGGCAACTCGTAAAACGGTCACTTTGATCTTAGAAGTGATTGCGGGGCTTGTTTTACTAGCGGTTGGTTATTATATGATGACTCAAGTGATGAAATTAGCCGTTTTAGCGTTAGTGATTGCTTTAATTACAATTGTTTTGGGAACCTATTTTGTTTTTCATTCGATTTTGATTTTTGGTTTAAATCTGTTAAAACATCGAGACAAGATAGCTTTGAAAGGATTAAATAATTTTACTTTGTCACAACTAAGTTTCCGTATCCAAGATTATACAAAAATCCTTTCGATGGTTGCGATGCTCTTTGCTTTAGCACTTGGTGCAATTACAGTAGGGCTGGGTTTCCATAATGAGATACCTAAAATGACGAATATCACATCTACCTATGACTTGGTTTTAAATAATGCTCAGAAAGTCGATGCGGATAAATTAGCAAACATTACTCCTACTTCTGACGTAACTTATACTCAAAAAGAGGATCAAGATACGGTTTATTATGATCAATCACAATTTGATCAACATCCATTAGAAGCCAAAAAATTTATTGCTAGTCGTACAACTAAAACGGTTTATTATGATGGACAGGCCTTGAAAAACGATGTAGCTGCTTCGGATGAACTACGTAATCTAGAACTTCCAGAACAAAGTGGGAAACGTCATCAATTTTTGAGTCCTTCAGATTTTTCAGCCTTAAATGAAGCACCTACAGAATTACGGGTCATTCATGTAGCGGACTTTATGAAAGACAAAGCAAAATTATCACTGTTAGTTGATGAAAACCTAAAAAATAATCCAACAATCAACCGTGATATTAGCGGATTTTCACAAAAAGTACTGGTCTATGATACGTATAACGCATTATTTTCTGGTTTTGAATTTATGGGCTTCTTTTTAGGAATTGCCTTTTTGACCATGCTGGCAAGTTGTTTAATGTTTAAGATTTTATCTGGAGCAAAAAGTGATATCCAACGCTATAATATGCTGGATAAAATCGGGGCTAGACGCCAACTATTACTGGCTTCCATCCGTAAAGAAATCGGCGTTTTATTTTTAGTCCCAGGATTATTAGGGATGATCCATGTTCTATTCGGTTTGCAAATGTTTAAAAGTTTACTCAGCAATCCTTATGGAAATCTATGGTTACCATTTTTAATTTTCTTAGTACTTTATTTGATTTATTATGGGCTGACTGTCTGGATCTATACTGGAATAGTAATGAAAAAATCAGCTTAAAAAACTTCGGCATTTGCCGAAGTTTTTTTATTTTATCAGTGATCAAGCAGATTAATTGAATAAAAGAAAAGGATTGCGTACAATTTAATTGTACAAAATTTATAAGATGGAGTGATAGAGATATGAAAAAAATGTATTCAACAAAAATCATTAACACTGGTGGCCGTTCTGGAGAAGTTCATAGTCCTGATCATTCTTTTGAATTAAATATTGCCGCTCCTGGTAAACGGGTGGAAAATGCGACTAACCCTGAACAACTTTTTGCTGCCGGTTACAGTGCATGTTTTAATAGTGCGTTAGATCTCGTTAAACAAAGCAAAGGCATCGAAGGGGCAGCGACGGTCAGTGCGCAAGTTTCTTTGTATGCTGAAAGTGAATCAAGCTTTGTTTTAGGTGTTGAGATCGAAGGATCTATTGAAGGATTGTCTGTAGAAGAGACACAAGAATTACTAGAAATTGCTCACACTGTTTGTCCTTATTCAAAAGCTACAGCAGGCAATATCGAAGTAACAATCAAAGCAGTCGAAGCGTAATTTTTAGAATGATAGATGAACCACTAGATTCAGGTCATGAGTATGAAGCGTTATTATTAGGAAATCAATTATGCTTTCCATTGTATGCTGCTTCAAGAGAAATAACGAAACACTATAAACAGTTATTAGATCCTTTGAATCTGACGTATACGCAATATTTAGTCATGTTAGTGCTTTGGGAAACAGACGCATTATCTGTCACTGAATTAGGAAAAAAATTATGCTTAGATTCAGGGACATTAACCCCTGTTTTAAAAAAATTGGAAACAAAAAAATTCATCCAACGGTTACGCGACCAAGCAGATGAACGATTATTGACTATTCGTTTAACAAATAGTGGACAGAGACTAAAAGAGCAGGCGAAAACTATTCCCGCTCAAATACAGGAGTTTCTTCCGCTTGCTGAAGAGGAACTTTTGCTATTGCAACGTTTAAGCACAAAACTAGTCCAAAGTATTTCTAATAATTAAAATAAGCCCAAAAGAATGACTATTCTTTTGGGCTTATTGTTTTGCTATTTTTTCTCTAAAACGGCGATAAATTCACGCATGTAGTCAGGAAGATCTGGCGGACGTCGACTAGAAACAATGTGCCCGTCAGTTACAACCGGTGTATCAATCCAGGTAGCTCCGGCATTTGTCATATCATCTTTAATACCAGGTGTACTTGTGACTTGCTTCCCTTTAAGAATATCGGCAGAAATCAACACCCAACCTGCATGACAAATTTGGCCAATAATTTTTTCTTCTTGGTCCATTCTTTGTACAAATGAGATGACTTCAGGAAAACGACGTAATTTGTCTGGTGCCCAACCACCGGGGACAAGGATAGCATCATAGTCAGCAACATTGATATCACTAAATGCATAGTCAGATTCCGCAGGAACGCCATATTTTCCCGTATATGTTTTATGAGCTTCTGCGCCAACTAAATCAACTTGAGCACCTTCTTCTCTAACACGGTGGACAGGGTACCAAAGTTCTAAATCTTCAAAGTCATTATCAACCAGTGCGATAACTTTTTTGTTTTCTAAACGCAAGATGAGTCCTCCTTTTTCTTGATAAATTTACCATAACAGAAACGCTCAGAAAGATAAAAATATCCGCTTGCTAAAAGGACGATTATATTTAAAAATAATTATTGACGAATAAGCAAACCTCCAAGTAGTAAAATGAGGAGCTAAATACAGCAGCTTATAACTGTTATTTTATGGATAAATATTAAGAATGTGAATTTTTTGTGTCTCAGAAAATTTTCATTTAGCTTTACAAAGCTAGCAAAATAGCGGTCGTATCGTTAATTTTTAGGAAGTATATATATAAGTTTTAAAATTTTTAAAAAACAGTGTTTTTTTACTAAATAAAAATGCATATTTTTTGAAATCTGTTATAGTAGAAACGGACAATTTAATAGAGAAAGAAGTGTTCCGGATGAACCGGATAAAGCAAGCTTTTACCAACCGTTGGGTTATCTTATTGGTAGTCAGCGTACTATTCTGGGCAAAAACGATTTTCGCCTATTACACCGATTTTTCATTAGGTGTACAAGGGTCGATCCAGTATTTCATTTTATGGATCAATCCTATTGCGACAACGTTATTGATTTTCGGAGTATTCCTGTATATCAAAAGAATCAAACCAGCATTAATCACATTATTTCTGTTGGATCTTTTCAACACCTTGATCTTGTACCTCAATGTGATTTTTTATCGTGAGTTTACGGACTTTGTCACGATAAAATCAGTTTTAGGATTTTCAAAAGTTTCACAGGGGATTTCGGGAAGTTCATTTTCCTTAATGAAGGTTCATGACATTTTGTATTGGATCGATATTCTCGCCTTCTTAGGCATTTTGATTTACATCTTTGCAAAACGAAAAGAAATCATCAGTAAACCCGTTCGCAAGTCCTTTGCAGTGGCAATCAGTTGTCTGTCGGCATTGATATTTTCTGTGAACTTGTCATTGAGTGAAGCCAATCGTCCTCAATTGTTGCAACGGACGTTTGATCGTTCGTATATTGTAAAATACTTAGGCTTAGACGCATTTACGATTTATGATGGCATTAAAACAGAACAAACCAATAGTGTTCGAGCTCATGCTTCAAGCAATGGGTTAACCGATGTGTTGAAATACACGAAGAGTCATTATGCAGCGCCGGATTCAAGCAAATATGGTATTGCTAAGGGTAAAAACATTATCGTAATCCATTTGGAAAGTTTCCAACAATTTTTGATCAATATGAAAGTTGATGGTCAAGAAGTCACACCATTTTTAAATAGTTTAGAAAATGATAACCAGCAAACCTTGGCTTTTGATAATTTCTTCCATGAAGTGGGACAAGGTAAAACCAGTGATGCTGAAAACATGTTAGAAACTAGTACCTTTGGGTTGCCGCAAGGATCGTTGTTTACGCAACTTGGATCGGATAATACCTTCCAAGCAGCGCCAGCAATTTTGAATCAACAGTCAGGTTATACTAGTGCTGTGTTCCATGGAAATGTCGGTAGTTTCTGGAATCGTGACCATGTATATAAAAACCTAGGCTATCAAAATTTCTTTGATCGTTCATACTTTAACTCTTCAGATGAAAGTTTAGGGTATGGTATTTTAGATAAAGATTTATTGAAAGAATCTGTAGGGAATTTAGAACATTTGCAACAACCATTTTATGCGAAGTTCTTAACTGTAACCAATCACACACCTTACTTAACCGATGATAAGAATTTCAATTTTCCATCATTGAATACGGGAGATAGTACTGTTGATGATTATGTTCGAACAGCTCATTATTTAGATGAATCTTTACGTCAATTCTTTGATTATCTTAAAGCTTCTGGTATTTATCAAAATTCGATCTTTATGATTTATGGAGACCATTTTGGGATTTCAGATAGTAATAATAAAGATTTAGCGAAAGCCTTAGGTAAAGATCCTGCAACCTGGAGTAAATTTGATGACGCTCAAATGCAACGTGTCCCATTGATGTTCCATATTCCGGGATATACCAAAGGAGGAATTCAACATCAATACGGTGGTGAAATCGATGTGTTGCCAACGTTACTACATTTGGTAGGAGTTGATAGTTCTAAATATATTCAATTTGGGACAGATTTATTCTCCTCTCAACATGATCAGACGGTGGCATTCAGGAATGGTGATTTTGTGACACCTAATTATACTGAGTTAAGCGGCCAAACTTATGATAATAAAACAGGTGAAGTTGTTGATACTGATAAATTGGGGATTACCTCGGATATTGATAAGAAACAACAACAAGTCAAAGAAGCATTGAGCTTGTCTGATAAATTGAATCAGGAAAATCTATTGCGATTCTATACGCCAGAAGGTTTTTCACCGATAGATCCAAAAGATTTTGACTATAAGAATTTGGATAAGAAAAATGCGGCAATTGAAAAAGCTAAAGGCAATAAGTCGACCAGCGTATTTTCTAAAAATGGCAACAAAACAACCGCTGACCTTTATCCATCAATTAAATAAAAAATAAGGAGCCTTTTTAAGGCTTCTTATTTTTTATAAAAAGGATAATTAGTTGCTTCGATAATTTATTCAGCTTAGAATAAAGATAAAAGTATCGTAAAAGGGAGAGGAATTATGGTTGATTTTGATAGTATTATCCAAAATATCGTCCACCCATTTGTTTTAGTCTTAGATGTATTATCGATTGGTATTATTGTTTTTGGCGCAATTATGTCATTTATAAAGTTGATTCAAGCAAAAACTAAGAATAAATTTCCATCTGTTTTAACGCGAAATAAATTTATCAAAGCGTATTTAGGAAGTTATATCTTATTAAGTTTAGAATTTTTGATCGTAGCAGATATTATTGAATCGATCATTAAACCGACATTTCAAGACATTATTAAACTAGCTTTGATCGTCATTATCCGAACAGTGATTTCTTATTTTTTAAATAAAGAAATCAGTGAATTTTCAGAAGGACAATAAGTAGTAGAAAAATTATCTGTGATTTTGATATTAGTAATTTAAAAAAAGAAAGAACTTCTGTAAGTAAGGAATTTTCTTTCTTTTTTCTTTTTTATTTGTTATTGATAACCCTTTAAATCCATGGTATGATTATCTTGCTTCGGGAGTGGATGGGTTCTGGTGTGCCCTCTGGTCTTCAAAACCAGTATGAGGAGTTAAGAGCTTCTTGGGTAGGTTCGATTCCTACACATTCCCGCCAATTAGAAATTTTAGCCAACTATCTTTGATAGTTGGCTTTTTTATTGTCAAATCTGTTTTTTTAATGAAACGTGGAAGACAGGAATCGAACCTGCAGCTTAATTGTAATGAAACAAACAAACGTTTTGAGTTTCATCGCTAAGCAAAAACACCAAGTTCATCCACATAAGACAGCAGTCAGAAAATTTATTTGATTGACTATCGCTACTATAGTTGTCAAAACTTAAATGAAACTGAAGAGAAAATTTTTTAATAAAAAAACAACTGTTTAAAAACAGTTGTCAATGAGTTAGAACGTGAAAGTGTGAATGACAATGACATATTCGTTAAACAAAGGAAAGGAACTAACTCAGTGGATAGTATAATGCTAAAGAACTTATTTGTTAAATAAAAAACATCAAAAAAATTATTTTAAGATAAATTCGTAAAATAAAAACTATAAATAAGTATTTTTTACTTTGATAAAGCGTTATTAACGGTTAAATAATATAAACTGTTGATAACGCTTTTTTTGTAGAATTGATTTTGTTATGATGGAGTTGTGCTTATAAAGGAGGAGTTTTAATGAACGAACAATATGGTGATGAAATACCTCAAGCAATCAAAGGATGGAATTGGGGAGCATTTATGTACAATATCACTTGGGGGTTTGGGAATAAAACATATTTGCCTTTGCTATGTTTGATTCCAGTTTTTAACATTATTTGGGTTTTTGTTTGTGGTTTCAAAGGAAATGAATGGGCTTGGCAAAAAGGGAACTATGAAGATGTTGAGACATTTTTAGCGGTGCAGCAGACATGGAATCGTGCGGGAATCGTTTCAATTATTTTAGCAATCTTAGCTATAATTATCTTTTTATTTTTATTACCAGTACTCGCGTATATCGCTACTCGTTACTTATATAATTAGTTTTAGCGACCACTTGATAGTGGTCTTTTTTATTGTTAAATTTTAAGTTTATTTAATGTAAATGAATACAAAAAAGCAGTCGTATGAAGCGACTGTCAATAGGTTAGAATGAAAGTTTATGTTCTATATCAAAATTATTAAATACAGTAAAGGGCCTAACTCGATAAAGGAATGTATACCTAGGATTGATTATTTTATGTTAAATGATATCCTGATAACAAAACTAATTATCTACACCAAAAAACAATGTACCAACTGAACAATTTCAATTTAGAATATAAATTAAATGAAATCATAGAAAGAGGGGCGCTTTTTGATTATCGTAAATGATATGCAAGAATTTCAACGGAATGGGCTAAGAAAATTATATCTCGTCAGTCGAAGGCGAGCATTTTATTGGCAGGACCCTGCTGAGTTCAAATTAGCTGATTTTGATAATGATACGCTAGGAGAAAAAGTCCTAGTTGCTGTAGAGGAAGATAAAATTATTGGCTTTATTTCTATCTATCTTGAGGATTCTTTTATTCATTGTCTATTTGTTGACCCCAATAAAGTGGGCTTAGGGATTGGGACACTTCTTTTAGAGCAAGCAAAAAAGCAGGTGAATCATCAAATGTCCTTAAAATGCCTATCGAAGAATCAATCAGGACTTAGCTTCTATTTAAAGAGAGGCTGGAAAGTGCTTGATGAAATAACCTTTGAAAATAAAGACGAGAATTATTTGAATCTAGTTTATAAAATCAAATAATTGATTTGTCGATGAAAAAAAATAAAGCACCGATCCTAATAGTTTAAAAATGATACAAAGCATTGTATAGTTAAAGCATTAAATCGAAGAGGTGATCATTATGCATGATTTTTTTAAACATAAAAAGACCGGGAAAGTCATTACAAAAGATGAATATATCAATCAACGTTTAGAGAATGTCGAAACTAATGCTTTAGATATGGCGAAAACGGGAATGGATCTAAATGCAGATGTCTTTGGGAAACAAGAAGATTATGATCCTTACGATGTAGTAAAAGGAAAAGATGAAGCTTAAAGCCACTCACTGGAGTGGTTTTTTATGTGATAAAAAAGAGTGATGTATTTCATTAGGCTGAGTTACAGCTATTCGGATATAACACGGATAGTTGAATAAATAGTTGGAGTAAAGAAGTACCTATTACTCAATACAAGTACAAAAAAGACCTCTAGTTTACCTAGAGGTCTTTAAGTAGTTATTCAGCTCTATTTGCAATTGCTGGAATAAATTTCAAACAATATAAGGCAGATAACCCAACAACAATATATATAATTTTAGCTAAAATAGTTGTACTTCCGCCTGAGATAGCAGCAACAAGATCATATTCAAAAAGACCGACTAGTAACCAATTGACTCCACCGATAATTAACAACACAAGTGCAATAATATCAAGGTATTTCATGTGGTTCATCCTCCTTTCTGATTCTTATAACCCTATCATAGTTAAAAGAGGAGAACTATTGATATGCTTATGATATTTTTCACTTGAAAATATTTTGCCGAAATAGTACAAAAGAGCATAAAAAAAGACCGTTCACACATAACGGTCTGCAAGTGAAAAAACAAATTCTATAAAGGATGGGATTGTACCCAAAGATTACTATAATCATAAAACAGGTTTCGTGCAAATTTTCTGCTTATAACAAAAGAAAAGCCGTCGCAGGGCAACGACGGCCAGAGTCCTGGGAAGGAACTCGGATAAACAAATGAACTATAGTTACCATAACGGATTGTCAAAATAGATACAAGAATAATGCTCATAAACCAAATATATAAATTGGGATTTTGAACATTTATAAGGGTGCTTAATAGCCTGCTTTTTATAAAACTGTTCATTTTTTAATAGTTATCGTTTCACAGTTTACTGAATATCTTCTATAATTTAAGTGAAGGAGGCGGTTACAATGGTGAATAGTTATAAGAATATTTTAGTTGCAGTTGATGGATCAAGGAATTCTGACCAGGCATTTGATGAAGCAATTGAAGTCGCAAAATATTCTGGAGCTAAATTAAGCATGTTAGCAGTCATTAACGATAAGGAGCTTTCTACTAGTGCGTTTTCATTTAGTAAAATTTATTCAGAAGAAAAAGAACAAATTGAAAAAGAATTGCTAAAAAAGGTCCATGATGCAGCGCTCAAAGATTTTGAAAATATTGAACCATTTGTTGAGTTGGGAGAACCTCAAAGAAAGATTGTGGAGTTTTCTAAGGACAAAGAAATTGATATGATTTTTCTTGGTGCTACGGGAAAAGGTGAGATTCAATTAGCGCAAATCGGTTCTACAGCAGCATATGTGGTTAATCATGCACCTTGTAGTGTAACTGTCATTCGATGAGAAATAACTAGCTGATTCAAAAAATAATCAGTTAGATTAAAAAATCTAGCCAAAGGAGATCGATAAAATGATTAATAGATATAAACATATTATGGTGGCAGTGGATGGCTCTGATCAATCAGAGGATGCATATTTTGAAGCCATCGGAGCAGCAAGAAGAAACGAAGCAAAATTGTATTTAGTCCATGTTATTGATGATTCTAGTTTATTAGTGAGAAGTGCCCAACCGATGGAAGACATCTTAGCCGAGGAATCTCAAGAAGCTAAAGAATATCTTGAAGGGCTGAAAGCTCGCGGCCGCTACAATGATATGGAAATCATTCAATACATCGGAAACCCTAAAAAAGCATTGACAGAAGAATTACCAAAACAATATGATATTGATTTGATTTATGTGGGAGCAACGGGTAAAGGTCGCTTTCAACGTCTATTAGTGGGCTCCACTTCAGGCTATATCGTTAATCATGCTCCATGCAATGTCATGGTAGTAAGATAAAAAAAGGAGGTAGGCGAATTTAATCGTCTGCTCCTTTTTTATCGCTCCTTTTAATCTTTTAAAAGGGTGTAGTGATTCATATCGCGTAAATCCTCTCGCAAGCGCATATCTGATCGTTCAACACTCGTTAAAATATAACCGCTATTTTGGGCGACTCGATTGCTGGCTGAATTTTCCAAATCAACAATGATTTTTAATTTATTCAATTCAAACGCATTGAATGCCAACACGCTAATTGCACGGACGCTTTTTGAAACAATTCCTTGACCAGAAAAAGAAGAATGAATCCAATAACCAATTTCACCTTTACCAGCTTTTGTATCAATATTATGAATATCGATACAGCCACATAGTTGTTGATTGAACATCATAAAAAGCAATAAATCTGTTCCTTCAGCGTAACCAATTAATTTAGTTTTGATAAATTCACGTTCATCTTGCCAGGTTTGCGTCTGATCCATATCTAAAAATCGAGTAATTTGGTTTCGATCAGAGTCGATCAACGAAAATAATTCTTTCGCCGCAGAAAGTTGAGGGAAAGTTAACGTGATCTGCTCATCAATCTTATGAGTAAAAGCATTGTTCATCGTTCAATCCTCCTTATTATTTGAAAAAGCATATCAATGGATAGTAAATTAGTCAAAAAAAGACACCTACTGTTTAGTCACAGCAGGTGCTTTTAACGCAAATACGCGTCTTCCATTGAGTATTCACTCCTAGATATTTTTTTGCAATTCTTGTACCGCTTGTTCGATCGTTACACCAGTTGCTACATTATTTGTATTCTTTTTATCGAAAACGATGAAAAGGTTCAAATCAGTATCTAAAGTAACGCGGTATTGCAAATCTGTGTTATAGAATGTCATAATCATTCTCCTCTCTTTTTGCTGCGAAAGGCAACTATTACGTTGATAACGAAATTCCACTTATTAATATAACACTAAATTGTTGTTAAAGCTATTAAAAGGTTTGGAAACGCTATAAAAAATTAATAAATTAATTAGTTATAAAAAACGTTAAAATAATTTAAAATCCTCCTGTTATTTGAGCGTTGTTCGCCTTTATTTGTTCATATTTCAGTATAATTAAGAATAGTTATAATAGACGAGGTGAAGGTTTGAAAAGAGTAACAATTGGAATACCAATAGTACTTATTGTAGTAATTGGTGGTGGACTCTATTTTTCTGATAAAGAAACAGCTGTATTAAACTCATTTGACACAAAACAAGAAACAAAACAAAACAAAACACAAAACAAGAAAAGAACAGTGTTATTTTAGACGTGCCATTAGAAAACCAATTTGAGGATGATGCCTTAGAAAATGGTTGTGAAGTTACGTCGCTTTCAATGTTGTTGCAATTCTATGGTTATGAAACAAATAAAAATGAATTAGCCAATAAAATCACCTACCAACCCCTATACACTGATTCAGGGAACCATGGGAACCCTCATTTAGGTTTTGTAGGAGACATCACTGGTGGGGAAGAAGCCATGGGGGTAGCTGTAGAACCTATAGCTGATTTGGCAAAAGAATATGTTGAAGATGAATACGATGTTATCACAAAAGAAAAAGCTTCATTTGACGATATCATAGATGTAGTCTCGCAAGGGATTCCTGTTTGGATTATTGCAACTGTTGATTTCCAAGTACCAACAAACAATGATTTTATGCTATGGAATACCGATCAAGGAGATATGTACGTGACCCCATTGATTCATTCAGCAGTGATAACAGGATTTGATCGTGCAAAAGAAATTGTCTATGTGAATGATCCTTATGGATATAAGAATAGGGAAGTTGCTTGGTCGGATCTAAAAGAAATTTATCAGCAAATGGATCAGCAATCACTTTATTTAGAAAAACATGAATAATTTTGAAACCACTTCTTTTGAGTAGTGGTTTTTATTTAATTTATTTTAAGTAAGTAGGATCGCAGATAAATACTTGACCTTCTCGTTGCGTCAAGGTGTAAGGTAGCAAATAGAGAGCAAGGAGGATAGTTATGAATTATTCGATCAAACAAATGGCTGGTTTATCAGGTGTGAGTACTCGAACATTACGTTTTTATGATGAAAAAGGATTATTGAAGCCAGCTTTTTTGAGCAAGTCAGGGTATCGATTCTATACAGAGCTCGAAGTTGAACGTCTACAGCAAATTTTGTTGTATCGATCAATGGAGATATCTTTGAATAGGATCAAAGTATTATTGGATCAATCGCAAGCCGAAATTCAACAAACTTTGTTGGAACAAAAAAAGCAATTAGAGAAGAAAAAACAAGAAATTGAAGAAATATTAGTTTTATTGGATGATACAATAAACGATGAAAAAGGAGAGAAACAGATGACTGATCAAGAAAAATTTTCTGCTTTCAAGAAAACAGCACTAGCTGAAAACGAGCGTCAATATGGTAATGAAATTCGTTCAAAATATGGGGAAGAAGTTGTTGAATCAACAAATCAAATGTGGAGTAATCTCTCTAAATCGGATTATCAAACGATGCAGCTTGTAGAAGAAAAATTATTTGAAAAATTGAGTTACTATCGCTTGAATGCCGACAATGACGTAGCAAAAGAAGTTTTTCAATTACACAAGCAGTGGCTGCTATTTAGCTGGGGAAAATACTCTAGTGAAGCACATATAGGACTGGCGAAGCTTTATATATCTGACCATCGCTTTACTCAGTATTATGATGAAAGAGTCGGCCAGGGTACGGCCAATACGTTAGCTCAAATTATTTTTAAAGAGGCATAGAAAAAGACTTCATATTTTTGAGTTTTTTTTTATTGGGTAACTAAACTAAGGAATAGGAATAAATTGTGTTTTTTTTCACAAAATAATTGAAAAAATTTATTTGGTATGATATCATCAAAAAAAAGGTGAGGTGATGGAGATGAAAAATGTTGTTGCAAACCCTATGGAATTAAGAGATGCTGTTCGATGTGAAAAGAAAAATATTTCCCTTACAGGTGGATTTGCTAAGATGATGCAGACACTATCTAAAGGTCAAAAAGCGGATAATCATGAATTTTCAGAGAAAATTGAGATGCCAACATTTATGAAGTTAGCTTTGGATCCTAAAACAATCAACACACTCATGACCACTTATCAAGTAGCAATGAAAGAAGATGACCAAGGAATAGAATTAGAATATATGAAAGTTTAATTTTTTTAGGATTATTTGTGAAAAATATATCAAATTTCTTTAACTACTATTTTTTGCTAGACTAAACAACGGTATGCAATTTTTTCTTAAGCGTACTTCAGTAAGATATTTTTTTGCATTTAACAATTATTAAAATAAAAAACAGTACAAAATAGCGTACTGTTTTTTTTGTGTCTGACATAGTTGAATACAGCTGAGATGATTTAAGTAGTAGTAAAATAAGATGGAAAAAATTCTATTATTATTATAGAGAATCACTTCTTAAATTAGGAAGCTTCATAACCATTTCGTTTTGTATGTATCCCTTTAAAGATAAGCTCATTATCCATACGTTCAAACTGAAAATAAATATCTTTTTGTCGACCAGTCATATGTGCAGGGAGAATGAAATAATCGCGGTTTTCATTATCCATGTTTGTCGTTATTTGATTAAGTAATAAAGCTAATGGATAGGAATCATTTACTAGTGAATCATACGTACGGTAAAAAAATTCTACTGAATCTGAACTAATCATTGTCATAAAATCACCTCAAAACCATTATACGAACATTCGTTCGAAAAGTAAAGTGTGCAAGATGATTTTCAAACAAAGATATTTTTCTTTAAAAAATGAAATAAATAATGAGCCAGAAAATTAAGCAAAAAATAATAACTAGCCGATAGATAACATGTTTTGGTTGCTGATAAAGCCATTCGTAAAATTTGTGCATAAATAATCCTTCTTAATTAGAGAAATAAATTTCATTCAAGTTTTCTGTTAAAGGGTATGGTATCGTATCCTGAGAGGCTTGTAAATAGGAGACAAGTGACGTCTGCTAAAAATAAGCGAAAGTTAAAATCTATTAGATAAAATCACATAAAATTTTGCTAAGCTCTTTGTGAGTTTTATCAGTGATAACAATAATGATCAATTTGACCACTTAAAAAACAAAAAAACTGTTACTCCCAATTTTTAGGAGTAACGGTCTTTTTGTTTCCATTCGGTAAGTTAATCGAACTAAAATGTGGACGCATAAAATAGAAAGAAGGAACAGTTATGACAAATAATTTGGGACTGGCTTTTCAAAAAAGTTTATATAGAAATTTATGAAGAAGGTCAATAGTTTGGTAGTACTAGTTATCATCTTTCTGGAGATTCTTATTTTTATGATGATTTCGATTTTGGTTCAAACATTTATGGTCAAGGAAACGATAATTCCTGCAGTGAACAATATTCAAATTTTTTACACTGGTATTGAAAGTAAAGGATTAAACGCAGTAATTGTTATTTCAGCGCTACCCTATCAAAGCAGCAATCAAAATAAATATTCGAAAGTAAGCGCAAAGAAATTTAATGTAATGCAGTATTAACAACCAAATCGACTTTAATGATTATTAGTTTTAAATCAAAAAAAGCCTTAGAAAGTGCTAAGGCTTTTTTATATTATTCTTATTTTCGGTTTGTCATCACCGTATCTCATTCTCTACGCCAACCAAAAAATTCAGCGAGTGACTCAAAAGTTGATGTGACTCATATTAAAGTATTTAAGTATTGGTAAACAGTCCTCTAATTTGTTTAGAGAACCCATTTTTTATTCTATTGATTTCTCTAAAAGTTCAACGTGTGCTTCAAATTCATTCTTCAAAAATAGCTCACGATTTTCCTTATCTTCAATTTTTGGTGTGATTTTAATTGTATACATTTCCAATTCGACATATACATAATTATTTTCAATACAAACTTTTCCAACTTCATTTTCAAAATACATTATTAATTTCCTCTTTTCTTGTGTTATATTATTTTTTTAAATAAACCATAATATCATTCTGAAAGGTTTGATTTAAAAATAATTAGCAAAAGAAAGATTCTTATTTTTTAAGCTAAGTTAAAAAGTTAGTTTTTTTGGCAGAGGATTAGTAAAAAAAATACCTTCTCAAACGAGAAGGTATTTTTTTATTATGAATCTAATTTTTTTAAGCTTAAAATTGTTTCTAAATCTTCAAACACATCGGAAACCGCTCTAAATCAACAATCTTTGACACTTTAAATTTAAGATATAGTGTAATCTTTTGTAAAAATGTGGACGGCTGGAATCGAACCAACACCTCTATCTTAAATGCGGACTACTTCATTGAACGAGTAAAACACCAAGTTCATCCACGTCTATCAGTATAATCGATTTTTAGTAGATGTGGTATTTTTTAGTGGTAGTTAAATAAAAAATTATAGTTTGTGTTTCTTATCAAATTCTTCAGAAAATTCTTTAGCGATCATCCAACCATAACTTTCAGTGATTGCAGCTGCTGTTGAACCATTGACGATATTACCAGCTACTGGGAGTTTGCCAACGAGAAAGCGAGCTGTTAATTGACCAGCTTTTTGAGCTAAAAATTGAGTAGCTAGAGCCTTTGCAGCGCCTTCTTCAAGTTTGATATTGTAAACTTTCCCTAAAGCAATGACCATCGCTGTTTGGATCGGTAGTAATACAGTAGCATCTGGAAATGGTAGTTGTGCCATGCCTGCACCGACACCTGCAGCGGCAGTAGATGCACTATGAATGATGAGATGGGCTTTTTTTCGTTGTGATTTATTCATCTCTGAGTCTCCTTGTTAGTTAGTGATAAAATACTAGCATCTTATCACTAAAAGAACAATTTTCTTAACTCTTTTTTAAGCGATTTTAAATAGTGCAAATTAAAAAAATAAAGAGAAATGGGTGATTTTGTTATTCGAAAGCGGATTGTAATGATAAACTAGGGCTGAGAAAGGGGCGGTGAAAATGGTTGATGAATATAAAAATATTTTGGTTGCTGTCGATGGTTCAGCACAATCTAAGAAAGCATTTGATGAAGCGATCAACATAGCGAAACGAAATAAAGGAACTTTGGTATTAGCAACAGTAATTGATACCACTAGTTTTAGTGGCACGACAGGTGGAAATTCGATCCCTTTAATGCAAGAGGTTCACGAAAAAGCTCAAAATATTATTAATGAGTTAGAGCATCATCGTGTAGCAGAAGAACATGAAGTTCATTTATCTTCGCATATTATTGCGGGAAATCCTAAACGAGAACTTATCGAGCTAGCTGAAAAGTTGGATACAGATTTAATTGTGATGGGCGCAACCGGTTTAGGGGCTTTGTCCTTATTATTAGTCGGTTCAACGACTGCTTATGTAGTGAATCAAGCACCTTGCAATGTAATGGTCGTCAAATAAATCGCTTTAAGCGAGCATATAAATTGGAAATCTATAGTTGATTAGTGTGCTCTTTGACAGCCATTCATTATACAAGTAAGGAAGTGAAAAATTGAAACGATCACGTATTTTTTTCTGTTTGATACTTATTGTTCTATCTGTTTTTTTATTGACGCTTAGTCAAATAATCGTCAATCTTATTTTTATTACTGTGCCAAAAGAACATAGTGTGGTATTTACGCCAATCATAACAGAATTATTGGCACTTTTATTGATCGGACTTTGCAATCATTTGTTTTTTAAAGTTTCTATTCCTTGGAAAAATTGGCCGAAAGGACGGCAGTGGGCAGGTTTGGTACCTATTATTGTGGTATTGCTTGGAGATTCAACATTAAATCCACATTTTTCATTTGGTTTTCTAGCAATTAGCACAGCTATTTTGGCAGGCTTAAGTGTTGGACTTTTCGAAGAATATATTTTTCGCGGTCTTCTAATCGGTTTTCTAAAAAAGTATTTTCATAGTAGTAATCGAACTATGATTTTGTTTAGTGGAATCACCTTTGGCCTGCTCCACTTATCCAATGCCATTGGTGGTAATGGCTATCTGACTATTCTACAAGTAGCGATGGCTACCGGAATCGGCTTCTTTTTTTCAACACTCTATTTAATGTTTAACAGTTTGTGGTTACCTATCATTGGCCACGCAATCGTAGATGCATTTGATCAATTGGCTTTTCAATCTCTTGAGAATACAACTGGTACAGCGCTTGGCACTTCGCTGCTCTACCTCGTCTTTTTTAGTTGTCTCAGTGGTTATTTGTATCATAAATATTTAACTGCTTAATAATTTACACCATGTTTGTAAGGAGAGATTCGCATGTCTGAAATAAAAATTAGTAAAACCAAATCACTGATCGCTATTTTAATACCGATAGTCGAACTTTTAATCGGTGATTTAATCACACCGCATATTGCCGGTCAATGGGGCAAAGTACTATTCACTGTTGTTTTATTTTTTGTTGGTTTTTGCGTGGCGATTTATTTATATTATGATGTTTTAAAAAAGGACGGCCAGATTTTTAAACAACATTTATGGCGAAATTTATTGCTTGCTGTTTTAGGCGTTCTTTTTTCATATATTATTTTGGCCTTGGTAAGACAAGGATTAAGTCTCTTACAAGTTAGTTCACCGGATCCTGAAACCAGTTTGTTAAGTATTCAAACGGCTTCATTGGGATTAGTCGGTAGCTTGACTGCCTTGATGGCTCCTTTTAGTGAAGAGATTATTTTTCGGCATGTTTTGTTCTACCAATGGCGAAACCGAGGAATAGTCACATGGTTGATGTTTATTCTTTCCTCTGTTTTGTTCGGGTTGGCTCATTGGAATAATTTTGATGGACAATTGATCCAAATGATTCCATACATGTTTATAGGGGCTTGGTTTGCTCTAATTTATTACTTTTCTAAAAATATCTGGCAAAATATTATGACTCATTTTTTCTTTGATTGTTTACAATTTCTCGCTGCAATTATCGTCTTGATTGTTTCTTTCTTTCAAGGGTAAATAAAAAACACGAAAATCTTAAAGTAGATTTTCGTGTTTTTTTTATTGAAGACTCATCCACAATTCAGAACCTTTATCGTAAACATATAGAATGCTTGGGAAAGAAATATCTTCATAGGCTTCTATGTAAGGGGCAGTAATATTATCGGAGAAATATGGATCAGCTTGTGAGTAGACGACACTTAATGTTCGTTCCATCTTATTTTTAAAAAAATGGAAGCGTTGTGGCGAAGTTAATGGCGTACCTTTTTGAGGCCGCATGAAAATCATATGCCAAATTTCTTGCTGCATCTGTTCTGGAACAATCTCAAAAGGAACCTCACTAAAACGTTTTTTATTTGGTTCAAACATAAAAAAACCTCCTATCAATTTTATATAATAGCATTTTCTCTATAGAAGAAAAGAATTAACGATCAATTTTGTCACAATTAGTTCGTTTAAAAGGCTTTTTATAGACAAAAATGATATGGTAAAAGTAAGAAAATTTTTAATGAAGAAGGCGATGAAGATGCGGTTTGGTATTTTTTTCAATCCTAACGCAGGAGATGGAAATGCGGAAGAATTAGCCAAAAAAATGCAAGAAAAATTTGAAAAAAAAGGGTATCAAGCAGATTTTTTAACTGCACCAGATCCCGAAAAAGCAATAAAAAAAGTTAAGGAAGCTGTCGACGAGTATGATGGGATTGTTTCGATTGGTGGGGACGGCTCCTTAAATATCGTTGGGACAGCATTTGTTCAAGCGGGTAAAGCAATTCCTTTAGGGATTATTCCTGGAGGAACGATCAATAATTTTGCGCGACGCTGGCACAGCCCATTAGATGAAGAAGAAGCGATGGATGTGATTATCGATGGTCATCAACGTAATGTTGGGATTGCGGCTTGCCAGGATCGAGAAAAAGCTATTATCAGTTCATTTACTTTTGGAACCTTTGCAGATATTTCTAATGAGGTTCGCCAAAGTGAAAAGCAAAAATTAGGCTTAATTGTGTATCCGTTAAAAGCCTTAAAACAGCTCGGAAAAAAACGTTCTTATCCAGTAGAAGTACAAGCTAACAATTATCAGGAAAAATTAAAAGTATGGTTTTCTCTAGCAACAACGACACATTCAATTGGTGGCAGACCGTATATTGATACAGATTATGATAAATTACATGTTAGTATCTTGCATAATATGCGTTTTAGAAAATTGGTACAATTAGTTCGTTTGATTTTTACCGGGCGTGTGAAAGATTCTGATTCATTAACCTATTTAGAGACGGACTTTCTTACTTTGAAACCTTTAACAGATAAAAAAATCTATTCTAGAATCGATGGAGATAAAGGACCAGCATTACCATTAACGGTGGAATTTTTGGCAGATTTTGTGCCGCTATATGTACCCAATAAACAAAATCAATAGGAAATGGGGTCAAAAGAATGGATAAGAAGATGGAGACGTTATTAGCCACTGCTGACACGTATACATTAGTTACCATTGATAGCCGTGGATTTCCTCATACAATCGCTGTCTCACCGCCACTTGAAAGAAATGGATTCTATTATTTCAAATTTTATATTAATGGAGAAGGAAAAACGGCAGAAAACATTCGTATGAATCGATCAGGGAGTCTTTTTTGTTTCGATAAAGAAAAACATGAAAGTATCGCCCTAAAAGGATATTTTTTTATTGAAGAATTGGTTGAGTACAAATTGCTCGCTGCAAAATTGAATGATTTTCAAAAGCAATTAAATTATGAACATCCGGTGATTGCGATCTTTGAAACACTGAGTCTCAAACATTATGAAAATATGCATGCGGAGATTTTAGATGTTCCTGAAAAATAAAAAATAGCCTCCTTCTTTTTTAGAAGGAGGCTATTTTACTATATTTATAGCAAAATTTATTTTTTTATTTAAGTAAATTCGCTAGAGATTCTTGAAATGAAACTGTATAATAGAAAAAATATTTAAGAAGGAGCGAGGATAGTGGAGAAAACGGATTTAAAGAAATTGATTGATACTGCAGCAGGTAGAGAGCCAGCCGATTTGGTATTAAAAAATGCACAGTTGATCGATGTTTATCAAGCAGAAATCATCAAAGGAGATGTAGCCATTGTAAATGGTAAAATCGCTGGTATAGGAGAAGGATATCGTGGAAAAGAATCGATCGATTTAAAAGGTAAATTCGTAGCTCCAGGATTTATTGATCCTCATATACATGTAGAATCGTCTTATGTTACACCGGAAGAATTTGGACGGTTATTGATGCCTCATGGGACCACGACAGTATTGGCAGATCCCCATGAAATCGTTAATGTATTAGGGCTAAAAGGCTTAGATTATATGATTGAAGCGGCGAAAGAAACGCCAATGGATATTCGTTATATGATGCCTTCATGTGTTCCCGCGACTGACATGGAAAATGCCGGTGCTGTTGTAGAAGCTGCCGATATGATCTCGACATTTGAAAAAAATCAAGTCGATGGTTTAGCTGAATTTATGAACTACCCCGGTGTTATCCAAGCACAGGATTCAGTTTTAGATAAGCTATTAGCAGCCAAAGATCGTGGATTACGCATTGATGGCCATTCCCCAATGGTTTTTGAAAAAGATTTAAACGCGTATGCAGCAGCAGGTGTAGCAAATGATCATGAATGTTCGACGGTCCAAGAACTAAAAGATCGTATTGCTCGCGGGATGTATGTCTTTTTAAGAGAAGGGTCGGTTACTCAAAATTTACGTGAGTTGCTGAAAGGTGTGACCGAAAATAATTATCAACGTTGTGTTTTATCGGCAGATGATCTGCAAGCAAAATCAATCTTAGAAATCGGACACTTAGATAATAGTATTAGAATTTGTATTGAAGAAGGACTTTCACCTATTCGAGCGATTCAAATGGCCACAATCAACGCTGCACAATGTTGTCAACTAAATGATCGTGGCGCGATTGCTCCGGGGTTACGGGCAGATTTGGTCATTTTTTCTGATCTTGATAAGATCGAAATCGAAGAAACCTATATTTCAGGCAGACAAGTGGCTAAAGCAGGAAAATCACTTGTACCTGTTCATCGTGTTTCTACTGCAAATGTTCAATCAAGTGTGCACATCGATAAGTTTGTTGCCGCTCAGTTAGCCTTAGAACTGACTAGCGATAAGGCACGGGCCATCGAAGTCATTCCACAAGAAGCATTGACCAACGAAGCGATTGTCTCGATTCAACGAGATGAAAAAAATCAATTTATCTTTGATCCAAAACAAGATCTAACAAAAATCGCAGTGATCGAACGCCATCATAATACAGGGAATGTTTTTGTCGGTTTATTGAAAGATTATGGATTAAAAGATGGTGCTATTGGGTTATCGATTGCTCACGATTCACATAATTTAATCGTGACTGGAACAAATGATGCTGACATGACTGCCGCAATTAATGCATTAAAAGAACAAGACGGTGGTGTCGTGATCATTCAGTCAGGAAAAGTTGTCGGTCGAATGGCGTTACCGATCGCAGGACTTATGAGTGACCTCACGGGAGAAGAAGTCGCAAAGCAAGAAGCAGAAATCAACCGTTTAGCCCACCAAGTCTTAGGCGTATCAGAAAAAGTAGATCCTATTATGACACTAGGCTTCATGTCA
Source organism: Enterococcus hermanniensis (assembly GCF_001885945.1). Classification (GTDB taxonomy): domain Bacteria; phylum Bacillota; class Bacilli; order Lactobacillales; family Enterococcaceae; genus Enterococcus_A; species Enterococcus_A hermanniensis. The sequence continues at coordinate 83,255 of NZ_JXKQ01000007.1, read as the reverse complement.
TTGGCTGTTATCCCCAATTTGAAGATCACAGATATCGGATTAGTCGATGTCACAAAATTTGAAATTGTCCCAGTATCAGTGGAAGAATAAGAAAAAAAACCTTCAGCCCAACTATTGGGGCTGAAGGTTTTTTTTAAGATAAGGATTATACTATTAATAAGTATTCTTATTTAAAGTGAAGTTTGATACAATTTAAGAAAGCGTTTTCTTTTCATTGGCATTCAAACATAAAAAAAAGCGCCGAAACAGCGCCACTTGAAAAGTTGATTACGGACTAAGCCTTATTTTAACTCGCTATGTTGAATTAAATGCTTCTGAAAGTAAGGTCACATCGATCAAAGTTTAGCAATATTTCGGAGCTATATTTTTATAGTTTTGGTAATAAAAAGAACCGCTTCCTGAAATTAAAGGAAGCGGTTCTTTTTATTTCACGTATTGATTGTTATGAAAGCTTTAGCTATCAATCGGCATTGTATTGAAAATTTGTTGTGTCGTATTTGAAATTGTATTTATTGCCTAAAAAATATTTAGCGACATGCAGTGTACGATCGCTGGTTCGTTCGAGATTGGAGCTGATATCGATCAATAGTACACCATCGGATGTTCGGCCTTCACCTGTAGTCATCAAAGTAATATATTTTTTTCGTAGCAGTTCGACTAATTGATTGATGTCTTCTTCTCGCTCTAGTATTTTTTGTGCTAGGTTGATATCGTCATTTTCTAAAACTTGTAAGGCGTCATAGATATTTTTCTGGACCTTTGTAAACAGTGTCTCTAGATCCTTATCTTGCAATAAAAGACTTGCTCGAATAGACGGCTTTTTTATTTTTGCTTTTCGATCTTTGGCTCGTTGTTTTTCTTCTAAGGCAATTGATTCTTCAATGTAGCGAATAATATTGATTGAATGATCACCGATCCGCTCAAAATCTTTTGTAAATTCGAGTAGCATCGCTTGTTCTTGGCTTTCTAAGGGTGTTAATTTAGCAGACGAAATTTTGACCAGATAATCGGTCAGTTCAATATCATATTGATTGATGGCTTCTTCGTATTGAAAAACATCATCGCGCCATTCATCTTTAGTACTATTATAATAGTGCTGCGCAGATTTTATAGATGAGAGGGCGTAGTTTCCCATTTGGATCAATTCATTTTTTACTTGCTCAATGGCCATAACAGAGGATGTATCGATGATTGATTCGCTCAAAGAAATGGAGCGGATATTCAGACTTTTTTCATTACCAGGAACAATTTTTTTAACGAGTTGTTCAATTTGTGGAATAAACCAAAACTGTATTGCCAAATTTGAGAGATTGAATAGGCCATGAGCAACAGCAATTTGCATGGCTGGATTGAGATCAAATACTTGAGTGAATAGCATGACCAGTTGGGTAAAGGGACTTAACAATAAAGTAAAAATGATTGCACCAATCAAATTAAAAATCACGTGAGAAGCAGCAGTCCGTTTTGCAGAAATGCTTGCGCCTAAACAAGCGATGACCGCGGTAATAGTTGTACCGATATTATCACCAAATAGAATAGGTAAAGCCGCTGTCAACGTGACGCTTCCTTGCATGTAAAGCTGCTGCAAAATCCCAATTGTGGCACTAGAACTTTGAAGAACCATCGTTAGCAAAGTACCAATACCAACGCCTAGAATCGGATGATGTGAAACGCTGATCATGAGTTGATTGAACTGAGGGAGATCTTTTAATGGATCCATGGCAGTCCCCATTAGTTGTAATCCGTAAAAAAGAGCGCCAAAACCAAATAAAATTTGTCCAATCGAATGCAGAGTAGAGCGTTTGGCGAAAAAGAGTAAAATTGCTCCGAATCCAATGATTGGTAACGAATAGGTAGTTAAATTAAATCCGATAATAAATGCAGTAACAGTCGTACCGACATTTGCACCCATAATTACACCGATCGCTTGACGTAAAGTCATAAAGCCGGCACTAACTAATCCTACAGCGAGTACGGTCGTTCCAGAACTACTTTGAATCAATCCAGTCACAATGATTCCAGCAACTACTGCTCGAAAAGGAGTTGACGTAAAGCGATTTAAAATTTCTTTTAAGCGATTGCCTGCGGCTTTTTGTAATCCGTCTCCGAGGTATTTGATTCCAAAAAGAAAAATTCCTAATCCACCTAAAAAGGTAAAGAGCATTTCTTGATAAGACATGATCTATCCTCCGCTAAATTTTTTACGTACTAGTATCAAAATAATGGATGCAAAGACAAAAAGAAAGGGCTTCTGAATAAAAAATAGCTATTTTTATTTAAAATAAAATAGCGATTTGAACTATTATGATTGTTTTAAAAGGACATCTTTTGTATTTTTCTAATCTTTCGGATAATCTAAGAATATAGGTAAAAAAGTATGTACGATTGAGGAGCGATGGTTATGCTTTACGGAAAGAAAAACAAACGAGAAGCAAAATATTTAGAACCAATTTTTGGGTCAAAAGATGAAGATGAGATTTTACCTTCCTATCATTTAGCCAAGCAATCGGTGGAACCACGAATTGCGTATCAAATGATCAAGGATGATTTATTAGATGAAGGAAATTCACGTCTAAACTTAGCGACTTTTTGCCAAACGTACATGGAACCAGAAGCAATAACTTTAATGAGTGAAACACTGGAAAAAAATATGATCGATAAGTCTGAATACCCACGGACCGCTGAAATGGAAAATAGATGCGTCAATATAATTGCGGATCTATGGCACGCTAGAGAAGCAGAAAAATATATTGGCACATCGACGATTGGTTCTTCGGAAGCCTGTATGCTTGGTGGGATGGCGATGAAGTTTACTTGGCGTAAACGAGCAGAAAAACTAGGTGTAGATATCCAAGCCAAAAAACCAAATTTAATTATTTCTTCTGGTTATCAGGTATGTTGGGAAAAATTCTGTGTGTACTGGGATATTGAATTGCGAGAAATCCCAATGACGGAAGACCATTTATCTTTAGACGTAGAAAAAGCAATCGAAGCTGTAGATGAATATACCATTGGAATTGTTGGGATATTAGGGATTACTTATACCGGTCAATACGACGATATCAAGCGTTTAGATCAATTGGTCGAAAAATACAACCAGCAGACAGAGCATAAAGTATCGATCCATGTTGATGCTGCTTCAGGTGGTTTGTATGCACCATTTGTTGAACCAGAATTAGTCTGGGATTTTCAATTAAAAAATGTTATCTCAATCAATACATCGGGACATAAATATGGACTTGTTTATCCTGGCGTAGGGTGGGTTGTTTGGCGAGACGAAAATTATTTGCCCAAAGAATTAGTTTTCAATGTTAGCTATTTAGGCGGAGAAATGCCAACAATGGCGATCAATTTCTCTCACAGTGCTTCACAAATGATCGGTCAATATTATAATTTTGTTCGTTTTGGGTTTGAAGGATTTCAAAGTATTCACCAACGAACTCATGATGTCGCGATCTATTTAGCCAAAGAAATCGAGGCCTCTCGTCATTTTGAATTGATCAACGATGGCAATCAATTACCACTGGTCTGTTATAAACTAAAAAACGAACAAGATCAGAAGTGGACACTGTATGATCTTTCAGATCGCTTACTAATGAAAGGTTGGCAAGTTCCGTCATATCCACTACCCAAAAATTTGGATAAACAAGTGATTCAACGAATCGTTGTCCGGAGTGATTTTGGAATGAATATGGCCCATGACTTTATTGAAGACTTAAAAGCTGCAATTAAAGAATTAGAGAATAGTCATTTAGTTTTCCATGAAGAAGCAGAAATCAAAAATTATGGATTTACTCATTAATTAAAAATAGTTAGTGATCATTGTCCGTGTTATAAGGATAAGTAACCAAAAAGATAATTTTATTAGTTAGTTTATTTTAAATCCTGTAAAACAAAAATAATAAAAAAAATTTTAAGTCCTTCATAGGAAGGACTTATTTTTTTATGGTTTAATTATATGCATAGTCTAAATATTCAGTCTATTTTTGCAATTTTATTTTGAAAAAGTTGCTATTTTAAGTAAAGGGCTTACATTGTATAGTTCTATATGTAAGCGGGAGGTAGTTATGAGACAAGAAAAAATTGTTGAGTACTTATATGCAAAGAAGCAAGCGATTGCTCCCAAGGCATTAGCCGCTGAGTTTCAGATATCAGAGCGTACACTTGCAAATGATATTAAATGGTTAAAAGAGATTGGACCTACGAATGGTTTCACGATTGAAAGAATCCGTTCTAAAGGGCATCAATTGATTATTTCGGAACAAACAAAATTTAGTGCTTACTTGAGTCAATCATTAAAAGAGGATTACATCGATCATTCGAATCCACAAGAACGAGTGAAGAATATCGAACTTTTATTATTACTTCATGAGAAATATATCACAATGCAGCAAATTGCTGAATGGTTGGATGTGAGTCTGTCAACTATTAAATTGGATATGAAACAAGTAGAACAATTTTGTGAGAAATATGAGTTGAATCTTCACAGCAAGGCTCATTATGGATTAAAAATTATTGGAACGGAAAGTAAAAAAAGACGTGCGATCCTATATTTGATTCGTAACACATTGCACACCCCCGTATTGACGGAGAAATACAAAGAATTCAACTTTGTATTTGACGAAGATGAACTAAGAAATTTTGTACAAGATCAGTTACGAAAAAATCAAATGAAGGTCAGTGATATCGTTTTTGAAAATATTGTTCAACATATTCGTTTATTAAGTTTCCGAATCATGCAGAACAATACGATCAGTAAAGAAGAAGAGGTAACAGTCAAAGTTAACTATGATTCTCTAACCGAACAAGTAATCGCTTATTTAGAAAATCATTATACGCTTGTTTTTTCTTCGGCTGAAAAAAACTACTTAGAGGAGCAATTACACGGGAAATTAACGGTGTTAAATGATCCTGTAAGCAATAACCAGTTGAAACAGGCAATCGAAAAAGCAATGGAACATGTTGATCGTAAATACCATACTCATTTTCAAGAAGATCAGGAATTAGCGAATGCCTTATTGATGCATGTTGCTCCATTATTGCAACGGTTGTATACCGGTCATCAATTAGAAAATCCGCTGATTGACGATATTTATACGCAATATGCCAATGTTTTTAACGTTTCAATGGTTTTTATCAATGAATTGAATAAAGATCTTGATGTCGAAATCAGTAAAGATGAGATTGGATATGTAGCGATTTATTTTGCCGCTAGTTTAGAAAAACAATCAAATCAACTGATCAATGATTACAAAAAAATAGCGGTTATCTGTTCAACCGGTGGTGGCACTTCTTATCTACTAAAAGTCAATTTGGAACGATTATTCAGCAATGCAAAAGTCGAGACATTTGCATTGAATGAAATCGACCAAGTCGATCAAGGATTTGATTTGATGATCTCTACGGTTCCGCTGAATGAAGCGCAATTCGGTATCCCGGTTATTTATACCAAAACAATTTTGAACCAAGCAGAGATGACAAAAATCGAAAAAGACTTACATCTATTACGAGAATCTCAAAATAAAACGTTAGATGTACACCAATTTATTCTCAACTTATTTAATCCAACGTGTTTTCACATCATTGACCAAGCAAAGGATTATTTAAAAATTTTAGCACAAGAAGCTGATCGTATGGAGCAAAATGGATGGGCTGCACCAGGGTTTAAAGAGAGTGTCTTGATCCGAGAAAAGTTGATCGATACGATCTACCAACAAGGTGTCGCAGGTCCCCATCCGATGGAACAAGCTGCTATCAATGAAGCCATCGATGTAGTCATTTTGAAGAAACCGTTGTTGTATCACGAAAAAGAAGTAAAAATTATCTTTTTAATCAATATCCAAAAAGATCATTTAAATCTCCATAAAGAAATAAGTCGTTTGATGATCAAAATGATGGATGATCCATCATTAGATAATCAACTAGCAAAAATAACAAACTTTGAAGAATTTCTAGCTTATATGAAAAGCTTAATGAAAGAAGGATAATTATTATGAATAATCAAGAAATGGATATTTTTAAAATCATCTCAGCCGCAGGAGATTCACGCGGCTCCGCATTTGAAGCATTACGTTTAGCAAGAAAAGGAAAATTCACCGAGGCAGAAGCTAAAATGCAAGAAGCCAAAGAAAAAAGTATCGATGCTCACGATGTGCAAACGAAATTGATCACTAGTGAAATCAATGGGGACAAAACCGAAACCAGTTTATTAATGGTTCATGCACAGGATCACTTGATGACCAGCATCTTGGCACGTGATTTGATCGAAGAAATGATCGGGATGTTAAAAGAACAAAGTACAGCAGCAGCTTTACAATAAGATAAATAAATTTTAGGAGGAAATAAAAATGAAAACGTTATTAGTATGTGCAGGTGGTTTCTCAACAACAATGATGATGGAATCGATGAAGAAAGTAGTGAAAGAATCAAAAAGCTTGGATGAAAATGACTACCCGATGGAAGCAATCGGAGTTGATAAATTAGATCGATACATCAACGATTACGATGTAATTTTAGTAGGACCACAATTAAGCCACAAATATGATTTTATTAAAGCGGAAGCCGATAAAATCAACAAACCAACGGTGCTTTTAACGTCAGATATTTATGGATCAATGGATGGTGCAACAGTTATGAAACAAGCGTTGGTAGCATATCGTAAAAATTTAGCACACCAAAGCTAATAGAAAAGGAGGAGTTATAATGGAAAATCCACAAAAGCAAAGTACTTTTGATAAAGTCGAAGGATTTATTCGTAAAACATTGGTTCCAGTTGCAAATAAAGTAGATAGCAATCCGTACTTGACCTCAATCAAAAAAGGGATGGTCGTAATGACCCCCGTCTTATTATTAGGTTCGATTGCCGCTATTTTCCCTTCGATTCCAGAATTTATTAAAACGCAAGGGGTTGCCAATTGGTTTGAGACGTATGGATATATTTTTAGTATTATTTCTAAAGTTTCATTGGGTCTGGTTGGGTTGTACGCGGTATTAGCCATCTCATATTTCTTGAGTGAGCATTATAAATTGTATACTGTCGGTTCGATGATGTTATCGGCGATCGCTTTCTTGATCGTATCAATGGATGTTGATGAAAATGGGAATATTATTGCCTCTTATTTAGATTCAAAGGGATTATTTACTGCCATATTTATAGCCATTATTTCTGTAAAAATTTATCAGTTCTTTACGAAGCATAAATTAGTTATCAAGATGCCAGAAGGTGTCCCAGATTTTGTTTCTAGTTCGTTTGAACTGATCACACCAACTGCCGCTATCGGAGTATTGTTTATCATTATTCGTGCAGTAACAGATAGTCTATCAGGTGGGGTATTATTACCACAAGTTATCATGGATGTTTTAGCACCAGCGATTGGTGGCTTAGATTCATTATGGGTGATTTACTTTGTCTTAGTTTTACGTTTGGTATTCTGGTTCTTTGGAATCCATTCAGCGGTATTATCACCGATCCTTTCACCAATTGCCGTACAGTACTTATCAGAAAACATTGCTGCACATGAAGCCGGACAACCGTTGCAACACGTAATCACAGGCGGAACATTGTCAGCTTTTGCTAATTTCTCTGGTTCAGGGGTAACGATTGGTTTAGTCTTAGCTATGTTGATCAGTCGCTCTTCACGTTATCGAAAAGTCGGAGCAGTCGGGCTATTACCATCACTTTTTGGAATCAATGAGCCTATCCTCTTTGGGGTACCGATCATTTTGAATCCAGTCTTGATGATTCCATTTATTTTTGGTGGTGCTTTTGTTGGAATGATTCCAATGATTTGCATGAAATTAGGCTTCTTGAATTATCCAATGTTTGATCCACCTTATGTTCCAGTCTTTATGGAAGGGTTCTTAACTGGTTTTGACTGGCGTTCAATTATTATTCAAATTGTACAAGTTGGTTTGTCATTTGGATTGTATCTGCCATTCTTCAAAGTTTTAGAAAAACAAGAATTAGAACGTGAAGCATTAAAAGAAGCGGAAGACGCATATTCTGTCATTTCAGATGACGACGAACAATATTTAGCAGATATTGATTTCTAGCCAAAAAGGGACAGTTTAAACTGTCCCTTTTATGTTTAATTGCGCATTTATAATCGAAACGCCAGCTAAGTATTATGAAGAGAAAAGAGGTAAAAAATGCACTTAGAAAAACTACGAGAGCAATTAGTGAAACTAGGATTGGATGGTTTGTTGATCACAGATAAAGTCAATCGACGCTACCTTTGTGGTTTTACCGGATCAAATGGGCTTTTACTAGTTAGCTTGGATCAATTATATCTATTTGTTGATGGACGATATATCCAGCAAGCACAACAACAAACCAGTGGGGTAACCATTTGCGAAATCCCAATTGGGGAGCGTGTCGAAAAAATCCTTCGCCCCTATATTAAAGGTGCAACAATTGGTTTTGAGGAAGAAACAATCACCTACCAAGTCTTTAAACGTTACCAACAATTATTAACTGCGGAAAATGGGAAATTGATTGCTACGCAAAACTTGGTCGAAAAATTACGAATGATCAAATCACCAGAAGAAATTCAAGCAATCAAACAAGCTGCGGATATTGCTGATCGAACATTAGCAGCTGTTTTACCGCTTATCCGTGTGGGAATGACAGAATTAGAAGTAGCCAATGAAATTGATTACCAAAGTAAAAAATTAGGTAGCGAGGGTCCGGCATTTGAAACGATCGTTGCCTCAGGTTCACGGACAGCCTTGCCTCATGCACATGCGAGTCAGAAAAAAATTCGAGCTAATGAATTGATCATGATTGATTTTGGAGCTATTTATCAAGGCTACTATTCTGATATTACTCGGACTTTTGCTTTTGGAGAAGTTGACGAGTATATCAAGACAACCTATCAACAAGTTTTAGCTGCTCAAAAACAAGCTATTCAAGCGGTTAGTTTGGATAAATCTTTGGGGGACATCGATCAATGTGCTCGCCAACAATTAGACAAATATCATTTAGCTAAGTACTTTAGTCATAACCTAGGACATGGGCTAGGCCTTTCTTGTCATGAGTATCCTTCTTTGATGCCACATGAAGCGATCAGAATTCAAAAAAATATGACGTTTACTATTGAACCAGGTGTTTATTTAGCAGAAGCTGATTTTGGTATTCGAATTGAAGACGACCTTTTAGTTGTTGAGAGTGGCCATGCTGAAAGTATGACTAAGTTTACAAAGGAGTGGATGACAATTGACTGCAACAGATAACTTATTGATGCAATTATCTAACTTAGATGCATTACCAGGACAGGAAGAACAAGTCCAAAAGGCACTACAAGAAACAATTGAAGGCCCCGTAGAAAAGGATGCTTTTGGAAATCTATATTTTGGTGACTTAAAAACTAAAAAGAAAAAAATTGCCTTATACGCTCATATGGATGAAGTTGGTTTTTTTGTTCATCGGATCACTGAAGATGGCTTCGTTTATTTTTATCCCATTGGTGGTTGGTGGGGACATGTGATTTTAGGCCAACAAGTGCGCGTAACTTGCCGAAAGAATGGTCAGATCTTAGAAGGTATCGTCGGTACATTACCAAAAAGCAATCATAAAATGTCTGAGGTAGTTCCCATCAATGAGATGTATATTGATTTTGGCGTCCACTCTAAAACGGAACTAGAAGACGCGGGACTTCAAATCGGTGATATGATCTTACCGAATACGCAAGCTAAAAAAAGTTTCAATGGTAAAAAAATTATTGGAAAAGCTCTTGATGATCGGGTTGCTTGTACCGTAATGGCTCAAGTAAAAAAACACTTGGACACAAAAAAAATCGAAGTAGTCGGTGTCGGAACGGTTCAAGAAGAGGCTGGAACTCGAGGATCAAAAGTAGCGGCAGTGAAAGCAGATGCAGACATCAACATCGTTATCGATGTAGCTAATGGTAAAGATACACCCAAAGCAGCGGAGTATCAAAATCGGATTCAAGGCAATGGTCCCGGCTTAGTATTAGCAGATAAAACAGCTTTGGGAAATATAAAATTATTAGACTACTGTAAAGAAATAGCAGAAAAAAATAACATAAAATGGCAATATGATTTACTTGGCGGTGGCGGAACAGATGCCGGATCCGTCCAATTATTTGCTGGAAAACCTACATTAGTTTTTTGTGTACCGACACGTTACTGTCATTCATGGAATTCAATCGTCGAAATATCCGATATAGAAGCAACAATTGATTTATTAGTAGCCGTCATCCAATCGTTAGACAAAGGAGGGATCGATCTTGAGCAATTTTAGGGAGCAACGATCACGGTATGGAACGTATTCAACGCAATGGGATTATGTTCAAGATCGTTTTGGTGAAAAAGATTTATTGCCTTTTTCAATTTCCGATACCGATTTTATGATTCCTGATGGAACGATTGATGTCTTAAGTCAAGCTGTTGAACGAGGCTTTTTTGGTTATACGCGTTGGAATCACATGGATTATAAACAAAGTATTAGTAGTTGGTTTCAGCAAGAGTTCGATTGTGAGATCGATCCTGAATGGTGTGTCTATTCGCCAAGTGTTATCTATAGTTTATCTGTTTGTATCCAGTTATTGAGCCAAGAAGGAGATAAAATTCTCACATTCACACCATGTTACGATGCTTTTTATCATTGTGTGGGTGGAAATAAAAGGGAACTTTTGCCTTTTTCACTCACTAATCAAGAAGAATATTTTTCTATTGATTTTGCAGCCTTAGAAAAAGTTTTAAAATCAGAAAAACCAACAATATTATTATTATGTAACCCTCATAATCCGACCGGCCGTGTCTTTACAAAAAATGAATTAAATCAAATAATCGACTTGTGTAATCAATCCCACGTTGCAATTATTAGTGATGAAATCCATATGGATGTTAGGAGACCTGATCAAAAACATTTGCCGATCTTGTCATTTTTAAAACGTCTAGCAGTTCCAACAGTATTGCTGTCATCCGCATCTAAAACCTTTAATTCGCCAGGATTAGGTGGTTCTTACGGCATCTTTTCTGATGAGAGTTTACGCGAACAATTTTTAGCTATTTTAAAAGGTCGGGATGGCTTGTCATCTATTCCTTATCCCGCGTTGTTGGCAACGATTGATTGTTACCGAAATCAAAAAGGTTGGCTAGAAGAATTAAATCAAACAATTGATGATAATTTTGCCAGGTTAAAAGAAATAATCGAACCTGATACTCGTATTCAATTTAAGATTCCAGAAGCAACTTATCTAGGCTGGATCAATATTGAACAGCTCCCACATTCAATGGAAGCAGTACAAAAAGTGTTGATTCAACAAGAAAAGGTTGCAATCATGAAAGGTGAGACTTATGGAATCGAAGGCAAAAATTATCTACGTTTTAATCTAGGCGCACCAAAAGAAAAAATAATGGATGGCGCCCAAAGACTAATGCGAGCGATTCAGTATTTGGATAAACAATAAAAAGCAGCGAAGTGGTCAATAAAAAGACCTACTTCTCTGCTTTTTCATTCCATTTTTTAGGACTCCAAATATTGCCTTCTAAAGCGATTTGAAGACTTTCATTATCGTCTTCTAACTGCTCGATATATTTAACCGCTTCGTCAATAATAAATTGATTTTTTTCATCTGAGATCTTGGCTAATTGTTCTGCTAACCATGTATTTCTCATTGTTATCACCTCACTATGAGTGTAGCATAGAAGTTTGCTGCCTTAGGAATGTGATGCTTGAGAGACAATGTACAATTTTATAAGCAGATTTTTCGCCTTAAAATTTTGCTAGTAGTATACTTATTTTAGCAAGAAGTTTTGCTTATTTTATCCAACAGGAGGATTTATTATGACAAATAAAGATGAATTAAAAGGTAAAGTAAACGAAGCAAAAGGGAAAGCAACGGATGATAATTCAACAGAATTGAAAGGTAAAATCCAACAAGGCTTTGGAAAAGCAAAAGATAAAGCCCAAGATGCTGCAGATGATGTTGCTGGTAAATTCAATAAAAAAATCGACAAAGAAAAAGAAGATTAATTAGTCGGCCTGCTTATTGCAGGCCTTTTTCATTGTTTTTTAGCTATCGGAGAAAACCACGTTTCTTAATGATGAAAGGAACGTGATTTTTGATTATAATGAAGAAAACCAATTTTAGGAGTGAACGTATGCGTATTTTAGTAGTTGGAGGAAAAGGTACAATCGGGCAAGTAATCGTAGGAAAATTAGAAAAAAAGCACGAGGTTATTATTGCCGGCCGAACGAGTGGTGACGTTCAAGTAGATTTAACAGAAGTAGCAAGTATTGAACGAATGTTTAAAAAAGTAGGGCATGTAGATGCGATCGTTAATGCTTCGGGTGCAGCTAAATTCCAAACGATCGAGGCGATGACTCCAGAAGATAATCTCGTAGCTGTCCAAAGTAAATTATTAGGACAAATCAATTTAGTCTTGATTGGTCAACACTATTTGCTCCATGATGGAAGTATCACGTTAACTACAGGAATCATGAAAGACGATCCAATTCCTGGCGGTGCTTCTGCAGCGATGGCCAATGGTGGTGTTGCAGCCTTTGTAAAATCAGCAGCAATTGATTTTACCCAAGGAATTCGGATAAATTGTGTCAGTCCGAACGTTTTAGAAGAATCATACGATGCTTATCAAGAGTCATTCAAGGGATTTGTTCCTGTTCCCGCAGAGCGTGTAGCGATGGCGTATGTCAAAAGCATTGAAGGAAAGCAGACAGGTCAAGAATATAAAGTTTATTAAAGTTGTTTAGAAATACATGTCTGTACTAAATTGTTTCAATCAAAAAAACCAAGGAGTCCCTAGATAAGAGGACGCTTGGTTTTTTTAGTAATCATTATTTGGTTTTAGAACTTTTTCTCAAAAATAATGTTAACGCAGCTCCTGTGAAGAATAGCCCGATTAATAACATCAAAGGATTCGTTTTTTGATCATTTGTTGCAGGATATTCCTTATGAACACTATTTGAGTCCGAATTTATAGAATCATTTGAAATAGAATCATTCGACGTTGAAACGTTCGGAGTATTTTTGTCAGTTAATGTATCGCTAGAAGAACTGTTTTTGTGACTTGAACCTGATATAGTGGAAGAACTTTCACTGGTAGAGCTATCAGAAGGAGTCCCCGTATCTTCAGTACTTGATGTAGTGGAAGAACTTTCACTAGTAGAGCTATCAGAAGGAGTCTCTGTATTATCAGTACTTGATGTAGTGGAAGAACTTTCACTGGTAGAGCTATCAGAAGAAGATCCTGTTTCATCAGTACTAGAAGAACTTTCTTCAGGTGGTACCGGAATGTAATAGTAATTTAAATCAATAGCACTCATACTTTCTTCAAGGGTTCGTTGATTAAAGTATGCAATGGCCTCGGCTACAGTTTCAATCCCATTAGATTGAGCGATAATTTGTTCAAAATTAGCACTTTCAGCTTGTCCTTCAAGGTTGCGAAAAGATATGGTTGATTGTTTTAAATCAAGTTGATAGCCAGTATAGCTTTCTGGTAAAGGCAATTCAGGTGTATTTCCAATTTTTAATTCTTTGACCACTGGAGGAATAGTTAAAAGTCCATCACTTGCTTCAGTAGTGACTGTTTGAATGATAGGATCTAATGCTTGATAGTAATAATGAATTTCACCCGTTTGATTTGCCTCGATGGTTTGCTTGTTGAAATAATTAATTACTGCTTCTGCGGTGTCAAAGCCTGGTGAAGCATTGATAATGTCTTGAAAGGAGACAGTTGGCTCGGACTCTGTCCCTTGTGTAAAAGAAATAGTCGATTTTTCTAAGTTTAATTCATAACCAGAATAAGTTTCTGGGGGTAAAAAATTCCAAGTATTACCAACCGAGGGGTATTGAATATTAGGTTCTACGGCTAATGCACCATCGCTAAACTCATAGGAAACCGTCTGTTTAGGGAGTGCTTGATAATAATAATGCAACGTACCTGTTTGATTTTCTTGTACTGTTTGAGTGTTAAAATATGCAATGACAGCTTCGACCGTTTCAAAGTCAGGGCTACTGATCAATGCTTGAAGTGGAAGAGATTCGGATTGCTCTCCTTGCGTAAATGTAATCGTCGATTGTTCTAAGTTTAATTCATAACCTGGATAAGTTTCTGGTGTAGGAAAATTCCAGTTGTTACCTGCGGATAGATATTGAATATCAGGATCTATTGTTAAACCATTGTCGCTAAACGTACTATCGGTAGTTTGAATGCTAGGATCTACCGCATTCACATGGGTAGAACTTAAATTAAAAACAAATATTGAGCATATTAAGACCGTGATAGTGGTAATTATATTAAATTTTTTCTATTGCATAGCTAAAGCTCCTTTCAACCAAAATAGACTATTATAGAATAACTATATAAAAAATGTAAAAGCCTAGATACTATTTGAATTATTTAATGAATATGATTGTACTATCGTGTTTTTTTATAATCTGTAAAGCTAGTGGTAGAGTTCATTACCCTATCAAAAATAAAAATTCTGCGTCATTTTCATTTTTTTAATCGATAACTAAAAATTTGATTGGAAAAAGTAGTTGCAGGGTATCGCTTAAAAAGAAAAGCTAAAAAATCTGCTAGGCTATTTTTTCCTGTGTTAAACAAGAGAATATAGCTTAGCAGATTATGAACAATATGTGGGTAGAAGTAATTTTTAGGAGTTCCTAATGTTTAGCATAGCTGGTAAGAACGCCAAGTAAACTATTCCATTAGCTTTCTATTTAAGAAAATTTTCTTCTAATTAAAAATGGAGGTGATACAATCAAATATTTTCTGTTTTTTTTAAAGTTTCAATAAAAGATTTTGCTTCTTTATTAACGGTCTTTAAATCACAGCCTTGTTGTTTGGCAGCAAAGACACAACCGCAATAACACTGGCGATATACGTCATACTCTTTACACATTTCAATGGAGCGTTGATAACCAGAATTTTTTTTAAAATCACTAGGTAAATACTGAGTATTATAGATTTTTTGGATATCCATACCAATTTGATTGATTAATTGGCTATTCTTTTTCGGAGAGATCGTTAAAGCACTACCAAAATAATCATACCCACGTTCGAGTGCTTCTTTAGCGGCTAAATCTAAGCGCATATTAAAACATGCTGTGCAACGTTTACCACCTTCAGGCTCTTCGGTTAAATTATTTTGGTGCATGAATTGAATAAACTCGTTAGGCTTGTAGTCATCAACGATCAAGTCGACATGATTTTCGGTTTTGGTATTAAAGTCATTGATAAATTTTTCTTGAACTAAAATACGTCGTTGATATTCACTTTCAGGATGAATATTTGAGTTTGAGAAAAAAATCGTCACATCAGCATATTGTGTGAGAAACTCTAAAGTATACGTACTGCAAGGAGCACAGCAAGAATGAATCAAAATTCTTGGGCGAACATCGACTTTTTCCCAAGACTGAATCATTTTATGCAAAACACGGTCATAATTTATTTTTTGATTGTTCATTTTTTCAACGATTTCTGTTGCATCAATTGTATTCATCTAATCACCTGAAGTTAGTATAAAGGAAAGAGGGTCAGAAAAAAAGATTTAATAGTAATAGTTCAGCGATAAGTAAATGAAAGTTAACTGATTAGTCCATAAGAAAAACTTTAAAACTCAGACTATTACTTTTTAGTATATACTTTTTAGTATATACTGCTAAGGAGAAGAGTTTCTATAGCTAAATCATTTAAAGATTAGTATAGTAAAATTGAGAATATTTGGAGATTATCAAATCCCAATAAGGAGAAATTATGGAAGAAAAGAAAACGACCAAGGCAAAATTTGATTATGTTTCTGCTGAAATTGAAAAACGGATTCATGATGGAATTTATGTTAGCTCACAAAAATTGCCTTCAGAGTATGATTTAGCTAAGGAATTTGACTGTAGTCGCTTAACCATTCGTAAAGCTATTGATGATCTGATTAGCAAGAATATCTTAGTGAAGCAACGAGGAAAAGGAAGCTATGTAATGTCACAACCAAAAATCCAAAGCGGACGCGCTGGATTGCAAGGGTTTACAGAAGCAGCGAAAGCTTACGGGAAAACGAGTAGAACCGAAGTGATTTCATTTGAAAAAGTGGTCGAACCAACAGAAGAAATAGTGACGGCCCTACAGCTAGGGAGTGATCAAACGGTATATGAACTTGTACGCCGTCGCCTCTTGGATGAAGAACCAATGACAGTTGAAAAAATTTACATATCTGAAGAATATGTTCAAGGATTAGTAAAAGAAGACTTTAATGGCTCATTATTTAAATTACTTGAGAAAAAAACAACGATTGCATATTCCCATCAAGAAGTAGAAGCTATTTTAGTTACTCCGGAACTGTCTAAACTTTTAGCTGTTCCAATGGGCAATCCGTTATTACAAGTCCACTCGATGACGTATTCATTGGACGCGACACCAATTTTTTATGATATCTCACATTACCGTTCGGACCGATATGTGTTCAAGACTACGTTGACTCGATATGGGCAATAAAAATGGTACATTTTATTGAATAAAGTAGAGTAAGTTATCAAAAAGGAGTTTTTCTTATGACAATTGATTTTAAAACAGTAATCGAAGAAAATAAGGAACAATTTTACCAAGACCTTGATCGTGTAATCCAAATTCCTAGTGTCAAAGGTGAGCCAGCCCCAAATGCTCCTTTTGGTGAAAAACCAAAAGCTGTTTTGGAAGAAGTCATGGCTTTGGCTAAATCTTATGGATTTAAAACAGCTATTGTAAATGATGCTGTGGGCTATGCGCAATTAGGTGAGGGCGAAGATTATATTGGCGTCGTGGGACATCTAGATGTCGTACCAGCAGGTGAAGGTTGGTCATTTCCACCATTTAAGTTAAGTAAAAAAGATGGACGATTTTATGGTAGAGGGGTTTTAGATAATAAAGGTCCGATTATGGCCTGTCTATTTGGTTTAAAATTATTGAAAGAAAATAAGGCTCAGTTTAATAAACCTATTCGCATTGTCTTTGGAACCGATGAAGAAAATGGGAGTTCGGATATTCCCTTGTACCTAAGTGAGGAAAAGCCCCCTTTATTTGGCTTTACACCAGATTGCAAATACCCTGTTGTATACGGCGAACGAGGTATTGTAAACTACGAGTTGAGCACAACCTTTGAACATGGAGAAGTAGAGGGAATAGGTGATTTTAGCGGTGATCAGGCAAGAGATCATGTGCCAGATGATTTAACTTTGGAAATAAATGGTCATACGATAGCTGTTCATGGAAAACGTGCACCATCAAAT
Source organism: Enterococcus hermanniensis (assembly GCF_001885945.1). Classification (GTDB taxonomy): domain Bacteria; phylum Bacillota; class Bacilli; order Lactobacillales; family Enterococcaceae; genus Enterococcus_A; species Enterococcus_A hermanniensis. The sequence continues at coordinate 66,009 of NZ_JXKQ01000007.1, read as the reverse complement.
GCACCAGAACTTGGAGTAAATGCTATTACTTTATTGGCTCAAAAAATAATTGATCAGAAAATAACTTCGGGAAATTTAGCTGACTATTTTATGTGGATCGTAAAAAGTTTAGCCGAAAAACATAATGGGGAAGGTTTGGGAATTGATTTTTTTGACGAAGACAGTGGGAAATTGATGCTGACACCTTATCAATTAAAAAAAGAAGACGATAAGTTAATTCTTTCAATTGCAATTCGATACCCTGTTTCGGTGAGTGAAGAAGAAGTAACCAACAACCTGACGAAACAATTACCAATGAATACAGAATTGACGGTTGTTCGTCGAATCAAGAGCACACATTTTCCTAAAGAAAATAGGAATATCCAAAAGCTTTCAAAAGTTTATGAAGAAGCTACCGGGCTAGACGGTACGCCAGTAACTACAACAGGAGCAACTTATGCTCGCTTCGTTCCAAATATAGTTGCTTTTGGACCATCATTTCCTGGTCAAAAAGGAATCGCTCATAATCAAGATGAATATATGGATGAAGCAGATTTACTAATGAATATGGAAATTTATATGCGGGGTATGTTGGCATTAACTGAAGAGTAATTTTTAAAGGTTTAGCAGAAAATGCTAAGCCTTTTTTTGAATTTTCAAAAAAATCAGATAAGAAAACGCTTAAAAAACGAAAAAAATTCAAATTCAGTATATACAAAACAGTATATACTATTTATAATAAGTTCATATTTTAAATGAAAACGTTCACGAGAGGAGTATGACGATGGCTTGGGGAGCAATTGCTACATGGCGGATGGCACATGATGGTGTAGTCGAAGCATTACAGCTATTAGAAAAAAAGAAAAAAGCGGGGGATGCAGTAGAAACATTGATAAAAAATGTTGAAGACTATCCATATTATAAATCGGTCGGCTTTGGAGGATTGCCAAATGCTGAAGGGATTTTAGAAATGGATGCGGCCTTTATGCATGGGGATACTTTAGAAATTGGGGCAGTCGCTAGTATTACTGATGTAAAAAATCCTATTTCTGTAGCTAAAAAACTTAGTAAAGACAAATTCAATAGTTTTCGTGTTGGTGAGGGAGCAACAAAATATTCAATGCTGGAAGGTTTTGAACGCAAAAGTATGTTGACACCCCGTGCCCATAAAATTTGGGAAAAACGCTTGAGAGAAATTCACGAGAATAATCTGAACCCCTATGATGGACACGATACAGTTGGAGCTATTACATTGGATCGAATGGGCACAATGACCGTAGGTACCTCTAGTTCAGGATTATTTATGAAAAAACCAGGACGCGTTGGGGATTCACCATTATCAGGTTCAGGCTTTTATGTAGATAGTGAAATTGGCGGTGCGGCTGCTACTGGACTAGGAGAAGACTTAATGAAAGGTTGTCTTTCTTATGAAATCGTACGCTTGATGGGAGAAGGTTTGAAGCCTCAAGCGGCATGTGACAAAGCTGTTTATGAATTTCACGACAAATTGACACAACGTTATGGGAAAGCCGGAGCCTTCTCATTGATCGCGATGAACAATCAGGGTGAGTGGGGCGTTGCTACGAATGTAGAATTTACATTCAGTGTGGGCAACGACCAAGAAGAACCAGCAATTTTTATTGCTAATATGGGAGAAAATCATACCACTGATATCCAACCAATCACACAAGAATGGCTAGATGCCTATGAAAAACGGATCAAAGCACCAATTGAATAAATATTAGGAGAGTGAATAAAATGAGTAAAAAACAAATTTATCTATTTTGCGACGCAGGGATGTCTACAAGTATTATGGTAAATAAAATGATGGAAGTAGTTACGAAACATAATATGCCGCTTCAAATCACAGCTTTTCCAGTTGCTAGAGCACAAGAAGTCGTGGACAAGGAAAAACCTGTCGCTATTTTATTAGGACCACAAGTCAAATTTTTATTAGAAAAAACAAAAGAGAAATTTGAACCTCAAGGAATTCCTGTAGCTGCTATTGAACCAGAAATTTATGGGATGATGGATGGCGAAAAAGCAATGAAAGAAGCACTAAAATTAATCAAACAAAATAAAAAATAATCTAGGAATGATTGGAGGAAGTAAAGATGCAGAAGTTTTTAAACTGGTTGGAAAAAGTCTTAACCCCTTTAGCAAAGATCATTGGAGAAAATAAATATCTAATTGCTATCCGCGATGGATTTTTAATTTCGACGCCATTATTAATTGTTGGATCATTTTTCTTATTACTTGCCAATTTTCCGATTCCTAATTGGAATGAAATTATTTCACCTATTTTAGGTGACAATTGGGAAGCATTGATGTCAGTACCTGCATCAGCCAGTTTTGATGTCATGACGATTTTAGCAGTCGTAGGGATTGCTTATAGTTTAGGGCGTCAACTAAATATTGATGCCATTCAGTCTGGCGCATTAGCATTAATGTCGTTCTTCATTTTAACGCCATTTACAACACAATTCACACCTGAGAATACAACGCAAGTGTATGATGTTACTAGTTTGCCATTGAAATGGATGGGTTCAAGTGGTCTATTTTTAGGAATGATCATTGCACTAGTTTCTACCCGTATTTTCGCAGCAGTTATCCATCGCGGATGGACGATCAAAATGCCCGAAGGCGTACCGCCAACCGTAGTTAAATCTTTCGAAGCACTAATTCCAAGTTTTGTAGTTGTAACTATTATGTTTGTTATCAACTGGTTAGTTTCATTGACATCGATGGGCAATCTACAAGATGTCATCTTCACATTCTTACAAACGCCATTATTAAGTTTAGGAAATACTTTAGGGGCGATGATTATTGCTTACCTATTTTTACATTTCTTCTGGTTCTTTGGGATCAACGGAAGTAGTGTTGTAGGAGCTGTTTTCAATCCTGTTTTACGTGCATTATCAGTAGAAAACATGCAAGCCTTCAAAGATGGACATCAGATTCCCAATATTATCACAGGTCAATTTCAAGATATGTTTGCGACCTTTGGTGGTGGTGGATCAACTTTATCACTGATTATTGTTATGGTTCTATTTTGTAAGAGCCAACGAGTTAAAAAATTATCTCAACTTTCATTGGTTCCTAGTATTTTTGGTATTAATGAACCTATTATTTTTGGATTACCGATCGTGTTGAATCCAATTATTTTGATTCCATTTGCTTTAGTTCCAACAATCAATATCATTATCTCTTACTTTGCGATGGACTGGGGAATTGTTCCCTATACAAATGGGATTCAATTACCTTGGACAACACCACCGATTATTTCTGGATTTTTAGTGAGTGGTTGGCAAGCATCGATTCTTCAAGCACTACTGATTGTTTTAGGAATGGCTATTTATTATCCATTTATTAAAGTGATGGATGATCAATATTTAAGAGAAGAAAATGAGGCAGAAGCTTTAGAAACAGAAGAAATCGATTTTGATACTTTTGATTTTGATGAGATTTAAGTGGTGAAAAAAATGAAAAAAATAATTTTAATTTTGAATCACGTTCAAGCAGGTATGGGAAGTGATGAACATGCCAACTTAGCTCCTAGTGGGAAAAAAGCAGCATTAGGACCAGGGCAAACCTTACAGCCTTATTTGAAAGAACATGATGCTGAAATAATTGCTACCTTATTTTGTGGAGATCAATATTATTTACAACATCAAGCAGAAGTAGCCAAAAAATTTGTTGGATTTGCTAAAAAATTTCAAGCAGATGCGATCCTATGTGGTCCAGCAATGCACTATCCAAATTTTGGAGAAATGGCGGGCTCTTTAGCAGAAATCTTAAATCAACAAGGAATACCTGCTATTGCAGCTATGTCACAAGAAAATCCAGCAACGGATGTTTATAAAGACATTGTTCCAATTGTCAAAATGCCGAAAAAAGGTGGCATTGGATTAAATGAATCTTTCAAGAATATGGCCTTGCTTGTAGTGGAAAAAGCCAAAGGGCAAGATACAGAAAAATTAGAGACACAAATTTGTTTTTAAGAGGAGCTTTTCAATGAACGATGAACAATTGCAAGTAGTCATGGGATTAATCATGAATGCGGGAAATGCAAAAGGGGAAGCTGTTGCAGCGTTATCAGCAGCGAAAGAAAATAACTTCGCAGAAGCTGAAGAGCGAATGGATGCTGCAAATGAAGCTTTAGTAGCAGCTCATAATACGCAAACAAGTCTTTTAACAGCTGAAGCAAGTGGGAATAATTCAGAAGTAACATTATTAATGGTTCACAGTCAAGATCATCTGATGAATGCTATTTCTTATTTGGGACTGACACAAGAATTAATTGATGTATATAAACGTTTAGCAGCATTAGAACAATAATTTTTTTAGCTGACGAGGAAGCAATTCCTTGTCAGTTTTTTTATTTTTATGAAGTGATCAATATGCAGATAAATAAACGTTAAAAACCTATAAGTGAGATCGCTTATAGGTTTTTTTAGTAAATTTAAATAAAATTATGTTTATTCACATATTTCGAAAAGAAGTCTTTTAATCTACCAAATACAAAAAAGAAAGTCGACTATTTAATTTAGGAACAAACAAATGAACAAAAGAAAACAGTTTCTCCCAATAATGATATTTATTACTTCTTACTTTGCAATTACTTTTTAGTATAGAAACATAAAAAAGCTGAAAATTTTAAAAATAGCTCAAACAACTAGACATCAATTCTCAAACATTAACCTAAAAACAACAGAAAAAAATAAATGATCTTTTAGTTGTATAACGTTCAAAACAAATAAAATGACCGTTATTAACTGTTTGTGTTGAAAAGCCTAAAAGAATGAATGAAATTATTAAAAAAATACCCTTGAAAATAATTGTCATAAAAACCGTGATTGCTAGAATTAGTTTTATATATAGCCTTTTGCTGACATTCAAGAGAATAAGATATTAGTGATTGTTACCATGTTCAACAGATCACAATGACTACTATTTATGATAAAACATAATAAGAAAAGTATTTTAAAGCATTCAGTCTGAACTAATTAGTGGAACTTATTAGCGGTTATATAGACTCTAAAAAAATAAATACTTAGTTATTCCTGTATTTATCGGATAACCCGATTAAATAATAAAAAATAAGGAGGAAACAAAATGTTGCTGAAAGACAAAAAAATAATTATTCTCGGCGACAGAGACGGTGTGCCTGGTCAAGCTGTTGAAGAGTGTGTAAAGCCACTTGGGACAGATGTCGTATTCTCATCTACAGAATGCTTCGTCTGAACGGCCGCGGGTGCGATGGATCTGGAAAATCAGAAAAGGGTCAAAGAACTTACAGAAGAATTCGGTGCAGAGAATATCGTTGTTATTCTTGGTGCATCTGAAGGTGAAGCTGCTGGATTAGCAGCAGAAACTGTAACAGTAGGTGACCCTACTTTTGCCGGTCCATTAGCGGGAGTCCAGTTGGGACTAAAGGTATATCATATCTGTGAACTAGAAATGAAGAATGAAATTGATCCTGAGTTGTATGAAGAACATGTTGGCATGATGGAGATGGTATTGGACGTTGAGGATATCGCTAATGAAATGACTGAAGTCAGAAGTCAAACAAGTCAATAGTTTTTCGTATAACTTTTTATGACTTTGAATAAATCTGATTAGGATTCAACTATTTTTACAGCAGTAGGAAGAGTGCTAGACATAATATTTTAATCAGAGATCTTAAACGATGGAAGGAGTACAAAATGAAATTAGATATCGCAAATTTTTATGTCAAAGAAATTAATTTTGGCGAAGAAACTAAATACAGCGATGGTATTTTAACGATCAATAAAAAAGAAGCTTTAGATATAGTGTTTGAAGATGAACACATAACGGAGGCTGAGCTCCATATTGTTAATCCTGGGGATGAAGTACGTTTAGTTCCAGTCAAGGAGGCAATCGAGCCACGTCATCGTGTAGGTGGCGGCCCAGTTTTCCCCGGGGTCACTGGAAAGTTGATGCAAGCGGGCAATGGCGTGACCCATGCCTTAAAGGATATGAGTGTTTTAGTTGTTGGGAAACACTATGGTGGATTTCAGGATGGTTTGATCGATATGAGTGGTGAAGGTGCGAAATATACCTATTATTCAAAACTAAAAAACGTGGTTTTAGTAGCCCATACAGATGAAAAATTCGAATATCATGAACAGCAAAAGAAAAATAAAGCTTTACGATGGGCAGGAATGCGTTTAGCAGAATATCTCGGAGCTTGTACAAAAGGGTTGCGATCAGATGAAGTAGAATCGTTCCAACCATCTCGATTCCTTATCCATTAGGGGACCCGTCAACACCAAAAGAAGAACAACACCGATTGCGCTACCATCGAGTTGGAGTGGCTTTAGATGCACTAACAACAGAAATTGACGAACCAAGTCTTTTTGAAGTGAAAATTTAATCAATATATGACGAGCCGTTTCATACGGCTCGTTTAATTAGAGAACTTAAAAAAAGGGGATTCTATATGAAAAAAAATCTAGTCTTTTACGTTTCTCTTTTGATTACAGTTGCCATCGTAGTAATTGGATTAATCATTCCGGAGTCTTTTGCTTCAGCCATGAATGTCACAAAAGCTTTTTTGGTAGAAACATTCGGGTGGTTCTATTTAATTGCGATGTTTATTTTTGTCATTTTCTCGCTAATGATCGCCTTTAGCCGTTTTGGAACAATCAAATTAGGCCCAGATGATTCTGTGCCCGAATTTAGTAATAAATCTTGGTTTGCGATGTTATTTGGGGCTGGAATGGGGATTGGTTTAGTTTTTTGGGGAGTTGCCGAACCGCTAAATCACTTTTCTACATTTGGCGGAACAGAGCAAGCCGCTGATTTAGCAATGCAAAAATCATTTTTACACTGGGGCTTCCATCCTTGGGCGGCGTATTCCATTATCGGATTAGCATTAGGGTATTTTCAATTTAGAAAAAATGCACCAGGCCTTATCAGTAGTATCTTTTTGCCACTATTAGGTGAAGAAGGAGTTAAAGGGCCCATTGGGAAACTGATTGATATTTTTGCGATATTTGCTACTGTCGCAGGAATTGCTACTTCACTAGGACAAGGAACCTTACAAATAAATTCGGGTTTAAACTATTTATTTAATATTCCAACTACCAGACTTGTTCAAATAGTGATCATTTTAGGTTTGACGATTGTTTATACGGGGACCGCCGTGAGTGGTATCGATAAAGGAATCAAAATTTTATCGGATATCAATCTATATTTAGCTATTACTATTTTAGTAGGAGCTTTTATCGTAGGACCTAAAATTATGTCGCTAAATATTTTTACGAATTCTTTTGGTGGCTATATTAACAATTTTATAGCAGAAAGTTTTTCAATCAATCCATTTGGTGATAATTCTTGGTTAGGATCGTGGACCATTTTTTATTGGTCATGGTGGATTGCATGGGGGCCTTTTGTCGGGACATTTATTGCAAGGATTTCTAAAGGTAGAACAATCAAAGAATTTGTTTTAGGTGTGATCATTGCTCCTTCGATGGTCTCATTCATCTGGTTTTCGATCTTCGGAAGTTTAGGGTTAAATTTGGATAGTGAAATAATTAATCAAGCTAAGGAAGTGACCGAAACAGCATTATTCGTGGTATTCGCAGAATATCCGTTAGGATTGCTATTTTCTATTATTGCTATCTGTCTTTTATGTACATTTTTTATTACCTCGGCCAATTCTGGTATTTTTGTTCTATCCATGTTTTCTTCAGAAGGTGATTTGAATCCAAGTAATGATAAAAAGATTTTATGGGGAATCATTCAAGCTTTATTAGCATTGGTTTTATTAATGACAGGTGGATTGGATGCATTACAAACGTGTTCAATCGTAGCGGCGCTTCCATTGACAGTCATCATGTTGTTGAGTGCTGGGTGTTTACTTAAAGCACTAATGAGTGAGTCTAGAGATAACAATAAAATAGAAGAAATACCTATTTTGAAAAATGAATAATTGCCTAAAAAAATAAATTTGATAACATTATTATTTTGTATTTTTATTATAAGAAGCTTGATATTGTAGCCACTTTACTCCCGAATGAATTGCCAATAGCAATTAGGAAAAATTATACTCAGATCAATAATTATGTGATCGCTGTTTTCCCCAATCTAAAAAACGTTTTACTGCGATTGGAGGTCACTTGTTTCTTTAATTTGTAGGTTAGAGGAGGAAATATGAGTGATAAGGTGACAGTATGGACAAAACAACAGGTAGCTGTTTTACAAGACATAGAAGAAGCTAACCGTTATATAGTAAAAAAGGAATATATTCAGCAGAAGATGGAAGAATATAGCGACCTTTATTTAGAAGCCTATGGATGGTACTTCCAAGCGGCTTCAAAAATTATTACTCCTCCCAAAGACGTACGCTACCCTATTTGGGTCTCATTGTCTCAAGAAGAAGCAATCAACAATAGTGAGGGAAATATAATTTTAGAAATTGAAATTGAAAAGAACCTTCTGCTCATTGTTGATTTGTTGAAATGGGGAAATATCGTTAACTATTTGTATATTCCTAAAGATTTAACTGATCAAAAAGAACATGATCAATTATTAAAAATTTATGGAATTGATGATTGTACAGCGTATATGACCCCATTTTATCCTAACATCAAGCAAAAAATTCAAAAGAGTCGCGAGCGTTTGTTTGACGATTCGAGTGTGTCGGGTGAAGAAAAGGTAGGAACGATATGGGAAATTCGAAAAGAGTGGATCACCAAAATAATGCGGTAATACTGTATACTTCACAAAATACAACAGTGATCGACAAATTAAAAACTACTAAAAGATATGTAGCCAAAAGTGAATTTATACAGGAAAAATATGGGGAAGTTGCACCAGTGTTTCTTCAAGCTTACGCATGGTATCGTCATAAAGCAGCAAACATCGTTTCGTTGCCTAAAGATGCTGAATCAGCAATCTGGACTTTTACAGATAGTAGGTATTTGAATAATCATGAAGACTCGATGATCATGGAATTATATGTACCAATGGATAAAATTGTTTTTTTTAGGATGTCAGATTGGAATAAGATATTGAATCTTCAATGTTTAGGAAACGAACTAGAAGTGCAGCAATATAAAGACAAATTGAAAAAGTTCAATATAACTTATGAAGGCGAGGTTTTTAATACATCCTTTTATCCGCTTTTAAAAAGGGAACTCTTAATCAGTTGGGAAAAGCTTTTTCAATACGATGAATGGATAAAAAGAACCAAAGAACTTCCTTTTAATGATATGCAAGGCGGTCTTTGGGAAATTCAAGCTTCTTGGATTCGCTCGTTTATTGATTGAGGCGCAGTAAAAAGAGATGAATATAAAAAGAGGCCGAATATTTATTCGGCCTCTTTTTATGTTTCTTTTTTTAATTCGATTTGTCGTGCGTTAATAGCATTCAAAAATGTTGTATCATGTTCCACAACCAAGAGTGTCGGCTGAACTTCTTTTAATAGAACTTCTAATTGTTTTTGATTGAAAACATCTAGATAATTCAAAGGTTCATCCCAAATATATAATTCGGCTTCCTGAGCAAGTGATTTCGCTAATTCGACTTTCTTGCGTTGTCCCATACTCATTTCTTCAATGTGATTTTGAAACACATTACGTTCCATTCCAAGTTTACGTAAATTATTTAAAAACATCGAAAAATCCAAATGATTTGTTTCAGCAAAATCTTTTAATGATCCTTGATTGTCTTCATAATTTTGCCGAACATAGCTGATGTGGGCGGTGGTAGCTAAGGATTCCCCAAAACTACTACCGGGAAAACCGCCTAAGATATAGTGTAGGATACTGGATTTTCCAATGCCGTTTGGTCCAGTCAGTCCAACAATCGTTCCACGGTCTACTGAAAAAGAAAGAGGGGCAAATAAATTTGTTTGTCCATCATAAGAAAGCTGTAGCTCTTCGATTTTTAAAAGTTGTGTATGTCGACTGGGATGATAATTCATTGTTAATTGATCGACTTCTTCTAAATCTTTTAGTAAGCCTTCTTTTTCTACGACTTGATCATTCATTCGATGAACGATCGTCTTTGAACGTTTCATGGTACGAGCAGCACGAGCCCCAATCGCTCCTGTATCAAAGATTTTTCCACTACCTTTTTCAGAAGACTTACCGTATTTATCTTTTTCTCTGGAATAGGACCACTCGGCTTTTTCTGCTGCGGTCTGTTTCAACCGTCCGACTTCTTTTTTGATTTTTTTATTTTGAGCTAGTTCAAACTCATCACGTAATTGTTTTTGTTCTTCATACGTAGCAAAATTCCCTTGATAGAGTATCAGCTGACTCTTTTCAATCGCTAGCGTATGATCAGTGATTTCGTTTAAAAAATGCCGATCATGGCTAACGACAATATAACCTTCTTTTTGTTTTAAATAATCTGCCACATGCTTTCGGCCCAAAATATCTAGATGATTTGTCGGTTCATCGATTAAAGGGAAATCCTCTGTTTGAGTGAAAAGCAATGCTAACAAAATTTTTGTTTGCTCTCCACCAGAAAGTGATTGAAAAGAACGCCACAATAATTGTGGGTCTAATTGGAGCAACGTCATTTCACGTTCTAGTTCCCATAGTTCAAAATCAATGATTTCCAACAGTGAATAATAGGTAATCTGGGTGGCGTCTTTAATAGATGGTGGAAAATAAATTGGTCGGAGCGGGAAGATAATTTCTCCTTGGTAGGGATACTTGTTTAGTAATAGATTTAAAAAAGTCGTTTTCCCACGACCATTACGGCCAACTAAGCCTAATTTCCAAGAGCTATCAAGCGTTAGGTTGGCATGGTCAAATAAATAATCGACTTGCTTATCAAAGCCGAAAGTTAAATTTTTAATTTGGATCGTTGTCATATAGATGTCCTCCTTTATTTTATGGATGATCTGTTTTTAGAAACAAATACGCATGATTTTCAGGAAGGAGAGAACAAGGAGATCGATCGGTGCAAAAAAAGGGCGCAAAAAAGAGACCTACCGTTGAAATCTTAAGCCAATCCTGAAAATATGCACACTGCTCCATTGACATGGTCAATAGTTGATCAGTTTGCAACTTCCAATCTTCGCTTAATTTTTCAATGGCATGATCCCTCGTTTCGTTATATGGTAAGTGTATTAAAACAGAAGTTGTCGGCTTTGTCAAAAAAATATGGACGTAGCCGCTTCCCCAAACATGCTACGCCCTGGAGTGATCCTCGATAATCGAGGTGAAGAAAATTTTTCTTCTATTAATATAGTAGCATATTTTCACTAAAAATATGAGTGAAAAGCCTAATAATCTGTATTAGTGGAGCTATAATTATGGAATTGATACAATAAAATCAGGAATGGAGGTGGTGGGATGAATTATGCTGGAATTTATCATCGTCCCGAAAGCGAATTTGCTTTTCTTTACACAAAGGATTTGATGCGGATCCGATTACAAACAGCCCGCGATGAGATAGAAAAGGTTGAGCTAATAAGTGGTGATTTTTATTTATTTGCCGAAGAGAAATGGTATCAAAAACCGCAAACAATGGAAAAAGCGTATATGACAGATACCCATGATTATTGGGAAATCGAAGTGACAGCGCCACATCATCGCCTAGCTTACGCTTTTTTGATTACTGATTTTTCAGGAACGAAGATTTTTTATACCGATCAAGGGATTTTTGATTTTGACGAACAGCGGATAACACGTGATAATCTTTACTTTAGAATGCCCTATTTTCATGAAATCGATCGTTTTAAAGTCCCTTCTTGGGTAGCAAAAACGGTCTGGTATCAAATTTTCCCTGAACGTTTTTGTAATGGTGATCCATCGAATGATCCTGAAAATACGATGGCCTGGGGAAGTGAAAAGCCGACTCGCGAGAGTTTTTATGGTGGTGATCTACAAGGGGTGATCAATCAGCTAGATTACCTAGAAGACTTAGGAATCAATGGCTTGTATCTGTGTCCGATCTTTACAGCACCTTCGAATCATAAATATGATACAGTTGACTACTACGAAATTGATCCTCATTTTGGTGATAAACAATTGTTTCGTGAACTAGTCGAAAAAGCCCACGAACGTGGGATTCGGATCATGTTGGATGCCGTTTTCAATCATTTAGGAGCGAGTTCTCATCAATGGCAAGATGTTATTTTACATGGGAAAGAATCAGCGTATGCCGATTGGTTCCATGTCGAATCTTTTCCGCCACAATATACAGCGGTTCCAAATTCAGAAAATGCTAAAAATCTAACTTACGATGCATTTAATTTTAATCCGAATATGCCAAAGCTCAATACAGCCAATCCTGAAGTACAAAAATATTTATTAGAGATTGCCACTTATTGGATCCGTGAGTTTGATATTGATGGTTGGCGCCTGGATGTAGCCAATGAGGTCGATCACCATTTCTGGAAAGAGTTTCATCAAGCTGTTTTGAAACAAAAACCCGACTTGTATATTCTCGGCGAGATTTGGCACACGTCACAAAATTGGCTTCAAGGCGATGAATTTCATGCAGTGATGAACTATGCCTTTACAGATGCGATCAAAGCCTTTTTCGTCGAACAGTCGATTTCACTTTCACAAATGATTTTTGGCATGAATCGCCAACAACTGCTTTATCGAGATCAAACCAATGAAGTGACATTCAATCTCCTAGATTCACATGATACACCGCGGATGCTGACTTTATGTCAAGGAAATAAAGACCTGATGAAAGCCATCTTGACCTTTATGTTTATTCAAAAAGGAACCCCTTGTATTTATTATGGTACAGAGGTTGGGATGGAAGGTGAGGCAGATCCCGACTGTCGTCGCTGCATGTTGTGGGGCGAAGAACAAGATCAGGAATTGCATGCTTTTATGAAGCAGCTGATTGCCCTTAGAAAACAATTTTCAGAAGTCTTTAGTTATGGTTCCACTACTTGGCACTATGATGACGATAAAAAAATTGTTTCGTTGACTAGAAAATATAAAGAAAAGACCCTCATTGCATTGTTCAACGAAGGGAAGATGGTTGAAACAGTAGCTAATGGACGTCGTTTATTTGGCCAAAACTACCATGAAAGATCAGGCTATCAGCTAGCAAAACATGGCTTCTTAATTGAAGAATGTTAAATGAGGTCCTTTTGATGGGAAAAATAGTTCAAAATCGTTATAGTGAAAGAAGTAAAATAAAGGAGACGTTTGTATGGGAAGTATTATTTTAGTTCTTTCAACGATTATCGGGATCTTACATTTAATTATTATGGGCTTGGAAATGTTTGCATCGAATGAAAAACAGGCGCAAACATTTAGGATGCCATTAGAATTTGTCAAATTGCCAAATGCGCAAATCGCATTAAAAAATATGGGGATTTATAATGGCAGTTTAGGACTGGTAATGCTAGTAAGTGTTTTTTTATTTCAAGGGACCACACGCTTGAGTGTCTTACTATTGTTGAATTTATTCGTTGTGATCGTCGGATGTTATGGTGGTAAGACAGTAACAAAATCAATTTATTTGATCCAAGCACTGCCAGCGTTGATTACGTTACTCCTGATTTTAATGCAATTAATTTAAAGAGATTCGACTAAGAAAAACTTAGTCGAATCTTTTTTTGTGGCGTATCTGATAATAAAAAGATATACGCTCTTTATAAGTAGATTAATAAAATGAATAATCATCTTATTGACAATTAATAATCATCGTATTATGCTGTCTTTAGAACAAATAAACTGTTTAAAGGAGAATAGCATGAATCAATGGGTTTATTTATTTTCAGAAGGGTCAAAAGAACAAAAAGATTTGTTAGGAGGAAAAGGAGCTAATTTAGCAGAAATGACCAAATTAGGATTGCCTGTTCCAAGGGGTTTTACTGTGACGACTGAAGCATGCCTTTACTACTTAAATCAAGGCAACCAGTTAACGGATGAAATGAAAATGCAAGTAATTACTGCGGTGAAAAAATTAGCGGATCAAACGGGTAAAACGTTTAATGATGCTAAAAACCCATTGCTTGTCTCTGTTCGTAGTGGTTCAAAATTTTCGATGCCAGGTATGATGGATACTGTTTTGAATTTAGGATTAAACGATCAGACCGTTGAAGTGTTAGCCAAAAATAGTCAAAATCCGCGGTTTGCTTATGATTGTTATCGTCGCCTTTTGCAAATGTTTGGTAATGTTGTGATGGGAATGGAAACGGCTGATTTTGAAAAGAAAATCACGGCTTTAAAAAAAGCCCATGGACTTGCTTATGACAATGAATTGACAGCATTACATTGGCAACAAATTGTAAACGAATACAAAGAGCTTTATCGAAAAAAAATGAACCGTGAGTTCCCTCAAGACCCCATCGAGCAATTGTATTTAGCGATTGAAGCAGTTTTTAACAGTTGGAATAATTCGCGGGCTAAAACATACCGGCGTCTTCACGATATCAGTGATGATCTGGGGACCGCAGTCAATATTCAGGAAATGGTTTTTGGTAATTTTGGCGAAACATCCGGAACAGGAGTTGTCTTTTCTCGGAATCCTTCCCTTGGTGATCGAGGATTATTTGGCGAGTATCTGATCAATGCGCAAGGAGAAGATGTTGTTGCAGGGATTCGAACCCCTAAACCGATCCAAGTGTTAGCAGAAGAACTACCAGAACAATTTCAACAATTGAAAATGATTTGTGAGCAATTGGAGCATCATTATCAAGATATGCAAGATGTTGAGTTTACAATCGAGCGTGAAAAATTATTTATTTTGCAAACAAGAAATGGAAAACGAACATCCAAGGCGGCGTTAGCCATTTTGCTAGATTTACACAAAGAGCAAATTATCAATGAAAAAGAATTGATTCAGCGGATCGAGGCGAAAGATTTAGCAGCAGCGCTCCATCCAAACTTTGAAGAACAAGCTTTACAAAAACGAGTCGCCTTTTTGTCTGGATTGGCAGCTAGTCCAGGTGCTGCAACAGGAGCGGCCTATTTTTCAGCCGAATCAGCCACCGAAGCAAAAGCCCGCGGTGAACGTGTAATCTTGGTGCGCGAGGAGACTTCCCCGGAAGATATTGAAGGCATTGCAGTCAGTGAAGCAGTCATCACAAGTCGTGGTGGGATGACTTCTCATGCTGCTGTAGTAGCACGTGGTATGGGGATCTGTTCTGTTGTAGGCTGTGAACATTTGAATGTATTGAACGAAAGCCGAGCAACAGTTAATGAAGAAATGATTGAAGAAGGTGCGATCCTTTCTGTTGACGGTACGAGTGGAAAAATTTATTTTGGCGAGATACCGATGGAAGAAGTTACTCACACGGTGGCATTAGATGAATTGCAAGCCATTTGGGATCAGTATTCCACGATTCAAGTAAGAGCCAATGCTGAAACACCAAGAGATATTGCAACGGGACTGGCTTTAGGAGCTACAGGAATCGGTTTAGCACGAACGGAGCACATGTTTTTTGAAAAAAACCGTTTATTACAATTTCGTCGTTTGATTTTAGCCGATAACTTAGCTGAACGCTTGGATGTGTTGAAGGAACTGAAAACAGTTCAAAAACAAGATTTCAAATTTATCTACCAAGCATCCTTAGGAAAAGCGACGACGATTCGTTTATTAGACCCACCTTTACATGAATTTTTACCTAAAAGTAGTGATGAATGTCGTGAAGTAGCAACGGAACTAGGAAAAACATTCAATGAAGTCGAACGGAAAACTGAAAATTTAGCTGAAGTAAATCCTATGCTGGGTTTTCGTGGATTGCGTTTGGGCGTGGTTTATCCAGAAATTTATCAAATGCAAGCTGAAGCGATCGTAGAGGCAGCGTATGAAGTGATGGAAGAAACAGGAACGGTGATTCAGCCAGAAATTATGATTCCTTTTACGATTGATGCCACAGAATTTGCTCATGTACGTCAATCAATCGAAGCAGCAATCATAACAAGTTTAGCTAGTAAGAAAGATTCGTTGAATTATCAAATCGGGACAATGATCGAAATGCCTAGAGCTTGTTTTGTTGCAGATGAGATTGCTCAGTATGCTGATTTCTTTAGCTTTGGTACCAATGACTTAACGCAAATGACCTTAGGATTATCACGGGATGATTCTCCGCGGATCATCAGCGAGTATTTAGATGCTAAAATTCTAAAAGATGACCCGTTCCAAGTGTTGGATGAAGCGGGAGTAGGAGCTCTAATGAAACTAGCGATTGAACGTGGTCGCCAGGTGAACCCGCAATTAAAAATCGGTATCTGTGGAGAAGCTGCAGCGCATCCAAAATCAATTGCATTTTTGAAAGACTTAGCAATCGATTATATTTCTTGTTCACCCTTTAGAATTCCACAAGCGAAAATGTCCTTAGCGCAAGCTAAAGTTGCTAGCTTATAAAAAAACGAAAATTAATTTTCGATTAAAGCGGAATAGTAAAATAAAAAGAGAGTGTCTTGATATCGACACTCTTTTTTTATTATTGTACAAAAAATATGAAAAAAAGAGATGAATCACAGATGGCATTAAAATGAGAAAGTCAACAAATAAATGAATAAATTATAAGTTGTAAACGCATACATAGTTAGATATACTTTTATCAGGCGTTAAATCAGTCATGTCGTAAATGTCGAACTCAATAATTATTCAGCTAAAATAAAATAAATTTTTATGAAAAAACCTTATTTCCGATAAAAAACTGTTTATTTTTTTTGAAATGATAGATTTTTCACAATGACTTATTGGATAAAATACGGTATAATGCTAACTTGGGAGGTGAAACACACTGCAGAATTAGGAATGATAGAATAACATTTTCATTATTCAGAAAATGATTTTTTATGAATTATCTACCGCAATAAATTCTTCATATAATTGTTGCTCAGTAGAATAAATGAGTTATTCTAAGCTGTCAAAATCTGAGTATCACATTTTAGACATGTACTTTCTAATGAAACTAACAAGTTACATAGCTTGTTTAAAAAAAGAGAAAGCAGGGATTAAATAATGACAATCGATTGGCAAAAAGAAGTAGACGCACGTAAAGACGACTTATTAAAAGACTTAGGAGACTTGATCCGTATCAATAGTATTCGTGATATTGAGCATGGAACAAAAGAAGAACCTCTAGGACCTGGACCAGCTGCCGCATTACGCAAAGTATTAGAATTTGGCGAGCGTGATGGGTTTGTTACTAAGAATATTGAAAATGTTGCTGGGCATATTGAATATGGTGACGGCGAAGAAATGTTCGGATTATTAGGTCACGTGGACGTAGTTCCTGTAGATGATAATTGGGATACTGATCCATTTGAACCAGTAATCAAAGATGGAAAATTATTTGCACGTGGTTCTGCCGATGATAAAGGACCTTCGATCGCCGCTTATTATGCAATGCGCATCATCAAAGATCTAGAATTACCGATTTCTAAAAAAATTCGTTTTATCTTCGGTACTGATGAAGAAAGCGAATGGGTAGGAATCCACCGTTATATGGAAGTTGAAGAAATGCCTAAAGTTGGTTTTTCTCCAGATGCACAATTCCCAATTATTAATGGTGAAAAAGGTATCTTATCTTATGAAGTTACATTTGCAAACAAAGACAATGCTGAATCTGGTGACTTCGATTTAGTAAGCTTCAAGTCAGGTTTACGTACAAATATGGTTCCTGGTGATGCTACAGCTGTACTTAAAGTAAACAATGAAGCAAAAGTTGCTGATTTAAAAGCTGCTTTTGAAGCATTTGTTGAAAAAACTGATGTGAAAGGTGAATTTGCTGAAAATAATGGCGAAATTACTTTAACAACTATCGGTAAAGCTGCTCATGCACAAGAACCAAAATTCGGCGTTAATTCTGCTACATTCTTAGCTACATTTTTAGTAGATTATCAATTGGATGGCAATGGTGCCAACTATATCCAAACAATTGCTGAATACATGCACTTAGATTACAACGGTAAGAAACTGAATGCTTACACAAAACACGATGTAATGGGTGAAACAACTTCTTCAGCAAACTTGTTTGACTATACTACAGATGGCGACAAGAAAGTTACCTTGAATGTCCGCCATCCAGAAGGTATTACAAAAGATGATATTTTAGCTAGCATGGAAGAAGTTCTTAAAGACGCAGGTGTTTCAATCGCGATCATTGGTGACGTGAAAACTCCTCACTATGTTCCAGCGACTGATCCATTAGTGAAAACATTATTGGATGTGTACGAAGAACATACAGGTCTTGAAGGCCACGAAGAATCAATCGGTGGTGGAACTTACGGTCGAATCCTAGAACGCGGTGTTGCCTATGGCGCGATGTTCCCAGGTGAAGAAAACGTAATGCACCAACCAAATGAATTTATGCCTATTGATAGCTTGTTCAGAGCAACAGCTATCTATGCTGACGCAATTTATCGCTTAGTTAAATAATAGTCGGTAATGAGAGGATTCGGAATCCTGTCTTTACAGGATTCCTCGTCTCATTGGGGAAAAGATAGTAAGGAAGGAATTTCAATAATGAAAAAACTCTCGAAAGACGCTTTTGGCGGAATTGACGGAAAGGACTATGTCCCGTACGTCGCAGACAAGCCTAAAAAATCTGGTTCACCAATTATCATGATTTTAGGTATTTTACTTGCAGCATTATTCGCTGCATCAACTGCATACTCAGGTATGAAAGCTGGTTTGACTGTAGCAGCAGGTATCCCAGGTGCAATTATTGGTTCAGGTTTGGTTGCTTTGTTTGTAAAACCAAAAACAATCTTAGGTAAGAACTTATTACAATTAATGTCTAGTGGTGGGGAATCAGTCGCATCAGGTATGATCTTCGTATTACCAGCGGTTATTTTAGTTGGTGGTAAAGTGAACTTCATCGAAGGCGTTGGAGTAGGTATTGGTGCTGTTTTACTAGGTGTTGGTGTCTTCTCACTTGTTCAAGACTACATGTTAGTTAGCGAACACGGAAAATTAGTTTACCCTGAAGCAATGGCGATTTCTGAAACACTAGTTGCTTCTGAT
Organism: Enterococcus hermanniensis; assembly: GCF_001885945.1. Taxonomy (GTDB): domain Bacteria; phylum Bacillota; class Bacilli; order Lactobacillales; family Enterococcaceae; genus Enterococcus_A; species Enterococcus_A hermanniensis. The sequence goes on along the minus strand of NZ_JXKQ01000007.1, from coordinate 47,091 downwards.
ACTGGTGGCGACTCATTGAAATATATGGGTATCGGTTTTGGTATCGGTGGTGTCTTAACAGCGTTGACTGGATCTGTTTTCGGTGTGATGAACAACGTGATCAGTTATGTCAATGAAAGTTTCTATAAATGGAAATTTGAAACAGAAGTAAATCCATTATTAGCAGGTATCGGTTTTATCGTTGGTATGGACGTTTCTGTATTGATGTTTGCTGGATCAATCTTAGCAAACTTCGCAATTGCTCCATTACTAGGCTATTTCATGGGAATGGCTGGCGGCAGTGCCCATGTATGGGATAACGCTTCTCAATTATTGAGTACTTCTGATTTTGCAGTGATTTCTGGTTCTTATGTTAAATACATCGGTGCTGGGATGATGATTTCTGGTGGATTGATCGGTGCGATTAAATTGATCCCAACAATCATTTCATCAATTTCTGCAACATTAAAAGGTCGTAAAGATGGTTCTGAACAAGAAGGCGGCGGTATGTTACCATTAGTCGCTGGTGCAGTTATCGGTATCGTAATGGGATTTGTTATTACAGGTAGCGTAACTATGGCTCTTGTCGGTGGAATTATTTCTATCATCTTAAGTTTCTTATTCGTTATTGTTGCTGGTCGTTTGACTGGTACGATCGGAACATCAAACTTACCAGTATCTGGTATGACGATCGCATCAATGGTTATCTTGACATTAGTATTTGTTATGATGGGTTGGACATCAACTGAAAATACACAACAATTATTAATGTTTGGTACATTTATCGTATTAGCAATCTCAGTTGCTGGTGGTTATTCTCAATCACAAAAAGTTACTTTCGTAATGGGCGGAAACTTCTCAGAAGGTCGTCGTTACTTCTTGATCTCAAACATTGTTGGTGTGGTTATCGTTACAGGTATGATGGTTATCTTAGCTCCACAATTAGCGATCACTGGTGCTAACCCTCCATTTGGTTTACCGCAAGCGAACTTAATGGCAACATTGACTTCTGGTATTATGTCTGGATCACTTCCTTGGCACATGGTTATTGCAGGGATTGTAATGGGTATCGTATTACACTTCATGAAAGTTCCAATCATGACATTTGCGATTGGTTTCTATTTACCAATTTCAACTACTTCAATCATCTTAGTTGGTGCATTGATCCGTCGTTTGATCGATGAACTAAACAAAAAAGAAACAGAAGAAGTTGCCGAAGAACGTGTAACTTTAGGTGTCAGCTTATCATCTGGTTTAATCGCTGGTGGATCAATCATCGGTTTAATCGGAATCATTTTACAAGTAACAGGTGTAGTAACTCCAGGAACACCAACTGGATTCTTAGGATCTAATGGTGCAGCTTTCTTACTACTTGCGATTTTAGTTGTTGCGATCATTGTTCCATTGTTAAGTGTGAAGAAAGTGAAACACAATGACTAATCAACAGCCTAATGCTGTAAATCCTGAAACAGACCAATTATTAAATCGAGTTTATCGTCAAAAAGAAGATCTGCATTATGAAGTACGTGACGGTGTTGTCTTCGTGATCACCGAACAAAATGCTTGGGTCCAAAGACTCTTACGTAAGATTCATTATAAGATCCCAGAAACTTCTGAGATGGAACTTGATAAATATGGTAGTTTTATTCTTCAGCAAATCGATGGCAAAAGAACAGTTAGAGAAATTGGTGAAAACCTTGGCACAGCTATTGAAGAAGCCAATAATCAATTGTACGATCGTCTATTGATTTATCTAAATCATTTAGAGAAGAATGAGAAATATATTGAACTAGTATAAATAAAAGACCTTCCGGTGCTTGCGCTGGAAGGTCTTTTATTTTTTGTAAAAACAGCGTAACCGATTTCACTTTTTGTGCGAATTTAAACGTCTTGTTTGTTATACTTAAAGTATGAAATAAGTAAAAACCAGTTAGTTTAAATAAAGGAGTGTAGTAATGAAAATTAATCAGTATGGGCTCAAACGTGTATCGTTAGCAGAAGCAAAAAAAGAACTAAGCCAAATCGGTTTTTTAGCTGAAAAAGAGTCCTATGAAAGTAAGACACTTTGGTTTAACTTCTTGCAAAAAAGCTTTTTGACTGTTCGCGATCAAAGTGGTTTTATTAATAAATTAGGGAATTTTTTGATTTCCGAAACGATGGATGCTGCCGTTTTTTATCAATCAACTGCCCCTTTGACTAATGAAATTTTTTATACGATGGCGTTACAGTTATTGGAATTTGAACCAATGATCGATTTTGCGCCAGAAAAAGTTTTAGCGGATGCAAAAGCAATCGGCGTTCCTTTATGTGAGGGGGACTTTACGCAATCGGATACAATCATTGAAGCTTGGTATTTATTATTAACAAGCCATACAAAAAATGGGTTGAATTATTTAGATAAGCTAGCTTCAGAGGGATATTATGAGAATAAAGTAATTGAAAAACCACTCTTTTTCAATGGGAAGGCGCAAGCCGTTTTTGATACAAGCCGTTTGATACGAGAAGTTGTGTATGTAGAAGCGCCTTTGGATACGGATCGAGATGGTAAACGTGATTTGTTAAAGCTTGAAATCTTGCGCCCGATTGAAACTGAGGAAGAAGTACAAGTACCAACATTGTTTACGGCCAGTCCTTATAGTCAAGGGGTCAATGGTCCTGCGGGTGAAGAACGAACCTATGACGTAAATGTTCCTTTGGAAAGAAAAGAACCTAATAATACGACCTATGAGGAAATCAAATACCAGCCACAAACGATAGAACTACCGGCTGAGCGTGAAGTCAAAGGACAAGCTACTCATGCAACAGAAACATTTAGTCGAGAAAATAGTTATAGCTTGAATGATTTCTTTTTGGCTCGTGGATTTGCGGTCGTATATGGTGCTGGAATCGGAACACGAGATTCAGATGGAATCCAAACGTGTGGCTCAACGGAACAAACAACGGCAATGGTTGCGTATATTGAATGGCTAGCCGGTAATCGCCGTGCATTTACTAATCGGACCGATAATATTGAGATTGCTGCATGGTGGAGCAATGGTAAAGTTGCGATGACCGGCAAATCTTATTTAGGTACGTTAGCAACAGCGTGTGCAACACGCCAAGTTGCTGGATTGGAAACAATCATTTCTGAGGCAGCTATCTCAGATTGGTATCAATATTATCGTGATAATGGCTTGGTGATCGCTCCCGGAGGATTCCCAGGAGAAGATGCGGATGTATTAGCAATCGAAACCTTCAGTAAAATGCGAAATGCGGGTGACTATTTACACAGCAAAGAGTTCTTTTTAAATTATTTGCAAAGAATGGTGGAATTACAAGATCGTAAAACCGGGAATTATAATACATTTTGGGATGAACGCAATTATCTACCCGCCATCAAAGACATCAAATGTGATGTCGTAATGGTTCATGGATTGAACGACTGGAATGTTAAGCCACGCCAAGTCGCCGATTTATGGGATGCGCTGCAAGCAATACCGGTTGCGAAAAAATTGATTCTTCATCAAGGTCAACATATCTACATCAATAATATGCCGTCACTAGACTTTCAAGATATGATGAATCTATGGCTGAGTCATAAACTTTACGGATTAGACAATGGTGCTAAAGATATTTTGCCAGACATTCTTTATCAAAAAAATACCGAAACAACAAGTTGGTCCACATTAACAAATTGGGGATCTGAACAGAAACAGACTTATTATTTAGGAAATGATCAATTGGTTCAAGAACAAAATTCAGGGACAGTGACTTTCAATGACCAATTGCCGGCTGTACAATACGAAAAATATACGAAAAATATTGCTCTTTGGGAGAAAGAATTAAAAGAATCTGGTGCAATGGATGTCCATCGCTACTTAGCTAAAACAGAAAAACTACCAGCAGAAGTATTCTTGAATGGTCGGCCAACGGTCAAAGTAAAAGTAGCATCCAATGTCGATCTAGGAATGCTAAGTTTTGAGTTGATCGATTTTGGTAGAGCTAAACGCTTAAAACCGGTACCCGATGTTTTGGCGTTACATGCTTTGCCGCTAGGGAGAAATTGGCGGGAAGATAATTTAGTCGAATTTAAATTTGGTGCAGAAGACGAGTATAAATTAATTAGCCGTGGGCATATCAACTTACAAAATCGCAGCAATCCTTGGAAAGTTGATGATTTAAAAGCTGATGAATTTGTCGAAATCGAAGTTGCGCTACAGCCAACGCTGTACCATCTTCCAGCAGGTCATCAAATTGGGCTAGCAGTTTATGGAACTGATTTTGGAATGACGGTCAGAGGTAATCAGGCGATTGAGTATACTCTTGATTTAGCAGAGTCATCGTTAGAATTACCAATCACTGAAGAATAAAAAAGAACCTGTCACATGAAAAAGTGACAGGTTTTTTATTGCTGTAGTGAATTTCTTTGTCACTCTTCTAATTAAAAAAGGAGTATTGAAATGGAAATCTAATCAGGGCTCCTTATCATTATTCTTTTTTTCTGGTATAGTATATGATGTTAGGAAGGAGATGAAAATATGAAAGAACGCGTTGTAGTATTCGGTGATGCCATCATCGCGATTATCCTAACGATCATTGTTTTAGAATTACCGATTCAAACAGCAACTAACGGGATGGTGGACATGAACTCTTTGTTCCGAGCTGTCGGTATTTATTTTATTAGCTTTTGTTTTGTAGCAAATCTTTGGTTTCAAACGGGTTATGCTTTCAATAAAATCGAACAAGTTAAAAATAAAGACTTAGTCATTTATTTGCTTCTGCTATTTTTCTTGTCATTGGTTCCTTCAGCCACTCGATTATTGATTGAAGATACGACCAAACAGACCTTATTGATTTATGGCGTCTTGACCTTGATTGTCACCTTTGTAATGCGCCGTTTGATTGTTGCTTTAACGGGGCAAGCACTGACGGATGATGAGCAACGAAACCATCGTTTTCACGAATTGAATCGGCAGGACATAGTCGCTATTAGTTTTCGCCTACTCTTGTTAGTTTTTGGCAACTTCTTTGTCAAGCCAGCCTTAGTCATTTATTTGATCTTACCAATCTTAGCTTTCTTACAGAATATTGTTGATCGGGAAGAAGACAACCTAGTAGCTACTTTGGATGAAGATCAGCAAGCCGATTACTTTCAAGACCGAGATCAACTCTGGGGGAATTCCGTACGACGTTATTCTACTTTGCTGAGGGATTCAATGAAGCAAGGTAATGACCAAGACCCAGATCGCTGGAAACAAGTTATGTCTGAATGGGAAGGAAACATCGATCAAGAAATCAATGATCGTAAAAAGCACTTGTTTGAATTGAACGATTCAGATAAGCATCATGCAGAACGAGATATCGCTCGTTTAGAAAAACAAAAACAACGCTTAGAAATGCAAAAAGCTATGACTGAGCGACGTTTGAATCAAGAAAATACGCATAAAAAAAAATGAGCGCAATCAAATATCTAAAGTGGGCAGCCCCTAAGTTAGCCAAAACTAATTTAGGAGCTGCTTTTAAATTTTTTCTTTCTACTTGGTCTTTTTAAGTGAAACGGATATAATGAAGTATAAATATCGCAAGAGAGCTAGGTGAAAAAATGTCTTTAACTACGATTGAACACCCTATAAAAATGTACATTCGCCGTGACTTAGGAATCACTGTTGAACAATTTGGAAAAGTAGCTGGGATTCCGCAATCAACATTAGCAACCTGGATCAAACGTGAACGCCGTATCGAAAAATTACCGATCGATTTTTATAGTGCTTTAGCTACTGTTCGAGAACAAAAAATCGAGACTGTCTATCGGGAATTGCTGGAATGGCAGCAACGTTATGACCGCTATAAACAAGAAATACTCCAAACGATTGCAGGAGAACAGCCCTTGTTCTCTTTAGCAGCAGAGGAGGGCCGAAAAATCTATAAAATTTATCGGACACAACGAATAGAAAGCAGGTTACTAGAACCAGCCAAGCGTTTAAGAAAAGCGATTGATCAATTGAATACTTCTTCATTTATTCAAGTGATGATCGAAATTTATGGAACTGTAGAGGTACCCATGCCTACTTGGATCGCAAAATCATTTAATAAAACTGAATTAAAAGAAATCGGTCAAGCTTTTTACAATGAGTTATTATTGAAAGGTTAAGAAAAGCGATAAAAAAAGAAGCGATTCGTCGCTTCTTTTTTTATAATTCATTACGAACAGAACTGGTGATTTTTTGTAGCGAGTCAGTCATTTGGTCGGAATATTTAATGATGTCGGAAACACGTAAAAAACTATTCTTATACATAGCGACTTCGCGGAATTTCTTGTATTTTTCTTCGATTTCATTGAAACTAACTGGTTTACGCTCGTTTTTTTCGACTGTTTCAGAGCTATTCACATAGTGTAGCCCTAGAAATGAAAGCGCATCATTGATGCCGTCTAAAAAGGCTTCGTATTCTTCCGGTCTAATCTTTCCATCAGCTAAACGCTGACGTTGTTTTTCGATAAAAATTTCTATGACCTGTTCCATCTAAAAACCTCCTACCTCATTGCTTTTTACTGGGTGTTTGTCTCATTTATTGTACTATGAAACAGCTTGCTTGTGTTATAAAAAATGGAATATTTTTATTTTAATTATTCGGGACAGTGGTTAATTACGCTCGGTAATTTTGCAAAAAAAATTGACAGTTTCTTTTTTTTTAGGAATAATGAATGATAAATTAAAAAATATTTCTATAAGTAAACCATGGAAGGAATGGTTGGATGGAGAAAAAAAAGCAAAAACAGCTATTAAAGTTGGTTGAATCTGATTGTCGTCTAAGTATCGAAGAATATGCTATCATGTTGGGCGAAGAAACAGTTATTGTGGCCAACGAAATCAAACGGTTAGAAAAGGAAAAAGTTATCTGCGGTTATCGCGCATTGATCGATTGGGATAAGGTTGAAGATGATCTGATCGAAGCGATCGTGGAAGTGCGCACGATTCCTAGAGGGGAAGAGGGTTATCGAGAATTAGCAGATCAAGTCCGTAAATTTCCAGAAGTTAAATCGCTTTACTTTATAAGTGGTGGATTTGATTTTATTTTACAGTTACAAGGTCGTAATATCAAAGAAATATCAAAGTTTATCTCTGTCAATTTAGCATCGATCCCTGATGTTTCAGGAACGCGTACACATTTCTTATTAGACAAATATAAAGAATGGGGCATTGATCTGTCTCAAGATACTACAGATCATCGTATTCAGGTGAGCCCATGAGAGATTTTTTAAATCGTCATATCCGTGAGATCCAGCCATCAGGGATCCGAAAATTTTTTGATATCGTCTCGGAGCGACCAGACGCCATTTCACTAGGTGTCGGTGAACCTGATTTTGACACGCCCTCTCATATGGTTCAAGAAGGGGTCCGTTCGTTGCAGGAAGGTCGTACATTTTATACAGCGAATGCTGGATTAATCGAACTGAGAGAAAAAATCAGTGACTACCTGTTGTTTCGAAATAAAGTAAAGTATAATCCGACATCTGAAATCATTGTCACAGTCGGTGGCAGCGAGGCTATCGATATGGCATTACGAATTTTTGTAGAAAAAGGCGATGAAGTGATTATTCCCCAACCTAGTTTTGTTTGTTACCAACCGATCACTGAAATTGTGGGTGGTACGCCAGTGACAGTGGCTGTACAAGCAGAAGATCAATTTCAATTGACACCAGAAAAACTAGAAGCTGTCATAACAGACAAAAGTAAAATCTTGATTTTGTCTTATCCTAATAATCCAACTGGCGCAACGATGGATCGAGAAGCGTTGATCAAAATAGCGGATGTAGTGAAAAAGCATGATTTATTAGTTTTAACGGATGAAATCTATGCAGAACTCGTCTATGATGAATCGTTTGTTAGCATTGCAGAGTTGCCAGGAATGCGGGAACGAACAATCGTGATTAATGGATTTTCAAAAGGATTTGCGATGACAGGTTGGCGCTTAGGATTTGTTGCTGGACCAGAAATTTTTATAGAGCAATTATTGAAGTTGCATCAGTATACGATCATGGCGGCTCCAACGGCTAGTCAATATGCAGCATTAGCTGGCTTAAAAAATAATTGGCAAGCAACGGTCGAAGAAATGCGTTTGTCTTATGAAGAACGGCGGAATTATTTGCATCATCGGTTAGAAAAAATGGGGTTACCCTGTTACAAAGCTAAAGGTGCATTTTATCTTTTTCCGCAAATCAGCCATCTTGGATTAACCAGTGAAGAGTTTGCTTTACGATTATTGGAAGAAGAAAATTTAGCAGTCGTTCCAGGATCGGCATTCGGGAATAGTGGGGAAGGTTTTATTCGTCTATCTTATGCCTATTCATTAGAAGAATTAAAAGAAGCAATGAAACGTTTAGAAAATTTTGTTTCAAAGATCAATTAAAAGAGCTGGGGCAAATGTATTTATTACATTTGCCCCAGCTCTTTTTGTGATTTTTTTATTTAACTTAAATAAATTAAAAATAACGCCTTTTAATGTTTAATGTCAGAATCCATCAAAATTTCATTTGATTCTGGTTTTTTACTTTTAGATTTGAAATGGTAAATGACTAAAAGTAGGATAAACCATAGTGGAGAAAAGATCAAGGCTTCTCTTGTGTCAGGAGCTAGTGCTAAAACGAACAAGACAAAAGCAAGGAAAGCAAAGATCAAATAATTCGCATATGGATAAAGATGTAATTTAAAGGTGCTCTTCGCGACAAGTTCTGGATTCGTTTTGCGATAGCGCATATGCGTCCAAGTAATCATACCCCAAATGAAAATGAAGCAGATCGTCGCAATCGAACTAATCAATGTAAAGATTTGACTAGGAACGAAAAAGTTCAAAAGCACAGCAATAAAAATGACTAAAGTAGAAAATACTAACGCATTACCTGGAACACGATGACGGGTTAATTTAGCAAAGCTACGTGGTGCGCTACCTTCTTGAGCCAATGAACGAGCCATCCGACTAGTACTATAAATAGCACTGTTACAGGCAGACATCGCAGAACTCAAGACAACTAAGTTAACGATTGAAGCCGCGGCAATAACGCCAATTTCTGAAAAAACTTGGACAAATGGGCTACGGTCAGCTGATAAACTTGACCAAGGATAGATTGTCATAATGACAAACAATGAACCAAGATAGAATAGAATGATCCGAATAGGAATATTATCAATCGCTTTTGGTAAAACCGTTTTTGGATCAGATGTTTCTCCACCAATCAATCCGACTAATTCTACCCCACAAAAAGCAAAAGTTGCCATTTGAAAGGAGAGCGCAAATCCGTGAGCACCTTTAGGGAAGAATCCACCATGACTCCACAGATTACTTATTTGTACAGGGCCAGCGCTGGTTTGAAAATGCATGAAAATCATTACCGCTCCAACGATAATCAAGGCAATGATCGCAATAACTTTTACTAAGGCGAACCAAAATTCCATCTCACCAAAGAGTCCCACTGCAACAAGATTGAGTCCCAATAAAATTGCCAAAGCAATAATTTCAGGGATCCATTGAGGGACATTTGGGAGCCAATATCTGACGTACATACCCGTGGCAGTCAAATCGGCCATCGCAATAGCGATCCAACAAAACCAATAGGTCCAACCTGTAACAAACGCTGCTTTTTTCCCAAGATAATCAGCGATGAAATCTAAAAATGAATGATAATTTAAGTTTGATAACATTAATTCACCAAGTGCACGCATGATTAAAAAAATGATACCACCAGTAATAGCGTAAGATAAAAGAATCGAGGGACCTGTAAGTTGGATGGTTTTTCCAGAGCCAAGAAATAGTCCGGTTCCGATTGCGCCTCCAATCGAGATTAGTTGAACGTGTCGATTTTTTAATCCTCTTTCTAGTTCCTCATGACTTTCCAATAAAATCAGTCCTTTTTTTAAGATTAGTAAAATTTTATCAGAAAATTCAAAACAGTAAAGGAAATTTGATATAATATGATAAAAAGGTGAGAAAATTCCAATTATTTTAAAATAACAAAAATATAGAAAGATTTACCGAAGATTCTCCTATAAAAGATCGTTCGTATCAATTAAAATGTTATAATATTGACAAATTATATAAGGAGGAACCGATTTGAGTAAGAAAATAGTCGGTTGGGTTATCCTGGGAATCATTGTTTTTGGAGCAGTAGGTCTTGCTAGTTATCGTATTTTTCAAGATAAAGTAGTTACTACAGAAAATGAGAATAAAAAAGTTTTAAATGAGCGTTTAGCAAATTTATATGAGGACCAATCTACTGGTTATTTCAAAGCTGATATTACAGCCAGTGATTTTGATGACTTAACAAAAGATGTAAAAAATCAAAAAAGTAATAGTGGAACGATCAAAGACATCAAACAGGCAGAAGTTGATTTTGAGATTCAAACGGATATGAATCATCTTTTTGAAGCAGATGTTTTGAATGGATTAGATCTTTCTGCTCATCCGGTTTTAAAAAAAACGAATGAAAATCAAATCAATCAGTTAAAAGAACAATTGAGTAAAAGTTCGAATAAGGGGACAGAGTGGGGCGAAGATATCAGTATGATTCTACGAATCGCTACGACACAGTCAGCTGATTACACGAAAGCTGAATCTGAAGTCACTAATTTGGTAGCTAAAGATGATGTATCTTTAGCCGAATATTTAGCTGGAGTGAAGACAATTGCGATTTTACCAGATGGTGATTATAAAGAGAGCTTGTTAGCCAAGTTGAATCCAGTCAAAAATAATTTAGCCAATCAAAATGATAGCTTTGCTAGCAAGATTCAACAAAGTGATTCTGAAATGGCTAATGCCGAAAAAGAATATCAAGAACGTCAAGCACAAGCATTAGCGGCGCGTAACAAAGAATTGATCGAATTAAAAAAGACCTTAGCAGAAAAGCAAAAAACCTATGAATCCTATCAACGATTGAAAGAATCACTTGATGATAGTAAGAAGGAGAAAGAGTCATCATCTGCTGAAGATTCGAGTACTTCAAGCAGTTCAAGTTCTTCAAGCAGTTCAAGTAGTTCGAGCTCTTCAAGCAGTTCAAGCTCAAGTAGTTCCTCTAGTTCGGCTGAAGATGATGATTAACATGTAAAAGGAGTGCTTCCATTTGGAAGCACTCCTTTTTAAGCGAATTTTCTATGAAGATAAAAGCAGCTATCAAAAATGGTTTTATCTAACACTATTGAAAAATAAATCTTTGGGCATGATTTTCAACAATCATCGACGGACATGGCTTTCTTTCGAAACGGTAATGAATCAACGCTTCAACAATAAAAAAAGACGATTAGTAAATCTAATCGTCTTTTTCGTCTTCAATTTGTTTTTTCAACTCACTGATTTGCTTGTCTAATTCTTTACTTTGATCTTTAGTGTCATCGATTTGATCATCGACAGTTGTGACCGCAGAGTTTAGTGCTGATTTTGCATGAGCGTATTCAGTTTCTTTATTTTGATAAATATTAGTATATTGATTTGATAATGTTCCACCAGAAGGTTCGACTTGTTGAACTAAGGCATAAACTTGTTGAGCATATTGATCAAATGTTTGCCAATTGTCTTGGGTATCTGTGACGATAATTTCAAAATCACTTAAGGTATCGATGCGGTCAGCAATCAACTGATTACTAAAAGTTGTTGCGTCTGATACCATCGGAGACTCTAATTTAGCAGCGGTGATTTCATTCGCTTTTTGTTTTGCTAAAGTATCTAAATTAGTCGTAGCAGCTTCCAGAGCACTTTTTCTAGTAGCTAAAACTTGCTTAGTTTGACTCGAACGAGTGATCAGCTGTCCGCCAGACTGCTGAACAGAAGAAGGCATTTGAAAGTCTGTGTCTTCTTTTCCGTTGTTCAAGAGATCCATGGTTTGTTTGAAGATTTCTTTTGTCGCTTGTCCAACTGTTGAATTGTCTTGAGCTTGTGGCGTATCATCACCGGCCCAAACAGCGACAGTATAATAAGGGGTAGCACCAACTGTCCATAAATCTTTTGCTTCATCTGTCGTTCCGGTTTTAATCGCCCAATATTGATTATGAGCCAGTGTTAGACCAGCAGCAGTACCGTCTGCATCTTGATGAACTGCTTTCATCGTGTCAAGCGTTAAATAAGCAGCATCATCACTATAAATTTTTTGTTGTGATAGATCATTCTGAGAAAAGACTTCTTTACCAGTATCTTTTCGTTTGATTGTTTGAATATTCAAAGGTGTTCGGTAATTTCCTTGATTAACTAAAGTGGCAATCCCACTCGCCATTTCTTGGGTTGTTGCGCCATAGGTCATTCCACCGACAGCAATGATCGGATTGTCATCTTGGACATCCAAGCCTGTAAATTGCATTTGAGCTAAAGGTTGATAAACCGGCTCCTTAGAGTCATCACGATTTTCGCTAGCTAATTTATAAGCAACGACGTTTGAAGAAATTGCTAAGGCATTTCGCAACGTTAGATTGCCTTTTGAGCTATTATAGACATTATTTGGATACGTATTATTTGGCCGATCATCTGAAACAGTACTTGTTTCTAATAGTCCGCGCTCATAAGCAGGAGCGTAGGAGACTAGTGGTTTGATCGCTGATCCGGGTTGTCTATAAGATAAGAAAGCGCGGTTGTAATGATTTCCTTCTTCACCACGGCCACCAATACTTGCTACCACATCACCTGTTTGATTATCGATAACAGTCATCGCAGCTTGTTTTGTATAAAGCCCACTAGCATCGTCTTTATCTTGCCAAGTATTCATGACGTTACTTACGATAGTTTGAAGCTGGTTGTGTAAATCGGTATTGATATTCGTATTGATTTGGTAACCGCCAGAAAGGATTCTCTGATAGACTTTATTATAAGCAGTTTTATATTCTTTGTTATAGCTATCTTCCTCTTCTTTAGTATCAAATTGATATTGAAAACGGAAATTTTGTTGTTCCATCAAAATTTTAGCAGTAGAATCGACGGCTAAAGCCACTTCATTATTATCTAACTGATTGTTTAAGGCATTACTATTAATCTTGGCTGTGAAATCATCAGCGATCGCTTTGTTGTATTGATCCTTAGTGATATAACCTTGCTGATTCATTTGTTTTAAGATGACTTTTGCTCGTTTTAATGCATTCTTTTTATTTGAGACAGGGTCAAAAATCCCAGGATTATTAGTAATACCAACTAATGTCGCTTTTTCTAACAAGCTGGTATCATTAATTGATTTGCCAAAATAGACTTTTGCAGCAGCATTGATACCGTAAGCACCATGACCAAAATAGACATTGTTTAAATAGTATTCCAGGATTTGATGTTTAGTAAATCGTTTTTCTAGTGCTTGGGCCATGACCATTTCTTCAATTTTACGTGAAATGGAAACTTCAGGTGTCAAATAAATATTTTTGACGAGCTGTTGCGTGATTGTTGAGGCACCACGGATTCCACGACCGGTAGCTGCATTTAAAGCAATCGTCAACAGACCTTGTGTATCGACCCCATGATGCTCATAAAAACGTTTATCCTCGATAGAAATCAAAGCCTCAGAGACTAGTGGGTCCATTTTGTCATACGTCAGATAGTCACGTTCTTGTGTTTTTAATTCTTTAATCACATTTCCATTTTTATCTAAAATAGTCGTTGGATAATGCTGCTTAAAATCACTTTCTTGGATTTTTGCTGCATTTGCTTCACCAGTATCGATTGCGGCAGTCACTTCTTTTCCGTATCGTTGAAAAAAGAAGACAGATCCAGCGATAATCATTAAAAGGATCAGTACAAGAATACTAATTGAAATTTTAGTCGACTTTGCTAATTTTCCTTGATTAGTATTTTTATGTGTTGCTTTCTTTTTCTTTGTTGGTTTTATTTTTTTTGGTTCTTTTTTATTTGCCATGTTTTGCCTGCCCTTATTTAATCATTTCCTTTATTTTAATGGAAATGAGGCATAATAACTATCATAAACCGATTATTCCAAGGAAAATTTTAGATATTTTTGTAAAAATGATAAGATATTCGATAGAAAGACTTGACGACGTTTCTATTTGTATCCACAATATAGAAAGAATGAGGTGAATTATGGAGACAAAGAAAAAATGGCTGATTTTTTGGGGCATATTGGCAGCCTTATTTGTTGGGATGTTTGCTATCGTCTTAAGTGGGAATTTCCCACAATTTACAATTCCTTTCAGCGTTTTTGCTAGTAACGATAAAGAAGAGAAACAAGAGGAAATCCCCAAATTAAAATCTTTAGCACTTAAAGACGTTAATGATCAAACTTTATTAGAAGAACAAACAGATAAAATAGCAGCATTAAATACAGCTTTTTCTGATAACTCAAATTTTTCTAGTTCGCAATCTATGGCAACGGCTATCGAAAAAGTTTATGGACCTGCAAAAAAAAGTAAAAACTTGTTTGATTTCTATCGTAAAATCTATCCTATGGTCAGTTCAGAAGAAAATGGATTTGTCAGTGTAAGTTTGTTAGGATTTGGTCAACGATTGATCAACGATCAAACATACACATCACAAAGACAGATCTGGAGTTTCACCGATTCTAATGGCACGCGTCATGATTATACGATTAGTCTGCAATTTAATACAAAAGAGTTGTATCAATTATCGATTGAAGAAAATAGTGAGGTCAAATCAGTGATTACGAAGGATGATACGTACCTAGACAAATCAGCTGATTTTGAAACGGCATGGACAGAATTGGTTCAACGAGGAACAGATGTCCAACTTTACCGCCAGATGAAAAAAGATGGAATGAATAGTGATCAAACAGAATTTAAAGCGTTGGAAAAGAGCATGAATGTCACCGACCCAAGTGGCTTCTTTGATTTGTTTAGAGACACGAGGGGCGATTTAACACATGCCTATCTTTCTGGGTTTTATCATACCAATACGCCAACTGATGGACAGTCGGATTATTATTTTCGAGTCCCTACCTCAGAAAAAGGGGTAGCCGAATTTATTGTGGTATATGACCGTCTACAACAAAAAATACTTTCAATCAATAAACAAGATTTATCAGAAAATAGTGATGAGTAGCTTCAAAAAAATATCGATTAAAAAAGTGTTCGGAGTTATTTCTCCGAACACTTTTTTAATCGATGATACGGGCTTTATGTCCTGTATAAGGTAAAAAAATATCAAACAAGTCTTTTGTCGGTAGTTTCATATAGTTCGTCACTGAACCCGCGCTACAACCGAACCAGTCGCGGCTTGCAACCGTACGATCAACCACAAGTTGAATTTCATGATCTGAATCCAATAAAAGACCAAAAATCGTAGCGGCGCCAGGAATGACTCCTAAGCGTTCTTTTAAAAGCTCCGCTGAAGCAAAAGAAACCCGCGGGATATCTAATTTCTTTCCAAAGTCTTTAGTCACAAATTTAAAGTCAGCCGGGGTGATGTATAGATAAAATTTAGTCTTCTTTTGATTACAAAGAAAAATAGTTTTAACAACTTCAATCCCTAAGCGTTCATTGATATCGAGACAATCTTCCATTGTCACAGCCTCATCAGTTGTCACTTGATAAAAAGGAATAGTTAAGTTTGTCAAGGCATCATAAGTCATTTCTTCTAATTCAGAACGATAGTCGGCCGGACAACTTGTAGACATTTCACTAACATAAACCATAAAATTCTCCTTATAATTTTCTATTAATAAAAACGATACCTGTCATTAGCCAAATAAGCAAGATTAACCTATTGTTTCGGCTAAAGGTTGCAAACTTTTTTTGACGATTGCTTCTAATTTTTGATCGATATCATAATAATCCGTTTCAGAAATATTTGAACGAATCACAATTGATTCTTGTTCTTCTGATAAGAATAAGCGGCAAGTAGGAGTTGTACCGATAACTAATTGGGCGTCTTTGGGCTGCTGCGTAAACGTCAATTGGTAATGATTCCTAAAATGTAAATCAATTTTTTGCTGGATATAGATATTAAATACATCACAAAATTCAGTATGAACATACACGCTTACTTTTGGCAAACAATTTTCTAACGAAAAGAGCGTCACGCTAGTCAGAACGGCGTAAATGTATAGCTGTCTATGATCATACTCAGGGACCACTTGAATAAATTCTTCCCAAAACGATTGAAAACGATTGAAATAATAAGGGAATTCCATGTACATATTTTCTAAGGAAATACTATTGCTTAATTGGTTCAGTGTTGTATCGTCCAATTTAAAAAAGAAAAAAGATGCGTAGTGCTGCTTTATTTTTTTTAAAACATATTTTTGTTCGATCGCTGTTAATGGCCGGAAATGTTTTGAAAATAAGCTGACCCAATGAGCAGAAGCGTAATAAAAAAAGTCCTCTTCAGCCGGATCTTTACTTGTTAACTCAAAGTTGCTTAATTGGGAACAGTAAATAGCAGATAGAAAGAATTGCCATTCCTCCGTTTCCCAATTTTTTAAAAAATCAGGTTTTGGTGGGAATTTAAAGCGACTCATTAGTTCAGCCTCTTTTTCATTGAGCGATAAAGGACTTTTTTTATCAATTGCTTGATAAGTAATAAAGATCCAAAAACTAATCATTTCTAAATTAGTCAGGTTGGTGGCTAAGTTTAAATATTGCTCGGTTTGTAAAGCTAATTGCAAATAATTATCTGTGTTAAACCAGGTAATTTGATTGAATTGACGGTAGAATCCTCGAAGAAACACGTAATAAAAACGGCGAACATCGACTTCTCGAGCTTTGAGGCTGATATTGGCAGAGCATGAGATATGTACACGATAATCCGCGATTTCACAATTGATTTGTTTGATTTTGCGACGGAGTTTAGATTCACTGATATTATTGTCTAAACAAAATTGGATCGTTGAAATTGATCGTTTTGCTAAAATCTCACGGATAATTTCAAAACCTAAATCTTTTTGATATAAATAAATTTTCAACGTTTGAAGATTCGAAGAAGAGCGAATCAATTGAATTCCTCGTCCATTATTCATTAGCAATTCTAATGAATAACTTTTAGTCGCATAAAGTTCATCTATGATAATTTGAAGTTCTTTGCAGTTTAATCGAATTGTACCAATACTTGCATAACCAATTTTTTCCTGTAATTCTTTTAAGGAAATAGGCGTTTGGAAGCTGTCCAGAATATCAATAATTTGAATTTTCAGCAAAGTATTTCTATCCATGCCCAACACGGCAGTCTCCTCCTTTCGTCCATAAAAATAGCGTAGAAAATATCCTCATTTTTTATCATAATAGAATAAATAGCTGAAAAACACAATTAATAGTCAGATTTTAAGAGAAAATAATGTCAATAGATTAATTATTTTATAACAAATGACAAATTGAGGGCGGGGAAAATAATTTCAAATGAATTAAAAATTAAGATAATCATCCAATATTGATTCGCTTGCTAAAAAAATCATTCTAAACTTTTTTTCTTTTTATAAATGATAAGTTTATCTTTTTGTTTTAAGGTATAATTAAAATAAAAGGAGTTAATGATGAGATTATCTGAGATGAAAAATATTGGTGTTGTCAATGAAGAAAAATTGGGGCGCGTGGGAATCGATACAGCAGAGAAATTAAAGGAATTAGGAACAGAAAATTCTTTTTTGAAAGTATACCATTTGGTGGATAAGGACGCTTGTTTGCATTTGCTTTATGCGTTAGAAGGAGCGATTCAAGATATTCCTAAACGAGAATTAAGTGAACGACGGAAAAGTGAATTGCGCAATTTTTATCGACAAACAGATTAAAATTGTGTGAGTTTAATTGCGGCCAAAAAAATAAAAAAGTACACTATAATAAAAAAGGAAGTGGCTTTTTGTATTTATTCGGATTGGTAATTTTTATTATATTTGTGGGAGGGTACAATATTTTTCTTAACCTTGCCCGCCGTAAAAAGAAAACGATAGCCCCATTAACGATCAATATTCAAGTAACGTTGAATTTAGTATTGGTGATTGCGGGATTAGCTTATTTGATTTTTGGTTAAAAAAAAGAAGACATTCGTCTTCTTTTTTTTACAAATTAGCTTAACGAATGGGAACAATCTTTGCACCAAAAGGCATTAAAGCTAAGCGCGCAAGTTTTAATGATTGGGCTGCAAAAGGAAGGCCCACGATCGTGATGCATAAAAGGGCCGCACTGATTAGATGTCCAATTGCTAAAGGTATCCCTGAAATAATCAACCAAATAAGATTGACAACCAGATTCATTCCAGTCGTTTGATAAACAACGTCTTTTCCAAACGGAGCAAAGCTCAGACTAGCTAATTTAAAGCACTGCATACCGATCGGAATACCAACAATGGTGATACACCAAAAAATACCGGCAAGACACCAACTTAATCCCCCAAGCAAACCGCCAAAAATCAGCCAAATGATATTTCCTAAACAAGACATTTTTATCCCTCCAATAATATAAATAGTGTATCATTTCTATTGAGGATTCACCTCCATCTTAAGCAGGATAAATAGAACAATTAAAAAGCTAATATTTAGTAGAAAGAACGGTATATTTATGTATGAATCATTTCAAGTAGTATCTATTGACCAAAAAACATTACTACAAGGCTATCACTGGTCCTGTGAAAAACCGAGGGCCGTGTTGCAACTCACCCATGGAATGGCTGAACACTTGTTAAGGTATCAAGCGTTAGCTAAATTTTTGGTTAAGCAACGCATTGCTGTCATTGGTCACGATCACTTAGGCCATGGAAAGACGGCGGAAAACGGGACTTTGGGTTATTTTCATGATTCGACGATTGAGCAGGGACTAGTTAAGGATCTGTACCGAATCACTCAATGGGGCAGGCAACATTATCCTGAAATTCCTTATTTTATTTTAGGACACAGTATGGGGTCATTTGTTTTGCGAAACTATTTATATGAGTATGGTCAAAAAATTGATGGGGCTATCTTTGTAGGGACAGGGCAGCAACCAACGTGGTTAACAGCTTTAGGAAAAAATGTCGCTAACGTTTTAAGTAAAATTCAAGGTGAAAAACATCCTAGTAAATTAGTAGATGTTTTAGCATTTGGTACGATGAATCGAAAAATTAAAAATAAACGAACGGAGAAAGATTGGCTGGTGACCCTTCCAACGGAGGTGAATGCGTATTTAGCAGACAAGCATTGTGGCTTTTTATTTACACTAAGCGGATATCAAGAATTGTTTTCCCTGATCATTAGCGCTCAAGACAATCATTTAATGACAACTATTCCCACAGAGCTACCATTATTATTTTTATCAGGAAAAGAAGATCCAGTTGGAGAATATGGTAAAGGTGTAATGAAAGCTGCATCATCGTATCGTAAAGCAGGGGTAGAAAATGTGACTGTTAGACTCTATGAAAATGCGCGACATGAGCTATTGAATGAAGCTCAGAAAGAAGATGTTTTTCGAGATATATGCAAATGGATGGAAAAGATTTATAGAAAATGATATCATTGTAAAAATTTTACGTGATTGAGGGGTTCTATGAAAGCAGAAGTAAAAACTAAATTTTTAATTGATTATTGTCATCAACACGAGTGGGGATTTCAAGGCGGACAGCTACAATCCCCTATTGATATCCAAACAAATCAAACACAAATGGAAAGAACCCGTACGGGAATTCAACTAAATCTTTCAACAACTCCAGCCACGTTTTTTAATAATGGTCAAAATCTTCAATTGTTAGGTTCCGGACAAGCTTGTCTCAATCGTCGTGTAATTGATTTTGTTCAAGTCCATTTTCATGCGGATGGCGAGCATATGATTGATGGGGAACAGTTTCCGTTAGAAGGTCATTTTTTATTTCAATCCCCAAATGGTCAAACCGGTGTAATCGGTGTATTGTATCGAGCAGGGAAGCATAACTTAGATTTTGATCACATTTTAAATCAATATGAAACAGAAAAAGGGGAAGGAACTTTTTCAGTAGAAAGTTTGATTCCTGAGAATAAAAGTTACTATCATTATATTGGCTCTTTAACGACTCCCCCTTTGACTGAAGGAATCGAATGGTATGTTTTGCAAAACGTATTAGAAGTTTCAGCAGAACAACTCGATCGTTTCATTTCGATTCATGGTAAGAATAGTCGTAGTTGCCAATCACTCAATGACCGAAAAGTGATTGAATTTGGAGAATAAATAGCTACTATATATAAAGATATAAAGAAATATAAAGATATAAAGAAAAAAGCCACTCTTTTTTGAGTGGCTTTTTTCTAGTTCAGATATTCGTTTAAAATAGTTGCAACGCCAGAATCATTATTTGAAGTGGTCAATCGATCGGTCAGTTGTTTTACTGCGGGAGCTGCATTGGCCATAGCGACACTTGTTCCACTGATTTCTAGCATTTCTAAATCATTTTCTTGATCCCCAATCGCTAATACGTCACTTAAATCAACGGTGAGATACTTAGTCAAAAAATTTAAGGCAGCGCCTTTGTTGATACCTTCAGCCATTACTTCTAGCCAATATTTATCAGAATAAGAACTATTGATCTGTGCTTTTTCTAGTTTGGCCCTCAATTTTACTAATTTACTAGTGTTTCCATCAGTAAAAGCTAATTTAAAATAACTAATAGCACCATTTTCAACTTTTTCCCAAAGGTCTTCGACTCGAGATTCCTGCAAATTAAACTGTGCATAATAAGGACTATCGACTTCATTATGATCTTGAGCAAAATTAATTCGATCATCTTGTGTCGCACGGCTTGCGACAACGGTAACGCCTTCTTCCATGGCAAAAGAAAGAGCTGTTTTTACGGTATCTGCTGGAATCGTATAATTTTTTAATACTTCAGCAATTTCTCCCTGTTCGATCCGTGCTACATAAGCGCCATTTGATGCTAATGTATACCCACTTAATTTCAATTCAGCAAAAACTTCTCTTGCCGATTGAATGGAACGACCGGTGGCTAAAGCAACAATTCCACCTTGCTGATTAAATTTTTTTAATGCTTGTCCATTTTCAGGTGTGACTTTTCCGTCTGAATCTAATAGTGTGCCATCAAGATCCACTGCTATCAATTTCATACATATCCGTCCTTTTATGTCTATCTATTTAGTAGTTTCCTACTTTAGACTAGCTTAAACGACAAAAAATGAACAATCAAACGCTCAAACTTAATACAAATAGCTCTTGAATTCAAGTTAATTATTATTTTTTTGACTATCTTAATAAAAAATTAATTAAATTGAGAAACGTGATATAGCAGTTGTTTTTGCTATTATTTTACATAATTTATATCTTTTACAAAGCGTATATTTTGCTAAAACTAATAAATGAGATTATTCTAATATTTGTAAACATTTGTAAATGTTTTTCACTATTTTACGAAAAATTTGGGTTAGGAGTGAAGTATCATGTTTACCAAAGCCGAAGAAATTCCGGTAGTGACAGCATCTGATGAAGCATATGCTCCTTTTCTGAGTGTGATGATTGCCACATTGCTCGAAAAGACTGCGCGTAAAACACCGGTTCGTTTTCTGATTATTGATGACAATTTATCAAAATCGAGTAAAGAAAAACTGATTCAAACAGCCAATGATTTTTCCGATTCTGCGACGATTCAATTTGTCAAAGTTGATAAGGAATTATACAAAGATTTTTTAGTGAGTGATCATATTACTACGACTGCTTACTTCAGAATATCGATGCCTAAACTATTAGCAAAAGAAAATTATCATAAATTGTTGTATATCGATGCAGATACATTAGTGTTAGATGACATCAGCAACTTGTATCAATCGAGTTTAGAAGGAAAGACCATCGGTGCCGTCATTGATCCTGGTCAAACCAAAGCATTAGAACGATTAGGTGTTACTTCTGATGATTATTATTTTAATTCAGGTGTAATGGCTATCGATGTGAAACGTTGGAATCAACAAAAAATCACAGAAAAGACGATTGATTATTTGAAAACCAATGCCGATAAAATTATTTTTCATGATCAAGACGCATTAAATGCAGTGCTGTATGAAAATTGGCATTCGTTTCATCCAAGATGGAATATGCAGTCGTCATTGATTTTTGATAAACATCCGGCACCGACTGAAGAATATAAACAACTGTACAAAGAAGGACGAGAAAATCCTGCTATCGTCCACTTTACAGGTCATGATAAACCATGGAACACGCTTGAAAATCATCCGTATCAAGATTTATATATGAAACGTTTGAACGAAAGTATTTTTAACGAAAGGGTGAATGTACAATGATAAAAGAAAAAATTACCGTCGTTTCTAGTTGCAATGATGCATTTGCTCCGCATGTATCGGCATTATTTGTTTCGATTCTTGAAAATGCCAATCGAACGACTTCAGATTATGAATTTTACGTGATCGATGATAAGATCACGATCAAACATAAACGATTGATGCGAGAAACGATTTCTCCATATAATGCGACAGTTAAATTTTTAACTATCGATAAAAAATATTTTAAAAACGCTGTTGAGAGTGATCGCATTCCTGAAACTGCTTATTATCGAATCGCAATTCCTGAATTATTCAGAGACCAAAAAATTGAAAAACTGTTATACCTAGATTGTGACATGATTGCGTTAACAGATATCTCTGCTCTATGGAAATTAGATTTGACTGATTATACGCTTGCTGCAGTCGAAGATGCGGGATTTCATCATCGGTTAGAAAAAATGGCTATCGCTTGTGATTCAGCAAAATATTTTAATTCAGGTTTTATGCTGATCAATGTAAAAAAATGGTTAGCAGAAAACATCACTGAGCGGGTAATGGATTTCATTCATGATCACCCTGAAAAATTAAGGTTTCACGATCAAGATGCTTTGAATGCGATTTTACATGATCATTGGTTGCAGTTGCATCCAAAATGGAATGCTCAAAGTTATATCATGAAACGAGAAGTAGACCATCCAGATCCTGAAGGGGAAAAAGAATATTTTGAAACTCGTAGAAATCCCAAAATTATTCACTATTCTGGACATGATAAACCTTGGAATGAGGATTACACGTCGTCATTGAAAAAATATTACGATAAATATGAACGGATGACGGCTTTTTCAGCCGATTATGAAGAAGAATTGTCGTCAAAAATTACATCAAGTAGAAAATCAAGTTAAAAATGCCTACTTGTAGCGAATTAATGGGAAGGGGAGAACAACATGATCCATCTTTTAGAGAAAAAACCAGTTCAAGCTAAAAAGCATCCTGGTAAGAACCACTCGAAAGATAAAAGTGCAGTAAAATCGTTAGGATTCAAAATATTATCAGTCTTAGCAATCGGCTATGTCACAACTAAAATTAAAAACCGTAAGAAAAATTAGAACCTTAAAAGACTAGCGCTAAATTAATTTTTAGCGCCAGTCTTTTTTTATATTTAATTATTTCTATTTCCCCAACGATCACGTGGCCGATGTTTGACCTGAGGTTCAATTTCGTTGATTAATTTTGTCATGATATGATCAAATTGTGCTTTTTCTTCAGAAGTCAGCGCTTCTAAAATAACCGGCTGAAAATCATCTGATTGTTGAGCTGCCATTTTTCCTCTTGAGGTTAGATAAATTTCCATCACGCGTTTATCTTTTTCAGATTTTTCACGTGTGATATACTCCTTTTTTTCTAACTTACGAATCATTTCAGAAGCAGATTGAGGACGCATATCTAATTGATTAACTAAGTCTTTTTGTGAAATTTTTCCGTGCTCGCGAATAATACTTAATATTTGGCCTTGTCCACGATTTCTATTTTCAAATTTAAAAGGTCCTCGAGTATTTTCTCTAAAAAATTGCATGAATAAACTATTCAACTTCATATATTTTTGTGTCAGTTCGAGATTTAATTTTTTTTCATCCATCTATATTTTTGGCTCCTTCTCATTCTTCTTCCTCATTTTATCAGGTCACCGAAGTAATAGAAAGAAAAGATTCAATATTGTTTTTTACATATAACTTTCCACTTCTTTTCGCATCAGTCAAAAATGAATTCCGCCAGTTGAATCCATCCAGCGATTCAGATTAAAATTTTCAACGGTTACCCATTCATCTACATAAGAAACGGTCTCACTGTAATTTTTATTGGTGGATATACCTTTGATTAAGAGGTCTTTTGCTTTATCACAACATCAACAAGTAGTTGTTGACGAACTTCTTTGAGCTTCACTAGGGATCAATAACTATACAATGCGATGATCATAGCATTTCTTATAGTCTAAAAATGCTCCTTTGGAAAAAGGCAATGAAGGGAAAAAATTTTGTTGTTGTATCAGCAATTACAGCATTTTCCAATTTTACATGAAATAAATTAGCTCCGGGTAAATCAGCAGCAGAAAAATTGATCTGTTCAAATATAAAATCATGAAAATTAGCAAAACGTGATTTACGAAAAGAATAATTCTGCTTTTTTAAGACTTGCTGCATGGAAATGCTCCTTTCTGCTAAAGTTCATTCATTTTAACATCTTAAAAAAATAGCATTGCGAAATTTAATGCTGAGATCTATGGATGAATAATTGACAAACAACAAAAAAAATTTTAAACTAAAAACGAACGTATGTTTGTTTTTTCGTGAAAAGGAGAAGAGAAATGGATCTTTATATGGAAGAACCAGTTAGAGATGTATTCTGCATGGATTCAAAAAGTTTTTATGCCAGTGTTGAATGTGTCGAGTTGGGTGTAGATCCTCTGGAGGCACTGTTAGTCGTTATGAGCGGTGATCGTGAGAATTCAGGACTGGTCTTAGCAGCGAGTCCTAAAGCAAAGGAATTATTAGGTATTAGTAATGTGAGTCGCGGGTTTGAAATTCCGAACCATCCAGATTTGCTTGTTGTTCCACCTAGGATGACACTTTATATTGACTATCACATGCGAATTCAAAAAATTTTCCGTCACTATATGGCCGAGGAAGATATTCATACTTATAGTATTGATGAGCAATTCGGTGATTTGACCCATAGTTGGAAATTATTTGGTGATAGTTCGGCAGAAGTAGCCAAACAGATTCAAACCCAAATTATGGATCAATTAGGTATTTATACCACTTTAGGAATCGGGGATAATCCATTGCTAGCTAAAATTGCTATGGATATTGAGGCTAAACATGATTCTACGCGCTTTGCACAATGGCATTATCAAGATGTTCCTGAAAAAATTTGGCCAATTAAATTAGGTGATTTTTGTGGAATAGGCAGACGAATGGAAAGACGCTATCAATTGATGGGCTTTTATACGATGGGAGATTTAGCTCACAGTGATCCGTTTGAGTTAAAAAATCATTTTGGTGTTATGGGGATGCAACATTATATGCATGCATGGGGAATTGATCGTTCAGTACTCTCACAAAAGGAACCATCCTCAAATCAAGAGAAATCAATTGGTAACTCTCAAATTTTACCAAAAAATTATGTGCGTAAAGTAGATATAATAACAGTGATTGCAGAGATTTGTGAGCAAGTCTCTCAAAGATTACGTAAAAAAAATTTATTAGGTGCTACGCTACATTTGGGTATTAGTTATGCCTACTATGGAAAGGGTAAGCGTGAGGGATTTCAACACCAACAAAAAATACCTGCGACGCAACAATCAAAAGAACTAACCGCAGCAGCGATTGGATTATTCGAAAGATATTGGAATCGTTCTGAAGTTCGTAAAATAGTTATTACGGTTTCTAGTCTATCTTCTGCAGGAAGCTTACAACTAAATCTTTTTGAAGAACCGCAAAAAACGATCAAAGAAGATCAAATCGATGAGGTGATTGCTCAAATTCGAAGTCGTTATAAATTTGCATCAATCGTCCGCGCCCATTCAATGACTGAAGGTGCAACTGCGATCAAACGAGCCGGACTTGTTGGTGGGCATGCAGGTGGGATGGAAGGACTTGAGTAACGATGATTTATGACGATGAAAGCGCAAAAAAACTTTTTCTTGAAGCTAAACGGGTTTACCAAGATCGTGGTATGTTGAAGTGGGTAGGTTTTTACTTATCCGATCATACTGCAGTACTAGCAAAAGACAGTCAGCAACGTAGTCAGATAAACAAAGAAAAGCAACAAATGAGCATGGAAGAAATTGGTGTATTGCTACAGCAAGCTTACGTAAAACGTAGTCGTATTGCGCTTCAATTATCAATTTTGGACAGCGAAGGGGATTTTCACAATGACCTAATCGGGAAAGTGACTGGTCAAAGGGAGAATCTAATTTTTATAAATGAAGAAAAACAAGGCATCCTTCAACTGACAATGGAGCAGATTCATCATGCGGAAATTATTTTGCCTTCAAAAATCTTTTCACAAAAAAACAAAGAGATCGATGAATGAAAAATCAAAAAAGCCATGACATATTATGTCATGGCTTTTTATTTAAAAGATCTTAAATTCATTCAATGGCCAAAAACGCAAAACAACTTTTCCTTGAATCAAAGATTTATCGACAAATCCGAAAATTCGGCTGTCTTTTGAAATTAGTCGATTGTCTCCTAAAACAAAGTATTTATTATCGGGAACAGTGACATCAAAATCATTGGTGAAGCTAGTCGCATTGGCCGCTTGTTCTTGGAATCCTGTACTATACGAATACTCACTCGCTAGTTTATCCTTTTTGAATTTTTGCTTGTAATCGTCAAGGTAGGACTCGTCGTATGTTTTACCATTAACAGTCAAAACATCATTTTTCATGATTACGCGATCGCCAGGTAGTCCAATGATTCGTTTTACGACATACACACTTTCATCATCGGGTTCTTTTGTAGTGATGATATCTTGTCGTTGGAGTGAAGATATTTTGGATGTGATCAATCGTTGCCCATCATGCAATGAAGGATCCATAGAATGTCCATCTACTTTGACAGGAGAAAAAACAAACATTCTAGCTAGAAAAACTAATAAGATAATTAGGACTATCGGAAGCCACTCTTTTAATTTATTATTCATAATTCACCTCGTTCGAAGATAATTTTATCATGCTTCAAAATAAAAAGCTCTTGTTAACTTCTTTTACATCAGAAAAATTTACTTCGACTAGAGAATTCCTCTTTTTTGTGGCACACTAAGAAGCAGATCAATCCAGATGAGGAGTTAAAATATGACAAAAAATTATCCAGCCCCGCCAAATTTACCCCATTCTTTTTCAACTAATTTTTACTTAGAGGATGAGGCCTTGATAGAGGAAGTTCATGGTAGTGATGAAGACTATAGTTATTTGACTTTTGAAAACGTGATTGTTCGCCGTTCAATTTTAGAAAAAATCACAATGCAGCGCACAAAATTGCTCCGATTTGAAGCCAGTAATACAGGATTCAAAAATTGTGATTTTTCAAATCTTGACTGGATAGGTGGTAGCTTTCATCAAGTGACTTTTGAAAATTGTAAATTAACTGGGTGTAATTTTGCGGAAAGTTATTTACGAGATTGTCAGTTCAAGGATTGTGTGATCAACTTTGGCTCATTTAGTAATACAAATTTAAAACATGTAGCTTTTGAGAATTGTCAATTAACAGATAGCGAATTTTATGAAGTGACGTGGAAACATCTATTTCTTGTGAATAATCAACTTGATAATAGTAATTGGATGCGTACAAATTTAAGGGACTTGGATTTTACTACTAATCAATTTAGTAAAATTGCTTTTTCGATGGAACAGTTGAACGGGATGAAAGTCACAGCCTATCAAGCATTGACGATTGCTACAGGTTTGGGAGTAGAGATAATAGAATAAACAACTACATCCTCTCCTGAAAAGGAGAGGGCTTGTTGTGATTTCATTAGTGTCGGCTGGAAAACCATGCTTGGCGACTTATTAAGCTAAGATATCTATTATGATATTTACGTAAAGCATATTCTATATTTTTTGACATAAATGTGATTTTAAAATTTAATTCTAGTTATTTTATAAATAAATCTAAAGAAATGGTTATATCTCACGAAAACTTTTGATATTTATCGTCAGAGAAAGTAGTATTCTTTGTGAAAGTAAATATAAGTGAACTTGTTAGGTGAGGCTCCTAAACAAACATAAGCTATTGCGCAGAAACGTCGAAAGACGCCAATGTGTAAAACAGGAATTGTCGGATTAAGGCTTTTCATAATATAGCTAAGAGTAATTCTTTACGTTGTTTAGTGCTAAAACTCAGACGATGAGATTGTATGAGACACCAAACTTGTTAGTTCTTTTTGCTAACGTTTGGTGTCTTTTTTTAGTTATTTGTGGTGCTACTCTCGTCTATAACATCGACTTAGACGAAGAGGAGGAAATAAAGATGATAAGAAGGAAAAAGATCGATTGGCTTTTAGTGTTGCCTTATTTAGGCACGAGCACAATCGGTCTTTTGATGGTCTACAGTGCAAGCTCTTATCGCTTGATAGCTGCTGGAGAAAATCAATTTTCATTATTTATGAAGCAAGCAATTTTTATGGGACTAAGCTGGATGATTATGTTACTGATTTATCGAGTAAAAAGCACTGTGATGTTACAAGGAAAATTTGCCAAAATTTTGTTGGCGATTGGACTGGTTAGTTTGGTTTTAGTTAAGATTCATGGAGTGAGTATTAACGGAGCACAGCGATGGGTGTCGATTATGGGAATTCAATTTCAGCCCTCGGATGTTACCAATGTCGCATTGATTTTTTATTTAGCCTATTTCTTTCGCAAAGAACGAACAACTAGAGAATTAGTTGCACCGTGCAGTATCGTTTTTCTCAGCAGTTTACTAGTTTTATTCCAGCCTAAAGTTACTGGAGCAATCATGATTTGGCTGATTGCATTCGTCATTATATCGACTGCACAATTTCCTTATCAGTTAACGATCTTGATTTTTTTAGCACTGGCTTTAGCCGCAGTTGCGACTGGCGGACTAATTCTTTTCTTAGGCAGTCATCAATTACTGCGAGGAATCTTTGCGCACACGTATGATCGGATTCGCTTAGTGGGAAATCCATTTTTAGATCCGTATGGCAAAGGGTTTCAAATGAGTAATTCTTATTATGCATTATACAACGGTGGATTTTTTGGTAGAGGTCTTGGAAACAGCATCACTAAAAAAGGCTACTTACCAGTAGCAGAAACGGATTTTGTCTATTCTATTTTAGTTGAAGAATTAGGGCTGATCGTTGGTCTGATTGTTTTAGCAATGCTCTTTTTACTCATTTTAAGATTATTTGTATTGGCATCAAAAGAGACACAACAGCAAGTTAGTTTGATTTATTTTGGTGTCGGAACGCTCTTGTTGATCCAAACAAGTATCAATATTGCGAGTATTTTGGGGTTGATCCCAATGACTGGGATTCCGTTGCCCTTTATTAGTTACGGTGGAACAAGTTATCTTTTATTATCGATAGCACTTGGTGTCTGCTTAAAATTTTCTTCGGAGGATCGTACCAATGAAAAAACGTCTGAATTACGAATCATTTAATTATTCATTGTTTTTACCGATCCTAGTTTTTTATGTGATCAGTGTCATTGTTCAAACGCTGGCGGCTAATCTAGATGGTGCAAACGTAAAAAATGTCATGATCAAACAAATTATTTTTTGTTGTCTTTCCTTATTGGCGATGGGAATTGTTAGTCGTTTTAAAACGGCTACTTTCTTGAAATATGCACCGGTATTCTATGTCATTTCTTTAGGTATCATGGCTTTGCTGTACTGGTTTTATGATCCAGCCATGTACTTAGTGACTGGGACAAAACGTTGGTTACGATTTGGTGGATTTTCATTTCAACCATCTGAACTGATGAAATTAAGTTTTGTACTTTTTATGGTTCGTTTAACAGTGACTTATGAGATGAAGTGCACGGACCGGACCTTGAAAAGTGACTTGCAGTATTTAGGAAAGATTTTATTGTACAGTTTACCGACCTTTATTTTGATGTTCGTCCAACGCGATTTTGGGACCAGCTTAGTTTTTATTGCTATTTTAGGCGCGTTATTTGTCATATCCGGGATGCACTGGAAAATTTTAGCAGTAATCACTGGTTTAGGCGCGAGTGCAGGCGGTACGTTACTCTTTTTGGTTTTTAGTAAATGGGGAAACAAATTACTTTATGCGCTTCACTTTAAGACCTATCAATTAGATCGAGTACGAGCTTGGGTCGATCCTTTTCAATACAAAGATTCCATCGCCTATCAGCAAGTCCAAAGTTTATATGCCATTGGATCTGGTGGGTTAATCGGAAAAGGATCCGAGCAAACCGCCGTATATGTGCCTGTTCGAGAATCCGACATGATCTTTACAGTAGTAGGAGAGAGTTTTGGTTTTATAGGCGCAACGTTTGTTGTGTTTCTTTACTTTTACTTATTTTATCAAATACTTTCTACTGCTATTCGAACAAATAATAAAGCCAATTTATATGTTGCCGTTTCTTTTGTTTTTGGCTTGTTGTTCCAAATTTTTGAAAATATTGGAGCAGCGATCGGAATTTTACCTTTAACGGGGATTCCGCTACCGATTTTGAGCCAAGGTGGGACATCATTGATCGTTTTAGGGATTGGCTTAGGAATCATGATGGGATTCAAAGAAAACTAATAGAGAATAGAGGTTAATTATGCGAAAAAAATATTTTTTAACTAGTAGCGTAGCACTGATAGCATTACTAGGTCTTAGTATCGCTGTTACGATCGATGCACATTGGTTGCAAGGGATGGATCATTTTTTTATAAATCATCGTATCCCAAATATATCCGTTGTTACTACTGTAGTAGGATGGGTTGCCAAAATAGCAACAATTGGACCGATTTTAGTATTATTTAGTTTGTATTCACTATATTTGTTAAAGATAAAACAAAATCGATTGATTATTTGGGGGTTTCTAAATCTATTTTTTGTAAGCGCAGTGGGCTATGTCTTAAAACATTTGATTCAACGTACTAGACCGGAGCAACTTCAATATATTACGCGAAATTCTTACAGTTTCCCTAGTGGTCACTCCCTGTTGGTTACAACGTTGATTTGTTCATTTTTAGTTATTGCTGTTTTCCTAGAAAAGAGAGTGTCAAAAGGGTTGAAATTAGGCTTAGGTTTATTTGCGCTATTGATTATGGGCGGGAGAATTTATTTAGGCGTCCATTATATTAGTGATGTTTTAGCCGGAATATTCTTAGCTGTAGGAGTGACTCTAGGAACAGCCGCTTTGTTTTATCGCTATTTGCTTTCTTTTCCGAGTGATTCAAGGAGAAGTCGTACCTCGATCTTTTCAACTTGGCAAAAAATACTCTTAGGCAGTTTGGTGTTATTACTGACTTTCGTTTCAGGAATCAGTGTATTTGCCTTAAAGCTTCATCATAGCTCTCAAAAAATGGCTGATTCTATGTACGCACCGATTGAAGGCACGAGAAAAACTAAAGCGCCCGAGGCTTCAGAGCCAATGAGTATTTTGATTCTTGGGATAGCCAATGATTCTAAACGCCAAACCGATTATCGTGCAAACACGATTATGGTCGCAACACTAAACAATGAAACGAAAAAGACAACATTGACGAGCATTCCGCGAGATTCATATACCGAAATCGTCGGTGCTGATTATGAAGATAAAATAAATCATGCCCATTCAATCGGTGGACCAGAAATGATCATGGATTCAGTAGAAAATATGCTAGACATACCACTGCATCATTATGTCTCTGTAAACATGGACGGGTTAGAAACGTTAGTCGATGCAGTCGGTGGAGTGACGGTGGATAATGATTTTGCTTTTTCTGCAGAAGGAATCAATTATCCTAAAGGAAAACAGCACTTGAATGGTTGGGAAGCTCTTCAATATTCTAGAATGCGTTACGAAGACCCTACGGGAGATTATGGTAGACAAGGACGACAAAGAGAAGTAATCGAATTATTGGTAGACAAAATTTTGTCTCCTAAAAGTCTCTTCAATTATCAAAAAATCTTAGACAGCATCGGCGAGAATGGAAAGACAGATTTAACATTCGATCAAATGCAGCAGATTCTGAAAAGTTATCGCTCGGCGCTTAAACAAATCGATAGCGAACAACTTCAAGGCGAAGGCTTTACGGGCGATGGTTATACAGGAGAGGAAGGAATTTCTTACCAAAGGGTTCCACAAGATGAATTGGACCGTGTGAAAAAATTATTACATGAACAATTGAATTTGTGAGTTCATTCTGGAAGGAACAACTAAGGTAATTACTAGCTGATTCTTTAGTAACTTGCGTTATAATAGCTACAAGAAAGGCGGGAAGTTATGCTTAGTCAGATAGTGTTATTACTTGTGACCGGCATATTAGCTGGGATATTGGGTTCGATTTTGGGAATCGGTGGGGGAATTATTTTAACACCTTTTTTAACCTTAGTGATGGGGTTAGACATAAAGTATGCGATCGCAGCTAGTATTGTCTGTGTGATCGCAACGAGCTCAGGTGCAACGATCGCTTATTTAAAAGATGACATGTTGAATTTACGTGTTGCGATGTTTCTGGAGATTGCAACTACGATTGGGGCAATCGTTGGGGCTTTGTTATCAGGAGTTGTTCCAACGGGGTTTTTATTTATTTTATTCGGTGGTTTTCTTTTATTTTCCGTGGTGAATATGGTTCAAAAATTACGAGGAAAAGCTGAGAAAAATAGTACCAAAGCTGCTGAGGATTCTTTAGCCGAAAAATTGAAATTGAATGGTTCATATTATGATAAGGTTTTAGATAAGCAGATCGATTACCAAGTCGAAAAAGTTCCGGGCGGATTTGCAATGATGTTTGGAGCAGGAATTGCTTCAGGATTATTAGGAATCGGAAGTGGGGTATTCAAAGTGACCGCAATGGACACGATCATGAAAATGCCGTTGAAACCCTCAAGTGCAACTAGTAATTTGATGATGGGGGTTACAGCAGCAGCTTCAGCGACCGTTTACTTTTTTAGCGGTGCTATTTTACCTCAAATCGCAGCGCCACTTGCTTTAGGCGTATTAGCCGGAGCGACGATGGGTTCTAGGATCATGCAACGATTAAAACCAATAGTGATACGAATGATTTTTATTCCAATTTTACTATTTATGGGAATTCAAATGGTTCTTCGTGGATTTGGGGTGATGATTTAATGGAAAATAAAGAAGAGATGCTAAAAATAGAGCGATCGATCGGCTATATTTTACGTATTGGTGTGGTTGTTTCGGCAGGGATCATCGTAATCGGTATGCTATTACTTTTTTTCCAACCCGCCAATGATCAAGTACCAACTGATTTGTGGTTGATTTTCCAAGGTGTACTCAAATTGAATGGCGAAGCATTTATTATGTTAGGACTATTTTGTTTGATTTTGACCCCAGTGTTGCGAGTCGTGGTCTCCATAGTTGCTTTTGCAAAAGAGAAAGATTATTTGTATGTCATCATTACTCTGATTGTTTTAGTCATTTTGATTATTGGTATGACTTTTGGCTTAGTAGAAAAATAAGCTTTTTTTCAATCAATTAAAATGGTAGGATGATAAAAATAAGGAGGGGTTAGATGATAACCATTCGGGAAGCAACGACTGCGGACGCGCAAGAATTAGTAACAATTTATGCACCTTATGTAAAAGAAACAACAATTACTTTTGATTATGAAGTACCCAGCAAAGAAGAATTTTCTCAGCGGATACTTGAGATTCAAGAAAAATACCCTTATTTTGTAGCAGAAAAAAATGCTGAAATTTTGGGCTATGCGTATGCTCACGCCTATAAAGATCGTGCTGCTTACGACTGGGCTGTAGAAGTCAGTGTGTATGTAAATCAAAATAAACGGGGAAATGGTGCAGGAAAATGCTTGTATCAAGCACTAGAGCAAGCACTGAAAAAACAAAATGTCGCGATTTTAACTGCCTGCATCACCGGTGGAAATGATGGAAGTATCCATTTCCATGAGAAATTGGGCTATCAACAAGTGGCACGATTTCCTAAAATCGGTTATAAATTTGACCAATGGCATGATGTCCTGTGGTTGCAAAAATTTTTAAGCGAACCACAAGGTAAGTATCCAGCATTTATTCCGTATAATCAATTATAAAAAAGACCACTAGCGTGATAAGTGCTAGTGGTCTTTTTTATTAATTCAATTGAAAAGAAAAATAATCAAGCTCAAAATTCCTAGACCGGTGATAACAATGAATAATATTTTATCACGTTTAGTATTGAAAACAGGGCGTTGATACGTATGGCTGTTCCATAACCAAAAGACAAAACTTAATGCATAAATTCCGATGCAGTATAAAAGATTCAAGGCACCAGATGAATAAAGCATATAGATACCATAGAGGATTCCGCCGAAAGCTAAAAATTGTTGCCCCTTATGTTGTTTAGTCCGAGCTACTTGCCATAAGAAGGCCGCAGATAAAACGTAGGGTACTAAAACCATCGTCGTAGCTGTATTTGTGACAGCTTCAAACGCATCCATCGCCCAACGTGAAATCAAAAAGACGATCTGCATGATAACGCCATTCACGATTAAGGCATTTACAGGGGCATTTTGTTTATTTGCTTTGCCAAGAAAAGCTGGAAACATCTTGTCTTGAGCGGCATCGAAAGAAATCTCTGCAGCTAAGATCGTCCATGAAATCCAAGCCCCTAGGACAGATATAATGACCCCAATATTAATCATATTTGCAGCCCATTTACCCGTAGAGGCTTGCAGTACACCACCTAAAGAAGGACTAGATAAATTGGCTAGTTGTTCTTGCGGTAATGAACCAAAGCTTAGCATAACGATTAAAACGTAAATAGCCAGTGTGAGCGTATAACCAATCAGTGTAGCACGTCCAACATCACGCGCACGTTTTGCCCGACCCGATAAAACGACCGCACCTTCGATTCCTACGAATACCCACATCGTCTGTAACATCGCATGGCGAACTTGTGTCGGAATGCTACCTAGATGTTGTCCATTGGCTTCAATATTTTTTGCAAAGACATCTAATGAAAAGATATGGTATTTAAAATGAATAAATAAAAGAAAAATAGCCATTAAAATAGGGATAACTTTGGCACCTGTTGCAATTGTATTTAAAAGGCTAGCTGTTCGAATGCCCCGAGCAACTAAAAAGATGACACCCCAAATCATAAATGTTCCGAGGAATAGACCAATTCGCCCACCAGAACCACCAATTTGCGGAATAAATTTGCTCAATGCATCTAAAAATAAAATGACAAACGAGACATTTCCGATAATATTGCTTAACCAGTAACCCCAAGCTGAGTTAAAACCAACATAATCACCAAATCCGTCTTTAGCATAATAATAAATGCCGCCAATAATATCGGGTTCTTCTTTTGATAATGTTTGAAATACTTTGGCAATAAAGAAAACGCCAGTACCAGTAATAAACCAAGCAATCAGTGAGGCAATCACACCAGCTGATTGTGAGATACTACTCGGTAAATTGAAAACACCACCACCAAGCATCGATCCGATGACGATCATGCTCAAGCCTAATAGACTCATCTCTTTTGTGTGGTGAGTATCTTTTTGCTGTTGTTCCATAGGTTCCCCCTCATTCATATGCACTGTTGTAAGAAATTTAACAGTAAAAATAGCAAAAAAAACGCTGTTTCTATTCAAGCATATTTAACAACAAATAGCATTAGTACAGGATGAAACTCCACACGGTTAGATTAGATGATGGTAATTAAATTCTAATCAAATTAATAAAAAAATATTAACTTGCTATACCAATCGTTTGTTATCCTTACATTGTAAAAGTGAGGAGGGCTCGAATAGCACAATGAAACAAGAAAAGAACACTTCGAAAAATGAGGTAAAATCTACTGACTTTCTATTGGAAATGTTGGCGTTGTTCATTCTGATTTCTTTAACTATTTATGCCGTAAGAACCGGAAAGATTTTTTAATTTAAGAAATGATTTTGCTGTAATTTGTTTTTTAAAACGTTTGAGTCCTTATATGATAAGGACTCTTTTTTTAATATTGTTATCGAAAGAAAAGATATCGATAGAAAAAATTGCTAAATATTTTTGAAAAGGGGCAGAAAAGGGGCAAGGTGCTACAATTTTTCTAAATTCTCTTTTAATCGTTGTTTTGAATTCTTCGTAACGTGCGTATAAATCTTTTCAGTAATATCACTATGCTCATGCCCGACACGATCTTGAATAACATATAATGGAACACCTAATTCTGCTAACTTGGAAATATGAGTATGTCTAAAAATATGTAAACTCAAAGGCTTATCTATTTTCATTTTTTGTTTATGATTTCTTAGATAAGTGTTTAATCCAGAATTTTGCAGAGGTGTACCTCTCGATGTTTGAAATAGAAAATGGCCTGTAGGACTTATTTCTAAAAGTTCATGGTAAACCTCAATTGCCATTTTAGGTAAATCTATTTCCCGCATTCCAGCACTACTTTTAGTAGAATCAGATTTTTTCATATCTTTAACTCTACGTCTATCCATCATAGTACCAGTAATATTAACGTGAAAACTGCCATCAGAAGTCTTAGAAACATCCGTCTTATTCAACGCTAAGGCTTCGCCAGGACGCATACCAGTGTAATACAACCACTGAAATAATAGTGCGTATCTTTTATTTCTAGGAGCCACATAGTCTATCAAACGACTATATTCATCATCTTCCAAAAATTTATCTTTGATTTTTCCACTTCTATTATCAAGTTTTCGCTCAATTACAACGCCCGCAATTGGATTAGCATCAATATATTGACGTTTTACAGCATAGGTAAATAATTTGTTCATTTTTCCTTTCATTGTCGATATGTAATTATTAGATAAGTCATTTGAATAAAGAATTTTTTCTAAAACGTCAACTAAATCAGAAGCTGTTATCGATGAAACTATCCAAGTATCGGGGATATAATTCTTTAGGGTATTAAATGTATACTTAGTTGCATAGTATGTAGCTTCTTTGACTTGTTTTTGATAATAAGGTAACCATTCATCTATCAAATCGTGAAAGGTGAGAGTAGGTTTTTTTAAAGTCTTTTGATTGAGTCGTAGATCAATCTTGCTGTCTAGCAGCTTTTGAGCTTCTTTTTTGGTATCACGTGCTTTATTAGGCATTGTCACTGATACTTTTTTTCTTCGATTTGTTTTTGGGTCAAAATAGCGTTCATTATATTTATAAACTCTTTTTCCTTTAGGATTTGTTACTTCTTCAATCCACATAAATAAAACCACCTTGTATATGTATTTATTTGCCGGATACAAAATAGCTAGTATTATTGCTAATTTGATAATAAAAATATTTATTTGAATATAAAACTCAGTTGATTTATACAAACGTACGTTCGTTTAATAGTTAAAAAGAAAAGCCCGAAGGCTAATCTCTTTTTTGGTGTTATAATTGGATTGAGAAAAAGTCATCCAATTAGGGGGGGATAACAATGACTGTTAAGGAATTAATTGAAAAACTAGAAATGTTAGATCAAAACAAAAAAATGATTTTTGTAAATATCTATGACGATGGATCTGATGAATCTGAATCACCTGATATTGTTGAAGAAAACAACGTGTATTTTGTTTATGCGAATTCTTGATTTGTATAAACTTGATCAAACGCACTGGAATATAGTGGATCAGAAACAAAATATTCATAAGGGTTATCAATGGTGTCGTTTAAAATAATATTTGGAGATATTGCAGTTATTGCCAAACTTTGTCTCACGTAGTTAACGTTGAAATCTTTATCTATATTATTGATATTGAATCCTTTATCAGCAATCTTTTTTGTTGTCTTTTCGGAAGTATACACAAGGCTAGATGTATCGAAATTTTCAACGCGATTTTTATTAAATTTTTCGTGAACTGTAAGAACAAATGAGAATATCCAATTCCCCATTTTTGTAATAATTTCTTTAGTCGGGAAATCCCCAGAGTGAATAATCTTGTTTCGCTTTTCGATTAAATTGTTAGGCATTTTTTTTGGAAGCTCTCCAAAATCTTCCGCATAAGAGAGGGTAAAAGCTCCGTCGATTTTTTCCGAGCGATTTATTCGTTTCATCAACGCGGTAACTTTATCAATATTTTTGGATTGAGAGTAATAATGAATGCCGACATACTCTTCCTTGAAAGATTCAAAGCCTGAGTATAGAGCTTGGAAGGCTTCTGAGTAGTAACCATTTCTAAAGGCTCTAATTGATAACTGAAATAAAAAAGGATATTTTGGACTTTCTGGAAAATAGTAATAGTTGTGTCCGTGAGGGCATGTAATTTGTTTTCCTTCAAAAAATTCATTATCAATTTCAATGTTGAATGATGAATAACATTTGATACAAAGAGTCATCATTTTCATTTTATAACCTCATTTCTTTGATAAACATGGATGGAAGACCTTAAAGATAAAATCTTTTATCCGTGTTTTCAGCTTGGTATTTTCTATCTAATTGTCCCAGAGTCGCCAGTAGGGTAGAGCTTTTTTACAACCCCAGTAAGTCTTTTTTCTTAGCGTCAAACCAATTATTTCCACTTAAATTCTTTAACGTCAGTCATTTTTGATCTGCCAATTACATTACCGTTATAGTAAATTTGGGTAAAAATTCCATCGCTGGCTTTATCCATATCCCAATTTTCGCTTTCGCTTACAATCGAAACAGCAGCGTTCTGAGCAGAAAGAATAGCTGAGCTAGCATCAGTTTGGCTAAGCGTTAGGAAATTATCGTTCACATTTACTTTAAGAAGGTTTTCTTCGTAATCTATTTCACTAATAGTTAAAGCCCAATTAAACACAGGATTAGGCGTGCCATTTTCCGTAGGATTTCCATTTTCATCTAATGTACCATTTGCAAATCCTTTATTTTGTTCGAGATAGGCAGCGATCTGCGTATTAATCGAATCTGATTCACTTGAAGAGCTTGATTCAATAGTAGAACCAGACTCTTCAGTTGAAGTTTCAGTGCTACTGCTTGAAATTTGCTCACTTTCAGATGTCTCTTTAATAGTAGAACTACTTTCTACACTGGATGATTTTGCAGAATCTTTTGTGTCTGTTAGTTTCGCAAATATTACAGTTAGAATTAGTATTGCTGTAAACATAATAAGTATTCGTCTGGTTAGCGTGTAATCTTGCTGTTTTTTTCTTTTTCTATTAACAATGATCGCAGTAATTATCATACCTAAGAAACTTACGATAAGAAGAATAGGACCAATAGTATTCATTTTTATTCCTCCGTATGTTTATAAGAATTTTTCGACAACTGA
Source organism: Enterococcus hermanniensis (assembly GCF_001885945.1). Lineage (GTDB taxonomy): Bacteria > Bacillota > Bacilli > Lactobacillales > Enterococcaceae > Enterococcus_A > Enterococcus_A hermanniensis. The sequence goes on along the minus strand of NZ_JXKQ01000007.1, from coordinate 8,079 downwards.
GATGATTTCTTTGGTGTATTTATAGATATCCATAGGTTCATTTAATTCATATGTCGTGTGGTGATCATCGTTTAGCTCAATCTTCATCCCCGAAGTGTTAAAGCGAACCCGTAAAATCCATTTTCTGATGTTATCATCTAAAAGAATATTAAAGTAACTTCTATTGTCTCTGTAGAATAATCGATCTAATGGAATTGTATCTTTTAGAGCGACTTTAGTAATTGTATAAGCTTCCATTTCTTCCGGAGTTGTTACAATTTCATTTTCACATTGTGAAATATCTTCCTCAGATCCAATCGGTTCTTGATCTTCAGTTGAAACGGATGATTTTAGAGCTGCACTCAATTTATCGTTCACTCGTTCTGAAATAAATTGGTTTACACCTTTCTTGATAATCGGTTTAAATTTATCAATTATTTGTTTTGTTTTCATTCCATCATATATTTCATTCAATAAAAACTTAATAAAGCCATCACTTGGGTTATCCAATTCAGCATTTAAATACTCTTTTAATGCACCAAGATATTTCAACTCTGCAGCAGAACTAGTAATTTTGTCCACATCAAAATTTTCTTTGTGGAATTTAGCTAACTCCGGAGTTTGATTGTCTTTAATCTTTGTAATGTCAATGGTTAAGAAAGGCTTTAAGTCCATTTTATTAGGTTCATCTAAGTCAGTAAAAAACTTATACTCTTGACCATTGGTTAAAATACCGAATTTTGATTCAGTCGTCCCAAAATATCTGAAAAGTTGAGAATCATGTTTAGTTAAAATTTCATTTATTGATTTCGCTTCAATTAAAATAGTAGGCTTGCCATCAAGGACAATAGCATAATCAACCTTTTCGCCTTTTTTTATTCCAACATCTGCAGTAAATTCTGGAACAAATTCTGTTGGATTAAAAAGGTCATATCCTAGAGCGGCAAAAAATGGCATTATTAAGGATGTTTTTGTCGCTTCCTCAGTACCAATACTATCTTTTAATTCTTCAACACGTTTCCCTAAATTCTTTAATGATTCTTTGAATTGATCCATTTCCATTAAAAAAACTCCCATCTTAAAAATAAATTATTTAGATATAACGAGCGAAATGCTCTGGTAAACCATAATGATTCAACAATCCATAAGTGCGAGCATTTTCATAATTACATTCTTCAAAATATTTTTCTTTATCAATAATCAAATTTGTTGCAAAGTAATTTGCTTCCTTTTCAATCTTTAATTCAGAAACAATAGTAGATTTTGAGAGCATAGGGGTATTCTCATCGGGGTGCAGAACGGCATGCCCAAGCTCGTGAGCTGTGGTAGTTCGTTTGTTTAACTCATCTAATTTACTATTGATATGAATCATCTTTATGCGATTCGCTCGATTATAATATCCGTAAATCTCTCCTAAATCCTCTTCGATGATGATTATGTTAAGCGATTTAGCTAAATGAAAAGGATCTCTTGTTTCATAATTTGAAATAAGATCGTGTATTTTGCTATCAACAATCGGTAATTCCATAACGATCACCTACTCGTCACGATATTTTTTAGGAGTGAATTTCTTTTTAGCTTCAATCTTAGCGATACGCAATGAATTTTCGAGGGAAGCTATCAATAGTTCTCTCGTTTCTTGATCTATTTCAGATTCGTCTTTAGAAAAGGAGAGAGGACCACCTTGGGATAAATCTCCAATCATTTCTTCGAGCTGTTTCTGAATAGAATTTTCGTCTTTTTCGGTTAGGTCATAGTAGTTTCTTTTACTTGTGTTACCTAATAGATAATCAGTAGAAACACCGAATACTTTAGCAAGTTGCCGCAATTCATCTGTTGTGACTTTTCTTGACCCGTTCTCAATTTTGTTCATCGTAGATTTTTCTAAACCAATCTTTTTTCCTAACTCAGTCTGGGTCCAGTCTTTGGATTCTCTCAAATTGATAATTCTATTAGCTAGTTCATTCTTTGCCATTTAGAAGCTCCTTTCGTTTCTATTTTCACAACTATTTTATCATGGTTGCGAAAAAAGATATAAAAAGTAGCGAAAAAAGATACAAAAATGTATTGACGTATCTAAAATCGCAATGTATTATATGTATATAGAGTTGCTAAAAAAGAAACTCGTTAGGAGGGATAAATATGTATGCTGTCAACTTAAAACTTATAAAAGAGAAGCGAAAAGAAAAAGGATATTCTTTTAGAAAAATGGCTGATTTAATGGGATTTAATGATAAAGCGAAATACTATCGCCGTGAAACAGGCGAGTATAAGTTTAATCCAGAAGAATTACCAGTTGTTGCAAAAATTCTTGGAATTCCTATTTCTAAAATTTTTATACTCAAAGTTTCTAAAATAGAAACTAAGAAGGAGGTTTCAAAATGAAAGACAAACCACAAACGATCAAAGCAACAATAGCATCTGGCTTTTTAGACCAATATATTGAAATGCTAGTTCCAGCACTTAAAAGAAAATTTGACGTCAAGCCTGGGATAGAAGGTTCAATATTTATGGAACCAGGCGGCACCGATGAAATGCTAATCCGTTTTTTATCGAATGATGAAACAGCACAAGATATTTTCGATTTCATCAATTCAAAATGGCAATTCGAAAGTGTCCCTCAACTTGTTTCATAATTACATTTTATAGCTCTTAAACGGCTATGAAAATTAATGTACGAATACAAAGGAGTGAACAATATGGTTGTTTCAGCAAAAGAAAGACAGATTGCAGCAATATTTAGGAAAGATGTAGACAGACAAGCATTGAACCAACGAGTTATGGCAGATCATCTTAATTATTCAGCACAGAATTTGAGCCACATGTTAAATGGTCGTCGAACAATGGGGATTGAAAAAGTAGTAGAAATCGCAGATTATCTTCAAAATCCAGAGACAGATTTCGAAGCAGCCGCATCACTCTTTTACACGCCCAAACCTTTAAACAGGAAGCGAAGAGATGGACACCCATTATCTAAGATGGTTGGTCAAGACAAAGAAGAAATGGAACGCATTGAGATAGAGAAAAAGTTTGAAATATGGGATCTGCTCTCGATATCTAATGAAGAGATTACGATGGACGAGCGAATCGAAGTTCAAGATTGGTTACTAGAATTAGTAGATGAAATTTCATCTGAGATTGCGGTATTCAATTCTGTATGTGAACGATATAGCTTTAATTCAAGGGAAATAATTAAGAACGCTGACCTTAAAGAGAGGAATGATTGATATGAGTAAATTAATCAAATCAGATTTTAAAAAACAATATGGTTATTCAGAGTCAACATATCAAAGAAGAATGATGAAGTTAAAGAATACTAACTATTTTAGTAGAGCCTACACACGACCTACTAGCCAAGAAGTAAGAATTGATACTGATTTATATGATTTGTTTCTTGACTATGAGTCACACAATAGATTGCTTACAAAAAAAATTAAACCTGAGGACTTTTTAAAAATGGAGAAAGTAGGAGAAATTGCATGAGAAATATCAAAATTGTAAGAGGACTAGGAATTACTTTTGTAGCTGGCTTAATTATAATGCTCCAATTAAGCTCAATCCAATCATTAAAAATATTAGTAATGATTATTTGTATCATTGCTGCGGGTGTTTTAGTTCCGACGACAATGATTTATGACGAAAAAGAATATGAAATGCGCACAAAAAAAGACTTACTCGCCGGCAAGCAAAAGTAAGTCACAAAAGGTTAATCTATTTGACCTCATTATAGCAGAAGGAAAGAGGTTTTATCAATGAAGAGTTTTGAACAAGCAATAGACGATTACAAAACAGATCCCGATTGGGGCAAAGATACTCATGAAGATGATCAACCAACAAATATGGAAGGTTGGGATTAAATGAACGCTTTAGAAAAATATGAAATTGAAGATTTAAAAGAGAGTAAAGTGCTTGAAGAAAACCAAACTTGGAAAATAGATAGTCTGGAAGGTGCTGATTGGGCTTTTAGAAAGATTAGTACCCTAAAACAAGCAAACAAAGAAATCAATCAATTAGCTAACAAAGAACGTGAACGAATTGCTGATTGGGAGAACAAAGAAACTCAAAGTAACCAAGACAGTATTGATTTTTTTGGACATAAATTGGCAGATTATTTATACCAACTTAGAAAAAGTGACAAAAAGGCAAAAGTAAAAACACCTCACGGGACTGTTAGTACCAGAAAACAATCTGACGTTTGGGAGTATACAAATGATGCAGTAGAAAAGCTAAAGGAAATGGGATTGACTGAGTTTATTGAAGTAAAAGAGTCAATTAAAAAAGCAGATCTTAAAAAATCAGTGACGGTATTAGAAGATGGAAGTGTTGTGAGTCCTGATGGCGAAATTATCGAATCTATAAAAGTAATTCCACGAGATGACAAAGTTGTTATTAAGGAGGCTGAATAAGATGGTCCTTAAAACCACAAATGCTGCACAAATAAATAGAACTGAAAATTGGAGAGTTCTATTATATGGAAAACCAGGGCAAGGAAAAACAAGCGCAGTAAAAAACCTAAAAGGAAAAGTGCTTGTGATCGATCTTGACGGCTCAGGAAAAGTTTTGGCTGAACATGAAAATATTGAAGTTTATAAATTCGATCGAACGCATCCGACAGAGGATATGACTCATGTTTTAAGAGAACTACCAAAAATGGTAAAAGACTTTGATACAGTCGTTTTTGACAACATAACAGCTTTTCAACTGGATTGGTTTGTTGAACGTGGCAGAACATCTAAAAATGGTATCAGAAATGAGATACAACATTATGGTGACTTTACTAATTATTTTTTGAGAATTATTACTGCAATCTATGATCTGCCTATAAATATATATGTGACAGCTTGGGAAGTGACTAGAGACTTAGAAATGGAAGATGGAACAAAGATAACTCAATTTGTTCCCCAAATTAGAGATCAAGTTTTAAATCAACTATTAGGTCTTACTGACGTCGTTGGACGTATTAAAGTGAATCAAAAAACAGGCGGCCGTGGCGCGATCCTAGAAGGAAACGACAGCGTGTATGCCAAAAATCGTATTGATGATCGTATCATTTGTAAAATTGAAGAACTTTTTGATTTTGAAACTAGCCCTAAAAAATAAAAAATAGACGGAGGAAATTAATATGCAATACAACAGAAACGAAATGAGCGACTTAAATAATTTCAAACTTTTTTCAGAAGGAGTACACAATGCAGTTATTTCAAATGTAATCAACAAAAAAGCTAAAAGTGGAAAAGATATGTTTGAATTTTCTCTAGAGGGAGCTAATGGAGAAACGGGCAGTTACTGGCTTACGTTTGGGCTTGAATGGTCTGAGGCTAATTTAAATAGAGTATTAGCTAGTGTCGAAGATAACAACCAACAAATTGCTCCAATTGATTATGGATACAACCAAGGAACGTTAGACTTTTTAAAAGGCAAGCGAGTGTTTATTCAAGCGAAGGATAAAACAGGGACTTATATCGATCGAAACGGGGAAGAAAAACAATCAGTCGGCACTGATATAAAAAACTTTTTAACCAAAGAAGAATTTTTTACAAGACAAAAAAGAAGCAATCAAGGAACGCCTACACAGACTGCAAATAATAATACTTTTCAACAATCATTACCTGGTACTGATCCATTTGCTGAAGCTAAAAGTATTTCTAATGGCGGGATTAACATCAGCGATGATGATCTACCGTTCTAAAAAACTAGTGAGGGAGAACTCCTCCCTCTTATTAATTGATAGAAAGGAGGAACGATTTTGGACTACATCAGACAGATTAATGCTTTCGAAAATTTGAATGAGTTTAATGACATCGGGCCTGGGGCACAGTTGCTTTGGTACAAGCTTATGCGAGTAGCAAACCTGAGCGGTTGGCAGAAGGAGTTATCTATTTCAAATACAAGGCTACAATCAATGACTAAAACGTCTGAGAAAACATTGATTAACAACAGGAATCAGTTAATCCAAAACGGACTCCTTCAATATAAAAAGCGTGGTAGAACAAAAGCGGGAATTTATATCTTATCTGATATAACTGGAAATTTTACAGTAAAGACTCCTGCAGATAATGCTACTACTGGAAATATTCCTGTAGATACTACAGTAGATTGTTCAGTAGATACTTCAGTAAATAGTTCAGTAGTTTCTTCAGTAGATACTTCAGCTTATATAAACAAGACTAAACAAAACAAAACTAAACAAAGTAATAATGCTTCTGTATCTAGTATTACTAAAAATTCAGAAGAGAGCGCTGTACGTTATTGGCTCAATCAAGTGAACCCAGCAGAAGCACCATTCATCGTTCAGTCTCTAGGTCATTGGGTCAATGACTTTGGAGGGCAAGACGAGATTGTGATTGCTGCAATTGACGAGATGCTAAAGAACAATGCTCGCAGCTATAAATATCTTGAGAAGATTCTTAAATCATGGGAATCAAAAGGCCTAGACTCGTTAGAAAAGGTCCAGCATTTTTTGGATGGACACTATAACAAAAATAATTCAGCTCGTAATTCTAAAAGCAAATGGACGCCTAAAAAACTATTTGACTACTGGTGGGCTGAAAAGATGGGTGGACACCCTTCGCTAGATTATTTTGCAGAAAAGTATAGTGTCACAGAGCAAGAACTAGTAATACTGACCGAAGAAATTAAGAAGCGGGGGATGGAACATGCGATTTCTTGAGATCGTCACTAAGCTTGGCGGATCAGCAAAAGACGAAATTGAAAAAGAGTTATTGCGCTCTTATTATGAGCGTCTGCGGGATATGGTTCGTAACGAGTGTACTAATGACGAACTTGAGCATCGTTTTTGTCTGATGATGTGTGGTTATATCATGTGGTACATTGATAATTCTGTGGACTATAAGCAGACTTCATCAGATTACTATCTCCAATTTTTAAGTACACGAATAGAAAAGAGGCGTTTATAGTTATTGCAAAAAAAGAGGATTAAAGAGCTGATTCAGCGTTATGGATATTGCGAAGTTAAAAAATATCGTCAATGGGACAATCGTCATTATTCTGCAATTGCAGACGGTGTAGCTGTTGTCGTAGATTTAAGAACCTGTGAACTATTTGAGTGGAATAGCAATACAAAAAAGCTGGTACAAAGATGAAACTATGGCATCAAATTAAATTCGAGGTGATTCAATGTATCGCATATATCACGACAGTATTGCAGCAATCGTAGCAGACGAAGATAGAAAACTGTTCTGCTATACCAGCATTGATAAAGCAAAGCAAGTAGCTAAGAGTATTAAATCGAAAACGAGTTATCGTACAGCGTTGAATCAGCGAGAAGAGTTCTTGCTGGAAGTCGGATACAAGAAAGAAAAGTTTATTGGATAGTACATTAACTGGCGCTATCACGGAGGAAGGAAGTAATCACTTGGCAAAAGTATTAGATGCCTGTTGTGGAAGTCGAATGTTTTGGTTTGATAAGAACAATCCAATCACGACGTTCATGGACAAAAGGCAATATTACGAGGAATTAGATACAGGGCATATAATCAATGTTGATCCAGATGTTTTGGCAGATTTTACAGATATGCCCTTTTCAGATAATGAGTTTGATTTAGTCGTTTTTGATCCACCGCATTTGATCCATGCCGGTGAAAAATCATGGTTGGCTAAGAAATACGGCAAGCTTGATGGAAACTGGCCAAAAATGATTCACGATGGATTCAATGAGTGCATGAGAGTTTTGAAACCTAATGGAACGCTAGTTTTCAAATGGAATACTGATCAAATTAGTTTTAGAGAAGTATTATCCTACATTGATTACAAGCCTTTATTTGGTGATAAACGTAGCAAAACACGCTGGACAGTTTTCATAAAGGAAGTACGTTAGCGGACGATACAAAGGAGGAATATCATGGCATCTTTTGAAATTAGTTGGGAAAGAAAACAAGAGGTTAGTATTGAAATTGAAGCTGAGACACCTGAGGAAACGTATAACATATGGGCTGTGGGGGATTATGGTTCTGTACCGGATGTAAATGATGAAGACATCATTGGCAATTATGTGGACGTAGACGGCGAAACTTATTATCTAAATCGTTTCGAAAAAGTAAAGTTCGGTTAACGACACCTATCACAGAGAGGATGATATAG
>NZ_JXKQ01000006.1:584-188123 GCF_001885945.1 Enterococcus hermanniensis | reverse complement strand
AAAGTTAATGTCAACAACTTTTTAAAACTTTTTTTGAAGAAGTTTTTCAAGTTAGTTGTTACTGCTTGATGCGACTTTGTTAGAATAACTTAAAATCCGTTGTATGTCAACAACTTTTTTTAAGTTTTTTTAAACGAGACTCGCTCGCCTTGGAACATTACATAATATACCAACATAATCGCATTGGGTCAATAAAAATTATGGTTTTTTTTGAAGTTTTTTTCATTACTGATTATTCTTATTCGCATTTTATTAGAACGTTCGTAAATAACATGTAAATTATTTGAAAATTACCTTTTCAAAATTTCAAGCAGACTTTTTTACGTTTTTTGTTTTACATCATTTTCTAATAATACATTTGAATAAAATAAAAAAATAGACGTCCAGCAAAGCTGAACATCTATTTTTTATCATTATCTCATTGTTGGGAACAACAAAACATCGCGAATTGACTGTACATCTGTCAATAACATTACTAATCGATCGATCCCGATTCCTAGACCACCGGTTGGCGGCATGCCATATTCTAAAGCTTCTAAGAAATCTTCGTCTACGCCATGAGCTTCATCATTACCTTGCTCACGTTCTTTTTCTTGTGCTTCAAAACGTTCACGTTGATCAATTGGGTCATTCAATTCAGTAAAGGCATTCGCAAACTCGCGGCCTACGATAAATAATTCGAAACGATCAGTAAATCGTCCATCTTCAGCATTTTTCTTTGCTAGAGGAGAGACTTCTACCGGGTGTCCAAAAACAAATGTTGGTTGTTCTAATGTTTCTTCAACGAATGTTTCGAAAAATTCATTGATGATATGACCAACTTCCATATTGTCATTAATTTCAACCTTATGTTCTTTCGCTAATGAGCGAGCTTCTTCCACAGACATTTCTTTCCAGAAATCAACACCTGTTTGTTCTTTGATTGCATCGACCATATGGATTCGTTTGAAATCAGAACCTAAATCGATCATTTGGCCATCGTAAGATAAGGTGGTTTCACCTAATACGTTTTGAGCAACATCACGGATGATTCCTTCAGTTAAGTTCATTACGTCTAAGTAATCCTGATACGCTGTATAAACTTCCATCATAGTAAATTCTGGATTGTGGGTAGTATCGATCCCTTCGTTACGGAAGACACGACCAATTTCGTATACTTTTTCCATTCCCCCAACGATTAGACGTTTTAAATGCAACTCAAGCGCGATACGTAAATATAAATCCATATCTAATGCATTATGGTGTGTGATAAATGGACGTGCAGAGGCTCCACCGGCTTCATTGTGTAAGACCGGCGTTTCTACTTCAATATAGCCTAATCCATCTAAATAGCGACGAATTTGACTGATGATTTGGCTCCGTTTAGTAAACCGGTCAAAGCTTTCACGGTTACTGATCAAGTCTAAGTAACGTTGACGATAACGTTGTTCTACATTTGTTAAACCATGATATTTTTCAGGTAACGGACGTAAGGCTTTGGATAATAACGTGATTTCTTTTGCTTTGATTGACACTTCGCCCGTATCCGTCTTCATGATTTCACCTGTTACACCAAAGAAGTCACCTAAGTCGCCTTTTTTAAAGATGGCATATGGTTCTTCCCCAACCTCATCTTTGCGGACATAGATTTGGATTTGGCCTTCACGGTCTTGTAAGTGGGCAAAACCTACTTTACCTTTTCCACGTTTTGTCATCACTCGTCCAGCAACGCTAGCAGTTAATTGTTTTTCATGAAGTTCTTCTTTTGTATCTGCATCATATGTTTCATGCAATTCTTTTGAATTTGCAGTTCGTTCAAATCGAGCGCCAAATGGGTCGATACCTTCTGTACGAAGATTTTCCATTTTTTCGCGGCGAACACGCATTTGATCGTTCATTTCTGTTAAATTTGTTTGTTCTTCAGTCACGAATGTTCCTCCTCGGTATGTAATTACTCTTACTTATAATGCCAATGAATTCACAAAAAATCAAGCCGAATTCCTCATTCGGCTTGTAGATTAGCTAATTTTTTTCGCGGGCTTCCGTCTTTTCAACCAATTGATCAAGCAAATCTAAGACCACTTGTTTTTCCTCTGTTTGATTGATGGCTACCTTTGTTTTAGCAGAACGAGGGATTCCTTTTAAATAGTAGCTCGCATGTTGTCGAAATTCACGACAAGCAACTTTCTCTCCTTTTAAATCAATCAAACGTTCAAAATGAAGTTTTGCAGTCGCAATTTTTTCGCGGGCGCTCGGTTCCGGAATCAATTCGCCTGTCTCTAAATAGTGTTGTGTCTGATGGATCATCCATGGATTTCCAAGCGCTGCTCGACCGATCATGACTGCATCAGTACCCACTTCTTCGATCATTCGTTTCGCATCTTCCGGGGTCCGTACATCCCCATTACCCATAAAAGGGATTGTTAACTTGCCAGCTACTTGTTTTAAGATATCCCAATTGGCTTGACCTTCATACATTTGCACACGTGTCCGACCATGCATCCCAATAGCAGAAGCTCCAGCACTTTCAGCCGCCAAAGCATTTTCGACTGCAAAGACATGTTGTTCGTCCCAACCTGTACGCATTTTGACCGTCACAGGAATATCTACCGCTGAAGAAACAGCATGAACCATTTCATAGACCTTATCAGGGTCTAACAACCATTTAGCACCAGCTTCAGCCTTGATGACTTTATTGACTGGACAGCCCATATTGATATCGATGATAGCTGCTTTGGTATTTTCTTGAACAAATTCAGCTGCTTCGACTAGCGAATCTTTATTCCCACCAAAAATTTGGACACTTAGTGGATGTTCACTTTCATCGATATAAAGCATCTCTAGTGTTTTTTTGTTTCTAAAATGAATCCCTTGATCGCTGATCATTTCGCAAACGACTAATCCTGCACCAAATTCTTTTACCGTCACACGAAATGCGGCATTTGAAATACCCGCCATCGGTGCCACGACCACTCGATTAGGTATTTCAATATTTCCGATTTTCCAAGTACCATTTAAAGGTTTCACTATTATTCCCCCAAAATTTCTTGTTTCAATTCCGCTAGATCCGCTTCACTATATTGGTATTTATTGTTGCAAAAAGCACAGACCGCTTCAGCTCCATGATCTTGATCGATTAGTTCTTGGATTTGATCTGCTCCTAACGTAATAATGGCTGAGGCAAATTTTTCTTTGGAACAATCACACTTGAATTGTACCGGCATCGTTTCTAAAAAATCGACATCATCGGTCGCTAATAAGCTTTTCAAAATTGTTTCTGGTGTTTGACCTTCATCTAATAAAGTAGAAATACGCGTCGTTTCTTTCAATCGTAATTCAATTTGGTCAATGATTTCGTCGCTCGCGCCCGGCATGATTTGGATCATAAAGCCACCCGCTGTTTTGATCGTATCATCGGTGTCTACCAAAACTGAAACGCCAACTGCGGACGGAATTTGTTCTGAGACTGCTAAGTAATAGGTGAAGTCTTCCCCTAATTCTCCTGAAACGATCGGCGTTTGACCAGAAAAAGGCTCTTTTAAACCTAAGTCTTTGATGACCGTAAACATCCCTGACGTACCGACTGCCCCGCGGACATCGATTTTCCCTACTTCATTTAATGGCAAACTGATGTGTGGATTTTTGATATAACCTTTGACATCACCCTTACCATTACTATCAACCACGATCGCACCTGCAGGACCATCGCCTTCAACTTTGACAGTCATTTTATCTTCGCCTTTTAATGTCGCACCTAACATCAGCGCCCCAATCATCGTTCGACCTAAAGCCGCGGATGCCGTATTCCAAGTATCATGTCGGCGTTGTGCTTCTGAAATCGTTTCTGTCGCATCTACTGCGTATGCTCGTACAAAGCCTTCATAAGCTAATGCTTTAACTAAATAATCACTCATTTGTTTACTCCTCATTTATTCAAACTTTTTTACTCGTGATTGCATCATACTAGGTGTTTCGTTTTTTTTCAACTTCTCTGTATGAGCATGGGAAAAGTTTAAGTTTCAAATTTTAAATAAAAAACAGGCGATAGTCACCTGTTAGTTAAAACCAGATTGGTAATAATAATGCGGTCATAGCGGTAGCATCATATTTTACAGCTTCAACCTTTAACTGAGTATGCAAATCAGCTAATACCTCAGGGAAGTCATGGGTATGGGAGAGGGCATAGAGCGCTAACCCTTTACAAATTCTAGTTGCTACTAAACCACAGTCTTCAGATTTTTCCAATATCTTTGCATTACTTAATAGAAGCTCTTGGATTTCTGGTATATGTTTTACTGTTTCAGTCCCATAGGCTTGGCTGATTTGATCCATCATCAAACGTGCTTTTTCACTCCGTTTCATTTTATACAACTCCTTTGACCACATTTTACTCTCCTAGTTTTAAACAACCAACTGATAGCTACTACAAAATAAAAAGCGGTCTATCCGAAGATAGCCGCTTGTTTATTATTACTTATCTGTTGTATCGTCTGGTTCAATCTTATCGTCTGATTGCTTGTGTTCAACCGTCTTATCTTCCGCTTGTTTCTCCGCATCTTTTTCTTCCAAAGCACGTTTAGCTTCTTCAAATGTTTGAGCTTGAGATTTTTCACTTGGATAAGCGCTGTTGGCGCCCCCAGGCATTTCACCAGTTTCGAACAATGATTTGATTGCTTTAGCATCTAATGTTTCAAACTCTAGAAGTTTTTCAGCAATCAATTTATGTTGTTCACGATGTGTTTCAATAATTTCATGGGCTTTTTGATGAGCTTCCATCAAGATCTTACGAACTTCTTGGTCGATCTCAAAAGCCACTTGTTCAGAATAAGCTTTTGTTTGTCCATAATCACGGCCTACAAAGACTTGATGATTGCCTTCGTATTGAACCGGACCAAGCTTATCACTCATCCCGTATTCAGTGACCATACTACGCGCCAAAGCAGTTGCTTGTTCAAAGTCATTTGAAGCCCCTGTTGTTTGAACGTTAAAGACGATTTCTTCCGCCGTACGTCCACCAAGTAATCCAACGATTTGTTCAAACATGTCATCTTTAGACATTAACATTTGATCTTCTTTTGGTAAAGCGATCATGTATCCGCCAGCACGTCCGCGAGGGATAATCGTTACTTTATGAACAACCCGTGCACGATTCAAGACCATACCGATAATTGTGTGACCCGCTTCATGGTAAGCAACGGTTTCACGTTCAGTTTTACTAATTACACGGTCTTTCTTAGCAGGACCTGCAATCACGCGATCTTCCGCTTCATCCACGTCTGAAGCATCAATTTTTTTCTTGTTACGACGAGCAGCAACTAGAGCTGCTTCATTCAAGACGTTCTCCAAATCTGCACCTGCAAAACCTGGTGTTTGTTGGGCAACGACTTTCAAATCAACGTCATCTGCTAAAGGCTTATTACGCGCATGTACACGTAAGATTGCTTCACGACCTTTAACGTCTGGACGACCGACTAAGATTTGACGGTCAAAACGTCCTGGACGTAATAACGCTGGGTCTAATACGTCTGAACGGTTTGTAGCAGCGACGACGATGACGCCTTCGTTCCCATCAAACCCATCCATTTCAACTAACAATTGGTTCAAGGTTTGTTCACGTTCATCGTGACCGCCGCCCATACCAGCACCACGTTGACGACCAACCGCATCGATTTCATCGATAAAGATAATCGCAGGAGCATTTTTCTTCGCTGTTTCAAATAGGTCACGGACACGGGATGCTCCGACACCAACGAACATTTCTACGAAATCTGAACCTGAGATCGAATAAAATGGCACTCCTGCTTCACCGGCAACAGCTTTCGCAAGCAACGTTTTACCCGTTCCGGGAGGTCCTTCTAAAAGAACACCTGCAGGTATACGAGCACCTAGTTCGACGAAACGGCGTGGATCTTTTAAGAATTCCACGACTTCGACTAGCTCTTGTTTTTCTTCTTCAGCTCCGGCTACGTCAGAGAAACGTACACGATTGGCTTTTTTGTCTGCTTCTTTGGCTTTTGATTTTCCAAAGTTCATCACACGGCCATTGCCGCCACCACCGCCGCCTTGCTGACCAATAATCATATAGAAGAAGAAAATCATGATCAAAATCGGCAAGAAGCTTACTAATAAAGTAACCCACATACCGCTGCTTGATTCTTCATCAATCTCTGTTTTAACACTATTTTCTTTTGCTAAATCAGTAACTTGGCTCAACGTCGTATCATTTGGTAAAACGATCGTTGAAAAATGTGTTGTTTTTGTATCAGTTGAACCGATGATACTTAAACCACCAGAGTTAGCAACTTCTTGTTTTTCTTTGTACTCACCAGTAATTTTGTAAACACCACTGGCTGGTTGGATCTTCACGTTTTTAATTTTGCCTTCTTGCATCTGTTCAGTAAAAGTTGAATACTCGATATCTGGCGATGCTGATTTGTTATCTCCAAATAGGAAATAAACAACCATAACCATCGCTAAGATGACGAGAATATAATAGAGAGCATTTTTTACTCCCTTATTGTTTTTATTCATCTACGTCCTCCTCACGCTTATTAGCTTGTTAGCTGTTTAGCTTGTTAAAAGTTTTATCAATCCTGACCTTTTAAGTATATCACACTGAGTTTTTTTCGGTCACTAATTTGACTGATAAATTTTTGGCTTCAATACGCCTACGTAAGGCAAATTACGATACGCTTCTGCGTAATCCAGGCCATAACCAACTACGAATTCATTTGGTACATCAAATCCAATATAATCAGCTTGGATATCAACCACGCGGCCTTCTGGTTTATCCAACAATGTGACGATTTTCACTGATTTTGCTTTACGATATTTGAATAAATCAACCAAGTAGCCCAACGTTCGACCACTGTCAATGATATCCTCTACGATTAATAAGTCGCGGCCTTCTACGTTGGTATCTAAATCTTTAATGATTTTCACTTCACCTGAAGAGACCATTTGGTTACCGTAACTTGAGACATCCATAAAATCTAATTCTAAATGGGTATCGATTTCGCGGATGATGTCTGCCATAAAAGGAATCGCTCCTTTTAAAATACCAACCACCAGGGGATTTTTATCCATATAATCTGTAGTTAGCTGCGCACCTAATTCAACGCAACGGCTTTGAATATCTTCTCTAGTGATCAAGATTTTTTCAATATCTTTTTCTAGCATATAGAAACTCCTTTCAGTTCGCTTTTTTAAGCGTATAGTCAAGTATGTAGTGTATTCTATCAGTTTCAGTAGCAATACTCAAATAGGAATTAACAAATGATAAGATTGCTAATACCTCTCCTGTCGCATCTTCAACGATCCATGCGGCATCTCGTTCTGCCGTTGGAATTTTTTTATCAATAAAATAACGATTGACACGTTTTGTTAGATTCTTTGTCAAACGAATGCGATCCCCGGGCTTTCGATGGCGGATCATTAGTGGAAATTTCACAGTCAGCGGTAATGGTACTTGGTCTACCCCACAAGCATCGCCTGAAAGTTTTTTTTCTACTCGTATCACACAGCCATCTGAAAGGATCGTCTCGTCATTTTCATAGATCAGTCGCTCTTCCTGACTATCGATGGCGCGCTTTCTTTCAATAAAATAGTGATTATACCGACGGACAAATTGCCAGGAATTACCTAGATCAATGCACCATTGGCTACTTGGTTTTTCTAATTGCTCTAACACTGCAAATAACTGTCGCTGTGAGACTACTAATTCTTGTTTTTCAGCGATCTGTTGGAACAAAGCCGCTAAAAAATAATAACGTGCCCCAGTATCTACGGGAAATGCCTCTTGAGTAAATGACCACTGCGCACCATCAGTTACAACTTTTCTTAAATTTTCTTTTAGTGCTTGTTGAATCAATTGATCCGCCCAAGTCAATTGTTGATGAAATTGATTGGCATGTTCTAGAAGTTGGGCATTTTCTTTTTTTAGTTCCGGGACAATCTTCAAGCGGATTCGGTTACGAAAATAATCTGATGATTCATTTGTTACATCTTCAAAATACGTCAATTGTTGCTTTTTTGCGTAATCATAGATCTGTTCTTTCGAAAATGATAATAATGGACGCACTAACTCCCCAGTAGCAAAAGGTTGAAATTTGGAGATTCCTGCATGTCCCGCAAGTGAACCACCGCGCACTAAACGCATCAAAAGCGTTTCCAATTGATCGTCCCCATGATGCGCTGTCAGCAAAAGATCATAACCTTCTTTTACCATGACCGTTGCAAAAAAATCATAGCGCAACTTCCGAGCTTCCGCCTCCATATTTTTTTTCAACGGTGTTTGCCATACTTTTAAATAGAAAGGAATCCCACGTTCCTCACAGTATTGCTTTAAAAAATTAGCTTCTGCTTTTGATTCTTCCCGTAATTGATGATCAACATGTGCGACACCAATCGAGCTTTCTAGTTTTTCTAATAAATGTAGCAAAACCATTGAATCCACACCGGTCGAAACAGCTAATAATATTTTTTTGTTTGTACTTAATTCAGGATTTTGATAAAAAAAAGCCTGTTCCATTTCTGACTCCTTACGTTTCACCTAGTTTTCTAGCTAAAAAAAGCTGAAATCTTATAGGATTCCAGCTTTTGGTTCTAGTTGCGACGACCGCCACGGCCTCCGCGTTTACCTTCAGTATTGCGTTTGATCGATGACAAACGATCATCACTATCCTTTAAAAAGGAACTCATCAATGAATCGAAGTCTTGTTTGCCGCTATTATTATTTTGGGGCTTTCCTTTAGCAGCGGGTTTCGGACGATTATTATCACGAAACTCCCGTTTGAAAGGTTTCTTTTCTGGTTGAGGTTGGTCTTGTGCTTTACGGATTGAAAGACCTACTTTGCCATCGTCTCCTACTGAAGTGACTTTTACTGTTACTTCATCGCCGACAGTCAACACATCGTGAATGTCTTTAACGAAACCGTTAGATATTTCACTGATATGGACTAAGCCCGTTTTGCCCTCTCCCAAGTCGATAAAGGCACCAAAATTTGTAATTCCTGATACTTTTCCTTGCAGCTTAGCTCCTACTTCGATTGACATAAAAAAAATGTTCCTCCTAGTTTTTTCCATTTTTTATTTTAAAACTGCTAGTTGCTTTATTCTGCAGTTTCGGACTTTATTACTTCGTCAGCTGACTGAGTGTCTTTGCTTGGCGTCTTTGTTGCATCCGGCAATGCAAAGACTAATTCGCCGTCTTTTGAATAATAGAATCGACTACGAGCTAATTTTGCTACATAGTTGTCATCTTTTAACAATTTTACGTCTTTTTTCAGTCCTGCGACTTGATCATCGACTTTGGCGGATTCAGCGATTGTTTTAACTTTGATATCTTTTAATTCGCTCAAGTGACGGTGCTCATTAAAAATTTGAACTCCCATGACAATTGCAACAAATGCTGCAACAGCAAAAAGGGCGGCTAGTCGTCTTCGTTTGAAAATCAATTGACGATGTTGCTTTTGAAATTTATGATACTGCTCTTTTGCATACGGCGTATCTAATGATGCAATTTTCGGCGTCTCGTTCTCATTCATTCCCACTCGCTCCTTACCATGAAATTCTTTACTATTATACCAATTCAGGCTATAATTGTCTATTTGAATTATCTTTAATTTCCGTTATTTTCCAGTCGTGTCTCATTAATAATGTGACACATTTTTGCTGCATCTTCTTTTTTTGTCGATTCATGCAGTTCATCGATTCCAACCTCTAAAATTTTATTTCCGAATTGAATTCGTAATTGATCACCGATTTTAACATCTGTCGATGACTTAGCTAGTTTTCCATTTACTTGAATGCGGCCTTTGTCCGCTACTTCTTTCGCAACACTCCGCCGTTTAATGATTCGTGAAATTTTTAAAAATTTATCTAAACGCATAAATTATCCTCTTTTCCAATTTATTCTCAATAGTTTACTCCCGAATGGCAACATCAGCCATTCACGGATCGTTAATAATCGTAATTGTATCGCTAACAATATAAATGTACTGCCACCGATTGCTACACCTAAAATGGCGGCAACCAAGGCAATGCTTCTTTTATGAACCACACCAAAGATCAACGTGATACCGCCATAATAACATAAAAGCACTACAACCATACCAATTAAACAAAGTAAGAGTTTTCGATTAAAACGACGTTCTTTTCCATAATCTCGCGTCTCGTGTTCACTCGTAAGATGTAAGATAAATAAAGCTACTGCTAAGCCGATTAATGTGGAAAGACTCGCTCCGACGGTACCAAATTGTTTGGTTAAGCCACCTGTAGTAACAATTTTTAAAACGAGCCCTGCGCCAGCTGCTTGTAACGAGCTACGATAGCGATTCTGACTTTGGGCGATACTTTGATAGGCTTGGACCATAGCCATCAAAAAAATTGCGAATACAAATAACAATAACGTGAAGTTCCCTTTATAATCTTTGAACAATGCATAATTGACGTACGGTAAAAGTAATGCCAACCCTAGAGTAGCTGCCGCAGCGATCGCTGAAGTCAAACGTAAAAAGATTCGACTGGTTTTAGCAAACATCTTGCGATCACGATTGACTAAATACCGTGTCATCAAGGGCAAAAAACTTGAACTCAAAGCCAAGGCAACCACTAACCCTAATTGGACTAACGGTTGACCACGATCATAAACCCCTTTGGCTAACTTCGCGCCGTGCTCACTCAAACCATAATCGACGAGTGCTTTTTTTACTGTAAATGAATCAATTAATTGAAATAAAATCAACAGACCACTGTAGATGGTCATTAATCCCCCTTCAAGTACTAAGCGTCTACTCAAAGCCCAAGAGCCAGCTCCAAGACTCAACTTCCGCCGCAACAAGCTCGTACCTAAAATTTTGTGGCGATAGTACCACAAAACAATGACTGCTGCTACTCCACCGAACACTGCCCCAGACATAGCTACAGTCCCCGTGTGGTAAACATTCCAGCCAAATTGTTTAAATGACCAGGCCGCAATGATAATGACGCTGACTCGAATCAGTTGCTCGATAACTTGTGAGACCGCAGTCGGGACCATTAGTAATTTCCCTTGAAACTCACCTCGTGTCATTGATAAAAAAGGCATGATCACAAATGTGAACGAAACAACCTGGATCAAAGGAGCTAACTTTCCATCGCCCATCCAATTTGCCAGTGGTTGTGCTGTGAAAAAACACAAGCCCCATAAAATCAAGCCAAAACCGCTGATCAAGGGAAACAATCTTTCTAACGCGTGGCCTTGCTCTTTGATATTTTTTTGCTCTGCCACATATTTCGAAATGAATTGCGGCAAACCTGATAAAGCCAAAGTCATCGCAATCCCATAGATTGGATAGACTTGTTGGTAGACATAAAAGCCTTCGTCTCCAGCGAAATTTTGATACGGAACGCGATAGACCGCACTTAATAACTTTGCGGCAAACGAAGCGGCAGTCAAGATGAAAGCACCTTGCATCATGACTTTCATTTCTTTATTCGCCAGTGCCTCCACCACCTATTCTTTATATTTTTGTTCTCGGAGCGCACGGACAAAAAGACTGATTTCACGTAGCCAGACTGCTTCATCCATTGTTTTACCGATCGCAAGCTTAATAACCATTTTTTCTTTTTCCACACCGAGAGTTGCTTTCATTTTCGTCGCACTCAACGCTTCGAATAATTGTTCAACTTTATACGCTTTGGTCCCGACTTTGCTTAATGTCAAAATAATTTGTTGCTGACGTTTATGAATACTTTCCACTAGCGCCCGATCACCGTCCATTTTGATCTGGCCAATGTTCAATAAGTTAGCGACTTCATCCGGATAATCGCCAAAACGATCGACTAAATCCGCTTCGACCTCATCTAGCATCTCAGTACTTTCCAGCTCGCGAATCCGTTTATAGATTTCAATTTTTTGACGTTCATCTTCAATGTACGTCCCTGGAATATAGGCATCGATTCCTAAATTGATTTCAACCGAGGTCCGTTCGATTTGATTATTTTTCCCTTGCTTACGATCCACTGCTTCAGAGAGCATTTGTGAATACATATCAAAACCAACAGCATCGATAAATCCATGTTGCTGTGCTCCCAATAGATTTCCAGCACCACGAATTGATAAGTCGCGCATCGCGATTTTAAATCCAGAACCTAATTCAGTAAAATCTTTGATCGCTTGCAGTCTTTTTTCACTAACTTCATTTAAGATTTTTTGTGGTTCATACATGAAGTAGGCATAAGCGATCCGATTGCTTCGTCCTACTCGACCACGTAATTGATACAATGTCGATAAGCCCATGTAATCTGCATTTTCCACAAACAATGTATTAACATTCGGAATATCGACCCCTGTTTCAATAATCGTTGTTGTAACTAGAATATCGTATTGCCCTTCAATAAAATCCATCAGCGTGTTTTCTAACTGGACTTCTGTCATTTGACCATGAGCAAAACCAACTTTTGCATCCGGGACCAACATTTGAAGCTCTTCTACTTTCCGTTCGATCGTTTCCACTCGATTATATAAATAAAACGCTTGTCCTCCTCGCGCCATCTCCCGTTCGATTGCTTCACGAATTGCTCCAGGATTCGTTTCCATCACATATGTTTGGATCGGATAGCGATTTTCCGGTGGCGTTTCAATTACAGAAAGATCACGTACACCGAGCATCGACATATGTAGTGTCCGAGGAATCGGTGTTGCGGTCAAAGTTAAAACATCGACTTGAGAACGCAATTGTTTCAACCGTTCTTTGTGTTTCACGCCAAATCGTTGTTCTTCATCCACGACTAATAAACCTAAGTCAGCAAATTGCAAGTCTTTTGAGAGTAGGCGATGGGTCCCGACCACGATGTCCACTTGTCCAGTCCGAATTTTTTCAATCGTTTCAGTTTGTTGTTTCTTTGTTCGAAAGCGACTTAACACATCGACGTTGATGGGAAAATTCTCAAAACGCTCCAACATCGTCTCATAATGTTGCTGCGCTAAAATCGTAGTTGGAACCAAAAAAGCCACTTGTTTGTTTTCTTTGATTGCCTTGAAAGCAGCACGCAAGGCTACTTCGGTTTTACCAAATCCAACATCTCCAACTAATAGACGATCCATCGGACGATTTTTTTCCATATCATGTTTGATTTCAGCCGTACTGCGTAGTTGATCGTCAGTTTCACTATAAGGAAAAGCATTTTCAAATTCTTTTTGGTACTCATCATCTGGACCAAAAGCATAACCGCGTTCCGCTTCACGCTTCGCATAAAGTTCAATCAAATCATCTGCAATATCTTCGATTCTTTTCGATACTTTACTTTTTGTTTTTGTCCATTCACTCCCACCTAATTTATTGATTTTTGGTGGTTTGGCTTCTGAAGATACATATTTTTGGATCAGATTCAATTGCGTAACCGGGATAAATAATTTGTCGTCTTTTTGATAGATGATCGACATGTAGTCTTGGTGAACCCCATCGATTTCGATTGTTTCCATCCCGACATATCGACCGATCCCATGATTCGCATGAACGACATAATCACCAGGTTTTAATTCGTTGTAGCTTTTCAACCGTTCAGCATTCGAAATCGTTTGACGGCGAGTTCTTTTTTTAGTGACCTTCTGAAAAATTTCCCGTTCAGTAACGACGACCAGTTTATCTTGCGGCAACTCAAAGCCACTAGCTAAATGGCCAATAACAACCTGTGTCGCACCGACAATCAACTGATCTGGTGTCGTCTGGACAGCTTGAATCGCCACATCTCGAAATTCTTGC
This sequence comes from Enterococcus hermanniensis, assembly GCF_001885945.1. GTDB lineage: Bacteria > Bacillota > Bacilli > Lactobacillales > Enterococcaceae > Enterococcus_A > Enterococcus_A hermanniensis. The sequence continues at coordinate 174,399 of NZ_JXKQ01000006.1, read as the reverse complement.
ATCAATTTTTCTTGCCGTTCCTGATCTGAAACGACAAATAAAACGGTTTGCTCTTGTTTTTCCCACCGATCGACTTCCGTCTTTAATAGGGGCATTTGACCAAAAAATTGTTGCATTGAGCGGTATTGAAAATTGTGGATTGCTTCAAACCGTAAATTGCCCATTCCTTTTTGAAATAGCGAAAAGAAACTTGTCGCAAAAGGAGCTTTTTTGATTAAATCAAGAACGTTCATCCCAAAAGACTGTTCTGAAAAGACCCGTAGTTCTTCTAGTTTTTGTGTATGCCATTCGGCTTCTTCACGTTCCATTTCCCGATGTGTCTCCATCATACGAGGATAATCATCAACAAAAAGCAAGGCATCCCCGGCTACATGATCCAATAAAGAAGTCTTTTTACTGTAAAGTAGATCCGTATAGTATTTGGCATCTTCTGTAGGAATCCCTTCTTCCCAAGCAGCAATCAATTGACCAAAATAATCATTTAAAAAATTATAGCTTTCTTTATCTTGCGTAACAGCTAAGCGATTTTGTAACAATTGATTGACTTTACCGACTCCTTGAGTCAATTCTTCGGCAGCGAAAACGAGATCGGTTGTCGGTGTGATCCAAACTTCTGACAAATTCTCTACCGAACGTTGGGTCTCCGGTTCAAAATAGCGTAACGAATCGATCTCTACATCAAATAATTCTACGCGTACCGGATACTCAGTCGTTAAAGGATAAATATCAACGATACTACCACGCATGCTGAATTCTCCAGGTTTTCCAACCATCGATTGACGCTCATAGCCCATTAGAACCAAACGTTGAGCCAAGTTTTCTAAATCGATTTCACTCCCGATTTCCCAGTGTAATTGATTTGCTTGCCAAACTTCAGGTGTCGGAAGATATCTTCTTAGGGCTGCAGAAGGTATGACATAAATCCCATTTTCACCTTGTGATAATGCTTGCAAGGTTGCCACACGCTCCGTCCGGGCTTCCGGCGAAGCAAAAGCCATTTCAGCAGATAATACTTCATCGACTGGAAAAAGATGGACATCTTCTTCGATCTGACGCAACTCTTCTGCCAATTGATTACTATAATAAAGGTTTGGGACAACGATCACCGTCTGTTTTTGGCTTTTTTGATGAGTCGCAGCCATGACTAATGCTTTCGCTGAGCCAGAGAGCCCGATCACTAATTGGCGCTTAGCTTTTTTTGCTAAATAATTTTGCCACTCTTTTACTAGCGGCAACTGATTAATAAAATCAATCAAATTCATTCGAGTACTCCTCATCTTAATTTGTTGGACATTTTTAGTTAAAACGATTCATCGTTGTTAAAAAATCATTTTCTGCAACGAAATCATCCACAGCTTCTGCTGCTTTTGCCACACTATTTGCAATAACTGCTGCTTCCTCTGGATTAAACGTGCTTAACACATGGTTAACGACTGTTTTACCATTTGGTCGTCCGATCCCGATTTTTATTCGATTAAATTCTTGGGTTCCGATATGTGAAATGATGCTTTTTAAACCATTATGGCCGCCTGCGCTACCTTTTTGGCGTAAACGTAGTTTTCCCATTCCCATATCTAAGTCATCTGCCACCACGACTAATTCGGCTAGCTCAACGCCGAAATAAGTCATCAAAGGACCCACTGCCCGGCCTGATTCATTCATGAAAGTCGTTGGTTTAACTAACAAGATCTTCTCCCCATTCACAAAATAGTCAGCAATTTCTGCTTCAAATGGATTTTTCTTAAAACTGACGCCTTGCTCGGCTGCTAAACGATCCACAACCATAAAGCCTATATTGTGCTTTGTATTTTCATATTTTTTACCTGGATTTCCCAGTCCAACAATCATTTTCATGTGTTCTTCCGCCTCATTTTTTTATAATATTATAGTTTTTATGTAAAGAGATTATCATTTCCCATTGGCATGACAAAATGCTGGATAGTCGTCTGACCACCCAGTTCAAAAATTTCTTTATATAGTATAACACAAACTTTGCTGTAGTGACCGTTTTCAATGCTCTGTGCCAGTGTAAAAAACATGTTATTTTTATAAAAACTTAAGCATAGCAGTCCTTAGAACATCAACACATGAAACGCTTACTAAAGAAACAGGTAAAAAAACTGTATTATTAATGAGTAAAACACGTGACAAATTTCATTAACTAATGTTATGATTCCAATGGAAAAACAAATAGAAGAAGGGATTGGTACACATGACTGCATCAGCAGCTAGTAAAACCCATCAAAAAGTAATCTTAGTTGGAGACGGCGCAGTAGGCTCAAGTTATGCCTTTGCATTAGTCAATCAAAATATCGCTCAAGAAATCGGCATTATTGATATCGATAGCAACCGCACACAAGGAGATGCGATCGACTTATCTCACGCATTAGCCTTCACTTCACCTAAAAAAATCTATTCAGCTTCATACGAAGACTGTCACGATGCTGACTTAGTTGTCATCACAGCTGGCGCTCCTCAAAAACCAGGTGAAACTCGTTTAGATTTAGTTGGTAAAAACTTACGTATTAACAAAAGTATCGTAGAACAAGTTGTTGCTTCTGGTTTTGACGGAATCTTCCTAGTTGCCGCTAACCCAGTAGATATCTTAACTTACTCTACTTGGAAATTCTCAGGTTTCCCTAAAGAACGCGTTATCGGTTCAGGTACTTCATTAGATACAGCTCGTTTCCGTCAAGCAATCGCAGAATTAGTTGACGTTGATGCTCGTAACGTCCATGCTTATATCTTAGGTGAACACGGAGATTCAGAATTCCCAGTTTGGTCACACGCAAACGTTGCTGGCTTACAAATTTACGAATGGGTTAAAGACAATCCAGAAGTTGATGAAGAAGCATTAGTTAACTTATTCTTCGGCGTACGTGATGCTGCTTATGAAATCATCGAGAAGAAAGGCGCAACTTTCTATGGTATCGCAGTTGCTCTAGCTCGTATCACTCGTGCAATCTTAAACGATGAAAGTGCAGTATTCCCATTATCTGTCTACTTAGAAGGTCAATATGGCCAACAAGATATCTATATCGGTGCTCCAGCAGTCATCAATGCTAAAGGGATCCAAAACATCATTGAAATCCCATTAACAGACTCTGAAAAAGATCGTATGGATGCTTCTGCTAAAGAACTTAAAGAAGTTATGACTAAAGCTTTCGCTGATCTTGAAGCTGAAGGTAAATAATTAAACTTTCCTAGCCCCAAAGAATATTTTATTCTTTGGGGCTTTTTTAATATTTAATTACGTTTCAAGGCCTATCATTCGTATTTCTTCTTATCTATGGTATATTAATAATCGGTACAGTATTAAATCATGGAGCTATCTGTCCCTTCTTCCTCTATAATTAATACAGACCAAATACATAGAGAAACAACGAGGAGTTATTTCGATGACAAGACAAGAAAACAGAAATTCTCATAGCCGGAAAAAAATCGGTATTATTGTTGTCTTAGGTTTATTAGTAGTTCTGGCAGGCGGATACGCCGTTCGTAGTACATATTATGCTAAACGATTTCTTCCAAATACCGAAGTCAATGGTGTAAAAATCGATAATTTAACAATCAGTGAAGCCAATCAAAAAATCACTCGTAAGCTATCTCAATCTTCCTTCCTTATCAAAGTCGATGGGAAAGATTGGAAAGAGATCAATCGTGAAGATCTAGGTTGGAAAAATTCATATACTTCGGCATTAACGAAAGTCCAAAAAGAGCAAAATCCTTTTAGTTGGGGAATGCAATTAGTTTCCGCCTCTGATAAACAAGAAGTTGATGGCTCAACTTTAGACGAAACAAAATTAAATGCTGTTAGCGATGCCGTTAAAGCTGAATTGGTCGAAACAAATAAAACAAGAACAGCCACGGAAAATGCTAAAGTCACTCGTACAGCTAACGGTTTTGAAATTACACCAGAAAAACAAGGTAATACAATCGATGTTGACGCTGCTGTCAATGCATTTAAAGAAGCAACAAAAAACGGTGAACAAACGATTGATTTTGATGAGTACTTAGCAAAGCCAACGATCACTAAAAATGATGCTAGCTTGAAGAAAACACTCGATAAAATGAATGCTGTTGCTAAAATTAAAGCAACCTACAGTATCAACGGTACTACTTTTGACATTCCAACAGCCGATATCAATGATTGGTTGATCGATGATAATGGAACAATGTCTCTTGATCAAGATAAAGTAACAGCTTATGTGAAGAGCTTAGGAGACAAATATAATACAAGTACCAATCCAACTGAATTTAATAGTACGAAACGCGGTAAAGTTTCCGTTCCAGCAGGTACTTATAGCTGGACGATTAATACTACAAGTGAAGTTGAAGCTCTGACAAAACAAATCTTAGAAGGTAAAGATTTTACTCGCTCACCGATTGTGACTGGTGCTACAACTGCTGATAAAGCCTTAGTCGATAAAACATATATTGAAGTCGATTTAGAAAATCAACATATGTGGTATTACAAAGACGGTAAAGTTGCCTTAGAAACAGATATTGTCAGTGGTAAACCAAAATCTCCTACCCCAACTGGTGTTGATTATGTTTGGGAGAAGAAGACAAATGAAACACTGAGAGGAAAAAATGACGACGGCTCTGATTATGCAAGTCCAGTGAAATATTGGATGCCAATCGATTGGGGCGGCGTTGGTCTACATGACTCTGACTGGCAACCAGCGTATGGTGGGGATCTTTGGAAAACGCGCGGTTCTCACGGCTGTGTGAACACGCCACCAGATGTAATGGCAAAACTTTATGATATGGTTGAAGTCGGCACTCCCGTAGTCGTCTTTTAACAAACAAAAAAACCAGCGAATAATCGCTGGTTTTTTTTGTTTATTCAACTGAGGTAAATACTTCAGAAACATCATCATCATCTTCTAATTTTTCAATCAGTTGCTTTAACTTTTCGTTTTGTTCTTCATCTAACGGAACCGTGGTTTGAGGGATCATCGTTAATTCTGCTTGAGCCAATGTGAAGCCATCTGCTTCCAACTGATCCCGCACACTCGTAAAATCTTCTGCCGCTGTATAAATCTCAAATACTTCTGGAGAAATTTCCATATCTTCTGCTCCAGCTTCTAATACGTCTTCAAACATCGTATCTTCATCCACCGATAGTCCTTCACGTTCGATTGCGATATAGCCTTTTCGATCAAACATATAATTGACTGATCCTGTTTCACCCAAGTTTCCTCCATTACGAGTAAATGCTACGCGAACATTGGTCGCTGTACGATTGCGATTATCTGTTAATGCATGGACCAAAATCGCTACTCCACCGGGCCCATATCCTTCATAAGTGATTTCATCATAATGCTCGCCTTCACCTGCTGAAGTTGCTTTTTTAATTGCTCTATCTACATTATCATTCGGCATATTAGCTGATTTTGCTTTATCTATTACTAGCCGTAAGGCAGGATTGGTACTAGTATCCGGTCCACCAGCTTTTGCAGCCATATAGATTTCACGAGAAATTTTTTGAAAAATTTTTCCTCTTTTTGCATCTTGCGCATTTTTTCGTCCTTGGATATTGTTCCATTTACTGTGTCCAGACATCCTTATACACTCCTCAAAATATTCTATTCTATCTTTATTTTCCGTCTGAATATTAGTTACGTCAAGTAAAAACCAAGCTATTTCTTATTACGAAGCAAACGATAGATAATAATGATTAAACAAGCTGTCAAAGCTCCACAAGAATCCAACATAACATCTTGGAACAGTGGCGAACGTCCTCCAGTCAACATTTGATGGAATTCATCCGTTGCTGCATAGCCCGTTGCTGCTAGCCATGAAAAAAAAAGTGTCAGCATCAATGACCGTTGTTTCAACTTTGGCAATAATCCCAAAAATAAACTCCCACCCATAATAAAATAAGTCGTAAAATGGGCCGCCTTGCGAATAAAAAATTCGACAAATTTTACGTATCCTTCTGCTTGGATACTGATTTGCGTTCCAGCATAATCAAAAGAAATATGACTTAAAGCTGCTTTGAATGGTTCCTCTGATAAATATTTCTGAATCGTTGAAACTTGACTTTGTTGCTGATATGTCATGGACGAACTGATAAATAATACGATCATCATTACTATGGCGATTCCTAAATATAAATTGCCATTTTTTATCTGCTTGTGCATTTTCTTTCCCCCGAATATCTTGTTTATAACTGGTTTAACCTAAAAATAATTTTCTTTAATAGAAATTCCCAATAAAAAAACCGGTGCGTTATTCGCACCGGTCATACTATTTAGATTGATTACATACGAACCGCAAAGCTTGGTGCATAGTAAGCTGTAGATCCAACTTTAACTGATTCGCCTGGTTGAGGTGCATGGATATATTGTCCGCCACCCATGGCAATCGCTACGTGATATGATCCACCAGGAGAACCCCAGAAGTATAAGTCACCTGCTTGTGCTTCGCTAACTGAGATACGTGTTCCAGCTGATTCTTGAGGAACTGTCCAACCACCAATTTCACGGCCTGTTGCTTGACGATATACATAAGCTGTAAACCCTGAGCAGTCAAATCCTGAAGGTGTTTTTCCACCCCAAACATATGGTGTACCGATATATTTCATCGCTTCAGCCACTACAGCAGCTCCATTTCCAGACGGTGCTGGAGTAGAAGTTGATGGTGTTGAAGGCGTAGTAGCAGTTTGATCATTTGATGATGACGTAGAACCTTGGTTGCTGTTACCTGTTGAAGTAGAAGAACCTTGATTGCTACTATTATTTGTTGAAGTAGAAGTATTTGTTGAAGTAGAAGATTCTTGATTGCTACTATTGCTTGTGCTTGTTGAAGTATCTGTGCTACTTGCTGGCGGTGTTACTTCAGTAGCCTGTGAGCTATCTTCAGTTGTTGCAGTAGAAGATTCCGTCGTAGTTGATGAATCTGTCGTACTTGTAGATGGTGCTGTTTGTTCTGTTGAAGATGATTCTACTGTTGTTGTAGAACTTTCTGTTGATTCTTGTGTAGTAGAAGATTCTACTGTCGTTGTACTTGCTTCAGTTGATGCTTGAGTAGAAGATTCGCTTGAAGCGGCTTCTTCTTGTGCTTTAGCATCTGCTTGCGCTTGACGTTCTGCTTCTGCTTTTTGAGCAGCTTCTTGTGCTGCAGCAGCTTGACGTGCTTCTTCTTGTACACGTTGTTGTTCTTTGATTGCAGCTTCTTGTTTCGCTTGCAAATCAGCTTTTTCATTTTCAGCAGTTGCTTGTTCTGCTGCTAAAGTAGTCGTTTGAACATTTAAGTCTGCTTGTTTAGTGATTAAATCACCTTTTTGGCTTTCCAATGCAGATTGGTTAGCAACGATTGCTTCTTGTTGCTTTTTATTTTCAGCTTGTTTTTGCTCAACTTCTGCTTTGTCCGCTTTTTGTTGTTCTACTAAGTCATTATTAGCTTTCACAATTGTAGACATTGCTTGAACACGGCCAACAGCATCGCTGAATGATTCAGCATTCAATACTACGTCAATAACATTGGTTGATGATTGTTTGACTTGAACATTACGCGCTTGTTCTTTGATCGCTTCTGAACGTTTTTCGATACGTTTTTGTAAAGCATTAATTTGATTCTCTAAATCTTGCGATTTTTGTCTCAATGATGCTTGATTATTTAATAAACTTTGTGCTTGATCATTAATTGCAGCAACTTCATTTTCTAATGCACTAATTTGAGACTGTGCATCTGTTTGTTGGTTTTGCAAACTTGAAATTTTCGCATCTTGGTCAGCGATCTTACTATCAAATTCATCGGCAGAAGCTGCGGCTGGAGCTGCTAATGCGCTTAATGTTACTGAACATACCATTAATGCTGATAACAAACTTTTTTTCACTCTTATGTCCTCCGACTACTCTTAGTTTTGTTTTTTGAATTTTATTAGACTTTTTTCTAACACATTTATGAGTTTACCATAGCTGTATGTCATCCAGATAATAGCATTGTTACAAAAACATTTCATTTTACTGTTTTATAGTTACAAATAGCCAAAATAAAAAAACAGAAGAAATTTTCTTCTGTTCTTTTTATCAAAGGATAAATTTGTTGTTTTTTCTCATAATATAAAGCCTTTTATTCGATTGGTCCAATTAAAATTTTCTCTAATGGAAAGATTAAAATTACAAACATTATGATATTAAAAAGTAGTGTCGGACCTAGATAACGAGGGACAAAAAAGTCACTACTGATACTCGTTAACCCAAAGACTGATTGCAACAATAGACTAGCTAATTCAAAAATTGTCACACTAATTACTAATGTAAAAAATAGCGTCAACACATTTTGTTGAATCACTTTTTGAAAAAGATAAAACAATAAAACAAGTACTGGGAAAATTACCGCATAAATACCGATCACTCCGATGTAATATAAGTCGTATAAAATCCCGATCACTAAAGCAGTACCCAACATAAAGCGCTCATTGATGACTCGAGTGATAATCAATAGAACTAATAAAGCGAGATGTGCATTTGCTACATACGCATTATTGGTGATTGCCATCATAAATTTTGTTACATGAGCGTCTAATAACAATAAGATCAGCAGCAGGACAGGCGTTATACGTTTTAAAGTTGTTCGTCTGATCATTCTGTAGACCCTGCCATTCTTTGGATAATCGTCACAACTGAAATATCATACATTTGTGCATACGGCTTAATATAAACCTCCCGATTTAATCCATAACTGTCTGGTTTTACTTTTACGACCGTTCCGATTGCTAAATCAGCCGGCGAATTCCCACCTAAGCCTGACGTTTGAACGACGTCGCCTTCTTTGATATCTTGGCTGCCGGTAATTTCTGAAGCAATCAACTGCTGAGCTTTCGTGTCATATTTATTTAAGACACCAAAAGAATTCCCACTAGCCGAAGTAATCTTGATTGGGAAATGGTTGCTAGTCTTAGTATCTGATGTCAATAATTGAATCTTAGATGAATGAGCATTTACTTCCATGACTCGGCCGATTAAGCCTTTTTGAGACATGACAGCCATATTCCCCTCAATTCCATCACTACTACCTTTATCAACAATCAGCATATCTTGCCAGGTATCTGGTGAACGTGTAATCACATTTGCCGTCACTTTATCATAACTAGTCAGCGTTTGGTTCAATTCAAGTTGCGCTTTTAACTTCTCAATTTCCTTTGCTTGGTTCTTTGTTTTTTGTTTAGTCTCATCATATTGATCGACTTCAGCTTTTAACTTTTGATTTTCATCATACGTATTGATTAAATCGGAGATTGATTCTACCCCATTACTAAGCCAACGTCCCGGTGCTGTAATTACTTTATCAACAACTCCAATCGAATCATTGACCGCCGATTGAACAAGATTGGTATCACTGTCTTTTGCACGATTTGCTGCAGTGATGGAGACTGTTGCTACAACAATGATAACAACAATTAAGATAATGATAATGTTTTTATTTGGATTAAACTTTCTCACTTAAGCACCTCTGAACGCTATAATATATCACAAATTTTACCACTAATTGAACGGATTAAAAAGCATAGAGCCGTGATTTTAGAGAATTTTAGAATCTCTAAAAATAAAGCAGAGACTGATACGAAAATATAAAATACTTTCGTATCAGTCTCTCTTAAATATCCCGACTTTGGATGACTGCAATGACCCCTTCAGAAAAAGAAATGTTGGCTTTTCCCATTAAAAATTCATTACTTGCTAAACTTGTCGGCTGTAAAAAATCTGTTTCAACCAATTCATATTTGACATTTTTCAATGTTAATTTTTTTATTGGCGTCAAACAACAAAACGCCAAATATTTCATGTCTGTTTCTTTTTCAATTGCATGATGCCCCGGCGCTAAATAGCGAACGCTATTTCCTTGGTCTTCCAATCTGATCTGCGATAAAAATGGTGAAAAACGCGGTTCCACTCCTAACCAAATATTGGCAAGTAAATGGTCCAGTCGTCCACCGGTTGCACCAATGATCGTGACATCTGCCGCTGGAAAACGTTCAAATGTAGTAACCAAAGCTAGTTGCGTATCAGTGTCATCTTTTTCAGCTGGAGCAGATAAAATCTCTGGCACTTGACTGAATACTTCTTTTTTTTCCAGCGTATTTAATGAATCAAAGTCACCAATCGCTAAATCTGGAATGATTCCTTGACGCAAAAGAAACAGATTCCCCCGATCGATCCCAATAATTTTATCATACGTATTTGAAAAAGCAGGCCAATGACTCGAGTCACCGCCTGCCACAAGTAAGACATTCATTAATTTAGTGCCGCCCGCAAAGCTGCAATTTGTTCTTCTGGTTTATCTGCGCCATAAATATAAGAACCCGCTACAAATACATCTGCTCCTGCTTCTGCACATTTCTTCGCAGTCTCAGGTTGGATGCCACCATCAACTTCGATTTCATAATGATATCCCTGTTCTTTACGTAGTTGATCTAACTCAGCAATTTTTTCCACTGTGCTTTCGATAAATGATTGTCCACCAAATCCTGGATTTACCGTCATGACTAACACTTGATCAACATCAGCTAAAACATATTTGATGGCTTCCACTGGAGTTCCTGGATTCAAAACAACCCCTGGTTTTACGCCAGCAGCTTTGATCATTTGGACCACTCGATGGATATGAGGCGTTGCTTCCACATGAGCCATAATGATATCCGCTCCCGCTTTCACAAAATCATTGATATAATTTTCTGGATCAGCAATCATCAAATGAACATCTAATGGTAATTTTGTCACTGGACGCAACGCACTTACTACCACTTGACCGAAAGAAATATTTGGCACAAAATTCCCATCCATCACATCGATATGGATGTAATCAACACCTGCATCTTCAACCATTTTTACTTCTTCACCTAAACGTGCAAAATCCGCACTCAAAATCGATGGGGCTATTTTCATTATTTTTACTCCTTTTTAATAGATTTATCTCTTTATATCCAAATAACATTATAAACTAATTCATAATCACTTATTTTTCTTATAGATTGGGCGTTTGTTCTCGATTTCTTGCAAAAACTGTAAATAATTATCATAGCGTTTTTTAGCAATTTCACCGGTCTCAACTTGCTGTTTCACCTCACAACCGGGTTCTTTCACATGACGGCATTCTCTAAATCGACATGCTGGTGCGGCTGCACGAAATTCAGGAAATTCTTTAGGTAGTTCGTCTGCTGATATTTCAAGAAAATCAATCGAGCTAAAACCTGGTGTATCAGCTACTAAACCACCAAACAGCTCCAGTAATTCTACATGTCGGGTCGTATGTCGTCCGCGTCCTAATGCATCTGAAATTTCTCCCGTCACTAAATTTAAACCTGGAGAGACTTCGTTTAATAACGTTGATTTTCCTGCACCAGACTGGCCCATAAATACTGTTAACTTATCCGCAAATAAATCAGTCAATTTCTGTTTATCTTGTTCACCATCGATCACTGGATAGCCTAATGGTTCATAAACTGCCCGTATCTCTGCTACTAATGCTTGATCTAAGACTAAATCGGTCTTGGATAGATAGATGATTGGTTGGATATTTTTGTTTTCTAAAGTCACTAAAAAGCGATCCAATAAATTATACGAAAAATTGGGTTCGATCAAACTAGTCACGATCACCCCTTGATCGACATTGGCCACAGGTGGTCGTACCAATTCATTTTTTCGTGGCAATAATTCTAGAATATATCCTTCACTATTTTCTTCACTACTAAATACAACGTCGTCTCCAACTAAAGGAGTCAATTTTTTTTTGCGAAAATTTCCACGTGCTCGGGTCTGATGGATCTCTCCTTCACTTGCCACATAGTAGAAACCACTTAGGGCTTTACGAATTTGTCCTTCGATCAGGCTCATCTCCTTTAATATCTATTCTATTGTAGCATACTTCAAAATGCTTTTCAGTACAAATGACCTAAAAAACCTTTCCTAAAAAATCAGGAAAGGTTTCTTTTATGGAACAGTAATTGTCTCGGCATTTTGGACTTCTTTTGTTACTACTTCATCCCCATTACGTTGAACTTCAATCGTGGCACTTTGATTGTCTTTCGTTGTAATAGAAACCGTTTGTTTTGTGGAAGAGGTATTCTTATCTAGCTTGAAGTTCAATACTTGCGTCAGGCTTTGTTTTTTAGCATCTTTCACAGCGACTGTGATCGTATCTTGCGTATCTTCAGAACCAGTAAAACTTGCGGAAATCGTGACATTGAAAGTCGTTTCTTTTGATTCTGGACCTTTAGATACATACATCGTTACCGTATCGCCGATTTTTACTGAAGAAGTGCTCGCACTAGGATCCGTGCGAATAACTTTTCCTTCGGCCACATCATCAGAATATTCTTCTTGTTCGTTGTATTTCAAACCAAGATTGGTCAGAGTCGTTTCGGCAGCTGCTTTATCTTGACCAGAAAGGTCATCTAGTTTTACATAGCTGCTACCCGTGCTAACCTTTAAGGTGATTGTTGACTGTGTCGTCAATTCTGTCCCGCCAACCGGGTTTTGACTAATAACTTCTCCTGCTGGAACCGTTTCGTCTGATGTATCTACTCGATTAATTTGGCTATCTACAATTCCTATTTGCAAAAGGCTATCTCTGGCATCTTCATAGGTCATCCCAGAATAGTCTTCGATTTTGATGGTTTCAGGGCCTGCAGAAACTTCAAAAGTGATCGTATCTTTTTTCGGATCGATCTTTGCATCCTTTTCTGGATCTTGGCTAATGATTTGATCTTCAGGAACAGTATCACTATTTACTTTTTTGATTTGGATATTTTTTAGTAAAAAACCGATTTTTTGTAAATCTTCTTGTGCATCATCAATCGATTCTCCTTGATAATCTTTTAAAGAAACCTTTTCAGTCCCCGAACTAATATACAAGCGAACTTTGCGATTCTTTTTGATCATCGTTCCAGCTGCTGGATTTGTCTTTACTATATGACCTTTTTCAATCGTATCGCTAGGAACTTCATCTGCTGTACTCTCTGCTGTCAAACCGGCTGCTTTCAACGCGCTACGTGCAGCTGTTTCAGTCATGTTATCCACTTGGGGGACCGATACTTCTGCCGAACCCGTCATAAAATAAGCTACCGCTCCGACAATCATTGCTAATAATACTAGAAAAATAAACAGCCATCTTTTTTTTCTTTTTTTCTTTTTTGGCTTTGTATTTATTGGTTCTTCTGACTTCAGTTCTTTTGATTTCAGCGATTCTTCTTCCGAGGCTTCAATTACCGGCTCAGTTGGTTGAATAGGTATCAGCACTTTAGTCTCGTCTAACATTGCAGAGGGATGCCAAGGTAATTCAGTTGCGCGAATTGCAGTTAAAGCCGTACTAAGATCTGCTGCCATCTCATCAGCTGTCTTATATCGATCAGCTGGATCTTTAGCTGTTGCGTGCATAACTACATTTTCTAAAGCCTGCGGAACCGCTGGATCAAATCCTTTAACGGATGGGATTTCATCTTGAAAATGTTTCAATGCGATCGTGACTGCCGATTCTCCATCAAATGGGACATTGCCCGTGATCATCTCATATAGAATGATCCCTAGAGCATAAATATCTGATTGTTTGGTCGCCATACTTCCTCGTGCCTGTTCCGGGGATAAATAATGCACCGAACCTAACATCGAATTTGTTTGAGTCAGCGATGTTTCTGATAAAGCAATCGCAATTCCAAAATCGGCAATCTTAACTATTCCTGCTTCATCCATCAAAATATTTTGTGGCTTCAGGTCACGATGGATGATTCCATGTGCATGCGCCAAATTAACAGCAGATAAAATTTGTTCCATGATATCTACAATTTTTTCATACGGAATATGTGCTTGGCTTTGGATATAGCGTTTCAAATCCATTCCCTTCACATATTCCATTACTAGATATTGCATGCCACTCTCTTCATCCACGTCATAGACACCGACAATATTAGGATGAACTAGTTCAGTTGCGGCTAAGGCCTCACGCTGAAACCGGCGAATGGCTGTTTTATCATTCTGAAAATTAAATCGTAATATTTTGATGGCAACATCACGATCCAAAATCAGATCGTGAGCCAAGAAGACGTTTGCCATGCCGCCGCTACCGATACTGGCGATCACTTTATAACGTCCATTGACCAATTTGCCTATTTCGATCATGGACGAGCCTCCCCTTCAAAATGGATCAATAAGACCGTAATATTATCTGCTCCTCCAGCCTCGTTTGCTACATTGATCAACTGTTTCGTTTTATCTTCTAAACTTTGATCGCTAGTTACTATCGCTAAAATCACTTCTTCACTGACCATATTAGTCAATCCATCCGAACATAATAATAAATAGTCATTTGATTGACATTCGTGTTCAGAAATATCTGTCTTGATCGTGCCAGCGATTCCTACAGAACGAGTCAAAACATTTTTTTGTGGATGGACCGCAGCCATTTCTGCTGTAATCTCACCTGTTTTCAACAATTCATTGACTAATGAATGATCCTCCGTCAATTGACGTAGTTGGCCTTCGTGGATTAAATACGCACGACTATCACCCACATGTGCCAAAACGAACGTCTCATTTAACAAAGCGGCACCTACGATGGTCGTTCCCATTCCTTGCATCTCAAGATGTGTCGTACCTTCTCGATAAATAGCTTCATTCACCTGTTGGATCTCTTGTACAAACCATTCCGCAGCTTTATCAGGCTGTGAGAGACTTGAGGTTGACCAGGCAGCACCTAAACCATCCACTGCCATCTTACTAGCAACATCACCAGCTAAATGTCCACCCATCCCATCAGCAAGAATTGCTAGATACATTCCTGATTGGTTTGTAAAAACATTCGCATAATCTTGGTTCATATTACGCCGTTTGCCGATGTCTGATTGAAATTGAATCTCCATCTTTTCGTCCACCTCGTTTATCTAATTTTTTCGCATTGCACAAATAAAGAAGCCATCGGTCATAAACCTTTCTGGATATAAGACCAGCATCTGATCTTGAATAGCTTGCTGCACTTTTGAATCTAATGGTAAATCAATTTTTTCAAAATCAGCTTGTTCATTTAAGAATTTTTCAATTACTTGTTGGTTCTCTTCTGGTGCAATAGTACAAGTACTATATACCATAATCCCACCTGTTTTCAAAGTCGGGACACAACTATTTAAAATATCCAATTGAATTTTTGGTAATTGTATAAAGTCTTCTGCTCGTTTTTGATATTTGATGTCTGGTTTGCGACGCATCAATCCTAGACCTGAACAAGGAGCATCCACTAAAATCCGATCAAAACTCTCTGCTTCAAATGTCTCTGTAGCTTTTCGCGCATCTAATTCTTTGGTTACGATTCGATCTTCTACGCGTAAACGCTCTGCATTTTCTTGAACGAGTTTCAATTTATGTTCATGGATATCTAACGCAGTGACCGAACCACTGTCTTGTAATAACGCTGCGATATGTGTCGTTTTCCCGCCTGGAGCCGCACAAGCATCTAATACTTTTTGCCCAGGTTCGATCTGCAACGCTTGAGCCACTAACATTGAACTTTCATCTTGGATTGTTAACCAACCATTTTGAAATAATTCACTACCGGCTAAAAATCCTCGATCTGCTACGATACCATACGGAGAAAGTTCACTTTTACGTGCCTCGATTCCATCTTCTGCTAAGGCTTCGATGGCTTCATCACGTGTTAAGAAACGAACATCTACTCGCGCACTTACGCGACTAGGCTCAAGTAGTGACAAACCTAATTTGCGTGTTTCTGCTTCACCGATTTCTGCTACAAATTTTTCGGTTAGAAAAACAGGCAGACTGATTTCTGTCGCCAAGCGTTCAATCGGATCTTTAATTAGTTCTACTGATGGAACCCCTTTTCGTTGAATCGATCGAAGTACACCATTAACAAATTTCCCTGTACCTGGATTTCCTTTAGCTTTTGCAATTTCGACGGCTTCATTGATGATCGCATGGTCAGGAACACGGTCTAAGTAAAGCATTTGATAGACTGATAGTTGCAATAAACTTTTGACCCAAGGATCAACTTTTTTAGCATTTTTAATGAATGGTTCGATGTCATAGGCCAACAGTAACTGACGACTGATCGTACCATAAACAAGTTCCGTCAATAATGCAGTATCTTTACCGTCGACTTTATTCTTCTGGATCAACTCATTCAATAACAAATTAGAGTATGCCCCACCACGATTGATCCGTTCAATGGCTTCTAATGCCGTAAAACGGACGGAGTGCAATAATTTTTTAGGGATCTTTGCCATTTTATTTCACCTGCTGTCCTTCTGTAATTGCTTGTCCACTGCCATTTAAAAATGCTTGGACGGTTTGCTTTGCTTTACCAGCAGGTTGTAATTCATCGATAGCTAAAACAGTCCCTTGACCACATGCGATGTGTAAGGCCTTTTTAGTCCGAGCAATAATCGTCCCAGGTAATTCAGTTGTTTGTTCATCTAATGGTGTCACATGATAAATTTTCCAGCGTGCTCCCTCAAACGTTGTAAAAGCAACTGGCCAAGGATGCATTCCACGTACTTGGTTATCCACAGCTTCAGCAGTTTTATTCCAATCAATCGCTTCTTGTTCACGGCTGATATTCGGTGAAAAAGTAACTTCTGCTTCATTTTGTGGAACGGGCTTTAATTCACCTGAAATGATTTTAGGTAACGTCTCAAGTAATAAGTCACGCCCTACAAGACTTAATTTTTCAAACATTGTACCGACATCGTCTTGTTTCGTAATCGCGATTTTTTGCTGACTGAAGATGCCGCCCGCATCCATTTTTTTGATCATTTCCATAATTGTCACACCAGTCTCTGCATCACCTGCCATAATGGAATAATGAACAGGCGCACCGCCACGATATTTAGGTAATAATGAAGCATGAACATTGATGGCTCCTAATTTAGGAACTTGCAATAATTTTTCTGGTAAAAATTGGCCAAAAGCGGCGGTAATCAATAAATCGGGCGCTAATTCTTTGATTTTTTCCATTTCCGGTGATCCGCTGATTTTTTCTGGTTGTAAAACTAATAAATCGTGTTTGACTGCTGCCTCTTTGACGGGAGTTGGGGTGATGATTTTTTTTCGACCAACTGGACGGTCTGGTTGAGTCACCACGGCTACGATCTCATAATCTGCTTCAATCAAACTTTCTAGAATCGGAACTGAAAAGGCTGGTGTTCCCATAAATACAATTTTAGTCATCGATATGTTCCTCCATATAACGTTCTAAATCTTCAGGGGCAATTTTTTCGATTATTTGATCGATAAATAATTTGCCATCCAAGTGATCAATTTCATGTTGAAATGCTCGGGCTAAATAGCCATATGCGGTAACTTCCATTTCTGAACCTTCGCGATCGTAATAACGAACAGTCACTTCATCTGCTCGTTTTACGGTTCCATAAGTTTCCGGGATTGAAAGGCAGCCTTCCACATCGATACTGGTCCCCTTACGCTCAATGATTTCTGGGTTGATCAAATCGAATCGATCATTCTCCTCTACTTCAATTACAGCGATTCTAAGATTTTTGCCAATCTGAGGGGCAGCAATCCCGATGCCATCATGAGCAATCATTGTTTCATACATATCATCTAATAAAGTAACGATCTCGTCAGTCACATATTCGATGGGTTCAGTCACTTTGTTCAAACGTTCGTCTGGGTGGAGAATAATAGGATAACGCATGACGTTCCTTCTTTCTTTGAATTATTTTTTAGATAAAATACATGGGTTCATTATCGATTGCAATCAACAGTCCTTGACGCTGATCTTTCTGACTGACTTGTAAAATATCTTCTAATGTCTTTGGTAAGTGAGGTTCATGTTTATATTTAATGATTAATTGATAATAATAACGATTTTTGACACGTAAGATGGCACCTGGTGTTGGTCCTAACAGAATGCTTTGCGCGCTTAATTGACTCCGTATTTGTTCGGCCAATTGAAATGCTTTTTGGGCCGCACGCATTTCTTCTTGATGAGAAATAGTGACTTTGACCGTGTAATAGTACGGCGGATAATCTGTTTGATGACGAATCCGCATTTCTTTTTGGAAGAAATTTTCATAATCGTGATGTTGCGCTAATTTAATTGTGTAATGTTCTGGGTTGAATGTTTGGATCACTACTTCGCCTGCTTTATCCCCTCGGCCTGCTCGACCACTGACTTGGGTCAACAATTGAAACGTTCGCTCACTCGAACGAAAATCAGGCAGATTCAGAGCTGTGTCGGCATTTAGCACACCGACTAGCGTCACATTTTCAAAGTCTAAGCCTTTTGCAATCATTTGCGTTCCTAATAGAATATCTGCTTCACGCTCACCAAAAGCCGTCAATATTTTTTCATGAGCACCTTTACGTCTGGTAGTATCGACATCCATCCGTAAGACGCGAGCTTCTGGAATCAATTGCGCCAATTCTTCTTGAACTTTTTCTGTCCCCGTCCCAAAATAACGAATCTTATCTTTCCCGCAATTTGGGCAGCGATGTGGGATTCCTTCTTCGTGGCCGCAATAATGACAACGCATCGTTTTTGTATCCATATGTAATGTCAAAGAAATATCACAGTTCGGGCATGGCAAAACAAAGCCACAATCACGACACATCACAAATGATGAGTACCCGCGACGATTCAATAATAAGACACTTTGTTCACCTTTTGTTAATCGATCACGTATTTTTTCTTCGAGACTTTCTGAAAAAGATGAATTTAAACGGCGTTGCATCTCTTCACGCATATCGACAATTTCAACAGTCGGCAATGTTGCATTACGATTGGCGCGCCGTGTTAGTTTCATCAGCTGATAAACGCCCTTTTGTCCGCGGGCTCGTGATTCTAATGACGGAGTCGCACTACCTAATACGACTGGACAATTATGATACTTGCCACGCCAAATAGCTAGATCTCTCGCATGGTAACGCGGCGATTCATCTTGCTTGTAACTCGTCTCGTGTTCTTCATCGATAATGATCACACCTAGATTTTCTAAAGGAGCAAAAATAGCCGAACGGGCACCAACCACTACATGAGCTTCGCCGCGTTCCAATTTACGCCATTCATCATACTTTTCTCCTTGAGACAAACCACTATGTAAAACCGCGACCTCACTGCCAAAGCGTGCCTTGAAACGGGTTGCCATTTGAGGAGTCAAAGAAATTTCTGGTACTAGCATCATCGCTGTCTGTTGCTTGGCTAAGACATCTTGGATCACTTGCAAATAAACTTCTGTTTTTCCGCTACCGGTTACACCTTCCAACAAGAATACTCTATGCTCATTGTCAGCACTAGCTTTACTGATTGCTTCATAAGCGGTTTGCTGTTCGTCATTCAACTGTAAAGCAGTCGTGTGTTCAATCTCTCGTTCCGCATAAGGATCACGGTATTTTTCAAGTGCTAAAAAAGTCAGCCACCCTTTTTTTTCTGCTTGATTCAAATTAGCCAATGTAAAGTCTTCGGCTTTCATTTGTTTGACAGCAACTAGTTGCTCATCCGCTAATGCAGCTAAATAATCGAGCAATTGTTCTTGTTTAGGTGAATTTTTTCGCAACGCCGCTTTTAATTCTGTTACTTGCTCTGATAAAAATGTTCGTTTGATATATCGTTCTGTTTTAATTTTATTTTTTGTATGCACTTCATAACGCAGTTCGATGATTCCTTGCTCGCGCAATTGTGCTAACTCTTTTAACCAACCTTGAGCTTCTGCTTCTTCCCAAGTAATCGATTCTGCTGTTCCAAAATATTTTTCATTTATTTCTGGTTCATCAACTAAAGGATACAGCCGTTTTTGATAATCAGCTTTCATCACACTTGGCAGCATCGTTTGTAGACAAGTCACTTTAAAAGCAAACGTCGTCTCTTTCATATAATCGGCGAGAGCTAATAATTCTTGATTCAATACTGGAGTCAAATCTAATACACGGATAATCGGCTTTAAGTTAGTTGGTAAAGGAACAGGTGCATCTTCAAATCCGATCACAAAACCTTGGACATGCCGAGAACCAAAGCCGACTTCTACTCGCATTCCAACGTCTATGGTCAATCGAGGCGGGATCAAATAACTGAATGGTTGATCCGTTTGCATCGCGGGAACATCTACGATCACTTGTGCTAATTTCATTCTTACCGCCTCCATTCCTCATTTATTGTACTAAATTTTGTTCACCAAGGGCTAATGAATGACCTATGTAAATAAAACTTTTACCTTTGGTACTATGTTTCTAGTTTTTTTCCACAAAAAAGAAGGGACTGTGCCAAAAGTATTGGTACAATCCCACTTACACTTAATCAGCGCTTTTGTAACACGCTTAGTTTTTTTCGCTACGGATACGCGCTTCTAGATCACGTTGATCACGTTCACGTTGCATACTGCGTTCTTCTTCTTCCATTTTCAAACGTTCACGTTTGATTTCAGGATGCGGATCACTGATCACGGTTCCTGAATCGATTTCTTCTAACGCTTGACCAACACTTTTTACTGATTCAAATGAATCTAAAGTTGGTTGTGCACCAGCATCTAATTCGTGGGCACGTTTGCTCGCTAAGATAACTAATGAATATTTTGAATTTACGTGGTCTAGCAATGTATCGATTGAAGGTTTTAACATCATAAGCTTATATCTCCTTTAACATTTTAATATATTTACCAATAACTCGGTCAACTCGGTAATGTTCGCTGACGATAATATCTTTGATTCGATCAACGGCTTTTGGCACTTGATCATTCACAACGGCATAATCATAAAGAGCCATCATTTCAATTTCTTGGCGTGCAACACGCATACGTTCATCAATCACTTCGGGGCTGTCAGTGCCTCGACCCACGATTCGTGCTTTTAATTCCGCAAGATCTGGTGGTGTTAAGAAAATAAAGACGCCATCTGGCACTTTATCCTTTACTTGTTGTGCGCCTTGGACTTCAATTTCTAAAAAGACATCTTTGCCCTCATCTAATGTTTTATTTACATATGTTAAGGGTGTGCCATAATAATTCCCGACATACTCGGCATACTCCAACATTTCACCTGCTTCGATCATCGCCTCAAACTCTTCTTTGCTGCGGAAATAATAATCGACGCCTTCCACTTCTCCGGCTCGCTTTTTGCGAGTGGTCATTGAGACAGAATATTGAAACTCATTATCGTCTCTTTCAAAAATGGCTTTTCTGACCGTTCCTTTTCCAACTCCGGAAGGTCCCGACAATACAATCAACAGTCCTCGTTCAGACATACTAACGCCCTTTCATGCTCTTTTTAGCTAACGCCTATTGTGCACTTTTTTTCCGAATATTTCAAGAGGCATCGCTAAGCTGTCCATTAATTCTTATCAAAATCCACAATTTTATTCGATATTCTGGATTTGTTCGCGGATTTTTTCCAAAATCGTTTTTAGTTGAACCACGATATCTTTGATTTGGATCGGACTAGATTTTGAGCCGATCGTATTGACTTCACGATTCATTTCTTGCAATAGAAAATCTAGTTCTCTTCCTACAGGACTCGTCACTTGTAACAGCGTGCTCATTTTTGCTAAATGAATCGTCAAACGATCCAATTCTTCATGGATATCTCCACGTTCTAATAAGACCGCTAGTTCTGTTAGCAATCGGTCTTGATCAACCGTTGTCCCTAAGTATTCTTCTAGTTTCAATTGATATCTTTGCTGAAAATCAGCTTCATATTCGGTCACAAAACTTTGCAATTCAGTGACTAGTGACTGGACTTTTTGCCCATATTCTATCAGTACTTTTTGAATGCCACTCCCTTCAAGTTCCCGACTTTTAGCTAATTGAGTAAATGCCTCACTCGCAGTCGTTTGGACCAATTCTTTTAATGTTTCTGTTTCTAACTGTTGATCGACCAAGGTCACAAAATCACTTTGTTCCATAGCTTTGACCAATACTTTTTCTACAGGAAAATCTATGATCCCAAAGCGTTCTTTTCCACCAGTTTGCAATTCAGAAACTAATTGTTCAAGTAACTCCCAATGGATTTGAACTTTTTTATTTCCACTTTTTAAAGGAGCTAGATTGATAAAAACATCCACACGTCCTCGTTGAATTTTTTCTTTTGCGATTTTCCGCAAATCTGCCTCATATGGATTTAATTCTTTCGGCATTCGAATCTGTAAATCTAAAAACCGATTATTGACACTTTTTAACTCGATTGTTAATTCATAGGCATCATTGGTTTGATTGGCTTGGCCATATCCGGTCATACTTTTCATTCGGCTTATTTCCTTTCTCAATAATCAGCATCAAGTCGTTACATTTTCGTCAAAGCTTCTTTTAGTGCTGCAAATTCTTCATTGCTCAATGTAACGCCCTTACCCATTTTTTCGTGTTCCGGTGCCCAATCGCGAAGATCAAATTTCGGTGGCCGCTCATTCCAACTGACCAGATTCAATTCTTTGCGCCAGCCTTTCGGATTTTCTGATAATACTGCGATTTCTTCTACAATTTCATAATTAAAATCTGCCATTATACTTCCTCCTGTAAATAATTGATAAATAGCGCTAGCAACGTTTGGACTGGCCAACGACGATAAGTTCTGGCAAAAGCGGATGGTTGCTGAGCGAGTTGTACGATGTGTCGATATACTGAGAATACATTATTGCTTTCAATAAAGCCTTCTATTTGTTCCTGAACAGAATAATCCGCCGCAACGATCGGTTCTGGCAATTCAAATTGTCGTAATACAATTTGAATAAATTCGGCCAAGGTATAGCTCTTCAATGGCGAGACCCGTGTCCAATAGGCAAAAAATTCTAAGAAAAATTGACTCATCAATTCAATGGGAAATGACTGGTGAAAAAATTTTTGCAATTTAGGCACTAACTCTTCTAGGTCGAGTGTTACTTGTTTTTGACTATACCGAATAAAGGCTTTAGTCAAAACTGCAAAATCTGCTTGGTTTTCAAAAGAATAACGTACGCCTTGCAAATCGCCCAATGTTTTTTTAGTTTCTAGATAGCCTAACAATCGATTTTTTGCTGAGCGAGATTGCTGAAATAAAAATAAATCGCCTAGACTCCAGGAACTGGCTAATTTTATTTCTGCCACAGCTTCAGGCAAGTGATATCTTTTATCAAAACCAGGACCATGAACATCTACAATGACCAATTCAGTTAATTTTTGGTGATTCAACGCTACATCAACTGGTAAATTATTGCGATAGCCACCATCTACATAATAATCTGTTCCGATTTTAGCCATGGCCATCACTGGGAAAAAAGCTGCTGACGCCAGCAGCCAATCAATGATTTCTGAAGCAGGAGAATGATTCAAAGAAATGACTACTTCTTGAAAAGCAGATATTTTAGTCGTCACAATATAAAAAGGAACCCCAGTTTTTATTTTTTGAGGGACTAAATGTTCACTTAATAAGTGTTTGAGCGGTCTCGATGAAACGCCGCGTTGTTTCATCGACGTCCGAAGAAACGTCCTCAGTTGCTGGACCTGCGCTGAAAAATCAATTTCTTCCACCTCATTAAAAGTAACTTCCAACACTTTGTCCGTTTCGATTTCTTCCCATAATGCAACCGCTTGTGGATAGTCACCTTGGGCAATCAGAGCACCATTCAACCCGCCGACAGAAGTTCCAGCAATCAATTCAAACTGAATATTTTTTTCTAGCAACGCTTGCCAAACCCCAATTTGATAAGCACCTCTAGCACCGCCGCCACCTAATACTAATCCTGTATGATAAATCAATTTTTTTTGCCATTGTCCTTCAGTAAAAGAATAGCCCTTTGACAACAGCCAATGTTCTAAAATCGGCGTTGCTTCGAAAGTTAAAGCTAATTGCTGCTTAAATTGCTGTCGAGCTGCTTTTTCTAGTGATTGGATCCCCTGCTGCCAATTACTGTTAGGAAGACACAATAAATTTGTGATCTGCCAACCCTCTACCATTTCATTTTTAACAAACCATAGCTCACTCGTCCCGGTTGAAATTCGATACCCTTTGCCATTTTTGACTGCAGCAAAATAATGATCGCGCGCTTGTTGATGGGAAGAATAGAACGGAAAAAGTAAGTTCATCTGTTGAAATTTTTTCCATGTAGCTATTAATTCTGATACATATATTTTTTTCAGCATCAGCACTTGCTCCTTGTATAGTTGTCTTCTTTTAGTATAGCAGAAATTTGTGACCGCAAAAAAGAGGTTGAGACAAAAGTAAAAATACTTATGTCTCAACCTCAATCGTTTAATATGTTCGTTGTTCCATTTGAAAAGCATTTCTCATCGTATCTGTAGCATTATTAACTGGTGTGACAGCAATCAATTCCCCTTGGACGATGATTCGTGTGATACCTTCAATCTCACCGCAAGTAATCAACGTAACCTGTTTCTTGTCTGGATCGACATCGAGGTATTTGACTTCGGTCGGTTGGACACGAACTTTAAGTGTCGTTTTATACGTATAGATGTTATGCAAATCAGTCAAATAGATCAAATCATTTTCTTTGATGCCATCGAGCGGTGTGAACAACAGACCTGGACGATCTGCTCGATGACTTGCCAGTGCATAATTTCCTTCACCCATTTTTTGATCTTCCGCTAACGTCCCCGCACCATAAAGCAACGCTTCATTCGATAACCCTTTAAAAATCGGCAAGTTGATTTCCACTGCTGGAATAGCGATCCCACCAATTACCGGTAATTGTTTATTGCTTAATTGGGCTTGTAAAACCGCTTCGGTACTTGCGGGTTGTACGGCATCAAAATCAAACGAAGCCTTTTTTTTCATATTTTTATCGATCTCAGTCCGCTCTAATTTCGCTACCGCATAACGTTCACCATTATGTTGCATCAAAAAATATTTGATTTGGTTGTTGAAAATTAAGGCTAGACCTATTAACAATAATAAAAAAAGAAAAATGTTTATCAACCAATTTCGTTTTTTCTTCATCATGAGCCCCCCACAGTTTCGCCCCTATCATATCATATTCTATATTTAGTAGTCATTTTACCTTCCGTTACTAAAGAAAAATTAAAAAAAAGATATAATAAGATTAGCAATTTGTTATTTATTAAAATGATTATAAATGTTGAAATTGTACCTGAATGTTGCTGTTTTTAAGGACATTGTAATCTAATTTTAAAATAAAAGATACGAGCTTTTTTTTTATTATTAGGTTAAAATAATTGTGACAAGAATGAGAAAGGGTGAGAATAAGTGCCAGATACATTATTTGCTTATATTGATTCTACAAGTAATGCTGTACTATCCAAAGGCCTATCACCCAACGATTTTGTGCAGGGTATCGTCCATCAGCCAAAGCATTTGTTATTATTAGATCCTGTGGCTGAGGCGGGCGAATATGATCCCCACACAGGTCTAAAAATAATTGATAGTCCTGAACAGATTCATAACTTTTTTAATACCAAAACTTTTAATTATTCTAAGGGGAACAAATGGATCGATTTTAATGATCCAACGATGTTAAAAGAACTAACTCCATTAGAAATATCTGAACTTCTTTATTTCGGACATATGCGAACTCATCTTCATTCACCTTTCTTTTATAAATTACAAAATAATTTTGTTTATTTTAATTTAGGCAATGAAACAATGCGGGTTTACTACCGCTATTTAGATGAATTTTACCGGATTCTCGCTCGCAAGTTGACGCGGATCGTTTTAGAAAAGATTAATGATCGTCGGTCATTTTTCCGTAAGGGCTCTTCGGTGGCACCCTTAGATGGTGAAATTTTAAAAGAATTATACCCTATTTTACAAGAAGGTGCTCTGTTTTGTTTAACTCAAACAGAATTGAAAAATCGAATGTATCATATCCCAATCTATCTTTCGGATGAAAAAGGTTGGCGCCGTAGTACTCAAAACTACAAAAAAGAACAGCAAGTTGCAGAGCTTACGTATGATCTTGCAAAACAACGCTGGGCTTTAGAGGTAGACAACGATGATGCCGCCTTTTCTTTTCGCTAAAAAGTAACATAGATAACTGCGTGCTTATTTTTCGATACGTCCGTTTAGTTACAAAAACAGCTGCACCAAAAGTACTTTCTACTTTTGGTGCAGCTGTTTTTTAATGACTATGTTTTTCGACGAGCTTACTTCCTTTAGGTAAATATAATTGTGGTACCTTTTCAACGATCACTACTGCAACGATAGCCGTTACTACTGCTGTGGCTAAGCCACTAAGACCATTCATAACTAATGAAAAGATCCATGGATTCATTCCCCATAAAGCATAGCTTCCCCAGAAAACCACGCCGGCGATAAAATGCCAGAAAAAACGAGCGCCAGTGCCGGCAAATGTTCCATAAATAATATTTTTTCTAGCGGTTTTAATATCTTGGTCGATCAATGCTTGTTGAACTTTTTTTGCATATAGACCAGCAAAACCTGCAAAAGTAAAAGCGATCGGATATTCAATCAAGACTTGGACCACACTTAAAAAATAAACATCCCCTGCAGGGAAATGTAGGATCCCCCAGATAAACGCGGATAATAATCCAGGTTTTACTCCCCGTCTCAAAGCAAATAAAACCATCGGTATCATCCCTAAAGAGATGGTGAAACTACTGCCGATCGAAGTCGGAATTAGCGACAGCATAAATGCTAATGCTGCAACGATCGTTCCTTCGATCATGATTCTTGTTTTACTCATAAAAAAACTCCTCCTTTTTGAACATACAGTCCACAAAGGAGAAGTAACAGTATTACTTCATCACAATTCCTACGCTCGAATAACCGAAACAGGTACTAGGGTTTAGAGTAAACTCAATCTCAGCCCGTGGGCTCCCCTTTGTGAAAGTATTATTCTTTTTTTAGTGCATTCCAAGTATAACAAAAGTTCTTGCACTCGTAAATGTATTAAATACTTTTAACGTGAAATGCTCTCTTGATCTCCACTAGGCGATAATGTCGTTACCTTTTTGATCCGATCAATCGTCAGCATCACTAATTGGCTATCTTGTGTTCGAATAACGATCGCATCATTCTTGACGACTTTGGGCAGCCAACCAGAAATAGTCTGGAATTTATCTTCATTTTTTTCATCTTGAACTTGAAGAACGACTAAACTATTTTGCAGAGCAGCCATCTTTAGCTTAAGAAAAATATTTTCATTTGCTTGCTCTTGAGCGCGTTTGTCACCAGAATCATTCAAAAAATCCGAGATGAAGCGATACGATGAATTCGAAAATAGCTTGATTAAATTCTTTCTGGGTTTCTCGTTTTTAGACATCCAGTTTCCTCCTAGTCAAGAGCGTAGTTTGATTTTACTTAAATTTCTAAAAAAAGACAAGAAATCTAATCATTTTCAAAAAAATTTAACCAATTTTCCAATCCCTTTTGGATCAAGTCATACGTCTCTGCAAAATCCCCCGTATACCAAGGATCAGGGACATTTCCCCCTTCATAACCAGGCACACGATCGAGATACAAATAGATTTTTTCCTTCGTTTCTGCCGGGGCTCTTTGGATAAGGTCAAAAACATTTTCCTGATCCATTCCAATAATAAAATCAGCTTCATAAAAGTCTTTTGTCGTCACTTGGCGCGCTTGCATACCAGTCGTTGAGATATGGTGTTGTTTCAATATTTTTCTCGTTCCTCGATGCGGCGGGTTACCGATTTCCCATTGACTCGTGGCAGCAGAATCCACTTGAAACTCAGTTAGTTGTTGCTCTGTTAATGCGTCACGAAAGATTGCTTCCGCCATCGGAGAACGGCAGATATTTCCTAAACAAACAAATAGAATCTTTTTCATGTCCTACCTCCTGTGCTATAGTCAATTTAACAAAATGAAATGAGGGGTAACAATGAGTAAAATTTTTCTTTCCGCTCAACTTCCTGAGCTAGGTACTACTTTTTTAAAAGATAAAAACTTAGATTTTTCAGTTTTTAACGGACAGGGATTGATTTCAAAAACAGCATTGCTGCAAGAAATCGCTGATTGCGAGGTTTTGATTTGTCCATTATCGACCCAAGTCGATCAAGAAGTCATCGATGCCGCTCCTAAATTAAAAGTGATTGCTAACTTTGGTGCTGGCTTCAACAATATCGATACGGCCTATGCAAAAGAAAAACAAATTTATGTAACCAATACCCCAGTTGTTTCCACTCAGGCAACTGCGGAATTAACAGCTGGACTAATCATTGCTTTATCTCGTCGTATCGTTGAAGGCGATCGCCTGATGCACGGTGCTGGCTTTGATGGCTGGGCGCCATTATTCTTTTTAGGTCATGAATTAAAAGACAAAACTTTAGGAATCATCGGAATGGGGCAGATTGGTCAAACTGTTGCTAAGATGATGCAGGCGTTTGGCATGAAGATCATCTACACACAACGTCATCAATTAGATCAAACAATTGAGCAGCAATTAAATGCCCAATACTGTTCTCAAGCGGAAGTAATCCAACAAGCCGATATCCTGACGCTCCATGCCCCCTTAACGGAAGAAACGCACCATTTACTGACTGCTGATACATTTGCGGTGATGAAAAAGACCGCCTTGCTGATCAATGCAGCTCGTGGTCCGCTTATCGATGAGACAGCTCTGCTACAAGCGCTCAAAAATAATAAAATTGCTGGAGCAGCTTTAGATGTTTATGAATTTGAGCCTACTGTTACAAATGGTTTGCAAGAATTAACTAACGTGATTCTAACACCTCATATTGGTAATGCTAGTGTCGAGGCCCGGGATCAAATGGCTGCAATTGTTGCTAAAAACGCGATCGCTTACTATGAACAAAAACCAATTAAACATATCGTTAATGGACTAACACAAGAGTTTTAACTCTCGTGTTGGTCCTTTTCATATAAATGATAGGCAAAAAATTCAATATCTTTGGCAAAACGAAACAATTGAGCCGCAATTGTGATCGGTGCTTGCTTCGCATCTGCTAAAATCCAATCAATCAAAATCCCGCCACAACCATAGGCTAAAAACCGAGCATAAAATTCTTTATCAATGGATGATAAATCTCCCTCTTGATCGACATCATCAAATAAACGAATAAATAATTGCTTTGCCAATCCATTGAATTCTTTGGTCAACACCTCTGATTCAGCGGTAACAGTATTCAAGTAAAAATGATGATATTCTTGCATCTCTTTTAGCATCAATAAAACTGACTCTTCCCAGTTCTCTAATTTCAATTCATCTGAAGTCAAGTAATCCAAACCCTTTTGGTAATAGGCATAGTGAAGCAGATCATTTTTGTCTTTAAAATGATAATAAAATGTTTGGCGGTTCAAGTTGACCTGCTGACTGATGTCTTGAACAGTAATCTTGTCATAATTTTTTTCTTGGCATAGCTCGACTAACGCTTGAACCAATGTATTTTTGGTCGTCTTTCCTTCCGCCATCGTTTCACTCCTCTATGATTGATATGGATAATTAAAATGTTCGTATGCTAATGGGGTCGCTACTCGACCTCGCGGCGTTCGTTTAATAAACCCTTTTTGAATCAAATAAGGCTCATACATGTCCTCGACCGTTTCGCGCTCTTCTCCAATATTGACCGCCAACGTACTTAACCCAATTGGACCGCCATGATATAACTCGATCATTGTTTTTAATAACTTTTGATCGACATAATCTAAGCCCGCTTCATCGACTTGCAATAATTTCAAGGCTTGATCAGCCATCGCTCGATTGATCACACCATCTGATTGAACTTGTGCAAAGTCACGAATTCGTTTCAACAAACGATTGGCAATCCGGGGCGTCCCACGCGAACGTCGAGCAACTTCGATTGCGCCTTCTTCTACGATTTCCGTTTGAAAAATATCAGCAGAACGTAAAACGATTTCTCGCAAATCCTCTTCTTCATAATATTCCATATGCGAGATAATCCCAAAACGATCACGCAAAGGTGCTGATAACATTCCTGCTCGCGTCGTTGCTCCTACCAAGGTAAAAGGTGGCAACGGAAAGTGCACGGGATGTGCGGTTGGACCCTGTCCTACCATAATATCGACATAATAATCTTCCATTGCTGAATACAGTGTCTCTTCAGCAACCCGCGGCAAACGATGAATCTCATCGATAAATAAAACATCACCGGGTTCCAATTCATTTAAAATCGCCACTAAATCACCGGGTCGTTCGATTGCTGGACCACTAGTCGAACGGATCTGGACATCCATTTCGTTAGCAATGACCATCGCCATTGTTGTTTTACCAAGTCCTGGCGGTCCATAAAGCAGTACATGATCTAAGGCTTCTTCCCGATTTTTTGCTGCTTCGATATAAATCGACAGTTCTTGTTTCACTTTGTCTTGTCCAATATATTGAGCCAAGTAGCGAGGACGTAATGATTTTTCTAAACTTTTATCGCTGTCATCCGCATCAGGCGAAAGTAAACGTTCTTCATCCATCTATCGAATCCTCCTACTTTTTCATCATTAATTTTAACGCAGCCCGTAAATAATCGTCGGTATTTTGCAATGATTCTTTCGCCAAGGCTTTTTCGACTTTTTTGATTTCTTTTGGGCTATAACCCAATGCTTGTAATGCTTCCATTGCTTCTGATAAAGCTTTATCGCTGTTTTCAGGACCTTCATAAAACAAGGACATTGGATCGTCCATCAATTCAGTCAATTTGCCTTTTAAATCTAAGACCATTTGTTGGGCCGTCTTTTTGCCAACTCCTGGGAATTTGGTCAAGTAGGTAACATCGCCTGCTTCGATTGCTTGGATCAGCCCTTGATGATCTTCGTTGGCCATAATTGCTAAACCACTTTTAGGTCCGATTCCAGAAACTGAAAGCAGACGTAAAAACAATTCTTTTTCTGCTAGTGTTTCAAAACCATACAATAAATGCGCATCTTCTCGAATGATCTGCTGCACATAAATCGTGACTGATTGTTCCATTTTACTGCTGTAACGATAAGGATTTCCTAACGCGATTTGATAGCCGACTCCATTCACATCCAAAACAACATAACTTGGGCTGATATAGGTCAAACGACCTGTAATATATTCGTACATAGCTGTTCCTTTCCTACGATAAAACTGCATCATTATTTATTCTAACTTATGTAAAAAAATCCAAGTGCACAAGCACATATGTTCTCATCATTTTAGCACAAAAGCCGGCGGTTAAAAACTCTTACCGCCGAATCCTTGCAATAACTGAATCAATGCTAAATAATCTGACATGCGTAATTCCTGTGCGATCGTTAACGTGGGTACTTCTTCATCTTGATACGACAAGCTCGTGGTTAAGCAAAGATCACTTTCCTCTAGATTCTCTTCAAAAACGACTTGATAATCATTGGCTAAAAATTGGTGCACATCTTCTCGCAAAATTGTTTCCTCAAATTCGGGTAAATCCGTCTGTAAAAAAATACGGACAACTGGTCGGACAGTCAACTCAGGCAACCGCCGCAATACCGATAAGTAACGACCAAATAAAATTGATTCACTGCCACCTTGATCCGCTAAAATTTCGGTCACAAAAGTGACTAATTTTGGTTGCTGTTGTGTGATCATCGTCCAAAAAGCTTTCCCATTGATATTAAAACGAATCATTGGAAAAAGTCGATGGTATAAATGGCCGCTGATCAAATAATTTTCTGCTTGTAAGCTTTGCAATTTTTTCCAAGTCGCTTCATTATTAATTTTTTTTTCCAAAAGTAGTGCCATTGCAGAGACTTCATCCATGACAGAAAAAGGTTTTTTCGCTAATAAATGTTGAATTTTTTGCGTAATCATTGGAACATGATAGTACTCTTCTCGCGTCAATAAATTCAAAAATAAGTTTCCAACAGTGGCCTGTTCACGGAAATAACTGGGTAATACCGGCAATAACTGATTCAAAAAATCCTTAAATAATGAATCATTGATCAACGTTCGTTGGACTTGTTCCTTTTTTTCTAACACATGGTGTTGGACTTCTCTTAATAAATGTGCCGCGACTAAATACTCTAAACGTTGCTCCTTCAAAGGATTTAAAACCACCTGAAAAAATTGCTGGATCGTATAACTGATTTTTTTGACCAAGTCATGCTGTAATGGAGCAAAGGGCCAATCTTTCCCTCGGAAAATCCGCCAATAATACACAGATAGATACATCCTAACGACGGATTCCTCCGCCGCAAAAAAAACGGTTCCTCTTTCAATCGTTAGATCCAGTGGTGCCAACTCGTCTCCTAGATCCTTCAGCTTTCGTCGGATCGTGGACTCACTACGATACAATTGCTCGCTCAATTCTTTGATTGTTCGCGCCGTTCCAGTGATCAACAAGTGCAATAGGCGATATGTCAACGAATGACGAATCAAATCAACTAAAAATTGATTTTCTTCCATCACTTGTCCAGCAATGACTAACCGATAGGTATTACCGCTTTTTTCAACTAACGGTAAATCGGCTTCTGTAAATCGTAGATAGCTCTTATCCATTTCTTCTAGCAATCTCTGTACACTGCGACTATCTAAATCTAAGGCCTCCGCTAACTCACTGCGCTTGTACATTTCTCCGTCATCCATCACTTCCATTAAACGAACACCTAAATAGATATCTTTTTCATAATGTTTTAATTCACATGCGTTTATATACATAAAAAAACTCCTTCGTCCTTCATTTTAACAAAAGAGTACGAGGAGTTGATATTAAATACTTTCAAATAAGTGAAATAATGTCGGCAATAAAGCCACCGTCACTAAACCATTCACACAAATACATAGACCAGATAAGATTCCTTCCAATTCACCGATTTCGATTGCTCGGCCGGTTCCAATCGCATGGGAAGTACTTCCTAAGGCAATTCCTTGGGCAACTGGGCTTTCGATTCTGAATAGTTGGAAAACTTTTGTCCCAACTAATGCACCAAAGATTCCCGTCGAAACAACAATCGCCAAAGTTACGGGTGAAATACCGCCCATTTGACTAGAAAGATCGACTGAGATAGCGGTCGTTACGGATTTTGGTAATAATGAAACCACAATGCCTTCTTTTAAAGAAAACAATCGGCCAATACCAACACTCAATAAACAATTTAATACGACACCGACTAATGTGCCTAAGATAACTGGTAAAAAATATTTTTTTAATTTATCAAAGTTTTGATAAAGCGGCAACGCTAGTGCTACTGTCGCAGGAGTGATCATCATCGTGAAGATGTTGCCGCCCATATTATATGCTTTATAACTGATGCCGCTGACCTTCAATAAAAGAATGATCAAAATGACACTAGCAATCAACGGATTGATAAATGGAATATTTACTTTACTTAATAATTTGGTCATCAAGACATAGATCACTAACGTCAAGGCTAGACCGAAAAGCGGATTACTCGCCAGTGCTGAAATCATCGACTTCACCTCGAATCTTTTCAACTGTTTCTAACAAGACTTCTTTTTCTTCATGACTCTTGATACTAAATTTTTCAACCAATTCTGCTGTTTTACCAACAGCGACTAAAGAAACTAATGAACATAAAACAACTGCTCCAAGTAAGATCGGCCAAGTATATTTGATAGCGCCATAGTATTGCATCAACCCAACACCCGCAGGCACAAATAAGATCGTCAGATTATTTAATAAAAAATTGGCTGTTCCTTCAATATCAGAAGGTTTTAACAACTTAGTTTGGAAAGAAAGAAACAATAGTAGAATTCCAATAATACTACCCGGTACTGGCAAGCCTAAAAACATCCGTAATCCTTCACCGACAACAGAATAAAGTAATAATAAACTCAATTCTTTAAAAATTTTCATAAAAAATCGCCTTCTCTAAATGTATGATGCTTTTAGTATAGCGAAAAAAAAAGATTATCTACACCAAAATTTGTCATTGTTTCATACATTTTCTGAAAAAAGCTGTGGCGAAAATTCGACACAGCTCATTTAACGATCGATTTATATTCTCCATAACCTTTATCATCTAGCTCATCAAGTGGAATAAACTTCAATGCCGCTGAATTGATGCAATAACGCAATCCTCCTTGATCTTGTGGTCCATCATTAAAAACATGGCCTAGATGTGAGTCGGCTTCTTTGCTACGGACCTCAACGCGATGCATTCCATGAGAAAAATCAGCTTTTTCAGCAACACCACGCGTTTGAATCGGACGACTAAATGCTGGCCAACCACAACCAGCATCGTATTTATCATTAGAGGAAAACAATGGCTCACCACTAACAACATCTACATAGATCCCTTTTTGATAAAAATCATCATATTTTCCAGAAAAAGGACGTTCCGTGGCACTTTCTTGTGTCACAGCGTATTCCATCGGTGAAAGTTTTTGCTTTAATTCTTCTTTTTCCATCATGACGCCTTCTTTCAATCAAATTTTATACAAATCAAGCATACGCTCATCAAAAAAAAGACACGAAGAATCTGCTCAAATAATTTCTTAATTTTTTGCTTAGCTAGTCAGTCGAACAACTAAAAATAAAAACGAACAGCCGAAGCTGCTCGTTCCTAGTTGAATTTTTTTAACATTTGATTAACTGTTCCGATTGGGAAACCCACGATACTGTAGTAATCCCCTTCGATTTTTTCTACAAAGACTCCCGCGCCATTTTGAATACCATAGGCTCCCGCTTTATCTTTATAATCACCACTATCCAAGTAACGATTGATTTCTTCTTCACTCAAAGGGTAAAAAGTCACTTTTGCAAAAGTCAGTTGTTCTTCGATTTGAGTTGCTTTGCGGAGAACAACAGAAGTATAAACAAGGTGTGTCTCACCGCTCATGCCACGCAACATTTCAAAAGCTTCTTCACGGCTTTTGGGTTTCCCTAATATCTGATCGTGCCATACAACGGTCGTGTCACTAGCGATCACTAAGTCTTCCGGATGTTTTTTTGCAATCACTGCTGCTTTTTGCTGAGCCATTTCCATGACATATTCTTTCGGTGTGTATTGAACTTTTACTTCTTCGTCGATATCTGCCGGCTGAATGGAAAAATCCGGAATCAACCAACGCAATAATTCTTTTCTTCTTGGTGATTGTGAAGCTAAAATAACAGACATCACTTTACTCCTTTGTTTATCCTAATGCGGATCTTGAATTCGTTTAAACATGTGCTCCATATCGCTATTACTAAAGTGGATCAATACTGGGCGGCCATGCGGACAATTAAATGGATTTTCACAGGTTGCTAAATCAGTCAACAGAACGCGAGCTTGTGCTTCATTCAAATGATGATTGGCTTTGATCGAACGTTTACAACTCATCATGATAGCTGTTGCTTCGCGGAATTTTTTCACGCTGACAGAACCTGTGACCAACAACATATCAATCATCTCACGAATAATACTTTCTTCCTGTCCAGCTGGGTACCACGTTGGATGTGCGCGAACAATAAAACTATTCGGACCGAATTCTTCTAAATAGATTCCGACCTCTTGCAATAACGCTGTTTGTTCCTTTAATTTGATGGCATCATTGTTAGGATAATCCAGTACAAACGGCACCAATAATTCTTGCAAATCATCCGAAACATCGCCAATTTTTTCACGAAAATATTCATACTTGATCCGTTCTTGGGCTGCGTGTTGGTCGATGATGTATAATCCTTCTTTACTTTGGGCAAATAAGTATGTCCCATGCATTTGACCGAAATATTCTAACATCGGAAAACGAGCTTGAGGTTGTTCGTTTTCCAATTTGGTGATTGCTTGCTCAACGATTTTTTCGCCTGACTGGGTACTCAAATCAAATTCTGGATGATCATTGGGACTGTTTTCTTCGATCCTTGGTACTTCAGCCGTTTCTTCTAGCAATTCACTGGGGGTTTCTTCAATAATCGAAGCTTTTTCTGGTTCGGTTTGTAAAGGAATATTAAAGTCCGAAATCGGTAGCTCACTCTTTTGCGAAACCTCTGCTTCAAAGGGACCTGTTTCAACAGCTTTGGGTTCTACATAAAAGATCCCGGTTTTCGGATCATAGTTTAAATCACTTTTTTTCTTGGCTTGCTCTTCTAAAGGTAAGTCTAATTGTTCCGTGTGAAGTTTTTCAACTTTACGCTTGAAACTAGGATTTTCACCCACATCGGGAATTAAATTGATTTGACGCAAACTTTCTGCGATTGCTCGACTAATCAAATCCATCAATTCTTTTTCTTTAGATAACCGAACCTCTTGTTTTGTTGGGTGAACATTCACATCAACTAACAAAGGATCCATTGTGATTTCTAAGACTGCGATAGGAAAACGCCCCACCATCAATTTTGATTGATACCCTTGGATGATAGCTTTATTCAGTGCATAGTTTTTGATATAACGGCCATTGATAATCACTGATAAATAGTTGCGGCTTGCTCGTGTGACTTCCGGTAACGAAATATACCCTTGCAATGTAAAGTCTAAATCATTGGCTTCAACTTTGAGCATTTTCTTAGCTGTTGCCACTCCGTAAATACCAGCAACGGTTTGCTTCAAATCCCCACTGCCGCTCGTCGTCATCATTTTGTGCCCATCGTGCACTAAACGAAAGGCGATATTGGGATGGCTCAAAGCCATTCGATTGACGATATCGCCAATGTTAGATAATTCTGTTTGCAGTGATTTGACATATTTTAGCCGTGCGGGTGTATTGAAGAATAGATTCTCAACTGTGATTTTCGTTCCAGTTCGTAGAGCGGTTGCTCGATGCTCTTCTATTTTTCCCCCTTTTAAGAAAAGGTAAGAGCCTTGCGGTTCGTCAGCCGTAGCTGTCTCTAAAGTCAGTTCTGAAACAGAAGCAATCGATGGCAAAGCTTCTCCCCGAAACCCCAGCGTTCGAATACGAAATAGGTCATCGCGATTATGAATTTTGCTTGTCGCATGCCGCT
Source organism: Enterococcus hermanniensis (assembly GCF_001885945.1). Taxonomy (GTDB): domain Bacteria; phylum Bacillota; class Bacilli; order Lactobacillales; family Enterococcaceae; genus Enterococcus_A; species Enterococcus_A hermanniensis. Next base: position 137,660 of record NZ_JXKQ01000006.1, on the reverse strand, counting down.
TAAAAGCATTTTCGACGTCATCTTGACTGATTCCTTCACCGTTATCGACGATTTGGATTTTTTTTAATCCGGCTTCTTCAATCAAGATATCGATTTGGCTTGCCTTCGCATCAATCGCATTTTCTACTAGCTCTTTTACGACCGAAGCAGGACGTTCTACGACTTCACCAGCCGCGATCTGATTGGCTAAACGTTCAGATAATTCTTGAATTTTCCCCATCCAACTGCTCCTTTCTGCTACTAAATCAATTGCTCTTCACCTGTTAAAACTAGATGAAGAGCAAAAAATTAGATTTGTTTTTGTAATTCGTATAAGAAGTTCAAAGCTTCCATTGGATTCATTTCTAAAAGATTGGCTTTCTTCAATCGGTCCACCACACCTAGTTCAGCTGTCGAGACTTCGTTGAACAAAGTTAATTGCTCGGTTTCTTCTGAAATTTCGCTATTTTTTTGTACTGGAGTATCGGCTTCTAAAGCAGCAAGTATCGTTGCTGCCCGAGACAATAACTCTGTCGGCATCCCAGCAATTTTAGCCACATGGATCCCATAACTTTTATCTGCCGGACCATCCATTAATTTGTGTAAAAAGACCACTTCTCCATTTTGCTCGACAGCACCAACGTGAACATTTTTTAACTGTGGTAAATTTTCTTCTAATACTGTTAATTCATGATAATGCGTTGAAAATAACGTTTTTGCTTTAACATGTTCATGGATATATTCAATGATTGCTTGAGCTAAAGCCATGCCATCATACGTCGCGGTGCCGCGCCCCAGTTCATCAAATAAAATCAAACTATTCGGTGTCGCATGACGCAAAGCTTGATTTGCTTCCATCATTTCCACCATAAAGGTCGACTGACCGGCAATCAAATCATCGCTTGCTCCGATTCGGGTAAATATTTGATCAAAAATTGGTAGTTCAGCACTTTCAGCGGGAACAAAGCAGCCCATTTGAGCCATGATCACCGTTAACGCTAATTGCCGCATATACGTACTTTTACCAGACATATTGGGCCCTGTGATCAGCAATAACATTTCTTCGGGGTTCATGTGGACACTATTCGGGATATACTCTTGATGGCCCAAGACCTTCTCAACTACTGGGTGACGTCCTTCTGTGATTTGAAGGTTGTGCCGGCCGCTTTCCATCGTTGGGCAGACATATTGATACCGTTCACTGACTGTCGCAAAACTTTGCAGTACATCGGTCGCACTCAAACTTTTAGCTAATTTTTGTAAACGAGTGATCGCTTTTTTCACTTGATTACGAACTGCTAAGAATAAATCGTACTCTAAGGCCACGGATTTTTCTTCAGCTTCCAAGATCAAGGTTTCTAGTTTTTTTAATTCAGGAGTAATAAAACGTTCTGCGTTTGCTAACGTTTGTTTGCGTTCATATTTTCCTTCTTCCAGATTGGCAAGATTAGATTTTGTGATTTCAATATAATAACCAAAAACACGGTTGTATCCAATTTTCAAGGTTTTGATCCCAGTTGCTTCGCGTTCACGCGCTTCTAGTTCAGCTAACCAAGTCTTCCCGTTTCGCATCGCTTCACGATATTGATCTAGTTGCTCATCATAACCATCTTTGATGACATTTCCTTCTGTGATCTGTAGGGGTGCATCATCAGTGATGGCTTTTTCGATCAATGCAACTAAGTCATCCATTGGTTCCATATCGATCAATAAATCGTTCCATTCTCCTTGATTGATGCCCATTAGTAATTGCCGGATTTGAGGAACTTGGATCAATGACGTTTTTAGTTGGATCAAGTCACGGCCATTAACATTGCCAAACGCTACACGTCCAGCTAGTCGTTCTAAATCATAGACTTTCGTCAAAGCTTCATTCAGATCCATGCGTTCAAAATAAGCATTTAACAGTGAAGCAACCATGGCTTGACGTTCATGGATCTGACGTTTTTGAATCAAAGGACGATCAATCCATTGTTTTAATAAACGTCCGCCCATTGCCGTCTTAGTTTCATCCAATAGCCATAATAAAGTCCCTTGTTTTTTACCCGTTCGGATCGAACGAGTCAATTCTAGATTGGTTTTAGAAAAATAATCCAATTTCAAGAAATGTTCTGTTTGATATTCTTCTGCTTTTTGGATATGACCCAAACTACGTTTTTGAGTAACAGATAAATACGTCAACAGTTTACCAGTTGCTTCTTTTTCTAGTATCTCTACGATATCCGCCGTTAAAAAACTGAATTCTGCATTATCTTCAATTGTTTCTTGAGTTGAAAATACCAAACCTAAACGTTCTGCGAGATTTTTTTGTAAGTTCTCAGGAATCTCACTGCCCAAGACGATTTCTTTCGTTTGTAATGCTGTCGCTTCATTCATGACTGCTTCTTCATCTTGTAATAAAGCTGTCTTTAATTCGCCCGTTGATAAATCTACGTAAGCAAATCCAAATTTATTGTTGTCATACACAACAGCTGTTAAAAAATTGTTGGCTTTCGCTTCAATACCTTTGCCTTCCATCACTGTTCCAGGTGTGATTAGTTGGACAACTTCGCGTTTGACCATTCCTTTAGCTTGTTTTGGGTCTTCCATCTGTTCACAGATCGCTACCTTGTATCCTTGTTCTACTAAAGTATCAATATAACCTTGAGCAGAGTGATGTGGCACCCCACACATCGGGATTGGGTCATCTGCATTACGATTTCGGCTTGTTAAAGTCAACTCAAGTAATTGCGAGACTTTGATCGCATCTTCGTTGAATAATTCGTAAAAATCACCCAAACGGTAAAATAAAAAAGCATCTTTATATTGTTCTTTGATCGCCAAATATTGTTCCATCATTGGCGTATTTTTGGTTTTTTGAGGCATTCGTGCTCCTCCTAATTCTTAGTGGGATAAACTGGATTAGGCATCTGTTTCCAGTGCGTCATTGACTTCTTTTTGGATCATAGTCGTCAAATATTGTAATAAATCATTGGCTTCAATCAATTGTTCGCGATAAGCAGTTACTAACGGGTGTTGATTCAACTCTTTGGTCAAACGATCGGCTTCTTTCAGCGCCGCTTTTTCTGCTTCTGGTTTATCATAATGAGCAAACTGGACTGCCGTTTTTTGAGATTTTTGGATATCTTCTTCTAGTTCCTTTAAGGTATTATTTTCATCAACGCGTTTTTGAAGTTGCTGATAGCGAATAATCGTTTCATTTTCACTTAATAGTGCCGTTAAATGTGCTAAAGCCGCTTCAACGGCGGCTTCATTTGCTAGATTCATTTGATACTCCTATTCTCTAAATGGTCGGTCATCATTGATCACGATTGTTTCGATTTTCTTGGCATGACCCTCTTTATCCAAATCGATCACACAAGCAGATAAGATTCCACGCCCTTCATCGATTACTTCAAAACGATGCGGTAAAGCCGTCAAGAATTTTTCAATGATCGGACCTTTTTTCATACCTAAAATGCCATCATACGGACCGGTCATGCCGACATCCGTTAAGTAAGCTGTTCCTTTAGGCAAAATACGTGCGTCATTGGTTTGAACGTGTGTATGCGTGCCAACGACTGCAGAGACACGCCCGTCGGCAAACCATCCCATTGCTTGCTTTTCACTAGTTGTCTCTCCATGAAAATCAACAAAAATATAAGGTGTCCGTTTTTGAGCTTCTGCGATCAATTGATCCCCCACACGAAACGGATCATCTAAATCGACCATGAACGATCGGGCTTGTAAATTGATCACCGCTAATTCAATTGCATTCACTTTTACATAAACAATCCCTTTACCGGGTGTACCTGCTGGAAAATTGGCTGGACGGATCATTTTTTTTGCATCAGGAATAAAATCAAAAATAGCTTTATTATCCCAAGTATGGTTTCCCATCGTGACTACATCAACACCGTCTTGTAGAAATTTTTTATAAATTTTTTCAGTGATCCCACGACCGGCAGCCGCGTTCTCTCCATTAACGATCGTAACCTGTGGATGATACTTTTGTTTTAATCGCGGCAAATAATCTGTCAACATTTGTCGGCCTAACGAACCCACGACATCCCCAATAAATAGTAAGCGCACTTTTTTTCCCCTTCTCTAGTTAAACGTCTGGCTTTATTATAGTTGTTTTTGCTTAAAAATAAAAGATTGCATCATACGTGCAGAAAAAGTTTAACGTTATACTAGGAAAATCGATTGTAGATTCATTTATCTAATTTTTTAGAACCTAGCTTAAAAAAGTGAACGATTACTCTTTGAACTAGCCTAATGACTTATTATTCGGCAGATATTATACCTTTTCATTGAACAAAAAAAGAACCGACGCTAGCGCCGGTTCTTTTTAATGGACAAGTTCTAATTTACGTAACGCTTTATAAATGCCGTCTTGATCATTGGTATCCGTCACGATATTTGCAGCATCTTTGACATGATCTGCAGCGTTGCCCATCGCTACACCAGTTCCCGCAAGATTCAGCATCTCAATATCATTATTTCCATCACCAAATGTAATGATATTTTCAGGTTTAATATTGACTTTTTTGGCTAATGCCAAAATAGTTTGAGCTTTTGAGCCTGGATTTGGAATGATATCGACACTGTTTTCATGCCACCGAACGATTCGGAATTCTGGAAAGGCTGCTTCAAAATCTTGATCCATCGATTTATCGTAATACGCACATGCTTGGTAGACTTCATGTTGACCAAAATAATCCTTTTGATACTCAGGTGCTGCTTGCCCAAATGAAGCCATCGCTTCATTGACTTTATCGCCATTATACTCAGTCACACGAGCAAATGAATCCAACCCGAATAGCATAATGTCGACCTTGCGTTCCCCAGCAAAATCAATCATTCGCGCCAATGCTTCGCGATCGAGCGTATGTTTATAAACTTGTTCGTGATCAAGAAACGCAGCGGAACCATTACAAATAATATAATTCGTACAGCCTAATTGATGAATCACTTCACCCGCCAACAAACGCGAACGTCCCGTCGCAATAATTACCAAATGACCAGCATCACGTAACGCTTTTAACGCTTTGATTGTACTATCCAATGGTTTTCTTTGACTGCTCAACAAGGTGCCATCAATATCTAATGCGATCAATTTTCTTTCCAAAATTTATCTCTCCATTTATATGTATTTTTGGTACAGATTGAATAAGCAAGAACGTGCAATACCGTTTTCTTCGTTTATTATTGTAGATAAGTTTCAAGGAATTTGCAAAATTTGCTTTATTTCCTTTCATTCTATCATTTTTTTAAAGTAGAAAATACCGTATTCACTACATATGGATCATTTATCATATTTATTTAAGAATTGCAATAGCTTAGCTTGACTTACCTTCCCTTTGTCCGTTATACTGACATCTGTGTAAAATAATGCAGCAGAAGAATAATAACCCGTCCCCAGTTCGTTGCCAGTATTGGTTCAATTGCGTAACCGCGGCTGCGAAGGCGAAGATTGAAGAACGAACTACACGGATATGAATTTTTCAAACGGATTATTTTACTCCAAATACAATTTATTGGAGGAATTTTTAATGTCACGTTATACAGGACCATCATGGAAACAATCTCGTCGTCTTGGTATCTCATTATCAGGAACAGGGAAAGAATTAGCACGTCGTCCATACGCTCCAGGTCAACATGGACCAAACAGCCGTGGTAAAAAATCAGAATACGGCTTGCAAATGTCAGAAAAACAAAAATTACGTTTTATCTACGGATTAAACGAACGTCAATTCCGTAACTTATTCGTACGCGCTAGCAAAATCAAAGAAGGTAAACACGGTGTTAACTTCATGATCTTACTAGAACGTCGTTTAGATAACGTTGTTTACCGTTTAGGTTTAGCTTCAACTCGTCGTCAAGCTCGTCAATTAGTTAACCATGGTCACGTAACTGTCGATGGCAAACGCGTTGATATCGCTTCTTACGAAGTAGAAGTTGGCCAAGTAATTGGTATCCGCGAAAAATCTAAAAACATGATCACAGTTAAAGAAGCTGTTGAATCTGCTGTTGGCCGTCCTGCTTTCGTAAGCTTTGACGCTGACAAATTAGAAGGTTCATTATCTCGTTTACCAGAACGTGATGAAATCAACCCAGAAATTGACGAATCTCTAGTCGTTGAATTCTACAACAAATTAATGTAAGACTTCTTAAAAAACACTCAAGTCCTTGTCTACAAGGATTCGAGTGTTTTTTTGTTCGCTTTTTTAGCTCTCTAAAAAAATTTGATAAGGATAGCAATTATTTTTTGGAAATGAGATACTGAATGTATCTATATAAGGAAAAGAGTGAAAAAAATGAACTATTGTCCAAATTGTGGGACAGAACTACGGGACGGAGCAAAATTTTGTCCAGTGTGTGGGTATGATTTAGAACAAGAAACAGCGAATCACGAAACAAAGGATGTCCATCCGTTTCAAACAGATGATGCCTTTGAATTAGAATTAGAACCAGCAATTGGTTTAAATGTTACTCGCGCAGATATAAAAAAATATGCGCAAGAAAAATTATCTGGCCGTTACGGTGAATGGTTTAAAACGATTATTTTATGGCTCATTGCTCAATGGGCTGCTAATCTGATTTTTCGTATCGCATTCATCAAATATATCAGTCAGGGAACTAGTTATTGGTTCGCAAATATATTTGGACCTAGCTACTCTTCCTATGACTATTATAATTATGGCTATAACTATTCTCCATTTGCTCATTTTTTCTGGTTTTTGATTATGTTGTTGGCGATTGTTGCAATGTTTTTAATTGCTGCTTTGGCTACTGCCGTCTTTCAATGGTGTGCGATCCATACTTTACGAGGCAATAAAGCTGACGGACTCAAGATTTTTACTTATTTCATCAAAGCTCAAAAAAACCGGGTATTAAAGGCCAATGTCTTGATTGCAATCTACACGTTCTTCTGGACATTGCTCTTTATTATCCCAGGAATCGTAAAAACAGCTTCTTATGCTATGACGAATTATCTATTAGAAAAAGATTCAACGTTGAGTGCGTCGGATGCGATACTACTTAGTCGCCAAATTATGCATGGTTATAAATTAGAATTTTTGATCTTACGTTTTTCATTCTTCTTTTGGACGATTTTATCGGTTTTCCAAGTTACCAATTTTTATGTACTGCCTTATCGAAACGTAACAGAGATTCAATTTTTAGATACTCTTTATGAACATTACATCGAACAAAATCAGCAATAAAAAGACGTCCGTCAGTTTCATTACTGACGAGCGCCTTTTTTTAATTGTCTGCTTTGCTAAAGTTGCTTGAAAATATAAATCGCAATAAATAAAGCAAACATACTCAATAAACCAAAGAGAATCGTTTTCGTATTTCCAGATAAATTACTTCCAACATATGAATAGACGATCGTTGCTGGTAATTGTCCGATACCTGTCGCAATTAAAAACGGCAGCGGCTTGATCGCGGTTAAACCGGCTGCGTAACTGACAAAATCAAACGAGACGAATGGTAATAATCGACAAATCAAAATCGTGTGTTTCCCATAGCGATCAAAGTAACTGTCTAAAGCTGTCAACGAGAAATTTTTATCCAAGCGTTCGACCAGATCCCGACCTGCAATCCGAGCAATATAAAAACAAACCAATGAACCCGCCATGGCACTCGTCCAAGACAATAATGCACCTTGCCACCAACCGAAGACGGCAGCGTTCGCAAAGGTAATCAAAAAAGTAGGTAATGGAGCAATGACCGACTGAAACATCATTAGTAAAAAAGAAATCAAAATGGCCCAAACACCATAGGAATGTAAAAACTCTACGATATTTTCGACACTCATAGAGTTGAACAACACAAAAATTTGTGTGAACTTTAACCGGATTGGTGGTATGAAATACGCACTGATACTTATTAATAAAATAATTGCAACTAGATAGATCTTAGCTAAACGTTTATTTTTCAATAATTTTTCCTTCCTTGTTCTAGATTATTGTTCAAAATGACTCGCCCAAGAATACGAAAAGAACCAATTAAAAGGTATCAATAGATTTGTTTCTGGGAAAACTGACCCTCCTAGTTAGCCTAAGATTTTTGAGTACTCATGGCGTGTGATCCATTTTCAGCAGCTTTTCTCCTCCTCAAATAATTCTTATACCAAGTATATAAAACGCTTTCTCTTTTTACAATATCGAGTTTGAGACAAAAAAGTCCGAATTAGCTTGGGTAACAATTAAAAGTCTTTACTTCTAATACTTGTTGTCTTATAATTTCGTTAACCTAAAAAATAAAAAATAAGTTAACGAAAGAGTGATCTGATTGAAACTATCCAGTCGAGAAATTGTATTAGCCGGAATTTTTGCAGCTGTAATCAGTATTTTGTCACAATTTACAATCCCTTTAGGAGCGATCCCCTTAACCTTACAAACTTTTGCCGTTGGTTTTACTGTCACTATTCTTGGAAAGAAAACAGGAACCATGGCCGTACTGATTTATCTGTTGATGGGAATAATTGGACTCCCTGTCTTAGCTGGTGGAGCTGGCGGTTTTGCCAACTTTTTCGGGCCAACTGGCGGTTTTTTAATTGGCTTTATTTTTCAAGCATATTTTACCGGCTGGTTATTAGAAAAAGCTACGTTTAATTATTTTTGGTCTATCACAGCTAATATTATCGCTGCTTTTATTACCCTTATTTTCGGTTCATTGTGGTTAAAAATAAGTGGAGGCCTTCCTTGGGAAGCGGCTTTTTCTGCCGGAATGATCCCATTTATTTTCCCAGGAATCATTAAGGCCATTGCAGCAGGATATTTGGGTATCCTGTTAGGAAAACGGCTAACTTTTACAAAATATATTTATCACTAATTTTAAAAATAAGTATGACTAAGAATAGTCATGCTTATTTTTTTATTGACATTTTAATCAGGTAGCCTTATTATATTTATTAGTAAGGTCACCTTATCATTATGAAAATGAAAGAAGCGATTATAAATGACAAAAGTTTTATTTTTAAATGTAACAACTCACGGGCACGTAAACCCTTCACTAGGACTCGTAAATGAACTCACTCATCGTGGAATTGAAGTAGTCTATTTTTCAAGCGAAGAGTTTCGTGAAAAAATCGAAAATGCTGGGGCAGAATACCGCCCTTACCATTATGATTTAAATATTTTCAAGAATGGCTTCAACGTGTTAATCGATCATGGATCAGATATTATTCAAGATATTTTTGATCAAATCGAAAACGACACTTTTGATTATGTTATCCACTCCATCGCTATGCCTTTTAGCAAGCAAATCGCTGACTATTTGATGTTACCTGCGATCTCAATGTTGGCTGTTTTTATGGGGATGAAAGAATTCATGCAACCAAACCAAACAAAAATTGCTGGTAAATTTAATGCCTTGAATGAAGCATATCTACAAGAAGCCCAAAAAATCGAACAACAATTTAATCTAACCATGCCGGATCATTTTTTTGATTTAATCATGAATGAAGAAAATTTAAATATTGTTTTTACTTCAGAATATTTTTTACCGGTTGAAGAACGTGATTTCTTTGATGAAAAATATGCGTTGGTAGGAGCCGATATCTACAATCGATTAGAAGACTTAGCTGATTTCCCGATTGAGCAGATCAAATCAGCTGATAACGTTTTGTATATTTCATTTGGAACGATTTTCGGTGATTTTGCTAAAGAAATTTATCAAAAAGTTTTTGAAGCTTTCAGTCATTCTGATTATTTAGTTGTTATGGCTGCTCATAAAGTAGGACTAGATGATTTAGTTATTCCTGATAATTTTATTATTCGCGACTATGTGCCGCAAAACGAGGTGCTAAAATATACCGATGTTGCAATCACCCATAATGGTTTGAACAGCATGAACGACTTGATTTTGAATGAAATCCCGTTTGTTTCTCTACCCATGGGTTCTGATCAGCCAGCACTCGCAAAGCGGCTAACAGAATTAAATGCAGGTATTTGTTTAGATTATCAAACAGTAGAAAGTAACGAATTACAATCAGCGGTTGAAGCAGTCCAAGTCGATCCGAAGTATTTAATGAACCTAAAAAAAATCAAAAAGTCTTTTGAAGTGGCTGGTGGGTATAAGCAAGCCGTTGATACGATCGAAAGATATTTAGCTAAATAAACAAAAAAGTCTTTCATAATGAAAGACTTTTTATTTTTCTAATTCTTTTTGTGCTAATAATAAGGTACCAATCAAACCACTTTCATTTGGTAAGCCCCATCGGACAATATACTTTTCAACATTCGGTATTTCCACATAGCCAGCCATTAATTCTGTAAATTGCTGCTGGATTTTTTTGAGCAAGTGATCTTGATTCATCACACCTCCGCCTAAAACAATTACTTCTGGAGCTAAAATCAACGTATAAGACATCAGTGCTTGAGCTAAATAATTGGCTTGCAGATCCCAGATTGGATGATCTAATGGCAAGTCCTCGCCACGAATACCCGTTCGAGCTTCTAAAGAAGGACCTGCAGCTAAGCCTTCTAAACAGTCTTTATGATACGGACAAGTTCCTTGATAAGTATCTTTAGGATCACGTTTTACAAAAAGATGGCCCATTTCCGGATGACTGATTCCCTCAAAAACAGCATCATTTATGACCACTCCACCGCCGATCCCCGTTCCAATCGTTAGATAAATACAGCTATGTTTTTGTTTGGCCGCTCCTTTTTTTATTTCACCATAAGCGGCTGCATTGACATCTGTAGTCCAGGCCGTTGGAACATTGTAGCGTTGTTTCAATTTCCCTAAAAAATTTGTATTGGCCCAACCTTCCTTTGGTGTTGCCAGAATATGCCCATAATTTTTATGATTCGGTTGGATGCCGATAGGACCAAAGGAACCTATTCCTAACGCATCGATCGGATAACGATCAAAAAAAGCAAATACTGCTTCGAAGGTTGCTTGTGGAGTAGTTGTCGGAATACTGACTTTTGCTAAAATGTTTTGTTGCTCATCCGCCACTGCACAAATAAATTTTGTACCACCAGCCTCGATACCACCATATAACATAAATTTCCTCCTCATTTCTATCATTCATTTGATAATCTCACAAAAAATGCCAAGGGGAAATCCCCCTTGGCCAATTCGATTAATTTTGTTCTGATCTCCAAGGTTGGATATTTTCTTTACGGAAAACTTCTGCTTGGCCGATTGAATTGAACAATTCCATTTTTTGTTTCACAACTGCTTTGGCCGCATCGATACATTCCGGATAGATTGCATTCGGATCCCATAACTCAGTAGTCGATAGAATCTCACGACATTTTTTGTAAAATGCATATTTGTAATCTGACGAGATATTGACTTTTTGAATCCCGATTTGAACGGCTTTCGCGATTTCTTCATCTGGATTAGCAGACCCACCATGAAGGACTAGTGGAATGTCTACTCTGTTTTTGATTTCTTCTAAAACATCCATTTTCAATTCTGGTTTAACATCTTTTGGATAGATACCATGGGCTGTCCCAATAGCAACTGCTAATGTATCAATCCCTGTTTTTTCAATAAATTCTTCTGCATCTTCTGGTCGTGTATAAATCACTTCAGAGACGCCACCTTCGACCGAAGTACCCGTATTGCCGATTGTTCCCAGTTCACCTTCGACAGAAACTCCAATTTTATGACAAACATCAACGATTTCTTTTGTAATAGCGATATTTTCTTCGAATGGTAATAATGAGCCATCGATCATGACAGAACTAAAGCCGCAATGAATGGCGCGCATGATACTAGCTAAGCTATCCCCATGGTCCATGTGGATAACGAATGGAACCGAACTATTTTTTGCACGTGATACAGCGTATTGGAAGAATTCATCTTTTGTAAAATCCAATTCAGTTGGATGAACAGCGATGATCGCTGGAGCATCATTTTCTTCTGCTGCTTCAATAACTACTCGTAAAAAATTGCTGTCTGCTACGTTAAACGCTCCTACGGCGAATTTATTTTCCTTTGCGATTTCTAGCATTTGCTTCATATTAATTAACATTTGGCGTTATCTCCTCTAAGATTTATTTTTAGAACCTGAAAGTTCTATATACTGTTTAACGACTTCTTTTCCTGCTGCAATCGTTTGATGAATCAATGTCGGATAATCCACATCTGAATCATCACTTAATAATTTTTGGATTTCAGCTTTTTGAGCTTTCATAAAATCTGAGCCCACATTGATTTTATTGATACCTAATTCAATCGAGCGAATAATATTTTTTTCTCCCGCCCCAGATCCACCATGCAACACTAAAGGCAAATCAGTTGCCGCTTTGATTTTTTCAACGATATCAAAGCGAAAATCAGGTACATAGCCTACCGGATAATTTCCATGACTAGAGCCATACGATAAGGCTAAGCAATCAACGCCTGTTTCTTTGATAAAACGAAAGGCATCATCTGGATCGGTATACATGTCATCATTTGTGAAATGATCACCAGCAACTGCGCCCATATCCCCAACTTCTGCTTCGACACTCGCATTATATATCTGAGCTAGTTCAACCATGTTTTTAGTGATTCGAATATTTTCTTCTAACGGATACATTGAAGCATCCATCATGACACTTGAAAAACCTTCGTGTAAACACTGCTTAACAAATGCTACATCCTGACCATGGTCTAAATTGATTGCCACTTCTACTTTCGCATCGTTGGCCATTCGAATAATCGGTTTGGTCAGATAGCGGATATCCAAGTGTTCTTTCAGATGGTCCTGCAATAAATCGATAATGATTGGTGAACGCATCTCTTCTGCTGCTTCAATCACTGCTTTAGCCGTTTCAAGATTAAAACAATTGATCGCCATGACTGCGTACTTTTCACGATTGGCTTTTTGCAACATTTCCTTCATCGAAACATACATTTAAAGGTCTCCTTCTTTAGAATCAGGAATTTCTTTGTTTAAAGAAACATCAGTTTTATTTTTAAATCGGTTATCTTTTCAGTGCTAGAAAAGATAACCGCTTAAATCAATTTAAGATAATTTGATTGATGAAAAATCTACTTCTTCCTCTTCTTCTTCATCACGAATATCATTTTCCACTGGTGCTTTTTTCAGTGCGAATAATAAGACACCTGTGATCACTGAACCGATCACTAAAGCAAGCGTAAATCTTAGCGGATCCGTCATTGCCGGAATAATGAAGACACCTCCTGAAGGAACGGGTGAACCTACACCCCAGGCCATACTCAAGCCACCTCCGATTGCTGCACCGGTCGTACATGAAACGATCAAGCGAATCGGATCAACTGCCGCGATAGGAATAACACCTTCTGTAATCATGCAAAGGCCCATTGGAAAAGCGATTTTGATATTGTCTTCTTCTTCTTTCGAGTATTTAGGTTTGCGGAATAATTTTGATAATACCCAAGAAATCGTTACACCAAATGGTGGAACCATTGAAGCCAAAACTTTTACAGCTTCCGGACCTTGAACCCCTTCTAATAGCAATCCATCTGCAAATAGCGAAGCAACTTTATTGACTGGTCCACCAAAGTCAAAGGCAGCCATCCCACCAACAATTGCTCCAAATAAGAAGTTTCCGGAGCCTTGCAATCCTTCTAAGAAACTAGTTAACGATTCCGTTGCCCAAACGATTGGTACCCCGATAACAAAGAACATCAATAATCCAATAATTAAAGTAGATAAAAGCGGTACGATCATCATCGGCATCAACCCTTGAGCCCACGTTGGAACTTTTAGATTTTTTACTAAGAAAAGTACGAAGAAACCAACTAAGTAACCACCTAACATTCCTCCAAGGAATCCAGCGCCGATTGCATTTGCAATCAGTCCCATGAATAAACCAGGTCCGATACCAGGGCGGTCTGCAATTGAATAGGCAATCGCTGCTGAAATCACCGGTGCCAATAGCCCCATGCCTAAAACACCTAGTGACACTAATGCATCGGGGATCGAGTATGCAGCTTTATAATTTTCAATCACTGCTCCACCCGTTAAATTCCCAATCGCAATCAGCAAGCCTGCCGTAACAACAACTGGCAACATGTACGAGATTGCCGTCAAGGCATGTTTTTTCAATTGTAGCTTCTTAAACATTACATTCATCTCCTTTGATTTGTATTCAATTTTTTACCAACTAAACCTTTGCCACTTCTTCTTCGATTTTATTGATCAAACCTTTTGGCGCTTTAATTACCATGCTAGTCGGGATTTCTACTACCTTTTTCCCAATAAAGCGATCTCTTCCTCCTATTTTTATATCCGCTGCAATAATCACGACGTCAGCTGCTTTGATTTCTGCCATTGTTAATTCATCTTCTGTTCCAATCGTTCCTTGTGTTTCAATGTGGACCGTATGACCAAGTGCTTTGGCTGCTTTCTCCAATTTTTGTTTTGCAATGTACGTATGGGCGATCCCTGAAGTACATGCAGCTACTCCGACAATTTTCATTTTATTTTCCTCCATTTTCTAAGTTGATTTATTCTTCGTCTTCCGTTGGGTCTGTTGATAATAGTTCCATTACTTCCGCTTTCGTTTGAGCCTGGACCATATTTTCGATAAAGTCCTCATCAGCTAACAACATTGCAACTTTTTGCAATAATTTGATATGCATTGTATTCGCATCTGTATTTCGGACTGCAAATAAAATGATTACTTGAACTGGTTGGTTATCTAAAGATTCCCATTCAATCGGTTTTTTTGTTTTTCCGACAACTAACGACGTTTTGATCACGCTATCAGATTTCCCATGTGGAATAGCAATGCTATTTCCGATCCCGGTTAACCCTTCTGATTCTCGTAAAAACACATCGGCAGCAAAATCTTTTTCATCGCTGATATCGCCATGAACTTTTAAAAGATGTGTCAGTTCATAAATGGCCTCTTCTTTTGTTTTCGCTTTCATTTCTAATTGGATCAGTTCTTCAGTAATCACATCAGCGATACTAAAGTCATCCATCATTCTTTCAGGTGTCATTTTACATCTCTCCTAACATTTGCTTTACTCGTTTTTCATCTTGTTTTGTAAATACTGAATTCACTAAAATTGTAGGTGTCATTCTCTCGATCGTTAAGTTAACTGTCGTCAAGATCAAATCGATATTTTTGTATTTTTCTGGCGCCTTAGAAAATTTTCTTGCGGATAATACATCCACGATTTCTAATTCTGGAAATGCCTTACGTACTTTTACTTTTAATAATTCGGACGTTCCAACACCACTACTGCACATGATCAATACGCGCTTTTGATTGTTAATCATTTCGCGGTATTTAACGAAGTATAAAGTTAAAAATCCTAGCTCATCTTCTGATATCACATTCAAATCATATTTTTGTGTGACTATCTGACCGACTTGTTGCACTTGTTTAAAAATATCTGGATACTCTGATTTGATATCACTTAGTAAATCATTTTTAACGATGATCTCATTTTTTAACCGGTATAATAGTGGTTCAATATGGTTATATAAGTCTTGACGATTGACTTTTTTATCCACCTTCATCCCCATCAAGCAACTCATTTCTTTTGCAAAAAATTCAGTGATTTCAAGAGCAACTTCTGATTTGCGATTCAATTTGATTTGCTCATTTTCCATGCGCGAAGAAATCAAATATTGAAAGAGAAAGAATGTTTCACTCTCGGGTAAAATAATATTTAAATAGTGATTCAATTTAGTCATTACCATGCGCGAAATTTGATAGAGCTGATCATATTCAACGATCAATTCTTCTTCATCAGGATCGAGCAGCTCCGCACGAGTATCTGGATGAATTTCTCCTTCTCTGACTCGTTTGACTAAGATGTAGATATGAGAAAAAATATTACTGTTGTAAGGATAGGCAATTCCATTCTGTAATTTTCGTTCGATAAATTCTAAAAGTGACGTGATAAAATTGATATCATAAGAACTGATTTTTTCATGCTGGGTCGAGAAATCTTCTTCCCAGACTCGATTTGCATCGATCAAATAATTTACAGCTTTGCGAATATGCTTTTCTGATCCTTCAATTGCAATACGTTGTTCTGTTCGAACCAAGGTCAGTTGGTATTCAGCTAAAAATTCGCTCATACGAATCAAATCATTTTTGATCACTGTGGGACTAAGGTAATATTCTTCAAATAATTCTTGGATCAATATTTTCTTAGGTGATTTAAATAACAAAATCAAAAGGATTCGATTTCTTCTTTCTAACGGTCCCTGGATAACGTCTCCGCTTTTTCTTGTTACACTTGCCTCTAGATATTTATCATAATCTAAACGAAAACCTTTTCCTACTTCGGCTAAAATAATGTCGCCAATATCAGAGGCTTCATTGATTTTTTTTACTGTTCGATAAACGGTCTTCGTAGAAACATTGGCAAATTCAGCTAGTTCTTGTGCAGTGAGAGTCATTCCATGTTTGATAAATAATTCGATCAATTGCTTTTCTCGTTTGCTTAGCTGCATTTGGTCAACCTCCTTGTCATTAATATACCTTCTTTTATGGTGAAAATATTTTTTCTTGTGTCCATTAATATGGACACTTTTATAAAGCGCTTTCAATAGCCTTTTAGCTATCTGTGTTTAAATAACTTTGTTCGAAAAGTATTAATATCTCCCTAAATGGTTCAAAGTCCTTCAAATGAATAAATATTATTAATAAAAATTAAACCAGAATATTCAAAAAAAACAAGAGCATCTTATCTTTTGCCCTTGCTTTTGTCAGAATATTTTAATTTGTTATTACATTTATTTTTTTGTCAGTGGCGTTTTAATTGATGCTCAACTTATATAAAGGCGTTAATTGTTGATACGTATCGATCATACATTGTTTTGCCTCTTCTGGCTTTTTCCACAATGAGGCCTCCTTTTTGATGATTCGACCCACTTGGAACTCACCTTTTTTCACATCACGAAACCTTATTAAGCCTTTTTCTAGATTTTCTGGTGATAACTCTTCCGTTTGTGGTTTTGTATGATCGCCTGATAAAACAAAATCCTTGGATAGTTGGGTAAAATATGTTTGATTGTCTAAAAATTTCTGTGCTATGAGGCCTTCATCTTTTGGTTGATCGATACAAGATAACCACATAAAAACATAATCTGGCCAAATGCCTAATTGAAAATGTGGTTCCATTTTATACCCTCTTTTTTGACGACTTAATGCCGACCATGTATTTTCTGGTGGATAAACTGAGCGGCGGCGATGTTGTGCGATGTGGATAAATAATTTTTCATCGATTATTGGCTCTAACACTTGTTGAAAAACTTCATCTAATTGTTGAAAAATAGGCTGGATCTCCTGCCGAATACCTACCATTCTTGGCGTTAATCCTTCAATTTCAAAGACTTCAAAACTTTTTTCAGTAAACATTGCTTTCCTCCTGCTTATTGATTCATCTACTCAGTTTAGCTATCTTAAGGAACCACTACAAGTTAAGTGGCTTCTCATGTATTGAACTAAAGAAAAAAATTTTTACTTACTAAATAGCTATAAAAGCAAATTTTTCTAGGATTGTTGCGTATTTTTAAAGAAATTATTTCCCTCTGATTGTTAAATCAAGTATATTATAAGTAGCTATATGGATTTAATAGCGATTCAGAAATTTATTTTCTGAGGAGGGTGAAACAAATGATTTCAGACGCTATCGGATTTGAAAAAAAATTTCGTTTGAAAGAAGATCAAAAATTTGAACAGTATAAAGTCATGTTACCTAAATTGCGTGAACATGATTTAATGATAAAAATCTCAGCTATCTCTATCAGTACCTTAGACACACAGATCCGACAAACGATCAAAGGGCCAAAAAAGCCGTACGTTTTAGGCTTCGGCGGTGTTGGGATCATTACTCGCATGGGCAGCAGTAATCCTCGTTTGAATGTCGGTGATCGTGTCTTGTTTGTTAATAAAGTCGGAAAATATGGTAGTTATAGCAACTTCCAAATCGTCGATGGCCGCTCCGTAGTCAAATTGCCAACCGATTTCCCGATGGATGAGGCAGCAGCTTTTTCCTATAGTTTTTTCTTAGCTTTTGAAGTCGTTTTCAAGCAATTAGGATTAGATCCTAAACCGAAGAAAAATTCCGGTACATTGTTGATTTTGAATACTTCAGACGGACTAGGAGCAAGTATTATTCAATTGGCCAAATGGGCAGGTTTAAACGTTGTGGCTACGATCAACAAAAACAATTCAGAGATCTGGATCAAAAACATGGGTGCAGATCTTGTCCTCTCACAATCGAACCACTTAGCAAGAGAACTCAAAAATGCGGGTTTTTCTTCCGTCGATTATGTGATCAACTTAGATACTGAAAAAGAAAAAAGCTTTGAGCACCTAGCTGACTTTGAAGCGACAGCTGATATTTTATTGCTACATTTTATCAACAAAAAGAAAAAAATGATTGCATCAGATTACCGCAACTTCTACTGTGAAGATTTTCTTGAGGAATCTTTTGCGTCAGAAGCGGGAATCGACTATTCTCGTAAAATTATGGAACTTTTGATTTACTTGTGGGAAAAAAAGCAATTGAAGTCGATTTTAACTGCACAATTAAATGGCTTTTCAGCTAAGAATTTTTATGGTGCTCATAAATTGATTGAGAACAATCCTAATTTCAGACATTTGGTTTTGATTAACTGATTTATCCGTAACTCGCTTTTAAAGCGAGTTTTTTTATCAAGACAATAAAATTTAAAGTAAATTTTTTCTTAATTTATGTGATTAACATTTGTTATTAGCATAATCTAGAGAAATTATCCGTTTTTTTGATGTTAACATTTGCTAATTCACAAAAATGGTATTAAGATATAAAATGAAATTTTCATTTGTTATTTTCAGTATTAATTATTTTTAGGAGGTTTTTATGGATTATTCACTGACAACTCGGTTGGTAGCTGAGTTCTTGGGAACTGCTTTGTTAGTAATGTTAGGAAACGGTGCGGTTGCCAATGTTGATTTGAGAGGTACAAAAGGTTACGGTAGTGACTGGATGTTGATTGCTGTAGGTTATGGGTGTGGGGTTATGATTCCTGCAATGATTTTTGGTGGTATTAGCGGTAACCACATTAACCCAGCGTTTACAATTGGTTTAGCAGTAAGTGGCTTGTTCCCTTGGTCTGAGGCTCTTCCTTATATCATCGTTCAAATTCTTGGCGCAATGGTTGGGCAATTAGTTGTTGTAGCTTGCTACAAACCTTATTATGACCAAACTGAAAACAAATTACATGTCTTAGGAACATTCTCAACAATCAATAGTGTTGGTTCTAAATTCAATGGTTTTGTAAATGAATTCTTTGGCTCATTTATTTTATTCTTTGGTGCCCTAGGAATCACTAAAGCACCATTCTTCCAAAACAATTTAGGAACTGCTCACTTAGCATTAGGTTTCTTAGTTTGGACATTGGTTGCATCATTTGGTGGACCAACTGGACCTGGTTTAAACCCTGCTCGTGATTTAGGTCCGCGGATCATGCATGCCTTATTACCATTAAAAAATAAAGGTGATTCACAATGGAGCTATTCTTGGGTACCCGTTGTAGCGCCGATCATCGCTTCTATTCTTGCGATTGCATTATATAAAACAGTATTCATTTAAATGTTAAACTCAAAAAAAGCTACAGCCAAATATTTGGCTGTAGCTTTTTTGCTAGTTATTTAAAAATTTCAAGGCATTATTCACTAACAATTGAACGGTTTTTTTCGGCATTACTGATAGAATATCTACAATTTGCGGCGCTGATTTACTATCAGTAAATATGACATTTAATGGCATATAAAGTTTACGCCCTTTTTGTGAAGTTAATTTTTGGATCGTAGTCAAAATCGCAGGATAATCGATTATATCTGTGGTATCTTTCAATTCTTTATCCATAACATTCAAGATTTGTTTGACGCTTTCGCTATCAAATTCAGCTAAATCATCATAGGTAAAGTGAACTTGATCTGCTTGTTTTATAAATAATATTTTTTCCATGAACGTCATCAAAGTTTTTGCTTCTGTATGATAAATATCAATAACCTTTTTTACAAATTCGATTTCATTTCCGATATTTATAGCTTTCAATTGTTGGGCAACTTCTGTTTCAGCCGCATCGACTAGTGATAAAACACGGGTCGCTAATTCTTCGACTGACAGTTTTTTGATGTATTCTGCATTCGTCCAATCTAATTTTTTTTGATCAAAATAAGCTGGAGAAGCAGACATTCGGTTAATATCGTATGCTTCAATTAATTCTTCTTTAGTAAATAATTCTTTTTCACCCACTGGAGACCAACCAAGAAAAGCAATAAAGTTTAGTAATGCTTCACTCAAATAGCCGTATTTACGATATTGACTGATGAATTGAAGCGTATTTTTGTCTCGCTTACTCAATTTTTTATGTGTATCTAAACTATAGATTAACGTAATATGACCAAACAATGGTTGTGGAATTCCCAGTGCTTCATAGACAGCAATTTGTTTAGGTGTATTCGCGATATGATCATCCCCACGTAGAACATGAGTCATCTTCATTAAGTAATCATCGATAACTACCGCAAAATTATACGTTGCCATCCCATTACTTTTTTCAATGATAAAGTCACCGCCGATATTATCTGAGTTAAATTCAACTCGTCCTTTAATCATATCATCCCAGCCGTAGACGTGATCTTCTGGTAAATGAAGACGAACAGTCGATTTGCGACCTTCTGCTTGTGCTTGCTCGATTTGTTCTTTCGTCGCACCATACCAACGTCCATCATAATGAGGAGCAATTTTAGCTGCGAGTTGTTGTTCATGCAAGTCTTTCAACTCTTCTTCTGTCGTATAATCACGATAAGCAAATCCTGCATCTAATAATTGTTGGACATATTTATGATACAAATCTACACGATCTTTTTGATGGTAAGGAGCAAATTCGACTTTCGGTTTATCCGGACCTTCATCCCAATCGATACCTAACCAATGAAGATTTTCCATCTGACTTTCTTCGCCATGAGGAACATTTCGCAGCAAGTCAGTATCTTCAATTCGCAAGACCCATGTTCCATTATAATGTTTGGCAAACAAGTAGTTGAATAACGCAGATTGCGCATTTCCTAAATGTAAAAAACCAGTTGGACTTGGTGCGTATCTGACTCGTACGTCGCCGGTAACTTCTACTTTATCTTTTTTCAATTTGATTCCCTCCAGTTTAAAAGCCCTAATAAATAAAATACTTTATTAGGGCTTTAATAACAGTTGATATTATAAATTAAGATGCGTGATGAATCAAATGATTTCGATTTAGGTCATCAATTGCACGCGTCAAATCTTCAATGAAATCATCACAAATGGTCATCGTCATGGACGGACGAACTACGATACGACTGATGGTAACATCATCTAAACTTATAGGTAGCGGATAAGCTGGTACTTGCCATCCGTATTCTTTTAGTTTGTCTTCTAAGTCGTATAAATTCCAAGTTAATTCTACATTTTCTGCGATTTTCCAACAATTAATAGGTAATTGTGAACCATCATTAATAATCTCAAAAATCCCTAAATCTTTTAACTCTTGATTAATACGTTGTGATACACTACGAACATTATTCATGATAGCAGTAAATCCCTCACGCCCAAAACGAATCAAGTTATAGTATTGAGCAACAATATGCGCCCCACTATGTGAGAAGTTGATTGCAATAGAATCTACGCTGCTACCTAGATAAGGAACTGAGAAACGCATTTCTTTTGGTAAATATTCTTCTGTATTTTCTCGCCAAACAATCCAACCAATTCCAGGATATACCATCCCATATTTATTGCCCTGATACATTAATTGATGCTACATTTTTTAATCGAAAGTCCCATGGTTTAAAACCATCAACAAATGGAGCGAAAAATCCACCAAATGCTGCATCGACATGGATTTTGATTGGTAATTTTGCAGTTTTATTGTATTCAGAAACAAGTTCATCAAGTTTTTGAATATCATCAACACGTCCTGTATAAGTAATTCCTTGAATCCCTACGATACCAATGGTATTTTCGTCAACATAGTCCATAACAGTATCCATGTTTAACGACATATGGTTTTCATCCATAGGAACTTCTCGCAACTCGACATTCCAATATGTGCAAAATTTTTCCCAAACAACTTGAAAGGCGGAATTAATAATCAAGTTAGGTTTATGCTCGTGCAAATTATCAATATCTAAACCTGCAATTTTAGCCCGATGTTTCCAACTGTGTAATAAAGCCAACCCACCTAGCATACACCCTTCTGAAGAACCAACAGTTGAAGTTCCTATAAAGTCTTTGTACAACTCTTTTCCTTCACCTATATTCCACATATGTGCAATCATACTAATAGAATAGTTTTCCATTGCGGTCGTTTTTGGGTATTCTGATTTGTCAATCGCATTCGTTTCGAGCGAATTCATCATTAAGCGATCAGCTTGCGGTTCCATTTGTGTAGTACAAAATGTTGCTAAATTTTGATCAGCTTTAGCTTCGTTCAAACGAATATGATTGACGAGCGTCTCCGCTGTGTCAGGGTTCATTCCCTGGTCAGGTAAAACTTTTTTAGGCATGCTTCGTGCTGCTTCTTTGCTTCCTAAAAATGAGCTCTCTAAATAATCTGTATTCATAAAAAAATCTCCTTGTAGGTTTGTAGGTTGTATTTAATGGATCGGATGGTGCAAATCATCCTCTGATTTATCATGACGATGTAATGTCCAATTTCCATGAAATTGGTACATAATTACTGGAATAAAGAAAACTATAATAAACGCGGTCAATAATAACGTCAAATACGTGTGTTTTTGTTGAGCCGTATAGGCAGCTGGTGGAAAGAAGGTTACAACAAATCCAAAAGCAGATAATACCAAACCCAAAATTCCCATAATGACTCTCATCACTTTAGATTTTGCAGCTTTGAAGGTACGATGTAAGTCATCATGTTTCAAAACTAAAACTATATATGATACAAACATCAGCATATACATCAAAGTATAAAGAGCGACGGTTAAACTCATTGCCGTTTGAAAAGATAGATTTGATTTATCTCCACCTGCCCCAAAGGTAAGTACTGCAGCCATGATTGAAACAATCACACCTTGTAAGATCATTACATTCGTCTCAACGCCATAACTATTTGTTTTAGCAAAACTATCAGGCAAATAGCCTTCTTTAGCCGCTTCATACATCCCAGCGTTTGGTCCAACGACCCAGCTACTAATTTCACCAATGATTCCGATGGCTAATAATAAACCAATAAAACATTCAACAAAAGTAACATTAAGCCATGGGAATTGTTGAACCAAAGCGCCATACGCATAAACAATACCTGTACTTAACTGAATTTTAGCATTTGGAATTGTTGCAGCAATCGAAATCGTCCCGATAATATCTGATACAATTGCGCAAATTGCCAACGCCATCATTACTTTAGGATAAATCGATGGTTTCTTTAAATCTTTAACATGTGTTGCTGAGCCTTCTGCTCCTGCAAAAGCTAAAATAAATGGAACAAATCCAACCAATACATTGCCGCTCCAACTTGAGGGTAAGATGGT
Source organism: Enterococcus hermanniensis (assembly GCF_001885945.1). Taxonomy (GTDB): domain Bacteria; phylum Bacillota; class Bacilli; order Lactobacillales; family Enterococcaceae; genus Enterococcus_A; species Enterococcus_A hermanniensis. The sequence continues at coordinate 114,207 of NZ_JXKQ01000006.1, read as the reverse complement.
ATGCAGATTAATCTTGATTAACATCGGGTTACCCTTAACTAAATAGGTAATTGTCAAAAAGAGTAATAAGAACACTGGAATAATCACACCGATTGTAAAACTCCATTGTGCAATTTTGCCTGTTACTTTCGTTCCACGTTGTTGGGCAAAAATCAGTCCCCATAAAATAATCATCATAATGATAAATTTGAATAGAGGATTCGTGTTAATAATAGGAACATTGAAAGTTATTGATAAACATCCTATGATAAAATACATCATTGTACACATGCCCACAGTGATATGGATCCATTGGTAAAATAAAGCAGACCAACCTAGACGTTCACCTAACATATGACGTCCCCAAGTGAAAATACCACCTTTACTCCAACCATCTACAGAAGCCATTTCACCCGCAGAACGTGTCACTGGGATGAACCATAAAATACCTGCTAAAAATAGAAAGAACAAAGCTGTCGGTCCTTGTTTAGCAAATGCTGCGAAACCGTACACTGTCATGACCATTGAAGTAGTCATCGAGAATAATTGAACCCCAGTAAGTTGATTATTACTACTTAAAGAATCTTTATTCTCCGTGTTATTCATTTGTGCCACATCCTTTTAAATTCATTGCAATCGAAGTGCGCACTTCCAAACTACAGCCACCATACTAGACTTAAAAAAGGCAAAGTCAAACAGGCTCTGCTCTGAATTATTAGAAGAACTATTAAAAAAATTTTTTCTTACCATGAATGAATTTCTTAGTAATCACACTATTTCTGTAACATAAATCTCTGTTTAAAGAACTCTTTTTGAGAAAAAAATGAATAGTTTTAAAATACGTAGATAAACGTTACATTTTTTTGGAATATATCTCTTATTCCTTGGATTTTATTCAAAAAATAGTAAAAAAAAAATCCTAGCAGTTATCTTTAAAATAATTTTTATACAGCGCCACTTTTTCTCTAATAATTGTCCTCTATACTATAAAATTAAAAAGGAGGAAATCTCATGAATATTGACTTACTATTAGATTTTGAGAGCCATGCTCTTTTTTCCATTTATGTATATTTAGAAAAACACCCTGGAACTCATGATATTAATAACATCTCAGAACAAGTGGGGTTTGAAAAAAGAACGACTCAAAAATATCTTGATCGACTTATTATCCTTTCTAATGATATAAACGAACAAGCTGGAATCAGTCCCATAATCAATGATGGTCATGCTTATCAAATATGCGCAACTAACTACAAAGTAAATAAAGAACTGTCACTAGCCATTTATCATATTTCGATAAAAATTAATCTGCTAGAGGACCTGTTATTAACTAAAGAAAATTCGATGACTTTCTTAACCGAAAAATATAACTTAAGTTATTCGACCTTAAAAAAGGATATTTATGAACTTCGTGATTTTTTAAAAGAGACTAGTCTTTCCCTACATATCCGAAACAATAAATTGATACTAAGCGGTTTAGAACCCACTATTCGACTATTTTTTCTGAGCTTCTTTTGGCAACTTTACGGAGGATACTCCCAACCATTCAAACTCACGAACTCTACCGAAAAAAAGTTAATCTTTGCAAATTTAAGTTTCTTACTCTCAGATCAGATTGATCCTATTACCAGAATCCAGTATGAATATTTGGTTGATATCACGTTGATTCGATACTTATCTGGTCATTATATTCAAGAAAACGAATTGCCAGTAGAGTCGATTCTTATTGGAAATAAATTTATACAATATTTTCAGTTTATAACTGAAGAAAATTTTGCAGTTCATACTAATATCAAAGAAGAAGTATCTTTTTTGTTATTATTTTTGCAATCAAAAATGGCCTTCTATCGGAATATGAATTTCTTTCAAGAGATCAAAAAATATCATAAAGAACTTGATTCTAGCATTTATCAAGCAAACCAATTTTTCTTTCAAAATATTGGGCTATTATTCAACCAATTTCAATTTAACTCTGACAAACTAGAAAAAGAATTATATGTTATTCATACACGGTTGCTATTCAAAAGTTTTTATAATTATGTACCCGTTGGTGAGTACCATACTCTTTATCCTGAAGATATCGGAATCGTTCAACAAAATATTCGAATCCGACTAGAATCTATTTGTCCGCGGAATAGCTTGATTTATTCACACCTCGATTACTCAACTTTTCTTTATGCTGCATTAAGCATCACAAATGAATTTATGACAGATTGTGAACTTTCTATTTTTATTGACGATTCCAAAGGTGAATTTAACTCTATCGGTCTAAAAAAATTTTTCACTATGAGTACTATGGGCCTTGTAAAATTAAATTTTGTTGACTCTAACCGCTTTTTATTAGAGGATGATTCGATTGATTTAATCATCAGTACTAACAAATTTTGCTCTATTGAGAATACTAAAAATAAACCTATTCTTTTTTTAGAATGCACTGATAAATATGAAGATCTTAAACACGTACAAAATATGGTCCGGAAAATTATGAGAAAAAAAGCAATTGTAGATCGGTGATTAAAATTATGCTGCTTTTTTTACACGAAACAAGCTTTTTAGCATTCTGTTACACCATTTGATGATGCTCGTTCAGATATAACGAATAGCCACCAACGGGATTTAAAAAATTATGCTATACTATTTCAAGTTAGTTTCTCTTTCAATTAGGCTAACTGTGATAGATGGTCGACCGACATATTCGACCATCTATTTTTGGAATAAATACACGATTACTGTAAAAAATAATACAAAAAACCTCTTAGAATAAATTCTAAGAGGTTTTTTTCACCAGTATCAAAATGATAGGAAGGTTCTTCGTCCACTAAGCTTCTTCCCGACACGCCTGAAATCCGACAGGTGACTTACGTCATGTGCCTCTGGTATCGAAGGATCTTAAAAAAACTGATCCACTCGACTCGTCGCATGAGACAAACTATAGCACACCTACTCTCCTTTTACCAATCATTTTTGATTGTTTTGATAAATCTTTTCGATTAGCTCGACTGTTTTGATTGTCAATGCTTTCGTAACAATTGGACTTTCGATCAATTTTTCTTTTAAGCAGTCATTAACATGTTCAATCTCAAAAACAAATTCACTCGTTTGTTTATTTCCCAATAACTCCGAAGTCCCATTTCTGTAATGGACTTCGGCTTGATCCGTTTTCCAAAAATTTGGAATAACGATCTGGCCTTGGTCACCATAGATCACTAATTTATTTTCTAAGTCCAAATCTACGGTTAAAAAAATCGTAGCCAACACGTTATCAGGAAAGGACAAAGTGACTTGAGCTTGAGCATCAGATTGTTGGGGAACAAACGCCAAGGTCCCCTTAACTTCTTCCGGTGATGAGGCCAATAAATATTGCAGATACTCTAATGGATAGGTCCCCGCTCCACGTAAGACACCACCGCCCGCATCCAAATCACGGAACCATTTGATATGATCAATATTAGGATAAGAAGTAACCGAATCTAACCAACGGATTCGTCCGATTTTCCCTTGTTTGATCACTTGTCGGACTTTTTCAGTGATTGGAAGAAATAATGCTTTCTGGGCTTCCATCAAAAAAAGATTACGTTCTTGTGCTAATGCAAAAAGCTCGTTGGCTTGATCAACTGTCATCGCAAATGGTTTTTCTAACAATACATGTTTGCCATTTAATAAAGCCTGTTTAGCCGCTACATAGTGTCCTTTATTGTAAACAGCGATGTATACGATATCTACAACATCACTTTGACAGAGTTCTTCATAACTACCAAATGCCTGGGGAATCTCTAATGACTGAGCCATCGCTTGCGCTTTTTCAAGTTTTCGAGAAGCAATCGCCGTCACTACTCCCTCCCGGCTTTCTCTGACTCCGCTAACAAAACGTGGAACAACTTGTGCGGTACTTAGAATGCCATATCGGATCATACTATTCCTCCTAACTAGAATAAAAAAGCTGATAGTGTTCTATCAGCTTTTTTTATTCAATCAAAATCAAATACTTGCGAATGTTTTCTTTAAGACAAATAGACAAACAAAACCATACGAAGCAACTGACCATAATTTGAAAATCAGCACAATTCGTAAATAATCTTTAAACGGCAAATCGGTCATTCCTGCTACTAAGCAAGTCAGGTCATCCGGTAAGAACGGAAAGATAAAACAAACAATCAGTAATCGTTTGATATCTTGCGTATGATCTTGTAACGTCGTTTCGAATTTTTCAAAATTCTTTTGTGATAAAACAAAGCGAGCAAAACGTGGACCATAGCGTCTCACCAATAAAAATAGCAAGACTTCTCCCACGACAAGCCCAATATAACTATATAGAATACCAGGGATATTTCCGAACATCAGCATCCCAACAATCGTCGCAAATCCTCCAGGTAAAAAGGGAACAATCGGTTGAATCGCTTGGACGATAATGAATGCCACTACCGCAAAGCTGCCAAAATTGCGAATAAATTGTTGTAGATCGGCAACGGAGCTAAAAAGACCTGAGCGTCTGATATAGATAAGTAATAAGATAAATGCCGCTAGACCAACGACAGGTAATAGTTGAATCACCTTTTGTTGCCACGGAGCACGACTGTGCGTTTTGGGTTCCAACCTTTTACCCCCTTTTATGATAAAAAAATTATCGGCTTGTTCTATTAAATCATCCGTTTATTATTGATAAAATTCACCGATTTGATCCACATATGGCAACGATTCTTTCAACGGATAGACAACAAAATCATGCATCATCCCCTCAACCACTTCTAACTGCATCGCAGTACCATCGCTACGTTTAACCCGCTCTTGCAACCGTAAAACATCTGGATATAAAATTTCGTCTGTGCCAGCTACAACAAACAATTTTCCTAACTGATCAAAGTTGCCGTAAATAGGTGAAACCATCGGATCAGTTAAAGATAAATTCCCTGCATAATTTTCTCCAGCTTCAGCCAGTAGATCTTTTTCTAATAATACATCTTTTTCTTGAAGTTCCTGTGAACGTGGATCACTTAACGAAGCATCCAACCACGGTGAGGCTAAGGCAATTTTTTGAGGTCGCTTAGGCAAGTCGATATCACGGAGATGCTGTGCCAAACTCATCGCTAAGCCTCCACCTGCAGAATCACCAAACAAATAAAAGTGATCATCCGGATACAGGTAAGTTAACTGTTTGAACGCACGCTCTGTTAATGGGACGGTCGTTTCAGCAGTATTTTCAGGAGCTAAAGGATAATCAAAATAACTAACTTTTAGATTATAACGCTTTACAAACCGTTCTTGAATCTCTTTATGAAAAGGTGATGCCTCTAGTGCATAACCACCGCCATGTAAATAAAAAATATGGCGTTTTGTGGGATGGGCCGGAAATAACGTAATTAATTGATGACCATCAATTTCAGCTATTTTATGAGGCATATCCGTATGAGAAAGTTGGCGACTGATAATCCGCCGGCGTTTCGGGGGATCGACCATAGTTGCGCCGACTAATTTTTTCATATTGATCACTTTAAAAACATTTTTAACTAATTTCGCTGAATAACGCATCGCATTGCTCCTTCGTCTAATTTAATACGGTGAGTTTTCTAAAAAGCCACTTCTTCAAATAATTCCAACAAAAAGAACCAAGGAACTTTTTATTTCGTGCTACAATAGACAAGTAGAGCATTGACTCTACTACTTAAGCATAACGGAATCTAAAGGAGGTGTCCACAATCACACAACCAAAGCGTGAATACCTGTATGACAATATTCGTGGGATTTTGATTTTACTTGTCGTCTTGGGACACGCCCTAGAATATTTTCGTTTAGATAACAAGGTTGGCGCATTTATTTATGTATTTATCTATCTGTTCCACATGCCCGTTTTTATTTTTATTTCAGGCTACTTTTCAAAAAATTTAGCCAAAGGTCGAGCAACAGCCGTCGAGACCTTTTTAGTCCCTTACTTATTATTGAATTTGATTTTATCTTTAATCATGTTGGCCATCGGTAAGATCGACGCCTTTATGATTTTAAGTCCAGGCTGGACGCTTTGGTATTTGTATTGTATGTTCATTTGGCGTTTATTACTACCCGATTTGGTTAAAGTACGACGAATTTTAATTCTAAGCTTTATCATCGGTATTTTTTCTGGTTTTTTAACCGAATTTGGTACTTATATGGCAATGGCACGGACGTTAGGTTTTTTACCTTATTTCTTAGCAGGCTACTTTACCGATCGGTCATTACTCGAAAAAATTTATCATTGGCGTTGGCGGAAAATTATCAGCATCGGGATCATTATCCTGGGCTTGATCGTAGCCTATTTCTGGGTCAAAATCGATCTTCCCCCCGAGATTTTATGGCGTGATCGTTCCTTCTTATTATTTAAATTACCATTATATCAAAATATTTTAGACAATATTTTGCTATATCTCGTTGGTTTTGCTTTTGTTTTTGTCTTTATCAGTTTGGCCGCTCCGAGACCACATTTTTTTACTTCTTGGGGACAAAAAACATTAGCAATCTATTTGCTCCACGTGTATCTTGTTGCACCATTAGTTGAACTGACTGAAACAGTTAAAAATCCGCTCTTGCATCTCCTATTGTTAGTCACAGGGACTCTTCTGATCCTCTATATATTGTCTCGACCAAAAGTAACGACCACACTTCAAAAAACATTGGCTCGTGTTTTACATTTTATTATGCCCAATCATTGATTAAATAGAAAATGGTGACTCATTTAGAGTCACCATTTTTTTATTCGAAATTACTTTCAGTCAAGCAAGCAGTATAAATTTCTTTAACCGCGGCCTCATCTAATGGCACAAACGCATCTGTCTTAATCGTACTGTGAGCGACTGCTTGTTTCGCCATCTCTTCAAATTTTTCTTCATCGATTCCAACTTCAGGCAATGTCATTGGGATACCACAAGCTTTGAAGTAATCGTATAATTTTTGAATCCCAATTCGGGCAGCTAACATGGGAACTTTTTCTTCTACATTCCAAACGTTCCAAGCAAAATGAGCAAATTTATCAACAGTCTCATCATTTAAGCTATACTCCATCCAGCGAGGTGTCAAGATCGCTAATCCAACACCATGAGTGATATCATAAAAAGCACTCAATTCATGTTCCATCGGATGACACGACCAAGCTCCTGGCTTACCATTCCCAGTCAAGCCATTCAAAGCTAATGTGCTTGCCCACATCAAGTTTGCCCGTGCATCATAATCAGTCGGATCTTTTAATGCGATCGGACAATTTTTAATAACCGAACGCATCAAACCTTCAGAAACAGAATCTTGAATATCGGCTCCTTCAGTTCGTTTAAAATAATTTTCAATCAAGTGGCTCATAATGTCAGCTGAACCTGCAGCAGTTTGATATTTATTCACACTAAAAGTATTTTGTGGATCTAAGAAAGAAACTTTTGGTAACATCGCCTTGCTACCTGTTCCTAATTTTTGATGTGTTTCAAGATTTGAGATCACAGCGCCGCTATTCATTTCACTACCTGTAGCTGCTAATGTCAAGATCGTTACTAATGGCAACGCGCCACCTTGATAGCCACGACGTTGTAAAACAAGATCCCATGCATCACCATCAAATTTCGCTGCTGCTGCAACTACTTTGGCACAATCAATCGTTGATCCGCCACCGACCGCTAATAAGACATCGATTTTTTCTTTACGACAGATCTCTGCTCCACGCCGAACAGTTTCAACGCGTGGATTAGGTTCAACGCCCGCAAGTTCAAAAACTTCGTTGCCGTTAGCTTTTAATTGTTCCATCACTTTATCGTATAAGCCGATCTTTTTGATGCTACCTCCACCATATACGATCAATACTTTTTTACCAAATTGGTTCAGAGCTTCTGGCAACTCAGCCAAACGGTCTTTCCCAAAGCGAATATCTGTGGTTACATGAAAATCAAAATTTTCCATTAAAAATTCCTCCTTGTTTCTATTATCTTCATATCTTAAGTCAAATTTTTCGAGAAGGAAACTACTTTCCCTCAACTTTAGCTAAGTTATCAACAAAAAAATCAGCAATTCGATCCATCGTTGCAATTTGAACAAAATGACGCTCCTGAGCGCTGATAAAAGTTAGCGGTAATCCCGGATTTTCTTTGATAAAATCAGCGGTATGGACATAGGGAACTTTTTCATCTTCTGTCCCATGCCAAAAAAATAGCGGCCGATCAGCAACTTTTTCAGGTGCCAATGATAAATCATACTTTTCCAACCATGAGGTGAGTTTTCGATAATCTGTAGGCAAATAAAAACCTAATTCTCTAGCATGATCACAAATCCGTTCCCGATACTTAATCGGAGCGGGTGAACCCATGACACATGCAGCAACATCGATCTCAGGATGTTGTGTCAGTAACATGCATGTCGTAATCCCACCCATTGAAATACCGCCCACTCCAATTTTTCCCATTACTAAACCTAAATTTTCAAAGTAATCAACTAAAAAACCAAACTCATAAAGATTTGTCTGAATACTATCCCAAAAAGTCAGTGACGGAATTTCTGACGTCTTGGTCTTGCGTTCGCCATGATTCGCTGCATCAGGTAGTAAAATACGAAAATGCTTTGCCGCTAGTTTACGCCCTTGAGTCAATACTAATTCTTTCGCGGTTTGCCATCCATGATAATAAATAATCAATGGCAATGGTTCATAGATTTTGTCTTCTTCTACTACTTCAAGTAACGGAATGTTTCCGATCATTCGTTTTCGTACAACGGTTTTCATCTTTGACCTCTCCTTAATAATTAGCTCAGTACCTTTATTATAACGAATCTCACTCAAACGCAACTACTAGAAGACTCTTATTCAAAAACTGCTCTCTTTTAAATAAAAAAACTGATCTCCAAAAATGGAAATCAGCTGAATGTTTAACTAATCAGTGTTTCTAAACCGACATACATCATATCTTTAAATGTATTTTGGCGTTCTTCTGATGTTGTATCTTCTCCCGTCACCATATGATCACTAACGGTCATGATTCCTAATGTTTGAACATTGAATTTCGCACCTAGATAATACAAAATCGCAGCTTCCATTTCAACGCCCAAGACACCATACTCAGCCAAATTGAACGTCGTTGTTAGATCATCTTTATAGAACGTATCTTCAGACAATATGTTACCTACATGGGTCGTAAAACCTTTTTCTTTAGCTACATCGTATGCCTTCATCATCAAATCAAAATCAGCGATTGGGGCAAAGTGAAAACCTGGGAAATGTTTTTCGACCATTGAAGAACTTGTTACCGCTCCTTGTGCAATAATCAGGTCACGAACATGGACAGCTTTAGATAAAGCTCCACATGTTCCTACACGAATCAATTTTTTTACGCCATAGGATTGGATCAGTTCTTGCGCATAAATTCCTGCTGACGGCATTCCCATTCCTGTTCCTTGAACAGAAACACGTTCGCCTTTATACATCCCCGTATAACCTAGCATACCTCGAACATTGTTATAACAAACTGCCTCTTCTAAGAAATTCTCCGCAATGAATTTTGCCCGTAACGGATCTCCTGGTAATAAAATTTTATCAGCAATTTCGCCTTGTTTCGCTTCGATATGAACGCTCATTTTACTCCTCCGATATAGTGTATTTTTTGCTTGCTAATTATAGAACTGCTAATGTTTCTTTAACTAATGTTTTAAAGTCTTCTTTTACTCGTTCAGTTGTTTCAACTACTTCTGCATGATTCAAGTTAGCTTGCATTCCAGCGGCCAAATTCGTGATACAAGAAATACCTAATACTTTCATTCCGCTATGGGCAGCAACGATAACTTCTGGTACCGTCGACATCCCGACCGCATCGGCTCCGATTGTTCGTGCCATTCTAATTTCTGCTGGCGTTTCATACGTTGGGCCGGTCATACCAAGATAGACACCTTCTTGTAAGCCAATTGATAATTTTTTAGCGACTTCACGGGCTTTTTCCTGATACTCTTTCGTGTAAGCCGCACTCATATCTGGAAAACGTGGCCCCATCTCATCATCATTTGGTCCAATCAACGGATTCGTTCCCATAAAGTTGATATGATCTGTAATCAACATTAAATTACCTGGTTGGAAGCCTTCATTCACACCGCCAGCAGCATTCGTCACCACTACTGAATGAATACCTAACTCAGCCATTACACGAACTGGATAGGTCACTGTCTCCATTGGATTACCTTCATAATAATGGAAGCGACCTTGCATCGCTAAAACATTCTTCCCAGCTAATTGACCATAAACTAATTGACCTGCATGTCCAATCACCGTTGATACAGGAAAATGTGGAATTTCATTATAAGGAATAACGATCGGATTTTCGATTTCTTCAGCCAATTCACCTAACCCAGAGCCTAAAATCAAGCCGAAAGCACTATCAGCCACTCCTTTATCTTGGATATAGCTTGCAGTTTGTTTAATTTTTCCTTGTAAGTCTGTCATAAAACCCTCCTGATTTATCTATCTGAATTTATTTTAGTAATTTTAAGAAACTTTCGCCGTTCTCAGTTGCTGGTACGTCAAAGTTTTCTGCAATCGTAGCTGCAATATCTGAGTAATAACCTTGTGGTAATTTGCCTTGTGCTTTCATATTTTTACTATAAACCAACAAAGGCACGTACTCACGAGTATGATCAGTTCCGGTAAAGGTTGGATCATTCCCATGGTCTGCTGTGATCATTAATAAATCATCTTCTTGCATTGCATCTAATATTTCTGGTATACGTAAATCAAATTCTTCAATTGCATGTGCATACCCTACAACATCACGTCGATGACCAAATAGCGCGTCAAAATCAACTAAATTAGTAAAACTTAAGCCCGTAAACTCTTCCTTCATGACAGCTAATAATTTATCGACACCATCCATATTGCTCTTCGTACGAACTGCATCCGTCATTCCCTGACCATTAAAAATATCATTGATTTTTCCAACAGCAATCACGTCCTTGCCATTGTCTTTCAATGCATCTAAAACCGTTTTACCAAATGGATCCAAGGCATAGTCATGACGATTACTTGTCCGAGTGAAGTTTCCTGGTTCACCTAGATATGGACGTGCGATGATTCGGCCGATCATATATGGATCGTCTTTCGTAATATCACGAACATACTGACAAATTTTGTATAATTCCTCTAGCGGAATAACTTCTTCGTGAGCTGCAATCTGTAAAACTGGATCTGCAGAAGTATAAATGATCAAGTCCCCAGTCTTCATTTGTTCTTCACCGAAGTCTTTGATAACTTCTGTTCCAGAATATGGTTTGTTCGCTCCCATGATAATGCCACGACCTGAAAATTCCGAAATTTGATCTAATAATTCTTGTGGGAATCCTTCTGGAAATACTCGGAATGGTGTTTTGATATTTAATCCGGCAATTTCCCAATGACCGGTCATCGTATCTTTTCCTACTGAGATTTCTTCTAATTTAGTCGCGTAACCATCATGATCTGCGACATCCTTTACGCCTTTTAATGGACGGATTGTACCTAATCCAAGTTGTTCTAAGTGTGGAATAGTTAGTCCGGCTTCTTCTGCAATATGACCCAAAGTATCTGAACCTACATCGCCAAATTTTTCAGCATCTGGTGCTTCTCCGATACCAACTGAATCCATTACAACTAAGTGAATACGCTTAAACATTTCAATTCCCTCTTTCTATTTTATCTATCAAATAAGTAGAAATGAATTCCACTCATAACTTACCAATTTAAAGTATAAAAGCTTCTTTTTAACCCGTAAACTAAAAGCCTTTACAATTATTTCAATGAAACAATCACTTATAAAAATAAAATCTGCCACTGTGATTACTAAAAGAAAAAGGGCGTGACTAAGTAACTTGTCCCATAGTCCCGCCCTTTAATTACAAAAGAATTATTTTGTTTTGATATAATTGACACCATCGGCTTTTGGCGCAGCTGATTTCCCTAAGAAGAGAACCAATACGACAATCGTCAAAATATATGGTGCTGATTGTAAATACACATCCGGAATCTGTGAAATAACTGGTAGGTTGGAACCGGCAATACTCAAGTTTTGTGCAAAACCGAAGAAAATTGCTGCTCCCATTGCTCCCAATGGATTCCATTTACCAAAGATCATCGCTGCAAGTGAGATGAAACCTTGGCCGGCAATCGTTGTTGCTGCAAAACGTCCAGCAATCGATTGTGCAAAGACTGCACCACCCATACCGCCTAAGAAACCTGAGAATAAAACACCTGCATAACGTAAAGCATACACGTTGATTCCCAAAGTATCAGCCGCTTGGGGATTTTCTCCGACAGAGCGTAGACGTAAACCAAAACGTGTTTTAAAAATAATGAACCATGAAAGTACTGCAATCAAAATAGCGAAATACGCAGGCAAACTTGTATTTTTAAAGAACAATTCGCCGATCACAGGAATTTTACTTAAACCGGGAAAATCAAAATAACCAAATTGTTGTTGAATCGTGTCTGTTTGGCCTTTTCCGTAAATTACTTTAATCAAGAAAATCGTTAATGGCGGTGCTAATAAATTCATCACCGTACCGCTGATGATATGGTCTGCACGAAAATTGACCGTTGCTACAGCATGTAATAGTGAAAATACCATCCCGGCTAAGCCGCCAACTAACACACCCAACCAAGGGGTCATCGCACCAAATTGATCTGCAAAAGCCAAGTTGAAAACAACTGAACTGAAGGCCCCGACAACCATGATACCTTCTAATCCTACGTTTACGATTCCGCTACGTTCAGAAAACACACCGCCCAATGCTGTCAAGATAAGCGGTGCTGAATATACAAGCGTTTGAGCAATAATTGAAGCTAACAAATCCATATTCATTAGACTTTGCCCCCTTTTTCTGATTCTTCGTTCGGAGCAGCTTCTACTTCTTGAACTTTTTCAATTTCTTTCTTGCCGCCCATTACTTTTGCAAGTCCTACACGAACAATATAATTAATTGCTACGAAGAAGATGATCAATGGAATGACACTATTTGCTAGTTCACTTGGAATGCCTGAGAACTGCATTCCTTGGCCACCGAGCTTCAAGACACTAAATAATAATGCGGATAACAAGATACCGATCGAGCTACCGTTACCTAGTAGTGACACAGCCATACCGTCGAATCCGATACTGATAGAAGTGCCTTGAACAAAATAGTTCATAAATGTTCCTAGTCCATAAACAACGCCACCAAGACCTGCTAATAAACCAGAAATAATCATTGAAATAATAATTGTTCGTTTACTGCTCATCCCAGCATATTCTGATGCAAATGGGTTAAGTCCTACCGAACGAATTTCAAAGCCTAATGTTGTTCGTTTCATCAAGAACCAAACAAGAACTAAAAAGACTAACGCTAAAATGATCCCCATATTGACCCGTGATCCACCAAATAAATTAGTTAACCATGGTTCTCTTAATGAAGCATTTAGACCAACAGCTTTCGTCACCCCTTTATTTGCAATAATGTCTGGGGACATCACATGATTGACGATATGATTTGAGAAGTACAAAATCACATAGTTCATCATGATCGTAACAATAACTTCACTTGTTCCGAAGAAGGCCCGTAATACGCCTGGAATAGCGGCAGCTCCTGCCCCGGCTAAGCCACCCGCAATAATTGCTAATGGTAAAACCACGATTTTAGGTGCATCCGGCATGCTTAATGCTACCCAAATACTTGCGACCCAACCACACAACGCTTGGCCAGAAAGTCCGATATTGAAAAATCCAGCCGAGTTTGCCACTGAAAACCCTAATGCTGTAAAAATAAGTGGGCCTGCAATTACTAAAATCTCACCGATTGACATCGTGCTTTGGAAAGCAGAGCTAAACATCGCATTGTAGCCATCGATTGGATTGAATCCAAAAATTGCCATCAAGATGGCTCCAAGAATAAATCCTAAAATAACTGAAATAATTGGTACTAAAATATTTCTAATACGCTCTGAGCGATCATTCATTTGTCTCACCAGCCTTTGCTAATTCTGCCCGCGCTTCTTCTAAACTGTAACCAGCCATTAATAGACCCAATTCGTTTTCAGAAGTTTCTTTCGGATCAACGATCCCAACGATCTCACCAGCATGGATCACTGCGATCCGGTCTGAGACATTTAAGATTTCATCTAATTCAAAACTTACTAACAAGACACCTTTTTGTTTGTCACGTTGTTCTACTAGACGTTTATGAATGTACTCGATCGCACCGACATCCAAACCACGTGTTGGCTGTGAAACAATCAATAGATCTGGATCACGATCAACTTCTCGCGCAATAATAGCTTTTTGTTGGTTACCACCAGAAAGCGATGCTGCTGGGGCTTTCTCACTTGTTGTCCGCACGTCATATTCTTCAATCAAACGCTTGGCATAGCGGTCAATCTCTCCATAATTTAAAATCCCACTCTTACTAAATGGTGCATGGTAATAAGACTGCAAAGCGATATTTTCTGACAATGGCAGTGGTAAAATCAAACCGTATTTATGACGGTCTTCTGGTACATGTCCTACGCCTGTTTCAGTGATATGTCGTGGTGATTTACCTGTGATATCTTTACCATTGATAGTCACTGAACCACTTTCGACTTTTCGTAATCCCGTCAACGCCTGAATCAGCTCAGATTGCCCATTGCCATCGATTCCAGCAATTCCGACGACTTCTCCACGGTGAACCTCTAATGACAAATGCTTAACCGCCTCAAGTCCACGGCTTTCTTTTACAACTAAATCATTGATTGAAAGAACTACTTCACCTGGAACAGCAGGTATTTTATCTGTTTTAAATGAAACAGAGCGTCCCACCATCATATCGGCTAATTGTTGTGAGCTGACATCCTTCACATCAACCGTTCCAATATATTGCCCACGGCGGATAACGGAACAGCGATCGGCTACTTTTTTGATTTCGTCTAATTTGTGAGTAATCAAAATAATTGATTTGCCTTCTTTGATTAACCCGCCCATGATCGTAATCAACTCATCGATTTCTTGCGGAGTTAATACTGCAGTCGGCTCATCAAAAATCAATACGTTTGCTCCACGATACAAAGTTTTCAAAATTTCGACCCGTTGCTGCATACCTACCGAAATATCTCGGATGTACGCATCCGGATCCACTTTTAAGCCGTATTCTTCGGATAAACGAACGATTTCTGCTTTGGCTTTCTTTTTATCTAGCATGCCGTTTTTACTCGGCTCACTACCTAAGATAATGTTTTCTGTGACGGTAAAAGCATCAACCAACATGAAATGTTGATGGACCATTCCGATTCCTAATTGATTGGCTCTAGTCGGACTTGAAATATCGACCTTTTGTCCGTCCATTAATATCTCACCAGAAGTTGGTTGTAACAAACCTGACAAAACATTCATTAATGTCGACTTTCCAGCGCCATTTTCTCCTAAAAGCGCATGAATCTCGCCTTTACGAATCTGTAAGTTGATGTTGTCATTTGCTTTAAACGTCCCAAACTGCTTGGTGATGTTTCGCATCTCGATGACATTTTGTTCTTCTGCCACTTTTTTTCACATCCTATCGCTTTTTAAATCTGACGAAATGTTGCAACGCTAAGGGCGTTCTTCCCTTAGACAAATCTCACTCAAAGTGAAACTTGTCTAAAAAAAGAAAATTTATTTTAAAAGAGAACCATAACCTCATAAGTATGAGGCTATGGTCAAATCCTAAAAATTATTTTTCAGGTGTTTCTGGAACTTTGACACTACCATCGATGATAGAATCTTTTGCTTCTTTAACAGCATCTTTTGCTTTATCTGAAAGGTAACCATCGGTTAGAGATACACCGCCGTCTTTCAAACCATAAGTTAAGTGTTCGCCGCCAGGGAATTTATCTTCTAATGCACGAGTAGAGATATCTTGAACTGCTGCACCTACACCTTTAAGTGAAGATGTTAAACAGAAGTTACTTTCTTTACCATCTTTAGAAGTGTATTTACCTTCTTTTTGTTGATCGCTATCTACACCAATAACCCAAACTTTATCTGCTTCGTCTGCTTTTTCATTACGAGCTTTTGCTTCAGAGAAGACCCCTTGACCTGTACCACCTGATGCATGATAGATAATATCTGCGCCACTATTGTACATGTTAGCAGCTAAGGCTTTACCTTTAGCTGGATCACCAAATGAAGCCGCATATTGAACGTCTACAGAAATATCTTTATCTAATTTTTTAGCAGTATCCGCTACACCTTTTTCAAAACCAGCTTGGAAACGGTCGATAACGGCTCCTTCTTCACCACCGATAAAACCAACTTTGTCAGTTTTAGTTGTTTCAGCTGCTGCAACACCTGCTAAGTAAGCTGCTTCTTGGTCTTTAAATGTTGCTGAAGCGACATTGTCTTTACCTTCAATAACTGAGTCGATAATAACGAAGTTTGTATCTGCATTTTGATCTGCTGCTGCTGAGATTGGATCCGCTAGTAAGTAACCAATCCCGAAAATTGTTTTGAATCCATTAGTAACGGCTTGTGAAATATTTTGTTCATATTCAGAAGCATCATTTGATTGGATATAGTTATATCCGCCGTTCCCTTTTTTGATATCATGATCTTTACCCCAAGCTTGAAGTCCTTCCCAAGCTGATTGGTTAAATGAACGGTCGTCCACGCCACCAATATCTGTTACGATCGCAACACTATGTTTTGAATCTTCTTTTCCTGAACCGCCTGAAGAATCAGTTGAACTGCTGCCCCCGCCGCAAGCTCCTAAAGCTAACAATGCTGCCATTGCTACGGTACCTAGGCCAAATAATTTTGCTTTTTTCATTTCTGTAAAGCCCCCTAAATATGATTTTTTTTCAACAGTGCGATGACTGAATGAACTTGGTTTATAAATCTTTGTCGGTAAATGAATATGGCAGTAAACCTTCAACGGTCATTTCTTTTACGACACCGTTGTCACCAACTAAGGTTACTGGCATTGATGGGTCACAGAACTCTGCCATGACTTGGCGACAAGCGCCACATGGAGAAATCGGTTCTGGTGTATGCCCTGCAATCACTAAATGACTAAACTCTCTTTCACCTTCTGAAACAGCCTTGAAAAAAGCTGTCCGTTCAGCACAATTTGATAAGCCGTAAGAAGCATTCTCAATATTCAATCCTTGATAGGTTTTACCGTCTTTTGTTACAAGACATGCACCAACTGGAAATTTTGAATAAGGAACATATGCTTTATCGAGCGCGTCGACAGCAACATCGATCCATTCTTGTTTATTCATGTGCCCGTTCCTCCTGGTTCATCATACTCTTTGTTTCTTATCTAAAAACTTTTAGTAGCCATTACCTGTAAGACCGTTCATGATTGCTACACCCGAGCTTGCTCCTAAACGTGTAGCACCTGCTTCGATCATTGCTTCTGCTTCTTTAGTATTGTGGATACCACCAGAAGCTTTAACACCCATTTCAGGTCCAACTGTTGCTCGCATCAATTGAACATCTTCTACCGTAGCTCCACCGGTTGAGAAACCTGTTGAAGTTTTGACAAAATCAGCTCCTGCTGTTTTTGCTAATTCACAAGCTTTTATTTTTTCTTCATTTGTTAGTAAAGATGTTTCGATGATTACTTTAACTAACGCTTTGTCTTTCGCGGCAGCAACGACTGCTTCGATATCTTTTTGAACTTTTTCAGTATTTCCAGCTTTTAATTCGCCGATATTAATGACCATATCTACTTCATCTGCACCATTTTCAATTGCATTCTCTGCTTCAAATGCTTTTGTTTCAGTAGTTGTCGCACCAAGAGGGAAGCCGATTACAGTACAAACTGCTACAGGTTCGCCTTGTAATTCTTTAGCTGCTAATGATACCCACGTTGGATTGATACAAACAGAGTAAAAACGATATTTTTTTGCTTCTTCAATAATTTTCATAACATTTTCTTGTGTTGCATCCGCTTTTAAGAGCGTGTGATCGATCATTCGATTGATTTCCATTGCTAAGTCCTCACTTCGTTTTATTATAATATACTTTTTATTGTTATAAAAAAGTTTTAATTACCTATTCTGTAATAATATCGTGGATCAAAATTGGTTCTTTCGGAATATCTCCAATTGAAATATTCTCATAAAGTAACTTCTCAACATCCCTAACTTCTTGTGTATTCGCATAGATCGTCAACAAAGATTCACCTTCTGTGACTTGATCGCCAACTTTTTTGTGTAACTTGATACCGACTGCGTGATCGATATCATCTTCTTTTGTTTTTCGTCCAGCCCCTAAAGTCATTGCAGCGATCCCGATTTCATTTGCAACTAACTTAGTCACATATCCAGATGATTTTGCAGGTAGTTCGATTTTATATTTAGCCGTTAGAATCTTTTCTGTATGATCAATCACGCTTTCGTCACCGCCTTGATCTTTAACCATCTCACGGAATTTTTCTAATGCTTTGCCTGAATGAAGCGCGTCTTCTAACATCAATCGGGCCGCTTCTAACGAATCTGCTTTTCCAGCTAGTACTACCATCTGGCTTCCTAAGACATAGCACATTTCAGTTAAATCTTTAGGACCGTTCCCTTTTAGAGTATCGATTGCTTCAACAATTTCTAAGCTGTTCCCGATAGCTTCTCCTAATGGTTCTGACATATCTGAAATCACAGCCATTGTTTGACGACCTGCTAAGTTACCAATTCTAACCATCGTTCTGGCCAAACGTTTCGCATCTTCAATGTCTTTCATGAAGGCACCGTCACCGGTCGTTACATCTAATACGATGGCATCCGCTCCAGCAGCGATTTTTTTACTCATGATCGAACTAGCAATCAATGGAATTGAGTCCACGGTTGCAGTCACATCTCGTAGGGCATAAAGTTTTTTATCAGCAGGAGCTAAGTTCCCTGACTGGCCAATGACGGCCACTTTACTCTTATTAACGATATCAATAAATTCTTGTTCTGATAATTCAATTTTGAAACCCGGAATCGCTTCAAATTTATCAAGTGTACCACCAGTAAATCCTAAGCCTCGTCCAGACATTTTTGCAACGGGGACACCCACACTTGCAACAAGCGGTGCCAACACGATTGTTGTCGTATCTCCTACACCACCAGTCGAATGTTTATCGACTTTGATCCCTTCAATTGAAGACAAATCAATAATTTCACCTGAATTCGCCATAGCTAAGGTCAGCTGAGAAATTTCTTCATCCGTCATATCTTGATAAAAAATAGCCATCAGTAAAGCACTCATTTGATAATCAGGAATGCTCTCATCGGTATACCCTTCAATAATGAAATTAATTTCTTCCTTTGATAGGGCTTTTCCGTCTCTTTTTTTCTCAATCAAATCTACCATTCTCATAGGTTTTCCTCCATGCTTCAAATTTATTATACAATAAAATGGCGAAAGGTAAACCACTTTAGTAAAACAGTTTACCAACCAGAGAAGCGTTTTCTGTTAGCGCTACCATCGCTATCATAACGGGTAGTTAACCCGTTGTCAACCCTGCTTTATTTTTTTTACACTCTCACGAATAATTAATTTGGTTTGGAATATTTTATTCGGAATTCGCTGAGAAGGAAAATTAATCGCATCTACCAAAAATTTGGCTGAAGAGAACCCAATTTCAAAACTCGGCTGAAAGACAGTTGTTAATGGCGGCACCATGTATTGGCTCACTTCCAATCCATCAAACCCGACCACTGAAATATCTTCTGGAATTCTCAAACCGGCTTCATAGATTGCCTGATAGCAGCCAATCGCCATTTCATCATTTCCACAAAATATTGCCGTGATTTTTTTGTTTTTCAAGACTTCTTTCGCTGCGTGATAGCCACCGGCAATGGTCAATTCACCGGAACAAATATAGCTTTCATCGAATGGTAATTGATATTCAAACACAACTTGTTGATAGGCTTTTACCCGTTCAGTCAATTGATAATAGCCTTCACTCTCTTTCAACATACCAATATGACGATGTCCTTTTTGTACCAACATTCGTAATAAGTCTTGAGCTCCCGCATATTCTTGCACCAATAATTGACCCCAGTCACGATCATTTAATCCACGATCGATCAAGACGATTGGGTGGCGACGATAAAAATCACTACCTAATGCATGATCCTTATCAAGTCGGTTCGGCGTAGCCATCAAGATACCATCTACTGAACGATGCGACAATTCATTCAAGTAGCGATTTTCTTGTTCTAGTTCATGACGAGAATTACATAAAATAATCATATAGCCTAATGGATTGAGGTAACTCTCAACACCTTCGATCACTTTAGAAAAGAAGAAATCCGTTACATCAGGTACGATCATTCCAATAGTTTTCGAATGACGATTAATCAAATTCGCTGCAAAAAAATCAGGTTTGTATTGGTACTCATCCACGATTTCCATGACTCTTCTATGTGTCTGTTCGCTGAAACGACTTCCTTTATTATTTAAAATCTGTGAAACTGTCGTCACAGAAACGCCTGCAAGTTCAGCAATTTGTCTGATGGTAATTTTCATTTTGGACCTTCTTCCTCCATTTTTTTTAAGTGTAGCAAAGGCAAAAATAGAAAGAAAGCTTTTTTCTTTAAAAGGCGTTTCAGATACTGACCAAATAACTTTGTAAAATAAAAAAAGCCTATCTACTAAAAAACGAGTAGATAGGATCTAGATTTATTCTTTGACACTGCGAATGATGTAATAGCCTTTGTCTTTGGCGATGATTTCCGCATTGCCGAAAACTGCTTCCATTTTACTTTTGGCACTAGGTGCGCCTTGTTTCTTTTGGATCACGATCGTTAAGCTACCGCCAACTTTTAGTAGCGGTGCTGCATCACTCAAAATCTGATGGACAACTTTTTTCCCTGCACGAATCGGTGGATTGCTGATAATCGCCGCATATGTTTGCTGGTTCAACGTTTCATAGATATTGGATTGGTGGATATCCGCTTCGATACCATTACGTTTGGCATTGCCTTGCGCCAATTCAACCGCTCGATTATTAACATCAATCATTTCAACGGGGCGTTGGGTTTGATAAGCCAAAGCTAACCCAATTGGCCCATAGCCACAACCGACATCTAACAATGTTCCTTCTGGTAATTCTGTTGCATCGAAATGTTCGATCAAAACACGCGAACCGTAATCGACGGTTCCACGAGAAAAGACACCACTATCGGTAACGAAGTGGAAGGTATTACCTGCAAGTTCAAACGACCATTGATGTAGATCGTGTGCTGTTTCAGGATTTTCTGAATAATAATGATTTGCCATAATTTTACCCTTCTGCTAATAATTTTTCTTTGATATCACGAGCAATCAAGGCCCCTAAAAAATGGTAGCCTTCCATTGAAGGATGAATTCCGTCTGCTGCTTGGATAAACTCGTTTGGTTCAGGATAGACTGTCATGTGGTGATAAAGATCAATCACATTAACTCCCGATACTTCTGCTACTTGTTTCGCTCGTTCGGCAAAAATTTGTTGTCGTTCATTGTCGCCGTCCGTCCTGATTGCGGTGTTCACGTAGCCTGGTGTCAATAAAATGATTTTAGCGGCATCAAACGAACGAAGCATTTGTTCGATATTTTCGCCAAAAAGATCAACACTATTTTTGAGGTTCAATGAATCATTAGTACCAAAGGAGATTACCACAAAATCGCCTTCTGCTTCCACTGCTTCCTCAATTCTTTTTACTCCATCAGAAGATGTCTCACCTCTTTGGCCCAATTTTATTAACTGATAACCTGGAAATCCCATCTCACTTAGTTCATCAAGAATGTATTGATCTAAAATATCGCTTGTTTCACCATTCATGACGCCTGTTAGCAAGCTATCCCCAAATAAAACGATTTTTTTCATCCTTGCGTACCTACTTTCTGATTGTTTTATTTATTTTCGGTAATTTTTGACTATCCTTTTAACAAAGAATTCTTCTCTATCATAGCATGAAATGCTTCGATTATTCAGTTAAATAGTATCGAACGTAAGGTTACTATTTGGCTTGATTTCAGCTCATTTCTTAATATCTCAAAAGTTTTTTCACATTCAATTAAAAAAATGATGAAACTCCTACTATTCTAATAGCTTTTTAGGGTTTTTTTCGGATACAATGAGAGATAATACTTTTTAAATAGAAAATATTCGGATATCTTGACAAGCAAGCGCTCTTTGAAGAACTTTTTTATGTTAGAATAAGCGCAGTTATCAATGATGTCTATTCCGCTCTTCGTAAACCTTTATGACAGGCTAAATAATATCAAACATCACTATAATTAATGGCCTTTATAACAGATAGACGGAATAAAAAATAGTATTTCATTTTATCCAAAATTGAAGTACTTAGTATATGAGTATGGAGGCTGCTATGAACGAAAGAGGGAATTATTATCGGATTGCCCGGGATGATTGGCAAGATTTTTATACCCCGGAGAACACACCGTTAACCCAAGCTGAGTTAGATAGTATCAAAAGTTTGAATGATCGCATCTCTATGAAAGATGTAGCAGATGTCTATGTTCCATTGTGTCACTTGATCCATCTGTACATGAAAGATTTTGAATCGCTGACATTGAGCAAGGGACTATTTTTACATCGTTATGTGAAAATGCCGCCCTTCATTATCGGCATCGCTGGTAGTGTCGCTGTTGGAAAAAGCACCACCGCTCGTTTATTACAGACCTTATTGAGCCGTTTGTTCAAACACCAAACCGTTCAATTGATTACTACTGATGGTTTTTTGTATCCCAATGCGATTTTAGAAAAACGCGGGATCATGGATCGTAAAGGGTTTCCTGAAAGTTACGACATGGAAAAATTGATCGATGTCTTGAATGAAGTAAAATCCGGTAAAGAAAATATCCCGATCCCGACTTACTCCCATGATGTGTATGACATCGTTGAAGGCGAATATGAACTGATCGATTCACCAGATATTTTGATCGTTGAAGGTATCAATACTTTGCAGCTCCCTGCAAATCAACAAATCTACGTCAGTGACTTTTTTGATTTGTCGATCTTTGTTGATGCTGAACCAAAAATGATCGAAAGATGGTACTTAGAACGCTTTGAGTCTTTATTAGACACAGCTTTCAAAGTTCCTGAGAATTATTATTATGATTACGCCATTGGTGACCGCAAAGAAGCCCTTGCAATGGCACAAGATGTTTGGAAAAATGTTAATTTAAAGAATCTGGAAGAGTATATCTTGCCAACCAGAGGCCGAGCTGATATCATCTTGCACAAGGCAAAGCATCATATCATTGATGAAATCTATTTGCGTAAATACTAGCTTATAAAGAAAGCTTGCTTTCTTTTATAATATAACTTGAAAAGGGGTAATAATTGTGACAAACATTTCTACTGAATTAACAAATGTAGAAAAAATTATCGTACTTGATTATGGTAGCCAATATAACCAATTAATCACTCGTCGTATCCGTGAATTCGGTGTTTTTTCAGAACTAATGAGCCACCGCATCACTGCTGAAGAAGTCAAAGCCATCAATCCAAAAGGAATCATCCTTTCTGGTGGACCAAATAGTGTCTATGATGACGGTGCCTTCTCGATCGATCCTGAGATCTTTGAATTAGGAATCCCTGTTTTAGGTATCTGCTACGGCATGCAATTAATCACTTATAACTTAGGCGGTAAAGTTGAACCTGCCAAAAATCGTGAATACGGACAAGCAACCTTAGAAGTACTTTCTGATAACGCTGTTCTTTTTGCTGACACACCTAAAGAACAAACCGTTTGGATGAGTCATGGCGACTTAGTCACTAAAGTTCCTGAGGGTTTTGAAAAAGTCGGCACAAGTAAAGATTGCCCAATCGCAGCGATCCAAGATACAACCCGCAACTTCTATGGTATCCAATTCCACGCAGAAGTCCGCCATTCAGAATACGGTAATGACTTGTTGCGTCACTTTGCCCTAGATGTTTGTCAATGTAAAGGCGACTGGACGATGGATAACTTTATCGACATGCAAGTAGCTAAAATCCGTGAACAAGTCGGTGACAAAAAAGTCTTACTTGGCCTTTCTGGCGGTGTTGACTCAAGTGTTGTCGGTGTGCTTTTACAAAAAGCTATCGGTGACCAATTAACATCGATCTTCGTAGATCATGGTTTATTACGTAAAAATGAAGGCGAACAAGTCATGGAAGCATTGGGCGGAAAATTCGGCTTAAACATCATCAAAGTCGATGCCAAAGATCGTTTCTTAAACAAACTTGCTGGCGTTTCTGATCCTGAGAAAAAACGTAAAATCATCGGAAATGAATTTGTTTATGTCTTTGATGATGAAGCAACAAAACTTGCCGGTGAAGAAGGTATTTCATTCTTAGCCCAAGGGACGCTTTACACTGACGTGATCGAATCTGGTACTGAGACAGCTCAAACAATCAAATCGCACCACAACGTTGGTGGTTTACCAGAAGATATGCAATTCGAATTGATCGAACCGTTAAATACATTATTTAAAGATGAAGTCCGCGAATTAGGAACACAACTTGGCATGCCTGACTCAATCGTTTGGCGCCAACCATTCCCAGGACCAGGATTAGGTATCCGTGTGCTTGGTGAAATCACTGAAGACAAATTAGAAATCGTGCGTGAATCAGATGCGATCCTACGCGAAGAAATCGCCAACGCTGGTCTTGACCGCGATGTATGGCAATACTTCACTGTCTTACCTGGCATCCGTTCAGTCGGCGTAATGGGCGATGGTCGGACGTATGATTACACAATCGGTATCCGCGCCGTTACTTCAATCGACGGGATGACAGCTGACTTTGCCCGTATCCCATGGGATGTCTTGCAAAAAATCTCTGTCCGCATCGTTAATGAAGTCGCACATGTAAACCGTATCGTGTATGATATTACGAGCAAGCCACCAGCAACAGTTGAGTGGGAATAGACTTTCGATAAAGCCAGTCAGTATTGACTGGCTTTTTTTATCGCCTTAGCTATACTGCTAAGTATCAGAATATTTTAGGAAGGAGCTGACTTTATGGACATCAAAGAATTAGCTGAACGTAGCAATGGGATTCGTTCACGTTATCATGAGTTAGAAGTAAAACATCATCAAAGTGAATGGTCAATTGAAGAAGATCTGTTAGCACTTTCAAATGATATTGGAAATCTCAATCGCTTAACGATGACGAAATTAGCTCGTTATTATGATGAGACACCGTATACTTTGGAACAAAAATTGGCTGAGAACATTTGGTGGTTAATAGAACTTTCTAATCGTTTGGATATTGATATCGAAGCAGAATTAGAAAAATTTTTGACTGATAAAGAGAAACAATTAGGCTTATAAAATTTTCTCCAGAACAAATAAAAAGCCGATACTCGCTTAGAGTATCGGCTTTTTGCTTGCTTAGGCTGGATAAACGTTGCCCCATTCAGCACGTTTAGCTAAAAATTCTTGTGCTAATTCTTGTGCACCTTCTAAAGTATGGCTCGCTGCCCATCCACATTGAACAGGATTGCTAGCAGGCACTTCTGTTGCTGTTAAAACATCTTTCATTGTTAATTCTAAAACATCCATCACTTCATCGATGTTGTCATGATTTAAAACAGTTAAGTAAAAACCAGTTTGGCAACCCATCGGTGACCAATCGACGATATAGTCAGCGTGGTTACGAATCAATTCAGCTGTTAAATGTTCTAATGAATGCAATGATGCCATTTCCATATGTTCTTTATTTGGTTGTTTGAAACGAACATCGTATTTTACGATCAAGTCACCATTTGCGCCGGTCTTTTTGTCAGCTACACGGATATATGGTGCTTCTACTTTCGTATGATCCAAGTTGAAACTTTCTACGTTCATTCTCATTTTATTTCTCTACCTCCGTTGATTTTTCTGCGACGACTAACCAAACAAAGCGATTCATTTGGCGAAAGCTTGTTTGAAAGCCGTTAGTGCTAAAATAGGCTTCTAACTCAGGGATGAGTGGATAATACTCACGCTCAAGGTCGGCCGCTAGTTCGGTTCGATTATGCGCCTTTTCAGCTGCTACGATTTCATTATAACCTTTTTTCGACAAAAACATCGTATCACCAAAAATAATCTTCCCACCAATCGGCAGCAGTTGATTATAACGATGGATCGCCCGTTCTTTTTCGCTAGCCGTCAAGTGATGAAAGACTAGATTTGAGACGATCGTATCGATTTTTTCTGGAAGTACTGGAAAAGCTTCCATGTCACCCGCTAAAAAAGGAACATCTTTAAGCGCAGATTTTTGTTGCGCAATGTTCAGCATTTCTTGTGATGGTTCCACCGGATAAACGGTCTTGCCTGCAGCAAGTAATTTCTCCGTGAGATTGCCTGTTCCACTACCAAACTCTAACACAATTTCACCAGATAATGTAGTGATTTCCTCGAGAATCCGCCAATAGCCTGCAAAGACTTCTCGGTATTCTGGATTGCCTCCATTTACTTCATTATCATAATCTGAGGCCCATTCCTCAAAAATCGGCATAAACTCTAAACCCATCAAATTGTCTCGCTTTCTTATTTTACTGGATGTGCGGCCATATAGTTTTCGCGTGTGTAAATATCTTTTGATAGATAACGATCCCCTGCGTCAGGAAAAATCGTAACGACTTGACTGCTGTGGGGCAATTGACGAATTTCTTCTAAAGCTGCTACCATCGCTGCACCCGATGAACTACCGATCAGCAGCCCTTTTTCTTTTGCCAAACGCCGTGTCATCGCAAATCCCGCCTGATCACTGATCGTCGCATACTGAGTAATCGGTAGATCAGTCAAAAATTCGGGAATAAATTCCACTCCGATACCTTCGATTTCATGCCCATGGCTTTCTCCTCCATTAAGGATCGAGCCTTCTGGTTCCACGCCAATCAAGCGAATGGTTGGATTTTTTTCTAATAAATATCGAGCGACTCCGCTAAATGTACCGCCACTACCGATACCAGCAACAAAGCTGCTGATTTCTTCGCCAAGATCTGTCACTAATTCGGGACCGAGTGTTCGATAATAGGCTGCTGGATTCGCTGGATTTTCAAATTGTAGTGGTAAATAACTATCGGGCAACTCAGCATGGATTTCTTTGGCTTTTTTGATGGCACCAATGATTCCCGCTTCAGTCGGAGTGTGAATGATTGTGGCCCCTAATGCACGCATCAAAGCTTGTTTTTCTAAACTAAATTTTTCTGGTACGATAAAAATCGTCGGAAGACCGGCAACGACGGCTGCTAGCGCCACCCCAATCCCGGTATTTCCAGCTGTCGGTTCAATGATTGTGGTCGTTTGTTTTATTTTGCCACTATTAAATCCTTCTTTGATTAAATACTCCCCTAGTCGGTCTTTGATACTTCCACCGGGATTCAAGTATTCCAACTTCGCATAAATCGCTGAGCCTTCAGGAATCTCCTCAAAATCCTTCGCTGTAAAACGTAATAAAGGTGTTTGCCCTATCGCTGCTTGGATCGAATCTATAATCATAATGAACTCCTTTAATTAATTTTTTAGAAAAACAAAAAAGGCACTGACTATTAATCAGCACCTAGACACTTCGCTAAATTGAACCTAGAAAACGAGCTTTTTTCTAGTTCTCAAAACGACTGAATGTTGGGCAGTTAATAGGCATGACAAAATGGTGTACTGCTTTACGCACCACACAACAACAGCAAGATTCAGTTACGTTATGATTGCTGATTGTCATTTCTATTTCCTCCAAATCCATTCTAAAACGTTTTCGTTATTGCAAGAAAATTAACACAGCTAAAATTATCTGTCAATAAAAACACTCCACTAGTAGATAGATCACTTCAAAGAAATTAGGCCTTTGACGAATAATTTTCGTTGCTAAATCTGAAATTTTTTTGTATAACAATAATGAATTATCTTTTTGGGTTAGACAAGAAAGGAAGTCCTAAAAAATGTATTCATTGGTTCCTGAGAATATGTATGAAGTAGAAGAAAAGCTCAATTATTTCAAAGAAAAAGGTACACCAATTACTGAAGAAGAGATCATCCGTCAAGCTGTCCGTGACAATAGCCAACAAATACTAGATGGTTATCTAGAAGGTCCTTATTGGAAAGCTAGTTGGAAAACAGAGGATACCACCCTTGCCTTCTTTGATATCATGAATAACGAAGTCGGTACGATCGATAGCCTCTCTGGTTCATTCATCGAAGATTTTAGGAACAGTGCACCAAATTTGATCCGTCGTTTGGCGGAAAAAATTCAAAAAATCGTCAATACTCATTGATCAAAGAGCTGGGACAAAAAATTTGTCCCAGCTCTTTTTATAAATCAATTCTTCGCTTTTTTTGCGAAAGCATAGTAAAATTATTTAAACTTATTAAAAGTAAGTAAAAATACTTTCAAGGAGGATCTTCCTCATGAAGAATCTTGGTTTTTTAAGTTTTGGCCATTGGATGGATCAAGGATCATTGGTCAAAACAGCTAGCGATGCTTATCTACAAGCCATCGATTTAGCAGTAGCAGCGGAAAAAATCGGCATCGACGGCGCCTATTATCGGGTCCATCATTTTGCAGATCAAAGCGGCTCCCCATTTCCCTTACTATCAGCGATCGGGGCAAAAACAAATACGATCGAAATTGGTACTGGTGTTATCGATATGCGTTATGAAAATCCTTATATGATGGCAGAAAATGCTGGACTTACTGATATCATTACTCAGGGCCGAGTGCAACTAGGTGTGGGTCGTGGGTCACCGGAACAAGTAATGGATGGTTGGAAATACTTTGGTTATGACTACAGCGAAGATGAGATCAAAGAAATTGCCCGTGATCGGACCTTAGAATTTTTAGATTTGATTGAAGGCAAACCATTTGCTGAGCCAAATCCTCAACCGATGTTCCCACAAAAACCAGGGAAATTACGTTTGGAACCTTTTTCTGCTGGTTTACGTCAACGGATTTGGTGGGGCGCCGGTTCGCAACAAACAGCGATTTGGGCTGCCCAACAAGGGATGAATCTCCAGTCTTCTACCTTAGTGACCTATGAATCCAACGAGCCTTTCCACGTCCAACAAGCCCAGCAATTACGTGCCTATAAGCAAGCATGGAAAGATGCCGGTCACGCTTTTGAGCCTCGGACATTAGTGACTCGATCAATCCAACCGATCACCACCGATTTTGATCGTCAAATTTTCGGTTCTCAAGGTGCAGAGACAAAACAAGATCAAGTAGGTTATCTAGCCTATCATCAAGACCCAACGATTTTTGGTAAAACGTTTGTCGGTGAACCGGATAAATTAGTTAAAGAATTGGCAGAAGATGAAGCAATCAAAGAGGCCGATACCGTTTTATTAACGATTCCGAACACATTAGGTGTGGATTATAATGTCCATATGTTAGAAACGATCGTCAAAGAGGTGGCACCAGAATTAGGGTGGCGTTAAGAATACGAACACTATAAAAAACACTAGTTTTCCTTTAGAGAAAACTAGTGTTTTTTATAGCTCAATAATTAGCATCATTAGTACTATTACTGGTATCATCAATATGGATAGTAAGCGTTCTCCAAAAAGAAGTGAATGTCCTCTTAGTTATTAACGTTCTAAATTTGATAGATAAGCATTAACTGATAAAATTATTGATTCTACAAACTAAAATAATTTATCTATCTGTTTATTTCAAATAACAATCGAGATTAATTAGGCAAAAAATAAAAAAATAATTTGAAAAATAATTATGTGCGTGGCACACTATACTTACTAAACTATTCAAATATCAGAAATTAAATCCAGGAAGAAGGTATAAAAATGAAACGTACACTCAATCGTGAGGAAGCACAAAAAGATTTAGTCTACGATAGTTATTATCAAAAAGGCCATTTTGGTACTAAAATTTTCCAAACTATAGTAGCACTATTGGGCTGGGCTGCGGTTTTCCTACCATTTTTCTGGCTAGCGATCCCTTATCTCTTTCCTGATATGGCAAAACGAGAGCATTTCATCGTTTATAAAGAAGAAATACAAACATTCGATTTCCTCTTTCTCTTTCTAGCCATCATTTTCCTTTTTTTAGTTGTAGCTTATATTTCATTGACCCTTTGGAACAACCATCGGTTCAAAACCTTATTACAAAAGGACATACAATATGATGAAGAACAATTGGATGTTCGGCGAGCTTTACTAAATGATGCCTACGATAAACAGTTTGGACCAGAGGAATTTCGCAAAGAAGTCCGCTATTATTCGGTCAAAGAAGAACAAAATTTAGATACAGATTTTGTTCGTAATTTGTATAAAGAAGGCGGGGTAAAACTATGAGCCTTTTAGTTCATACAGGGAATATCTTTATCGACACGATTTTGACGGTTCTCTTTTTAGTCTTAGTTACTTATCCGATTATCGGTGGTTTTGCATGGTTTATTGGGGTCTTATGTTACACTTTTTTATTTAAATATCGCCAAAAAGAATGGGATGAGATCCCTGAAGAAATCGAACCTTTTGTTACGATCATGGTACCTGCTCATAACGAAGAAATCGTTATTGAAAATACGATCGAATACTTGATGACGAAAATCAATTATGTGCATTACGAAGTTTTAGTCACAGATGATGGTTCTACAGATAGTACGCCAGAAATTTTAGCTCGCCTTCAGAAAAAATACGACAATCTGCGGGTACTACGGATTGAAAAAAATAAAGGGAAAGCACATGCCTTCAACATTGGCTTAGGCTTTGCGAAGGGAAAATTAATTTTAAGTAACGATGCAGATACGGTACCAGAGCCTGATTGTTTGAATCGTTACATCAATTATTTCTTACGCCCAGACTCAACCAATATCTCCGCAATCACAGCTAACATGGATGTACTAAATCGGTCAAAATTGATTGCTAAATCACAGACCGTTGAATTTTCTAGTATTGTCGGGATCATCAAACGTACACAGATCGGTGTTTTGGGAAGCATCTATGCTTATAGTGGCGCGCGAACACAATTTATCGAAAAGATGCATTGATCGATGTTGGTTTGTTTCGTCAAGATCGCGCAACAGAAGATATCAGTATTGCCTGGGATCATCAAATGGATGGTTGGCTTTCACTCTTTGCGCCACAGATCATGTTTTTCATGGAAGTACCAGAATCAATGACGATGCTCTATCGCCAACGAAAACGGTGGGCCAAAGGTGGAACAGAAGTCTGGTTAACCAATTTTAAAAAGATTTTCTTTCATCCATTTCGTAACATTGGATATACTGTTATGTTCATCGATCAAACGTTTAGTATTATCTGGTCTTTCTTTTTCTGGATCTCTTCGGCAATTTTTATTTTTGGTTTAGGACGCTTTTTGATCACCGGGGATATTGAACGGATTTATCACATGTTGACGATGGCTTTTCTTTTTGTTTGTTTTGAGATGCTTTCTGGAATCATCCAATTGATTGCCTCGTTGATCGTAGATGATCGCGGAAGGAAATTTAAATATCTATTTTTTGCTCCGTTATACATGGTCTTTTATTGGATCATGAATGCTTTAACGATCGTCACGACCTTCATTCCAGCTGTCAAAACGATTCTAGGTCTGGGCTCTGGAACATGGAAGAGTCCTGAACGAAAAGGAACAATGAATAATACAGATTCGCAGCAAAAATAAAAAAATCTTAGCTGATTCTTTAATCTCAGCTAAGATTTTTTATTTCGTCAATCCAAAGATTTCAAAGCCATAATTACGGATGTGCTGTTTCAATAGTTCAATATATTCTTGTCCCATCGGACTTAAAGCAATTTTTTTCTGTTTTAAATACCCTAGCGTCATTCGATCATCGACATCTAAGGGAATCGCTACGATTTTTTCATCATTCAGTTCACTACTGATAATTCCTGAACTGATCGTGTAACCATCTAGCCCCACCATCAAATTAAAAATAGTCGCTCGGTCGCTGATTTTAATGTGTTTTTTATGATACATCGTACTTAAGATTTCTTCTGAAAAATAAAAAGAGTTCGTATCTCCCTGCTCATACGACAGATACGTATAGTCGACCAAATCATCCAAGGTAATTTTTTCCTTCTGAGTCAGTGGATTATTTCGACCAACAAAGACATGTGGCTGCGCTTCAAAAAGTGGAATAAATTCCAATTCCTTTTCATTGATCAAGCGTTTCAAGACCATTTCGTTGAATGTATTCAAGTAGATGATCCCAACTTCGCTCTTGAAAGTTTGGACATCGTTCAAGGCGTTTTCAGTGATCGTCTCTCGCAAAGTAAAATCATACTCTTCCCCGCCTACTTTTTTGACTAATTCTACGAAGGCATGGACGACAAAAGCATAGTGTTGAGCTGAAACACTAAAAATTTGTTTACGGATCGTTGTATTTTTGAATTTCGCATTCAACAAATTTACTTGATCTAAGATTCCCCGAGTATAATTGATAAATTCTCGGCCTTCATTCGTCAATGTCATCCCGGTTTTACTGCGATAAAAAAGTTGAATCTGATATTCCGTTTCTAGCTCTTTGATTGCTTGTGTCAAACTAGGCTGTGAAATAAATAACTGTTTGGCTGCTTCATTCATCGAACCTGTCTCAGCAATTTTTTCTAAATACTGCAATTGTTGGATTCGCAAAAAAGTCCCTCCTTCTAATAGGTATTACCTATAGTTAATTAAAGATAATACGTATTATTTATTATAACCAATTTTTGATACGATAAGTGCACAAATTGGTAGGGGGAATTCTTCAATGGCAAAATCAAAATTTCAATTAGTTGGCTCACTATTACGTCCACAAAATTTATTGGATTATAAAGATCAAATCCAAGAACGTGATGATATCACCTATCCTTTCTATAAGGACTTCGAAGGGTATCAAGAAGTTGAAACGAAAGCAATCACACAAATCATCCAGGATCAACTTGATCACAAGATCGATGTGCTAACAGATGGTGAGTATTCCAAATCAATGTGGCACCTAGATTTTATTTGGGGACTTGTAGGGATCGAGCGTTTTATCGCGGACCACGGCTATAGCTTCAAAGATTTTGATGGCGATCATTTTGAGACTCGTAAAGACATCGGTATTCGGATTGTTGCACCTTTATCAGGTAAAAACCATCATTTCATCGATATTTTTAAAGCAGTCAAAGCACAAGACCAAGGCAATGATGTCAAAACAACCGTTTGGAGTGTTGCCCATGCCTTTACAGAACTCTCTGTCTTCAATGGTTTATATGGGGAAGATCAAATCTATAAAACAAAAGAAGAATTAAAAGCTGGTTTGATCAACGCTTATAAAGAATTCTTGACTGAATACAAAGCTTGCGGCGGTGAAATCGTGCAATTTGATGATTGCTTATGGGAACTGTTTGATTCTAGCAACAAAGACAGCTTTTTCGCCGAAGGAAATGTGGACCTTGTTGGGTTGGCACAAGAATTTGTGACAGTCAACAATGAGATTATCGACTTTGGTCATGAGATTGGACTGAAGATTTGGACCCATAACTGTCGTGGCAACTATGAATCTCGCCATGCTTCCGGTGGAACATATCAAGCCATTGCTGAAAAATTCTTAGGTGAACAACACTACGATCGCTTCTTCTTGGAATGGGACGATGAACGTGCGGGGGATTTATCTGCCTTGAATGTGTTAGCTGAAAAAGATCAAGTAGAAGTCGTACTTGGATTATTATCAAGCAAAACCAATACGTTAGATGATGCTGATCGGGTATTACAGTACTTAGAAAAGGCCAGCAACATTATTCCCAAAGAACGTCTTTTCTTATCTCATCAATGCGGTTTTGCTTCTTGTGATAGCGGAAATAATTTAACTGTAGATGAACAATGGAAAAAAATCGATCAAGGACAAGAAATCGCTGCTGAATTCTTTGGTCGCAATTAAAACAATCTCATCATTAAAAAAGCTGCCAATATATGGCAGCTTTTTTGGTTTATTTTTTTTGCACGGGCAGATAGAGTCTAAGTTTTCCAACTGCTGTATATT
Source organism: Enterococcus hermanniensis (assembly GCF_001885945.1). GTDB lineage: Bacteria > Bacillota > Bacilli > Lactobacillales > Enterococcaceae > Enterococcus_A > Enterococcus_A hermanniensis. The sequence goes on along the minus strand of NZ_JXKQ01000006.1, from coordinate 80,351 downwards.
CTTCTAAATTATAATTACCCAACAACTTCACGGTCTCATCTTGCATCAACTCACCGTAGCACTTGCTGATTTCCTGATCTAATTCCACTTGATCCTGATAGTCTAAATCAAAATATGCATATGTTCCTGCCGGTAATAAAATTTCTGAAGGTCGGGTTTTGGTCAAATCTTTATTTCCGATCAAATAACATTGGTCCCCATCGATCAATGCATTCACAACAAATAAATCTTCCTCGATTTTTGAGGCATATTCTTCTTTGGCTCGCATTTTTTGCTGACTGATCCCAATCAATCCTTCGCCTGAATCTGATGTATCCAATGTGGTGATCCATCCATGGATCACCATGGATTCTCGCTCAATCGTCTTTACCATGATGAACACCTTCTTCCTGATATTCTTAATCCAAAGAAAACAAGTAGCTTATTGCCATATAACTACTATAAGCGCCTCATAGATACAGCACAATAAAAACGCTTGCAAAAACTTGTTTTTAAAAATGATCCAAAAATAGTTGGCAGTAGCGCTCATTTATTCAATGAACGAAAATCACTGGTACTTTCTACTATTTTTGGGGAAATGATACTTACTTTTTAGCTTTGATCAATTGCTAAAAAGCCAATCATCATCCTATCTACTGCTATTTGAGTTCAGTGATCCAGTAAATAGTTGCACCCGCAACTTTTTTCTTCTATACTGTACTGTGTTTGTTTTTATAAACAAAACAGTATCACTCATTTAGAAAGGAACAATCTCATGGATTCTTTAACTAAAATGGTTAATCGGATCGCTAGACTCTCGGCGTTGTATCGCGAGCAAGAATTTAAAAAGCTGGGTTTGGGCGAAATGCATCATGCGTATATCTTAGGTGTGTGTAATCAACCAGGAATTTCGCAGGAAGAATTAGCTTGTAAGATTTTCATTAATAAAAGCAATGTGGCTCGCCAACTTGCACAGCTTGAACAAAAGGGTTTCATCACTCGGAAAAGTGATAAAAAAGATGCGCGTAAATTGCAAGTATTTCCCACTGAAAAAGCTCTAGCGATCGAAGCAGATATTCGCACGATTTTAACTGATTGGAACAACCAGTTGCTTACTAGCATTCCGTTGGAAAGACAAGAGCAACTTTCCATTGAGTTACATCAAATCATGGAACAAGCAGAAGCTATCATGTGCCCTAAATAAAGCGCACTATTTTTAAACAAATCTATTTCATTAAGGAGATACTATGAAACTAATCATGCATTATCTGAAGCCGTATCGCTCCCGCGTTTCAATCGGCGTTTTGATAAAATTTCTTGGAACAATGATGGAATTGGTCTTGCCTTGGACATTGGCATTTATCTTAGATCATGTCATTCCAGAAAAAGACCCTCACAAAATTCTTTTATGGGGTGGGGTCATGTTGGCGGCATCAGCCTTTGCTTTATGGGCAAATGTGATTGCCAATCGGATGGTTTCACGAATCGCTAAAGATACGACTAAAAACATTCGTGATGATCTTTTCCACAAAATTTCTTATTTAGATACCACCCAAATCGAAGAAGTCAGTGTCTCATCACTCGTCTCCCGAGTCACTACGGATAGTTACAATATCCATTTAACTTTAGGCGTGATGATGCGGATGGGGATTCGCGCACCGATTTTATTGGTTGGCGGAATTTTGATTACCACCACCTTAGACCCAATTTTGACTTTGGTATTAGTTGCTGTGATGCCGATTATTTTTGTAATGGTCACTCATATCTCGAAAAAAGGTGTCCCGCTTTTTGGAAAACTACAAAAACAAGTGGACCAACTCGTTTTGACGGTACGAGAAAATGTGACTGGTGCCCGTGTGATCAAAGCGTTATCCAAAGAATCTTTTGAGCGCAAACGATTTGAAACAGTCAATCAATCACTCGTGAATGCAGAAACAAAAGCGAATGTTACGCTCGCAGCCTCGCCTGCCTTATTGGACCTATTCTTGAACCTTGGTCTAACACTAGTCATTTTAGTCAGTGCTTATCGCGTAAATGCTGGATTAACGCAACCTGGAGTAATCGTCGCGTTCTTAACTTATTTCACGATCATCTTGAATGCAATGCTATCAATCACACGGATTTTTGTTTTGTATTCTCGCGGAGTTGCTTCGGCAAATCGAATCGATGAAGTTTTGCGAAAAAAACCTGCTGTCGTTCCTGGAACTTTGAAGCAACGAACAAATAATGCGACAAAACTAGTCTTTGATGATGTGACCTTTGCCTATCCAGATAGCGGTCCGGCGATCGAACATATCAGCTTTAGTCTTGCCAGTGGCGAAACACTGGGAATCATGGGCGCAACCGGGAGTGGAAAAACGACGATCGCAAGTTTGATCCTACGTTTATACGATCGAACTTCTGGTCAAATTTTATTTGATGGACAAGAAATCAAGCATTATTCACTGGACGCATTGCATCAAAATATCGGGGCGGTCTTGCAAAAAGATATCCTCTTTGCAGATACGATCAGAGAAAATATCTTGTTTGGCCGGTCTTTTTCCGAAGAACAATTGCAACAAGCAATCGATGATGCCCAAGCGCGTGAATTTATTGATAAATTGCCCGACGGATTAAATCATCACTTAGAAGCAAAAGGCCAAAACCTGAGTGGTGGTCAAAAACAACGAGTTCTTTTAGCTCGTGCCTTGATTGGACAACCGGATGTCTTGATTTTGGATGACTCGTCTAGCGCACTTGATTATCACACGGATGCTAATCTTCGCAAAGCACTCCGAACACATTTTACTTCAACGACTAAACTATTGATTGCACAAAGAATCAGTTCGATTCAGCATGCTGATAAAATTTTATTGTTGGAAAAGGGAAAGATGATTGGTTATGGCACTCATGAGGAATTACTAGCAAAAAATGCCACTTATCAAGAAATCTATCAAGGTCAGACTGGAGGGAATGTACTTGAAGAAGAATAATACAAAAAAAGGAACACTCCTTCGTTTATGGGGCTATTTGTATCAATTCAAATGGTTGCTATTTCTAGCGGTAATTTTAACGATCGCCAGTAATTTATTTGCCTTAGTTGGTCCGCTACTTTCTGGCTATGCCATTGATGCGATCCAAATCGGTAAAGGCCATGTCCACTTTCAAAAAGTTTTTTACTATTGCTTATTGATGGTTTTCTTTTATGTTGTTTCAGCGATCTTAAGTTACGGAATCAGCCGCTTAATGATCTATTTAAGTCAAAAAACAGCCTATCGTTTAAGAAAAGATTTGTTCGATAAGATCGTCTCGCTTCCCGTTGGTTATTTTGACCAACATCAAACGGGAGACATCGTTAGCCGGATGAGTTACGACATTGATACGATCAATACCTCTTTGGCTAGTGATTCGGTTCAAGTATTAAGTAGTTTAGTAACCATCATTGGATCCTTCGTTATGATGTTGATCATTTCACCATTGATGGTAACGATTTTCTTAGTGACTGTCCCGGCCTCTATTTTACTCACTCGTTTTTTAACAAATAAATTTCAACCGCTCTTTCGTAAGCGTTCCGCCGAACTTGGTGAACTAAATGGAATGGCCGAAGAGCTTTTATCTGGCGAACAAACAACTAAAGTATATCATCAAGAAGAAACAATGATTGCTCGTTTTGGTAAGAAGAATGATGAAGCCATGTCCGCTTATTACAACGCGGAGTACTATGGCAGTATGACCGGTCCTTCCGTCAACTTTATCAACAATGTCTCCTTATCATTGATCAGTATTTTAGGGGCTTTCTTATTTCTATTTGGTCATTTAACTTTAGGAAAACTTTCTTCATTTGTCCTTTACTCTCGTAAATTTTCTGGACCCATCAATGAACTAGCAAATATTTTTAGTGATTTACAATCATCGATTGCCGCTGCTGAACGGATTTTTAAATTATTAGACGAAGAACCCGAAGTTCAAGATGTCCAACAAGCCTATGTATTTGAAACTGCTAAAGGGAATGTTCGTTTTGATCATGTTAATTTTGGTTACCAAGCGAATCAGCCGGTGATCAAAGACTTATCGTTTGAGATTTCTGCAGGCAATGTCGTTGCAATCGTCGGACCGACTGGTGCCGGAAAAACAACGATCGTGAACTTATTGATGCGGTTTTATGATCCAGATAATGGAGCGATTTATTTAGATGGTCACAATATCAAAGAAGCCACTAGAAATAGTTTGCGTAAACAATATGCGATGGTTTTACAAGATACTTGGTTGTTTACCGGAACGATTTTTGAAAACTTGACTTACGGCAACGAACAAGCGACTTTAGAAGATGTGATCCGCGCAACAAAAGCAGCCCATATCCATGAATTCATTACACAACTACCTAACGGGTACGATACTGTGATGAGTGAAGATGGTTTAGCTATTTCGCAAGGACAGAAACAATTATTGACGATTGCTCGAGCAATGATCTTAAATGCCGAATTATTGATCTTAGACGAAGCGACTTCTAATGTAGATACCCAAACTGAGCTGCAGATCCAAGAGGCAATGGAGCAATTGATGCGCAATAAAACATCATTTATTATTGCTCATCGCCTGTCAACGATTCGTGAAGCAGATTTGATTTTAGTCGTAGATGACGGCAACATCGTCGAGCAAGGAACCCATGACGAACTGCTCGCTCTAGCAGGACATTACTACCAATTACACCAAGCTCAATTCGAAAATTAAAAAAAGAAGCTAGGACAAAAGTAGAAAATACTGTTGTCCTAGCTTCTTTTCTTTAGTTTACTTTTTCATAAGAAATTTTCTTACCTGTCATTTCTTCATAATCTGTTTCCATGATAGCCCAAGCTTTTGAAATGTCTTCATCTAAACCGAATAATCCGCTGCGACCAATGATATAAATATCTGGCCCTGCTGCATCAATGCGTTTGAATGACTTACGGTTAGAAGAACCGTCCATCTCGATTACATAGTCATAGCCCTTTTCATCACGTAATGCTCTTAAAGCAACAATTTTATCCAGTGTACTTTCAATGAAACGTTGACCAGCAAATCCGGGATCAATCGTCATGATCGTAATTTTGTCGACTAATTCGACATATGGAAAAATTGCTTCAATTGGTGTTTCAGGATTGATCACGATGCCCGCTTTTAAGCCTGCATCGTGGATTTGGTCGATTAATCGAAAAGCTAAGCCATCTAATACTTCCGCATGCATACAGATCCATTCGCAATTTAAATCGATCAATTGTTGGACCCAGAAACTTGGATTGGTCACCATCAAGTGGGCAGACATTGGTAATACTGTCACTTTGCGTAATTCTTCGATAAACCAGGGTGATAAGGTAATATTTGGAACATAATGCCCATCCATAATATCGATATGATACGAGTCTACTTTGTCATTCAAGAAAGTGATTTGCTCCTTGAATTTGTCTAAATCCATCGTCATCAACGAAGGTGAAAATTCTACTTTTCTCATTTATCGTCACACTTTCCTAAAAAATTTGAATATCTTCTAAATCAATATCTGCTTCTTCTTTTTCTACTTGAGACAATTCGTCTTCAGCCGTAACATTTTTCTTGATCACTGCAAGGACAACTGCTGTGACAACAACATTGACTAAGATCGCGATCACACCCGCCCAAGGACGAGACATGGTCGGAATCATCAAGACACCACCAAATGGAACCGTAGCATCTGCTCCAAGGATCATCGTTGTCGCGCCTCCGGCAAAACCACCGATTGCTGTTGCGATTACTCCTCGAACGATATCGTTCATTACTAATGGGATGACACCTTCAACAATGTTGATCACGCCCATTGGAACAGCTGATTTCAATGTTTCTACTTCTAGTTTTGTATAGATGTTTTTCCCAAATAATTTGGCAACAAAGTAAGCTAAACCAAAACCGATTGGTGTTGCTGTGTTAACCAATTGTAAAGCAGTGATTGGACCGTTGATTCCTTCTGCTTGCATTGTCAGTACGAAGGCAAAAACGGTTTTATTGATCGGTCCACCATAATCGACTCCACTTAATAGGCCGATCACTCCGCCAAAGATCAATAGTGACGAATTTCCTAACCCATCTAAGAAGTTAGTCAATAGTGATGTTAGAGCCGTAATTGGCGCTCCGATGATATAAACCATGATTAAGCCACCAACAAGTGATGCTAAGAACGGAATGATCAAAGTCGGCATTAACCCTTTTGCCCAATTTGGCAATTTGACATATTTTAAAATTGCTAAAACTAAATAACCTGCGATATATCCGCCTAAAATTCCGCCGATGAATCCTGCTCCAATAGCATTTGCTGTCAACCCAATAATAAACCCAGGTGCGATCCCAGGTTTTCCACCGATTGAGAAAGAAATCCCTGTGGCAATAACGACTGGTAATAAACCTAAACCTTTCCCACCCATTGTTGCTAATGCATCCCAAATAGTAAATTTCCCTTGAATCAATGCGTCTTGACTTGTTCCACCAAAGGCCATCCCGATTGCAATCAGGAATCCCGCCCCACAAACAATCGGAATCAAGTATGAGATAGCTGTCAATAAATGTTCTTTAAGCTTTAATTGTTTAATTATTTTCATTTTTCTTCCTCCATTAACTTAAGCAAATGCTTCGACAACATCTTCTGGCTTTTTCGCCTGCAACAGATTACCAACTACTTCATCATTTCCTAGTTTTCGTGCAAACAGTGATAATAATTTCAAATGTTTGGTGGCACCTTCATTATCATTACCAACTGCGAATAAAATGATCCCTTTTACTCCTTTCCCATCCAGACTTTCCCATGGAATTTCTGCTTGATTGATTCCGATAGCTACCCCTACTTTTTTGACATACGCACTCTTGCCATGAGGAATCGCGATATAATTGCCAATCCCAGTTTGACCTTCTGCTTCACGTTCATAAATATCTTTGATGAAACCATCTACTTCTGTGATATAACCGTTTTTCAATAATTGATTAGCTAAATCATTTAATGCATCCGCTTTCGTTTTAGCGTTCATATTCGTTTTGACGATGTCCACATCGACGATATCTTTTACTTCCATTTGAGTTCCTCCTACTTCATCCGAGCAACCAGCTTAAGCGCTGGTTAACTGTCTATACTTTTTGAGCGACAACTTCTTGCGCTTTTTCAATCAATTTATTGGGTGATTTGACTGCTACTTCCGTTGGAACTTGAATGACTCTTTTACCTTCAAAACGTTCGCGACCAGAAATTTTCACATCGATGGCTAAGATCACGATATCTGCTTGATCGATCTCGGCTTGTGTCAATTCATTTTCGATACCAATCGTACCTTGTGTTTCAACTTTCATTTCATGCCCGGCTTTTTTAGCCGCATTTTCTAATTTTTCTTGTGCAATGTATGTATGGGCGATACCTACTGTACATGCTGCTACTCCGACGATTTTCATAATAAATTCCTCCTAATTGATTGGTTGCTTTCAAATAAAGCGTTCACATTTTTATTTTTGTTAAAATCAGGAATGATTCCTGATTTTTTATAATAATTGATAGATCGTTTTTTTTGATTGATTCGTAAGTAGTTCTGTTAAGAAATCCTCATCTGCTAAACGGCGTGTGAATTGAGCAATTTTTTGTTTAGTTGCTTGTTCTTCTTCGCTTTTTAGTAAGATAGTGACGATCAATTGAATCTCACGTGTTGTATCATCAAAATCGATTGGATCAGCTAGACGAATCACTAAAATTTGGCTTCGTTTAACTTTCGGACTTTCTAGGTGAGGTAAAATCACATGTTCGGCGATCATCGTATTACCGACTGTTTCCCGCCGTTGCAACAAACTGACTAATTCTGCTGCAGCATCAGGATTGGCAAATTCACCAATAAAGCGATGGATCTGTTCTTTCGATGTCAGCTTTTGATCTAAGAAGGCTGTAAAAAATTCATCGTTCATCATAAATCGCCTCGATTTTCTTTTGTAATCGATTTTGATCATCGCGTGTAAACATCGCACTAACTAATAATGAGGGGACTGAAATCGTATCGCTGACATTGATCGTTGTTAAAATCAAATCGATTCCTGGATATTTCTCCGTAAAGCGCTGAGCATCTCTCGTTGCAATCACATCAACGATTTCTAATTCCGGGAATTTTTTTTCGATTTTGACTCGTAAAAGTTCCGATGTCCCAACTCCTGTCGTACACATGATCACAGTCCGAATCGGTAATTGATTGGTTTCAATGATGCGAGCAAAATATAAGGTAATAAACCCATTTTCATCTTCATTGATTTTTGGGAGTGAAAATTCTTGGCTGATCTCTGCTGACACTTCTGTTACGTATAAAAAAATCATTTCGTACGTCATTTTGATCTGATCTAGCAAACTATTTTTTACATGGATACCATGCTCCAACCGATTGATCATTGGTTTGATATGATTGCCTAAATCTAAAAAGATCGAATCCCCTTTGATTGAGATATTCAGTCGTTCACTCATTCCGGCTAAATACTTGTTCGTCAGCTCAACCACTCTTGTAGAGAACTTCGTAACTTTGCTCAAGGAACCTTGCATTCTTGAAGAAGTCAGGTATTGGTAAAGATAATATACCTCTGCTTCTGGCAACCTATTGTGTAAATAATTTTCAACATTGGCAATTGCTGCCTTTGCCACTTGATATAATGCTTGGTCTTGCTCTAAGCGTTCCTGCTCCTTTTCTGAGAGTGGGCTCAGTTCATTGTTAGATAGATGCTGAACTTTACGCAAACGGCGGATCAAAATATATAAGTGCGAAAAAATATTGATGTTGTAAGGATATGGGATCGTCATTTCTAATTCTTTTTCGATCAATTTTATTTGGTCTAAAATAAACAAAACATCAAAATGATTAAAATTCAGTTCTGCATTATTCTTTAGTTCATCGATTTCAATAATATTGTGCATTTGGATCAAATCAGCGATCGCACGGCGGATATTGGCTTCTTTTCCCAAGATGGCTAAAGTCCGTTGTTTGCGCTCTAATTTTAAATCGTACTGTTGCAAGTGCTCAGCGATCAATTGCTCATCGCTGAAAATCACCGACTCTCCAACATAATATTCTTCAAACAAATTGTAGACATTTTTAGTCTGTGGTGAAGAAAGTAACAGTTCTTCCATCACGCGGTTCCTCCGCTCTTGCGGTGAATATTGACTTCGTTGACTCGGCTGAATAGTGGTTTGGCCGATATATTTTTCGTAATTTAATTTGTAGCCTCGCCCCTTTTCTGACTGAATCAGTCCTCCACCCGATGTTTCATTGATTTTTTTGATTAAGCGGTAAATCGTTTTTTGTGATGTTTCTAAATGTTCCGCTAATTCTTCGGACGTTACATAGTCATGTCGTTTGGTTAGAAGTAGTAAGAGCCTTTGTTCACGATCTTTCTTTGCTCCCATGGCTAGTGACCTCCCCTTCTTGTCTTTATCATAACCGCTCAAAAAGAAAACGCTTCACTCGTTTTTGTCCGTTGCAACGGACAACTTATCAAAGTCAGCTATGTTTTTCCTATATTATAGCCAAATCAACTAAAAAAGAAGCTTAATTTAGCTGGACCGATTAATTTTTCCCAAAATAAAAAAGAGTACACAACTATGTACTCTTTTTTGTCTATTTTACCAACCCCCTGAAGCACCACCACCACCGGAAGATCCACCACCGAAAGATCCCCAAGATGACCCACCACCAGAGCCACCATTATTGTTAGACCAATTGCTGGTATTATAGTTTGATGCTAAATAGGCTGTCGTTAAAATGTCACCATTGCCTGCGTATAAGGTATCACCGATCAAGATTCTTCCCAACATTTGTTTCTTGGCCGCTGGGTTTCGCAATAGATTTCCTTGTGCCACTGCATACTCAACGGAGCGTTTTGATTTCGCTAACAGAATGCCGCTCAATAAAACAAAATACAATTCAGTATTTTTGATTTTTTGATTCCAATGTTCATTACTTTGGCTATATGCTGTTTCTGTTTGATAGAGTAAATATTTTTCTTTTAATAAGATCCGCCCTCTGATTAAGTTAATGATCATGATGATACTAGCAACGATAATAAAACCAACGATTACGATACTGCTCCAATAAGTAGCAGTAAGCGTCGTTTGCTCGCTCTTCACTTTTTTGATTTGAGAATCGACTAACGCTGTTTTGGTATTCATGATATTGAAGACATTATCTACGACCGTCCCGACTGCTTGATCATAATTTCCGTCTTTAAAATCATCGACTACTTTATCGTCATTGATCAAATCATCGGCTTTGCCATCTGGGATCAAACCTTCCAAGCCATAGCCAACTTCTAAGCGAAATTCTTTGTCCGCTAAAGAGATCAAATACAAAACACCATTATTTTCATTTTTATCCCCGATCCCTAGTTGATTGAAGATCGTGTTCGCATAGGATTCAATGTCTTCACCACGAGGCAATTCAGAAATAGTGACCACCTCTAGTTGGGCACCATTTGTGCTAGCAGCCAATTGTTTATTTAACTGATAAATTTTTTGCTTAGTTTCAACGCTGAGCATTTTGGCATTGTCAGAAACAAAGATATTGTTTTTGTTCAAAGTTAATTGTCCATTGGTACCTTTGATCGCAACTTTATAATTGTCCGCTTGTCGTGGATATTCTTTTAATTTTGCTAGATTTTCATTCAAAGTAGTCGTGAATGATTGACTGACAGTAGCTTTTTCCCCTGACAAAATAGCTTCTCGTTCTTGATTTAACTTTGTTAATTGCTTGGTATATGCTGCTTTTTGTTGTGGATATTCATTATCAGCGATCAGTTGAGTCAACGAATAACTGCTGATCAATACAACGATCAGTAAAACAATACTGATCAAACTGTTACGTTTTTTAATTTTTTGGTAATTACCAACAACCTCTTGTTCCAATGCTTCCCCTGAAGTATTTTGACCCTTCCTCATTTTCTTCACCCATTCTTATTCAAAACTGACGTCTGGCACGACCTTTGCACTGTCATCTGCTTTGAAATTCGCTTTTTTATCAAACCCTAAAGCCTTTGCGACTAAATTTTTGGGGAAACGTACTAAGCTTTGATTGTACGTATTGACCTCTTCAATGTAATTTTTCCGTTCAACAGAGATACGATTTTCGGTTCCTTCTAACTGTACCATCAACGTTTTTACATTTTCATTTGATGCTAGTGTAGGGTAATCTTCTTGGATCACATTGACCATCGTTCCCAAGCTCTGTTCGATTTGATTATTTGCTTCATTCTTTTCTGTTGGTGTCGAAGCACTGTTATAGGCTTTGCGGGCATCCGTGATTTCTTTGATAATTTTTTCTTCATGATTCATACTACCTTGTACACTGTTGACTAGATTAGGAATTAAATCTGCTCGTCTTTGCATAACATTCTCTACTTGAGACCACTTGGCTTCAACATTATTTTCTTCAGCAGCCAATGAATTATATGTAGTAACGCCATATACCCCAATCGCTAAAAGAACGACAACAATTCCAACAATGACACCCGATCCTGCTTTTTTCATTTTTACCCACTCCTTATTTTGTGTGTGCCTTAAGTATAGCACTTGCCAAAAACCTCACCTCAGACTTTCGGCTGATTTTTAAGAGACGCCATTGACAAAATAAAAACCTTCATCAGGTAAGATGAAGGTCTCAGGTTAACGAATTGCAACCGCATATTTTTTTAGATTATAACTTGTTTCAAATTTACTGGCAGACACCCAGTATTTACCGGCATTAGGATCAGACACGTGATACGTATTATTATTTGAATTATAACCATCTAATGTCATGACGTGTGCATTGTCGATACCTGTTCCCCAGAAATATGTTCCATATTGAGGACTAGCAAAGTTCAAGGTAACATAAACCACGATTGGATTGCCTTTATTAAGTTCTTGTTTCAACGTAGCCGTAGAACTACCAGAAATATTCACTGCTTTGCCATATTTATTACCCCAATTAGCTAGTGGTGCTGGAAAAATAGATTGGTAAACATTATTTAGCACTTTATCAGGACGCCCCGCAAAACCATTATTAGGGTTATTATCAGCCGCTAATGGCATTTCCTTAATAAACGATTTTAAATTATAGTTTTTAGCATAGCCTTTCAGCTGTAAACCTTGTAATAAGGATGCTGCTTCACACCCCATTGGCATTCCAGCAGAGTTTTGATTGATATATGGAGCATTCAATAAAACATAATTAGAGGAACTGTCTTGAATTGCATTCCAAGCAATCCCTTCATAGCGCCAACCAGCTTTTTTTAAGTCATCTCGCTCGTAAGCATATAACGTGTAGTGATGTGTCCCAGTACGTGCATTAGGATTATACAAGCGATAAAGAGGTGCTCCACTACCTGGAGAGTACCAAGAAATTCCTTCGTAACGCCAGCCAGCTTTTTTTAAATTATCTCTTTCATGGACATTTAATGTGTAGTGATGATCACCCACATTTGGATTATATAGGCGATAGACAGGATTACCACTTGCAGGGGCATTCCAACCAATTCCTTCATAACGCCAACCAGCTTTTTTTAAATTATCTCTTTCATAAGTGTTTGCTGTATAAAAATGCTCGCCGCTATTTGGATTGTACAATCGTGACATTGCGATTCCAGAAGCTTTTGCTGAGACGGGTAATAAAAATAAACCAATAATTAATCCTAATAATAAACTAACCTTTTTCACTCTAATATCCCCCTAGTTTTACTTGAAAAAATTAGACACTTTGATCAATATAAATAAGTATACCATCCCCTTGCGCTTAATTAGAATGGTTCGTTCCACTTATTGACAAATTCAGCGCAGTGTTCGATTTCTTCGACAGTTTTCGTTTTTCGTTTGATCAAATAAAATTTTCGTTTAAAGCTATCATCCAACTTTTGATACTCAATCCCAGCAGTCGCACGTTCTGATATTAATGAACAGCCAAATCCTTGTTTCAATAAACCGACAATAACTTCATTATTGTGGATTTCGATCGTTGGCTGCTTGATATCTTTTTCATCTAAAAAACGCTTCGTATAGTAATAAACACCTGAACTATTCTCGCGAACTAGCCATGGACCAGCTTTTACATCGCCAGCCAATACAAGCTGGTCTTCCATCAATGGATAACGAATAATTTGATTACTAGAAAGTGGCTTTTCAATAAATCCTAAATCAATCGTATGTTGCTCTAAAGCTTGAAGTACTTCCATTGAATTCATCATTTTGATTTTAAAACGAAGCCGAGGAAATTCTTGATACAAATCGCTCACTAATTTAGGCAAAATATAATTGGCAAACGTGTGAGAGGCCCCGATCACACAGGGGATCACTTGATTTTGATCAGTTTGAACCGCCTGTTGGATTTTCTCCCAATCATCTATCAAATCAGTGACTTTTTCATACAAAATTTGGGCTTGAGAGGTACCGATTATCTCCTTACGCCCATTACGGATAAATAATTGGGTATGTAATTCATTTTCAAGTTGTTTAATTTGGGCGGAGACAGTTGGTTGCGAAATAAATAAAATTTCTGCAGCTTTAGAAAAGTTCTTTGTTTCATAGACGACTTTAAATGTTTCTAACCATTTAAACAATGCAATCACTTCCATCAGTTTTTTTTATTTAAACTATTATATCAATAAATTATACCAATGGTAATTCTCAGTTATAATAAAGCTATCAAACAAGCAATTATAGTTTTTTAGAGAGGATTTTTTTATGTCAAAAAATGGAACAACAAAAATAAATCAGTTACTTCCTGGGTTAAGCTTATCGCTTGGTGTTGCAGTTATAGCTAAGTTATTAGCACTGCTGCTACCAAAACTTGGCGGAGCGACACTTGCGATTTTATTAGGAATTATTTTAGGAAATACTTTCTTTAAACAGTCTAGCTTAGCTCAAGGAACCAAATTTGCTGAGAGTCGTTTACTAGAATATTCCGTCGTCCTACTGGGATTCACGGTAACATTTCAAACTATTGGTCAAATGGGGATCAAAGGTCTGGCTTTTATTATCTTAATGATGACAACTGTGATCATAGGCACTTATTTTATTGGTCGCAAATTAGGCTTTAATGAAAAAATGGCTCTGATGATGGCTGGCGGTAACGCGGTTTGTGGTTCTTCTGCCATTGGAGCGATTGCTCCTGCGATTGAAGCAAATGATGAAGAAAAAGGTCAGATCATCACGCTAGTTAACCTCTTAGGAACTGTGATGATGCTGACGCTACCTTTTTTAGGCATCGCCTTGTATGGAGATGATTTATTAGCCAAAAGCGCCTTGTTAGGTGGGACACTCCAATCCGTCGGTCAAGTCGTAGCAGGTGCTAGCCTAGTTAATCCGGAAACCGTTAAATTTGCGATGCTTTTCAAAATCACTCGGATTATTTTCTTAGTTGTTGTAGTCTTCTTATTTGAACAAAAGGTTCGTCGCAGTGGTACTGTTACTACACAGACAACGAAAAAAAGAATTCCGATTCCTTGGTACGTGCTGGGCTTTCTAATAATTTGTATCGTAAATAGTTTTTTCCCATTGCCAAATATCCTCAATCAAGCTGCGCATACTATCAGCACGTGGTTTGAAACAATTGCTTTAGCTGCGATTGGTTTGCGTTTAGATTTTCGTAAATTTTTAAAAGAAGGTCCGCGCTTTTTGATCTATGGTCTATCTGTTGGTGTTGTCCAAACGTCTGCGGCTTTGCTATTTATCTTGCTCCTTCATTTATAAAATGCTTAAAAGCCAGACAAATACCTAATCCATCGAACTCACATTTTTGTAAGCTAGATGTTCGTTTAAAAGATGGAAAACATGCTCGTCCTTTGCTATTTTAGTAAAAAAAGAAGGAGTGAATGGATTGGTTAAAAAAGGGATGACTGGTTTCCAGTTGAAAGTTTTAGGGATCATCACCATGGTCATGGATCATTTAGGCGAATTTTTCTCGTTTTTAGGAATCCCAGGTTGGTTTCATTGGTTTGGCCGAATTACGGCACCCATTTTTCTATTTGAAAGTTCGGAAGGTTTTATTCATACTAGTAATCGAAAAAAATATATGTTGCGTCTCTTAGTAGGATATTGGATCATGGGCGTGATCACATCGATCTTAAATAATTATTTTGCTATTGGAGACACGATTGTCATCAATAATATTTTTGGAACGATCTTCTTAGGAACGGTTTACATGCAAGCCTGTGACTATTTGAAAAAACGTCAAACACTTGGCAAAGGAGTCCTTTGGTTAATAGTTCCGACTATTTTGAGTATCCTACCAATCATCGCATTGACAATTCCGACAGTCTTGAATTCCAAATTAATGATGCCTTTATTTAAAATTTTTACTTTTTTCATTCCCACGATATTTATGACAGAAGGCGGCGTTCTATTTGTTTTATTAGCTGTCTTGTTTTATCTATTCCATGGAAAAAAACCACTTCAAGTAACCGCACTAGTCATTATTGCGTTAATTACTTTATTCACTGGTGGCGTCCAAGCTGCGTTTACTACTAACTATCAGTGGATGATGCTTTTTGCAGCGATTCCAATTATTATGTATAACGGAGAAAAAGGTCGGGGAATGCGGAACTTCTTCTATATTTTCTACCCTGCTCATATTGCTTTATTTGCGATTATTAGTTTCTGTATGCAACGATAGGCTTGACCTAGATTACAAAACACTTTACAATGCTTAATGTGAATAAATCGTACAGATAACACGTTTTTACGTGTCGAGAGAGAGGCGGTTTCTATTAATTTAGAAACCCTCTCTCTTTTTTTGTTAATTTTTGTCGTATATCAACTGTACGATCGATTCAATTCAGCATTAATAGTTATAGAAATAAAGTGAGGGTATAAAATGAAAGAAAAGAACATCCATTTATTATTAGCCGTTTTGGCTACCGGGATCATGTCATTTGCGGGGGTATTGATTGAGACCGCTATGAACGTAACGTTCCCAACATTAATTGAACAATTTAACATCTCTACCGGGATGGTTCAATGGGTCACAACGATTTACTTATTAGTGATTTCCATCATGGTTCCTTTTTCCAATTATCTACTAAAAAATTATTCAATCCGGAAATTATTTATTATTGCTAATTTATTCTTTATTGCCGGCTTGGTCACCGATCTGTGGTCACCTAGCTATGCTGTCTTATTAGCTGGCCGACTATTACAAGGAGTCAGTACTGGGATTGCTTTGCCATTGATGTTCCATATCATCTTAAACTTTACTCCGATGCATAAACGCGGCACGATGATGGGCGTCGGTACATTGACGACATCGATCGCACCTGCTATTGGACCGACTTATGGTGGAATCATGACCGCCAATCTTTCCTGGCATGCTATTTTCCTTTTCTTATTGCCAGTCTTGATTATTTCCCTAGCTATCGGACTTTACGCGATTCCAGAAATTCCTGTTCAAAAATCAGGTTCACTCGATGGAATCAGTTTGATCGGAGTGGCGCTTTTATTTAGTGGTTTATTAATGTTCTTAAATCAATTAGGCAGCTGGTTCTGTTTGATTTCATTAGCTGTTGGTCTTGTTGGACTCGTCATCTTCTATCGCCAAGCAACTCGCAGAGATAATCCGTTGGTTCGGATTACCGTATTGAAGAACAAGGTTTTTGTTTTATTCTTATGTGGTTTTCTGGTCTGTCAATTTTTATTATTAGGTATTTCTTTCGTTCTACCTAATTTTATCCAAATCGTATTAGGCAAAGATGCTTTTATTGCTGGCTTAGTTATGATGCCAGGAGCTGCTGTCGGCGCAATTTTAGCACCTATCTCGGGAAGGGTCTTAGATACACTCGGTTCGAAAAAACCGATTTTATTTGGATTAAGTTTAGCAACAATTGGTTGGATCCTATTAACTGTATTATTAAGAATGCCGGTATTACTTGGATTTGTCGCTGGACACGTAATCTATATGATCGGTATTGGATTTTCCTACAGCAACCTGATGACAACGGGCATGAGCCTACTGCCCGAAAAAGATTATGGTGATGGCAATACATTATTTAACACGCTCCAACAATTTTCGGGGGCTGTGGCCACTGCGATCGTCGCAACGATCATTAATCTGTCGCAACAATCAAATGCTGATTTTATCGCGGGGACCGTTACTGGTTCACAATTATCACTACTTTTCCTACTCGCTTTATTAGTGATCGTCTTTATCGCTTGCATCATCCACTTTAAAAAAGAACCAACCGTGAATTAATTCATGGTTGGTTCTTTTTTAGTCTTCACATTCAGTTAAAACGGATTTTGCTTCACTTTTTTGCACTTGAATCGTCAAAAGAATCGCTAATAACACAATAATCGCTCCAAAAATCGGGGTATAGGCAACGCCAATCTTCCCAGTTACTTGCGCTCCAACTGTTGAGCCTAAAGTAATGCCGATATTGAAGGCAGCAATATTCAAAGCAGATGCTAGCGTAATATCTTGTGGAACATACTTTTCCGCTAATTGGACAACATACAATTGTAAACCTGGTACATTCATAAAAGCAAACAAACCTAAAAGTAGTGCCCCAATCAATCCTAAAATATTATTTCCAACCATAATCGTCACGAATAAGAAGAGTAAAGCGATCATCAACAAACCAAACATTTTGATCAATGAAGCTAACGGGTTTTCATTCGCCAAATGGCCGCCAACAGTATTTCCTACCGCTACCATCAAACCGTAAACAATCAAGATAATCACGATTGCGCTAGCTGAAAAACCAAAATTTTCTAGAATCGGTGATAGATACGTATATGCCGCAAACGTTCCACCGTAACCAAACGCTGTGATCAAGAAAGACATCACTAATGGTTTATTGGAAAAAATTCGTTTGAATCCTTTTAAATCAACTTTACCAGGAATTGGCAGGTGACGCGGTACTAAGAAACTGCTAGCAACCAAACCGATCAAACCAACAGCAGCAATAAATATAAAGGACATATTCCACGTTGTTTGTTGTCCGATAAAAGTGCCTAGCGGTACACCCGTAACAGTCGCAACAGTCAAACCAGTAAACATAATCGCAATTGCACTCGCCCGTCTAGAAGGTTCAACGACATCGGCCGCAATAACTGTTGAGACCGACATAAAAATACCATGTGCTAAGGCCGCCAAGATACGGCCCACTAATAAGATGGAAAATGTTGGCGCAAATGCAGCGAGTAAGTTACCGCTGATAAATAGGATCATGATCCCCAGCATTAAATTACGACGATTCCATTTACCTGTTAAAACTGTCAATAATGGAGCCCCGATCGTGACCCCCAACGCATAAAGTGAGACTGTCAATCCTGCTTGAGCTAATGTGACATTGAAACTTTTGACGATCATCGGCAATAATCCGACACTAATAAATTCAGTTGAACCAATCGCAAATGCGTTGATTGCTAATGCCAATAAAGTTAAATTTGGTGATAGTTTCTTTTCCATAATTTCCTCCAAAAAAAGTATTTGTATCCTACGAGAAGATACTATATACTGTTGATGAACTTTTGATAAGTACCCACTTTTTTGTATCATAGGTACCTTTTAGTAACTTTTGTGTCTTATCAATATTTTAGGAGGTAATTTTTTTTTGGAAAATCGTGAATACATGATTGGTGTCGAAGCTACGATGGATGTTATTGGCGGAAAATGGAAACCGATCATCTTATGCAACTTGCGTCATGGACCGATGCGCCCAAGTGATTTGAAACGCGGGATCACTGGTATTAGTCAAAAAATGCTGACTCAACAATTACGTGAATTAGAAGATGATAAAATCATTGATCGTAAAGTCTATCAACAGGTTCCGCCGAAAGTTGAATATTCTTTAAGTGAATATGGACTTAGCTTATCCAATATTTTAGATAGTTTATGTAATTGGGGTGAACAACACGTCAATCATTTGCAACAGCAAGGCCAAGCGATCTCGTTAAAAAGTAAATAAAGGCAGACGAAGGTTCGTCTGCTTTTATTTTCCTACTATCTATCCGTTATACTAAAGAAAAAGCGAAAGGATTTTTTTATGTTAAAACCAACTTTTTCTACCATCCACCATGTGGCGATCATCGTCTCGGATTATCAAAAAGCCAAACACTTTTATGTCGATGTTTTAGGACTACCGATCATTCGTGAAAACTATCGACCAGAACGCCAAGATTACAAATTAGATTTACAATTACAAGGTGCCGAGCTAGAGATTTTTGCTGTCCAAGATCCACCCAAGCGGCCCAGTTTTCCAGAAGCAACGGGCTTGCGACATCTGGCTTTCAAGACTGATAATATTGAAGAAATGGTTACTTATCTAGCCGAGCAAGGAATTGAGTGCGAGCCTTTACGTACGGATGATTACACTGGTGAAAAAATGACCTTCTTCTTTGATCCTGATGGCCTGCCATTAGAATTACATGAATAAAAAGGACGTGCGACAAAGTCGCATGTCCTTTTTTAAGCTTCATCTACTGGATATTTGATTGCGTTTTTCTTTAATTTCTCACTGATGATCTCATCGATGTCAAAATCCAGATTGTCTGCCATCATATACGAGTAAATCAAAACATCCGCGAGTTCTTCTTTCAAACGTTCCGTCTGTGTCCGTGCCTCAGCCGAATCTTTCCATTGGAAAAGTTCTAATAATTCGGCTGCTTCTAAACAAATCGATAACGCTAAATCTTTTTCATTGTGGAATGGGCGCCAGTTTCGTTCATCACGAAATTGGTTGATTTTTTCCATAATTTTTTCCATACTTGTCATCGTTCAACCTTCTTTCGCTCCCATTTTACCACAGAAAGCCACTTAGTTTACGGCTTGTTGGATGCGACGGTATCTAATAACGGCACCTAACATCATTACTAAACCGATCGCTAAGAAGGCGATGATCCCTTTACCACCAGTTGATGGTAAGAAGCCGCCTTTAGAGACGTTGGCAATTGCTAAAGATTCTCCATCGTCGAACGAGCCTTCTTTTATCTCAAACTCTTGGTCATCCTTCAATAATTGGAAGCCGTTTGGTGCTTTCGTTTCTTGTAAATAATACGTACCGAATGACAGACCCGTTACTTGTAATTGACCTAATTCATTAGAAGTATAGACTTCTGCTTCAGTTTCGTTGGCTGTCCAAGAAATCGTATTCGTACCTTTTTTTAAGTAAAGTTTTTGACCATTGACTATTTTGTACACTTTGAACTCAGCACCTTGTAATGCTTGTGTTTCTTTACCGTCCTCATGTTTGAAGAATTTTTTTCCTCCGGTAATGATAGAAGGGATCTCTTCTTCAACTTTTTTATTTTCTGACTCACCATCATGTCCTAAATCTACAGTAAATTCATTTTCTACTGATGTATCAACAGGAGTTTCATCGGTAAATGATACCGCGTAGTAAATGTAGATCGTTTTGCCTGCATATTGCTTCAAATAATCAGCTGTTTCCTTTGCTTTATCAAGATATTGAGGATCTAGATTCATCTTGATCTCAAAGCCAGCATAACCTGAAAAATCTGTACCTGCATTCGTATAAGACGCTGCACTATGACTAAGGAAATCATCTTTGATATCTTTTGTTTCGTCAGTACCAACTATGATTTTATCGATTCCTTCAAATTTCAAGCCTTTTTCTGAGACCGCATCTTTTAAGTTCAGGGCCGTATAACGTGGAATTTCTTGCCCCTTTTCATCAGTAACAAATTCTCCGATCTGATTCGGGATCGTAAGTCCGACACGGTACGTAATTTTTTTACCGATTTCGTAGTCAATGAGACTATCATTTTCACCAGCTATCGGATTGCCCTCGTCATCCAATAATTCTTTGCTGATGTCGGTTTTGATTTTATTTTTTGGATACAGATGAATGTTGGTATTTTCCACACCTTCCTTATTTATTACCGGCAACATCAAGATCAGTGGTGCGGAAATCGTTTCTCTATCGTCAGCTGCTTCTTCTACAAATAGATAAATTTTATAGGTCCCATCAGCATTGCGTTTTTCGAGTCCTTCAAATTTAGCTTCACCATTTCCATCTGTTACTACAGTTTGTAAAGCCGCCCCAGCATCTGCTGGTAATGTATACGTACTCATCAAGTCTTTTACTGCCTTTTGGTACTCCGCATCGCTAGCGTCTTGTTTGATAGTTTGATTCAACTGTTGATAAAAATCAGCACTGACTTCCCAAACATCAAATTTTACTCCCGGCAATCCTTCATAACGCTCAAACTCAGACATCTTATCCCCTGTATTTTGGATCGTAGTCGTTGGAAATTGGTCCATTTTGTTCTTGTGTAATGTTACAGCAACTGTTTCATCCTCAGCAGCATACGTAGTATTTCCAAAGCCAAATATGCCTATAACCAATGGTAATAAACAAGTTAATGCGACCAACAAACGTGTCGTTCTTTTCTTCATTCTTTTTTTCTCCCCTTATTTTTGTTTTTATATACGAGACCAAGACTACCGATCAATACTAAAACTAAACCACCTACTACAAAATTACTGTTCATGGTATTCGTTTGTGGTAATTGTTTCCCGATAGCGCTCGGCTTATTCGTATCATTTTCGATAGTGATTGATTCTTTTGGATGGATTTCTTGATACTTTCCATAGAGAGACATCGATCCGTTAAATAATTCCGTTGGCATAAAAATTACCATCGGTAAAAATTCTTTACTCCCTGTTTCACCGGACGCAACTAATAGATAGACGGCATTTCGTCCTAACTGCTGGTGAGGGACGGTTGTTTGAGCAATACCGTCACTACTTGTTAGTATTGGTTGCGCGTTCACTTTTAGCAATCCGGTTTGCTGGATCAATTGTTGAAATTGTTTTTTATTTTGATACTGGTTCAACCATGTTTGCTGGATGTCTTTTTCACTCTGATTTTGGCTATTACACCAAGCCGTCAAATCAACAAGATCGAAAGTGATCGATTCTGTTCCTACTACTTTTTCTCCTGCTTGTTTAGTATCGATCGTCAATGAAACTTCGGCTTCTGAAGCGTAAGAAGAGGGTGCGAATAGCCAGCTAACTAACAAAATAAAAAGCAGAATCCTTTTTTTCAAACCCAGTACCTCCCTCTTTTCAAAATTTATTCATTTTGCATTCAATCATTTTTTATCTCGAGCAGATAAGTGATCTTTTGCAGCGACAGGCCGTTCACAACAACTCTCCAAATACTTCGTTCTATTTTTCAAAATGTTTCTCCTCAATACTTATGGACTCCAACAAATAGTTACAGATCCCATCTTCCACTCGATGGCCCTCCTTTCTTGCTTGTTCATAATCAATTTTAAGCAAAATAACTTTGTAGCGCTTTGGAAGACTTTATTAAAAACTAGTTATTTTTATTAAAATTCAGCTTCATTTGAAGCGGTTTAAACGATGGAAAATCAAATTCTATTGTTATAAACCTTTTTCCCTTAATCATATTGATGTTTATAAGTTTTTATTTTTATTATTTTAGACAAAATAAAAACACCTACTTTTTAAGTAAGTGTTTTTAAGAGGTACTATTTTTGACTAATAATCAATAAATTTACAAAACAACCTGTTATCCCACGACGGATGAAAATCAACATTTATTGCTAATAATTTTATGCTGGTCCAATCAATCATTATTCAAGAAATTGCTCATAATATCTTTCCCAGACTATTTCAAACTGAGGAGATTGATTTTCTCGATCGATCTTATCTAAAGCACTTTGAATCATTTGATCCTCGATAGTATACAATCGTTGCTTGCCTTTGATTTTAAACGGTTCAAGATAACGAAGATTGGTTAAGACCCAAGCATAGGTCCCATCGTTCAAGGCTCTGATCGCATCCAAACGAACAACACAAAGCGCGTGACCAGAAATAGTGCCCAGAGTTTTTTTAGCAGTAGCACAAATTAATAAGTCCCCACGATAGTTAGTAGACCACGTCCGATATTCTTCGGTCTTTTGACCCTTTAAAATTTCCAGTGCATATGCTGG
Source organism: Enterococcus hermanniensis (assembly GCF_001885945.1). Lineage (GTDB taxonomy): Bacteria > Bacillota > Bacilli > Lactobacillales > Enterococcaceae > Enterococcus_A > Enterococcus_A hermanniensis. The sequence goes on along the minus strand of NZ_JXKQ01000006.1, from coordinate 57,436 downwards.
ATGAATCGATAAAGCTTTCATCTCATTCCTCCTGATTTTTCATTATGAAAGAAGGGCTGTTTGATTTTTATCGAAATCATCTAGGATATTCCGAACCTCGGCTGTTGATTTCGTATTCATCAAACGAATTCGTAAATCGTTCGCTCCTGGAAAACCTTTAACATAGATTTTAAAGAAACGATGTAATCCTACGATAGAGCGGGGAACTTGTTCAGCATACTGATCTTGTAAATCCAACTGTAAACGTAGCAAACCGATCATTTCTGCTGGTGTGTGTTCTTTAGGTTCTTGTTCAAAGGCATACGGATTTTTAAAAATCCCACGCCCGATCATCAAACCATCCACACCGTATTTTTCGGCTAATTCCAAGCCCATTTTTCGGTCTAAAATATCTCCATTGATCGTTAATAACGTTTGCGGAGCAATTGCATCACGTAATTTTATGATTTCAGGAATCACGTCCCAATGGGCATCAACTTTACTCATTTCTTTTCGAGTCCGTAAATGAACTGATAGATTTGCGATATCTTGCTTCAATAAATGACTGATCCAGTCTTTCATCTCCGCTTGTTCATAAAAACCGATTCGAGTCTTCACGCTAACGGGTAAACCACCTGCTTTAGCTGCTTCGATCAATTCTGCTGCTACTTCTGGACGTAAGATTAAGCCACTTCCTTTGCCGCGTTCAGCGACGTTTGGTACCGGACACCCCATATTCAAATCAATCCCGCTAAAACCCATATCCGCTAAAGCGATACTCATCTCTCGGAAAAATTCTGGCTTATCTCCCCAAATATGAGCCACCATCGGTTGTTCATCCTCCGTAAATACCAAGCGTCCACGGACACTTTCAATACCATCGGGATGGCAAAAACTATCTGAATTCGTAAATTCTGTAAAAAAGACATCGGGTGCTCCGGCTTCTTGGACGACATGGCGAAAAACAACGTCAGTCACATCTTCCATTGGCGCCAAAATAAAAAAGGGCTTTGGCAATTCTGCCCAAAAATTGTTGGTCATTATGTATACTTCCTCCTGACGCGTCGATTAAAACGCGAGCCTTTCAAAACATCGTTATTATACTAAGGATCGAACGAAGAAGCAAAATTACCGTTTAACTTTTTTAGTTTTTTATTTTTGATTTACCATTCGTGTCCTGCTAACTGCTCTTCTATTAATTGAATCTCTTGAGATAATTCCTCGATTGCAACTTTGATTTCTTCGACCGTCATCCCACTAGAACTATACCCTTTATAATAAGCTGTCATGTATTCGGTCTCTTCTAAGCGTTGTAGCCGCGCTCTTAATTGCCCTAATAAAGTAATCTCTTGTTCATATTGAAGTTCGTCCATCGATCATTCTCCTCATTTCATTTAACAAATAAGGCTACGCAAGAGCATTGGGGCTCGCTAATTGCGGACCTTTCCCCTCACGAGCGAGTACCCAATCATCATTGTCCCACATTTCAGTTTTACGGCGGCCACGGAAATAATCCCAGCGGGAGTCGATTTCTAACTCGATCAGTACTCCTGTTGCTCCTAAAGTCACCCAGTTGTAGCTTCCATTTTGGTGGGCAAACTTGACCCATTGAACAGGGAAGGTTTGTAACTTCCCTTCAACATCCCAAAAAGAACGCTCCTGTTGTTCGATTCGAATAAAAGATAGGCCTTTAGCATACGCCGGATGAGCTTTAGCAAAAAGTTGTACGGCTAAAATTTGAGCCTTTTCAGCTGTTAACAATCGACCAACCGGGACCGTTGTCAGATTTTTTAAGCTAATCAACTTTCCCGATCCTACAACTTCAATGATTCGAGGGCCATTATACGTATACTCTCCTGCGACTTGATAGCGTCTAATTTCTACTGTTTGGTTGTTTCTTTTTTCATTCGTCTTACTAACCTTACGATAATTTTCTGGTATTTCTATTAATTCACTTAGAAATTGATTACTCATCACATTCGCCCTCTCAATTTTCGACTAGCTTACCTAGTAACTGTTCAAATATTTTTTGCTCATCTACGGTCAGCTTAGAATAAAAAATTGCTTGTGCTTTTTTTACCGCTATTACAACTTGGTCATAAATTTTTTCGCCTACACTAGTTAAGGCCAATAAAAAACCGCGACGATCTTGCTCATTCTTTTCTTTGACTACAAAACCTTGATCAATTAGCTTTTGAACGGTCCTTGTGACATTACTGCCATTCAATCCTGTTAAGGCCACTAATTTTTCTTGTGGCAATCGGCCATGATCATGGATTTTCATGATGAAATAGTAATTGGAAGAATTCAAATGCAAAGGGATCAATACTTGGTCTAATTCTTTTTGATACTCTCGGGTCAATTTACCTAACCATTTCAAATTACTTTCAGCTTGTTCATTCATAGAATAATCTCCTTCTGTAGATATATAATTGCGTGCGCAAGCATATTTTAATTCCTTTTTTAACTAAAGTCAATCGATCTATCGTTCTGAACAGCCCATCCAACTAAAAATTTTTTCTCAAAAAAACATCTCACTAAATAGTGAGATGCTAAACTAAACCATCTATTTTTCAACTAATTTATACTGTATAAACTATCTGATCACATCATTTTTTAAATTGACGAAATCAGCATCTCAAACCAGATATTTAAACGGTTCCTAAAGTAGTATCAACCTTTTTTAATGTCTCCATCAGCTGATTTTTTTCTGTTAAAGAAATGTTTTCGCCGATTTTACCTTCTAAATCATAAAAAATTTCTTGAACCTTTTGTGCATCTTCTACACCTTTTTTCGTTAAGTATAAATTCTTTTGGCGTTCATTATCTTCGGGAATTTTCCGTGTGATATAACCATTTTGTTCTAAATTTTTTAACAGATTAGTGACTGAAGCATGTTGCATTCCTAAATAATTCGCTAAATCCTTTTGAATTGTGCCAGGATTAAGGCCAATAAAATGGATAGTACGAGCTTGGGTAATCCCTAACTTTATCGTTTTTAAACGGCCTTTAATAAATTCTTGTTGCCTCATATTAATATAATAAAATTTTTCTAAAAAACTATCTTCCATTCCATATTTCAAAAATGACCACCTGCCTTTTCTATAGTTTCCCACAAAACAATTAGAATTACAACTTTTAGTTTGACAACTTATATTTTTTGAATTATTATGTGTAAATCGTATTGTTAGATTTACAACTATATTTAAAAAGGAGATTATTACATGCAACAAAAAATAGCTAAACATCCTATGGGAATCGTTGGCGTTCTAATGTTTGGGACCTTTATAGCGATTCTAAATCAAACTTTAATGACCACTGCACTACCTCACTTAATGGTTGATTTCAAGATTACTAGTAATACTGCACAGTGGTTGACGACTGGCTTTATGCTTGTCAATGGTATCATGATTCCGATCACCGCTTTTTTAATTCAACGCTTTAGTATTCGTAGTCTTTTTTTTTACTGCTATGTCGCTCTTTACTTTAGGAACCTTACTTTGCGGATTTGCTCCCAATTTCAGCCTATTGCTGATTGGTAGGATGGTGCAAGCATCTGGGGCTGGCATCTTAATGCCTCTCATGCAAACTGTTCTTTTCGTAATTTTCCCTCCTGAAAAGCGAGGAGTAGCTATGGGGATTTTCGGATTAATCGTCGCTTTTGCTCCCGCTGTGGGACCCACTTTATCCGGTTGGATCGTCGATCAATTTCAATGGCGAATCTTATTTTATCTCTTATTACCTATCGCCTTGATTATTTTGTTGCTCGCCTTTTTCTTAGTCGAAAATATCACTCAGACGAACAAACCAAAATTTGATTTTCTATCAATTATTTTATCTAGTTTGGGATTCGGTGGACTTTTATATAGCTTTAGTATTGCAGGGAGCTTTGGTTGGACCTCCCCTACTACTTTAGGCATTTTAATTGTAGCAATATTAGCCTTAACGTGGTTTATTACTCGTCAATCACATTTAGCAGAGCCTATGTTAAATTTCCGAGTGTTTACCTATAAAATGTTTACTTTGCCCATGGCCATGGTGATAATCGTCTTTGTTGCCTTTATTGGTGGGATGACAATTTTACCTATTTATATGCAAAGTGTTTTACATTACTCCGCACTTAAATCTGGCCTAGCGCTTATGTTAGGTGGAATCGTGATGGGTATCTTATCTCCTTTTACTGGTCGAATTTATGATCAGTTAGGTGCTCGTCCATTAGCCTTCGTTGGATTAAGCTTTGTTACGGTAAGTGGATTTTTACTTACAAAAATTTCTAGTACAACTAGCTTTTCTTACCTCACAATTGCTTTTGTAATCATGATGATTGGTGAAGCAACCGTCATGATGCCTTTGACTACAGCTGCACTAAATGCCTTACCGCTATCTATGATTTCTCATGGGACAGCTATGAATAATACTATCCGTCAAATTGCTGGTGCCATTGGGACTGCCGTTTTAGTAACCATCATGACTAGTCACTCATTAGATATTAGCAAATTCGGATCTACAGCATTGGTTCCAGGTGTCCAAATCACTTTTAAAGTCGTGACTTGTCTCAGCCTTTTAGGATTAACCTTAGCCTTTTCTATTAAAAAGAAAAATATCTAGAAGTTGACGATCGAAAAGAATTTTTATTTATTAAGCCCCTATAAACCAAGGTATAGATGATCATTCTCGCTATGATTTAAAAAGACTAAAGAGCACTTCTCAAATTAGTGAGAGGTGCTTTTTAACGTTGTTCCATCAATGATTAAGCTTGTCATAGAATCCCACCACTATGTTGACGATTTTTCTCTAGTAAACAAAAAGACCTCACTCTACTAAAAATAGAGTGAAGCCTTACTTTGGTTTAGCTTATCTGAATTTTTTTATTTTCAGCTTTCCTAGACTAATTAAAAATCGCCAAATGCTAATCATTAATTGCTAGTTATTTCACCAATAACTTGGTTCGCCACTGTAACAGTTGCACTAATTTTTAAATGTGCGACTTTTTCTTGATTGGTAAAAACGACGATCATTTCAGTTTTCTTTCCCGCTTCTTCTAAAGCAACTAAATCAACCTGAGCTATCAGCTGACCTTGTGCAACTTGCTGGCCTTCTTTCACATATAACGTAAATGGGTGACCATTCAAAGCGACAGTATCGATCCCCATATGCAATAACACTTCAAGTCCAGAGACCGTTGTAATCCCTACTGCGTGTTTCGTCGGAAAAATGCTCGTGATGGTTCCTTCGATCGGTGTAAAAATCATCCCAGATTCGGGTATCACCGCAAAACCATCTCCCAGCATTTTCTCTGAAAACACCGCATCGCGAACTTCCGTAATCGAAATCACTTGTCCGGCAGCAACTGAATAGATGGGTTGCTCCTTTGTTACAACTGTCGACTCGCTCAACTTTTCAATAACTTTTTGTGTCGCATCCACTGGAGTGTCCGTATGTTCAACATCATTTTGATCAATTTTTTTCAGTTCATCGGCAACAAATTGTACCTCTGTCCCGACCACGATTTGGATATTCTGCTTATCGATCACTCGAACACCCGGCACACCTGTCGCTTTGATTTTAGCTTGATCGACACGGTCAGTGTCGTGTACTTGTAACCGCAAACGTGTCGTACAATTATCGATCGCCGTTAAATTCTCTGAACCACCTAAGTAGCCATAAATTTTTTGTGCCAAAATAGCATGTTTATCTCCAGCAGAAGTTTCCACTTCTATATCTGGCGTTTCTTCACCAGTAGCTTCTTCACGCCCTGGTGTCATCAAATGGAATTTTACAATCGCAAATCGGAATGAGAAATAATAAACGCAAGCCATGATCACACCCAAGACAAGCAACATATACGGTTTGTTCGCCATCGGTACACGCAAGCTCAAAACATAGTCAACTAAGCCGGCACTAAAATTGAAACCCGCCGTCCAATGAAACAGCGCCGCTATGAACAATGAGATCCCTGTCAAAGCCGCATGTAGAAGATATAAAGGCCATGCTACAAACATAAATGAAAACTCTAACGGTTCACTCACACCAGTAAAAAATGATGCAAAAGCCGCTGCTAGCATTAAAGAAGCTGTGGCAGCCTTTTTTTCTGGCCGTGCACTACGATAAATCGCAAATGCTCCTGCTGGCAAACCAAACATCATAACAGGGAAAAAGCCGGCTTGGTAGCGACCGGTAATTCCACGAATACCACTATTTGACCAAAAGTTTCCGATGTCATTGATACCTGCAGTATTAAACCAAAAAACATTATTCAACGCATGATGCAACCCTGTTGGGATCAACAAACGATTGAAAAATCCATACAGACCTGCACCAAAAGGCCCCATGTTAGATATCAGTTTTCCAAAATCAACTAACCCTGTAAATACAATCGGCCAAATGAACAATAAGAGTAATGAAAGACCGGCCATGATGACTGCCGTTAAAATTGGAACTAAGCGTCGGCCACTAAAAAACGAAAGTGCCATCGGTAATTTGGTCCCACTAAAACGATTATAGACTGCAGCCGCAATCAATCCAGCTAAAATGCCGATAAAAACATTTCCATTATTGATGGCCGCAAAAGCGGGGTTAACTGCTGCTTCTTTTAGCTGTAAAAGATTCGCCACTGAACTGGTACTCAACAGCGTAATTGGCGCAAAAAAAGCTACTAGTCCCGCTAGTGCAGCTGACCCATCTTTATCATTTGACATCCCATAGCCTAAACCTACTGCAAACAAGATTCCTAAATTATTTAGTATCATACCACCTGCGGTACAAAGAAATGCCGAAACAACATTATTCCCACCCATACCACTTGGGTCAATCCAATAGCCAACGCCCATAAACAAAGCTGCAATCGGTAAAGTTGCAACGGGTAACATCAATGATCGACCAATTCGTTGCATATATGCTTTCATCAAAAAACCTCCTACAATCAACATAAATTACTGTTTTCATTCTTATATCAACTGTTTATTTTATTAAATCGATGTAACTTCCTATCTAAAACTAGTTTTCCAGCTCGTTCATCAACAGAAAAATTATAACTATACCTTTGAATAAAATCAATTGTTTTCTGAAAATATTTCAGAAAACAAACTAGAAAACGCAACTTTCACGTTAGTTTTTCTAACATCTGTTCAACTATAAAAAAAGCCCTTATTCGCCTAAGCAAATAAGGACATCCTTATTTTAATTATTTGTTTCCTTAACAGCTGAAGTATCCATAAATTGTGAGGAAACAACTTTATAGGTTGCAGGATAACCATGGGTAAGGTCTTGCTCTTCTAATTGTCCCGAGCTATTGATGCGAAACATATCAATGGTATCAACTTGTTTTTCACTATCGTCTACCCGTACATAGGCATAGCCCTCGTGGTTTTCGACCGATAGCTTATAAGAAAATGAGGGTCTACCCATACTAAATTGTTGGTCCAATACCGCTCCGACCCATTGTTTGAATTGCTCCGAAGTCAAATTCTTCGTGTCGACTGATGAAGTCGAAGAAGTAGTTTCTGTTGAATCACTAGCCGAAGTGATACCCCAAGTAACCGTATGCCCATCCATATCCGTCGTCCATGTATCAAAAGTAAGTACACCATTCTTAACGGTATAAGGAATCGTATGCTGACCAATACTTAATTGATTTTCTGTCAATGTATATTGCGTATCATAATCTGGTCTATAAGTCCCAGCTAATTCTATATGTGCTGTCGTTTCATTTGTGAATCGAACTGTCGACGCACCATCATGTATCAGATTTTGTGGTGCTTTATTTTCTTCCATTGCTTGACTTGCATCTTCTCCATCATAAAGCATTGGACTTATTAGAAAAATTTTCCCGACGAATTGTTTTTGAGCGATACTTTTAACATCTGTTTCCACTTCTGTAGATTCTTTTACCACGCTACTCTGACTACTACTAGTCCTCATTTCTTTAGAGCTACTATTAGTAATAGACGTGCTACTATCTTTTTTTATACCGCTCAATTGACTCCTAGTAGTTACTGTCGTTTCTGTTTTCTGGCACGCTCCTAGTACCAATAAGCTTGTAAGTAATGCCCCAACAACAAAAGTTCTTTTCATTTTTCTCCTCCTCAAATATACGCTACCCACTGATATTGTATCCCACCTAGCAAAGGAATAACATAAATAATCAATTGATTGGCATTGATTAGAAAAATAAGTAAGCATAAAAAACTTCCAAAGTTAAATGAATGATACATGATTTTGTTGAAATCTCTACTCCATATTTTTATTCGTAATCAAGTAACATTGAGTATCATTTTTTAAAACTTAAATCAGTATTATTCTCGTAACAAGCAAAAAAGCACATTCCAAAATTGGAATGTGCTTTTGTTTGAACGATAATAATATTAACGTTTTGAGATGTGACTCGTACTTATTACAAGTACTTCTATCAATAGAAATCCAATTATATCAACATTACAAACATCTAAAAAATAGTTTGATATGGATAAAATAGGATTAATATTGATATTACTTGAACCAATTTGAACCAAAGATGAATGGTAGTTGAATACAATTTTCTTACTAGTTTATCAATCTTTTTTAGAGTTATTCCTCCCCTCTTATTTATTTGAGACCGTATTGATGGCTGGATAGCTGTCTAATAGGGGTTTCAAGGCCAGAATTAGCTAAGCTACTAGATTCTCGAATAATTGTATAAGCCGGTCACACCTACTTAAATGTGATTGAGAAGGTCAAATATAGGGTCAAAAAATACTCGTCAGTATGTCAGATAGATAAATCCAATTTTACGCCAAAAGCAGATCCTTTTCTCTTAAAATAGTAAGAGCCATCGAAGATTTATGTTTCACTTCGCACGGCTTTTACTTTAATTTTCCAATTTATCAAAAGGACATTTTACGTCTTTTTATCTTTTACCGAGATAGATGACAGTTGCTACTTAATCTAGCAAATTCGCTACACGACTTTTTATATCATCTCTAATTTCTCTGAATTTATTAATGATTTCTTCTTCTGTTCCAGTTGCTTTGGCTGGATCTTCCAAATCCCAATGAGCATGCTCAATCCCTTTTGGAATTACTGGACATTTGTCTTTGGCATCACCACATAGCGTAATAATTAGGTCTGCCTGATTAAAATAATCCATATCGATCAAATCAGATGTTTGCGTAGAGATATTTATCCCTTCCTCAGCCATTACTTGAACAGCTCTAGGATTTAACCCATGTTGTTCAATGCCGGCACTTTTAATTTCAAATTCAGCAGTTGGTAAAATAGCTTTTCCATAACCTTCTGCAATTTGACTACGACAAGAATTGCCTGTACATAAAAAGTAAATTTTTCTCATTGTTAATTCCCTCCGATATCAGACAATTCTGATGGATTTTGAATGAACCAATTTTTTGTGCGATTAGATATTTTAACTAACAGTAACATGACTGGTACTTCGACTAAAACGCCAACTACAGTCGCTAACGTAGCGCCGGATTGTAACCCAAATAATGAAATAGCTACTGCAACGGCTAATTCAAAAAAGTTACTTGCGCCGATCATACCTGCTGGTGATGCAATATCATGCGGTAGCTTCCAAAGCTTAGCCCATCCATAAGCGATTGTAAAAATAAGAAAGGTTTGGATAATTAATGGAATCGCGATAAGTAAAATATGCATAGGGTTAGCTAAAATCTTTTCTCCTTGGAAAGAGAAGATAATAATCAATGTTAATAATAACCCCATAATGGTAACCGAATTAAATTTCTTTAAGAAGACATTTTCAAAATACGCTAAGCCTTTATTTTTTATAATTATCACGCGTGTGAAGAAGCCTAATAATAGCGGTACAACCACAAAGAGCAACGTTGATAGTAAGAGTGTCCCCATTGGAACGGCCACATTGTCAACACCTAGTAAGAACGCTACGATAGGTGCGAATAGAAATAGAATAATCAAATCATTGATAGCTACTTGAACCAAGGTATAACCTGCGTCTCCCTTTGTTAAATAACTCCAGACAAAAACCATAGCGGTACATGGTGCTGCGCCGAGAATGACTGCTCCGGCAACATATTCCTTAGCTAGATCCACGGGAATTAGATTTTTGAAGACAACATAAAAGAAGAAGGCTGAAATGGCATACATAGTAAATGGTTTAATCAACCAATTGGTTACACAGGTGATAATTAGTCCTTTGGGTTTCTTTGCTGCACGAGCAATGCTAGTAAAATCAATTTTCAACATCATCGGATAAATCATTAACCAGATTAATATCGCGGTTGGAATAGAGACTTGATAATACTCAAACTTACTTAATGTGTCTGCCACAGCTGGAATAAACTTCCCAATCAACACACCTACTGCCATACATAAAATAACCCATAAAGTCAGATACTTTTCAAAAATCCCTAATCCTTGTTTTTTATTTTCAGCGCTCATTTTTTCCTCCTAGTGGCTTACGCCTTCTTTCGTAAAATATTTTTGCTTAAATTTCAAAGCAACATTCACTAATGCGATGAGTACGGGCACTTCAACTAGTGGACCGATAACGGCTGCAAAAGCTTCCCCCGAATTAATCCCAAAGACGTCTACTGCCACAGCAATCGCTAATTCAAAGTTATTACTTGCTGCGGTAAAAGAGAGCGAAGCTGCGACTGGATAACTCGTGCCCATTTTATTAGAAATGAAGAATGAAACGAAAAACATAATAATAAAGTATAAAAATAATGGAATGGCAATTCTTACAACATCAAGAGGTAATTCAATGACTTTTTCCCCTTTAACAGAAAACATAATCACGATTGTAAGTAACAAAGCAATTAATGTAATTGGACTAATTTTAGGAATGAATTTTGTTTCAAACCACGTTTTCCTTTTGAATTTAAGTAAAAGAAATCTTGAACTAATCCCAGCAATAAAAGGAATTCCTAGATAAATAAAGACACTTTTGGCAATTTCACCCATAGTTATATTTACCGAATGTGTTTCTAAACCTAACCATGTCGGCAAAACAGTCACAAATATATAGGCAAATAGCGAATAGAAAACAATTTGGAAGATCGAGTTAAAGGCAACTAAGCCTGCCGTGTACTCACTATCGCCTTGAGCAAGTTCACTCCAGACAATGACCATCGCAATACATCGAGCAATACCAATCATGATCAGTCCGACCATGTAGTCTGGATAGTCATGAAGAAAAACTACCGCCAGTACGAACATAACAATGGGACCGACGATCCAATTTTGCACTAAGGAAAGCAACAAAACTTTCCAATTCTTGAATACACGCCACATTTCTTCATATTTCACTTTGGTTAAAGGGGGATACATCATCAATATTAGACCGATTGCAATAGGGATAGAGGTTGTACCGACTTCTAAATGGTTAATCATCTTGGGTACGCCGGGTAAGAAATAACCTAGGCCAATCCCTACAGCCATTGCGATAAAAATCCATAAGGTTAGATATCTATCTAATAATGATAATTTATGATAATTTTTTTGTTACTTGATTCACTTATTTCATCTCCAAAGTTTCTAGAATTTATTTTATATCTTCTAACTTCAATCCTGTCAATTCACGTATTTGTTCGATAGTTGGATATTTCCCTTCCAGATAAACTTGTCCATCTACGAGAGTCAGCGGCAATCCTTCTACTCCAGATTCTTTCAATTTTTGATTGACTACTTCACTTCTGACAAAGGCTTGTGGATTCTGTGACAAATTTCTTCTATAGATTCGATTTTCCTCAGACGCATTGACTTCTTTTGTGATTGCCGTAATTGTCAATAACTCCTGATCCACAGAGGGACCACACACGCCGGTAGGACAACACATTGCCGGTTCATAAATTTCAATTTTTCTCATAATTATCATAACCTCCATTTAGATAGATAAGTCCCTTTAAGAAAGAAACTCATCTATCGTAAAAGTAAAACGTTTAGTGGACGAATTCTGCTTCAAAATCAGACACCCATTCAGCCACTGCAAAATGCCCGTTGGATACTTCAGCCACTTTCTCTATCCATTCAATCTCATTGGCTGCCCGAGCTTTTAAAATTACGTTCGATGTGTCTGTCGCATACATACTCTGATTGACTAGCCACCATGTATGAGCAATTTTTGCTCTATCCAAATCCGCATCAAGCCGTAATGATTCATAAACAGGCGTCGTTTCAGGTAAGGTGACCATTAATACTTCAGTTTCAGCCTTATTTTGTAAACGCGGCAACAGTTTTTTGATAGATGCTGGAACTTCACCAGCACTGCGTTCGACCTCTTTTGCATAGCTTTGGGTAGAATCTAATAATAACAATGTATGACCGGTTGGTGCGGTGTCTATCACAACAATCTCATTTTCAGCCTTATCGACAATCTCAGCAAAGGCTCTGAATATGGCAATCTCTTGGGTACAAGGGGAACGCAAATCTTCCTCCACATATGCAACATCATCCGCACTCATCGTTTCTCTTGCTTTGGCTAAAACTTCTTCTTGGTAAGCTTGCAATTCCTTTTCTTCATCAATATGGCTCACAAAAATTTCTTTAGTCTCTGCTAAATAAAGGCTTAAGTGATCGGCCGGATCTGTTGTCGCTAAATGAACTTTCTTGCCAGCTTTTGACAAAGCTTTCGCTATTTGAATCGCAATAGTGGTCTTCCCTACGCCACCTTTACCCATTGTAAAAATAATTTTTTTATCTGTTGCGATAAAATCAGCGACAATCTCACTGAGTGTAGGCAATTCAATCGCTGGATTTGTTTGTTCTGAAATCGGTGGTTGATTCTTATCAAGTAAAGTCCGTAGATTCTGGATACCTGTTACGTTGTACGCTCGTAACGGAACATAGAATTGCTCAAATTTCTTTAATCCTGCGGGCATCTCACTTAAATCTTTTTGTTGTTGGTCGTAAATCGTTTGTGAAATAGGATCATCCGCTGTTTCAAGTAATCCATTAACAATTAATTTTTGGCTAAGAATACCTAGTTGACTTAATTCATCAGACGCTCGAGTCGCCTCGATTATTGCCGCTTTTTGAGGGCGAGTCACTAACATTAGTGTAGTCAATTCTTCTTGGCTTAACGTTTTAACTGCTTCAGCGTACATCTCTTTTTTATCGCCTAAACCAGATAACTGTCCTAGACAAGAAACACCTGTCGTATTTTCATCTAAGTAATTACTCCACGCAGAAGGCAGCTGCAGCATCCTTAATGTATGACCGGTCGGAGCCGTGTCAAAAATGATGTGATCGTAGGCTTCTTCAACAGATTTATCTGTCAAAAAATTTGCAAATTCATTAAAAGCCGCAATCTCCACGGTACATGAACCAGACAGCTGCTCTTCCATGTTTTCTAATGCGCTATCGGGTAGAATCCCTCTGTAAGGACCAACAACACTTTCCTTATATTCAGCTGCGGCCGTCACTGGGTCAAAATTAGCTACTCTCAAATTAGGAATGCTGTCGATCGTTTTTGGTTTATTGGTCAATTCTGTCTGAAATACATCTTGCAGATTCGAAGCAGGATCCGTACTAACCAACATCACCTTCGCGCCATTATCTGCTAAACTTGTCGCTGTCGCACAAGCAACCGTTGTCTTACCCACGCCACCTTTACCAGTAAAAAATAAATATTTTGTCGGATTCAGTTGATTTAATTCATATCGTTGCATATTTACATCTCCCTTAGCAGCAGCCAGATCCGCCACAACAACCGCCTGTCTGTTCAGAATTTTGGTTAACAAATACCAACCCAGTGTAGTTAGAAAGTTCATCCATTGTTGGATACGCACCCATTTTAACAATGGCACCATCTATCACTGTAACTGGCAAGATTTCATTGCCTTTTTCTTGCATCACCTTCAACACAGTCTCATTATTGACAAACGCATCTGGGTCGCTGGTCAAATTGTGACGAGTCGCTTCAATTTGAAAGACTCCCTGTAGCGCTTCAAAAACTGAGGTAATCATGAGCAATGTTTCATCCACTGAGGGACCACAAACACCGGTTGAGCAACACATTGCTGGTTCAAATAGTTCTAATTTTTTCATGTACTTCTTCTCCTTTTTCTACACATTCTTTATTCTGACAGATACACGTTTGCTCGTCATTAGACAGCAGTTGCATCATTGAACCCAAAAATTCTCTGACAAACTCTTCTTGTAACGTATAATGATGCCATTTCCCTTTTTTACTGACTGAAATAATTCCAGCTTGTTCTAGCACCTTCATATGATGAGATAGTGTTGGCTGAGTAAAGTCAAAATGATCCAGTAGATCACATGCACAAAGACTGCCACAAGAAAGAAGATCCACAATCTTCATCCGTTTTGGATCAGCCATAGCCTTTAATAATAATGATGTTTTTTCATAGTTCATAGCTTTTCTCCTTCATATCGATAACTATCTATGTATAAAATATAGATAATCATCTATGTTTTGTCAAATGTTTCTGTCTTTCAGCTCAAATTACTTAGTTACTCTTTTGGGCTCGATTAAACCAAGTTTGAAAATCACTACTCTATAGATTCATCATTCAATCTTTACTGTTCCCTGTATATTCAAATGATAACTTGAATATAATAATAATCTATGATACACTTCATTCAAATAGCAATTAGAATAAAGGGGGAGCTTGTATGAAAAACGAAATTTGTGAAATCTCATGTGTTCATGAAGATAAAGTTTTACTAGGAAAAGAAAAGTTACAAACTGAAGATATTTCGAGCTTGAAAAGTGTCTTCAAAATTTTAGCTGATGAGAATCGCTTAAAAATTATCTACGCCCTAAGTTATGAGGATGAATTATGTGTATGTGATATCGCAGCAACTATTGAAGCAAGCGTGGCAACAACCTCACACCATTTATTATCATTGAAAAAGAATGGAATTGTTGTGAGTCGGAAAGTAGGGAAATTGGTTTATTACTCTATCAAGAATGATAAATTTGTCCAACTACTAAATTCCAAACTATATTTAGAAGATGAGGTGCTAGTATGAGTGAAAAAAAACAAGTCTATCGGGTTGAAGGATTGAGCTGTACGAATTGTGCGGCAAAATTCGAAAAAAATGTTTCTCAAATACCAAAAGTTACCGATGCAAAAGTAAATTTTGGTGCCGGAAAAGTCTCTATCGAAGGCGAAGCGACTATTGCAGAAATTGAAGCTGCAGGAGCTTTTGAGAATCTGAAAGTTCAGTCCGAACATGATACAGAACCTCGCATTGAAACAAAAGAGCCTTTTGTGAAAAGAAACTGGAACCTATTGGTTTCACTGTTTTTAATTATTTTGGCATTAGTATCTCAAGTAGTTAACGGTGAAGATGCGCTATTAACAGAAGGATTATTTATACTAGCGATTATTATCGGCGGATTTAGTTTGTTTAAAGAAGGATTTTCAGACCTATTTAAATTGGATTTCTCAATGGAATCTCTTATGACAATTGCAATCATTGGTGCTGCAATTATTGGTGAATGGACTGAGGGCTCAATCGTTGTTATCTTATTTGCAATTAGCGAGGCTTTAGAACGATTTTCAATGGATAAAGCAAGACAATCAATACGTTCCCTAATGGATATTGCTCCGAAAGAAGCATTAATTAGAAGAAATAATGTTGAACAAATGATTAATGTTTCAAAAATCGAAGTAGGCGATATTATGATCATTAAGCCTGGACAAAAAATTGCTATGGATGGTCAAGTCATTAAAGGCCATTCCTCAGTGAATCAGGCTGCGATTACCGGTGAATCTGTCCCTATTGAAAAAAATATTAATGATGATATCTTTGCAGGAACGATTAATGAAGAAGGTGCACTTGAAGTCAAAGTAACAAAACATGTAAATGATACGACTATTGCAAAAATTATTCACTTGGTTGAAGAAGCACAGGGTGAACGAGCACCTGCTCAAGCATTTGTCGATAAATTTGCGAAATATTATACACCCACCATTATGGTGATTGCCGCATTAATCGTCATTGTTCCCCCATTATTTTTTAACGGAGATTGGAATACTTGGTTGTATCAAGGGCTCTCTTTATTAGTTGTTGGCTGTCCTTGTTCTTTAGTAATCTCAACACCTGTGTCTATCGTTTCAGCAATTGGAAACTCTGCTAAAAATGGTGTTTTGGTAAAAGGCGGTATTTATCTTGAAGAAATTGGTGGCCTCAAGGCCATTGCCTTTGACAAAACAGGAACATTAACTAAAGGAACACCAACGGTAACAGATTTCACTACAGTTGATTCAAAAGACGAAGAGAAATATTTCTCAATTATTACAGCATTAGAATCATATTCTCAACACCCTCTCGCGTCAGCAATCTTAAAAGAAGCTGATAATAGAGCGATTTCTTATAAATCAGTAGTTGTTGACGAGTTTACTTCAATTACTGGAAAAGGAATACAAGGAAACATTGAGGGAATTACCTATCTTGTAGGGAGTCCAAAGCTTTTTGAATCTATTTTAACAGATAACTCGAAGATTATTGAAACTTACCAAAGACTTCAGCAACAAAGAAAAACAGCGATGCTCTTAGGGACGGATAAACAAATTTTGGCAGTCATTGCGGTAGCTGATGAATTAAGAGAATCAAGTAAAGCAGTCATTGAAAAATTACATAATTTAGGAATCGAGCATACGATAATGCTGACTGGTGATAATGCTACAACTGCTCAGTCAATTGGAAAACAAACAGGTGTAACTGAAATAAAAGGCGATTTGATGCCTCAAGATAAATTAGATTATATTAAATCACTCAAGGAAACCTATGGAAAAGTTGCCATGGTTGGTGATGGTATTAATGACGCGCCAGCATTAGCTGCCTCAACAGTCGGTATCGCAATGGGTGGTGCTGGAACAGATACAGCTTTAGAAACAGCTGATGTTGCTTTAATGGGTGATGACTTACAGAAACTTCCCTTTATTGTTAAATTAAGTCGCCAAACATTGAGAATCATTAAGCAAAATATTACCTTCTCATTGGGAATCAAACTATTAGCATTATTACTTGTAGTTCCCGGCTGGTTAACATTGTGGATTGCTATCTTAGCTGATATGGGGGCAACTGTATTAGTTACCTTGAACGGCTTACGACTGATGAAAGTTAAATCTAAATAGACAAGTAGTAGCATAAAAAGAGGAAAGACTAGCGACGGCAGCGCCGTATAAGCTAGTCTTTCCTCTTTTTAATGCTGTTGCAGGACGGCGTAGCCGGACGGCATGGGCAAGCCCCTCTTTCTAACAGGGGGCTAACAAAGAACAGGAAACTGTGACAACTACCCATTTGGGAGTGTCCTAGCAGTGTTTTCTTTGTCACATGCTTATCAATCTTGTCACCTTATTTTGATTGCGGATACGCTGCGTTTAACAGGCGTTCTTTCTCGATTTCCATTGCGAATGGAAGATAGAGGTATTGTTGTTCTAATAGGTATAGATTATCTTCTGTGTATTGATAGGAGGCTGTTTCTTTTGAATAGACTAATGGGGCGATTCGAACATCGCCGGTCAATTGATTGATCGAGTATAGAAGAATGACTTTTTCACCTAGTTCCTTGGGCAAATGTTTCCCAAAATAGGAATAGGATTCTTGATTTGCTAAATAGACGAGTAAGCGATCCACACTAAAGTTGGAAAAGGTAAAGGGCAGAATGTGCAGAATGTGATTTTGATTATCATGGTGTAAATAGAGTTGAGCTTCTTTACCAAATTTAGTTGAACCAAGGTAAAGCTGCTTTTTCTCATCGATACATTGATAAGTAAATTGGTCTTGTTCCGTTGGTGGAATGAGGTTTATAATAAAAAATTCAATCATCCGATCCATTTCTTTTTCACTAACAAGACCGGCTTGTTTCAGTTCGTCTACTATTAGCCCTTCAATCTTAGGATCAAGCTTACCTGCCTTCTTTTGAAGCATTTCTAAAATGTATTGGTTTTCTTGAGTACCATACAAAAGATACTCGTTGGTGACATGGCCTATTTCTGCAATTTGGTGAAGGGTTTCGGTTTTTGGAAGGTTAATCCCACGTTCCCAGTTATTGACTGTACTTCGTGGTAAATCACCAATTAGTTTGCCAAATTTCTCCATACTCAACTTTAACTCTTGACGAATCTGCCGAATTCGATTGCCCACTGCTTGCTTGTCTATCTCCATGAAAAATCCTCCTCATGATAAGTTCTTAAATTCAGTATACGCTTGTACTTAAAAAAAGTCAAAATGTATTGACTTAAAATAAATACAGGCGTACAATCGATTTGTACTTAAAATAAGTCTGATGGTTCTTTGACAATTTAATAGCAGAAGGAGGTTTTTCTATGAACCAAGTCAATCAACATGATCTCGGGGAAGCCATTCGAGTTTCTCGAGAAGAAAGGGGGTGGACCCAGCGATATTTAGCAGAAAAAGTGGGGATTTCGAGGTCGTTACTATCAAAGGTAGAAAAAGGAACGAGACGATTAAGTGCAGAAAAACTGAATCTTGTATTGGATAGTTTGCAAGAAGAGATTGTTCCAGTTAATCGTGTTTTGATTGATTATCTAACCATTCACTTTTTCTCGAATCAACATTTAAAGTTGATTGAAGAGATTATTGGCATGCCTATTGAACGCTTTGAGGAACTGGATTATGCGCCAAAGGGCTATATTGGGCAATATGTTTGGAATCAAGTAATCACGATTCGGTATTCCATTGACGATACGGTAAAAGGAACCGTAATGGAGTTTTCAGGTCAAGGCTGTAAACATCTTGCCATGCGTTTGAAGACCGCAAAATCAAACTGGCAAGAGTTCTTCCGTAAGGTATTAGATTATCAGGGAAACTTTACACGGATTGATTTTACTTTAGATGATTTTGTGGGGAGTCTCAGCATTCCAGAACTGAAGCGTAAGGTAACACTAGGCCATGTGTGGACCACTTTTCAAGTGAGTGAATCTCATGGCGGTACGGATATCATAAACAATGAATCAAATGGTGAGACCTTGTATTTAGGCTCAAAGAAGAGTCAGTGTCGCTTTTGCTTTTATCAGAAGGATTATGAACAACGAAAGCGACGAGGAATTTCTTTAGAAGAAGCAGAAGTAAAAAATCGCTTTGAACTACGGTATCGAAAAGAGAAAGCGCAAAGCTTGGCAAAGATTATTTCAAAAACCCATGATTTAACCAAACTATTCTTTGAGTTACTTAATGGGGCAATTTGTTTTTATGACCGTGCTCCAAATGATCCAGGTGCAAAAGTCGATGCCAAATGGGCAGCCTTTATTGGCAATCATGGCGCAATCACCATTTCTTTAGAAACAATTCCTCAAAGCTTTGAGAAAAGTATGAATTGGTTAATTCACAGCGTTTCTCCCACCCTCGCATTTATTCAAGAGGTAGATAATCATTTTGATTCAAATTTGATTAACGAGATTATTAGCTGTGGGGAACTTAGTTCAAGGCAGCAAAAAATATTAGAAAATTTGATTGCTGAGCCTGATTATTATCAGGAAGAAGTAGAATTTTATATCCAGTGTCTTCAAAATATGAAGGCAGAAAAAATACACAAAAAAAGCAAAGCACAGCTTACACATTAAAATGTATAAACGTACTCCGCCCTAGACAAGTTGAGTATAGCACATTTCCTTGTGTCAGCCAAAAAACATTTTTGGAAAGGAAATAAACTATGAAAAATACAATAACTACTTATGAATTGCCCTATCTACTTACTAGAGAACAAGCTTCTCATTTTTTAGGGATCGATCCAAAATCTTTTGATAAATTCGTTCGCGCAAACGATGAGTTAGAGCGTTTTATGATAGGAAGACAAGAACGATACACTGTCACTTCCCTCATTAATTTTATTAAGACGCACTCTATCTAGCTAAAATATCGTAGGATGGTTGATTAGATGCTTTTCGCCATGTAGAATGACGGTGTATTCAACTAGCATTTATCAACCATCTTTCAGTGAAAGGATTTGTTATAAATGCCTAGTATAATTAAACGTGGTAACTCATATAGAGCTCAGATCTCACTTTACAATCATGGTCAACATAAGAAATTGACAAAATCATTTAGCTCTAAAAAGGAAGCAACTCGTTGGGCTTTGGAAAATGAATTGGAGAAAGGAAATGGAAAACAATTAGCAGAGCGTACAACAACATTTGCTGACTTCTTTGAAAACTGGATTCATATCATAAAGAAAAACGATGTAAAAGAAACGACTTTTCAAAATTATCAAAGGACTTCTCAAGTGGTGAAGAAATTATTTGGCGATATACAGTTAAAGGATTTGAACGATATTGTAGTACAACGAAAAATAGATAAGTATGCAGAAACTCATTCTCGTAAAACCACTCATGAAGTACTATTGAAAATCAAAACGGCATTACGTGATGCTTATGCTCGTGGCTATCTTGCTACCGATTTTGCAAATTTAGTCAAAACACGAGGGAAAGTTTTAGATAAGAGAAACCGTGCACTTTCTATTACCGAATTAAAGAAACTGCGTACTTATGTCATTAATCATCGAGAAAATGAGTTTAACATTCTTGTACTCCTTGCCTTAGAAACTGGCATGAGACGCGGAGAGCTTTTAGGTATACGTCCCGAAGACCTCTTTGAATATGGTATCCATGTCAGACGTTCCCTTAGTCCAACTTCTGAAGATACCTCGTTAAAAACAAAAAATTCAAGACGAGATATTTCCATTAACCAAGAAGTCTACGATATTCTAAAATCTGTCCCGATTAAAGATAATGGATATTTTTTTGATCCTGACGGCTTTCAACAATCTGCTAAGCTCGCCAGATTACTGAAAAAACTAGATATTCCAAAAACTACCTTCCACGGCCTAAGAGATACTCATGCTTCTTTTCTATTTTCACAAGATATTGATATTGCCTATGTATCAAAACGCTTAGGTCATATCAATATTCAAACAACGCAGAACTATTATCTTGAATTGATGCCAGAAAAAAAGCACCAGCAAGATGCTGATGCTTTAAACCTCTTAAATTCTTTGTCAAATTTATAATTTGAACCAACTTGAACCAAAAAATTCTTGTAAACGTTGATACAATAAGGAATTGATTAACGTTTTGAAAATTGAGATGCTTTACGTGCTTTCTTAAGACCTGGTTGGCAGTTCAAATGTGTTATTTTAAATCAATGAATATCAAAAGTGCTGATTTACCAGTATTTTCCGCCTCAAGATTTGTACTGTATTTCAGTCGATTTTAGGCACTCGTAACCACGATTCGTAACCAATTTTCAACGTAAGACAATTTAGTTACGATAAGTTCAGAGCATATCAGTATCAACTACACTCCTTTAAAACTTTCCATTGAAGAAACTGCATGGTAAATCCACGTAGTCTTTTTATCGTTGCCAAATCAAAGATAAAAGAACAAATTCCTCAAAACTTGTAGGACTAAACATCATGGCGAATAAAATATCCTTTTATATCATCAATTTTAAAATCTTGTATTAATGATACTGGATGAATAGAACTGCCGGCTGCTAAGACCTCCTTACAAGACATGAATGACCAATTTGGTTCATTCCCTCTGTAATCTGGATTATTTGCATAAACAATTCCATCTATTCCCGCCCATATTGCTGCTGAACTACACAAAGGGCAAGGTTCAAAAGTAGAATACAGCCAATATCCTTTCGGAAAAGCTGCTATTTCCAGTATAGTGCAGGCTTTTCGAATACTGTTAATCTCTGCATGAGCAGTAGGATCATGACTCTCACTTACAGTTGTCTCACCAAAACAAATAACCTTACCCGCTGGATTTACAATAGCTGATTGAATTGAATGCCGAGTCCATTGCCGTTCAATTAATTCAGACATAATTTGATCATCAGGATGTTGAAAGTCCATAGTTTCCCCTTTTCAGTCATTGCTTTCTAAACATAGCGCTTTGAACGACTTTATGAATTGATATTTTTTCATTATTGATTGCTAGATAGAATTGATATAAAATTCTCCAAATGTTAGGCGCTCTTTGCGGAGGGGTTCGCCTCAAGCGAATTCCCCTTCGTAAAGAGTTCGCCTTGAACACGAGTGGGCGCCAGCCCGCGAGTGTTGTTTCACCCCCCCTATCTAACAGGGGGGTACAAAAACACGAAAAACAATCGAAAAGCTACGTACAAACACTGTTATACCAAGGAAATAAGCACTTATTGACAAGTGTAAACTAATTTAAAAAAGTTCACATTTTGTTTTCACTGGTTCTAACGAGTTTCAAATAGCGCATCAAACTGATATTTTTAGCTATTCAACTTTCAATTAGCCTCGTTGATTTTTAAATTACCGATTTTATGCTTCTATTGATGGCCCGTGAATTATATTACGATTTGAATTCATTTATTAGCTGATACTTAGTCGAACGGCCTTGCCCGACTTTTTGAATCTTATTCTCTGTTTGTAACTCAGCTAAAGCACGTTCTATCGTTCGCTGGCTAATATCCGGCAATAAGTTCTCCAGATTAGCTCTACTCAAAGGTTCAAAGGACTTTTCTAGTTCCTCTACTACCCTCTCTGCAGGTGTTAGCTCACGATTAATAATAATCTCGAAACGCTCTGAGAAGTTTTCATACGCTCGCAAAATGATTCCGACAAGATAGCGAACAAAAGGCGTATAGTCTTGCTCATTTTCCAACCATCCTACAGAACTTGCCTGTAACGCTTCATAATAGGTTTGCTTCGATTCTTCAATCAACATTTCAATACTGATGTACTTGCCGACTAAATAGCCTGACTTGTATAGCAATAACAGCGTCAACAAGCGCGACATCCGCCCATTCCCGTCACTGAATGGATGAATCGAGAGAAAGTCTAAAACAAAGCAAGGAATCAGCAGTAACGGATCAATCTCAGCCTTCTGAACGGCTTGATTGTATTGGTAGCACAACTCATCAATTAAATCAGGTGTCAAATAAGCAGGAGCTGGTACAAACCGAACTCGCTCCTTACCATCCAGATCTTTTTCCGTAATAACATTATCACCACTTTTGAACTTACCTTTGTAACTTTTAGCTGAGTAATTATAGAGGTTCTTGTGTAACGTTAAAATATCATTTGGCACTACGCGAATGTACTCGTAGCTATCATGAATCAGTTTCAAAACATCCCGATAACCGGCAATTTCTTCTTCGTCTCGATTACGAGGTTTGACCTTTTCTGCCACGATTTGCTTCAAGCGGCCATCTGTCGTCGCAATTCCTTCAATTTTGTTGGAAGCCTCTGTACTTTGAATCAAAGCCAAGTCCGTCAGTTTACTTAAAATTTCTGGTTTGGTCGCAATATAGAGTTCTTGCTTTCCCTTATACTCATGAATCTTAGTCATCATATTCAACAAATCGTGACTAAGAGAGAGTTTTTTCAACTCACGATAATTAAATTCTTTCACCGCCATCCACCTCTTTTCTCCGCCATTTTATCTTATTTGGCGGAGAAAAACAAATAGTGGCGGAGAAAATTAGAAAATCTTCTTTTAAAGTATTTTCCATCTAAAAAGCAGTATATTTTGAAAAGCTCTGCGCCTCTTAGATGTTATATCAGTAAAAATTAGCAACAGGATTTACTCTACCGTTTACAATAATAAAGACATCTCCCCCCATCAATCAACCACTCTACTGGAGAAATCTATCTACTTATAGTCAATATAATCAATATCTATTTCATTGAAATTAATATCAAACTTCCAGCGAGCTTTTTCCGTCAAAAAAACGAGAAAACTATAACCGTATATTTATCTCTTTTGACTAGTACAAAAGAGATTAATCTTTCCTTTGGAATTGATGATATAATGAATTGAATTGATTTCAGGGGAGTTGAATTTTATGGAAAATCCAAAGTTCATTGACTTTTTTGTTCAAGAAGAAAATATTGTAACTGCCCAGGATAAAGAGATTACTGTTCTACATGTAAATATAGCCGATGATGAAGAAATTCTAAACCAATGGGCTGAGTATTTAAGAGACAATTATTGCTCGTTAGCTGACCTCGATATGCAGCGTGATGGTTTTGGCATCTCCCGAAAGGATTTTTTACTAAATATGAAATTTCCTGATCCTACAGACCGCCTTGGTCCTAGCACTATGTCTGGAGATTTTTCAGAGATATTAATAGCTAGCTATATTGAGTATGTTTTAAATTATGTTGTCCCGAAGGTGAGATACAAACAAAAATTTAATCGAAATACATCCACACAAGGTAGTGATTTAATTGGTTACAAACTTAATACTGTTGGGCAAACTAACAAAAAAGATGAAATGATTGTCATTGAGGTAAAAGCAAGAAATAGCGAATCTGCTCCTGATAATGTTTTACAAAATGCTGTTAATCATTCAGCCAAGGATCTTACACGAATTGGCGAATCTTTAAATGCCTCATACCAAATGTTAAATTATTATGGTAATAGTGACCAAGCTAATTTAGTAAAAAGATTTCAAAATTCCGTTGATCGTCCCTATAAAAGGATCTTTGCTGCTGCGGCTGTCTGTTCAGATAAAGCTTTTTCTAGAGATTTATTAAAAACAGTAGATATCTCCACACATCCAGATAAAGATGTTCAGTTGATAGCTGTACATTCTCCTAAATTTTTAGAATTTATCAAACAAATGTATGTGAGGGCTGCCAATGTTAATTGAAAGTAATTCAAAATATTATTTAAAAAAAGTTCAGGCGAAATCAAAAATGTTTGAATATGGTGTTCCACTTGAAGAACATATTCAAGTAGAATACATGGCACAAGAATTAATAATTCTTGCAATTGCTACAATTGGCGATGCTTCTAATTTTATTTGGGATAACAGAAACGTTGGAACTTCTTTATCATTGAATGATGAATTGATTGAAAATCTAAATTTCACATCAATTTACTTCAATTCTCTAATTACCTCTAAAATTGGTGAATCAAATTACAATGATTACTTTGGGATATTAGGCGCCATCTCTTTTTATCTTTCAGACTCCCTAGGAAGTACAAAAGTAATGCTCAATAAAATAGACTGGTCGATGGATTTAGAGGTTAATGGAATTGAAACAGTTCTCTTATATCTTATGGCAGATAGACTAGATGATCTAAACGGCTATAAGTTCCCAAGTAAATATATCTATTCATTCTATTCATTGATTGAGGAATACTCCCAATTCTATTCGAATGGTACACTGATTAACATTGAGAGCCTAGTTATATTGAAACAAAAAATTTATGAATCTCAAAACCCAAGAGAAATTCTTTTCGGAGATGCACTGTTAGCAGTTTTTATTAAAAAATATAAAAATGCTTCTTTAAATCTTTTACCAAATTATTCTGGCACGACCATCGAAGATTGGAATGGTTTATTATTAAATAATAGTTCTATAAAAGAATTATGGCCCAGCCAAATATTATTAGGTAAAGAAAGTATATTTAAGGGTAGCTCTGGTGTTATTCAAATGCCAACCAGTTCAGGAAAAACTACTTCAATTGGTTTAATAATTAGATCTGCTTTTATCACTAATCGAACAAAACTTGCTATTGTTGTTGCACCCTTCAAAGCTCTTTGTAAAGAAATTACTTTAAATTTAACTGACTTCTTTTCACATGATGAAGTGATCGTTAACGAACTTTCAGATATTGCAGAAAAAGATGATATAGATTTTTTTGATACTACAGAGAAAAACACACTTATTATACTCACCCCTGAAAAATTACTTTTTTTAATAAGAAATAAGAATGAAATTTTAGAAGACCTTAACTTAATTATCTTCGATGAAGCACATTTATTTGATGATAATTCCAGAGGCACTAATTACGAGCTACTTATTTCAACAATAAAGTATTACCTGAAAAAATCTTCACAAAAAATATTGATTTCTGCTGTTATTACAAATAGCTCAATGATCAACGATTGGTTAAATGATGGTGACGGAAAAGTCATTTCAAATAACAATATTATTTCCGCACAACGATCAATCGCCATGGGGGATTGGATAGGTCATACTGGACAACTGTATTTCTTAAACCAAGAGAATCCTGATATAGACGATTTTTATGTTCCAAAAATTGTTGATATACAAGAAATTAATAAGCTAGGAAGAGAACGTGTAAAAAGATACTTTCCAGATGTAGATTTCAAAAAAAAGAAACTTAATAATGCTTATGATATGCAAATTTATTACGCTTTAAAAATGATTCATAACGGTGCAACTGCTATATTTTCCGGAACAAAAGCATCAGCAGATAAAACGATTGAGAGAATATTAGAAATTGAACGTAGAGGACTACCTATCGCCGCGTTTTCAAACAATAACAACGCAGATGAAAACATAAAAATAGCCAATCTCATTAAACTTAATTTAGGAGATAGTGCCACCTACTACTATGCAGCTTTAAAAGGCGTCTTTATTCATCATGGAAATATTCCTTCTGGAATTCGCACATCAATTGAGTATGCAATGTCGCATAATTTAATTAATTTTGTTGTTTGTACTTCTACACTAGCTCAAGGAGTAAATTTACCTATAAAGTATTTAATAATTTCAAATTTGTATCAGGGGCAAAGTCAAATTAAAGTAAGAGACTTTCATAATCTTCTTGGAAGAACCGGAAGAGCTGGCAAACATATTGAAGGTACAGTTATTTTATCAGAACCATTTGTACACTCTAATAAAAGAGACTGGAAATGGAGAAAGTACAAATCTATGTTAAACATAGCAAACTCAGAGGATAGCCTGAGTAATTTGTTAAAACTAGTTCGAGATATCGATATTAAGAATCTTCCCTCAATAAATTTATTGCCACTTATCTTGTTAAAATATTCTAACTCAGATGAATTTAATCGCCAAAATAATCTACTAAAACAGGTAATAAAAAAAGAGTTTCCTGAGTCATATTTACCTTTCAGCAATGAATTACAAACCATACTCAATAGTTTAAATGATGTAGAGAATTACGTAATGTTCTTTATGAATTATTTTGGTAAAGATGAAGCAAATTTTACGAATATCGTAACTAAACAAACTTTAGGATATCAATTAGCTAGTGAAGATGAAAAAGAAAAATTAATTCACTTATTTGATACAATAAAAAATCATTCTCTTTTGCTTACCAAAGGGGAGTTAAATTTATATACTATTACCTCCCTAGGATTTGATAGTTCCAAATTCTTATCGCAATGGCTCTCTGAAAAAATAGAAGAAATTAATCAAGTAAATTCCGAAATTGAATTAGTTAATATTATTTTCCCACAATTAGTATTACTTAGGGAAAATGCTCTTGTAAAGAAGATCACGGATTCTTCTATTTTTTCTAAATTATGTGAATTATGGATTCAGGGGGAAAGTTACAGAGAGATATTGATTTACTGTCAAAACAATCATTTCACACTTATTCGGTATAATAAATTAGCTTCATTTACCATACAAGATGTTATTGAAATATGTGATAGCATCCTAGCTTATAGTACAATATTACCTTTAAATGGAATTGTGGCATTTATGAATGATTCACAAAATAATTTAAATATCAATTTAATTAAAAAGCTACAAAAAAAAATACGTTATGGACTTCCAAATAATCTATCAATAAATATTTATGAACTTGGGTTTTCTGATCGCGGTGTTGCTCAAATAATAGCAAAAATTATTGATAAAGATTCCTTTTTCAGTTCACTTCCATCAATTAGTAAGCAGCTCACAAAAAGATTAATCAGAGAAAAAAAAGATTCCATAGAAACTGTGTTAAAGGACTTCCCGCAATATTTTGTAGATACCCTACAAAAATTATAGTCAAGAAACCAGTCAAATTTTGACTGGTTTCTTATTGTTGTTTTTTCAAGTATAGGGTCATCTTCATAACCTCAGCTTTAAAAGACGAAGACACCTCTTCCACTACTTCTACAGTTTCAAATACACATAATTGCCTATCATATCTAAATTCCTCAATATTCAAAGATTCGTTTCTTCTCTCGATCCCATAATAAACAATTTCCGACTTCTCCAAATCAATGCCCAACAATGGAAAAGCTCGGGTAAAGAAGTCAATCGTTACCTGATTCGTTAAGTCCGGCAAGTTGTGATACAAATACTTTTGTCGCTTCGCAAATGTATATGGTAATAAATGAACTCGGTTGTTCTTAACGTCTACATGGGCATAATAACGTGGTGATGGATCCAGCGGGTCATTGGCCGCGGCCGCAGTATAAAGTGATTCTGTTCCTTCGACTTTGGAATACGTTAAATACGGATCGTTCCTCTCCACTAACATCCCCGAGTCCATAATGCCCTGTAGAAATTCCATAATCGTCATTTCATCATAAACGTCCACTTTTTGCTGTTTCAAAAATACCAATATTTGTTGTAGAAATGCTGGATTCACTTGTAACTGAAAATGATCTTTCAATAAGTTTGTCAGTACTTCTTCTGGCGTACCATACAATAACTCTTCTACAGTCGTCTTACCCAATAAGGCGATTTTTTTGAGTTTGTCTTCTTTGGGTAGATTAATACCCCGCTCCCAATTATTAACCGTAGTTTTGGGAGAATTACTGATTAGCTCACCAAACTGAGCCATACTGTATCCTAAATCCGTCCTTATTTCACGGATTTTTTTCGCTACTCTTTGTTGATCGACTTTCATAATCCTCATCACTCCGATAGTTTTCTAATTCAATCATATCAAACTTTCTTAATAATCGAAATATAAAAGTACTTATTTTCGAACTTTATTTTATTGACATTCTATTGGATTGGGTGTACGATGATAAAAAGTACTTTTATAAGTACTTTTGGAATGGCCTTTGAAAACTGAATAGCACCTTTCTTCTTTTCACTTCCAGATTGGAGGTAGATTAGCTAATGGCAGTTGAAATTACACTTTCGCCTGATCAAGAGACGAGTTTAAGAGAATATATGTATACCTTAATGGTAGATGAAGTGAGAAACGCACGAATAGCCGTACATTTAGAGAATCGCTATTTATCAAAGAAA
Organism: Enterococcus hermanniensis; assembly: GCF_001885945.1. Taxonomy (GTDB): domain Bacteria; phylum Bacillota; class Bacilli; order Lactobacillales; family Enterococcaceae; genus Enterococcus_A; species Enterococcus_A hermanniensis. The sequence continues at coordinate 28,533 of NZ_JXKQ01000006.1, read as the reverse complement.
GAAACGTGTGAGTATTTAGGTATCGCCAACAACACGCTTGATAAATGGATTGATGCAGGACTTCCCATGATACATCTTTGGGGTGTTGTACGATTCCAGCGAGAAGAGATAGATAAATGGCTAAGGGAGTATTCCAAAGCACAGCAAGGCGCTGTATGATGAGTGTGTAGTGATACTGATATGCCATTTTTGAAAGGAAGATAGAAATGGCAATTAGTCTAATGGAAAATGGCTCGTATAAAGTCAATGTTTATATGGGGGCAGATGCTTCTCGATACGTGGCTTATGCGGACAGCAAACACGAAGCAGAGATTTTAGAAACAGAAGCAAAATTAAAAAAATTGAAAGGAGAAGTGAAAAAGAAGAAAGGTTCTTATACATTCAAAGAGGTTTACCAAATGTGGTGGGATAAGAAATACACGGTAACCCAACATCATGAGCAATCCACCTTGGATCGAACTAAGACTTGTTTTAAGAAGCGGATTCTTCCTTACCTAGGGGATATTCCAATTAATAAGATTACCTATGACCTATTAGAAGATACCCAAATTTTGTGGGCATTTGGCAATGAGGAAAAAGGGATTAAACCTTACGCTAACTATAAACACTGTGTCTCCTACACCAAACAAGTATTACGCTATGCCCTAGTGAAAGGTTATATCCAGAAGAATCCCTATGATTTGTTGGAGATGCCTGTAAATGCAGACCTAAAAAACAAAAAGGAAGAAAAACGTCAGCAAAAATATTATTCCAAGGAACTCATTCAACAGGTGTTAACTTTGATGAAACAAGAATATGGGGTGCGAGACTATACGTTACTTTCTTTGGTTTATCAATTAGGAGCAGCCAAAGGAGAAATTTATCCCTTGGTCTGGTCAGATATTGATTTCAAAAACAAGACGATTTCCCTCATGCATAAATTGGTGAAAAATAAAGCTACCGGAAAATACGAACGTGTAAAAGGAATGAAAAACTCCTATCGCTTTCGGACGATTCCAGTAGCAGATTCCGTCATTGATTTATTGGCAAAATGGAAAAAGGTACAATTCAATGAACTTCAACAAGTCAATATTTTCCCAACCGATGATCAATTTATCTTCACCTATACGACTCAAAAGGGAGAACTGAATCAACCTTTGCATCCAGACTATCTTAACAACAAACTTGATGCCCTTTCAAAGAAATTCGGCCTTCCTAAAATAACACCACACGGCTTGCGGCATACCTTTGTCAGTGACCTTTTAAACAATGGTGTCGATGATTTAATTGTAAAATCTCTAGTCGGTCATGCGGAAACATCTGAAATCACACGAAATGTTTACGGACATGTAAATCCAGAAGTTCAAAAAGAAACCGTCAAACATTTGGAGGATTATCGGCAAAAAACAAGTTGAGAAAAATAGTCGTAACCAAACTCGTAACCAAAATAAAAAAAGCACCTTCCAACTGAATGGAAAGTGCTTGAAATCGTTGGTATAACAACGATTAACGTTTTGAAAATTGAGATGCTTTACGTGCTTTCTTAAGACCTGGTTTTTTACGTTCAACCATACGTGAATCACGAGTAAGTAATCCAGCGCGTTTTAATGGTGCACGGAAGTCAGGATCTACTTCTAATAAAGCACGTGAGATACCATGACGGATAGCGCCGGCTTGACCTGCGTAGCCTCCACCATCTACGTTTACAAATACATCATATGAACCAGTTGTTTCAGTAACACCAAATGGTTGGTTGATTACTAAACGTAGGTCAGCATGTGGGATATATTCTTCAACGTCTTTTTTATTTACAGTAATTTTACCAGTTCCTGGTACTAAACGTACACGAGCAACTGCATTTTTACGACGGCCTGTACCGCTATATTGAACTTGTGCCAATGAATTTCCCTCCTATTTAAATTAAGTTTGTGATATCTAATACTTCTGGTTGTTGAGCTGCATGTGGATGTTCTGCTCCACCGTATACGTGAAGTTTCATGCCTTGAGCACGACCTAAAGTATTTTTAGGAAGCATGCCTTTAACAGAAGTTTCGATCAAACGGCGAGAATTTTTAGCACGCAATTCGCCTGCTGATACAGATTTTAATCCACCAGGGAAGTTTGAGTGACGGTAGTAAATCTTGTCAGTTGCTTTCTTACCTGTTAATTTGATTTGATCTGCATTAATTACAATTACAAAATCACCAGTATCTACATGTGGTGTGAATGTTGGTTTATTTTTTCCGCGTAGTACAGATGCAACAACTGTTGAAAGACGTCCTAAAGGAACATCAGTTGCGTCTACTACGTACCATTTACGTTCTACTTCGCCTGGCTTAGCCATATATGTTGTACGCACGTTTTTTTCCTCCAATTTCAGTTTCGAATGTTTGACAAACACTTGAGTTTCCGGGGCTCTCATGGGGCAAACAATACCATTTACCATAATACTTGCAATGACTTGGTATGTCAATGTTTTTATCTTTGAAAACGGGAAATATTTTCTCTTTATTAAGTTGTTCCTACTATTCGTTCCAATCTTATATATTCACTCTAAAATGAATAAAGAAACGTTAATCCGAAATATTTTTGCATAAATATTTATAAAATGCTTGCTTTTTGTATTTTACGATGCTAATATGGCCTCAACACATTAATTAAAGTTTAATGAAAAAGCGATAAGGGAGTAATCAGGATGAAAGAAAAAGTAATTTTAGCATACTCAGGTGGATTAGATACTTCAGTTTCAATCAAATGGCTTGTTGACGAAGGTTATGATGTCATCGCCTGCTGTTTGGATATCGGTGAAGGTCGTGATACGGAGTTTATTAAGCATAAAGCTTTGCAAGTTGGAGCATCGGAATCCTATGCCATCGATGCACGTGAAGAATTTTCACAAGATTTTGTTTTAGTCGCACTCCAAGGCAATACTTATTATGAAAATTCATACCCACTTGTTTCTGCCCTGTCTCGTCCCTTGATTTCAAAAAAATTAGTTGAGCTGGCTCACCAAACAGGCGCTACTACGATTGCTCATGGGTGTACCGGAAAAGGGAACGACCAAGTTCGTTTTGAAGTGTCGATCGCAGCCCTTGATCCAAATTTAAAAATTATTGCTCCTGTCCGTGAATGGAAATGGTCGCGTGAAGAAGAGATTCATTATGCGGCTGAAAAAGGAGTACCAATTCCTGCCGATTTGGATAATCCTTATTCAATCGATCAAAACTTATGGGGCCGCGCTTGTGAGTGCGGTGTACTAGAAGATCCATGGGCGACACCTCCCGCAGGTGCTTACGCCATCACAGCGGAATTAGAAGATACGCCTGATAAACCGACGATCATCGAAATTACTTTTAAAAAAGGTGTTCCGACTGCTTTAGATGGTGAAGAATTGTCTTTAGCTGCCTTGATCTTAAAATTGAATACCCTCGCAGGTGTCCATGGAATCGGACGCATCGATCATATCGAAAATCGTTTGGTCGGAATCAAATCCCGTGAAGTCTATGAATGTCCTGGTGCAGAGGTTTTAATGAAGGCCCATAAAGAACTAGAAGATCTGACTTTTGTTCGTGAGATGGCGCATTTCAAACCAGTGATCGAACAACAATTAAGCCAAATGATCTATGATGGCCTATGGTTCAATCCAACAATGGATGCCTTGATTGCTTTCTTGAAACAATCGCAAGAAGTGGTGAATGGTGTTTTACGGGTCAAACTATTTAAAGGCAATGTTATCGTTGAAGGACGTAAATCCGACAATAGTCTATATAATGAAAACCTAGCAACTTATACTTCTGCCGATACATTTGATCAAGAGGCCGCAATTGGCTTCATCAAATTGTGGGGCTTGCCCACTAAGGTCAACGCTGAAATCCAAGCAAAAAGTAAGCAACCGACTGTTTAACAGGAACAGTTAGACGTTGCAATTTTCTTGATCCACCAGATGATTGCAAGAGGAACTAGATGTGAGGCGGCTTTTACTTGCCGGTAAATAAGGCCGTCCGGTTTCACATCTTGCCATTGCTCTTAGGAGAGTTTCTTTTCCGGTTAGGAAATAAGGAAACCAGCAATGATTTCATCCTGAGGTATCTGTATAGATACCTCCTCCTATGAATAAAAAACCAAGAAATATTTTTTGGTTTATCTGATCCAGACAGAATTGACCGTTGTAACGGTCTTTTTTGTTAAATGAATTCGTTAAAAAAGTGAGGAATAAACAATGGCAAAATTATGGGGCGGCCGTTTTGATGGAAAAAATGAAGCATGGATCGATGCCTTTGGCGCTTCGATCCCATTTGATTATCAATTAGCAAAACAAGATATCCTAGGCAGCTTAGCGCATATCAAAATGCTGGGTAATACAGGAATCATTACGCACGAAGAAGCTAAACAAATTACAACTGGCTTGCAGCACTTAGCAGAAAAAGCAGCTAAAGAAGAATTGACCTTTACGATTGAGAATGAAGATATCCATTTAAATCTAGAAAAAATGTTGCACGATGAGATTGGGCCAGTAGCGGGGAAATTACATACTGCTCGTAGTCGAAACGATCAAGTAGCAACCGATATGCATTTGTATCTAAAAGAACAACTCCAATTGATCAGCAAAAAAATACAAGAATTTCGTAAAGTATTAGTTGAAAAAGCGGAAGAACATGTTGAGACGATCATGCCTGGCTACACACATTTGCAACATGCTCAACCAATTTCATTCGCTCAGCATCTGATGGCTTATTATGGCATGTTGACTCGAGACCAAGAACGTATAGCAGAAAGCCTCAAGCGAGTTGATATCTCCCCATTAGGTTGCGCTGCACTAGCAGGTACGACCTTTCCCATCGATCGCCAAATGACCGCAGATGAATTAGGATTTGCTTCTTTATATACCAATAGTTTAGATGGTGTTAGCGACCGTGATTTTATTTTAGAGTTTCTCAGCAACAGTTCCATCTTGATGATGCATCTATCACGGTTTTGCGAAGAATTGATTTTATGGTGCAGTCATGAGTTTAAATTTGTGGAATTAACCGATGCATTTTCGACCGGCAGTTCAATTATGCCTCAGAAAAAAAATCCAGATATGGCAGAATTGATTCGAGGAAAATCTGGTCGGGTGTTTGGTGATTTATTGGGCTTATTAACGGTGATGAAAGGCTTGCCTTTAGCTTATAACAAAGATCTACAAGAAGATAAAGAAGGGATGTTTGATACGGTTCATACCGTATCGACCAGTCTTGAGATCATGGCGGGGATGATATCTACCATGAAAGTCAACACGCAAGTCATGCATGACGCCACTGAAAAAGATTTTTCAAATGCGACAGAATTAGCCGATTACTTAGCAACTAAAGGCATTCCTTTCCGTCAGGCACATGAAATCGTTGGAAAGCTGGTACTTTCTTGTACTCAAAAAGGCATCTTCCTACAAGACATTCCCTTAACCGATTACCAAGCCATCAGCCCAGTGATTGATTCAGATATCTATGAAACACTTGCCTCAAAGACGGCCGTTATCCGTCGCCATTCACTAGGTGGTACTGGCTTTGAGCAAGTCCGTGCTCAAATAAGTGCCGCAAAACAAATTTTAGTCTAAAAAAAGGACGAGCATTAATGCTCGTCCTTTTACTTCGTTTTTTATTGATCGATTTCTGGTGCTTTGCCAAGATGTGCTTGGATCATCCAAATTCGTTTTTCAATTGCTGTTTTGAATTCGATGAAGATATCTTGGGTTGGATCGTCGCCTTCTTCACCAGATACTTCGATCCCTTTTTGATAAAGGTCAGCTAAATAGCGGTAGCCTTCAACTAGCGTAGCTAGACGTTCTTCCATCGTGCGGTCCCAACGGCCTACTTCGTCTGGGATTTTTGTGTGGTCAGCCATTTCACGTAAAGTTGAATAAGGAGCCCCGTCCAATGTAATCAAACGTTCTGAGATTTCATCTAATTGATCGTTCACATCATCCATGAATGTGTCCATCATTGGGTGCAATGTCAAGAAACCAGGTCCGCGCATATACCAATGTGTTTGATGGATGACCATCGACATTTGGCTTAAGTCTGCTACTAATTGGTTCAATACTTCTTTTGTTTGTTTGAATTTCATTTCACTATACCTCCTAATATTTGCTTCACTAAAAGCATAATACACTTTCGTCAAAAGTACAAAGAAAACGCCCAGTTGCCTATTCTTTTTCGTACCTTATAAAAAAGGAGGCGAATGTTATCATATACTTTATTTTAGGAACAATTATTGGGTCTTTCTTAGCGGTAGTCAGTATTCGCCTGCCGAACAACCACTCACTTATTTCCCCTCCCTCTCATTGTGATCATTGTAAAGCTCGGCTTCATCCACTAGAGATGATTCCATTATTCTCTGCTATCTTTCAATGTTTTCGCTGTACTCATTGTCTCCAACGTTTTTCAGCACGCAGTTTTGGACTAGAACTTTTTTGCGGGATACTTTTTTGCTGGTGTATGCCCGAGTTTCAATGGTTCAATCTTTGGAAATTACTTTGGTTATTAAGCACTCTTGTCTTAGCAGTGATCGATTGGGAGTTCTTTATCGTAGAAATGAGGATCTTTTTGCTAAGCGGGATTTTTCTATTCATAACTGCTCTTTTCTTACTCCCCAATATTTATTGGTGGCAACCGTTGTACGCTATAGTAATTTTCTTTTTTAGCCAAAAAATACTCCCAAACAGTCTTGGTCTGGGAGATCTTTGGATTATTGGACTATGGAGTTTTTTCTTATCTAGTTATGAGCTGATCCAAATACTCTTTGTTGCTTCCCTGACCGGAATCATTTATTACCTCTATCATTCTTTACACCAGAGAAGACTAGAACGGCTTCCATTTGTGCCCTTTCTATTTATCGGTCTGCTTTATTTGTTAGTATTGAAACACTAAGCATCCCAATGTTGACGAATAAATCCTTTCCGACCGGACCCTTCACTGTAAGCATTGTAATGTGCAGGATTTTTTTGATAAAAAGCTTGATGATATTCTTCTGCCGGATAAAAAGGTTGCGCTGGTTCAATCGCTGTTACGATCGGAGCTTTAAAGTGACCACTAGCTTGCAACTGTTCTTTCGATTGTTCTGCAACTGCCTTTTGTTCAGACGAAGCATAAAAGATCACTGGACGATACGAATCGCCACGATCAGTAAATTGACCAAACGCATCGGTCGGATCAGTTTGTTGCCAATAGATTTCAACCAGTTGTTGATAGGAAATGACCTCTGGATCAAATGTGATCTCGACAGCTTCTGTATGTCCGGTTGCCCCACTGCAAACTTCTTCGTAAGTTGGATTGGGAACATGACCTCCTGTATATCCAGAAACGACTTTCTTGATCCCTGGAGTCTGATCAAACGGTTTGACCATACACCAAAAACAACCGCCTGCGAATATTGCTTTTTCTTCTTTCATAAAACCGACCTCCTTTTTTCTTATCATAGACTTTTCTAAAAAAATAGACATGGATCTGCTCATTTATTAAATAAATGCAAAAAAAGAACTTAAGCAGCTGCTCAAGTTCTAATAATTTTCACTATCGATTGGATAGAGGATGTTTCCGTAACCGGTGTAATCATAATGATTTCCTGCACTGACTTTGACATCACTGTCATCGAAGAATAATTGGTTATCATCATCTTCATCATAATTCGGCAATTCTTTTTTCGTCGGTAGACCCAATTGTTTTTTCAAAGTATTTTGCTCTTCAAGCAAGCTATTAAGTCCTAAAATTTGGAAATAAATCCCTTGAATCATTTCCCCGTTACCTGCTACTTGCGTTTGTTTGATGGTTTCTGCGGCCGGAGTATAGTCTTTAGCGACTGTCAACATTTGATTCCATGTCAGGTCAGTACGGACATACTCTTCAACCGCGCGCAAATATTTTTTATATTGCGTCACAGAATCAACTGAAATCATTTTTTTCACGATCTTAGTAAGGATTTCCCTTTGTCTTGCTTGGCGTCCAACATCACCTTTTGGATCTTCATGGCGCATCCGAACGTACTCCAAGGCATGTCTGCCATCTAATGTTTGTTTGCCTTTTTTCAAATGCACACCATCTAAAGTAAATTCAATTTTATTATTCACTTCGATCCCACCGATGGCATCAACTAAAGATTTTAAACCTTTCATGTTTATTTCCACATAATGATCAATGGGGATATCCATCATTTTTTGGACTGACTCGATTGCCATTTTTGTACCGCCTAAAGAATAGGCTGCATTCAATTTATCATAGTAAGTATCACCATCAGCTACATAGGTATTTTCGTCCCCTTTATAGCCAACCATTTGCGTATAAATATCTCGGTCCAAACTCGTCATGATCGTTTGTTTCTTTTTTGGATTGATAGTTACGACCATCATTGAGTCAGAACGACCTTGATATGTTCTACCCTTGTCACCTGTATCAGTTCCCATCAATAAAATAGAAAAGGGTTCTCCATTATTTAAATCCACTGTATCCGATCGCTTGTTTGTATATTTGACGGTCTTAGTCATTTTCGAGACTGCCTGATCTACATCGCTATTTACCTTTAGTAAATAAACACTTATCCCACCGACAAGCACCACGATGATTCCGATAATAGTCAAAATGATTTTCTTCGCTTTGCTCATGTCACACCTCAAACATCATATCCATATATTTTCAAGTTATTTTCTCATAAACCGTACTATAACAATAGGTTTTCTTTATCGCTCTAAACGAAATTTAATATCTCTTTAAAGTTACCGCTCTCATTTATGCAAATACTTTCCTATAATACCTTGAAAAGAAAAAGACCACAAGATTCTAAACGAATCTTGTGGTCTTTTTTCACATATTCTACTTAATTTTGTTTAGTTTCTTTACGAAACGCAACTTAAAATTTAGTTTAATGGATTGTTCAAAGCATCTTCCGCAGCCATTTGTGCTTCAATATCAGAGATACTGTAGACATTTTCGCTTGCGACAACAACTTCTTTTGGTTCCATGTTACGGTAAGTTGCCATACCTGTACCAGCAGGAATGATTTTACCGATAATAACATTTTCTTTCAATCCAAGTAACGGATCTTTCTTACCGCGGATCGCAGCATCAGTCAAGACACGAGTTGTTTCTTGGAATGATGCAGCAGATAAGAAGCTGTTTGTTTCCAATGATGCTTTTGTAATACCAAGCAAGACTGGACGAGATGTTGCGGGCGTTCCACCAGAAACCAACGTAGTGTAGTTTTGGTCTTTGAAATCAGCAATATCAAGTAATGTACCTGGCAAGATATCTGTGTCACCTGGATCCATAACGCGGACTTTACGTAACATTTGACGAACCATTACTTCAATATGTTTGTCGCCGATTTCTACCCCTTGCATACGGTAAACACGTTGAACTTCACGTAGTAAGTATGTTTCAACTGAGATTACATCGCGAACTTGCAACAAGTGTTTAGGATCGATTGATCCTTCTGTTAATTGTGCACCACGATGAACTGTATCGCCTTCAGCAACTTTCATACGAGAAGTATAAGGAACTGTATACGTACGAGTATCTGTTTCACCTTTGACGGTAACTTCTTTCGAACGAGTCGCAGCATCTTCAACGATCTCAACCACTTCACCAGTAACTTCAGTAATGACAGCTAAACCTTTAGGATTACGTGCTTCGAAGATTTCTTGGACACGAGGAAGACCTTGTGTAATATCATCTCCGGCAACCCCACCGGTATGGAATGTACGCATGGTCAACTGAGTACCAGGTTCACCGATTGATTGGGCAGCGATGGTACCAACTGCTTCACCGACTTCAACGTCATCACCAGTTGCCAAGTTGCGGCCGTAACAATGTTTACATACACCATGTTTTGTATTACATGTGAAGACTGAACGAATCGTTAAGCGTTCAACACCAGAATTGATAATCAGTTTTGCATCTTCTTCACTGATCAATGCATCTGCAGGAAGTAATACTTCTCCAGTTTCAGGATGTTTCACTGATTTTTGAGTATAACGTCCAACTAGACGTTCTTCTAATGATTCAATAATTTCATTACCTTCACGGATCGCAGAGATTTCTAGACCGCGGTCAGTACCACAATCTTCTTCACGTACGATAACATCTTGGGCAACGTCAACCAAACGACGTGTTAAGTAACCTGAATCGGCTGTCTTCAAGGCGGTATCGGTCATCCCTTTACGAGCCCCGTGAGTAGAGATAAACATTTCCAAGACAGATAGACCTTCACGGAAGTTAGAAATGATCGGCAATTCCATGATTTGACCATTCGGAGCGGCCATCAATCCACGCATACCAGCAAGCTGAGTAAAGTTGGAGATGTTACCACGGGCTCCAGAATCAGACATCATGAAGATTGGGTTCTTCGCATCTAATGATTCCATTAGTCGTTGTTGAATGTCATCTTTCGCTGCATTCCAGACAGCGATAACACGTTCATAACGTTCGTCATCAGTAATCAAACCACGACGGAATTGTTTCGTGATCGTAGCCACTTGTTTGTGGGCGTTATCGATGATTTCTTGTTTCTCAGCCAAGGCCATGATATCAGCGATACCAACGGTCATCCCAGCATAAGTTGAGTGTTTATAACCTAAGTCTTTCATACGGTCAAGCATCATTGATGTATCAGTGACTTTGAAACGTTTGAAGACTTCAGCAATGATATTTCCAAGATTTTTCTTTTTGAATGGCAAGATAATTTCTTGTTTTTTGATCACTGCAGGAATATCTGTACCTTTTTCGACAAAATATTTGTCAGGTGTGTGTTGAGTTAAATTGAAATCAGTTGGTTCATTCAAGTAAGGGAACTCTTGCGGCATGATCTCATTGAAGATAATTTTACCAACAGTTGTGATCAACATGCGTTCTTTTTGTTCTTCTGTGAATGGTTTGTCACCTAATGTATTAGGATTAACAGCTACACGTGAGTGTAAATGAACGTAGCCATTGCGCCATGCTAGGACAGCTTCATTCATATCACGGAAGATCATTCCTTCACCTTCACGGCCTTCTTCTTCCATTGTTAGGTAATAGTTACCTAAGACCATATCTTGAGATGGGGTTACAACTGGTTTACCATCTTTAGGGTTCAAGATATGTGTAGCAGCAAGCATCAACATACGAGCTTCTGCTTGAGCTTCTTCACCTAGAGGTAAATGGACAGCCATTTGGTCTCCATCGAAATCGGCATTGTAGGCTTCACATACTAATGGGTGAAGACGGATTGCACGACCTTCAACTAAGATTGGTTCGAATGCTTGGATACCCAATCTGTGTAGCGTAGGTGCCCGGTTAAGTAAAACAGGATGTTCTTTGATAACTTCTTCTAAGATATCCCATACAACGTCTTCTTGACGTTCGATTTTACGTTTTGCATTTTTGATATTTGAAGCAATTTCGCGTTGAACTAATTCTTTCATAACGAAAGGTTTGAACAATTCGATTGCCATTTCTTTTGGAAGACCACATTGATACATTTTCAAGAATGGTCCAACAACGATAACGGAACGTGCAGAGTAATCGACCCGTTTACCCAATAAGTTTTGACGGAAACGACCTTGTTTCCCTTTCAACATATGAGATAAAGATTTCAATGGACGGTTACCTGGTCCAGTAACTGGACGGCCACGACGACCATTATCGATCAACGCATCAACGGCTTCTTGAAGCATCCGTTTTTCATTTTGGACAATGATATTTGGTGCATTCAAGTCTAACAAACGTTTCAACCGATTGTTACGGTTGATTACACGACGATACAAATCATTCAAGTCACTCGTTGCAAAACGGCCACCTTCTAATTGTACCATTGGACGTAGATCTGGCGGAATGACAGGGATAACATCCATAACCATCCAGCTAGGAAGATTGCCTGAAGAACGGAATGCTTCTAAAACATCTAAACGACGAATAGCACGTGTACGTTTTTGTCCTTGAGCCGTTTTCAATTCTTCTTTTAATTCAACTGTTTCGCCTTCTAAGTCTACTTTGTCTAGTAGTTGTTTGATGGCTTCAGCACCCATAGCTGCTTGGAATTCTTGACCGTATTGCTCACGTTTTTCACGGTACTCACGTTCAGTCAATAATTGTTTTTTCTCTAGGCTCGTATTGCCTGGATCGATTACGACATATGATGCAAAATAGATGATTTCTTCTAACGCACGAGGGCTCATATCTAATACAAGACCCATACGAGAAGGAATTCCTTTGAAGTACCAGATATGTGTTACAGGAGCTGCTAATTCGATGTGACCCATACGTTCACGACGAACTTTTGAACGTGTGACTTCAACACCACAACGGTCACAAACGATTCCTTTATAACGGATTCGTTTGTATTTTCCACAGGCACATTCCCAGTCTTTGGTAGGCCCAAAAATTCTTTCATCGAATAACCCTTCACGTTCAGGTTTCAATGTACGATAGTTAATGGTTTCCGGTTTTTTTACTTCACCGTATGACCAGCTTCTGATTTTTTCAGGAGAAGCCAAACCTATTTGCATACTTTCGAATTTATTTACATCGATCAAAAGGGTTTCCCTCCAATTCATATTATCGTAAGTCAGCTAATGATCAGCTGACTTACGTATGGCAAGTGTGACTCTTATAAGTCTTCAGCAGTTTCGATTTCTTGGATCAAATCAGATTTTTGTTCTGCTTTTTCAGCAGCAGCTTGCTCTTTGACTTCTTTAGCAGATTGTTGTTGTTCTGCATATTTTGTCAAAGCATCGACTGTAATCAAATCATCATCATCGTCATCCATGTCACGTAACTCGATTTCTTTATCGTTGATATCTAAGACTTGCATATCTAAACCAAGTGCTTGTAATTCTTTCACTAATACGCGGAAAGATTCAGGTACTCCTGGTTTTGGAATAGGTTCACCTTTGACGATGGCTTCGTAAGTTTTTACACGACCGACTACATCATCTGATTTGTAAGTCAAGATTTCTTGTAATGTATAGGCAGCACCATATGCTTCTAGTGCCCAAACTTCCATTTCCCCGAAACGTTGTCCACCAAATTGAGCTTTACCACCCAATGGTTGTTGTGTAACAAGAGAGTATGGTCCGATTGAACGAGCATGCAATTTATCATCGACCATGTGGGCCAATTTGATCATGTACATTACACCGACAGAGATACGGTTATCAAATGGTTCACCCGTACGTCCATCGTAAAGAACAGTTTTAGCATCCGCAGCCATTCGAGCTTCGCGGACAGTTTCCCAAACATCGCTATCTTGTGCACCATCGAAGACCGGTGTTGCAACATGGATACCTAGTTGGCGAGCGGCCATCCCTAAGTGTAATTCCAATACTTGCCCGATATTCATACGTGATGGCACCCCTAGTGGGTTCAACATGATATCAACGGGTGTACCATCTGGTAAGAATGGCATATCTTCTTCCGGCATGATACGAGATACGACCCCTTTATTTCCGTGACGGCCGGCCATTTTGTCCCCTTCATGAATCTTACGTTTTTGCACGATATAAACGCGCACTAACATATTCACACCAGGAGATAATTCATCGCCTGCTTCACGTGTAAAGATCTTCACGTCATGGACGATTCCGCCACCACCGTGAGGTACACGTAGAGAAGTATCACGAACTTCACGAGCTTTTTCACCGAAGATCGCATGCAATAGACGTTCTTCAGCAGATAATTCAGTAACGCCCTTAGGTGTTACTTTACCAACGAGTAAATCGCCATCTTGTACTTCAGCACCGATGCGGATGATACCCATTTCGTCTAAGTTCTTCAATGCATCTTCCCCAACGTTAGGGATTTCGCGAGTGATTTCTTCAGGTCCTAATTTAGTGTCACGTGCTTCTGATTCATATTCTTCAATATGGACAGAAGTATAGACATCGTCTTTTACTAAACGACGACTCATGATGATCGCATCTTCATAGTTGTAACCTTCCCAAGTCATGAAAGCTACGACAACGTTTTGGCCTAAAGCCAATTCGCCATTTTCCATAGATGGTCCATCAGCTAAGATATCGCCAGCATCAACTTTTTCACCTAATTCAACTAATGGACGTTGGTTATAGCTAGTCCCTGAGTTTGAACGACGGAATTTCGTGATGTCATATTTATCTAATGCGCCGTTGTCGCGACGGACACGAACTTCGTGAGCATCAACGAATTCAACCACACCATCATGTTTACATAGTAAAGCTGCACCTGAGTCATGAGCAGCTTTGTATTCCATACCAGTACCAACCCAAGGAGACTTAGGATTGATCAAAGGCACTGCTTGACGCTGCATGTTGGCTCCCATCAAGGCACGGTTAGAGTCATCGTTTTCTAAGAACGGGATACATGCAGTAGCGACTGCGACTACTTGTTTTGGTGATACATCCATGTAATCCACTTTATCGATTGTTACTTCCAAGTTTTCAGAAGTAGCACGAGCCATAACAACTTCCTCTACGAAAGAGCCATCTTCGTTTAACTTACTGTTTGCTTGAGCAACAACGTAATGGTCCTCGATATCAGCTGTTAAGTAATCGATTTTATCTGTTACTTGACCAGTTGAACGATCCACACGACGGTAAGGTGTTTCAATGAAACCAAATTTATTCACTTTCGCGTATGACGCCAAACTATTGATCAACCCAATGTTCGGACCTTCGGGTGTTTCAATCGGGCACATACGGCCATAGTGAGAATAGTGAACGTCTCGAACTTCATATCCGGCACGGTCACGAGTCAAACCACCAGGCCCTAAGGCAGACAGACGACGTTTGTGTGTCAACTCTCCTAGAGGGTTGGTTTGATCCATGAACTGTGACAATTGAGAAGAACCAAAGAATTCTTTGATACTAGCAACAACTGGACGAATATTGATCAATTGTTGTGGTGTCAATGTTTCTTGGTCTTGAATCGACATACGTTCGCGCACAACACGTTCCATCCGAGCTAACCCAATACGGAATTGATTTTGTAATAATTCACCAACTGAACGGATACGACGATTCCCTAAATGGTCGATGTCATCGACATTGCCGATGCCTTCCATCAAGTTTAAGAAATAGCTCATTGAAGCAATAATATCTGCAGGACGAACTGTACGGACAGAAGAATCAGGATAGTTATTACCGATCACTGTTACTTCACGTTCAGGATCTTTTGGTGAAAAGACTTTGATGACTTGAACAGTCATTGGATCAGTCACGACTGCATCATCTGTTGGGTAGTAAGTCACTGAGTTCAAACCATTTTCTAAACGTTCGCCAAGTGTTTCTTCCATTACTTGGTGTGTAAGAACAGTCCCTTTTTCAACGATGATTTCGCCAGTTTCAGGATCCACTAACGTTTCTGCTAATGTTAAATTCAATAGACGTGTTTTAAGATCTAATTTTTTATTTACTTTGTAACGACCAACATTGGCTAAGTCGTAACGTTTTGGATCAAAGAAACGAGCAGTAAGCAAACTACGAGAGCTGTCTGCTGTTTTAGGCTCGCCCGGACGTAAACGTTCGTATAAGTCTTTCAAACCTTCTTCTGTACGAGAATCACTTGGGTTTTTATGCAAGTCTTTCTCGATTGTGTTACGTAATGATTCGCTTTCGCCGAAGATTTCAAAAATTGTATCATCTGAACCAAAACCTAACGCACGAACTAACGTCGTTAAAGGAATCTTACGAGTACGGTCGATACGTACATACGAAATATCTTTAGCATCTGTTTCCATTTCTAACCATGCACCACGGTTAGGAATAACAGTTGAACCAAAGCCTTCTTTACCATTTTTATCCACTTTTCCATGGAAGTAAACGCCAGGAGAACGAACTAATTGAGATACAATAACACGTTCTGCTCCGTTAATGATAAAGGTTCCTTGTTCAGTCATTAATGGGAAATCGCCAAAGAATACTTCTTGGGATTTGATTTCACCAGTTTCGCGGTTTACTAAACGTAATACAACATGTAATGGAGCAGAATAATTTGCATCGTGTGAACGAGCCTCTGCTACCGTGTATTTAGGTTCTTTTAATTCATAGTCAACAAATTCAAGTGACAAGTTTCCATTAAAATCTTCAATTGGCAAAATGTCTTCAAACATTTCTTGCAAGCCCTCATCTAGGAACCATTGATAAGAATCTGTTTGAATTTCGATCAAATTCGGTAATTCCAACACTTCACTGATTTGTGCGAAGCTTCTACGTTCTCGGTGTTTTCCGTATTTCACTACGTGTCCAGCCAAGTTCTTCACCCCTCTTAAAAGTTTTGAAAACCGATCCGAAGATAAATTACATTTATGTTACAAAAATTAAATTCATGTAACACCTGACATTTTTTGCGGCTTTTAGGCAAAAAAAAACCAAAAATAGAACGTTCTCTTGAAAATATATTCACGAGCTTCTACTTTTGTTCCCTATTAAAAGCCGGAACGGACAATATTTCGTTCCTGCCTTTTATCGTTTCAGATAGTTTTAGCAAATTAATATGATACATGAGGTAAGCATAAAAGTCAATAGGTTCAAAGCGTAGTATTTACTTACGCAAGGTTTTCTTAACATTTTCAGTAAATACAACAATCTACTATTTAAATTTACATTTTCGAATATTCAGAATATTCTTCTTTTTATTATTGACATCTAATTTTTCTTCACGTATACTAATTTACATCTTAACACGTTGGGGGTTGTTCTTATGTTGGACACACAAAACTTACAACTGAATAACCGCTATTACTTTAGCTATTTTAGATAGGTTTGTATTCATTGAAGTGGATACAAACGACCTAAGTGTTTTTTGTATCTATGATGGCTAGAGAATTTTGACGTACCGCCGGCCGCATAGAGAAATCTAAGTGGCTGAAGCATAATATTTTTTGCATTCGTATCACCCACTTAGAGTTTCTATACTTCTAGGTGGGTGATTTTTTTACTATAAAGGAGAGAAAAAGAATGAAAAAAACAGTATTGGCAGGAATTGGGTTAGTTAGTTTATTGATGTTAGGTGCTTGTGGTAGTAATGACAGCGCAAGTGACGATAACATGAAGCACGTTGGTGTTTTACAATTAGTACAGCATGCTTCGTTGGATAGTGCTTATGATGGATTTAAAGAAGGCTTAGCAGAGGGCGGTTATAAAGAAGGCGATAATCTAAAAATCGATTATCAAAATGCTCAAAACAACCAAGACAACTTAAAAAGTATGAGCGATAAACTAATCAAAGAAAAGCCCGATTTGCTCTTAGGAATCGCGACACCTGCGGCGCAATCCTTATTGAATGCAACAACAGATATCCCGATTGCAGTCACAGCTGTAACTGATTTAAAAGAAGCAAAATTAGTCAAGAGTGCTAAAAAACCTGGCGGAAACGTAACTGGAACTACCGATATGGTGCCAATCGACAAACAAATCGATCTTTTACTATCAATTGTTCCAGACGCTAAAACAATCGGAATCATGTACAACGCTGGTGAAGCCAACTCTAAAATCCAAGCTGATTTAGCTGAGAAAGCTTTGAAAAAAGCTGGTGTTGCTGTCAAAGTCAAAACAGCAAATACAACGAATGATGTCCAACAAGTCACGGAATCATTAGCTAACGAAACAGATGGCATCTATGTCCCAACTGATAATACATTTGCCAGCGCTGCTAGCGTAGTTGGTGAAGTTGTTAAAGAGAAAAAAATTCCACTTGTTGCTGGATCAACTGACCAAGTAAAAGACGGCGGCTTAGCAACAGTCGGCATCGACTACGAAGCACTTGGGAAGCAAACAGGTAAAATGGCAGCCAAAATTTTAGATGGCGACGCCGAACCTGCAACTATGCCCGTTGAATCAGCTGATAACTTAGAACTAGTGGTCAATAAAGACATGGCTACTGCACTAGGTATTGATCCTGATAGCATCAAAGAAACAAAATAGCTCCACTTTAATTTGGAAAGAAGGAAAAAAACATGAATGTTATCTCTTTGTTATTATCTTCAACGTCCCAGGGCTTACTTTGGTCACTACTCGCAATCGGAGTTTATTTAACTTTTCGCATTTTAGATATTGCCGACCTTACCGCTGAAGGCAGTTTTCCTTTAGGCGGTGGGATTGCTGCAATCGGGATCGTCAACGGATTGAATCCAATCCTAGCTACTTTATTAGCTTTTTGTGGCGGTATGTTAGCGGGGCTGGTGACCGGCATCTTAAATACAAAATTTAAAATTCCGGCTTTACTAGCTGGGATCATCACTATGACTGGCCTTTATTCGATCACTTCTCGAGTAATGGGTGCACCAAACATTGCTTTATTAGGCGAGGATACCGTCTTCACTGCCGCTCAAAATATGGGCTTAACGAAAAATAATGCAGTCATTTTGATTGGACTCTTGATTGTAGCTTTAGTCATCTTACTGTTGGTCTTGTTTTTCCAAACCGAAATTGGTTTGGCTGTCCGTGCTACTGGAGATAATCCTGACATGAGTGAAGCAAATGGCATTCGAACTGAAAATATGAAATTAGTCGGCTACATGATCTCAAACGGAAGCATCGCACTATCCGGTGCACTCTTAGCACAGAATAATGGTTTTGCTGATTTAAACTCGGGTGTTGGAACGATCGTTATCGGTTTAGCATCGATCATTATTGCAGAAGTATTGCTTCATAATAAGACGATCGGTATCCGTCTTGCAACAATCGCTGCTGGTGCCATCATTTACCGCTTCATTTTAGCACTAGTTTTCGAAATGAATGTACAACCAACGGATTCTAAATTAGCCTCAGCAATCGTCTTAGTCCTTTGCCTTTCTTTGCCACAGATTCGTTCAAAATTCACACCAAAAAAGAAAGGGGTAAAATAAAATGCAACCAGTCTTAAGAATAAGCAATCTACATCAATACTTCGAGCGAGGAACAATCAATGAAAACCATGCCTTAAAAGGAATCAATCTTAGCTTGGCCCCTGGTGAATTTGTGACGATTATCGGCGGTAATGGGGCCGGAAAATCAACATTACTGAATAGCGTGGCTGGAACGTTGTCTATCGAAGAAGGTCAAATGTTCTTAAACGAAGAAGAGATCACCAAACATTCTGTTACCCGCCGGTCTAAAAAAATCAGTCGGGTTTTCCAAGATCCTAAAATGGGGACCGCCGTTCGTTTATCTGTACAAGAAAATTTGGCTTTAGCCATGAAACGGGGGCATAGCCGCGGCTTTGCTAAAGGGGTAAAAAGTAAAGATCGAAACTTTTTCAAAGAACAATTAGCAATGTTGAACCTAAATCTCGAAAATCGATTAGATGCAGAAATTGGATTACTTTCTGGTGGGCAACGGCAAGCCATCACACTCTTGATGGCTACATTGCAACGACCTGATTTAATTTTATTGGATGAACACACTGCTGCACTAGATCCAAAAACTTCTTTAACGGTGATGGAATTGACTGAACGCTTGATTCGCGAACAAGAATTGACTGCCTTCATGGTCACCCATAATATGGAAGATGCGATCCATTATGGGAATCGCCTGATCATGCTTCATCAAGGTCAGATTGCACTAGATTTAAAACAAGAAGAAAAACAACATTTAACTGTACCGAAATTGATGGAAATGTTCCAACAAAATTCAGGCGTTGAATTAAAAGACGACGCTTTACTACTTAGTTAATTTCAGCTGTAAAATCCTTCTTTCTTTGCAGACTACTTTTATGTAGTCTGCTTTTTTGTTACACTGAGCCCAGAGAAAAATACCAGAAAATCAACGGAGGTGTCCCCTTGTCTACGAAAGAAAAAATATTAATTCGTTTAAAATCAGCTGAAGAAATTTTATCCGGGGAAACATTAGCACAAGAAATTGGTGTTTCTCGAACAGCCATTTGGAAAGCCATTAAAGAATTAGAAAAAAAAGGCTACCAGATTCAACATTTGAGCACGGGCTATCGTTACCAATCCTCTGATATTTTGAATGCTGAAGAAATCCAAACGCAGATTCAGCATCCGCTAGATGTGACCGTTTTAGAGACCTCTACTTCTACGATGAAAGATGCACAATTAGCCGTAATTGAGGGGAACCCTTCTCCTCTATTGGTTGTTGCTGATATGCAAGAAGCACCCCACGGTCGGTTCAACCGTCCGTTCTTTGCGGTAAAACAGCAAGGAATTTATATGAGTTTGTTATTAGAGCCGAAAGAACAGTTACAAGAATTGCCGCAATATACCGTATTAATGGCTGTTGCCATAGCAAAAGCCATTGATAAACGCTTAGGTGTAAACAGTCAAATCAAGTGGGTCAATGATATTTACTTGAATCAAAAGAAAGTCGCTGGGATCCTCTCCGAAGCCATGACAGATATCGAAACGAATTCCTTAAAATATATCATCATTGGCATGGGTATCAATTTCTCCATCCCTCAGGAAGATTTTCCTAGTGAAATACAAGCAAAAGCCTCTTCTTTATTTCCTGATGGTCAGCCCACTTGTACGCGAAATCAATTGATTATCGATATTTGGAATCAATTCTTTGCCTTATTGGCGGAACCTGAAAGTTATTTGGCAATGTACCGTGAAAAATCTTTTGTCTTAGGCAAAAAAATTACTTTTAAACGCAAAGAAAAAACCTACTTTGGTACGGCAATCGCAATTACTGATACTGGTGAACTGGTCGTAGATTTAGGCAATGAACAAATGACGCTTTCTTCTGGTGAGATCAGCTTGAGTTCCATTCAATAAAAAAAAGCTTTGCCGCAACGGCAAAGCTTTTTACTTATCTCATTGTGACGAATTCTTCACTACCTGTTGGATGGATTGCTACTGTATCATCAAAATCTTTTTTCGTGGCACCCATTTTGATAGCTACTGCGAATCCTTGCAACATTTCATCGACACCAACACCAATCGCATGAAGCCCAATAATTTTTTCTTCTTCACCAAGACAAACCAATTTCATATCACATTTTTGACGATATTCTCCTAAAGCAAAATACATCGGTGTAAAACGAGAATGGTAGATCTTGATTTGATTTTTCCCATGGCGTTCAATAGCTGCTGCTTCAGATAAACCAATCGTTGCCATCGTTGGATGCGTAAAAATCACAGTTGGAACATTTTCATAATCTAAAAATTCTTCAGACTTTCCATTAAAAACCCGTTCAGACAAACGACGACCTGCCGCAATTGCCACAGGTGTCAAATCAATTTTCCCAATCACATCGCCAACAGCATAAACACCTTCACTTGTCGTATTTTGGAATTTATCAACAATCACAAAACCTTTTTCATTTAATGTAACAGAAGTATTTTCTAATCCTAATTTATCCGTATTCGGTATGCGTCCACCGGCAAACAATACATATTCCCCTGACAACGTATTTCCGTTTTCAAAGTGAACGGTATACCGTCCATCTTCTGTTTGCTTAATTTCTTTTGCTCTATGATGATCATAAAGTTTCATCCCATTCTCACGATAAATATCCACCAAGTTATCAGCTAACATCGTATCAAAGGTACGTAATGGACGACTATGACGGAATGCCCAATGGACCTGCGTTCCCATCCCTTGCAATACTCCACTTAATTCGGCCGCAATGTAGCCGGCGCCTAAAACAACAATATCTTTTGGTTGTTCCGTTAATTCAAAGAAACCATTCGAATCAATCGCGAACTCTCCACCAGGGATTTTCATTTGGCTCGGGCGTCCACCTGTTGCAATCAAGATATTTGCCGCCCTATACTTTTCACCATTGACTGCGATCACATGATCAGATACAAACGTAGCATACCCTTCAATACGTTCCACGTTATTACTATCTAGTCCACGGTAATAAGCCCCATGTAAAAAATCAATGTATTTTTCGCGACGTGCGACTAATTCTTTAAAATCAAATTTTCCCACTTCTGCTTGGACTCCGTAGCTTGGTGCATCTCGTTCGATCATCTCTAACATGCTGCTGGCTTGCCACATAACTTTTTTAGGAACACAGCCCACATTGACACAAGTGCCCCCGATTTTGTTACCTTCGATCAATAAAACTTTTGCGCCATGCATTCCAGCACGATTAGCAGATGCGATTCCACCACTACCTCCGCCAATGACGATGTAATCATACTCTTTCATTCATTTGCCTCCTAGTTTTTATTTGATTATCGGATTTATAAGTACCTAAAATTTTCCGTTATTATGTATGAATCTTTTTTCATATCTAATGATTCAATCAAAAAGTAAATACGATATACAAACTCAATATCTCTATTTTAATACATTTCTTTAAAAATTAATCCTTTTCTGCCTAACTATTCCAACCATAACAACTCTTTTCTTTTAGCAAAAAAAGTACAAAAAGAAAAAGACTAAGAATAACTCAGTCTTTTTTCTTACGGATCATATCTCCCGGTTTAACCGGCTGCGTCACTGGCATTGTTAAAATCATCATTGGGTTTGGTGCTCGATCAATCGATTCTCCTTCGTCATTTTTCATTTCTGTGATAGTTTGTTCGAAATGATGGAAGTTTGGTCCATAAAATTCGATCTCATCACCGACAGAAAAATGATTCCGTTGACGAACAGTAGCAATACCTGTTGTTTCATCGTAGCTTAACACTTCACCGATAAATTTATAAACTGGAATCTTACGACGTGGGCCAAATAATTGTTCATTTTCAGTTGGTACATTGTAATAAAAACCAGTTGCCAATTCACGTTGTGCTACTTTCCATAATTCATCAATCCATTCTTGTTTACAGACATAATTATCTGGATCTGCAATATAGCTATCAACTGCTGCTTTATAAACATTCGCAACAGTTGAAACATAATGAATTGATTTCATACGCCCTTCGATTTTTAAGCTATCAACACCATTTTCAATTAAGTCTGGGATATGTTCAATCATCGTCATATCAACCGCACTCATTGAAAATTCTTCCTTCACATCGCCATTTTCAGTTAATGAACGGTGTTCCTGAGCAAATGGCATATCAAATAAATCATATTTCCAGCGACATGATTGTGAACATCCGCCACGATTGGCATCACGCATCGACATATGATTCGACAACGTACAACGACCAGAATAAGAAATACACATCGCACCATGAATAAAGGCTTCGATCTGAATATCTGTATTGCGACGAATTTCAGCTAACTCTTCCATCGATACTTCACGTGCTAGTACAACTCGTTCCAATCCTTCATTTTGCCAAAATTTTAATGTTTCAGCATTAGTTGCTGAAGCTTGTGTTGATAAATGAATCTCTAATCCAGGTGCTTCTGTTGCGCAAATTTCGATCAACGCAGGATCAGAAACGATCACTGCTGAGATACCGATATCTCGTAATTTTTTAAAAAAATCTCCTGCACCTTTTTCATTGCCTTCATGTGTTACCATATTTGCAGCTACATAAACTTTTGCGCCATATTGTTTGGCAAAAGCTACGCCTTCTTCCATTTCTTCAAATGAGAAATTCCCCGCACGTGAACGTAACCCATAGGCGTCGCCGCCAATATATACAGCATCTGCACCATAGTGGATCGCTGTTTTCAATTTTTCTAACGTACCAGCTGGTGCTAGTACTTCCGGCCGTTTTAACTTTCTTTTTGTCATGTTGTTGCTCCTAGCTCTAAATTTCTTTATTTAATTGCATTTGGATCTAAATGATAAAAACCTGTATCCATTCCACGTGCTACTGGATGATTTTTTTGAATGGATTGCTGTGCTTTAACTTGCGTTTTTTCATCCCAAGTTCCAGCTTCAAGCGCTTGTTTCGCTAAAACAAAAGCCTTAGCTACTTCTACAAATTGTTCTCCTGGAGTAAATAATCCATCTAGTTTCCATGTTTGATAGCCTGTTTGAGCTAATTCTTCTACTTCATTGATCAAGTTCACATCGTTATCAGCAAAAATATGGGTGCCATGTTGATCTTCATAGATTGAATAATGCGTTTCTGCTTTTTTCGGTTCTGAAATAAACAGCCCACGATCTTTCGTCGTTTCTTCGGTTTGTTTTGTATAATTGAAATAATTATTTAGTAATGGACGCTTTGATTGATGGATGCAAGTAGCTCCATAGACCAAGACTTCCGTTGGCACTTCAACATGCTGTTTTAAAGTTTTCATTTCTTCGAATGGAACTTCACGTGCTAAGACTGCTCCAACAGCACCTTTTTTATGCCAAAAATTGATTTGGCGGGCATTCGTTACTAATGTTTCCGCATCATAGATATACGACAAATCATAGTTTTGCAATAAAAAAATCACCCCAGTATCCCCAACAACGATGTTATCTGGTTGTACCTCAGCTAAAAAATCTAGATATTCTGGAATTTTTTTCATCTTGTCAGGATGCATGATGCCATTGACCGCGATATTCACTTTTTTGCCCTTAGCATGCGCTGACTCAATCAATTGCTTTTGTTCCGTTCTCGAAAAAGAATACGGCAGTCGTAAGCCATACTCCTCTTCTCCAATATATAAGGTATCTACTCCGGCAGCTAATAATTCTTTGGCTTGCACCATCGATTCAGCTGTCGCAATTACTTCGATCATTTCTTGTCCTCCCAATTCCCGTTCGGTGATTTCTATCAAAAAATGAATTGACCTTCACCTATCTACCAATAATCTGATATGGTTAATTATTTTGATAAAAATACTCAGCTTATTGGTCTTCTTTTAGACTTTCCCATACTATCACAGCTTTCAAAAGTTTCCAACCGACGCTAATAGAAAGATTTAGAAATAAATACATAAAAAAGAGATAGTAACTAAGCAAATTGACCTCTAAAAGTTAGACCAAAATCTAACTTTTAACCATCACTACAAAGTCCTATCTCTTTTAAAATTATACTTTTGCTGGAATTTTTTCTTCTTTTGAATTCTTAACGGTTAGAGTAATTTTACCTTTGCTTGCACCAATTGTTACAGCATCACCTAACTGAATTTGTCCAGATAGCAATGCCTCAGCCAATCGATCTTCAATTTCTTTTTGAAGCGCACGACGAATTGGACGGGCACCATATTCAGGGTCAAAGCCAACTTTGCCAATAACATCATAAGCAGCAGGGGTAATTTTTACCTTGATCTCATGCTCATCCATTCGTTCTAAGACTGAACGACTCATAATTTTTACAATTTCATGGATTTGCTCTTGATCTAGTGATTTGAAGACCACTGTTTCATCAATTCGGTTGATAAACTCTGGTCGGAAGCTCTTCTTCAATTCTTCTAAAATCCGTTTTTCCATAGCTTGATGATCTTTAGTAATATCTTTTACATTAAATCCAACATTTTTTTCTTCACGAAGTTCTGTTGCACCAATATTAGAAGTCATAATTAAAATCGTGTTGCGGAAATCGACTTTTCGACCTTTAGAATCTGTTAAGTGACCGTCGTCTAATACTTGCAATAAGATATTGAAAACATCGGGATGCGCTTTTTCAACTTCATCCAACAGAATAACTGAATAAGGTTTTTGACGAATTTTCTCGGTCAGTTGTCCGCCTTCTTCATATCCAACATAACCTGGAGGAGAACCGATCAAGCGACTCGTACTATATTTTTCCATGTATTCAGACATATCAACTCTCACTAAGGCTTCTTCGCTACCAAACATTGCTTCAGCTAAAGCCTTAGCTAATTCTGTTTTACCTACACCAGTTGGCCCTAAAAACATAAATGAACCAATTGGCCGATTCGGATCTTTTAACCCACTCCGAGCACGACGAATAGCTCTTGAAATAGCTTTAACAGCTTCTTCTTGTCCAACCACTCGTTTATGCAAAACAGACTCTAAATCTAATAAACGTTGACTTTCTTTTTTCTCCAGTTGTTGTAGCGGAACACCCGTCCATTGAGAAACAACTGCTGCCACATCTTCATCAGTCACTTGGTCAAGATAACCCTTTTCTTGTTTAGCAGCTTTGATTTTAGCCTGCTCTAAGATCTCTGAAAGTTGTTTTTCGCGTAAACGTAACCGAGCAGCCGATTCAAAGTCTTGATTTTGAATTGCTTTTTCCTTTTCAGTTATCAAATCAAGGACTTCTTCTTCTAATTCTGAAAGCTCAGATACTTCATCGGTTGAATCCAAACGAACTTTAGCAGAAGATTCATCCATTAAATCAATTGCTTTATCTGGTAATTGACGAGAATTGATATACCGCACAGACAATGATACCGCTGCATGCAATGCGTCATCAGTAATTTCAACACCATGATGTTCTTCATAGCGAGCTCGCAAACCTTTTAGTATTTCTTCAGCTTCTTCAGGTGTCGGTTCCTCCACTTGTACTCGAGCAAATCGACGTTCTAATGCTGAATCCTTTTCAATGTACTTTTGATACTCATCTAACGTTGTTGCACCAATTGTTTGTAATTCACCACGAGCTAGTGCTGGTTTCAAAATATTTGAAGCATCTATCGCTCCTTCTGCTCCACCTGCACCTATCAATGTATGCAATTCATCGATAAATAGAATAATTTGTCCATCTTGATAAATTTCATCAATAACCTTTTTTAAACGATCTTCAAATTCACCACGATATTTCGTTCCCGCAACCAATGCGCCCATATCAAGCATCATCAATCGCTTACCTCGCATATCTTCTGGTACTTCCCCAGCAATAATCCGTTGTGCTAAACCTTCTACGATTGCCGTTTTACCTACACCAGGTTCACCAACAAGCACAGGATTATTTTTTGTCCGACGACTTAAAATTTGTATCACACGACGAACTTCATTGTCTCTTCCAACTACCGGATCTAAACGTTTGTCTTTTGCTAATTTTGTCAGATCTCGAGCCAATCCATCTAACGTTGGTGTTCCTTGAGAATTACTTTGGGTCGGTTTTACTGTAGCCTTTCTACGACTCGCAGTGCTCTGATTAGCATTTTCATTCACACCCATTTTTTTCAATAGCGTTTGACGCATTTTAGGAAGACCTAATCCTAAATTAACTAAGATATGTGAAGCTAAAATTTCGTCATCTCGTAATAACCCTAATAAGATATGCTCAGTACCTACCAATTTTGCATTAAAACGTTTTGCTTCATCATCTGCAAAAATTAAAATTTGTTTGGCACGTGGAGAATATGGAAGATAGCCACCTTCAGTATATGATTTAACAGATCCATAACCAGTCATATGTTCGATTTCTTCACGAATATCATTTTCATTAGAGTTCATTTGACGCAATGCTTTACCAGCAATCCCTTGCTGCTCAATTACTAAGGCTAGTAATAAATGTTCTGAACCTACTGAACGATGTTTAAAATATTTTGCTTCTTGTTGAGCAATTGCTAATACTGCCTTTGCACGTTCTGTATATAGCTGATCCATATTCTTCACTCCTTCTTCTCATAGCTTAAACGCTCTAAAAATCCATGAAGGATCCTTGCACGTAACCGATTTTCTATTTGACTGATACCTAAACTATTCTTTGAAATTGCACTTAACATTAAATTGCCTTCATTTTCTGTAATAATTTCTTCTTCAAAAAGTTTTTGAATAATTCCAAATGCATTTGCTTCAGAAATTTCATTACTAAATGAATCCATTAACTGTTCTAAAAAATAATGCTGATCAGAGATCTTAACTTTACTAATTCGGATATACCCACCACCACCACGCTTACTCTCAACTAAGTAACCTCGCTGAAAAGTAAACCGTGTGTTAATTACATAATTTATTTGTGATGGCACACAATTAAATTGTTGGGCCATTTCTGCTCTTCGAATTTCGATAATTTCACTATTTTCTAAGATATCCTTCAAATAAGACTCGATTAAATCAGAGGTATTTCTACTCACTATATCGCCTCCTATTGACTATTCCTGACCATAATTATAACGAATTTACAGCTCGAAATAAAGAAGAACGCTTTTCTTTAAAAATTTAGATAAAAAAAAAGAAGGTATCCACCTTCTAATTATCGGGAAGACAGGATTCGAACCTGCGACACCTTGGTCCCAAACCAAGTACTCTACCAAGCTGAGCTACTTCCCGGAAAACAAAAAAAAACT
>NZ_JXKQ01000006.1:0-551 GCF_001885945.1 Enterococcus hermanniensis | reverse complement strand
AGCTACTTCCCGGAAAACAAAAAAAAACTATGCACCCGAGAGGACTCGAACCTCTAACCCCTTGATTCGTAGTCAAGTACTCTATCCAATTGAGCTACGGGTGCTTATTTAATTAATGCCGAGGACCGGAATCGAACCGGTACGGTGATCACTCACCGCAGGATTTTAAGTCCTGTGCGTCTGCCAGTTCCGCCACCCCGGCGTTTATTCCTCTGGACTTCAGGAAAGCGGAAAACGGGGTTCGAACCCGCGACCCCCACCTTGGCAAGGTGGTGCTCTACCACTGAGCTATTTCCGCATGATGCCGGCTAAAGGATTTGAACCCTCGACCCTCTGATTACAAATCAGATGCTCTACCAACTGAGCTAAGCCGGCAACAAACAAAAAAATAGAAATGCGGGTGAAGGGACTTGAACCCCCACGCCGTTAGGCGCTAGATCCTAAATCTAGTGCGTCTGCCAATTCCGCCACACCCGCATATACTTATGAGCCGTACTGGGCTCGAACCAGTGACCCTCTGATTAAAAGTCAGATGCTCTACCAACTGAGCT
>NZ_JXKQ01000005.1 GCF_001885945.1 Enterococcus hermanniensis | reverse complement strand
TTGGTATGAATATATAATAGCAATGACTTATGAATTAAATATGATGAAAAAATAGCGAATTTATTAATTTTAATAAATTGAATAGGCTTTGAAGATCACTTTGCCGATGATATAAGCCATAGGATACTCTATTTTTAATTCTAAGATAAAAAAATGTATTCCTAATTAAAATAAAAAAATTAATTAATTTGAATAAAAAGCATAATATATTGAAAAACAAACTAGTCAAAATAATAGAAAAAAACAATATTATATGATCTAAATCAGCTGCGGGAAAATTTATGCTAAATAAACAAGAGAATATAAGGTTTTCAATGCTTAAAAAAACGGTTTTATATTAATTAAACAAAAAATAACTAATAATTTCTGTGTTAAATTGTTTATTTTTTGAATAAATTAATTTTTATCATTTATACCTAAACAAATGTGATTGCTAATAAATAAAAGCGAACATAAAATATATAGTGTTTCTATTATATTATGTATTTTATGGAGGGTAAAAATGAACAAGCAGAGGAAAAATCCGTCGTATTTTGTTACTTTATTCACAATAATAGTGACATTGATTCCATTTATCAATTATTTTGCTACCGGAGTTGAAGCAGTCGCAGCGACAACTAATTCGGAAACAAAAATATTTGAAAATCAATATGGTACTGCAAAAGTATCTTATAGCGAGGATAATGATCAAAAACATCTGGATTGGACGATTGAGTATTCAAAGAGCTCAAGTGAATTGGCTCGGCAAGTTGGGTTTAGCTTAACATCGGCTAATCAAAAAATTATTCCTGAAAATATTAGTAGTGATCCTAGCAATCTATTTTCACTTGATACTACAAGTGAGAATCAACCTGCCATTATTCAAACAAAAGCTACCAAAGACGCTAGCCAAGGAAAGCTATTTTTCCAAACAGATTATATAACTAGTTTATCGATTCAAGCATTGGAAAATGAATTCCAAACAGATGGGACAAAGAATGACCTATTAGCTGGTCAAGAGCCTGTTACGGTTTCAATCCCAGCTAAAGAAACACAGATAACTGAAAGTAAAACTAGTACCACTAATAGTATGAATACAAGTGTCACTGATCCAACGACTGAGGCTAGCCATGCGGCACTTGTCTCAGATAGTTCAAAACAAATTATGTCAAAAACTACTACAACTAATCAAACAACAACTTCAACTTCAGCTACTGGAAGCACAAGTACAACGAGTGGCACAAAAGCTCAAGAGGCTACAACGGACACTAAACAAGTTGTAAAAGTAAAGCACAGAGCAAGAGTTGCAAGTGCGGCAGCTAATGAAACTACCGACGCTGCAAGAGATATTACGACACTTACAGGATCCAATAAAATGGCAGTCAGCACGACTGATGGTAAAACTATTTTTGACAGTGCTACTTTGACTAAAGATGGCCAATCCATTGATCAAGCGGATATCCAATTAAACGATAATTTACTTTTACAATACAACTGGAGTTTACCAGAAGCTTTACGTAAAAATATAAAAGCAGGGGATTATTTTAATTTTAAACTACCAGATAAATTTACGATCGTAGCTGAAACATTATCCGGTAATTTATCAGATAGTAATGGAAATATCTTTGGAACATTTACTATCAATAAAGATGGTACAGCAAAAATTACTTTTACGAAGGCTGTAGAAGCTAATTCGGGAGTAAAGGGTACCTTGAATATCTCTGGTGTCGTTAAAGAATCACAAAATGATAATCCAGGAAAGACTGAGATTACTATTCCATTTACAGACGATGATAAAATCATAGTACCGAATATCAAAGTTCCTAATGCAAAAGCTCTGTCCAAAAGAGTAGTTAGTCAAACTGATAATAAAGATATTAAGAATAATCAAGCCGTTGTGACGTGGGAAATTGTTGCTAACCAAACAGATAGTATGATGACAAACGGTATTTTGACGGATACGTTACCATCTGGAACAACTTATAAAGGTAATTTGAAAGTTGTTTCTTACGATGTATCATTAACAGATGGCAGTTTGATTCAAAATTCGGCACAATTGATAGAAGGCATAGCTGAACCAGATACAAAAGATAAAGAAATCAAGTTGAATTTACCAACTAGTAAAAAAGCTTATGTCATAACTTTTGATACAGATGTTGATTTAAATCAATATCCTTCTGCATTAGACCCTAAAGATTTAACTGCAAAGGTAAAAAATAGTGCTAAATTAACCTCAAAAGAAACTGGTGATGTGACGGCTGATGCGACAGCAACATTTGGCTCAGCTAGTTCGATCAGAAAATCGGGAACCGGCATTACACAAGTTGGTAATACTTCAGTAGCTAATTGGAAAATTTCATTTGCAAAAGCAGGGATCGATCTTCCGATAGGCACTAAATTTGTTGATCAAATTGGTCAAAGTCAGTCTTTGACTGATGAAAAAGGAAATGCGGTTAATGAAAAAAACTTACAAAAGCTACTTCAAGCAGAATTTACAGTAGATGGAAGAAATAAAGGAAAAACAATTAGTTTAACTAAAGATAGCGACCAAACGTATTCCTTAGTATTTCCACAAGGTATTTCAGATAGTTTTGATTTGATACTTTATACGTCGGCAACTGGAGCTGATACGTCATATAGTAACAAAATCAATTGGAATAATAATGGGAATGAAGCCAAGAATGAATTTCCAAGACCTAATTCAGGGATCGTAAAAACTTCGGATAAAGGAAATAACGGAACAATCCTTTCTACCGATAAAAATGATGGAAAAGTGATTTGGACAATTAAAGTAAATTCAGAACACACGTCAATCGATAGTTGGCAAGTAGTCGATACATTAAAAAATGCTAAATACAATAAAGACGATATCAAAATCGAAGAAGTCGAAAAAAGTGGAAGTACACCGAAAGAAGTGTCGAAAGATTTTACTATTGACTACAGTGATACCTCTTTTACACTCGACTATAATAAAGCAACAACTAGTGAATTTATCATAACTTATAGTGGAACTTATGATGCAACCAAATGGGATCAGGTTATTTCTAATACGGCTGATTATTACTACACGCAAAATAAAAAAACTTGGTCTAATAAGGCAAACAATGAGTTCAAAACACCAGGAGATCAACGTCAAATGATCTCTTTAAGTAAAGGTGGAACCTATAATGCTGTCAATAATACAGTCGGCTGGGAAATCAATGTTAATACCGGAAATGTGCCTTATGGAAAAAATGGTACGTTAACTGATAAAATCCCTGCAGACCAAACATATAACAATGATGTTAAAGTAGAAGATAGTTCTGGCAAGGAAGTTACCGGACTCAAAACAGAGTATAAAGATGGGACTTTAACTGTTAGCGGATTTCCTGTTGGAGAAAAAGATAACTATAAAATTGTGTTTACAACTAAAGTAACTACTCAAAATAATAAATTAGCAGTAGGTTCTGCTAAAAATACGGCAAAGTATCAAGATGATCTAAACAAGCCATCCTCAGCTGAAGCAACAGTTGAATATACAAAGAATGAAAATTATGTTTCAAAAACTGCAGAAAGGAATAGTAATACTGTCCATTACACGGTAAAGGTAAATCCTGGCAAATTACCTTTAAAGAATGTTCGTTTAGTCGATAGTGATTGGAAATATTTAAAAATGTTGCCAGAAACATTGAGATAACCAATAGTGCGGGTGAAGATGTTACTGAACAATTTAAAACGAGCATTGCGGAACAAGAATTTAATATCAGTTTTGGTGATATAACAGATCAGTATACAGTGACTTATGATATGTCACTTTTATTTATAGGGAATCCAAATACGGAATTACTTGTATCAAATACGGCAACAATCACTGGCGATAATGTCAAAGAAGATACTGGTAAAACAAATACAGAAATCAAAGTTCAAGTACCAGCTGCGGGTGGTACCGCTCAAGGTGAAGTTCGCTCACTGAAAGTGAAAAAAGAAAATAGTGCTGGAGACCATGCGCCAATTAAAGGTGCTCAATTTTCATTGTATCGAGGGGAAGTTTCGACGGATACAGCTATTAGAGAAAATGTTTCAACGGATGCAGATGGTGAAATTCTGTTCAGTAATTTAACTTATGGTGACTACTATCTCGTTGAGACAAAAGCTGCTGATGGTTACTACATTAGCGAAGAGCTAAAAAAAGGAAAATTAGTAACAATTGATGAAAACACAGCAAAAGATGTTCCTAAAGAAGAAACATTAGAAAATACCAAAGTCGGAGCAATCACATTAACTAAAGTCGATAGTAGCGATTCAAGTATTAAATTAGCGAATGCAAGTTTCAAACTTTATCAAGATGGCAAACAAGTTACGCAAAATGCTTTAGGTGAATCAATTGATACGTTCACTACTGATGAAAAAGGAACACTAACTATTCCTTCATTGATTCCTGGCGATTATGTCTTAAAAGAAATTGATGCACCAACGGGTTATCATGTTTCAACGGGGGACACTTCGGTTGCAGTAAAAGCTGGAGAAACAGCAACAACAACTGTAAAAAATGCGATCAATAAAGGGAAAATCGCTTTGCAAAAAGAATCTGCCGATAATAAGATGTTAGAAGGTGCAGACTTTGCGCTAATCGATACAACTGCTACGACCGAAAAAATAGTTGAAACAAAAACGACAGATAAACATGGTTTAGTTGACTTTGAATTGCAAGCTAACCATACGTATAAAATCAAAGAAACTAAAAATCCGACTGGTTATGAAGGGTCCTATGAATTGACTGGAATTAAAGTAGCGGCCGATGGAAAAGTTGCTTATACAGATCAATCAAAAAAAGAACAAACTTTTGCAAGTACTGATACACCAATTGTTGTTACTAATAAACGAATCGTTACAACAATCAAAGGAACAAAAAATTGGCAAGATTTTGATAATAAATTTGGCAGTCGTCCAAATAGTGTGAACGTTCAGTTGATGCAAGACGGTAAGGTGTATGCTACGAAGAACGTTACAAAGGACGATAATTGGAGTTATGAATTCACTGATTTGCCAGTGATCGCTGAAGGTGGTCATCAGTATAACTATACGGTAGAAGAAACCAACGTAGCCGATAATTATCAAGCAGAGTCTACCGGAAATAATATAACGAATAAGCTAAAAACAACTTCTGTTTCTGGTGCAAAAACATGGGATGATAACGACAATCAATATAATTTGCGACCAAGTAATATCAAGGTTCAACTATTACAAGATAAAACCCCAATGATCGGTGCAGAATATACAAAAGAAGTAAAAGTTGATCAAAATGGTAAGTGGAATTATACTTTTACTGGATTACCAAAAGTTGATTCAGAAGGTCATGAGTATAAATATAGTGTTCAAGAAATTGAAGAGAATAAAATTTATACTTCTACAGTAACAGGGATGGATCTAGCTAATAAATTAGCAACGACCAAAGTTAGCGTAGATAAGACGTGGAATGATCAAGACAATACGTATAAAACGCGCCCTAAAAATTTAACTGCTACTTTAATGGTCAAACAAGCAGATGGATGGAAAACCTTTAAAGAAGTATTTGGTTCAGACAAATCGATTGAATTAAATTCATCGAACAACTGGAAAGGTGATTTTGATTATTTACCAGTTTACGATCAAGCGCGAAATCAAATACAATATGGTGTAAAAGAAGAATTATCAACTAATACTTACACACCAAATGGCGCTAACGATGGAGAGCGTCAAATGACGGCCGCTGCTGTCGCTGGTATTAGCCATTTGACGAACAACTTGAATACAGTAGCATTAACAGTCAATAAAACATGGAAAGACTTTGATAATAAATTTGCTACACGCCCTAATGAAATTACCTTCCAACTTTATGCATGGACCAAAGAGGAAGACGATGCTGAAAAATTTGGGACTGTAGATAAATCGACCGGAGAATATACGATCAAAGGAAATGAACAACATCAATTTAGTCCATTAACAATTAGTGGTTTACCTAAATATGATCAAAACGGTAATGAAATGCATTACAAAGTTAAAGAAACAAATATTCAAAAAAATTATCAAGCAACACCAAATTATTCTGCGAAAGATACTAGCTTATCAATTGAAAATATCTTAGAAACTACAGATGTGACAATTAATAAGCAATGGGATGATCAAGGCAATCAAGCTTTTGAAAGACCTGAAGCTACCTTACAATTGTTCCGTCAAGTTGCTGGTGCTGAAGTAGAAGCAATGCCGGGGGTTGATTATACTAAGACAATCAATGCCGGTAGTAAAGCAGACAATTGGTCATATACATTTAAAAACTTACCTAAAAAAGATAGTGCTGGAAATGTGTATAGCTACTCTGTAAAAGAAATTTCTAAAGACAGTAATTATCAAGCTAGTCAAATTGATCCACTAACTGTTAAGAATACTTTGATCACTAAACAAGTGCGAGTAGTGAAGCATTGGGAAGATTTTGATAATAAATATAACTCACGTCCAGATGAAATCGAATTTAATTTAATGTATAAACAAGCTGGTCAAGAACGAGCATTTATGGATATCAATCAAAAAGCTGTAACAAAAGCAATCAAGGTTGAAGCTGGAAATGATTGGAGTTACACGTTTGATAAGTTACCCGCAAAAGATGCTCAAGGAAATGACTATACGTATGATGTTCAAGAAGTACTGAAAAATGCCGGGAAAATAATTGCGCCTAACTACACATCAGAAAATGTAGGAACAACCATGAGCAACACATTAAGAGCTGTTACAGTTGATGGCGAAAAACACTGGGATGATCAAGAAAACAAATTTAATAGTCGTCCAACAAGTATCAAAGTTCAACTATTACAAGATGGTCAAGCGATGACCGGTGAAGAATTTACTCAGGAAGTTAAAGTGAATGAAAATGGTACTTGGGAATATGCCTTTAATGATCTACCGGAACTAGATGCAAACGGCAAAAAATATGTCTATACAGTTAAAGAATTAGACGTTCCAAAAAATTACCAAGCAACTGAAACTGGAATGAACGTCACTAATAAATTGATTATGACTTCTTTTGCAGGGGAAAAAGTTTGGAAGGACCAAGGGGACAAAGACAAATTGCGTCCTGAAAAAGTAACGATTGCTTTGTTACAAAATGGTAAACAAATTGCTCAAACAGAGACTTCAGCTAAAGAGAAGTGGCATTATCAATTTGAAAAGTTAGCAAAATATGATCGTAATGGTGATCGTTATGATTATACAGTCAAAGAAATAAATGTTCCAAATGGCTATCAATCAACAGTGGTAGGTCATACGATTATTAATCGTCATACTCCGACACCCCCAACATCAAATAGACCAAACAATCATTTGCCGACAACAAAGAGTGAAACTGGAAAAACAAGTGCTCAGATGTATCCGCAAACGAACGATAAGAACCAAGCTATTTGGATGGTTTTAGGAGTAGTAATCATTTTTGTTGCAGCCATGATTTGGTATCGCAAAAGAAATAATAACTAAATAAAAAAGCCGGGATCCTATTTTAGGATTCTGGCTTTTTTTTAAGATAAAAATGGCCCGAAAGATTGACTGATTCGGGCCATTTTATTATTCATATACGCGGTTTTTTTTGTCGTAAATATTTCTTAACTCCATATATAATGGAATTAATTCATGTTTAGTATACGGGAAATCTAATTGGTACAATGGAATATTTGGTTTCTCTTTTTTCAATAGAGAGGAAGAACTGATAATCAAATCGTAATCTTCTTTTAGTGAAATATCATAAGGTTCCGCATCAATAAAGCGTAAATCTTCTAAGAAGCGATATAAGTCATGGACAAAGATCGCATTATGCTCTAAAGCAATTCCTACCTTAAGATTAGTTGCATAAGGGAATTGATTAAAGTAAGGCAAAAATAAACGATTAAATGCACGCGTAAGGTATGGATGAACCGAACTCATAAAGCTAAATGAAGGATTGTCTTTAGCCATTTGCATGAAATTTTGAATATTTTGGAAAAGAATATATTCACCACGTGTTTGTTTTTCATGAGGGTTCATTACTAATTCGATCATGCTAGGGAATGGTTGACGGAAAATGAAATAGCCAAATGTAATATTTAATAAGTTAGCTACAACTAATGGGTCATCCATTACTTCCGGACGATCTGGGAACAAGGCTTTCTTAGCAAAATTTCGGAATTCAGTAACAAACTCATTCACAGGATTTGGTCGAGCATCAAAATCATGAATTGTTTGTTTCAAACTTTGGTCATCGCGAATCGTGTAGAATGGAGAATAATGGGCTAAGAAATAAATAAAACTAGATTCACCTTTTAACTGACGTGTCGTCATCGGTACATCAATGATGTCACGTAATGAAGTGAAATCATAATAAGGATTATCTTTCATTAAAAAGTTATAGCGTGGATCGTATTTAGCAAATTTCTTTTTCTTGAGGCGAATGATAAAGATGCAAGTAAATAGTTTGAGTTCTTGACTCCCAAAATAAGTTCTTGATAACGGGAAGTAATCCTTATATGTATCGATCAATTGATTCAGTAGGTGTTGATCTACTTCTAATGGACATTCAATCCCACGTGTACCTAACCATAAAAGATCAAATAGTGCCAAACGAATTAAACGCTCGTCACCAGACATCCCAGCTTCGGTATACGTAAAGCGGATATTGAAACGTTTTAAATGTTTTTTTAGCTTATCGATTTTACGTGAAACAGTCGAACGACTCACAAAATATTTCTCGCAAAAATGTTCAATGGTTGGGTTTTCTTCATTTAAAAAATATAAGATAAATTGGAATGGAACAGCTTGTTGTAATAAATGATATTGATACTCGTCGACACTGACATTCAAATTTTCTAGATTCACTTTGCCGGCACGCATCATGATCGTTTCGTGGTTGGGACGGATCTCCGCTAACTCTTGATCGATTTCATTTAATTCAATCACGCTCTGTTGATAATTTAAGTCTAAATCTTCTGACAATTGATTGATTGCTAAGATTTGTTTTGTTGACTGGTTTAAGTATTTAAAAATGTTAAAACGTAAGAGGAGTGACGGATCAAACATAAGTTCCTCGTATAACATCTATATTCCTCCTTAATTAATTTCATCCAATATCTGAATTTGTTTAAGTATATTTTCTCCTATATTGTACTTTATTTACATAGGACTGTCAGTTATAATTTGGGTAAATATGGCTAAATTTACATAAAGAAAAAATAAATTTCATGATATTCTAAGAAAGAAGTTGAAAAAAATGACAAAGTCACGTTTAGAAGCGTTTACAGACGGGGTTGTCGCGATTGTCTTGACAGTACTAGTATTAGATATCCAGATACCTGACGCGCCAACGTTAGCTTCTTTAATAAGTATTACAAATACCTTACTTGCCTATATTGTTAGTTTCATCTTTGTAGCGGTCATTTGGGTCAACCATCATCGGATGATGCAGATGGCAACTAGAATTGATTATCGAGTGATTTGGGCAAACATCTTTTGGCTTTTTTGGCTAACTTTGTGTCCGGCAGTGACGAGTTGGGTGGGGCGAAATCCAGCAGCCTTTTGGCCTGAATTTTCTTATGTGGTCATTTATATGATGTGGAGTTTTTCTTATGGTATCTTATCCAAACAATTGATTCAAGCAAACGAACCTGACAGCCATGTTGTTCAAGTTTTGAAGCGTGATCAACGAAGTCGATTATCGATTGTCATCAATTTATTGACGCTGGCAGGTATTTTTATTTTTCCACCGATCGGGATTATCGGTCGCTTTTTAGTATCTGGAATTTGGGTGATCTCGTACAAACAAGCAAATAATTACTATCAAAAAATAGTAAAGAAAAAGTCGTAGGATTCAAATCCTACGACTTTTTTATTAAGCTTGTGGGTGTAAGACCCGGTGTAAGAATTCTTTTGTTCGTTCTTCTTTTGGATGAACAAAGATATCTTCTGGCGTTCCTTCTTCAGCGATCAAACCTTTATCCATGAAAATCACGCGATCAGATACTTCTTTAGCAAAAGCCATCTCATGGGTAACAACGACCATAGTCAACCCGCTCTCAGCTAATTTTTTCATGATCTGTAAAACATCGCCGACCATTTCAGGATCGAGAGCTGATGTAGGTTCATCGAATAACATCACTTCAGGGTCCATCGATAAAGCACGAGCTATCGCAACCCGTTGTTTTTGTCCACCAGATAATTGCGCAGGTTTAGCATCGATGAAACGAGCCATCCCAACTTTTTCTAAGTTTTCAATCGCTATTTTACGTGCTTCCGCTTCTTTACGACCTAGAACCGTTATTTGTCCGCTCATACAGTTTTGCAATACATTCATATTGTTGAATAAGTTGAATGACTGGAATACCATCCCTAAATGAGTTCGATATTTTGGTAAGTTGTAACCAGGAGCTAAAACATTTTCACCTTGGTACATGATTTTTCCATCAGTGGGTGTTTCTAATAAGTTGATGCAACGTAAAAAGGTAGATTTACCGGACCCAGATGCACCGATGATTGTGACCACTTCACCCTTGTTTACGTTCATATTGATATCTTTTAAGACGAGATTATCGCCGAAGCTTTTTTTCAAATGTTCAATTTCAATAATACTACTCATAATGATCCTCCCTAAGTGATAAGAATTTCTGATTGATTTTTATTTATCTTCACCAATTGCAACGTCTACGTCATCTAAACGAACATAAGCAGAAGGGCCATCCATTTTTTTCTCAACGACACGTAAAATACGTGTTGCTGTAAAGGTCAAGATGAAGTAAATCACACAAATGATGAAGTA
Source organism: Enterococcus hermanniensis (assembly GCF_001885945.1). Lineage (GTDB taxonomy): Bacteria > Bacillota > Bacilli > Lactobacillales > Enterococcaceae > Enterococcus_A > Enterococcus_A hermanniensis. The sequence continues at coordinate 230,427 of NZ_JXKQ01000005.1, read as the reverse complement.
TGTTTGGAAGAACATGTAGTTCGTTCCGGCAGCTGATTTCCCTTGGAAAAACAATTCAGAAACAGAGATGATACTCAATACGGAAGTATCTTTGATATTGATAACCAATTCATTCCCAGTTGCTGGCAAGATATTACGTAGTACTTGTGGTAAGACCACTTTACGCATCGTTTGGCCATGGGTCATCCCGATAGCATGTGCGGCTTCGAATTGTCCTGGATCTACAGCGAAGATTCCGCCACGAACGATTTCAGACATATAAGCACCTGTATTAATTGAAACAATAAATAGGGCAGCTAGGGTCCGATTTAAATCGATTCCGAAAGCCATTGCGATTCCGTAGTAAATAACGGCTGATTGAACAATCATCGGTGTACCACGGAAAATTTCAATATACGCATTTAAAATCCAACCGAAAAGTTTTTGGAAGCCACGTTTAGCACTATTGTCTGAGATAGGTAGTGTACGGAACACACCCACTAATAATCCAATCAGTGTACCAACAGTTGTACCAATGATTGCAAGCATCAATGTCACGCCTGTACCGCGTAGGAACATCATTCCGTTTTGTCTTAAGATACGAACAAAAACATTTTCTTTTTTGCCGCTAGAACTTTGGGTTTCATCTGAAGCAGGTTGATCTTTGATCGCTTGATCCATAATTTTTACGCGTTCTTCTTTTGAGATTCCCGCTAAAATTTGATTGACTTGAGCTACATCCGAGTCGCCTTTACGCATCCCAACAGAAACTTGAACATCTTCAGGATTGGTTTGGAAACCATTCGCATCATCAAATTCGACCATTTTTAAATCCGAATTGACACTTTCAGCTGTCACACCTTCAGGTCGTTCGCTGACATACCCATCAATGGTTCCGGACTCTAAGGCAACGCGCATTGCTGGGAAATTATCCATCGCTTGCTGTTTATTGACGCCAGGTATTTGCGAAATCACATCATAATGGAATGTACTTAATTGAGCAGTGACTTTCGCACCAGAGAAATCTTTGATCGAAGTCGCTTTAGCATATTTGGTATCCTTGCGAGTAACAATCACTAATTGAGATTCATAATAAGGATCTGAAAAATCGATTTCTTTACTACGTTCAGCCGTAGGAGACATCCCCGCGATGATCGCGTCGATTTTTCCAGATTGTAATGCAGGTAGTAAGCCATCCCACTCAGTTTTTACGATGACTAATTTACGATTCATTTTTTCGGCGATCTTCTTCGTCATTTGGACATCATAGCCGCCGGCATAAGATTTATCTCCTTGGATTTGGACGGCCCCGTTTCGATCATTATTTTGAGTCCAGTTGAAAGGAGCATATCCGGCTTCCATGCCGACTCTTAGTTCTCCTTCGGGGGTCTTTTCGTCAGCGTGACTGACTAAAGGTGCTGCAAAAAGTGACACAAACAAAGCAATAAATGCGATAACTGAAAAGTTTCTTCTATTCATAATTTCTCCCTTTCTTGAAATTACGAGATTGGGTAATGCTGTCTTTGGAAAAATTTGCAACAAAAAAAGCCGCCGATAAAGTCTATAAGGCCGCTTGCAAATAATAAGAAGATGATGTTCCCTCTCACAAAAACATAGCGCAACTTAGCATCACTGCTAAGACAGTCCGCAAGTTCTTAGCTTGCGTCCCAACATACAGAATAAAGAGAATTCTGTACATTTCGGCGAAACTTCCTAGACCTATTTCATCGTGTCTCTACACTCCATAGGGTTAATAAGGTTCGCGACCTCTACCTCATTGATTTGAGGCATCTCGTATTCAGTTATTATGTTTCACAGTCTAAAGGCTAAAAATAAAAAAGTCAATAAAATCATTTGAATTAGCTAAAAATAGTGGTTGGATATTTTAATCTAATGAAACTATTTGTCAAAAAAGACAAACAATTAAAGAAAAATTGTCTTTTTGCTTTGTTTCAAAGTTATATTATACTGTTTTATGAGGTGGTAAAAATGGAGATCACAGTGGATCAAGCAGTCGAAGCAATCAAAAAAAGTTCAAAGATCACTTTTCTTACTGGAGCGGGAGTGTCGACACCTTCTGGCGTGCCTGATTATCGTTCATTGCAAGGTGTTTATCACGGAATCGAAGCACCAGAATATTTATTAAGTAATGAATGTCTAATCAATGAACCTGAAAAATTTTATACTTTTGTCAAACATCTATACCATACAAAAGCTCAGCCTAATGTGATTCATCGCGTGATGGCAGAAATGGAAGAGACGAAACAAGTATCGGTGGTTTCGCAAAATATCGATGGACTCCATACCGCTAGTGGAAATCAGCGATTGGTAAATTTTCATGGCTCCCTTTATAATTGTTACTGTCGGAACTGCGGACAAATTGTTGCTTGGAATGAATATTTAACAAGTGACCGTCATGTGACTTGTGGAGGACAGCTCCGACCGGATATTGTTTTGTATGGTGAAGGATTTGATGAAGGTGTGATCCAACAAGCTGTTCAGGCCGTTCGACAAGCAGAGTTGATCGTGATCGTAGGAACGAGTTTTCAAGTCCATCCATTTTGTGATTTGGTTTATGAAAAAAACAACCATGCGCAAGTAATAGTCATCAATAAAACGCCTATCTATTTAGCAAGTGACTATCAGTTTGTTCAAACAGATGGCACAGCTGTTTTTCAACAATTGAACTAGATAAATTAAACTTTTTAATAGATGAATATTAGTAGGAGGAACTTTACGTGGAATTAACAGAAAAAGAAAAGATGATCGCTGGGAAATTATACTTTGCCAGTGATCCTGAATTATCCGCAGATCGAAAAGATGCTCGGGTAAAATTACGAGCAATCAATCAAGAAACGGATAAAACTAAACGAGAAGCCTTTGTGAAAGAAGCTTTCGGTGGGACGAAAAATCATGTGTATGTTGAACCATCGATTTCTTTTGATTATGGATACAATATTTTTGTGGGAGAGAATTTTTATTGTAATTTCCACAATGTTTTTCTAGATATTTGTCCCATCACGATCGGTGATAATTGCATGTTTGGCCCCAATGTCCAACTATATACAGCGAGTCATCCTATTGAACCAGTAAAACGCAATAGTGGGTTAGAATTAGGAAAACCAATTACGATTGGTGACAATGTTTGGATCGGCGGTTCCGCTGTAATTGTCCCAGGTGTAACACTAGGTGACAATGTCGTAGTAGCAGCTGGAGCAGTAGTCACAAAATCATTTCCTGACAATGTTGTTCTTGGAGGCAATCCTGCACAAATCATCAAAACAATTGAAGAAGAACCTAAAAAAGATCCATTAACAGAAGCGCGTAAAAAAATTGATCAAATCGACCAAGAGCTAGTTGGTCTTTTAGAAAAACGGATGGCTGCGGTATCAGAAGTGACAGCTTATAAAGCACAGACGAAAAAAGCTGTTTTGGATGTGAGTCGCGAAGCGTCCGTCTTACAAAAGATTGCAGAGGCTGTCAAAGATGAAGCGTACCGCGAAACGATTGTTGAAACCTTTAAAGATATCATGAAGCAATCACGAAACTATCAAGAAGGGCGGTTAAACAAACATGATTGATGGTGATCACAGAAAAGCAGAGATTTTAGCGGCGTTGCAAGAAACTGAAAAACCGATCAGTGCTACGAGTTTTGCCAAAGAGTTTGGCGTCAGTCGTCAAATCGTTGTCGGAGATGTCGCGTTGCTACGAGCGGCAGGTGAAAATATTGTCGCAACTGCAAGAGGCTATTTACTAGAAAGAGAATCAAAAAAATTAGTTAGTAAAATCGCCGTTCAACACGATCGTTCACAGGCAGAAGAAGAATTACGGATTATCGTGGAGCATGGTGGAGAAGTCATCGATGTAATTGTAGAGCATCCATTATATGGTGAATTAGCTGGTGGACTACATGTCGCATCGCAAAAAGATATCGATCGCTTTTTATTGGCGGCTCAAAAGTATCAAGCCGCATTCCTATCAGAATTAACAGATGGCATTCATTTGCATACGATTGCGTATGAAAGTATCGAAAATCTAGCGGAAATTGAGCAAGCACTTGCTAAAGCTGGGATTTTATATGAGGAAAGAGATTAAATCGTTATAGATGCACAAAAAACGAGGGCTAAAGTAAAAATACTTTAGTCCTCGTTTTTTTAGTTAGTCAATAACTAAAACACCATCTTTTAAATGTAATGGATTTTGATCATTGATATGATCGTAGAACATGATGCCATTGATGTGATCGATCTCATGCTGAACCACGATTGCTTCATAATTTTTAAGCCGAACTTTGTGTGCTTCACCTTCGGCATCAAAATAAGAAACAGTAATACGCGCTGCACGGACAACATAACCTGGTACTTCACGGTCAACGGATAGACAGCCTTCACCTTCGCCAAGGCAAGCTTCTTGAACAGAATGGCTCAAGACTTTTGGATTATACATAACCGTACTCAAGCTACTTTCTGGTTTTTCAGGGTCAGTGCTTGGAACGTGAACAGCAATGATCCGTTTTGAAATATCTAATTGGGGAGCAGCTAAACCTACTCCACCACGTAAGTGTAATTCTTCTGCTTTTACGGGATCTTGACTGTTTTTTAGAAATTGCAACATTTCATTACCAAGTTCTACGTCTTCAGCAGTTGGAGGGATCGGGACTTCTTTGGCGACTGCGCGCAAGGTTGGATTACCTTCCCGAATAATATCATCCATTGTGATCATTAAAAAAGTCTCCTCTCAGACATATTTTCATCACGTTAGTTTAACACAAAAAATAAGTAAGGTAAAAAAACTGTTTTTCTTTTGCTGTTCTTTAAAAATTCTGTAATGATTTCAAAAGTAGAGGTTAAAATTTTGTATAGCTTGATTTTTAAAGCTAAATCAAGTAAAGTATTAAAGTGTGCATAGACGCACCACCTATCACTTGGTTAGGCGAATCACCAACGCTGTACTCAGTCATAGGAAAAAATCAGGAAGAGGTGAAAAACATGGCAATCTCAAAAGAACGTAAAAACGAAATCATCAATGATTTTGCACGCCATGAAGGAGATACTGGTTCTCCAGAAGTACAAATCGCTGTATTAACGGAAGACATCAATCAATTGAATGAGCATGCACGTATCCACAAAAAAGACCACCATTCATACCGTGGCCTTATGAAAAAAATTGGACATCGTCGTAACTTGTTAGCTTACTTACGTAAAACTGACATCCAACGTTACCGTGAATTAATCCAACGTCTAGGACTACGTCGTTAATTCGTACTACTATGAAAGTGAGGTTCCTAGGAATCTCACTTTTTTTGCTAGTTAATTCGTAAAAACTGAGTTTTGCTCAGAAAAAATAAAAGCCCATTTGATTAGCGTGTTGTCACTCTACTAACCAAATGCAAGTAGAGGTTAAGCTGTTCAACCGCTATTTCCATTTGTTTAGTAGCGTCGCACTGGTCAAAGGGAAAAGGAGAAATTATGTCAGAAAAACAAGTTTTTAAAACCACTTGGGGCGGACGTCCTCTGCAAGTTGAAATCGGTCAGCTTGCCAAACAAGCAAATGGTGCTGTATTGGTTCGCTATGGCGATACTGTCGTATTAAGTGCTGCAGTAGCTTCAAAAGAAGCAAAAGATACTGACTTTTTCCCATTAACAATCAACTACGAAGAAAAAATGTATGCAGTTGGAAAAATTCCTGGTGGCTTCATTAAACGTGAAGGACGTCCAAGTACTGAAGCGACTTTGACAGCCCGTTTAATCGACCGTCCGATCCGTCCGATGTTTGCAGATGGTTTCCGTAATGAAGTCCAAGTAACAAACGTTGTAATGAGTGTAGAACAAGATTGCTCACCATCAATGGCAGCAATGTTCGGTTCTTCTTTAGCATTAGCTATTTCAGATATTCCATTTGACGGACCAATCGCCGGTGTGGATGTTGGTCGTGTGAACGGCGAATATGTTTTAAATCCTACGGTTGAACAACATGCACAATCAGATATTGATTTAACTGTTGCCGGAACAAAACAAGCCATTAACATGGTAGAATCTGGTGCTAAAGAAGTATCTGAAGAAGATATGTTAGGCGCACTATTGTTTGGTTTTGATGCAATCAAAGAACTAGTGGCTTTCCAATCTGAAATCGTAGCTGCTGTCGGTAAAGAAAAAATGGAAGTTTCTTTATTACAAGTCGATGCTGAATTGAAAAAAGAAATTTTTGCGAGCTACTATGAAACAATGAAGACAGCCGTAATGACCATGGATAAATTAGCGCGTGAAGACGAGATCGAAAAAGTAAAAGAAACAGTGAAAGAAGTCTACGCTGAAAAATTTGCTGATCACGAAGACGCAGCTCATTTAACAAAAGAAGTGAAACAAATCGCTGAAGATCTTGAAAAAGATGTGGTTCGCGAATTGATCACGATCGACAAAATCCGTCCTGATGGTCGTAAATTAGATGAAATTCGTCCATTAGCTGCCGAAACAGGTCTTTTACCACGTGTTCATGGTTCAGGTCTATTCACTCGGGGACAAACACAAGCGTTATCTGCTTGTACATTAGCTCCGTTAGGCGAACACCAAATTATTGATGGATTGGGCTCGGTCGAAAGCAAACGATTCATCCATCATTATAATTTCCCTCAATTCTCTGTCGGTTCAACGGGACGTGCTGGTTCACCAGGTCGTCGTGAAATTGGACATGGAGCATTAGGTGAACGTGCCTTAGCTCAAATTATTCCAAGTGAAGAAGATTTCCCTTACACAATCCGTTTAGTAGCTGAAGTGTTGGAATCAAATGGTTCTTCATCTCAAGCAAGTATCTGTGCAGGTACTTTAGCATTGATGGACGCAGGTGTGCCAATCAAAGCACCAGTTGCCGGAATTGCGATGGGACTTGTCTCTGATGGCGAAAACTATACAATCTTAACAGATATTCAAGGGCTTGAAGATCACCTTGGCGATATGGACTTTAAAGTTGCTGGAACAAAAGATGGAATCACAGCTTTACAAATGGATATCAAAATCCAAGGAATTACTGAACAAATCCTTTCTGAAGCATTAACGCAAGCGAAAAAAGCTCGGATGGAAATCTTAGAAGTCTTAACAGATACCATTGCTGAACCACGTAAAGAATTAAGTCAATACGCACCGAAAATCGAAATGATCAAGATCGATCCAGATAAGATCAAAACAGTTATCGGTAAAGGTGGCGACACAATCAACGGTATCATCGAAGAAACTGGCGTGAAAATCGACATCGATCAAGATGGTAATGTCAGCATTGCTTCTTCTGATGCTGAAATGATCCAAAAAGCAATCAAGATCATTGAAGAATTAACAAAAGAAGTGAAAGTCGGCGAAGTTTACTTAGGTAAAGTTGTTCGTGTCGAAAAATTCGGCGCATTTGTTAACTTGATCAAAGGAAAAGATGCATTAGTGCATATTTCTCAACTTGCAAATGAACGTGTGAATAAAGTAGAAGATGTGGTTAAACTTGGTGATGAAGTCTTAGTAAAAGTAACTGAAATCGATCGTCAAGGCCGTGTGAATGCTTCACGTAAAGCTATGTTAACCGAAGAAGAAAGCAAAAAAGAAGAAAAATAAGTTTGAAAATGACTTTTTTTCTTTGACAAACCTATTATTAAGTCGGATAATACGAGTAAGTTTTAGGGGAGTAGCGACATAGAAGAGTATTCTATGCTTTTAGATCAACAACTAGTGCTTGCCACTGGTCTAAGAGATAATTTGCAAGACCTAAACAATAGTGAAAGCTGTTGTTTAGGTCTTTTTTTGTATTCAATGTGTTTTCCTCATAAAACAGATGTAGCCGAATAGGCAATTATTTATCTTAGGAGTGTGCAAAATGGAAAAGAAAAAAGATCATATGCGAAGGCTCTCAGCAGCAGGATTACTGATTGCGATGGGTGTTGTTTATGGTGATATCGGAACAAGTCCATTGTATGTAATGAAAGCTATTTTAGAATCAAATGGTGGATTAGAAACGGTCACCAAAGATTTTGTACTGGGAGCAGTCTCGTTGGTTTTTTGGACAGTGATGCTTTTAACGACAGTCAAATATGTTCTGATTGCTTTACGAGCGGACAATCACGGGGAAGGTGGGATTTTTTCTTTATATACCTTGGTGCGTAAAGGTGGGAAATACTTGATCGTTCCTGCAATGATCGGTGGGGCCGCTTTATTAGCAGATGGGGTATTGACTCCGGCAGTAACCGTGACTACGGCGATCGAAGGACTGCGAGGAATTCCTGATTTTTATCAAAAATTTGGCAATAATCAAAATGTCATTGTTATCATTACTTTAATTATTCTATTGTTCTTATTTTTGATTCAACGTTTTGGTACAGATTTTGTTGGAAAAGCCTTTGGTCCAGTCATGTTTCTTTGGTTTACATTTTTAGGTTTGATGGGAATTTTGAATATTCCCTATGATTTTAGTGTCATTAAAGCCATCAACCCTTATTATGCAGTCCACTTGTTGTTCAGCCCCGATAATAAAATGGGCGTCTTTATTTTAGGAAGTATTTTCCTAGCAACCACCGGAGCAGAAGCGCTTTATTCTGATATGGGTCATGTGGGTAAAAAGAATATTCATTTCAGTTGGCCATACGTTTTGCTGTGTTTGATGTTGAATTATGCAGGACAAGCAGCCTGGATCTTACATGCCAAAGGAAATGCTTCGATTGAAGCAATCGAAAATTTAAATCCTTTTTTCCAGATATTACCTGATGGATGGATGATTTTTGGCGTTGCGTTTGCTACAATCGCCGCTGTGATAGCCTCACAAGCTTTGATCTCGGGGTCGTTTACATTAGTATCTGAAGCGATCAAATTAAAATTATTACCAAGGATGCGGATCATTTATCCGGGTAAAAGTATTGGCCAAATGTATATTCCAGCCATCAATCTGATTTTATGGGCCACTTGTTCAATCATTGTCTTAACTTTCCGAACTTCTAGTCATATGGAAGCCGCCTATGGTCTTTCGATCACGGTAACTATGTTGATGACGACGTTCTTGTTGTATCATTACCTACTGCAAAATGGAACATCTAAAGTTCTAGCGACGTTGATGCTCATTTTCTTTGGTGTTCTAGAAGGGTTCTTCTTTATCTCAAGCGTGACTAAGTTCTTCCATGGTGGTTTCGTAGCAGTCGCTATGGCATTAATTATTTTAGGTGTGATGTACATTTGGCATCGTAGCAATCGTGTTCAAGAAAATGCGGGTCAAGATGTGGATTTAAGAGATTATTTGCCACAGCTAAAAGAACTACGTGAAGATGATACGATTCCGTATTATCAAACGAATGTAGTCTTTTTAGTGCCGCGTTTAGATGGAGATAATATCCCACAACAATTTATTTATTCGATTTTAGATAAACGCTTGAAGCGAGCTAAAGTCTATTGGTTTGTAAATGTGGAAGTGACCGATGAACCTTATACAGAAGAGTATAGTATCGATATGATGGATACGGATTTTGTCGTAAAAGTTAAATTGTATCTAGGGTTTAGGATTGCTCAAGATGTGAATGTCTATTTGCGTCAGATTATTCATGATTTAATGAAACAAGAGCGTTTACCCAAACAACCCCAACATTATTCGCTCACACCTGGCAGGCAAGTCGGAGATTTTCGTTTTGTAATGATTCAAGAAGAATTATCAAATGTAACCAAGGTTGACAAATGGGATCGTCAAGTCATGCAAGCGCGTTTAGCAATTAAACGCCATACAGTAGCACCAGAAAGATGGTTTGGAATCGAATATAGTGAAGTAACTTATGAGACCGTTCCGTTAATTGTTGGTGAAACAAGAAAAACGTGGCTAAAGGAAAGAAAAATATAATTATTGAAGAAATATAAAAAAGAGTGGAGCCTAAAATTAGGCTTCACTCTTTATTTGTTGTAATTCAAATGTTTGTGATTGATCGAGTTTCTTTAACTTGTGCATTGCGGCAAAGTAAGAAGCCAGTAACACAACTGTTGAGCCGATCCAAGCAAGTGGCGAAGCAAAAGATGCTCCAGCAAAACCGAAGGAATGGGTCAAAATAATCGCTGCGAACGAGCGCATGACTAATTCCATGATCCCTGCAAGTGTCGGGATTTTTGCTTGGCCTAAGCCTTGCAACGTATAACGTAAGACAAGCAGGATAGCTAAAATCCAATACAATGAACCGTTGATATTGAAATACACTTGTGCTAATTCAAAAACCCGAGTTTCACTAGGGCTAACAAACAACCCCACGAAGAAATGACCGCAAGTAACAACTAAAATACCTGCGAAAATCCCAAAGCCGATACACATTATCAAGCATTGTTTCACACCTTGTAAAATTCGGCCATATTCTTTTGCGCCTAAGTTTTGAGCAGTGAAAGTAGCCATCGTAATACCGAATGACATCATTGGTAAAATCGCTAATTGATCGATTCGGCTGGCAGTTGTTTGTGCAGCAACGACGTCCGTTCCTAAGGTGTTTAAAGCAGATTGCAAGATCACAGCGCCAATCGCAATGATCGATGATTGAAAGCCCATCGGTAAAGCCGATTTCAAATGAATCCGAAATTCTTCTTTATCAAAAGAAAAATGTTTGCGATTGATTTGTAATAAAGGAATTTTCCGACGAATGAACCAGATACACATCAAGCTAGAGAAAACTTGTGCGATAACCGTAGCAAATCCAGCTCCGGCAACGCCCATATGGAAGTACATGATAAAAATCAAATCGAGTACAACATTGATGACTACGGCTAAAGCTAGGAAAAAGAGTGGTGTACGGCTGTCACCTAAAGCACGCACCATGTTTGATAAAAGATTAAAACTCATCGAAGCAAAAATACCGGCCAAAATAACTGAAATGAATTCTTGTGCTTGGTTTAAAAGTTCGGGAGGCGTCTGCATTAATAATAGTAAAGGTCGTAAAAATAGTAAGCTTAGTGTTGTTAAAACAATCGTCACCGCTAAACTAATCAAAATCGAAGTGGCAAAACTCTTACGTACGCCTTGAGTATCTTTAGCTCCAAAGCGTTGTGCGGTAATGATCGATAAACCAGAAGTCAAACCTTGAGCAAAACCAATAATCAAGAAACTAACACTGCTAGTCGCACCAACGGCGGCTAAAGCATCTTTACCTAACGTTTGACCTACGACAACCATATCGACCATACTATAAAATTGTTGAAAAACATTTCCTACGAATAATGGCAAAGCAAACAGAATAATCAATTTTGCGGGATTTCCACGAGTTAATTCTTTCATCTTTCTCCTACTTTCTAAATAAATTTTCTGATTGATATTACCATAAAATTTTCTGAAAGCAAGAATATGAAGCAAAATATTAAGAAAAAAAGACAACCCTTAAGAAAAGGTTGTCTTAGCTACTAGCGTTGGCGGATTTCACTTGGTAATAAAATTGTTTGGTGATGGCCATCATCATAGGCATAAACTTCTTGTGGAAATTCATACGAATAATTAAATGGCAAATCGATACCCATTTCAACATTGCTATCTTCTTGTGAGAAATGCATAGTGACATGACCATTATTATTGATCAAATCAAAACTTAAGATATTTTCTAATGGGACCAGTCCCTTTAAGTCTAAGTCAATGATATACCAGATACTATCAATCAGCTCGCCTGGTAAGCTGGATACCACACCGACAGAGGCATAACGGCTTTTTTTTGAATCGAATGTTTCGAACATAGATGTTTCCCCCTTTAGTTGGAATCACTTACTTAAAGTGCAAATAATCTTTGTAGTGATATATTGTAAATCTTTTTAGCTAAAAAAACCACTGATTGTTCTTAACTTATAAGAAATTCTAAACAAGTAGGTGACTTAGTTTAATCCAAAAAATGAGAAGCTTCAATCCATCGATCGGTATAAATGAAAAGAAAAAGGTATGCTGAAACTTCAGCATACCTTACTAGTTCTGGATTATTCTTCGGTTGATTCACCGATAACTTCAGGTTCTGTACCTTCAGCGACTTCATCTTCTGCAGGAAGTTCTTGTGCCTCTTGAACAGCAGCAATTTGTTCTTCTGCATCAGTGACGATTGAGTAGTCACTGTTTTTAGGAAGATCGGCAATAGAGATTGAATCGCCAATTTCTAGTTTAGAAATATCAACGTCGATTCCTTCTGGTAATTTTTCTGGCGTTGCTGAAACAGTTACTGTATAAAGTGTTTGAGTTAACACTCCGCCAGCTTTCACACCTGCAGCTTCACCAACTAAATTCAATTCAGTTTCAGCTTCAGTTTCTTCTGACAAGTTTACAGATAATAGTTCCACGTGAGTTAGACGACGTGTAAAGGTGTCTGATTGTGCTTCACGCAATAATGTGTTCACTTTTTTTCCACCGATTTCAATAGCGAAAACAGTGTTAGCCCCATTTTCACGCAATAGACGAGTGAATTCTCTTTCGTCGATTGAGATAGATGTGCTTTCGATCTTGTAGCCATTTACGACTGCAGGAACTTTTCCTTCGTGACGCAATTTGTTGCGTAGGGAACGGGGACGAGTTGCTCTTTCTTCTACTTTCAATGATACTGCCATAACCAAATTCCTCCTTAAAATGTGACTGTCTGTGGTTTATCAGACAGATTTTATTCAAGTGATGGGTTATTCTCAGCACAATGGCTTTGCGAAAAACGCAAAAAGACAGTTATATACACAACTGTCCAAAAAAGTTTGAGTTCAACTTTCTCTACCAGGTCGTAACGCTGTGTATGAGAAACCTTTGACACCAAGGTGTCGATTCACTTAATCATACGAATCTCTGACTCGTATATTAAAAGTGTAGAACTCTTGAACATAAAATGCAAGGATAAACCCTTTTGCTTTTATTCAAAAATAACAAAAAAAATATTTCGCTATGGAAATAAAAAATGAAACGGTTGTTTTTTTAGGGGATTTCGGTATAATGAGTCCGGTATATTTTAAGGAGCGAGCCATGCGATTAGATAAAGTAATCGAAGAAAATTTAAAAACGACACGAAAAGAAATGAAACGCTTATTTCTAATGAAAAAAGTTAAAGTAGATGGATTAGTGGAGATGGATCAGCACCGAAATGTTGACAGTCGTTTGCATCGAATTGAAGTGAATGGAAAGGTACTGCAGGCGAAACACGTCTATTATTTGCTCAATAAGCCAGCAGGAGTCGTGACGGCTAAAAAAGATCCAAAGTTTAGAACGGTAACTGAATTAATTTCACCAAAAGAACGGCCTGCTGAATTGTATCCTGTAGGACGCTTAGATCGTGATACTACGGGGCTGCTTTTATTAACCGATAATGGTCAACTAGGCTATGAATTATTACGTCCAGATTCAAAAGTAAACAAAACCTACCGTGCGACGATCAATGCACTAGTGACTATAGACGATGTTGCAGCTTTTGCTGAAGGGATCGAATTTCACGGAGGGATTCGTTGCCGACCAGCTAAACTGATTATTTTGACTGCTAATTCAAGCTATTCGGAAGTGTTACTGACGATCAAAGAGGGCAAGTTTCATCAAGTGAAAAAAATGTTCTTGGCGCGTGGGAAAAAAGTAATTAAATTAACCCGCTTAACGATGGGGCCATTACGCTTACCGACCGATTTGAAATCAGGTGACTACCGTCCGTTAACGGAAACAGAATTAAATCAATTAAAAATTTATTTTAGATAGAAGGTAATTTTATGAATTATGACACACTTTTATTCGATATCGACGATACTCTATTAGATTTTAAAGCAGCGGAAGAAGCTGCTTTAAGCAGTTTGTTCGAAGAATTGGCAGTTGCTCCCTCACTTGAAGTTAAACAAAACTATAAACAAATGAACCAAGGATTCTGGCGTGATCATGAATCTGGCTTGTTATCAAGACAAGATTTGTTGAATAATCGTTTCCGGATTTTCTTTGAACAGTATGGTCGTAAAGTTGATGGACCAAAAACAGAAGCTCGTTATCGCCATTACTTGAATCAAGGCTACCAGTTAATGAATAACAGTTTAGAAGTTGTAGAGAAATTAAGCCAAAAAAAAGAGCTTTATGTCGTGACGAATGGTGTTTCAGAAACGCAACACCAACGATTAGCCAAATCAGGGTTAGCCCCTTTTTTTAAAAAAGTTTTTATTTCTGAAGAAATGGGTGTCAACAAACCAATGAAGGAATTTTTTGATATCGTCTTTTCAGAAGTTCCTACTATTGATAAAACAAAAACCGTTATTATCGGTGATTCATTGACCTCAGATATCAAAGGCGGTCAAGTTGCTGGTATCGATACGATCTGGATGAATCCTAAACGTATCGTATCAACAGATATCAAACCGACGTTTGAAATCAAACAGCTAACGGATCTCTATCAAATTTTAGAAGATTTTTGAGTTTTTAATAGTAATTTTAGATTGTTCCGCTATAATGGGACTAATGAAGAAACGAAAGAGGTTTTATTTGCATGAAAAACAAGCCGATTATTATTGGTGTAACGGGCGGTTCGGGAAGTGGTAAAACAAGTGTTAGTCGCGCGATTTACAGTCGTTTTCCCAATCATTCCATTATGATGTTGGAACACGACTCTTATTATAAAGACCAAAGCGGTATCAGTTTTGAGGAACGACTAGAAACGAATTACGATCATCCGTTTGCTTTTGACACGGATCTATTGATTGAACATTTAAAACAGTTGACAAACTATCAAGCAGTCGAAGTACCGATTTATGACTATGTAGCACATACTCGAAGCAAAGATACATATGTCCAAGAACCACAAGAAGTAATCATTCTAGAAGGTATCATGATCTTAGAAGATGAACGCCTACGCGATATGATGGATATCAAGATTTACGTCGATACAGATGATGATATTCGGATCATTCGTCGCATTAAACGTGATATGAATGAAAGAGGTCGGACGCTAGATTCTGTGATCGAACAATATTTAACCGTCGTCAAACCAATGTATCATCAATTTATTGAACCAACGAAACGCTATGCAGATATTATCGTGCCAGAAGGCGGCGAAAATCATGTGGCGATCGATTTGATTGCGACAAAAGTAGCAAGTTTTTTGAATCATGATTAAATTCAAGGACGCTGAGTTTACCTCAGGGTCTTTTTTTTATGTAAAAGTGTAATCTTTTGTCGATAGAGTCTTTTTTTTGTACGATAAATTAAAATCGGGAATCGGGGAGTGGCAGATATGGATACCAGAGAAATCAAAGGACCTTTTTATCATGGAACAAAAGTAAAACTCGATGTAGGTGGGTACTTAACTGCAGGTCATCATTCGAATTACCGTCCAAATGTCATCATGAATCATATCTACTTTACGACGTTAAAGGATGGTGCTGGTTTAGCTGCGGCACTAGCTAAAGGAAACGGAAGAGAATATGTTTATCAAGTCGAACCGCTGGGAGAATTTGAAGATGACCCGAATGTAACAGATAAAAAATTCCCCGGAAATCCGACCAAATCATATCGGAGTACTCAGCCACTTAAAATTGTTGCTCAAGTGACGGATTATCAATCGTTGAGTAAAGAAGAACGAGCCGCTTGGAAAGAACGATTGGCAGTGATCAATACTAGCGATGATAAAATTATCAATTAAAAGCAATAAAAAATCCCGACTCATTAATGAGTCGGGAAATATTTTTATTATAAGTAGTATTTTTTAGCTACTGTTAAGTCATCATTCAAGTCATAAACAAGTGGTTGACCTGTTGGGATTTCTAAGTCCATGATATCTTCATCAGAAATACCTTCGATGTGCTTAGCTAATGCACGTAATGAGTTACCGTGAGCAGCAACTAAAACAGTTTTGCCATCTTTCAAAGCAGGAGCGATTTCGTCTTGCCAGAAAGGTAGAGCACGTTCTAAAGTAACTTTTAAGTTTTCTCCTCCAGGAATATCGCGAGGGTCTAACATTGAGTAACGACGATCTTGAGCAGCTGAACCTTCGTCAGTAGCTTCCATCAATGGAGGTAATACGTCGTATGAACGGCGCCAAATGTGAACTTGGTCGTCACCGTATTTTTCAGCAGTTTCTTTTTTGTTTAATCCTTGTAATTTACCGTAATGACGTTCGTTTAAGCGCCAAGATTTAACAGTTGGTACCCAAAGTTGGTCAGATTCTTCAAGAATATAGTTACATGTTTTGATTGCACGAGTTAAAACTGATGTATAAGCTACATCAAATTCAATTCCTGCTTCTTTGATTTTACGTCCGCCTTCTTTTGCTTCTTCGACACCTTCTGGAGCCAAGTCAACGTCTGCCCAACCAGTAAATTGGTTCAATTTGTTCCATTCACTTAAGCCGTGACGAGAAAAAACTAATTTTGGCATAATATTCTCTCCTTTGAAATTTCTGAAATTTTCAATTACTGAGTCATTGTACAATTTTTTCGCTATGATTTCCATAAAAATGAGCGTGTTTTTTCTCAAAACACGCTCATTAAAGAGTTTTACAATAAATTATTTTGTAGGAACGATCAAAGTTTGCGGTCCTTCAGGAGTACCGACGATCACGCGAGAAATCATATCGATGAATAAACCGTGTTCTACAACGCCGACACATTCATCCAATTCTTTTGCTAAAGCGCGAGGATCTGTAATTTTTTCTAAATGCAAATCAATAATGTAATGTCCACCATCGGTCATTAATAGTTCACCTGATTCATCTGTGCGCCATGTTGGGTTATAGTTGCGCTCTTCAAATAAACGGAAAATATTATGGCTGCCAAAAGGAACAACTTCAACGGGAAGAGGGAATTTACCTAAATTAGCGACCATTTTGCTCTCATCAACAATCCAAATACAATCTTTTGAATATGTAGCCACGACTTTTTCGAATAATAAGGCTGCACCGCCACCTTTGATTCCTTGAAAATCTTCGCTGATTTCATCTGCACCATCAATAGTTAAATCTACGGATTCCACATCATCGATTGCTTTTAAGGGGATTCCTAATTCTTTCGCTTGTGCTTCGGTTTTTGATGAAGTAACGACACCAGTAATTTTCAAACCTTCTTCATTTACTCTACGACCCAATTCTTTTACCAAATAGTAGGCAGTCGATCCAGTTCCTAATCCTACGGTCATTCCGTCTGTGACATATTTTGCCGCTTCGATCCCGACTAACTCTTTTAAATTCATTGATAATTCCCACCTTTAACTAAGTTAGGTTTATTGTAATCGGAAAAAAGAAAAAAAGATAGCCTTTTCAGTAAAAAAGACCAAAAAGAAAGGCCTTGGTTTAATAGTCTGTCAGACCTAAAAAATCAGAATAGGAAAAATAAAGGAGCTTCTTTATTGAATAATAGTGACTAAAATCAATTGAAATAAAATAAAGAAAAAGCCATTCTGTTTGTTGACACGAATATTTTATCGTGGTATGCTATCAAAGGTGCTTTGTGAACAGGTCTCTCGTTGAGACGTGCTGACTGTGTCAAGGTACGCTTGATAGGGAATGCAGGAATGCATTATTTTTTATCGCCGAAAAAGAACCACCAGGATGTGTGGTACTAGAAAGCGAATCGAGGAAGGAGGAAACAAGGGATGCCTACAATTAATCAATTAGTACGTAAACCTCGTAAATCAAAGGTGGAGAAATCAAATTCACCAGCATTGAACAAAGGATATAACAGCTTTAAAAAAGCTCAAACAAACGTTAACTCACCACAAAAACGTGGAGTTTGTACACGTGTGGGTACTATGACACCGAAGAAACCTAACTCAGCGTTACGTAAATATGCTCGTGTTCGTTTGTCAAACTTAATCGAAGTAACAGCTTATATTCCAGGTATCGGCCATAACTTACAAGAACATAGTGTTGTTCTTTTACGTGGTGGACGTGTAAAAGATTTACCAGGGGTACGTTATCATATCGTTCGTGGTGCACTAGATACTGCGGGTGTTAATGATCGTAAACAAAGCCGTTCTAAATACGGTACTAAAAAACCTAAAGCTTAATCAAACGAATAGATAAGACATATTTTCGGAAGGAGGAGTTACGTATGACTCGTAAAGGAACTATCGCAAAACGCGATGTTTTGCCAGATCCTATGTATAACTCTAAGCTAGTAACTCGTTTAATCAACCGTGTAATGGTTGACGGCAAACGTGGTACTGCTTCAAGTATTGTATACAACGCTTTTAGCACAATCAAAGAATCAACAGGGAATGATCCATTGGAAGTTTTCGAACAAGCAATGGAAAACATCATGCCTGTACTAGAAGTTAAAGCTCGCCGTGTTGGGGGTTCTAACTACCAAGTACCAGTTGAAGTACGTCCAGAACGTCGTACTACTTTAGGATTGCGTTGGGTTGTAAACTTCGCTCGTTTACGCGGCGAACATACAATGGAAGAACGCTTAGCGAAAGAAATCATGGATGCTGCTAACAACACTGGAGCTTCTGTGAAAAAACGCGAAGATACACACAAAATGGCGGAAGCCAACCGTGCATTTGCTCATTATCGTTGGTAAGATTTTTTCTGCTGGCGCAGGTCAACAGAAAAATGACCAAAAAATGCTAAATTCAATTTAAGAGAGGAGCAAACAAAGAAATGGCAAGAGAATTTTCTCTAGAAAACACTCGTAATATCGGGATCATGGCCCACGTTGATGCAGGTAAAACTACAGCAACTGAGCGTATCTTGTACTACACTGGTAAAATCCATAAAATTGGTGAAACGCACGAAGGCGCTTCTCAAATGGACTGGATGGAACAAGAACAAGAACGTGGTATCACGATCACTTCCGCTGCTACTACAGCACAATGGAAAGGTCACCGCGTAAATATCATCGATACCCCAGGACACGTGGACTTCACAATCGAAGTTCAACGTTCATTACGTGTACTTGATGGCGCAGTAACTGTATTGGACTCACAATCAGGTGTAGAACCTCAAACAGAAACTGTTTGGCGTCAAGCAACAGAATACCAAGTTCCACGTATCGTATTCTGTAATAAAATGGATAAAATCGGTGCAGATTTCCTTTATTCAGTAAGTACTTTACACGATCGTTTACAAGCGAATGCTCATCCAATCCAATTACCAGTTGGTGCGGAAGATGACTTCACTGGTATCATCGATTTAGTTAAAATGAAAGCTGAAATCTACACAAACGACTTAGGTACGGAAATTCAAGAAACTGAAATTCCTGCAGATTACCAAGAGTTAGCTGAAGAATGGCGCGAAAAATTAGTAGAAGCAGTTGCTGATACTGATGAAGACCTAATGATGAAATTCCTAGAAGGTGAAGAAATCACTGACGAAGAATTGAAAGCAGGTATCCGTAAAGCTACTTTAGCAGTTGATTTCTATCCTGTATTATGTGGTTCTGCCTTCAAGAACAAAGGTGTTCAATTGATGTTGGATGCAGTCATTGACTATCTTCCAGCGCCAACAGACGTACCTGCGATCAAAGGTTTCAACCCTAAAACTGACGAAGAAACTGAACGTCCAGCTGACGATTCAGCTCCTTTCTCATCACTAGCGTTTAAAGTAATGACTGACCCATTCGTAGGTCGTCTAACTTTCTTCCGTGTTTACTCAGGCGTATTGAATTCAGGTTCTTACGTATTGAATGCCTCTAAAGGCAAACGTGAACGTATCGGACGTATCCTTCAAATGCACGCGAACACTCGTAAAGAAATCGAAACGGTTTACTCAGGAGATATCGCAGCAGCTGTTGGATTGAAAGATACTACTACTGGGGATACACTTTGTGATGAAAAATCACCAGTTATCTTAGAATCAATCGAATTCCCTGATCCAGTTATCGAAGTTGCTGTTGAACCTAAATCAAAAGCTGACCAAGATAAAATGGGTGTTGCTTTACAAAAACTAGCTGAAGAAGATCCATCATTCCGCGTTGAAACAAACGTTGAAACTGGTGAAACTGTTATCGCTGGTATGGGTGAACTTCACTTAGATGTATTAGTTGACCGTATGCGTCGTGAATTCAAAGTGGAGGCAAACGTTGGTGCGCCTCAAGTATCTTATCGTGAAACATTCCGTGCTGCTACTAAAGCAGAAGGTAAGTTTGTACGTCAGTCTGGTGGTAAAGGTCAATACGGTCACGTATGGGTCGAATTTACACCAAACGAAGAAGGTGCTGGCTTCGAATTCGAAAACGCAATTGTCGGTGGTGTGGTTCCTCGTGAATACATCCCAGCAGTTGAAAAAGGTCTAGAAGATGCAATGGCAAACGGTGTATTAGCTGGTTATCCTTTAGTTGACATTAAAGCTAAGCTTTATGATGGTTCTTACCATGATGTCGATTCAAATGAAACGGCCTTCCGTGTAGCTGCTTCTATGGCGCTACGTGCTGCTGCTAAAAAAGCTAGTCCATCAATCCTTGAACCAATGATGAAAGTTACGATCACTGTTCCAGAAGATTACTTAGGTGATGTTATGGGTCACGTAACTGCTCGTCGTGGACGTGTTGAAGGTATGGAAGCGCATGGTAACGCACAAATCGTTAACGCAATCGTGCCGTTAGCTGAAATGTTCGGTTACGCTACTACGCTTCGTTCTTCTACGCAAGGACGTGGAACATTCATGATGGTATTTGACCACTATGAAGATGTACCGAAATCAGTTCAAGAAGAAATCATTAAGAAAAACGGCGGCAAAGCTGAATAATTCTTAAATGTCAATCTAAATTGATAGGTTTCCTTTAAAAGACTGTATTTTTAATAATGATTCATGTAAAATAATTAACTGATGATATGGGCTCGCGCCGCTTTTGTGGCGCGGACTTATCAGATAAAAATAATCTCATTTACTTAGGAGGAACATTTTAAATGGCTAAAGAAAAATTTGACCGTTCAAAACCCCATGTTAACATTGGTACTATCGGACACGTTGACCATGGTAAAACTACTTTAACTGCTGCAATTACAACTGTACTTGCTAAACAAGGCGGAGCTACAGCAATGGACTACGCTTCAATCGATGGCGCTCCTGAAGAACGCGAACGCGGAATCACAATCAATACTTCACACGTTGAGTATGAAACTGAAAACCGTCACTACGCACACGTTGACTGCCCAGGACACGCGGACTACGTTAAAAACATGATCACTGGTGCTGCACAAATGGATGGAGCTATCTTAGTAGTATCTGCTGCTGATGGCCCTATGCCTCAAACACGTGAACACATCTTGTTATCACGTAACGTTGGTGTTCCTTACATCGTTGTATTCTTAAACAAAATGGATATGGTTGATGATGAAGAATTACTAGAATTAGTTGAAATGGAAGTTCGTGACTTATTATCAGAATACGACTTCCCAGGCGACGACACTCCAGTTATCGCTGGTTCAGCTTTGAAAGCCTTAGAAGGCGACGCTTCATACGAAGAAAAAATCTTAGAATTAATGGCTGCTGTTGACGAATATATCCCAACTCCAGTTCGTGATACTGACAAACCATTCATGATGCCAGTCGAAGACGTATTCTCAATCACTGGTCGTGGTACTGTTGCAACTGGTCGTGTTGAACGTGGACAAGTTCGCGTCGGCGACGAAGTTGAAATCGTAGGTATCGCTGAAAATACTGCTAAAACAACTGTTACAGGTGTTGAAATGTTCCGTAAATTGTTGGATTACGCTGAAGCCGGCGACAACATTGGTGCATTATTACGTGGTGTTGCACGCGAAGACATCCAACGTGGACAAGTATTAGCTAAACCAGCTTCAATTACTCCACATACAAAATTCTCTGCAGAAGTTTACGTTTTAACTAAAGAAGAAGGCGGACGTCATACTCCTTTCTTCACTAACTACCGTCCTCAGTTCTACTTCCGTACAACTGACGTAACTGGTGTAGTTGATCTACCAGAAGGTACTGAAATGGTAATGCCTGGTGATAACGTAACTATGGAAGTTGAATTAATTCACCCAATCGCTATCGAAGACGGAACTCGTTTCTCAATTCGTGAAGGCGGACGTACTGTTGGTTCAGGTGTCGTATCTGTAATCAACGCGTAATTAATTTTTATGATTCAAATATGCTCGGACGTAAAGAGTTACCAGCTTGCTGGTAACTCTTTTTTTATTATCAGGTAAGGAATAAATGTGGAGCAAAAATCAATGTTAATTTAAATGATTGAGTCTAGGTGACTAGAAATAAATGGATGTGAGTAGGCCATTATTCATTCGATCTACTTAGATTTAGTGGAAAAATAAATGGTTACATTGGCTTTGGTGAATCATAATAATATATCTGTGCGCTAGAAGGGAGGGGTCTTTGAAGAAATTTTTTAGAGAGTAGAAAAATATCCGTAATTTTTTTCTTCTATATAGATAGAATCAACTTAAGAATGATTTTCAGAAAATAAAAACGAAAACTCGAAAAAGACTAATAAAATCCTTGCAATAGTAGATCAGATATAATATAATCATAAAGGTGCTGTTTGTAGAAGTGCAAGTGACACTGGGGGGTTCATAAAAGAATCCGCCGGCTTTGAAACGAGAGGTTGCGACACGCCCGGACGCTTTGCCACGAACGAGCGTGACGGAGATTTTCGTGGAGCTATGTCTACTTTTAAAATAGGCGAAGGAGGGAATAAGATGGCAAAACAAAAAATTCGTATCCGTTTAAAAGCGTATGAACATGGTATTTTAGACCAATCAGCGGATAAAATTGTAGAAACTGCAAAAAGAACTGGAGCTAGTGTATCTGGTCCAATTCCATTACCAACAGAACGTAGTCTTTACACTGTAATCCGTGCGACTCATAAATACAAAGATTCACGCGAACAATTCGAAATGCGTACTCACAAACGTCTGATTGACATTGTGAATCCAACACCGAAAACAGTTGATGCTTTAATGAAGCTTGACTTACCATCAGGTGTTAACATTGAAATCAAACTATAATAAGAAAATGGAGGTGTAATCATGACCAAAGGAATCTTAGGGAAAAAAGTGGGAATGACACAAATCTTCACAGAATCTGGTGAACTTATTCCAGTAACAGTTATCGAAGCTACTCCAAACGTCGTTTTACAAGTTAAAACAACTAAAACAGATGGCTACGAAGCAGTTCAATTAGGTTACCAAGATAAACGTGAAGTTTTGTCTAACAAACCTGCGAAAGGTCATGTTGCAAAAGCAAACACGGCTCCTAAGCGCTTCATTCGAGAATTCAAAGATGTTGAGCTAGGAGACTACGAAGTAGGACAAGAAGTGAAAGTTGATACTTTCCAAGCTGGAGACATCATTGATGTTACCGGAACGACTAAAGGTAAAGGATTCCAAGGTGTTATCAAACGTCATGGACAAAGCCGCGGCCCTATGGCTCACGGATCTCGTTACCACCGTCGTCCTGGATCTATGGGTCCTGTTGCACCAAACCGTGTATTTAAAAATAAACATTTAGCTGGCCGTATGGGTGGCAACCGCGTAACAATTCAAAACCTTGAAGTTGTTCGTGTTGACGCTGACCGCAATGTTATCTTAGTAAAAGGAAATGTTCCTGGCGCTAAAAAATCTTTAATCATTATCAAAGCAGCTGTAAAAGCTAAATAATTAGTTATAGGAAAGGAGGAACTAAGGAATGCCAACTGTAGCATTATTCAAACAAGATGGAACTCAAAACGGTGACATCACTTTAAATGAAGAAATCTTCGGAATCGAACCAAATGAAAGTGTTGTTTACGATGCAATTATTATGCAACGCGCTTCATTAAGACAAGGAACTCACGCTGTGAAAAATCGTAGCGCAGTTCGTGGCGGTGGCCGCAAACCATGGCGTCAAAAAGGAACTGGACGTGCTCGTCAAGGTTCTATCCGTTCACCACAATGGCGTGGAGGTGGCGTTGTCTTCGGACCTACACCACGTTCTTACAGCTACAAACTTCCTAAAAAAGTTCGTCGCTTAGCAATCAAATCTGTTTTATCAGAAAAAGTTGCTGAAAATAAATTAGTTGCTATTGAAGCTTTAAGCTTTGAAGCGCCTAAAACAAAAGAATTCAAGCAAGTTTTAACTAGCTTGTCTATTGATTCAAAAGTATTGGTTGTATTAGAAACAGAAAACGAAGTTGTAGGCTTAGCTGCTCGTAACTTATCAAACGTAACTGTTACTACTTCAAACAACGTAACTGTATTAGATGTAGTCGCTAATGACAAAATCTTAGCAACGCAAACTGCTCTTACTCAAATTGAGGAGGTGCTTGCATAATGAACTTACTAGACGTAATTAAACGCCCGGTGATCACTGAAAAATCTATGTTAGACATGGACGAAAAGAAATATACTTTCGAAGTTGACACTCGCGCGAATAAAACTTTAGTCAAACAAGCTGTTGAAGCTGCTTTTGACGTTAAAGTTAAAAATGTAAACATTATGAATGCTAAACCAAAAGCAAAACGTATGGGTAAATACCAAGGCTTCACTAAAAAACGTCGCAAAGCTGTTGTGACATTAACTGAAGGTTCAAAAGAAATCCAACTTTTCGACGCTGAATAATCAGCGTTAGAAATTCACTAGTAAATAGGAGGGAAACTAGACGTGGCGATTAAAAAGTACAAACCTACCTCAAATGGTCGTCGTAATATGACGAGTTCTGATTTCGCTGAAATCACAACTTCAACGCCTGAAAAGACGTTATTAGAACCATTGAAAAACAACGCCGGTCGTAACAACAACGGTCGCATTACTGTACGTCATCAAGGTGGCGGACATAAACGCCAATACCGTGTTATCGACTTCAAACGTAATAAAGATAACGTGGTTGCTACAGTAAAAACGATCGAATACGATCCAAACCGCTCAGCAAACATTGCATTAGTTCATTATACAGACGGAGTGAAAGCTTACATCTTAGCCCCTAAAGGCTTACAAGTAGGCATGACTGTCGTATCTGGAGCAGATGCAGATATCAAAATCGGAAACTCTTTACCACTAGAAAACATTCCAGTTGGTACAGTTATCCATAATATTGAAATGAAACCAGGTAAAGGCGGACAATTAATCCGTTCTGCTGGTACAAGTGCTCAAGTACTTGGTAAAGAAGGAAAATACGTATTAGTACGTTTAAACTCTGGCGAAGTTCGCATGATCTTAGCTACTTGCCGTGCTACTATCGGTTCTGTTGGTAACGAACAACACGAATTGATCAACATCGGTAAAGCTGGTCGTTCTCGTTGGATGCGTAAACGCCCAACTGTACGTGGTAGCGTAATGAACCCTAACGATCACCCACACGGTGGTGGTGAAGGTAAAGCTCCAGTCGGACGTAAAGCTCCAGTATCTCCTTGGGGACAACCTGCATTGGGTTACAAAACTCGTAACAAGAAAGCTGCATCAGACAAGCTTATTGTTCGTCGTCGTAAGACTAAATAGAACCATTGACTATGTGTCGCATATTTTGAGAGGAGGTACACCATGGGTCGTAGTTTGAAAAAAGGACCTTTCGTTGATGATCATTTGATGAAAAAGGTCGAAGCGCAACAAGGTGTTGAAAAGAAAAAAGTTATTAAAACTTGGTCTCGTCGTTCAACAATTTTCCCTAGCTTCGTAGGGTTTACAATTGCTGTTTATGACGGACGCAAACATGTGCCAGTTTACATCCAAGAAGACATGGTAGGACATAAATTAGGTGAATTTGCACCATCAAGAACTTATCGTGGACATGCCGCCGACGATAAGAAAACAAAACGCTAATTCTGAGGGGAGGATATTAACATGGCAGAACAAATTACATCAGCTAAGGCAACTGCGAAAACAGTTCGCACTTCTCCTCGTAAATCACGTTTAGTAATCGATCTTATTAGAGGAAAAAGCGTAGCAGAAGCAATTTCAATTTTGAAGTTCACACCAAACAAATCTGCTGGAATCATCGAAAAAGTTATGATGTCAGCAGTTGCTAACGCAGAAAACAATTTTGACTTAGATGTTGAAAACTTGGTAGTTTCTGAAGCATTTGTTAACGAAGGACCAACAATGAAACGTTTCCGTCCACGTGCAAAAGGTTCAGCATCACCAATCAACAAGCGTACAAGTCATATTACCGTTGTGGTATCAGAAAAATAAGGAGGGATAATCAGTGGGTCAAAAAGTAAATCCTATTGGAATGCGTGTAGGCATCATCCGTGATTGGGATGCTAAATGGTATGCTGAAAAAGAGTATGCTGAGTTTCTACACGAAGATTTGAGAATCCGTAAGTTCATCGCAACTAAACTTGCTGATGCCGCTGTGTCAACCGTTGAAATCGAACGCGCTGCAAATCGCGTAAACATTTCAATCCACACAGCCAAACCTGGTATGGTTATCGGTAAAGGCGGATCTGAAGTTGAGAGCCTAAGAAAAGAATTAAACAAATTAACTGGTAAACGAGTTCACATCAACATCGTTGAAATCAAAAAACCAGATTTAGATGCAAAATTAGTCGGAGAAGGAAT
Organism: Enterococcus hermanniensis; assembly: GCF_001885945.1. Classification (GTDB taxonomy): domain Bacteria; phylum Bacillota; class Bacilli; order Lactobacillales; family Enterococcaceae; genus Enterococcus_A; species Enterococcus_A hermanniensis. Next base: position 204,051 of record NZ_JXKQ01000005.1, on the reverse strand, counting down.
CGCACGTCAATTAGAAAACCGTGTTGCTTTCCGTCGTGCACAAAAACAAGCAATCCAACGCACTATGCGTTCTGGAGCTAAAGGAATCAAAACTCAAGTATCTGGTCGTTTGAATGGTGCGGATATCGCTCGTTCAGAAGGATACTCTGAAGGAACAGTTCCTCTTCATACATTGCGTGCTGACATCGACTACGCTTGGGAAGAAGCAAACACAACATACGGAAAACTAGGAGTTAAAGTGTGGATTTATCGTGGAGAAATTCTTCCTACAAAGAAAAACACTGAGAAAGGAGGGAAATAATCATGTTAGTACCTAAACGTGTAAAACACCGTCGTGAATTCCGCGGAAAAATGCGTGGGGAAGCTAAAGGTGGTAAAGAAATCTCATTTGGAGAATATGGCTTACAAGCTGTTGATTCACATTGGATTACTAACCGCCAAATTGAAGCTGCCCGTATTGCAATGACTCGTTACATGAAACGTGGTGGGAAAGTATGGATTAAAATTTTCCCTCACAAATCTTATACTGCCAAAGCAATTGGTGTACGTATGGGATCTGGTAAAGGTGCTCCTGAAGGCTGGGTTTCACCAGTTAAACGCGGCAAGATCATGTTTGAAATCGCCGGCGTTCCTGAAGAAGTTGCTCGTGAAGCATTACGTCTTGCTTCTCACAAATTACCAATGAAAACTAAGATCGTAAAACGTGAGGAAATGGGTGGTGAATCGAATGAAGGTTAAAGAAATCAGAGAATTAACCACTGCCGAAATGCTAGATCAAGAAAAACAATTAAAAGAAGAATTGTTCAATCTTAGATTTCAATTAGCAACAGGTCAATTAGAAAACACTGCACGTATTAAAGAAGTACGTAAATCGATTGCACGTATCAAAACTGTGTTGCATGAACAAGCTGACAAATAGTGGAAGGAGGCCATTTCCAGTATGACTGAAGAAAGAAATCAACGTAAAGTTTATCAAGGACGTGTGGTATCTGACAAAATGGACAAAACGATCACTGTTGTCGTTGAAACCCAAAAGAACCATCCAATCTACGGTAAACGTATGAAATATTCTAAAAAATACAAAGCTCACGATGAAAACAATGAAGCAAAAACTGGTGATATCGTGAAAATCATGGAAACTCGTCCATTATCAGCTACCAAACGTTTCCGTCTGGTTGAAATCGTTGAAAAAGCAGTGATTATCTAATCACACGAGATTTTCCTATATAGATGTTTTTTAAATCTGAAAGGAGGATACACAAGTGATCCAAGCAGAAAGCCGTTTAAAAATCGCGGACAACTCAGGTGCACGTGAAATTTTAACTATTAAAGTTCTTGGTGGATCTGGTCGCAAAACTGCAAATATCGGTGATGTGATTGTTGCTACGGTTAAACAAGCAACGCCAGGTGGTGTTGTCAAAAAAGGTGACGTTGTAAAAGCCGTTATCGTTCGTACTAAATCAGGCGCTCGTCGTACTGATGGTTCGTATATTAAATTTGATGAAAATGCAGCTGTTATCATTCGTGATGACAAGAGCCCAAGAGGAACACGTATCTTCGGACCTGTCGCTCGTGAACTACGCGAAGGCAACTTCATGAAGATCGTTTCATTGGCACCGGAAGTATTATAATCGAGAGATTCAACTAAAGGAGGTGCGCAACAGTAATGTTCGTTAAAAAAGGCGATAAAGTAAAAGTTATCTCTGGTAAAGACAGAAATAAAGAAGGCATTGTATTAGAAGCCCTTCCTAAACAAGATAAAGTCGTTGTTGAAGGCGTCAATATCGTGAAAAAACATAAAAAAGCCTCTCAAGAAGCCCCTCAAGGTGGAATCGTTGAGGTAGAAGCACCAATTCATGCTTCTAATGTTATGGTGATCGACCCTTCAAATGGAGAAGCGACACGCGTTGGCTATAAAGTGGTTGACGGAAAAAAAGTCCGCGTTTCTAAGAAAACCGGCGAAACACTAGATAAATAATTAAACAAGGAAGGAGGATCTTATAGATGAACCGCCTAAAAGAAAAATTTGTAAGTGAAATTACACCATCTTTGATGGAAAAATTTAACTATGATTCAGTAATGGAAGTTCCTAAAGTTGAAAAAATCGTCATCAACATGGGTGTTGGTGATGCGGTATCAAACACTAAAAACTTAGACAAAGCTGTTGAAGAATTAGCGTTGATTTCTGGTCAAAAACCACTTATCACTAAAGCTAAAAAATCAATCGCTGGTTTCCGTTTACGTGAAGGAATGCCTATCGGTGCGAAAGTAACACTACGCGGAGAAAGAATGTATGAATTCTTAGACAAATTAGTGACTGTGTCACTTCCTCGTGTACGTGACTTCCACGGAGTAAGCAAAAAATCCTTTGATGGCCGTGGTAACTTTACTTTAGGTGTTAAAGAACAATTGATCTTCCCTGAAGTAGATTTTGATTTAGTTGATAAAGTACGCGGTATGGATATCGTTATTGTAACAACTGCTAAAACTGACGAAGAATCACGCGAATTATTAACACAACTTGGAATGCCATTCCAAAAATAAATCAAGGAGGCGAAAAAATTGGCTAAAAAATCAATGATTGCTAAAAACAAACGCCCTGCAAAACATTCTACGCAAGAATATACTCGCTGCGAACGTTGCGGACGTCCACATTCAGTTTATCGTAAATTTCATCTTTGCCGTATTTGCTTCCGCGAACTTGCCTACAAAGGTCAAATTCCCGGCGTGAAGAAAGCTAGCTGGTAAAACAAACTCGCAAAAAGGAGGTAAATAGTTCAATGGTCATGACAGATCCAATTGCAGATTTTCTAACTCGTATTCGTAATGCCAACATGGTTAAACACGATACTTTAGAAGTACCTGCTTCAACAATCAAACGTGACATCGCTGAAATCCTTAAACGTGAAGGTTTCGTACGTGATGTTGAATATATCGAAGATGACAAACAAGGCATGATCCGTGTTTTCCTTAAATACGGTAAAAATGACGAACGTGTTATCACGAACTTAAAACGTATCTCTAAACCTGGCTTACGTGTTTACGTTAAAGCTGACGAAGTGCCACGTGTACTTAACGGTTTAGGTATCGCAATCATTTCTACTTCTGAAGGTTTATTAACTGATAAAGAAGCTAGAAACAAAAACGTCGGTGGCGAAGTGCTAGCTTACGTTTGGTAATATCAAACAATCCATGAGGAGGTGTCTTTAAGTGAGCCGTATTGGTAATAAATTAGTTGTTATTCCTGCAGGAGTTGAAGTAACTCAAAACGGAAATAACGTAACTGTTAAAGGACCTAAAGGTGAATTAACACGTACTTTTTCTTCTGATATTAAAATGAATATCGAAGGAAACGAAGTATCATTCACTCGTCCAAACGACAGCAAAGAAATGAAAACAATCCACGGAACTACTCGTGCAAACTTCAATAACATGGTTATTGGTGTTTCCGAAGGATTCCAAAAAGCATTAGAATTAATTGGGGTTGGGTACCGTGCACAATTACAAGGATCAAAACTTGTATTGAACGTTGGTTACTCACATCCAGTTGAGATGGTAGCTCCAGAAGGCGTTACAATCGAAGTACCTGCAAACACACAAGTAATTGTTAAAGGTGCAAACAAAGAAGTAGTTGGCGAATTAGCTGCGAAAATCCGCGGAACTCGTCCTCCAGAACCTTATAAAGGCAAAGGTATCCGTTATGTTGGCGAATACGTACGTCGTAAAGAAGGTAAAACTGGTAAATAGTAGGTTTTTCCTACATGCGGCTTAGGCCAGCTTATATATAGAGGTGACAATTGTGATTACAAAACCAGATAAAAATAAAACACGCCAAAAGCGCCATATGCGTGTCCGTAACAAAATCTCTGGTACTGCTGAGTGCCCACGCTTGAACGTTTTCCGTTCTAACAAAAACATCTACGCGCAAGTAATTGATGACGTAGCGGGTGTGACGCTAGCAAGTGCCTCTGCCTTGGATAAAGAAATTTCAGGTGGAACAAAAACTGAACAAGCACAAGCTGTTGGTAAATTAGTAGCTGAACGTGCTTCTGAAAAAGGTATCAAAAAAGTAGTCTTTGACCGTGGTGGATACCTTTACCATGGCCGCGTAGCAGCTTTAGCTGAAGCAGCTCGCGAAAATGGACTAGAATTTTAGGAGAAGGAGGAACACCATTCATGGTTTATATCGATCCAAAACATTTGGAATTAGAAGACCGCGTCGTAGCGATCAACCGTGTTACTAAAGTTGTTAAAGGTGGACGTCGTCTACGTTTCGCAGCATTAGTAGTTGTCGGTGACAAAAATGGTCACGTAGGTTTTGGTACTGGTAAAGCTCAAGAAGTACCAGAAGCTATTCGTAAAGCAATCGAAGACGCTAAGAAAAACCTTGTCGAAGTACCAATGGTAGGAACTACGCTTCCTCACGAAGTTATTGGTGTATTCGGCGGCGGCCGTATCTTAATGAAACCAGCCGTTGAAGGTGCCGGAGTTGCTGCTGGTGGACCAGTTCGTGCCGTATTGGAACTTGCTGGCGTTGCTGATGTAACTTCTAAATCTTTAGGTTCAAACACACCGATCAACGTTGTTCGTGCAACAGTTGAAGGTTTAACTCAATTGAAAAAAGCAGAAGAAGTAGCTGCACTACGCGGCATCTCTGTTGAAAACTTAGCTAATTAAGGAGGGCGAATGAAATGGCTGAATTAAAAATTACTTTAAAACGCAGTATTATCGGACGTCCTCAAAACCAACGTGATACTGTTAAAGCGTTGGGTCTTAAAAAAATGAACAGCACAGTTGTTAAACCTGCCAATGATGCAATCAAAGGTATGGTTAATACAGTGTCTCATTTAGTGGACGTAGAAGAAGTTTAATACAACAAAAATGATGATTAAATTCTAAGGAGGTGCCCATAATATGAAACTTCATGAATTACAACCTGCAGAAGGCTCACGTAAAGTTCGCAATCGCGTTGGTCGTGGTACTTCATCTGGTAACGGTAAAACAGCTGGACGTGGTCAAAAAGGTCAAAAGGCTCGTTCAGGCGGTGGTGTGCGTTTAGGTTTTGAGGGTGGTCAAACACCTTTATTCCGTCGTTTACCAAAACGTGGATTTACTAACGTTAACCGTAAAGAATATGCTGTAATCAATCTTGATGTGTTAAATCGCTTTGAAGACGGAACTGAAGTAACTCCAGTTGCTTTAGTTGAAGCTGGAATCGTGAAAAACGAGAAAGCTGGAATCAAAGTTCTAGGAAACGGATCATTAGATAAAAAACTAACCGTTAAAGCAGCTAAATTCTCTAAAAGTGCTCAAGAATCTATTGAAGCTGCTGGTGGATCTATCGAGGTGATCTAATGTTCAAACTTTTAAAAGACTCTTTCAAAGTTCAGAACATCCGGTCTCGGATCTTATTTACTGTTTTAATGTTATTAGTTTTTAGATTGGGTGCACAGATCACCGTACCAGGTGTGAACGCACAGGGATTGCAAGGCTTAAGCGAAATGCCGTTTTTCAGAATGTTGAATATGGTAAGTGGCTCAGCCATGCAAAACTTCTCAATCTTTTCTATGGGAGTTTCTCCATACATCACTGCTTCGATTGTAATCCAATTGTTGCAGATGGATATCGTGCCTAAATTTGTTGAATGGTCAAAACAAGGGGAAGTCGGTCGTAAAAAGTTAAATCAAGCAACACGCTATTTGACTTTAGTCTTGGCTTTCATCCAGTCTGTAAGTATTACAGCTGGGTTTGACTATTTTGCACAATTTGGTTTCGTGCCAAACCGTAACGTTCAAACGTTCGTTACAATTGGTTTAATTCTTACTGCTGGTACCATGTTGGTTACTTGGTTGGGAGAACAAATCACAGAAAAAGGAATTGGTAATGGCGTTTCAATGATCATCTTTGCGGGAATCGTTTCTCGGTTACCACAAAGTATCAAAGATATCTATGAAGATTATTTTGTAAATATTGATTCAAGTGATATCTGGAAATCAGTGATTTTTGTCATTATTTTACTTATTGCAATTGTTGCTATCGTTATTTTCGTAACGTATTTCCAACAAGCAGAAAGAAAAATTCCTATTCAATATACAAAACAAGTCGTCGGCGCACCGACAAGTAGCTATTTACCGTTAAAAGTAAATGCTGCAGGAGTTATTCCAGTTATTTTTGCTAGTTCATTTATTGCTACACCGAATGCGGTGTTACAAGCATTAGCTAGTAAATATAGCGGGGAGAGCTGGTATGATGTTGTAACTAATCTATTTAGTTATAATACGATTCCCGGGGCTGCGATTTATACTATTCTGATTGTTTCATTTACTTTCTTTTATGCATTTGTTCAGGTCAATCCTGAAAAATTAGCAGAGAACTTACAAAAACAAGGAAGTTACATTCCTCGTGTAAGACCGGGTAAAGGAACAGAAGAATATGTTTCTGCAATTTTAATGCGTTTAAGTGTTGTTGGTGCTATTTTCTTAGGACTAATTGCTCTGATTCCGATTATCGCTCAGATGCTTTGGGACTTACCTCAATCAATCGGTTTAGGTGGTACGAGTCTTTTGATCGTTGTCGGTGTTGCATTAGAAACTGCAAAACAATTAGAAGGACTCATGTTGAAACGACGTTACGTCGGCTTCATGGATGAAGAGTAGATTCGCGTGTTGAGGTTTTCCTCAACGCCGTTCTCGCTTCAATTACTTAGGAGGGAAATCAATGAACCTGATCTTAATGGGACTGCCAGGAGCAGGAAAAGGGACACAAGCAGAAAGAATTATTGCCTCACACAATATTCCGCATATCAGCACGGGGGATATGTTCCGAGAAGCAATCAAAAACGAGACTACACTCGGATTGAAAGCAAAATCCTACATGGACGCAGGGAATTTGGTCCCAGATGAAGTTACTAACGGTATCGTAAAGGAACGCTTAGCACAAAAAGACACTGAAAAAGGTTTCTTATTGGATGGCTTCCCTCGTACTTTGGATCAAGCAAAAGCATTAGCTGAAATGCTGAATGACTTGAATAAAAAGTTAGATGCTGTGATTGAAATTCAAGTAGCAGAAGAAGTGTTAGTTGAACGTTTAGCTGGACGCTTCATGTGCCGCAATTGTGGCGCGACTTATCATAAAATCTTCAATCCTACGAAAGTAGAAGGAACTTGCGATCACTGCGGTGGTCATGAATTCTATCAACGTGAAGATGATAAGCCAGAAACAGTTAAAAATCGTTTATCTGTAAACATAAAAAACAGTGAACCAATTTTAGCCTATTATGAAGAAGAAGGTTTGTTATATCCAGTTGATGGAGATCGTGAAATTGATGCCGTATTTGCGGATGTAGAAAAGATTATAAAAAAATAATTTGCCTACCGACTTGAAATGCAGTTTATCTTGCCAAGTTCGATGTTTTATGATAGAATATATCAGTCTGACTTCTAGCTTTTAGAAGTTAACTTTAGAATTAGGGTGGGAACTGCAGTTTCCGCCATTTTATCGTGTGAAAATGCGAAACAACTACAAGGAGGTACTCTGCGTGGCAAAAGAAGATATGATTGAAATCGAAGGAACAGTCGTCGAAACTTTGCCGAATGCAATGTTTAAAGTCGAATTGGAAAACGGACACGAAGTTCTTGCACACGTATCTGGAAAAATCCGGATGTATTACATTCGAATCCTACCTGGAGATAAGGTTACTGTTGAACTTTCTCCTTATGATTTGAGTCGTGGTCGCATTACCTATCGCTTTAAGTAAGTTGTACTCCGTAAAACTTCAGGAGGTATAATCATGAAAGTAAGACCATCAGTAAAACCAATGTGTGAACATTGTAAAGTAATTCGTCGTAATGGACGCGTTATGGTGATTTGCCCAGCAAACCCAAAACATAAACAACGTCAAGGATAATTGGAGGTGTAATTAAGTATGGCTCGTATTGCAGGAGTAGATATTCCTCGTGATAAACGCGTGGTAATTTCACTTACTTATATTTACGGTATCGGAAATACTACAGCGAAACAAATTTTAGCCGACGCAGGCGTTTCTGAAGATGTTCGTGTACGTGACTTAACGAACGAACAAACAGACGCTATCCGTGCGGAAATCGATAAATTAAAAGTTGAAGGCGATCTACGTCGTGAAACTAACTTGAACATCAAACGTTTGATGGAAATCGGTTCTTACCGTGGAATTCGTCATCGTCGTGGCTTGCCTACACGTGGACAAAACACTAAGAACAACGCTCGTACTCGTAAAGGCCCAGCTCGCGCTATTGCCGGCAAGAAAAAATAATTAGTGAAGGAGGTTTAAATCTTCATGGTAGCAAAGAAAGTAAATCGTAAACGTCGTGTGAAGAAGAATATTGAAACAGGTATTGCTCATATTCATTCGACTTTTAATAATACAATCATCATGATCACTGATGCTAGCGGTAACGCTTTAGCATGGTCATCTGCAGGTTCATTAGGCTTCAAAGGTAGTAAAAAATCTACTCCTTTCGCTGCTCAAATGGCTGCTGAAACTGCAACGAAAGCTGCAATGGAACATGGATTGAAAAGTGTTGAAGTAACTGTTAAAGGACCTGGTTCTGGTCGTGAAGCAGCGATTCGTTCATTGCAAGCAACTGGTTTAGAAGTAACTGCAATTCGTGACGTGACTCCAGTACCTCATAATGGATGCCGCCCTCCAAAACGCCGTCGTGTTTAATGAGTGCCCAACTCTATGAGTTTTACAAGGAATGTCATTGAACAAGACACTTTTCGTTTTGAAAGGGGTAAAAAACAAGAATGATTGAATTCGAAAAACCAAGAATCACAAAAATTGATGAAGACAGAGATTATGGCAAGTTCGTTGTTGAACCTTTGGAAAGAGGTTATGGAACTACTTTAGGTAATTCTCTACGTCGTATTCTACTTTCTTCTTTACCAGGTGCTGCCATTACTAATATTCAAATCGATGGTGCGTTGCACGAATTCTCAACCATCAAAGGTGTACGAGAAGACGTTGTACAAATCATTTTGAATATCAAAGGTCTGGCGCTTAAGTTATTTGCTGAAGAAGAAAAAACCCTTGAGATCGATATTACTGGACCAGCTACGGTAACTGCCGGCGATATTATCGTTGACAGTGACGTTGAAATCTTAAACAAAGATATGTACATTTGTACTGTTGCTGAAGGCGCGACATTCCATGCACGTTTAACAGTAAAACCTGGTCGAGGCTATGTTCAAGCAGACGAAAATAAAAAGGAAGATATGCCAATTGGTGTGCTTCCGGTCGATTCTATCTACACACCAGTACGCAAAGTAAACTACCAAGTTGAAAATACACGTGTTGGTCGTCGTGATGATTTCGATAAATTAACGATGGAAATTTGGACTGATGGATCGATCATTGCTCAAGAGGCATTGAGTCTAGCAGCGAAAATTTTAACTGAACATTTGGACATTTTTGTAAATCTTACTGATGAAGCAAAAAATGCTGAAATCATGGTAGAAAAAGAAGAAACACAAAAAGAAAAAATGCTAGAAATGACCATCGAAGAACTAGACTTGTCTGTACGTTCGTACAATTGCTTGAAACGTGCCGGAATTAATACGGTTCAAGAATTAACGAATAAGTCTGAACCTGAAATGATCAAAGTACGTAATTTAGGTCGTAAATCACTTGAAGAAGTGAAAGCTAAATTACATGATCTTGGACTAGGACTACGTAAAGACGATTAATATTGTTGACAAAGGAGGGAAACCTACGTGAGTTATCGTAAATTAGGACGCACATCTAGCCAACGTAAAGCTATGTTGCGTGACTTAACAACTGACTTAATTATCAATGAACGCATCGTTACGACTGAAGCTCGTGCGAAAGAAGTTCGTTCAACTACTGAAAAGATGATTACCTTAGGAAAACGCGGGGATCTTCATGCACGTCGCCAAGCTGCAAGCTTTGTACGTAATGAAATCGCTGATGTTCGTGAAGAAAACGAAGCTGTTGTTGTTGAAACTGCATTACAAAAATTATTCAACGACGTTGCACCTCGTTATGCTGAACGTCAAGGTGGATACACTCGTATCTTAAAAACAGAACCTCGCCGTGGCGACAACGCCCCTATGGTTGTTTTAGAACTTGTATAATAATCACTCGTCACTTTATAGATGATTCTTTTAGAGTGTTATGATGTTGGAGAATTTCTCCGAGTCTAGCTCAGCGCCGCTTCCCAGATTTCTGGGAAGCCGGCACTCATCATAAAGTGTTTTTTTATACCCAAAATTACTGTCAAGACAGATAGGTATACAAAAGCATTTTATTGAGTATCTAGGATTGATAAAACAACACTTTTTTGCTAGGCTTAGAACAGATTTGGAAAAGAAGTAGAAAGGTATGGCCATGAAACCAATTATTGAAGTCAATCAAATTGAATTTAGTTATCAAGAAGAAACAACACCAGCATTGAAAGATGTAAGTTTTTCAATTAAAAAGGGAGAATGGGTCGCAATCGTCGGGCACAATGGTTCAGGAAAATCGACTTTAGCTAAAACGATCAATGGATTGCATCTGCCGCAAAAAGGAACTGTTACTGTTGGTGGGAAGGCATTGTCCTATGATTCTGTTTGGGATATTCGCCGTATGGTGGGAATGGTCTTTCAAAATCCTGACAATCAATTCGTAGGTGCGACTGTAGAAGATGATGTTGCGTTCGGCTTGGAAAATCAAGGAATTGAACGAGAAGAAATGCAGCGTCGAGTGAAAGATGCATTGGAAAAAGTTAAAATGCAAGATTTTGCTACTCGCGAACCAGCTCGTTTATCAGGTGGACAAAAACAGCGTGTGGCTATTGCTGGTGTGGTTGCGTTACGTCCGGATATTATTATTTTAGATGAAGCAACAAGTATGCTAGATCCTGAAGGCCGCGACGATGTAATTGCAACGATTCGTAAAATCAAAGAAGAAAGTGATTTAACCGTTATTTCGATCACGCATGATATCGATGAAGCAGCAAGTGCAAATCGGATTTTGGTTATGCGCGAAGGTGAATTATTTCGAGAAGGGACCCCAGAAGAGATCTTTTCAGAAGGGCCAGAATTAGTTTCTTTAGGTTTGGATCTCCCTTTCCCAGAAAAGCTGAAAGCTGCGCTTAAAGACCGTGGAATAGAAGTACCAGCAAATTATTTAGATGAAGAAGGGATGATGGATTGGTTATGGACATCCGTTTTGAAAAAGTAAACTATGTATATCAACCGAATACTCCCTTTGAACAACGTGCTTTGTACGATATTGATTTAGATATCAAACAAGGTTCTTATACAGCACTCGTTGGTCATACTGGCAGTGGTAAATCAACGTTATTACAACATTTGAATGCACTACTTAAACCGACTGAAGGGCAAGTGATCATTGGTGATCGGAAAATTACACCAACGACAGATAATAAAAATTTGAAGCCTGTCCGCAAAAAAGTTGGGATTGTGTTCCAATTTCCTGAGGCACAATTATTCGAAGAAACAGTCGCCAAGGATATTGCCTTTGGCCCTAAAAATTTTGGTGTGAAAGAGGAAGCTGCTTTAATTTTAGCTAAAGAGAATTTACAAATGGTTGGCTTAGATGAATCCTATCTTGAACGGTCGCCTTTTGAGCTTTCTGGGGGGCAAATGCGGCGTGTAGCAATCGCTGGGGTCCTTGCAATGGAGCCTGAAGTATTGGTCTTAGATGAGCCAACAGCAGGCTTAGATCCAATGGGACGTAAAGAAATGATGGAGATGTTCTTACGCTTGCACCGTGAAAAAAAGATTACAATCGTTTTAGTGACTCATTTGATGGATGATGTAACAAATTTTGCCGATTATGTTTATGTTTTGGAAAAAGGCCAAGTGGTAAAACATGGAACGCCACAAAATGTTTTTGACGATGTCGAATGGTTGAAAGAAAAACAATTAGGTGTACCACAAGCAAGTGCGTTTGCTGAAAAGATGCAATCCCGTGGCGCAAAATTTACTGAGTTGCCATTGACTGAAAATGAATTGGCTGATTGGATCGTCAAGCATGCAGGAGGTCCTGCGACTAATGAATAAATTAATTTTTGGACGATATATTCCTGGAGATTCATTGATCCACCGTTTAGACCCAAGAGCAAAATTGCTCGCAAGTTTTTATTTTATCGGAATCATTTTTTTAGCCAATAATTGGCAAAGCTATCTATTCTTAGCTGCTTTCACTATGGTTGCTGTTTTAGCTTCTAAAATTAATTTGAGTTTCTTTTTAAAAGGGATTCGACCATTAATTTGGTTGATTATTTTTACCGTAGCTTTGCAGATGCTTTTCACACGAGGCGGTACTTTGTATTGGTCTTGGGGAGTATTTAGTCTTTCTTCCTATGGGATTCAAAATGGATTATTTATCTTTTGTCGGTTCGTATTGATCATTTTTATGTCCACATTGTTGACGTTGACAACACCACCGTTATCGATGTCAGATGCGATCGAATCGTTGTTGAACCCATTGAAGAGATTCCATTTTCCAGTTCATGAAATTGCGTTGATGCTATCGATTGCATTACGTTTTGTTCCTACGCTGATGGATGAGACAGAAAAAATCATGAATGCGCAACGAGCGCGCGGTGTTGATTTTAACGATGGCAGTTTGGTACAAAAAGTTAAAGCGATTGTTCCACTACTGATTCCTCTATTTGTCAGCAGTTTTAATCGAGCAGAAGATTTAGCAACCGCAATGGAAGCACGCGGCTATCGTGGTGGTGAAGGACGCAGTAAATATCGGAAGTTGCAATGGATGAATCGCGATACGATTGTCTTGCTTATTTTTGTGATTGTGACTATCGTATTGTTCTTTTTACGGAGTTAAGCTTGGAGAAATCCAAGCTTTTTTTCTATTGGAATGGATAAAAAAAGCTGTTATAATGACACGAATTTACTGAGAAGGAGTTTTTAGAGCGGATGGTTAGATACAAAGCGGTGATTGCTTATGATGGAACAAATTTTAATGGTTTTCAACGTCAGCCGAATGGTCGGACGGTTCAAGGGGAAGTTGAAAAAACTTTACAAAAAATGAATAATGGAACACCAGTCACAATTGTTGGCTCGGGTCGGACGGATGCAGGTGTTCATGCGATTGGTCAAGTGATCCATTTTGATTATCCGCAAGAAAGACCCTTGGAAAGAATGCGTTTTGCACTAGATACACAAACACCGGATGATATTGCCATCTCTTCCGTAGAAATTGCTGCTGATGATTTTCATGCCCGGTATCATGTAATTGAAAAGACGTATCATTTTAAAGTTCAAATCGCAAAACCACGCAGTCCATTTCGCCGTTTTTTTGCGTCATATTTTCCTTATCCGTTAGATCTTGATTTGATTCGTCAAGCATTGCCAGATTTATTGGGAACGCATGATTTTACTTCTTTTTGTGCAACGGGCGGTGCGATCGAAGACAAAGTACGTACGATTTATCAAGCTGATTTAGAAGTAAATGAAGCTGGGACAGAGCTAACTTTTATTTTTAGAGGCAATGGCTTCTTATATAAAATGATCCGCATCTTAGTTGGAACCCTTTTAAAAATCGGTAATGGACGGATGCCTGCGGATAGTATTCCGGCAATCCTGGATGCACAAGACCGTAATTTGGCTGGGCCGACTGCTCATCCAGAAGGGCTTTATTTGGCAGAGGTAAAATATGAATAATAAAAAAGCACGCTAAATCGATTTAGCGTGCTTTTTGTAAATTTTTATTACGAAAGACAAGAGAAGTTAGTGATGCGCTGTTTAATGTCGATAGACTTTTTTTGGTTTTAGCATTCGTAAATAGAGGATAAAGAGTCCGATCGAGACAACAAATGAAATAGCTCCAACAATAAAGCCTTTTGGCATGTAACTAAAGGTAACGGTATGTTTGCCTTTTGGTACGTGGATGCTGATAAAGGCATCTTGGAAGGCTTTGATATCGACTTTTTTGCCATCGACTTTGGCGGTCCAGCCTTCGTCATAAGGAATAGTGGTAACTAAAGTTTGTTCTTTGCTAGAATTGACGGTTCCTTTAGCACTGTTTTTGCCTGTTTTTAAGGCCACGCCGTTTTCTTGGATCTGATCGACTGCTAATTGATAAGCAATCGTATCTAGAGCTAGAACTTGTGGATTTTGGAAGCTGACCGATTTGGTACCGTAGAAACTAGCGGTAAAGGTAACGGTTGTAGCTGCCGAGTAATAGCCTAAGTCATAGTATTGGCCACTGATGCTAATTTGAGCCTGACGTGTTTGACCATTGGCAGTCACAGCTGCAGTAGAACTTTCTAATTCTGAAAAATTATACGGGTACAAGCTCAAGTATGCCTGTGTATTGGCAGGGACCTGGACAGTCCAAGAGACCTCTTTAGCAACATTGCTTTGCTTTTCGGCAATCGTTGTGATGTTACCCGAATTTGTGACTGTAGCATTTTTAGTCGAAACTTGTGCCATCGGCAAGAATTTGAAATATTGCAATTGTTCTTGTGATAAGGCATTGAATAATTGTGTTTGTGTACCTAGATTATCATTGGACATGGCAGTCAAATGATCAACGCTTGTCGGGGCAGTAAAGGCCAATGGCAAAGCATTGCTATTTTCAAAAAGATTGTATTCACCAGAACTTTTTGTTTTAGTAAAACCATATTTATTTAAGTTCGTGGTCTTGGCAATATTATATTTGATGCCGGTAAAAGCATCGGCCAACAACGTATTATTTTGATAGCGAATATTTAAATTTGTTCCGCGAGAACGAAAACCTAATTGATCTAAATAGCTTGATGAGTGACGATTTCGAATTGAAGAAAACATACTGACGCCGCTATACCCATAATTAAAGGAATCATTTGAAGACACAGGATCTAAATTCTCCATCCGATAGAAACTTTTATTTTCGCTTTTTGTCTCATCGACTAAATTTTTAATGTCTGGATAAGGCGCAGTATATAGACTGCGAGAAGCATAATTCCAGTCTTTTAAAATTCCTCTAACCATAAAATCGCTGTTGACAGCTGCTTCGGAACACATGAGCAACAATAATAAGATACTTAATGTTTTAAGGGGTAACTTATTAAAATGGTAGCCGGTCAGCAATAAAGCGTACAGTGCTAAGAAACCTAATGTGATATATAGTGAAAGATCTTTTAAATAATTATAATCTTTGCCTTTTGTTCCCCAGAAAATCGCGAAAATCGCAATCAATAGTAACAGGGAGGCAATCAATTGCAAAAGATTTTCACGATCGAGTTGCTCCCAGCCCCAGGCAGCTAAGGTGATGACTAAAAAGGACAACAGATAAGCGTACCGGAACAAAAACATATTCGGTGCATGCATACCATGCCAAAATAAGTTCATCGGTTGAATATAGAAACTTGCAATTAAAATCGCAAAAATCACACCGTAAGCTAGCTTATTTTTCCAAGGAATCTTTTTACAGATAAAGAAAAACAAACAAAGTGCCAAGGGTAAGAGACCAATATAGATAAAGGGAATTGAACCATACTTGGTCGTATCATACGAGCCGATCATATTTTTAGCAATGAAATCCCACCAACCAGTAGCCTCGGTCTTGAAAGTCGTGATTTGCGTCAATTCTTCTCCGTTGGTTCGTAAATCTAAAACGGAAGGAAGAATCATGATCATCGAAGCAAAGCCTGCTAGCAACGAAGTGATTGCATAAGGCAAAATGCTTTTTTTGTATTGTTTCCAATTAGTCACTAACCGAGCGATAAAATATAAAACCGAGAAGAGCCCGATCATAAAGCCCATGTAAAAACTTGTTAAAAACAACATTAAATAGGAAACAAAGAGGACCGTTGGTTTTTTTAAATCCATTACTCGGTTGATTCCTAAAATAATCAGTGGAAGATAAATGAAGGCATCTAACCACATGATGATCTCGGAATGTGCGATGGCAAAAGACATCAAGGCATACGTGACACTCAAAGCAACACGAGACCAATCAGGCAGCTTGAAGCTACCTTTAGCATAAAACCAAAAAGCTAAACCAGCGGCACCAATTTTTAGGATAGTTAGAAAATACAAAGCATCTGGCATTAACTGATTGGGAAAGAAAAGCACTAAAGGTGTAAAAAATCCACCTAAGTAATAAGAGACTAAGGATAAATAATTTAATCCTAAAGAAGTGTTCCAGTTATAAAAAAGCCCTTGCTTTCCTAAAAGCATATTCCGAAAACTTGCGTGGAAGTTCGAAAATTGTGAAAAAGCGTCACTGGCTAAAACGCTTCGGCTTGATCCGGGATAAATCCCAATCGTCAAATAAACGGCCACCATGATCAATGCTGGCAAGAAAAAGCTGGCTAATAGGTACCATCGATTTTCTTTGAGATAGTTCTTCATAATAAAAATCACCCATTTTCTTTCAACAGACTACCCAAATTTTACCACAGAAGCCCTTAGATTTTGTGAAGGAGCTATGAAACGCAAGCAAAGATTTATAAAAACACTAATAAAAAGAAAAAGAGCCAGCATTGCCGGCTCTTTTTTGTGCGTCTTCAATTATAGAAATCAATGACCAAAATGAAAAAAGTCAAAATAAAAAACCGCTCGTGATCGAACGGTTTGGTTTGATTGGATAATATTAAACGCGCTCAACTTTTCCAGATTTCAAAGCACGAGTTGAGACCCAAACTTTTTTAGGTTTTCCGTCAATTAACACGCGAACTTTTTGTAAATTAGGTTTTACAGTACGTTTAGTAGCGTTCATAGCGTGAGAACGGTTATTTGCACTTCTTGTTTTACGACCAGTAAAATAGCAAACTTTTGCCATGTGATGTTTCCTCCTTTTGCCTTCATGTTGGAGCGCTTCTTTGGCTCATACTAAAATAACTTATCACATTTCATTGGATTTAGCAAGAGGAATTTTCTATAAAGATTGACATTCAAGGCATTTACGGTTAAATTATACTCTGTTAGCGTAAAGACTTTGAAAAGTTGCAAATACTTAAAGAGCAAGAAGAAAGATTGTGTGAGAGATAAGAAGGTCTTATCAATAAATCGCAATGAAACTTTCTTTTATTTGTCGTAGGGCTATGATAAACTGTTATAGTAGAAAAAATGGGCAATTAGGCCTATTTAAGGAGGCTAACAACTATGGCTGTGAAAATCAATACACAGACTGGTATGATCGAAATTTCAAACGATGTCATCGCGACGGTTGTCGGCGGTGCAGTTACTGACGTGTTTGGTATCGTCGGTATGGCTAGCAAAAATCAAATTAAAGATAATATCACAGAGATTTTAAGAAAAGAAAACTATTCACGCGGCGTTGTTATACGTCAAGAAGAAAATGGCATCGCAGTTGACGTTTATACAATTGTCAGCTACGGTACAAAAATTTCCGAAGTATCTCGTAATGTTCAAGAAAAAGTAAAATATAATTTAGAAACGATGCTTGGAGTTACAGCTAATTCAGTGAATGTGTACGTTCAAGGTGTGCGTGTTCTGCCAGACTAAAGGCAGTGTTCTTAAGGAGGACTATGTAAGTGAAGGTAACAGAAATCAGCGCAAGTCAATTTCAAGAGATGATTGAGGCTGGCGCTAAACGTCTGCAAGTTAATGCAGAGTATGTCAATTCATTAAATGTATTCCCAGTGCCGGATGGCGATACTGGTACCAACATGAACTTATCAATGACTAGCGGTGCAACTGCCGTGGTCAATTCTGCTTCAGAAAAAGTTGGAGAATTAGCGAATGTCTTAGCGAAAGGTTTGTTGATGGGCGCGCGCGGAAATTCTGGCGTTATCTTGTCACAATTATTCCGTGGATTTTCTAAAGCTATTTTAGATGTTGAAACACTAAATGCAGAAGATTTAGCTAAAGCATTGGTTCATGGTGTAGAAACTGCCTATAAAGCAGTGATGAAACCCGTAGAAGGTACGATTCTAACGGTTGCACGTGAATCAGCAAAAGCTGGTGAGCGCAAAGCAAAACAAACAGACGATGTGATCGAAGTGATGACAGACGTTGTAAAATTTGGTAAAAAAGCATTAGACAAAACGCCTGATATGTTGCCAGTTTTGAAAGAAGTTGGCGTAGTCGATAGTGGCGGTCAAGGTTTATTGTTCATTTATGAAGGTTTTTTAAGTGCCTTAACAGGTGACTTCCAAGCTGATGATACGTATGAACCAAGTCCAGCTGAAATGGATGAAATGGTCAATGCAGAACATCATCGCAGTGTCCAAGGTCAATTAGCGACAGAAGATATCACTTTTGGGTATTGTACAGAAATCATGGTTCGTCTTGGTGAAGGCCCGACTGTTGATAGTACCTTCGACTATGATACTTTCCGTAATTATTTAGATGGTATCGGTGATTCATTATTAGTTGTTAATGATGAAGAAATCGTAAAAGTCCATGTACATACGGAACATCCAGGGGAAGTCATGAACTACGGCCAAAAATTTGGTGCGTTAATCAAAATTAAAGTAGATAATATGCGTCTACAACACGAAACAATTTTGGAACATGATGAAGAAGTTACTGCTTTCGAAGCGACTCCTGCTGAACGTAAACCATTTGCTGTGATTGCGATCGCAGCTGGTGAAGGGGTTCAAGAGCTGTTCAAGAGTCTAGGTGCTGATTATGTTATCAGTGGCGGACAAACGATGAATCCAAGTACTGAAGATATCTTGAAAGCAATCAAAGAAGTCAATGCTGATCAAGTAGTCGTACTACCGAATAATAAGAATATTTTCATGGCGGCAGATCAAGCAGCAGAAGTTTCTGAGATTCCTGTAGCAGTCGTACCAAGTAAGACCGTCTCTCAAGGGATGACAGCAATGTTAGCCTTTAATGGGGAGCAAAGCTTGGAAGACAATAAAACAGCGATGACAGAGATGTTGGAATCAGTGGTCAGTGGTCAAATCACGCACGCGATTCGCGATACGTCGATCGATGGCGTTGAAATTCATGAAGGTGATTTCTTAGGCATGATCGATGGGAGAATTGTTCTTTCTGAACCAGATCAATACCAAACAACCCTTGATACGTTAAATAAAATGATCAATGAAGATATCGAAATCATCACGATCATCGTAGGTGAAGATGGCGATCAAGCTGAAGCTGAAAAAATCAGTGAAATGTTAGTGGCAAGCTATCCAGATTTAGAAGTTGAGATCCATGAAGGAAATCAACCAGTTTATCCATACTTACTTTCAGCAGAATAATAAAAATAGAACGAATGAACGAAAAAGGGAGTGGGCCAATAAAATTGGTGCGCTCCTTTTGTTAATTTTGCTACGAAAAATACGCGTGTATCGTTATAAAAATGAAAGAGAGGAGGGGAATTATGGGGATTCAAGAAGCTGTTTCAGTGTTGCCAGGTGTCGGTCCTAAACGCGTCCAGACATTGGCGGAATTGGGTATTTTGACAGTCGAGGATCTGTTGAGCTATTACCCTTTTCGCTATGAAGATATCCAAGAAAAGAATTTATTGGAAATCAATGATCAAGAAAAGGTAACGTTAAAAGGTGTAATCGTCTCTGCACCGGTCGTTAGTCGCTTCGGTTATAAGAAAAGCCGTTTGCAATTTCGGATGATGCAAGATCATGCAGTCTTCATGGTTTCTTTTTTTAATCAACCTTACTTGAAAGAAAAAATCGAAGTTGGGGAAGAATTAGCTGTCTATGGAAAATGGGATGCAAAACGAAAATCAATGAATGGAATGAAGATTCTAGGGGGAAAACAAACAGAAGAATATGCCCCAATCTATCACGTGACGAAATCGATTCGTCAAAGTACACTAGTAGATTTGATTAAGGTAGCTTTTGAAAAATTTGGGGATCAAGTACCAGAAAATCTACCGGATTATCTGTTAGAAAAGTATCGTTTACTGCCAAGAAAACAGGCGATGCGTGCGATGCACTTTCCTAAAAATCCAGCCGAAAGTCATCAAGCAAAACGGCGCGTGGTCTTTGAAGAATTTTTCTTATTCCAAATGCGGATGCAAGGATTGAAAAAAAGTGAGCGGAGCGAAAAAAATGGCTTAGCGATCCGTTATGATGTGGAACGCCTAAAAAGGTTCACGCAAACATTACCTTTCGAATTAACGGATGCTCAAAAGCGTGTGACGAATGAGATCTGTTATGATTTGCGTAGTCAAAAACATATGCAGCGATTGTTGCAAGGTGATGTAGGTAGTGGTAAAACTGTTGTTGCCGCAATTGCGTTATACGCTACGATGACAGCCGGTTTTCAAGGAGCACTGATGGTTCCGACTGAAATTTTAGCGCAACAACATCTAGAAAGTTTGACACAGTTATTCGATCCTTTAGAGCTGCGAGTTGCTTTATTGACCGGATCAACTAAAACCAAAGAACGACGAGCAATTTTAGCAGGGTTGCAAAATGGTGAAATCGACGTGATCGTAGGAACGCATGCATTGATTCAAGACGATGTTCAGTTTAAAAAGCTAGGCCTAGTCATTACGGATGAACAGCATCGCTTTGGTGTGAATCAACGGCGAGTACTAAGAGAAAAAGGCTTGCATCCAGATGTTTTGTTCATGACGGCAACACCGATTCCCCGAACCTTAGCTATCACAGCTTATGGGGAGATGGACGTCTCGGTGATTGATCAAATGCCGGCTGGTCGGATTCCAATCAAAACTAGTTGGATCAAACCGAAACAATTAGAACATACTTTAGATTGGGCAAAACTGGAATTACAGGCAGGCCATCAATTGTATGTAATTTGTCCATTGATCGAAGAATCTGAAGCATTGGATGTGAAAAATGCGACGGAAATCTATGAGCATCTGAGTGAGTATTACGCCCCAAATTATCAAGTTAGTCTCTTACACGGTAAGATGAAAAATGCAGAAAAAGAAACAATCATGGAAGAATTTAAAGACAATCAAAGTCAGATTTTAGTTTCTACTACAGTCATCGAAGTTGGAGTGAATGTGCCAAATGCGACAGTGATGTTTATTATGGATGCGGATCGTTTCGGTTTAGCTCAACTGCACCAATTACGTGGTCGTGTAGGTCGAGGATCGGATGCTTCTTACTGTATTTTAGTTGCTAGCCCTAAGAATGAAATGGGTAAAGAACGAATGAAAATTATGACAGAAACCAATAATGGTTTTATTTTAAGTGAAAAAGATTTAGAATTACGTGGGCCTGGAGAAGTCTTTGGTTTTCGTCAATCAGGATTACCACAATTTATAATCGCTGACTTGGTTAATGATGCAAATGTTTTAGAAGTTGCTCGAGATGAAGCCAATCAAATTTGGCAATTAGAGGATTGGCGAGCAGACCCAGCTTTTGCTCCATTAGCTAAGATGCTTAAACCTACTGAAACAGGTGAAACCTACTTTGACTAATGCTATACTGGTTGGGGTAAAAAAATGATACAATCGAATAGTAGGGATCAAGTTGTCCTGAAGAGTTCCTGTTGAACGTCAATTATAAATATATTTTTTCGCTTGCGGAAATAAATACATTGAAACGAAAAAAGGAGAGAGTTTTTTCATGAGAATTGCTGTAGATACAATGGGCGGAGATTTCGCGCCACAAGCTATTGTAGAAGGTGTGATGCTAGCACAAAAGAAACATCCAGAGATTGAATTTCAATTATATGGAAAAGAAGATGCGATCCGCCAATATTTAACTAATGAAAAAAATATTACGATTATCCATACGGATGAAAAAATCAATAGTGATGATGAACCAGTGAGAGCGATTCGTCGTAAAAAGAATGCCTCAATGGTCTTAGCAGCCCAAGCAGTCAAAGATGGGAATGCCGATGCTATTTTTTCTGCTGGGAACACGGGTGCACTATTAGCGGCGGGACTATTTGTAATCGGTCGGATTAAAGGGATTGAGCGTCCAGGCTTGATGTCAACTTTACCTGTGCTAAACGGAACAGAAGGATTTGATATGCTGGATTTAGGAGCAAATGCAGAAAACAAAGCAGAGCATCTTCACCAATATGCAATCTTAGGTTCTTTTTATGCAAAACATGTTCGTGGAATCGAAAACCCTCGCGTGGGGCTTTTAAACAATGGAACAGAAGAAACAAAAGGCAGTGAGTTGACCAAAGAAGCCTTTAAATTATTACAAGCAGAAGAAAGCATCAATTTCGTTGGAAATGTCGAAGCGCGTGAATTATTAAATGGTGTAGCCGATGTCGTAGTGACAGATGGCTTTACAGGAAATGCAGTCTTGAAAACTATCGAGGGAACCGCGATGGGTTTGATGACGCTATTAAAGGGCAGTATCAACGATGCCGGCGTAAAAGGAAAACTGGGTGCTGTAATGTTGAAAGATACGCTTTATGGCTTGAAAGACAAACTAGATTATTCTGCTCACGGCGGTGCAGTGTTATTTGGTCTTAAAGCACCGGTTATCAAAACTCATGGGTCGACTGGACCAGAAGCTGTCGCCAATACGATTGACCAAATCCATCTAATGTTAGAAACAGATGTCGTGGGCCAATCAGTTAATTTTTTTGAAACCCACCAAGCCTAAGACAGTCTTTGTAGATTTCTGAAAAAGGTGGACAAAGGGAACAAACATCAGTAAAATGAGTTGTGCCCTTTTAGAAAAAAACATACCCAAGTATTAGTTGATCAAGTGGAGGTGAATGTTGTTGACTCGTGAAGAAGTATTTAGCAAAGTTGCTGAAATAATTTCAAATCACTTTGAAATTGATGAAGATAAAGTGACTCTTGGATTGAGTATCAAAGATGACTTAAATGCAGATTCAATCAGTATCATGGAATTCGTTTTAGAATTAGAAGATGAATTCGGAACTGAAATCTCTGATGATGATGCTGAAAAAATTGGAACTGTTGGAGCTGCAGTTGATTACATTATGCAAAACGACAAAGCTTAATAAAAAGAGGCGCAGCGAATTGTTCGTTGCGCCCTTTGTTTTATTTAAAAAAGACCTAGCTAGGTCTTTTTTAGTTATACTCGATCATTCAATAAAGTGTAAAAAGCGTTGCGCCCAAATAGTTTCATAAAAAGCGATCGTCTCTGCTGCACTTAGAAAAGAATTATCATAGGTCGTGGATGCACCTCGTTTCATGCTCAAGTGGTACCCTAAACCATGCGCGAATTTGATGGTCGTATCGACACAAAATTCAGTTTGGGCCCCGCAAATTTCAAGACTACTGATCTGATGAGCTTGTAATAGCAGTTGGAGATCAGTCTGATAAAAAGCATTTGCATGTGTTTTTTGGATGATAAAATCCGTTTCTTTGCGCTTCAAGTCAGTAAGAATTTCCCAAGCTGCCGATTGAAAAGGCAGATCCAGATCGCAATGCTGAATAAAAATAATCGATTTTCTCTGTTCTCGATAGGTCTCGATTCGTTGGTTCACTAAAGTAATCAATGTAGATAGCTGGTCAATTGTTTGATCGCCATAACAGACACCCTTTTGTAAATCAATCACTAGTAATGCGTCAGAAGTAGTTTCCATCAACAGCCCTCCAAAGTTTTTTGTTTACTTTAACACGAATTTTTGATTCGCAAAAGTTAGCCAAAGGTTGAAAATTTGCTATGTTCATGACTTCTGATTTAAAAATTAGTAAAAAAACAGTATAATAAGGCGTGATGGAAATCTCAAAAAAAGGAATGAGCCCATGGATACACAGTTGATAAATGAATTGAAAGAAAACTATGGCATCGTCTTTCACGATGTGAACTTATTGGAGCAGGCGTTTACCCACTCATCTTATGTGAATGAACACCGTAATATGAATATCTCAGATAATGAACGGTTAGAATTTTTAGGGGATGCTGTCTTAGAAATTCAAGTATCGGACTATTTGTATCATCATTACCCAACATTACCTGAAGGTCGTTTGACACGCTTACGTTCAGCGATCGTACGGGAAGAAAGTTTGTCTAAATTCGCCAAAGAATGTCACTTTGACCAATATATCATGTTAGGTAAAGGGGAAGAAAATTCAGGTGGACGTCAGCGCGCAGCGTTGTTATGCGACCTGTTTGAATCATTCTTAGGTGCACTATACTTAGATCAAGGATATGAAGCTGCGTTAAGCTTTATCAAAACCGTAGTTTTCCCTAGAATTGAAGCGGGAGACTTTACGCGTGAGATGGACCACAAAACACGTTTGCAAGAAGTCTTACAAAAAAGTGGCGATGTCACAATCGAGTATCGCTTAGTCAATGAAGAAGGTCCGGCCCATGAACGTATTTTTACCATCGACGTCTATTCAGATGATCAATTGATCGGTACGGGGCAAGGAAAATCTAAAAAATTGGCGGAACAAGATGCAGCCGAAAAAGCATTACACAAACTCGCTGCCAAATAGCATGAATTTCCTAGTGGAATTTTAGGAGGAACATTTTGTATTTAAAACGAATTGAGATCGCTGGTTTTAAATCTTTTGCGGATCGAACAAAAATCGAATTTGAAAAAGGTGTTACAGCGGTTATCGGACCAAATGGTAGTGGTAAAAGTAATATTACTGAAGCGATTCGCTGGGTTTTAGGTGAGCAATCGGCTAAAAGTTTGCGCGGTGGGAAGATGCCAGACATTATCTTTGCTGGTTCTGATTCTCGTAAACAGTTGAATCTAGCAGAGGTAACTGTCGTTTTAGACAATACCGACCACTACTTACCATTAGCATTTAGTGAAATTAGTGTCACTCGTCGCTACCGTCGGACGGGTGAGAGTGATTTCTTTATCAATAAAAAAGCGTGTCGATTAAAAGATATCCAGGACCTTTTTATGGATTCTGGACTTGGCAAAGAATCATTTTCGATTATTTCGCAAGGGAAAGTTGAAGCCATTTTTGCGAGTAAACCAGAAGATCGTCGTGGAATTTTTGAAGAAGCAGCGGGTGTGCTCAAATATAAGCAACGAAAACGTAAAGCAGAACAAAAATTGTTCGAAACAGAAGACAATTTGAGTCGTGTGCAAGATATTATTTATGAATTAGAAGATCAGCTGACTCCTTTGGCGGCTCAGAGTGAAGCGGCAAAGGAGTTTTTGAAACTTAAAGCAGAATTGACGACTACGGACATTAGTTTGACGGTCGCAAAGGTCAAGCAAACGCGCACGAAATGGGACACTTCAAAATCTGATTTTGAGTCATTGTCTAAAACGATCGAAGAAAAAAGTCGTTTTATCCAACAAACAGAAAATCAGTTAGGCCGCTTACGCGCACAGCGTGGGGCCTTGGATGAACAATTAGAAACGGGACAACAACAACTATTACATTTGTCAGAAGCGCTGAAACAAGCAGAAGGCCGCATAGAACTACTGAGCGAGCGTTCTAAAAATACCCAAAAAACGAGTGCTGAATACCGAGAAAATTTAACCGAACAACAAAAGAAACGGCTAGAATTAGAAAAAAATCTACAATTGATCCAAGCACAACAAGTAGAAAAACAAGCGGAAAAAGTCGCATTGAACGAGCGAATCCAACAATTAACACTTGAGGCAGAGAAATACAAAAAATCACCTAAAGAATTATTGGAAGATTTACGTGGTACTTATGTTGAGTTGATGCAAGAGTCAGCCAATGTCAGTAATGAATTAAAATATTTGGAGCGCCAATACACGCAGGAAACAGCGAAAAATCAACAAAGTGTGACGCGCTTTGAAACCTTGCAAACACAATTAGATGCCTTGTTGACTCAAAAAGCCGATGCTGAGATCAAAACGCAAACATTGGAAGCTCAATTAACGACGGAACAAACGCAGTATCGTCAAGCAGTAGAAGACAAAAATAAGACACAGCAGCAGTTGCAAAAAGAGCAACAGTCGATGTATGACTTGATGAGCCAAGTACAGCAAGCCCGAGCTCGCCAGAAGAGTTTGCAAGAAATTCAAGAAAATTATAGTGGATTTTATCAAGGGGTTCGTAGTGTCTTACAGCATAAAGATCAGCTGAATGGGATCATTGGTGCTGTGGCAGAATTGTTGGAAGTACCGACAGAATATACTTTAGCAATCGAAACGGCTTTAGGTGCTTCGGCCCAACATATTATTGTGGAAAATGAAAAAGATGCTCGCCAAGGGATTACTTTTTTAAAACAACAACGTAGTGGTCGGGGAACTTTCCTACCGTTGACAACGATCAAGCCGCGTAGTTTAGCGGCCCATCAATACCAAGCAATCAAAGAGATAGAAGGCTTTGTTGGGGTCGCCAGTGAGTTGGTCCAATTCCCAGACATGATCGCACCGATAATGCAAAACTTATTGGGGGCAATCGTTATTGCTAAAGATTTGAATAGTGCGAACCAATTAGCGCGTCAATTGCGTTACCAAGTTCGTGTTGTATCTTTAGACGGCGATGTCATGAATGCCGGTGGTTCAATGACGGGTGGTGCTACTAAACAAGGTAATCGAGGCAATCTATTCAATCAAAGCCATGAATTGGCTGAATGGACCAAACGTTACGAAGAAATCAACCAAGCGTTGCAAATCAAAGAAAAACTGGTACGCGAACTTCAAACTCGAACTACCGAACAAAATGAAGCAATCGAACACTTGCGAACACAAGGCGAGCAAACACGTTTAGCTTATCAAGAAGCCAAAAGTAGTGAGGAACGGATTCAGACAGAACACGCTCGTTTACAAAAAGAGCAATCCTTATTTTCTTATGAAGCAAAAGAGCTGAAAAGTTTTTTAACGGACTATCAAGTTCAAAAAGAAGCCTTAGAATTTCAACAAGTTGAGTTGAAAACACAGCAGGATCAAATCAATCAAGAGATTCATCAATTGAATGAAGAAAGTGATCAGCTGGAAGCTAAACGTTCAGAAATCGCAGCGACATTAAGTCGTTTGCAAGCCGACGATGCCGTGCTTGAAGAACGTTTGATGTATTTAGAACGTCAAGTTCTGACATTCAATGAACAAATTGAAGAAATCAATGGTCAAATCACAAGTTTGGAAAACCAATTGCTGGCACTTTCCAGTGACTCATCCGATCATGAGG
Organism: Enterococcus hermanniensis; assembly: GCF_001885945.1. Taxonomy (GTDB): domain Bacteria; phylum Bacillota; class Bacilli; order Lactobacillales; family Enterococcaceae; genus Enterococcus_A; species Enterococcus_A hermanniensis. The sequence goes on along the minus strand of NZ_JXKQ01000005.1, from coordinate 177,104 downwards.
AAACCGAAGAAAGCTTGACGCAGCGAGTAGCAGAATTAGCGACTGCTCGAGAACATTTACAAGGGCAGCTAGTTGTCTGGAAAGAAAAACGACAGGCGTTACAGCAAGAAGTTGATCAATCGGATCTGGCATTGACCGAGGCCAATCGGGAGCAAAAACAATTGTTGTCACGGCAGTCACAAGCCGACGTGCAAAAAAATCGCTATGAATTGAAACTAGATACGGCGTTAGCTTACTTACAAGAAGAATACAATGTCACTTTTGAAGGGGCAGAATCACAAGCAGATCCTGCAATCGATTTAGCGGAAGCAGAACGAGAGGTGGCTCGCTTGAAACAAGCCATCGAAAAGTTAGGTCCAGTCAATCTAAATGCCATTGAGCAATACCAACAGGTTGAAGAACGCTATGATTTTCTAACTGCTCAAAGAGACGATTTGGTTTCAGCAAAAGAGCAATTGTTCGAAACGATGGATGAAATGGATGATGAAGTGAAGACCCGTTTCCATACAACCTTCAAAGCGATTCGGGAACAATTCAATGTTGTTTTCCCTAATATGTTTGGTGGTGGACGTGCAGAACTTGTATTGACGAATCCAGAAGATTTATTAAATACAGGTATCGAGATCGAAGCGCAACCACCTGGTAAGAAATTGCAAAACTTATCCTTGCTTTCAGGTGGGGAACGAGCATTGACTGCTATTGCTTTGTTGTTCTCAATTATCCAAGTTCGACCAGTACCGTTTTGTGTATTAGATGAAGTAGAAGCTGCATTAGATGAAGCTAATGTCACACGCTTTGGTCGTTACTTAAGCTCGTTCCAAAACGATACACAGTTTATCGTAGTGACTCACCGTAAAGGGACGATGGAAGCAGCTGATGTTTTGTATGGTGTGACCATGCAAGAATCGGGTGTATCAAAAATTATTTCTGTTCGTCTTGAAGAAGTAAAAGAAGATGGAAAATTCAAAGTCAAGGAAGGGGAACCTTTATAAATGATCAAATTAGTCGCAATTGATTTAGATGGTACATTGCTAACCGATGCTAAAACAATATCTGATACCAATAAAAAAATCTTAGCCGAAGCCAAAGAACGTGGCGTCAAAATCGTTATCTGTACAGGGCGTCCATTGATCGCGATCAAGAATTATTTGACCGAGCTGAACTTACTGGATGCTAACGATTACTCTATCACTTTTAACGGTGGTTTGATCCAAACAAATACCGGAGAAATTTTAGGTAAAACAGCGATGTCTTTAGACGATGTCCAACACTTGCATCAATTATTAGCAAAAATCGCTTTACCGATGGATGTACTTTCAGATGCCTTGTGCTATCAAATCGCTACCGCACCTGAACATCCGTCAATCTATCCAACATTGAATAAAGCACTGACTTACGTAGCGAAGGATGCTGCTGAGCTAGGAGCATCAACTTTGTATAATAAAGTTGTCTCTGCAACCGATGTGGATTATTTGGATCAACAAATCGCAAAGATTCCTGCAGAAGATTATGAACGCTTTGAAATCTTTAAAACTCGTGCCAATCTACTAGAATTTATGCCTAAAGGTGTGACAAAAGCATTTGGGTTATCTGTCTTGGGTGAACATCTAGGAATTTTACCAAATGAGATGATGGCATTAGGTGATGAAGCCAATGATCTTTCAATGATTTCATACGCTGGTATGGGTGTGGCAATGGAAAATGCAACGGATGGTGTAAAATCAGCTGCTAATTTTGTTACACGTACGAATCAAGCCGACGGCGTTGCTCACGCGATTCAAAAATTTGTTTTTAATGAAGCCAAAGGAGGCAATTAGATGGGATTATTTGACCGCATAAAAAAAGCTTTTACTGGCGAACAAGCAGAAGAACCTGAAAAGAAAACCGATGTGGTAGAAGAGACAGATACACCATCAGAACCTGACGTCGAAAGTACATCAGAAGAATCGGTTGATTCACCTGAAAGTTCTGTTGACGAAGCTGTGCCAACAGCTGAATCGGAAGCTGAAACCCGTCCTACAGCGGATAAAATCGAAGAAAAAAATGAAGTCGTAGAAACAATTGAACCAGCTGAAAAAGAACCGATCTCTGAAGAAGAACCGACCGACTTAAAAACACCCGAAGTTCCGGTAACGATTGATGAAACGTTCAATGAGACATCCGAAGATGCCCAATCGATCGAAACAGATTCAGAAGCACCAGTGGTAAATCCGATCGAAGCAGCTCCAGTTGTGGAAGAAGAGTCAGTACAAGAAAAGTATGACAAGGGTTTAGAGAAGACCCGTAAATCCTTTGGCGATCGAATGAATGAATTGTTCGCACGTTTCCGTCGTGTGGATGAGGAGTTCTTTGAAGAATTGGAAGAAACATTGATCGGTGCCGATGTTGGCTTTGATACAGCGATCCAATTGACCGACTCGTTGCGTCAAGAAGTTAAATTGAAAAATGCTAAGAAACCTGCACAAGTCCAAAATGTCATCATTGAAAAATTAGTCGACATTTATGAAGCTGAAGGTGTGGATGAGAACAATGAAATCAATTTACAACCTGATGGTTTGAGCGTCATTTTATTTGTTGGTGTCAACGGAACCGGAAAAACTACCAGTATCGGTAAATTAGCGAACCAATACAAAAATGAAGGCAAAAAAGTTTTATTAGCCGCAGCGGATACTTTCCGAGCGGGTGCAATCGATCAATTGGTCGTTTGGGGCGAACGTTCTGGCGTGGAAGTAGTACGAGGAAATGCTGGTGGCGATCCTGCAGCGGTCGTCTTTGATGCTGTTGATAAGGCAAAAAATGGTAATTACGATATCTTATTGATCGATACAGCGGGACGTTTACAAAACAAAGTGAACTTGATGAACGAATTAGAAAAAATCAAACGTGTGATTCAACGTGAGTTTCCAAGCGCACCGCATGAAGTCTTGTTAGTTGTGGATGCAACTACCGGTCAAAATGCGTTAGTTCAAGCTCGTCAATTTAAAGAAACCACTGATGTGACTGGATTAGTCTTAACTAAATTAGATGGTACAGCTAAAGGTGGGATCGTTTTAGCGATTCGAAATGAATTACACTTACCAGTAAAACTGGTTGGTTTAGGTGAAGGTATCAATGATTTAGAGGCTTTCAATTCAAATGATTTTGCAGTCGGTTTATTCAAAGGTCTGTTAAAAGAAGAATAAAGAGTGAACTAAGAAAGTTCTTAGCGATGTGTTTGCTGTATTTTACAGCGAGTACATCGCTTTTTTTTGTATTCTGAAAAAACAAAAAAATATTTTTGACGTTTTTTAAGACAAGATACAAACAAAACAGCTCAAATTCTCATGCTACTATACAAATGTACCAATGAGGAAGAGGTGAATGAGGCAATCACCCGCAGGAAATACAAGAGTTAGTTTATCAGATACATCGTTAGATTTTTAGCTTTAGTATTTTTAGTAATAGAACATAAAATGGATCAACGCCTTGAGCAATGAAACGCTGGTCAAATAAAAATTATAAGAAAAGAAAGAGGATGTGTAGAACATGTGTACAAGTATTTTTACAGCAACAACCGATCGGAAACATGTATTAGCGAGAACAATGGATTATTCTTTCCCACTAGATTTTGATGTCGTTTATTTACCAAGAACGTATTCTTGGAAGTCATCGGCGGATCATGCCGAGCATGAATCAAACTATGGATTTTTAGGAGCGGGTCGTTCACTAGGGACTTCTTATTTTGTGGCAGATGGAGTAAATGAACATGGATTGGCGATAGCGGAATTGTACTTGCCACAAAAAGCCGTCTATCAAAAACAAGCCGATGAAAATAAAATCAATTTAGCACCCCATGAATTTATTACTTGGGCATTAGGTGAGTTCAAATCAATCGCAGATTTGAAAAAGAAATTGTCCAAAGTAAATCTAATGGATGTTGCAGCCCCACTAATTGATACGGTCACACCGCTGCATTGGATCATTACAGATACTTCAGGTAATTGCATGGTAATCGAACCAACACAAAAAGTCTTACACTTAAAAGAAAATCCTGTTGGTGTCATGACGAATACCCCATTATTAGAATGGCATATCGAAAATTTGAGTAATTATTTGAATGTTCGACCAAAACAATACGAACCGCAACAATTTGGTAATTATACAGCAAATGCTTTTTCACAAGGAACTGGAACGATGGGGTTACCAGGTGGTTATACACCGCCAGAACGTTTTGTTCGAGCAACCTTTTTCAAAGAGCATATCGATCCAGCCAAAAATGAAATAGAAGCTGTAACGAATGCAACGAAGATCCTGTCAACCGTGCAAATCCCGAAAGGAATCGTAGTTACTAGCGGTGACCAAGAAGATTACTCTCAATATACTGGAATGATGTGTAATGAAAGCCAGACATATTACTATACGGATTATAATAATACCCGAATCTCTAAAGTCGAATTAACAAAAGAATTGTTAGCAAGAACAACCCCTAAGATTTTTGTTGTCAAAAAGGTCGAAGATATGGCGATCTTGAGTGCCAAAAAAGTATCTCCAAAAGAAGTAGCAGCTGACTTGTCAGACAAAACGGAAGTAAGTTCTACATTATTAGATATGGTTGGACAAGAAGTGTTAGGTGGATTGAACTCAGCAAAACAAGGAACCTTAGATGAGGATACGCAACAAACGGCTGATCAATTACTAGCAGAGCTAGGCCAATTAAAAGATAAATTGGGTAAGTAAAATTAGACACGACTATCCTTGGAAATTCCTAGTAAGAGGTATTTTCAAGGATAGTTTTTTAGTGACCCTAAAAAAACACAAATCAAAATCGGCGGATTATCAGACAAACTTTGAAATTTTTATCGTAGCAATTTTGCTAAAGTTAAAGCATAAAGAAGAGAAGAGGAAACGACAATGAAAAAAATTATTTTAGTAACTTTCGATGAAGCAGCAAAGACCTACGAAGGATTTTCACAACTCCAAAAAATTTCAAAGAGTAATACATTTGATTTGAAACAAGCCATGATTTTACAAAAACATGCAGACAAATCAAAATTTGTCGTGAAAGACAGTGTCGATTATGAAAGCAATTCACGGGTGGCAAAAGGTGGATTTATAGGAATCATCGTAGGGATTCTAGGTGGGCCGCTAGGAGTTTTATGTGGCTGGGTGATTGGGGATGCCGTCGGATTGAGTGCCAATTACATTAAGAACAAACGGACACATACTATTTTTGATTCGATCGCCAATCAATTAGACAATGATGAATTAGGCTTATTACTATATGCTGATGAATCAGATGAAACATTATTGAATACGATGATTGCAGAAAAATTAGATGGTAGAATCGAACGTTTTGACTATGAAACAGTAAAAGAAGATGTAGAAACAGCGAAAAAACATTTGAAACATACCCAAGACTAAAACGAAGAAATGGAGTGAATGCAATGTATAGAAGTAACGGAAATTATGAAGCCTTTGCACGGGCGGCAAAACCGACAAAAACAGAAGATATTTCAGCCGTTTATTTAATCGGCTCGGGATTGGCCTCACTTTCAGCCGCAGCATTTTTAATTAGAGATGGTCGTATGGACGGCAGTAAGATTCATATTTTAGAAGAATTGCCACTTGCGGGTGGTTCCTTAGATGGTCGATACAAAGAAGAATATGGCTTTGTAATTCGTGGTGGACGTGAAATGGAAAGTCATTTTGAATGTCTGTGGGACCTTTTCCGCTCGATTCCCTCACTAGAAGTTGAGGATGCTTCTGTTTTAGATGAATTTTATTGGTTGAATAAAAAAGATCCCAATTCTTCAAAATGTCGTTTGATCCATAACCAAGGTAACCAAGTGCCAACAGATGGTCAATTAACGTTGAGTGAGAAGGCCATCAAAGAAATTTTAGCCTTATGTTTGACGAAAGAAGACCAATTGGATGATAAGAAAATTACAGATGTTTTTACAGATGAATTCTTTGACTCAAATTTTTGGACGTATTGGTGCACGATGTTTGCTTTTGAAAAATGGCATTCAGCGATGGAGATGAGACGTTACTTGATGCGTTTTATTCACCATATTGATGCATTAGCTGATTTTTCTTCGCTTAAATTTACTAAGTATAATCAGTATGAATCATTGGTATTGCCACTATTAGCTTATTTAAAAGACAATGGAGTTCATTTCCAATATGATACAAAAGTTGAAAATGTGATTGTAGCTACTAAACAGGGGAAAAAATTAGCAGATAAGTTAATCTTAACGGTCGAAAAACAGGAAACGATCGTTCAGTTAGCTGAGAATGATTTAGTTTTTGTTACAAATGGCTCAATCACTGAAAGCTCGACATATGGGAATAGTGAAACACCGGCTCCAGTCTCGAAAGAATTGGGCGGTAGTTGGAATTTATGGAAGAGTATGGCAGAACAAGATGCCAGCTTTGGTAAGCCAGAAAAATTCTGCGAGAATCTTCCAGATTCAAGCTGGTTTGTTTCAGCAACGGTAACAACCTTAGATGAAAAAATTGCCCCTTATATCGAAAAAATTAGTCATAGAGATCCCTATGCTGGAAAAGTGGTCACTGGTGGGATCGTTCACGCGACAGACTCTAATTGGAAAATGAGCTATACTCTTAATCGTCAGCCACATTTCAAAAAACAACCAAAGGATCAATTAGTTGTTTGGGTCTATGCCCTGCTTTCAGATACGAAAGGCAATTATATCAAAAAAACCGATTACTGAATGTACCGGAAATGAGATCGCGGCTGAATGGTTGTATCAAATGGGTGTGCCAGAACATTTGATTGATGATTTAGCTAAAGAATCATGTAATACGATTCCATGTTACATGCCTTATATTACTTCTTACTTTATGCCACGTGCGAAAGGGGATCGTCCAGCAGTGATTCCAGAAGGATATAGTAATCTAGCCTTTATGGGTAACTTTGCAGAAACAGAACGAGATACTGTGTTTACTACGGAATATTCTGTCCGTACAGCCATGGAAGCTGTCTACACATTATTGGAAATCGATCGTGGAGTGCCAGAAGTTTTTGCTTCTTCTTACGATATTCGAATGCTGTTGAATGCTTCCTATTATTTAAATGATCAAAAAGGGATCAAAGAGGTGAAAGTCCCATTATTGGAAGGCTTGATTGAACGTAAAGGGTTGAAAAAAATCAAAGGTACCTTTATTGAAGAATTACTAGAGAATGCTGATTTATTATGATTTAAAAAAATAATTCGACAAATTTAATAGTCCATAATTTATAGTAAAATTGATTTTTATAACAAAAATATCATATTTAAGTTATAGAGACTTTAATTTAAATCATTTTTTTGATATTAAGTATATAATGATTGGTGATTATATACTTAATGTTGTTTATTGAAGGAGTGGTTTGTTTGGAAAAGAAAATATTTAATTTATTAGATTCACGAGATCAAGTATTGATCCGTATTTTAAGAATAATTTCCAAAGAAAATAGATGGTATTCCTTACTAGAAATTAGTCAAGAGGTAGGACTCTCTGATCGAAGTATTCAAAGATATATAAATAATCTTTCACTAATCATTCTTGATTACAACAAAAGTAACTCCGAAGATTTTTCATTGTTGTTTAAAAAACACAGAGGAGTAAAAATAATTATTTCTAAACAAGCAAATATAAATTTTTTGATAAGTCATATTTTTAAAAGAAATGAGACAATTATACTATTTATCGATTTACTGTTTAACCGCTATGAAAGCAATCATGAATATATGATCAAAAAGAATGTCAGCCAATATTTTATTAATCATGCTTTTGATGACATCCAATCATTGCTTAGTGGTTTAAATTTAAATATTGATAAAAAAAAGTTTAATATAATTGGTGAAGAGATAAGCATTAGAGAATGTATTTATGAAGCTTGTAAAATAATTTTTTATGGTGATATCTGGCCCGAATGCTTTTTTTTACTCAATGAAGATTCTATAAGATTGGATATAGAATACATCATTGATAATTTACGTTTGAATATGACAAATCTCGCTAAAATAAATGATTTAAGTACGAGATTATCTATTTTGATTATTAGGTATAGGAAGAAATATCCTATAAAAATAGCTAGTCAGTTTAAGAAGTATGTACCAAGACATAAGTATCTTTCAAATGTGCCAAATCTTTATGACATCATAGAACAAGTTTTGTATCGACATAAAATTTTTGATAGTAATGAAACTTATTTTTTTATTTTGATTTTATTGACAAATGACATACTTTATCGATCAGAAAGTATAAAAAAATATCTGTTTGAATACCATCGGAAAATAGAAACAGATATACTTAAAGCAACAGATACTTTTTTCAAAATATTTCAAAATGATGTTTCAGAAATTCCTCAGATTAGTTTAGAAGATAGTTACGAATTTATATTTCGAAGTCATTTGTCGGCAGCTATTTACCCTCAATACTACAAAGATCATAATTTTTATAATTTTGAGGATGTATATTCAGAATATTTTACATATGTTGTGGTTGTAAAAAATATCATTGATAAAATGAAAATAGAATTACAGTTTAATTTTTTCAGCAAAGAAAGATATTTAATTGATCGATACATCATGTTGATTTTTTCATTAGGTCTAAATTCAAATTTTAAAAAATCTGTTAAAATAAAAATAGATACAAATTTTTCTGATATATATGTAAATTATATTCAAAAATATATTATGAATTATTTTTCGTATAAATATAATATTATCTTTATTGATGATAGTAGTTATCAAAAATATGATTTATTATTATCTAATTATCCTAAATTTGGAGATGATTATGACCTTAATATTGAATATCCTTTTGATGAACGTGAAATAGAGAATATAAAATCAGCTTTAGAAAAATTAGATAATAATCAGTTTTCAATAAATTGAACAAGTGAATTTAGATTTTTCGAGAGAATAAGGCTAGGGATTTTTTTAGATCTCAAGTTTTTCTTTCGAACGAGCATTTCTTTTCTCAGTCTAATTGCTACTAAGATCAAAGAATTTTTAGCCCAACTAAAATTGATTGCTTTTGCTGAAAATTTAGGCAAGGTTGAAACGTTGATTACTTATCCAACCATGCAAACCCAGGTGGATATCTCACAATAATTGTAAGAATCGTAGGGCGTAACCTAATCTATTACGTTTATCTACGAGCATTGAAGATAGCGAAGAGTTCACCAATGATTTGCTTCAGTAGCTCTCAGCGCTAAACACAAATTTTTATAGTTAAAACAAGTCGGTACTTTCTATGGTTGAGTATTTTATAGAAAGTACTATTTTTTTGTTCAAATAAAATCATAGTTGTTATCCTTATTTATTTTTGTACTGTGAACAAGCTTTTTTTAAGCATTTCCGTTCTGTTTATCCATAATCTTCTATATAATGTAGCTGGGAAGGAGGATACAAACAAATGAACATAAAAAATATGATGGAGCAAGAGAGCGTCAGACCGTTCTTGCTGCAAGCGCGATACGGGATTGAAAAAGAAAGCCAACGTGTCACTTTAGATGGTGAATTGGCGAAATCGAACCACCCTTCAACGGTTGGCAATCGTAACTTTCACCCGTATATCCAAACGGATTTTTCGGAAACCCAATTAGAGTTGATCACACCGGTGACTGAATCAGTGGAGGAAGTACTGGCTTATTTAGAAGCAATCCATGATGTAGCTCAGCGTAGCTTACCAAAAGATGAAATGATGTGGCCCTTTTCGATGCCGCCGGCGCTGCCAGAAAAAGAAGAAGACATCCAAATCGCAAAATTAGAACACCACGCCGATGTCTTATATCGTCGTTATTTGGCACGCGAATATGGCAAAAGAAAACAAATGGTCAGTGGGATCCATTTTAACTTTGAATATGGTTTGGACCTCGTCGAACAACTATTCTTAGCTCAAACACAAGAAACGTCTTTAGAAGATTTTAAGACGCATTTATATATGAAAATCGCACGCAACTTTTTACGTTATCGTTGGTTGATCACGTATTTATTTGGTGCGAGCCCATTAAGCGAAGCACGCTATTTTGATAGCGAAGATCGTCCGAATGAACCTGTTCGTAGTATTCGAACAAGTCAATATGGGTATGTCAATAAACCAGATGTTCAAGTTTCTTACGAATCGTTGACTCGTTACAGCCAAGATTTGGCTGAAAATGTAGCTCTTGGACGTTTGTCAGAAGAAAAAGAATTTTATGCACCGATTCGTATGCGTGGTGGGAAAAAAGTTGCCGATCTTTTCCATACAGGCATCCGGTATGTTGAATTAAGAAATATCGATTTAAATCCTTTTGATCGAGTTGGAATTGATGCGGATGAAATCAAATTCATCCATTTATTCATGCTTTATCTCTTATGGACAGATGAAAAGTTACCAGCAGATGATTGGGTAGCAAAAGGAAATCATATCAGCGATGCAGTTTCCTTAGAACATCCAACGAAAACAACGGCGTTTTATGACGAAGGACAACAAATTTTTACTGAAATGTTGCAGATGATCAAAGAATTAGATTTGGAAGGATCCGACTTAGTACGTACGTATCAAAACTGGTTGGATCATCCAGAAGAAACTTTAGCGGCTCGGATTTTTGTTTTAGATGAAAACGAAGGCCAAGCCGCAGTGGCTACTGAATGGGGTCGCAAATTCTACGAACAGGCTTGGGCGCATCCCTACCAATTGGCAGGCTTCCAAGAGATGGAATTATCAACGCAGAACCTTTTATTCGATGCGATCCAAACCGGCATCGAAGCGGAAGTATTGGACCGTCACGATCAATTTGTAAAATTACAACATGAAAATCATCAAGAATTAGTAAAAAATGCCAACATGACCAGTAAAGATACCTATATCGCACCGTTACTCATGGCTAACAAAACAGTAACCAAAACCATTTTAGCTCGCGCTGGTTTCCGAGTACCGGCTGGAGAGACCTTTGGATCGATTGAAGAAGCGAAAAAAGCTTATTTACGGTTTGCTAAGAAAGCTTTTGTGATAAAACCAAAATCAACCAATTATGGTCTAGGAATCACGATCTTTAAAAATGAAACATCGATCGAAGATTTCAATGCTGGATTAGCAATTGCATTTGCAGAAGATGATGCAGTGATCATCGAAGAATTTATGCCTGGGACTGAATATCGATTTTTTGTGATCGATGGTCAGGTCAAAGCTGTATTGCTGCGTATCCCAGCCAATGTTGTTGGAGATGGCGAGCGAACAATCAGTCAATTGGTAGCTGAAAAAAATGCAGATCCATTGCGAGGAACCCATCATCGTTCACCATTGGAAGTGATCCAACTAGGAGCGCTAGAACAATTGATGCTGAAAGAGCAAGGTCTTCAAATCAATAGTGTTCCTGAACAAGGTCGCCAAGTTTTCTTACGTGAAAATTCGAATGTTTCTACAGGTGGCGATTCAATCGATATTACCGATGAAGTAGATGAAAGTTATAAAAAAATTGCTATCGATGCAGTTGCGGCACTGGGAGCTAACATTAGCGGAATTGATTTGATTATTCCTGATAAGGACAAACCGCATGAAAATCATGAAGATTATGGCATCATTGAAGCTAACTTCAATCCAGCAATGCATATGCATATCTATCCATATGCTGGAAAGAGCCGCCGTTTAACGATGGATGTTCTTCGTTTCTTATATCCAGAATTAACACACTAAAAGAGGTTGTGCCAAAAGTTTGAAAAAATTTTGGCACAACCTCTTTTTCTAGAGAATTAGATTTCTTCGAGTTGAATCGTTTGTTTCGTTTCTTCAACAATTAAGCCAGTCCGTGCTTCCCACCAATGTTTCATCTCTTTTTCATACGTATTAGGAAAGCGATCAACAGTATCGATCAAGGGTGCACCTTGCAGTGTAGCATAAGAAAAATTCATGGCTAGATTTAGTTTTAACTCATTCAACAATAGGTAGTATTCAAACATCATGTAGTACATTTCGTCATCATCTTTACTAGCTAAGACCAATGCTGCTCGGTCCAACATAAATCCTAAACTGCGCATCATAAATAAAAAACCGGGTAATTCTGCTGTTTCGATATCTTCGACTTCTTTCAAAATATCAACATGCTGATCAAGCGCTTGCAATAGATCGGTTTGTAAATTTTGATACGTAACCATAAGCATCCTCCTCAAAATATTCCTTTTAGTTAAGTATAGCACAAGCTAAAAAACCACAAGTATTTTCCTTGCATTTGATTCGCAATATTAGCTCGTTTTGTGTAAAGTGAACAAAGGAGAAAGGGGTGTCGAAATGGGGACACTAGCGATCATTACGGATCTACATGCAGATATCAATCACTTTGACGATGAAGAATTCACATTATTGTTTGATTTGTTACAAGAGAAAAAGGTGACGCGATTGCACTTTGCGGGTGATACAGCAAATAAAATGGCGCATACTTTGGCTGTGAATCATTTTTTTCGGCACAAAGGCATGCCAACAACCTTTAATCTAGGTAATCATGAGATGGGTAATATTCGAGGTGAGCAGATGATCGAACATTATCCCGATAGTCATTTTCTTAACTTACGTTATTTACCATTGACAGAGAAGACTGTTCTACTAGGATTTAATGGTTGGTATGATTATGGCTTTTCTGAATTGACTGATTCTAAAAAAATTCGCTCGACTAAGAACATTTATTGGTTTGATCGGATCATCGAACGTTTTTCTGACGATCAAACAGTTGATCAAGCGATTCTAAAGCAATTAAAATTGATACTAGATGATTTAGCGCAAAAAAATTATCAAGTGATTTTAGCGACTCATTTTGTTCCTAAAGCAGAATTTATTGTTCATTTAAGCGGGAAATATCAAATTTGGAATAAATTAAATGCTTTTTTAGGTTCCAAAGCGTTAGGTGAATTATTGGATCGTTATAATAATATCCAGCAAGTGGTTTTTGGGCATACGCATCGACGCTTTGCTGATCAAGTCATTAACCAGACGATTTATAGTTGCCGCCCAGTAGGTTATTATTACGAATGGGGGATCACTCGCGACTTCATTTTAGAAAATCAATTGGCAGAGGTATTCATTCCAACTAAAATGCGAGGCATCCTGAATAAAAACCAAGCCGCTTTTGCTGACTATAAAAAAGAACATTTAATAGAAGAGTTTCGCCAAGCGATAACTTTAATCTCTTATTGACGAAAGGATCGTTTTAATGGAAGCCATCAAGAATTTTTTTCGGCGCTTTACTCAAACTACGCCATTTGTTTTAGCGAATACCCTAGTGATTGTCCCGTATTTGCTATTTATTCATTTGATTCATTCGAGTATTGCTATGACGGCAATGCCGTTTGTTTTATTTTATACCTTTCGTGTAACCGGTATTTTTTTGATTCGTGGGTTGCATCGTTCCATCGATCAGTATACGCTGTTAATGGTGGCGCTTTTAATCGGAGGTTTTGGCGCATTTTTGACATTACTCGGAACGATTTATTTTTCGAGTTATTTGTTTGGTAGCATATTATTAGGATTGAGTGCTGCCTGGCTGCCAGCCGCCAATACCAGTGTCAATTTTTACGAGCAGACTCAGGGATTTCACTCGATGACTGGTAAAGGCTATCTTTATGCCTTGGTAGTTTTAGCACCGTTAGGTTTAGGGCTGACTGCAAGCTTACCTGTTCAAATGGTCATCGTGCCGAGTATAATTACGTTGTATTATATATGTGCTTATCATACTGTGAAGCATTACCCACATTATGAAATGGATTTTAAAGAATTGCCTAAACATGTTTTTTCAATTCCGGAATTGGTTTGGTTCATTTTGTTTTTCAGTGCTTTATTTTTATTGCGTAGTGGCCGTTTACTGTTCAATGAAAAATTATTGGATGGTTCAATCATTTTGTTTGCTAGTATTTTTATTTTAGCGATCGTGGTGATTCATCAGGTTAAAGATCGTTGGAAATTACCGCTTTGGCAAAATGCGCTGACATTTTTAAATGGAATGATCGGAAACTTCATTTTTCTTTTCGGTGCGTTTTATATTGCAGTTTATAAAGGAAGTTCTGCCCAAGAATTATACTTGTTTTTACCGTATGTTTTAGCAACGATTAGCTCCTTATTATTTGCAAGCAAATTAAGAAAAAAAGCTAAAAATCCACTAGTTTTTCAGTTGTTTGGTTTGACGGTTGGTCTATTGTTGTTAAGTATTCGAGTTATTTTTCCGATAGCTATTTTTGTTTTAACCTTTTTTCAGAAAAGTACTAGTTCTTGGTTGAACCGTTTGTACTATCAAACCGATAGTATTCCTGAACAGCAACGAATCACTGCCAAATATTCAACCTCAAATAAAGGCAGTATCACCCATCAGTTTATTTTAATGTTTTTATTAGGCGCAACATTATGGGAAAAAGATTTGCCGATTCGAGATCTGTTTTTACCAAAAAATTTACATACGCAAGCAATTTTTGGAACGATGGATCTCGTTAAATTTGCAACGATCGTCTTATTGTTAGTAGGAGTCTATATTGTAGAAAGGCTAGGTAAAGATGCGTTTGATTATTGATGGTGATGGTTCACCAGTGAAAGATACAACGATCGAAGTAGCAAAGAAATTTTCATTGCCAGTACTGATTGTAACCAGTATCGATCATTATTCGAGAAAAGAGTATCCGGAGTTCGTAGATTTTATCTATGTTGATCGAGGCGCGGATTCTGCTGATTTTAAAATTGTTTCTGTGATCCAACCAACAGACATATTGATCACACAAGATTATGGTTTAGCTTCTTTGACATTAGTGAAAGCAGCACATGTCGTGCATCAATCAGGTATGGAATATACCACGATGAACATTGATTCTTTATTGACCCAACGATTTATCGGTAGTAAAATGCGGCAAGCGAAGCAACGAACAAAAGGACCAAAACCTTTTACAAATGAAGATCGTGTTCATTTTAAGAAATCCCTAGAAGACTTGATTTCAAGCGATTTGTTGTAACATAAATGATACGCTTCGTAATACTTGTAAAACTTTTTTTTGGAGATTCCAGTTTTTATGCTAAAATATGAAAGATCAGAAAGTAATGGAGGACATTCAGTTGAAAATTATTTTACTTTATGGTGGGAAGAGTCCAGAGCATGATGTAGCGATTCTATCGGCTTTTTCAGTAATTTCTGCGGTTTATTTTGATTATTATCAAGTCCAACTTGTTTATATTGATAAAACCGGTCAATGGGTCAAAGGCCCGTTGCTAACGGAAGCACCAGAAACAGATGAAGTGTTGCGCTTAACATGGGATCCAACAGGTAATGTCGTAGAAGGATTTAGCGGTCGAGTAATCGGAGCTGGTGAAATCAAAGAAGACAATGCGATTGTCTTTCCTGTTTTGCACGGACCAAACGGTGAAGATGGAACGATCCAAGGGTTCTTAGAAACATTGGATATGCCGTATGTAGGTACTGGTGTAATGACTAGTGCATGTGCAATGGATAAAATCATGACAAAGTATATTTTACAAGCAGGTGGCATTCCACAAGTACCTTACGTGCCTGTCTTAAAGAATCAATGGAAAGAAAATCCAAAACAAGTCTTTGATAAATGCGAAGGCATGTTGTTGTATCCAATGTTCATCAAACCAGCCAATATGGGTTCAAGTGTTGGGATCTCTCGAGCTGAAAATCGCGAAGAATTACAAAATGCTTTACAAGAAGCGTATCTCTATGATTCTCGTGCCTTGGTCGAACAAGGAATTGATGCTCGTGAAATTGAGGTAGCTGTTTTAGGAAACGATGATGTGCGTACAACATTACCAGGTGAAGTGGTAAAAGAAGTAGCTTTTTATGATTACAATGCAAAATATATCGATAATAAAATTCAAATGGCGATTCCAGCGGATATACCAGAAGATGTTATGGAAAAAGCTCGTGACTATGCTAAATTGGCTTATACGATGTTAGGCGGATCCGGTCTTAGTCGCTGTGATTTCTTCTTGACGAATAAAAATGAATTATTCTTGAATGAACTAAATACCATGCCCGGTTTTACTGAGTTCAGTATGTACCCGCTATTATGGGAAAATATGGGATTGAAGTACAGTGATTTGATTGAGGAATTGATTCAATTAGGATTGAAACGTCACGAAATGAAAGCTGCTTTGCATTTGAATAATTAAGCCACGTTATATCACAGTAAGAACTTAAAATGTGAGTGTGACAAAAGTATGTCGCACTCCTTTTTTCCTAATAGAATATTTTTAGTAAAAACATTCTATTCTTGTAGCTAGAGACAATTAATATGGGAGGAACACCATGAATTTTACAACGACAATCATCAGCAAAGCCGTTCAAGGTGAAGTATTGACGGAAAATGAGGTGACCGTTACTGGTGTCGAATTCGATACGCGCAAAATTTCAAACGGCGATCTATTTATTCCGTTAAAAGGGAAAAATGATGGTCATGATTTCGTGTCAAAAGCAATTGAAAACGGGGCGACTGCAACATTATGGAGTAATGATCCCGCAACTGCACCAGAAGGGATTGCAGTTATTTTGGTAAATGATACACTTGCCGCTTTTCAAGCATTAGCAAGTTATTATTTATTAGAAGAAAATCCAGATGTGATCGCTATTACTGGATCTAATGGGAAGACGACGACAAAAGATATGACTGAATCTGTTCTCAGTCGAAAATATCGGACGTATAAAACTCAAGGAAACTATAATAATGATATCGGCTTGCCTTACACGATTTTACATATGCCAGAAGGAACTGAAAAGTTGATTCTTGAAATGGGTATGGATCATGAAAATGAGATCAGTGTATTGTCTGAGTTAGCAGAACCAGCTGTGGCTGCCATTACCATCATTGGTGAAGCACATATTGAAAACTTAGGCTCAAGAGAAAAAATTGCAGATGCTAAAATGGAAATCACTACCGGCTTAGCACCTGATGGCTTGTTGATCGTTCCTGCAGATGAACCCCTTTTAGAAGATCGTATTCATTCGCTATCACAAACGATTGAAACCTTCGGCATCCAACAAGGTGATATTTCTGCTACGATCTTAAATGAAAACAAAGGCGCAACTGTTTTTTCAGTCGATGATAGTGGATATCAAATCCCGTTACCAGGCAGCTACAATGTTCAAAATGCCTTGATTGCTTTAGCGATCGGTCGCTGGTATGGTTTGACTAATGAAGAGATTTTCCAAGGACTAGCCTATGTTCAAGTGACTCAAAATCGTACGCAATGGCTGAAAGCTAAAAATGGCGCGGATATCTTAAGCGATGTTTATAATGCAAATCCGACAGCGATGGCATTAGTATTAGATACGTTTGCCAAACTTCCTACTGAAGGTCGTCGGATTGCTGTTTTAGCAGATATGTTGGAACTAGGGGAAGACTCAGCTGCCTTGCATGCAAATATGGTCAACCATATCAATGAACAAGACTTTCAAGAAATTTTCTTATATGGTGAAGAAATGAAGGCCTTAAAAATTGCGTTAGCAGATCGTTATCAAAATCTTAAGATTCATTATTTTGCTAAAACTGAAAAAGCACAATTGATTGAAGCGGTCCAGGAAAGTCTGCAAGCTGAAGATAGTATTGTGTTGAAAGGTAGCAATGGAATGGGCTTATTTACCTTAGTTGAAGCTTTACAAAAGTAGTGAAAACTTGCAGAAAACAAAATGATATGCTAGAATGAGCTATTGCCGAGAAATGAAGTAATGATTGAACGAGTCATCCAATAAATTAAAGATTCGCTAGTGGATAAGTCTACTGGCTTACCAATTATTTCTAAGGAGCGGTTGGGGCATTTTTCAAATGAACGATGTCGCAGCCACTTTTTGTGAGAGATGATCCTTCCGCCTGACTTCGCGGAGCGGTTTTTCGGTACCTATCGCCAAAGGTGGCAACTAAAGGGACAGTTGCAGCCTGCACGCAGATAACTAACCATACGCTCTAAATGATAAGGTTAACAGACATTAGGAGGATATCATTTGAAATTCAACGAATTAAAATTATCACCAGAACTATTGATCGCGGTTGAACGCGCAGGTTTTGAAGAAGCAACACCCATCCAAGGACAAACTATTCCTTTAGCATTAGCTGGAAGAGATGTAATTGGACAAGCACAAACAGGTACTGGTAAAACAGCAGCCTTTGGTCTACCAATGCTAGACAAAATTGATACGACTAAAAATACTTTACAAGGTTTGGTTATTTCACCAACACGTGAACTTGCAATCCAAACTCAAGAAGAATTATACCGTTTAGGTCGAGATAAAAAAGTCCGTGTTCAAGCCGTTTATGGTGGTGCTGATATCGGACGTCAAATCCGTGGCTTGAAAGATCGTCCACATATCGTTGTCGGTACACCAGGACGTATGTTAGATCATATCAACCGCCACACATTGAAATTAGAAACAGTTGAAACACTTGTTTTAGATGAAGCAGATGAAATGTTGAACATGGGCTTCTTAGAAGATATCGAAAAAATCATTAGTAAAGTCCCTGCAGAACGCCAAACATTGTTGTTCTCAGCAACGATGCCAGATGCAATCAAAAAAATTGGTGTTAAATTTATGAATAACCCAGAACACGTAAAAATCAAAGCGAAAGAAATGACCGCTGATTTGATCGATCAATATTATGTTCGGGCAAAAGATTTTGAAAAATTCGATATTATGACTCGCTTGTTTGACGTACAAACACCAGATTTAGCCATCGTATTCGGACGTACAAAACGTCGGGTAGATGAATTAGCTCGTGGCTTAGAAGCTCGCGGCTATAAAGCTGAAGGAATTCATGGTGATTTATCACAACAAAAACGGATGAGTGTATTACGTTCATTTAAATCTGGACATCTTGATATTTTAGTTGCGACTGACGTTGCTGCCCGTGGTTTAGATATCTCAGGTGTGACCCATGTCTACAACTATGATATTCCGCAAGATCCAGAAAGCTATGTTCACCGTATCGGTCGTACAGGTCGTGCTGGTAAAGGTGGTATGTCTGTAACTTTCGTGACACCAAACGAAATGGGTTACTTACATGTGATTGAGAACTTAACTAAGAAACGTATGAATCCATTACATCCACCAACCGAAAAAGAAGCATTCAAAGGTCAACTAGGCGCAGCGATGGAGCAAATCCAAAGCCAAATGGAAGAAAATTCTTCAAGCTTAGAAAAATATAGCGAATCTGCACAAGAATTAACAGCTACTTATTCTGCTGAAGAATTAGCAGCCTTGTTGTTGAAGACAGTTGCTAAAGACCCAGCTGATTCAGTTCCAGTTAAAATCACACCAGAACGTCCATTGCCTTCAAATAAAAAAGGCGGCTTCAATCGTGGTGGAAACCGCGGTGGAAATGGAAACAAACGTAACGGTGGTGGAAACAACCGTGGCGGACGTGGAAAAGACAATTACCGCAAAGATCGCGACCGCAACAGCGACAACAGCAAAAACAAAAACTACAGTGGAAACAAATCACGTAGCAATAGCAACAACAAAAATACAAATCGTACTAACGATAAAAAACGTGGATTTGTCATTCGTTCAAATTCAAACGACTAAAACAAAAAACCATCGATCAATTGATCGATGGTTTTTTTATTTGCTATAGCAGAAATGCTAAAAAAATTAATTTGAAATAGCTATTTTGAAAAAATAGTAATGTTTCTTTAGTGAAAACCATGGTATTTAAAAAAGTCTTTGGTAAAATAAAGAAGGTAGATGAAAGGGTGGAGGCAGTGATCAAAGGGATTGGGATCGATGCAACAGAACTTGAAAGAGTCGCAAAAATCATTGAACGTCGTCCGCATTTTATTGAAAGAATCTTAACTCCCGCAGAACAGACCCTTTTTGCTAGCCATTCTTCCCATCGTCAGGTAGAATTTTTAGCAGGGCGGTATGCATGCAAAGAAGCGTTCTCTAAAGCTTGGGGTACAGGGATTGGAAAAGTTAGTTTTCAAGATTTAGAAATTTTACGTGATGAGAGCGGTGCGCCGATCTTTACAAAGTCACCACACCACGGGAATGTATTTGTAAGTTTGACACATACGGATGAACTGGCAATTGCCCAAGTCGTGTTGGAAGAATAGAAAGAAGGATACTTAGTTTATGGTTGTAACTTATCATCGACCAACAAGAGCCATTATACATAGAAAAGCATTAAGAGAAAATATCAGAAATGAAGTCGAACGTTTACCTAAAGGTGTCGAATTGTTTGCCGTCGTAAAAGCAGACGGATATGGACATGGAGCAGTTGCTACAGCACAAACAGCATTAACTGCAGGAGCTACGGGATTTTGTGTGGCGACATTAGATGAAGCGATTGAATTGAGAGAAGCAGGTATTACAGAGCCAATCTTAGTATTAAGCGTTGTTTTTCCAAGCTACCTTTCTTTAGTTGTTGATTACGATCTATCAATCACTGTAGCGACAAAAGACTGGTTGTTGGAGGCTCAAGAGGTTTTAAAAGATTTAACAGAAATGACAGAGCCTATTAAAATTCACATCAAGGCCGACACTGGGATGGGTCGAATCGGATTTTTAACCCCCAAAGAAGTACAAGAGGCGGCCGCAATCGTCGAAGCTTCACCTAATATGGTTTGGGAAGGATTATTCACCCATTTTGCAACAGCGGATGAAGCGGATTTTACTTATTGGCAGACACAAGCTTCAAGATTCCAAGCGGTTCTTTCTACGCTGGACCATTTGCCACGTTATGTCCATTCAAGTAATAGTGCCACTGCGTTATGGCACGATAAAGAGATGCCAGGAAACATGATTCGATACGGTGTTGGGATGTATGGCTTAAATCCGTCAGGTCATGAGTTACCTGAACCGTATAACTTACAGCCTGCAATGGAACTTGTTTCCGAATTGATCCAAGTGAAAAAACTAGCAGCTGATGAAGGTGTTGGTTATGGGAAGACTTATGATACCCCTAAGGAAGAATGGATCGGTACGGTTCCTATTGGATATGCCGATGGATGGGTCCGTAAAATGCAAGGTTTTTCATTATTGGTAGATGGGGAATTTTGCGAAATCATCGGGCGAGTATGCATGGATCAATTAATGATCCGTTTGCCCAAAGAAGTCAAAGTTGGGACCAAAGTAACATTGATCGGAAAAAATAAGGGCCAAGAAATCACGATGCAAGAAGTTGCAGAGCATTTAGGAACGATTCATTATGAGATTTGTTGTATTCTTTCAGAACGTGTACCGAGAATTTATCAAGAATAGGCCGAAACTAGCTTAAAATTTTGGAGGAAAATTATGGTAAAACGTGGTGATATCTATTTTGCAGATTTATCGCCAGTAATTGGCTCCGAACAAGGAGGCATCCGCCCAGTGTTGGTTATTCAAAATAATTTAGGAAATCATTTTAGTCCTACGATCATTGTAGCTGCGATCACGGCAAAAATGGCTAAACCTAAATTGCCAACCCATATTGGGATCCCATCGAACGGAACAGGAATTGAGCGAGATTCAGTCATTTTGTTAGAGCAAATTCGCACGATCGATAAATCCCGTTTGAAGGAAAAAGTTTGTCACTTAGAGTCGTGTTTAATGGCGGAAGTCGATGCGGCATTACGAATCAGTGTTGGGATTGAAACAGTATCGGAAGTAACACCCAGCCTTACATAAAATCAATTGATTGATTTTAAACAATCATATCAAAAAAGTTTGATTTATTTTTATAGAAATGATGTTTGAGACATTATAATAGATTATTTTCATTAGATTCTAGGGCAGTTAGTTGTCTTAGGATTTTTTTGACCAATTGGTAAAAAACAGACGAATGAATAAATAACCAATTAAAATAAATAAAAATATTAATGTAGGCGTAATTACAAAAAACATTAAATAAAATGTGATATTTTTACATTTAAGTATGGTTATTTTGGGATATAATGATAAAATATTATCATAATCAAAAAAATTAATTAATGATTTTAAAGGATTAATTGTTGCTTTAGGAGGGTGCTTTGTGCGACGATTGCTAAAAAATACGACCCAACGACGTTTAGCGATTATTGGCGTCCTACGGGATTTACTAGGGTGGCAGCCTCCCGAAATGATTGCAGAATTATTAGATTGTTCAACCAAGACAGTCTTATCAGATGTAGAAGCAATCAATGATTACTGGGGAGAACATGTTGGTGTGGAATACTCTCGAACGAATGGACTGCGTTTGAATGAGTCGCTTCATAATAAAACCAGACAGTTAGCTAGAAATTTAATGGAAGAATCCGAAGCTTTCTTATTTTTAGAGCGGCTCTTCTTTCAGCCAAACGAAGACATTGATTATTGGCTGAATGAGTTATATATCAGTGAAGCTACTTTTTATCGGATGGTTAAGCAAATAGATAATGTGTTAGAAGAAAAAGGATTAATTTTAAAGCGACGACCATTTTATATCACTGCTGAAAATGAGTGCTGGGTCAGAGAATTTTATGTCCAATTATTTTTAGAAAAATATGGAATCAATGAATGGCCATTTGATGTAGAACGAGAAGCAGTTATAGCATTCATCAGAAAAATGAATCAATCATTTAAGCTCGATGGCAACGATCGGGAGTTATTGGAAACTAGCTATCTACTAGCAGTAACGATCGTCCGGACTGCTCAAGATTTTTATTCAAAGCCTATGGCAAACGTATCGATTCATCATAAATCGACAGAGAAAATTTTAGCATTACGTCCATTTGCTGAGCGAGTCGTCCAATCTACCAATTATTCTATGACCAATCATTGGCAAGTCGAAGTGGCTAATAGTTTGTTAGGCAACTATGTGGATCCATCTTTTAGTAAAGACTATTCGGAGACGTTAGAAGCGTTAGGAAAATTTATCGATGAACTAGAACATATTTATGAGGTCTCATTGACTGCTAAAAAAAAGCAACACCTAATCGAGCGACTATTACGAATAAAAACAAATTATCAGTTTTATCCTTATTCTCGGACGATCCTCTTTGATTCTGATGCCTATTTTACTAGGAACGCGCAGTCGCAATTTCCGCATTTTACCAAATATGTTCATCAATTGCTATTACAGTTAGAACGAACGACTGGGGATCCTTGGTTTAGCCAATTTCATTTTTCTGTATTAGCGGTTTTATTCAAAGAGTGGGAAGGCTTGGCCTTGTCATTAGACATTCGTTCGTCTAAAGTTAAAATTTTAGTCGTGAGTGATTCAGGTAGAAGTCATGCAAAAATGATTGCTGAATTGATCCAAAGCCGCTTTTACTATCGTGTAATGATAAAAACATACGAAGGGTCGGTTTTGGAATTGAGTTCTGATGGGCGGTTTAAAAATTATGACCTAGTTGTAACAAATTTTCCAATTCAACATTATCCGTACAGTAATTTAAAAATCATTGACGATTTTTTAACAGAAGCAGATCTTTCCGCAATCGGCGCGGTTATCAAAGAAATCCATTAGAAGGCTATTTGAGCCTTCTTTTTTGTAGGAATTAATAAGAATCAAGGTATAAAAAGCTAGCATAATAAAATCAACTGTTTTTTTACAAAAAAACAGAAATATATTAGAATTTCAGACTAAAAATCTCTATACTAAATGGGTAGCTATTATTTTGAGTTATTTTTAGGTATGGGAAGGACGTGAATGCATGTTAAAAAAATTGTTAGCGAATGTTGGCGAATATAAAAAACAAAGCTTGCAAACCCCGTTATATACGATGGGTGAAGTATTGATGGATGTGATCATGCCGTTAATCATGGCGGGTCTGATTGACCATGGAATCGAAAAAAGTGATAGTAATGCGATTTTACGCTATGGTGGCTTGCTCTTTTTATGTGCCATTTTTGCTTTAGTGATGGGCACATTAGGTGGACGGACAGCCGCAGTCGCTTCAGCCGGATTTGCCAAAAATTTGCGGCATAAATTATTTACACAGATTCAAGGTTTTTCATTTTCAAATATTGATCGTTTTTCAAGTGCCAGTTTGATCACTCGTTTGACGACCGATGTGACCAATGTTCAAAATGCGTATCAAATGGTGATTCGTATTTTAGTTCGATCGCCATTGATTTTGATTTTTTCTTTGATTATGACGTTTAATATTAGTCGTGAGCTGTCTATGATTTATTTAGTGATTGTTCCGATCATGATCATTGGGCTGGGAGCGATTATCCGCTTTGCTTTCCCACTGTTTGAAAAAGTCTTTCGTACGTATGACCGCTTGAATAATGTTGTTCAAGAAAATTTACAAGGGATAAGGGTTGTAAAATCATATGTACGCGAAGAGCATGAAGAAGAAAAATTCAGACAAGTTTCGCAAAAAGTCTTTGATAACTTTACAAAAGCGCAAAGAATTGTCGCCTTCAATATGCCCTTATTACAAATCGCCGTTTATGTGTGTATGCTCTTGCTATCATGGATAGGTGCAAAATTGATTGTGACGAAAAGTGAGCTATCAACAGGTGAGTTAGTCAGTATGTTCAATTATACGATGCAGATTTTAATGAGTTTGATGATGTTGTCAATGACGTTTGTTCAATTGATGATCGCTCGTACTTCGGCTCGGCGAATCTCTGAAGTATTAAATGAAGAAAGTGACTTAAAAGATGGTGAAGATCCATTGACTGAAGTTCCAAATGGTTCTGTTGAATTTAAAAATGTCTGCTTCAGTTATAAAGATGATATGGACAAGTTGGTTTTAGAAAACGTCAATTTATCGATTAAATCAGGTGAAGTAATCGGTATCGTGGGTGGAACTGGAAGTTCGAAATCGAGTCTAGTTCAATTGATACCGCGATTATATGATGTAACACATGGTGAAATCAAAGTCGGTGGACATGATGTTCGACGGTACTCTTTAGAAGCGCTACGTGATCAAGTTGGGATGGTTTTACAAAATAATGTCTTATTTAGTGGTACAATCGCGGAAAATTTACGTTGGGGCGATGCGAATGCGACGAATGAAGAAGTGATCCATGCGGCAAAAATTGCTCAAGCAGATCCATTTATTCAAGAGTTTCCCGCAAAATACGAAACGCTGATCTCTGAAGGTGGGAATAATGTTTCGGGTGGTCAGAAGCAACGCTTGACGATTGCACGAGCTTTGTTGAAAAAGCCTAAAATTTTGATCTTAGACGATTCTACAAGTGCTGTCGATACGAAAACCGATCAGGCAATACGTTCAGGACTAGCAAAAGCGATTCCTGGGACGACGACTTTCGTTATTTCACAACGGATTAGTTCAATTAAAGATTCTGATCGAATCATCGTATTGGATGATGGAAAAATCAATGGCATTGGGACCCACGATGAGTTACTGGAGAGCAATGTGATTTATCAAGAAGTTTTTGAGTCCCAGCAGAAAGGATTTGGTGACCATCATGACGAATAAAAATGAAACGATCAAGGCCAATCCTATTCTGACAATGAAACGTCTGTTGGTAATCATGGCAAAAGAAAATAAATTACAATTACTTATTGTATGTGTGATGATTTTACTAAGCGCATTTGCTAATGTTCGGGGGTCATTATTTTTACAAGTCGTGATCGATGATTATATTACTCCTTTAATTGGACAAAATAATCCGGATTTTTCGGGCTTATTGAAAGCTATTTTAACCATGGCATTGATCTATCTTGTAGGTATCATAGGAACTCTTTCGTATAATTTAATTATGGTCAAAGTGTCTGAAGGTACTCAGAAAAAGATTCGTGACCAAATGTTTGATCACTTAGAGACGTTGCCGTTACGTTACTTTGATTCACGTTCTGCCGGCGATATCATGAGTCATTTCACGAATGATACAGACACCTTGAGACAAATGATTTCGCAAAGTATTCCTAACTTGATGATGGCTTTTGTAACCTTTATCTCGGTCTTTATCGCGATGTTTTCATTGAGTATTCCTTTAGCTTGCTTTGTGATTGGCTCGATTTCATTGATGTTTGTCATTTTACGAGTGATCACCAATCGAAGCGGAAAGTATTTTGGAGCACAGCAGCGTTCACTGGGAAAAGTAAATGGTTACGTCGAAGAAATGATGCATGGGCAAAAAGTCGTGAAAATATTTAATCATGAAGCAACTGCAATGAAAGAATTTGATGTAATCAATGAACAACTACAAGAGAGTGCCACAAAAGCTAATGCAACAGCAAATATGTTGATGCCGATCATGATGAATTTGTTGAATATCCAATATGTTTTAGTAGCGATTGTCGGTGGTTTGTTTGCGGTATATGGGGTTTCAGCTTTGACCGTGGGCATGATTGCTTCCTTTTTACAGTTGAGTCGTTCTTTGAATGGTCCAATCAGTCAGATTTCACAACAAATCAATTTTGTGATCATGGCTTTAGCGGGAGCAGAACGAATCTTCCAATTATTGGATGAAGAGTCAGAAGTAGACGATGGGTATGTCACTTTAGTCAATGTAACAGAAGAAAATGGTGAATTAACAGAAACAACAAAACGCACAGGTATCTGGGCATGGAAGCATCCTCATGATGACGGGAGTATTTCTTACGTTCGTTTAACCGGAGATGTTCGGTTTGAAGATGTAAACTTTGGTTACAATGATAATCATTTAGTCCTTCATGACATCAATCTTTATGCCGAACCAGGGCAAAAAGTTGCTTTTGTTGGCGCAACAGGTGCGGGTAAAACAACGATCACTAATTTGATCAATCGGTTCTATGATATTCAAGAAGGAAAAATCCGCTATGATGGTGTCAATGTCAAGAAAATCAAAAAAAGTTCTCTACGTTCTTCACTAGGGATTGTATTACAAGACACGCATCTATTTACTGGTACGATCAAAGAAAATATTCGCTATGGGAAATTAGATGCTTCCGATGAAGAAGTCTATCAAGCAGCGAAGTTATCAAATGCTGAAACATTTATCAATCATTTACCTGAAAAATACGATACGGTGATTACTGGTGATGGTGATGGTCTGTCTCAAGGCCAACGTCAGTTGTTAGCGATCGCACGAGCAGCAATCGCCGATCCCCCAGTAATGATATTAGATGAGGCAACGTCGAGTATCGATACGCGAACAGAAAGTATCGTCCAATCAGGAATGGACCGTTTGATGGAAGGACGAACGGTTTTTGTAATCGCCCATCGATTGTCTACAATTCAAAATTCAGATGTGATCATGGTGATGGATCATGGACGGATCATTGAGCGAGGCAATCATGAGAGTTTACTGGCTGAACGCGGTATGTATTATCAATTGTATACCGGGAAAGTAGAACTGGCTTAATCTACTTTATATATAATAGTAGAAAAAGATGTACGAAAACTTTCGTACATCTTTTTTTCGTATTGTTGGAATTCGCTCACTAATACTACTACAATGAGGATAAAGAAACAGGCTTAAGAAGTCGTGACAAGAGAGAGGAAGGGAAGAAAATGAAACGCTTTGCAATGAAGGACTATGGAGATGCTGAAGATGTTTTGGTTGCCCTTGAGGCGCAGCCAAGAGCTATTGACGAATCACATATTAGAGTGGAAATCAAAGCCTTTGCAATCAATCCGTATGATATCGCTTTGCGTCAAGGGAAGATGCAAGCCTTTCGAAAATTGAATTTTCCTTATGTGTTAGGCAATGATGCAGTAGGAATTGTGACTGAAATCGAAGGCCATGATTCACCCTTTGCAATAGGAGAGCAAGTATTGTTGCATGCTGTTGGTGGAACCTATGGTGAAGAAATCGTTGTTCCAACGAAAAAAGTAGTGAAGAAACCGGAATCCATGTCTTGGGAATTCGCAGCAGGAGTAGTTACGCCATGGCTGACTGCTTATAATATAGTTACACATGTTTTAGCTGATCAAATCGGAAATACCGTGCTGATTGAAGGCGCCTCAGGAGCAGTTGGTTCTTTACTCGTTCAGTTATTGAAACAAAAAGGGAAAACGGTACTGGCTAGCGCTTCAAGTCGAAACAAAGACTTTGTATTGCACTTGGGGGCAGACGAATTTGCAGCCTATGATCAAGAAGATGTTGGAAAAGTATTTGCTGATCGAGCAGATATCGTGATCGATGCAACAAGAGGTGGGCAGGAAAATCAAAGTGGTATACAAGCCATGAAGATCGGAGGCATTTTTATCGCCTTAAATGAATTACCAAAAGAACCAGAAAAAGCAGGAGATTATGTAGCTTATAGTCCATCCAAAGAGTATTCAGACCAAGAAGCCTTAATTGCTTTAACAAAAAAAGCAGCTCACATTCAATTGGAAATCGCTGAAGTTTTACCTTTTCAATTAAGTAGTGTGATCAAAGGGCACGAAGATTTGGCTAAACATCATGCTGCTGGAAAAATCATTATCAAGAAAGGTGACAATGAATGAATCAGCAAAAATGGCGAGAAGTCGAAAGGAACTTTAGTGGACTAGAAGAATTATCTGATGGCTATTATCGCATTCGTGAAATTGATAATGGGTATCAACTTGCCTATTTAGTCGCGGGCCCCTGTGGGGATAAAGTGATTCATCCTGAAATTACATTGCACTGGCAAGCCAATCAGCTCCAACCAATCAGCTTGCTCGATTTTGAAAGCACCCCTATCTGTCGCCTATCGGAAGAAAATGGGGATCATGAGAAATTAGCGCAGTTGACAGACCAGCTATTAGATAAATTTTTAGCTATAAAAAAACTTAGGATTTAAGCATTTATTTAGGAGTCATAGATGAAAAGGGATACAATTATGACAAACTAAAAGGAATGTCAAAAAAGGTGATTTCAGCCACGTATTCCAATTGAAATTAACCGAAATTCCATGCTACAGTAAAACAGCAAAAAAAATAGTAGGTGAAATCATGAAAGTTATTCAATCGCTCAAAAATACGTGGCATCTTTTCATATTAGACTGGCGTCGTATTATAAAAAATCCAATCGCTATTTTCTTAATGGCGGCATTGATAGTTATTCCCTCGCTTTATGCGTGGTTTAATATCAAGGCATTATGGGACCCATATGGAAATACGGGAGAATTACCGATCGCGGTTTACAGTGCTGATGCGGGTGCTAAGTTCCAAGACAAAGATGTTGAAATAGGAAAAGAAGTGGTTAAAAATCTGCATAAGAATAAACAATTAGGTTGGAAGTTTGTTGACTCGAAAAAACAAGTAGTCGAGGGCGTAAAATCTGGGAAGTATTATGCAGGGATTTATTTGCCAAAAGAATTTTCAGAAGATTTATTGAGTTTTACATCCGGAGATATCAAAAAACCCAAAATCGAATATTATTTAAACCAAAAGATCAATGCAATTGCTCCTAAAATCACGGATAAAGGAGCAGGTTCGATTCAGCAAGAAATCAGTCAAGAATTTATTAAGACCGCTAGTTCGACCTTACTGAAAGTCTTTAATGAAATTGGTTACGATATTGATTCTAATCTAGTCAGCATCAATAAAGTAAAAGATTTGATTTTAACAACCAATAGCAATTTGGATGAAATCGATAAGTATACCCAAGAAGTGTTGGAAGTCCAAGGCAAATTACCAGAATTGAAAGAAAAACTGGCAAAAGCCAATGAACTGCAAACATACTTGCCACAAATTGATGAAATGGGACAAAAATTAATCACATTGAATCAAAAAATGCCTGAAATCAAACAGCAAGCCAGTGTCATTTTGACCTTGCAGCAAAAGATTCCTGAGATCCAACAAGCAGGGACACAAATAGCCCAGGTCGATAGTGATTTTGCAGAAATCGAAAAAACAATGAATGATGGTATCAATGAAGCAAAACAAGGATTGACGATCATCCACCAAGTCCAAACGATCTTGCCAGATATCCAGAAGTTAGGCAATCAAGCAGATGACTTAGCGACAACGACCAATGAAGGTGCTAAGAAATTAAAAGAAGCGGTACCAAACATTTCAAGCAGCGTACAAGTCACGTTACAATCGATTGGACAAGTAGCAACATCGACGCAATCAATCACGAGTGATATTTCTACATTGTTGGATAAAGAAGAGCTGACGTCAGATGAAAAAGCGCATATTGCGTCACTTATTAGTGATTTTCAAAGTAATTTGTCAACGCAACAAGATGCAATCGATAAATTGACCCAATTCTTAAATGATTTAAAACAAACTGCAAATGATAATGGCAATGCAGAGGCTAGTCAAACATTGACGAATATGATTAATCAATTGAGTAATGTTAAAAATTCATTGAGTGATCTAAACAATCGTTTTGGTCATTTAAATGACCTAGTTCAAAATGGGAGTACAGCCGATGCTAAGGCATATTTAAGTGAAATCAATGATGCTGCAGGTAAGATTGCGACATTGGTTAATAGTATTGACGCAACACAAGTAGGGAAAACAATCGAAACAGTCCTTGATAAATTAATCTCAACGATTACGACAGCTCAAGGCGTGTTGAACCAAGCACAACAAATTGATTTTGCTTCATTATTGAATTCGACAGAAGGTACAGTAAATACAGCCATTACTTTCTTAGAAAAATATCAAAAACAAATGCCAGCAATTCGTCAAGAAGTCCATGATGCCAATACTTTATTGAATGGGCATATGAATGATATCGTTAATGCTATCAATACTGGAGCAGATCTTTATAACAATGAATTGCCGACAGTAGAACAAAAATTATCACTAGCGGCCAACTTCATGCAAAATGATTGGCCTGGAGTGAAAACAGATTTAACCGATGGATTGAAAATGGCGAATGATAAAATGCCAGAAGTTGAAAAAGCATTAGATATGGCTTCTGATTTAATCAAAAATGATTGGCCATCACTACGTAGCGGGATTCAAAAAGCAGCGACAGCGATCGATAAGGGCGATCAAACGATCGACTTTGGAGAAATAGTGAAATTATTGAAATTGGATGCTCAAAAAGAAAGTGACTTCTTTACTTCTCCGGTTGAATTGAAGACGAATACGATGTACCCGATTGAAAACAATGGCTCTGCTAGCACACCGTTCTATACAGCGCTGTGTCTATGGGTAGGAGCCGTCCTCTTTTCTAGTGTAACGACGACTGAGTTTGTTTTAGACAAAAAAGATCGTGGCAAATACACTAAACGGGAACGCTATGGTGCGCGGATGTTGACTTATCTAGTTGTCAGCGTAGGCCAAGCATTGATCGTAACTTTAGGGAACATCTTCTTATTAGGTGTTGATGTCAAGAATCCGGTCTACAGTGTGTTGTTTGCTGTTCTTGTAGCACTGGCATTTATGATGCTGGTATACGCACTGGTAGCGTTGTTTGGAACAGTCGGAAAAGGGATCGCAATTATCATTCTTGTACTATCGATATCTGGTGGTGGCGGGAACTATCCGATCCAAGTATCTGGCAAGTTCTTCCAAGCGGTCAATCCATGGTTGCCGTTTACACATGCAGTTAATCTATTGCGCGAAAGTGCCGGTGGTATTTATTGGCCAAATGCTACGCAAGATATCATCATCATGATCGGTATTTTTATCGTCTTTGGTATCTTGGGAACGTGGGCATATCCGCTAGTACAACCGCATTTAGTGAAGTTGACGAAAGTCGCTCACGAAAGTAAAATCTTCCATTAAAATGAAACAGGCAAAACAATAGCTTATTACTGTTGTTTTGCCTGTTTTCATGTTTTACTTAGAGTATGTAAATCGATTGAAAAAAACATTGACAATTGGGTTGAGTGCGAGTAATATTTCGCTTGTTTACATTTTTTAAAAGGAGTGAGTTTAGTGGATTATCTTAAGCGATTGCTGGTTGGCCGACCATTGAAATCTTCTGAAAACGATGACCAGAATTTGTCTCGTTTTGCGGCGTTAGCATTGCTTTCATCAGATGCATTATCTTCTGTTGCGTATGGTACAGAACAGATTGTTGTTGTATTAGTGACGTTATCAGCCGCCGCCATTTGGTATTCATTGCCAATTGCATTAGTTGTTTTGATTTTATTAGCTTCATTGATTCTATCGTATCGCCAAATTATTCATGCATATCCTCATGGAGGAGGTGCCTATGTTGTTAGTAGTGAAAATTTAGGAAAGAATGCCGGATTGATTGCTGGAGGTTCACTCTTAGTCGATTATATGTTGACCGTAGCGGTATCTGTTTCCGCTGGTGCAGAAGCGATTGCCTCTGCGATTCCGTCTTTGTATCATCATCGTGTGTTAATTTCTATTATTATTGTTTTATTATTGATGTTGATGAACTTACGGGGATTACGTGAGAGTGCTGGTTTGTTGATGACTCCGGTCTACAGTTTCATTGCGGTCATTACAATTTTGATCGTCGTGGGCCTATTCAAAATTGTCACAGGCGCAGAACCAATGCATGCGACAGCCCAAGTTGGAGCAGTTGTTCCAGGTATTTCGATGGCTTTATTATTAAGAGCTTTTTCTTCGGGTTCTTCTTCACTGACTGGGGTCGAAGCGATTAGTAATGCCGTACCGTTCTTTAAAAAACCACGGGCAAAAAATGCCGCTGGTACTTTAGCTATGATGGGCTTGATCCTAGGGTTCTTCTTTACTGGTATTACGTTCTTAAACTATTGGTTTGGAATCGTTCCAACTGCTGAAGTAACTGTTCTATCGCAAGTTGGCGAAGCGGTCTTTGGAAAAGGCATCATGTTTTATATCTTGCAATTTGTGACGGCCTTGATCTTGGCTGTTGCTGCCAACACAGGTTTTTCTGCTTTCCCAGTTTTAGCGTATAATTTAGCTAAAGATAAATTCTTGCCGCACCGTTATCAAGACCGTGGTGATCGTTTGGGTTATTCTAACGGAATCATCACTTTAGCGTTAGGTTCAATTATTTTATTGTTGATCTTCCAAGGTTCAACAGAACGTTTGATTCCGTTATACTCAGTCGGAGTATTCATTCCATTTACGTTGTCACAAACCGGGATGGTCTTGAAATGGCGTAAAGAAGGCAAACATTGGTTGAGAAAATCAATCGCAAATATTATTGGTGCTTTGATTTCATTTTCAATCGTCATTATTTTGTTTGTCTATCGCTTAGTCGATATTTGGCCTTTCTTCATCATCATGCCAATCTTGATTTTTGCTTTTTATAAAGTACACACCCACTATAAAAATGTGGCAGAGCAATTAAGACTGTCGGATGATGTCAAACTACACGAATATGATGGCAACACAGTAATCGTCTTAGTCGGAAATGTCACTCAAGTGAATATCGGTGCAATCAATTATGCCCGTTCGATCGGTGATTATGTGATTGCGATGCACGTGTCTTTGGAAGAAAATGAAGAAAAAGAGCGCG
Organism: Enterococcus hermanniensis; assembly: GCF_001885945.1. Lineage (GTDB taxonomy): Bacteria > Bacillota > Bacilli > Lactobacillales > Enterococcaceae > Enterococcus_A > Enterococcus_A hermanniensis. The sequence goes on along the minus strand of NZ_JXKQ01000005.1, from coordinate 143,905 downwards.
AGATTCGTCATGAATTCCGTGAGAAATTTCCAGATGTCCGTTTCTCAGTTGTTCGTTCGCCTTATCGTTCAATTATTAATCCAGTAAGTCGTTATGTTGATCGTGTTAGCAAAAATGCAAAAGAGCATAACTATACAACGACGATCTTGATCCCAGAGTTCGTTCCTAACAAAACATGGAAACGTTCGTTGCATAATCAAACAGCTCTACGTTTACGCTTCCGCTTGTCTTACCGAGATGATATCATCATCAGTACTTACAACTATCATTTGAAAAAATAAAGCTGAGAGTTTGCCCGATTTTGGGCAAACTCTTTTTTTGTTTAAATAAAATATTAAGAGAAAAAATAAAAACGTATTCATTTTTGTTTTTTGAGTAAAAGGCTTGCTTTTGATATCGAATAGCATTAATATCGAATAGCATTAATTACTAATACTATTAGGTATTAATGGAAAATCAAAAAAAGGAGGAGTCTTATGACATACGCAGAAGAAGCAGAACGCGAACTCATGCAGATGATGCTAAAGAATCGGCATGGTGCTTTTAGTAAGATTGAAAAAAGCAGCAAAGGCGCAAATGTCGTTCTTAAAGTTCTAGATCGATTAGGTGAACCCACGAATCCTAAATATTTAGCTGACATATCTAATCTATCTACTGCTAGGATTGCTGCTGTTTTAGGTAATTTAGAAAAGCGTGGCTTAATCATTCGTACGATGGATCCGGATGATCGTCGACGGATCAATGTTAGTTTAACGGAAACAGGAAAAAAATTAGCTAAATCTGAAAAGCAAGAAATGCGCACAAAAATCATTCGGGTATTTGAGCTAATGGGAGAAGATGACACTAAAAAGTATCTTGAACTGACTGCTAAGTTTGTCGGCTACTCTCAAAAATTATCCGCGGAAGGGGAAAGTGATCAATAGTGAAGATTTTTAAATACCTTAGCAAATACTGGTATGCGATTCTGGCTGTATTAATGTTATTAATTGTTCAGGCATACAGTGATTTGAGCTTGCCAAGTTTGACGTCAGACATCGTTGACGTCGGTATCCAACAAGGAGGACTAGAACAGTCGACTCCAGATAAAATCAGAAAGTCAACGCTTCAAGGAATCGAGATCTTTATGACCGATAAAGAGAAGCAAACAATTGCAGACAACTATAAAGCCACAACGCAAACCGTTGATGGTAAAAAAGTTGATATTTACAAATTAGATCTTCAAAAGGGTATGACCAAAGAAAAGTTAGCTGATATCTTTAATCTACCAATGATGATGATTGCTTCCGCTCAATCGAAAGATTCTAGTAATGCGAAAGAAGCCAAAGAAGTCATCAATGAATACAAAACTATTTCCACGGATGCTGCGAAAGCTCAAGCATTAGGTACAGAAGCAAAAACTTTAGGTGAACAAGCTCAAGCGGCTGGAAAAGAAGCAGCTGCAGCTACGGATGCTGCACAGGCCCAAGCAAAAGGTGCAGAAGCGCAAAAATTAGCTGCACAAGCCCAAGCAAAAGGCACAGAAGCGCAAACATTAGGAGCTTCAGTCAAAGCTAAGAATGATGCAATGCCTGAAAAAGTCAACGCAGCTCGTAAAGCAACGAAAGAAAGCCTAGGCGACGTGGGTGAAGATTCACTGAAAACAGTCGGTATCCAATTAACGTTGGCTGAATACAAAGCCTTAGATGTAAATACAAAACAAATCCAAAATGATTATATGATCCAAACTGGGATGAAAATGGTTGGATTGACTTTAGTATCAGCAGTGGCAGCAATTATCGTCGGATTGATTGCTTCATTAGTTGCGGCAACGGTAGGTAAAAACCTACGTGTCGGTCAGTACAAACGAACATTATCGTTCTCAAATAATGAAATGGAAAAATTCTCTCCTGCTTCATTGATTACACGGAATACTAATGATATCCAACAAATCCAAATGGGGATCGTTATGATCATGCGTATGGTTTTATATGCACCAATCTTAGGTATTGGTGGGATCTATCGTGTGTATAAAACAGGAACAGGTATGGGCTGGATCGTTGGAGTAGCAGTCGGAGCGGTATTGGTTTTAGTAATTGCTCTATTAGCGACAACCATGCCTAAATTCAAAGCTTTACAAAACTTGGTCGACCGTGTGAACTTGGTTTCACGGGAAATCATTACTGGTTTACCAGTTATTCGGGCATTCTCTCGTGAACGTTTTGAAGAAAAACGTTTTGACGGCGCAAATACAGACTTGATGAAAACACAAATGTTTGTTAACCGTGCAATGTCATTGATGATGCCACTTATGATGTTATTAATGAATGGTATTTCGGTCTTGATCGTTTGGGTCGGTGGCCACAATATGAATAATGGTCAATTACAAGTTGGGGATATGATGGCCTTCATCACGTACACCATGCAAATCGTTATGGCATTTATGATGTTATCAATGGTTTCAATCATCTTGCCACGTTCAAACGTAGCTGCTGGTCGTGTCGATGAAGTCTTGAATACAGAACCAACAATCAAAGATCCTGAAAATCCAAAAGATGATCATGACTTTAAAGGTGAAGTGAAATTCGAAGGTGTTCAATTCCGTTATGGCGATGCGGATGCCGATGTTCTTCACCATATCAATTTTACTGCTAAGCCCGGACAAACCACGGCTTTGATAGGTTCGACCGGTTCAGGTAAATCAACGATCGTGAATTTGATCCCACGATTATTCGATGTAACAGGTGGCCGTATTACGATTGATGGAATCGATATCCGTGAAATGAGCCTGCACAAATTACATGAAATTATGGGATTTGTACCGCAAAAAGGGGTATTGTTCTCCGGTGATATTGCTTCAAATATCAAATTTGGGGATGCAGATATCTCTGATGAACAAATGAAAAAAGCTGCAGAAATTGCACAAGCAAATGAATTTATCAATTCAAATGAAAAAGGCTTTGACCGTGAAATCTCACAAGGTGGGACAAACGTTTCTGGTGGGCAAAAACAACGTCTATCAATTGCACGTGCCTTAGCTAAAAATCCTAAGATCTTGATCTTTGATGACTCTTTCTCAGCACTTGATAACAAGACCGATGTCACTTTACGTAAAGCACTTGCTGAAAATGTTACGGGTGTTACGCAAATCATCGTTGCGCAAAAAATTTCCACGATCTTACATGCGGACAACATCATCGTGTTAGACGAAGGTCGTGTCGTTGCGCAAGGAAATCATGAAGAATTGATGGCGTCATCTACTGTTTATCAAGAAATTGCACAGTCACAATTAAGTAATGCTGAATTAGGCATTGAAGAAGCGGATTAGGAGGAGCGAAAAGAATGGCAGAACAAAAACAAAATCGCCCTCGTGGTGGCGGACCGGGACGAATGGGCGCACCAGTAGAAAAAGCTAAAGACTTTAAAGGAACAATCAAAAAATTAGTTTCTTATCTAGGCGCTTATAAAATCGGTGTATTCTTTGTAATGATCTTTGCGATGGCTTCAACCATATTCAATATCTGGGGTCCCAAAATCTTATCTAAAGCAATCACTGAATTGTTCAACGGGTTAATCAAAAAGTATCAAGGAACTGGCGGTATCAACTTTGAAAAAATCGGCGGTATCCTATTATTCATGTTAGGACTTTATGTGGTCGCTTCTTTATTTGGGATCGTTCAAGGCTGGATCATGTCGACGATTTCGCAAAAGATCACGTACCGGATGCGTAAAGAAATTTCTGAAAAAATCAATCGCATGCCAATGAATTATTTTGAAAGCCGGACGACCGGTGAAGTATTATCACGTATCACAAATGATGTTGATACTTTGGGTCAATCATTGAATCAAAGTTTGACACAATTGATCACCTCGACCTTTACGATTGTCGGAGTTATCGTCATGATGCTTTCGATTTCTGTAAAAATGACTGGTGTGGCAATCTTGATCTTACCGATCTCATTGGTCTTGGTCTTGATCGTTGTTAAAAATTCACAAAAATATTTCAAAACACAACAAGAATATCTTGGTGTGATCAACGGGAAAGTTGAAGAAACAATCGGTGGTTATACGATCGTTCGTTTGTTCAATGAAGAAGAAAACTCGTTGAAAGAATTTGAAGAACAAAATAATATCTTATTCAAGTCTGCTTGGAAATCACAATTCCTTTCTGGATTGATGCAACCAATCATGAACTTCGTCGGTAACTTAGGCTACGTAGGTGTAGCGATTGTCGGTGGGATCATGGCTTACAATGGAACAATCACTGTTGGTGATATCCAAGCCTTCATCCAATACGTTCGGAACTTGACGCAACCAATTTCGCAATTGGCACAAGTTTCAAACATGTTGCAATCAATGGCAGCAGCCGCTGAACGTGTTTTTGAATTCTTAGCTGAAGACGAAGAAGACCAAACAGTAGAAAATCCTGTAATGATCGATAAAGCAGAAGGTATGGTTGATTTTGATCACGTTCAATTCGGTTATACACCGGATAAAATTGTCATCCAAGACTTCACTTCACATGTTGATCCCGGTCAAACAGTAGCGATCGTTGGACCTACTGGGGCTGGTAAAACAACGATGGTAAAATTATTGATGCGTTTCTATGATGTCAATTCTGGAGCAATTAAAATCGATGGACATGATATCCGCGATTTCAATCGAGCAGACTTACGTAAAAATATCGGCATGGTACTTCAAGATACTTGGTTGTTCAAAGGTACGATCATGGACAACTTACGTTATGGCCGTTTAGATGCTACGGATGAAGAAGTCTATGCTGCAGCGAAAGCCGCTCATGTTGATCACTTTATCAAGACATTGCCTGGTGGCTATAATATGGAACTGAATGAAGAATCTTCTAATATTTCTCAAGGTCAAAAACAATTGTTGACGATTGCGCGTGCAATCTTAGCGGACAAACCAATTTTGATTTTGGATGAAGCAACTTCATCTGTTGATACTCGGACAGAAGGTTTGATTCAAGAAGCAATGAATAACTTGATGAAAGGCCGTACGTCATTTGTTATCGCTCACCGTCTTTCAACAATCAAAGATGCAGATAAGATCCTTTATATGCAAGAGGGCGATATCAAAGAACAAGGAAGCCATGAAGAATTACTAGCACAAAACGGATTGTATGCAGCTTTATACAATTCACAATTTGAAGAACTAGATGACTAATAAAAAAGCCCCAGCATGATTTCATGCTGGGGCTTTTTTTTATCTACTTGTTTTACTTGCTGGATCTAAGCGTCGTTCAGCGATACTTAAAATCCAGTCAGTGATGATAGCCATTAAGGCAGTTGGCAACGCACCAGCTAAGATGATCGCTGTACCATCCGTTACGTTTGTTCCACGTAAGATGATATCTCCTAGACCACCGGCTCCCACGAATACGCCGATGGCGGTGATTCCAATAGCTACGACTAGTGCATTACGGATGCCGGCCATAATAACAGAAATCGATAACGGCAATTCGATCATATATAATCGTTGCCAATTGGTCATCCCCATACCGGTCCCAACATCTAAAGCGTTCTTATCCACTTGTCGCATGCCGGTGTATGTGTTTTTGATAATTGGTAACAACGAGTATAAGAAGACTGTCAAGATCACGACGTTTACGCCTAAGCCCATCCCAATCATCAATACAGAAATCATCGCTAATGAAGGAATCGTTTGGATCACGTTTGCTAAGCGAATAACCCAGTTAGCTAATTTTCGATGCCGGGCGATAAAGATCCCAATCGGAATACCTACAATCGCTGCAAAAATGACACCGTAAATTGATATCAAGAAGTGGCGTATAAATTGTGCGAAAATGATACTGCCATTCGTTTGATAATATTGAATGAATTGTTGAAAAGTATTAAGATTTTCCACTACGCTCACTTCCCTTCGAAATAGTTATGTTCTTTTAGAAAATCTTCCGCAACGATTTGTGGCTCCACTAAATCATTGTCGGCTCGATAATTAAGTTTTTGCATTTCTTTGGTGGAAATCGTTCCTGCTAAACGATCCAAAGCATCTTTTACTTCAGGATCAGATTTAAGTAATTTATTAGACACGATTGGCGCTGCATCGTAAGGTGGGAAGAAATTCAGATCATCTTCTAACATCACAAGATCATAGCTAGCGATCCGTCCATCGGTGGAATAACCTAAAACGATATCCATTTTTCCAGCGGACAATGCATCGTAAACCAAACTGACTTGCATTGGTAGAATTGAAGAAAATTCAAATCCATAAGCTTGCTTAAAGCCTTCGTACCCATCACCTTCACGAGAAATCCAAGAGGTATCAACACCAGCTTTTAATTCTCCGGCTACACGTTTTAAATCACTAACTTTTTTCAAATTGTATTTTTCAGCAGTATCTTTTCGAACCAAAAAGACATACGTATTATCGAAACCATAAGAAGGGAACCAAGTTTGATCAAACTGTTTTTCAAATTGATCGTGGACAATGTTAAAGGCCTTTTTAGGATCTTTTTCTGCCGGCAATTGCAAGATCGATGACAAATCGGTGCCTGTGTAACGAGCAGCTGAAATTGAAGCGTCGCCTTTGATCATTGCTTGGTGATTAATCATATTGGTCGCCAAGTTATTGATTACTGTCGTGTCTTTATCTGTGTAGTGTTCAATCATTCCAGCAACAAGACTGCCTAAAATTTGCATTTCTGAAGTGATTCCGCCAGTAATGGCGATCGTGTCATCATTGTCATTTGTAGCTAATCCAGGGAACGAACAGCTACTTAAAAGAAGTAAAGAGAGACCTAACAAAGCAACCATTTTAAGTTTTTTCATCCATTACTCCTCCTTCCTTAAAGCAATCGGCGTCATTTTATCTTCAAGTAATCCTAAGATAAAATCGACAATCAGTGCCATCAAGATGACCGGAATCGTTCCGGCAAGGATCAATGGTGGTTGGAAATTGTTTAGTCCACTAAAAATCAAATCACCTAAACCACCTGCACCGATATAAGAAGCGAGGGTTGCCCAAGCAATGACATACACAGCTGCCAAACGAATCCCAGCCATGATCGTTGGAATCGCAATGGGTAATTCAACTGAAATGATTGATTGGAGATTGGTCATGCCCATCCCTTTTGCGACGTCACGATAATTTCGATCGACATTTTTCATACCGATAAATGTGTTGCGCAAAATCGGTAATAGTGAATAAATAAAGAGCGCAATGATCGCCGGGAGTTTTCCTACACCAAATATTGGAATCATCAATGCTAGTAGTGCTAATGAAGGAACTGTTTGTAAAACACTGGCGATTCCAATAACGACATTTGAAATTTTGGGCAAGCGTGTTAAAAGAATACCCAAAGGAACTGCTACTAAAATACCTAGCCCTAGTGCAATTGCAGAAATATACAAATGTTCAGCGCTTTTCGTCAGCATTTGACCTCCATATTGATTGAAGAATGCTTGCATGCTTACGCCTCCTCACTTGTGATATTTTCAACGGCATCAACAAACGTTTCTTCTTCACCCCAAAGTACGTCATAAATGATGTCTACGAGCGAGACTCTCGTCAAGATACCTACTAGATGATTGCCATCATCAACGACAGGCACATATTTTACGCCACGTTTTAAGATCCGCTGTAAACTGTCTCTTACGAGTGCGGATTCTTTTACATAAAAGACGTTAGGATTGATGATGTCACCAACGCTGGTGGCCTTGCCGCGTCGACGTTCTTTATCGATCGTTTCGATATCCACAAAGCCTTTTAAAATATTATCTTCGTCAACAATCAGTAAAGTATCTACCCGTTTTTCACGCATTAAGCGAATCGCATTTTGCAGACTCTTTTCTGGCGTGATTGAAACTGCAGAATGCATCATGATCTCGCCAACGGTTGTGGTGTCTGGTTTTGCTTGTAATAAACGATCTTCGCCCAATAATTCTTCAACAAATTCATTGGCCGGATGTTGCAAGATATTTTCAGGTGTATCAAATTGAATCACTTTACCATCATCCATGATGGCGATCCGATTCGCTAATTTCAATGCTTCATCCATATCGTGGGTAACAAAGACAATCGTCTTTCCTAAGCGATCTTGCAAATCTTTGACCAAATCCTGTAAAGAATCACGAGTGATCGGATCTAAAGCCCCGAAAGGTTCATCCATCAAAATAATATCTTGATCTGCTGCTAGCGCACGGACAACTCCGATTCGCTGTTGTTGTCCGCCGGATAATTCATGCGGATATCGATCAAGCATATCACGAGGAAGCTCCACCAAATCAATCATTTTTTCCGCTGTTTTATTTTGTTCTTCTTTGTCTACTTTTAAAAGCCGCTGAACGAGCGTGATATTTTCTCTGATTGTCATATGTGGCATTAAACCGATATTCTGAATAACATAGCCGATTTGACGTCGTAGTTCGACCGGGTTTTTCTTTTGAATATCTTCACCATCAATTTTGATCGTGCCTTTTGTCGGATCAATCATGCGGTTGATCATCCGCATCGTAGTCGTTTTACCACTACCACTTGTACCAATTAAACAAATAAATTCTCCCTTATCAAAAGAGAGATTGACGTCTTCGACAGCTACTTTGTTCCCATTATAAATTTTAGAAACGTGGTCAAATTCAATCATTTTTTCACTCCTTTTTTATCTTCGGAAAACCTACTTTCACCAAGAAAAATAGGTTCCAGATTGTTGCATAGTTATTTCTATTCCTTTGTTTTTTTAATAATTTCATTGTTCGAAGCACCCATTTTTTTAAGCTAGAATAAAATAATCGAACAGCTAAATGTAACAAAGTGAACAGACTTATGATTTTAGTATGCAACAAGGGGAGATTAAAAACAAATAAATGGCATTTTTTAGTCACAATGACGAGGGTAAAAAAGTAGTTTTTGAATGTAAAATAACACTTTCATAAGATTGTATTTGTAGAAAACAGTTTTTTATACATGAAAAAAATGAGAATAAAAAACAAAATTGTTCAATTAGAGAAATTTTTTGATGAAAATTCCTGAAAGCCACAGTAGAAGTCTTAGCAAGTAAAACAGCGCGATGCTTTTCAAGGACAATACTCCATGATAGAATAGCGAAGGAAAAGAGGAGAAGCTATGTTAACGACAGAAGATTTTGATTTTGAATTACCCGAAGAACTAATCGCTCAAACCCCTCTAGAAAAAAGAGACAGTTCTCGTCTATTGGTGTTGGATCATCAATCAGGAAAAATAGAGGATAAACATTTTGATGCGATCATTGAAGAATTAAATGCCGGTGATGCATTAGTCATGAATGATACTCGTGTATTGCCCGCACGATTATATGGAGAAAAACCAGAAACCGGTGGCCATTTAGAAGTGTTACTTTTAAACAATACTCAAGGTGATGAGTGGGAAACGTTAATTAAACCTGCACGTCGAGCAAAAACAGGGACACAAATTGTTTTTGGCGATGGTCGATTAAAAGCAGTCGTAAAAGAAGAATTAGAACACGGTGGTCGTATCGTTGAATTTTCTTATGAAGGAATCTTTTTAGAGAATTTAGAATCATTGGGTGAGATGCCCTTGCCACCTTATATCAAAGAACGATTGGATGACCCTGAACGCTATCAAACAGTTTATGCAAAAGAAAACGGGTCTGCTGCAGCCCCAACAGCCGGGTTACATTTTACACCTGAATTGTTAGAAAAAATTGCTGCCAAAGGTGTTAAATTGGTTTATTTGACTTTGCACGTAGGGTTAGGGACATTTCGACCAGTGAGTGTGGATAATATTGCTGAGCACCAAATGCACAGTGAATTTTATCGTTTAACGGAAGAAGCTGCTGCTCAACTAAATGATGTTCGTTCAACTGGCGGAAAAATCGTAGCGGTTGGAACGACTTCGATTCGAACATTAGAAACAATCGGTACAAAATTTAATGGAGAAATCAAAGCAGATAGTGGATGGACAGATATTTTTATTACCCCAGGTTATGAATTTAAAGTCGTCCAAGCTTTTTCAACAAATTTTCATTTACCAAAATCAACCTTGGTAATGTTAGTTAGTGCCTTTGCAGGCCGCGAAAAAACATTAGCTGCTTATCATCATGCGATAGAAGCACGCTACCGTTTCTTTAGTTTTGGTGATGCAATGTTTGTAAAATAGAGATTAATGCCAGTGAGTATACTCACTGGCATTTTTTATTTTAGATAGTTGTAAATAATAAAAGTGGAGAAATAAGCCATTAAATTATTGACATAGTAAATCGGGTTGACTATAATATGGTAAATCCGATTTACTATTTTAGAAAGGAGCCCTTCAATGAACGCTGATACTTCTTTGATTGAGGCCATTGATAAGATTCATTTATTCAACCGACTTTGGTTAAACACTAAGAAAGATTTACCGATTCGTCCAAGTGAGATGAGTTTATTATTATTATTAATCGAAAAGAACGAACCTGTAATGCCGAAGACCGCAGCAGACAAATTAAAAGTAACCAAGCAAATGGTTACCACGATGTCTAACAAATTGCAACAAGCAGGTTATGTCGAAAAAGTAGCATCTACTAAAGATAAACGTAGTCATGGGTTGATTGCTACAACGAAAGGGCAGGAACTTGTTGAGCAACGGTACGAAGAATATTTTAAAATTGTCGGCTGGCTGCGTAAAGAAATGCATGAAGAATTTCCCACCTTCATTCGATTGTTGGATGAAGCAACTGAGATCCTTGAAGAGGGCGGTAGGCTTCATGGCTGTTTTGATTAAGTGAAAAGAGGAGTGATTTTAATGGATGCAACCAATTTTGGCCTAGGATGTATGGGGATGCAGTTAAAAGATAAGACTGAAAACATTGCTGTCATCGATACAGCCCTGGATAATGGCGTAACTTTTTTAAATACAGGTGATTTTTATTCATCTGGAGAAAGTGAAATGGTGTTAGGAGAAGCGTTGAAAGGCAAAAATCGAGCTAGCTACACGCTTTCAGTTAAATTTGGTGGTTTAATGAAGCCACAAGGTGGGATGTATGGGCTAGATGTTCATCCGGATCACATCAAAAATTATTTGACCCATTCTTTAAAACGATTGCAATTAGATTATATTGATCTGTACCAACCATGCCGGATCGATGGAGCAATTCCAATCGAAGAAACCATTGGCGCTATCTCAGATTTGGTCAAAGAAGGTTATGTCCGCAATATTGGTATCAGTGAAGTCGATGCTGAAACCTTGAGAAGAGCCAATAGTGTTCATCCAATCGAGTACGTAGAGATGGATTATTCATTGTTTAATCGCTCAATTGAGCAAGAACTATTGCCAACAGCCCATGAATTAGGAATAAAAGTTGTGGCTTTTGGCCTTTTAGCTCATGGGCTCTTAAAGGACAGCTGGACGAGAGAACGAGTGTCTCAAATGACTCAAACTGATTTTGCACCAACGGGGATTTTTGAAAAGCAGAATTTGAGACGAAATATTGAATTGATTGAAGATTTACGCATAATTGCCCAAGAAAAAAATGTAAGCATTCCACAATTAGCTTTTGCATGGGCAGAAACAAAGAATCCAGCAATGCTTTCATTGATTGGTGCAAGTCGAAGAACAAGTTTTGAAGATTCTTTCAAAGCTCGAAACTTGATGCTTACGGATACAGATATAAATAGAATTGAAGCGGCTGTCCCAGCAGATAAAATTGCAGGCAACAGCATGCGGAACATTAAATTTTTGAATGGAAAAATGATTTTAAAATAATTATGTAGAAAAAGAGGAACAGTAATGACGAAATTATTAGTAGTAAAAGCACATCCATTAACAGCAAAAGAATCACGATCAGTTTTTGTAGCCGGAGAATTTTTGACAAGCTATCGTCAAGCCAATCCGCAAGATGAAATTGAAGAACTTTCACTATATTCTGATTCGATCCCATTAGTAGATAAAGATATTTTAACAGCCTTCAGTGCGTTAGCTCAAGGAACCTTATTTACTGAGCTAAGTACTGCGCAACAAGCAAAATTAGCACGTTTTGATGAATTGACAGCACAATTTATGACAGCAGACAAAGTCGTGATCGTTAATCCTATGTGGAATTTAAGTATCCCACCAATGTTAAAAGCATGGTTTGATACAATCATGGTCGTTGGAAAAACCTTTAAATATACTGCAACCGGTTCGGTGGGATTATTAGCTAACAAGCCAATTCTGCATATCCAAGCAAACGGAGGGACCTATAAAGGTGAAGATTTTGGAGCAAAATATGTTCATCTAGCAATGAGTTTTATGGGTATCACTGATGTACAAGATCTATTCGTTGAAGGAATGGACCATAACCCTGAACTTGCCGAAGAAATCGTTGCTGAAGCAGTTAAAAAAGCACAGGAATTAGGAAAAACTTTTTAATTATAAAGTTGGATGAGCCGCAATTTAATTGCGGCTTTTTGCATTCTTAAAACACAAAGCCAGCAATGATGCATTTTATTCGTTTTTTGCACCAAATTTTATTATTGTGAAAGTATCAATCAAGCGACGGGAGAAGATGTCTTTGGACAAACGACAAGTAAAAAGCCAGCAACGTTTAATGAGAGCCTTGGCAGATTTATTAACCAGTGGAAAAAAGTTAGATCAGGTTTCAATCAAAGCAATTGTAAATCAAGCCCAAGTTGCTCGCTCAACTTTTTACCGTAATTTTGATAGCAAAGATGATTTTTTGGATTGGGTCATTTCAGAGATCGAAACTGGCATTCTTGAAGCAGTTCAGATGGAGCATGGTGAAATCGTTGAGGAGCCTTTTAAAAATTATTTTCGGTACTTATATCAACAACGAGAATTTATTAAAGCCTTTGTCAGCTATCTAAATTGGCCATTTCTAACTGAAAAAATGTTTTTAACAGCTACTAATTTATATGAAAAAGAATTGAGGGGAAAACAAACTATTATTTCAGCGACGGATTTAGCTAATTATATCGTCGGAGCACATGTCCAAGTTTCACGGGCCTGGCTCATGACTGCTGACCCACGTTCGCCAGAAAAAATGGCCACAGTTTTAACTACTTTAACAAGAGATAATCTCTTAAAAGGCTTTGGAATCGAGCGACTGATCAGTTTACCAAAATAAATGAAAGATACGGGACACTTATCGCTTTTTTGTGCTTCAAATGGGTCGTTTTCAGCAGTATGATTACCTCGTAGTCAAGTAAAGCCTTTAGATAAAAATTTCAAGGAGATGCACAAGATGAAAGTTATTACTGTTGAAGAACATTTTACAACACCAGAGGCAATGGCGGTCATTCAAAAATACAATGCGAGCTTACCCAATCAAGCAGAGTTTAAACAATATCAACAAGATATGAACGCGGGGATGCTAGGAGCCACACCAGCTCCAGGTTCGATGACCGATGTTTTAGACGAACGCATTCGCTATATGGATGAGCAAGGAATCACCATGCAAGTACTATCAGCTGCGGGAATCACACCACAATTATTACCTGCAGAATTAGCTATTCCCGCTGCGCGAGAATTGAATGAAGCCCTAGCTAAAAATATCGAACAAAAACCAGATCGTTTTATCGGATTAGCAACATTACCTTTAAAAGATCCCGCAGCTTCTGTTGAAGAACTGGAATATGCGGTAAAAGAATTAGATTTAAGAGGCGCTTTGATTAGCGGGACAATCGATGGTCGTTTTGTAGATGAACCAGAGTTTTTCCCAGTATTCGAAAAAGCCGCAGAATTGGACGTACCGATATATATTCATCCTGGGTATCCAACAAAAACCGAAACAGACGTGCTCTACAAGAGTGATTCTTATTCAGCAGCTGTAAAATCAATCTTATCAACACCAGCATTTGGCTGGCATATGGAAGCTGGTATTCAAGTCGTTCGATTGATTTTTTCTGGCATCTTTGATCGTTTGCCGAACTTAAAAATTATTTCAGGTCATTGGGGTGAATTCGTACCGACCTTTTTAAACCGCATCGATGATATAACTGATCCTGTTGAAACGGGTTTGAAAAAACGTTTTTCAGAATATTATCGAGAACATATCTATATCAATCCAAGTGGTATTTTCGAATACGATCAACTACTTTTCAATCTTAATCGGGTTGGAGCGGACCATATGATGTGGGGAGAAGATTATCCATTCGTGAAAACGGATCAAGCAGGACGTTTTATTGAAAATGCACCGATCAGTCCTGAAAGCAAAGAAAAAATAGCTCATGAAACAGCTGAAAAATTATTCAAATTATAATGAACATAGAAGGAGTGTTTTAAATGTCAATTTTATCTGTTGATGGCGCGAATATTTCATACAACGTAGTAGGCCATGGTCCAGCATTGATCTTTGTTCCTGGAGCGAATGGAACAGGGGACATATTTGCTGGAGCTGCTGAATTTTTAAAAAATGATTTTACAGTCATCACATATGATCGTCGTAATTACGGGTCGAGTGAATTAACCAAACCAATTCCAGAAGAAGCTAAAAATAGCGACAGCACTTATCGTATCCAAACAGATGCTGCTGATATTGCTGCTTTAGTTGAACAGGTTGCGAAAGAGCCCACTTATATTTTAGGATCAAGCTCAGGTTCAATTGTTGTGATGGAGACATTACAAGAGTATCCAGAAATTTTCAAAAAGGCGCTATTCCATGAATCACCAATTAATGTTTTTCTTGAAGACAAGGAAGGTGCTCAAGCAGATAATGCTGCGGTAGTTGAATTAGCAAATCAAGGGAAATTACCAGAAGCAATGATGCATTTTGCCAAAGATATGAATATCGGTGAATTGGACCGCCAAATGATGATGAATCCACCAGCTAATTTATCTTAAGAGCAAGCCAAAGAATCACTACGTCAACGAATGTTCTGGATCAATTACGAAATTCGACAATATACAAGCCGTGAAATTGATTTAGCAACATTTAAGAACAATCATGATAAAGTGGTTCTTTTAAATGGAACTGATTCAGGCAATTCTTTCCCTTGTAGCGTAATGAATCAATTGTCAGTAGCGATCGATGTACCCATTACTATGATTCCCGGGGGTCATTTGGGCTATGCTCAAAAACCTGAAGGCTTTGCGGAAGTAATCAAAGAACAAAAATAAGGGAAGAGTGAGTTGCTCCGCGGAGTAACTCACTTTTTTAATTAAGAGTAAAATAAAAAAGCCAGGCTCTCGATAAGCCTGACTCTTAGTATCTCGGAAGGATTAAATCATTCGAATTTATATACTACTTTATTTAATGGTACATGCAAAGTATTACATGAATTTCTTGACTATAAACATAAATCTTGTTCTTACTACATTTTCACGATATTCAGTTTTAAGAAACTTTCTTAATTACGTATCTTTTTACTTGTGTGTTTGATTGTACTACTCAACCTTTGATACGCATTCACTATTTATAAGGAAATACCTTACACATACACAATGAACAACTTACAGGTGAATCTGGTATTACTAACAACTTTATTGTTTACTTTCTTTCTACTACCTTTATCGAGAAATCCTTCGAATGATTTAAGTTCCTCCTTCCTTGTATCTATAATATAGCATATTTAGCTATTTAATGAAAGCGTTTAGCATTGGTTATTTAATAAAAAATATTTGTTTATTTAAAGTTAAATATTGCTGGATACTTTGAACTGTCTCTCTTTTGTGTGTTATAGTAATAACATAAGAAATTTTTTATAACTTAAAGGAGGAATGGGATGAAACCCTACAAAGAAACAGGAGATACTGTAATAAGTGAATTTGACGCTAATTTAGAGAGTGGATTATCACAATCACAAGTTGATGAAAAAATAAAAAATAACGGTAAAAATAAATTTGAAGAAGCACCGAAAGAATCATTAGTTAAAAAGTTTTTTCATAGCCTCACTGATTTTACAACAATTATTTTGTTAGTAGCAGCAGTGATTTCATTATACACTGCGATTGCAACCGATCATGGGGACTATTTTGAGAGTTTCTTGATTATTGCAATTGTCGTGATCAATTCTGTCTTAGCCATCGTACAAGAAGGCAATGCTGAAAAAGCATTATCGGCTTTACAAGATATGAATAAGCAGACGGCTAGCGTATTGCGAAATGGGAAACAACAAGAAGTTGATGCAGAAGATTTAGTTCCAGGAGATACTTTATTGCTGGAATCTGGTTCGATGATCACGGCAGACGCGCGTATTATTGAAGCGTCGCAATTGCGTGTCGAGGAATCTGCATTGACTGGCGAAAGTGAACCTGTAATGAAAGATCCTGAATATGTTGGGGAAGAAGATGCAGCATTAGGTGACCGAATAAACATGCTTTATAAAGGTTCAACAGTTGTAAATGGTCGCGGAAAAGCAATCGTCACTGCAACCGGTATGCAGACTGAGATGGGTAAAATCGCTGGCCTGCTAAATGATGATGAAAATCAAAAAACACCTCTGCAAAAACGATTAAATCAATTAGGCAAACGAATTAGTTTGATCGCTTTAGCAGCTGCGGCTTTTGTCTTTTTCATTGGAGCGATGCAAGGTGAACCGATGCTGGATATGTTTATTACATCGATTTCCTTAGCGGTGGCAGCAGTACCTGAAACACTAACGGTCATCGTAACCTTGACCTTGGCTTTTGGTGTCCAAAAAATGGCCAAGAAAAATGCGATTATTCGTAAGTTGCCTGCAGTAGAAACATTGGGATCAGCAAATGTAATTTGTTCAGACAAAACCGGGACGTTGACCCAAAATAAAATGCGGGTTCGTCGTGTATGGACCCATGGTGATTCCGTAGTAGATACTGAAGAAGGAATGACGGATGAAGCGATGGAAGTACTAACTACTGCGGCTTTATGTACGGACGTAATCGTTGAAAATGATGACAATGAATTGGAAATCAAAGGAAATCCTACCGAAGTTGCTATCGTTCGTGCCGTAGAAGAAAATTATCATACCAAGCGTGAGTTAGAAGAGAAATATCCACGAATCGGAGAAATTCCTTTTGATTCAGAGCGTAAGATGATGACGACTGTACATAAACGTGGGAAAAAATATATTTCGATCACAAAAGGTGCCTTCGATGTGTTGCTTCCTAAATTTCATTATGGGGATGTCGATCAAGCGGCTATTGTAAATGATCGCTTTGGTAAAAAGGCGCTACGAGTTATTGCGGTAGGTTATGCGATTCATGATGAAGAGCCCAAAGAAATCACTTCAGCAGCCTTAGAAAAGAATTTACGTTTAATGGGTTTGATTGGAATGATCGATCCACCAAGACCAGAATCAAAAGAAGCAATCGCTCGGGCTAAAAAAGCCGGAATCAAGACAGTTATGATCACGGGAGATCATGTCGTCACTGCGGGTGCGATTGCCAAAGAATTAGGGATTATGAAGAGTCGAAAAGAAGCAATTTCAGGTGCCCAATTACAAAAAATGACGGATGATGAATTAGATGGAAAAGTCAAAGAACTATCCGTTTATGCTCGAGTGACACCAGAAGATAAGATCCGAATCGTTAAATCATGGCAGCGAACAGGTGCCGTAGTTGCGATGACAGGTGACGGGGTCAATGATGCACCGGCCTTGAAAGCAAGTGATGTTGGTTGTGCAATGGGGATTACTGGAACGGATGTCGCTAAAGGTGCCGCGGATATGGTTTTAACAGACGATAATTTTGCAACGATTGTAGATGCAGTTGCACGGGGGCGTTCTGTGTATCAAGGCATTCGAAAAGCGATCAATTTCTTGTTAAGTTGTAATATCTCAGAAATTTTTATTGTAGTTATTGCTATGTTATTAGGTTGGGGCGCCCCATTTACAGCAGTGCAGTTGCTCTTTGTGAACGTAGTGGCCGACGGCTTGCCAGGGTTTGCTTTGGGTCGTGAACCAGCAGAAGCTGGGATCATGGACGAAAAACCAATTCCAAGAGATGAAGGGATCTTCGCCCGTGGATTATGGCAAAAAATTGGCTTAAATGCGGGAGTCTTTACAATCGTTACATTGATTGGTTTTTATATTGGCGCTTTTGTAAATAATGTCAGCTACTTTACGCCAGCAAGTTTTGAAGTAGGTCAAACAGTGGCTTTTCTAGTTTTAGCCTATTCATCGATTTTACATGTTTTCAATGTTCGTAGTAGTAAATCGATTTTCAAAATAGACTTAGCGACGAACAAGTCATTGGCAGAAATGGCTTGGTTGGCAATTGGAATTACGACACTCATTGCGTTGATTCCAAAAACCCAAGAATTGTTTTATCTTGTGCCAATCAGTATGAATCATTGGGTGATTGCGATCTTCCTTTCAATTGTACCGATTATTGTGAATGAACTGATCAAATTCCACAAAGCACCAGAAGTAGATACAGAAACGATTTAATCAAACCAAAAAACCTTCGATGAATAATTTTCATCGAAGGTTTTTTAGTCGCTATGATACGAAATGGATTATGCTTTGTAGTCGTAACAAGTAACGATAATTTCTTTTAGTTCGCTGATCAAAGGTTCTTTAGGATTAGCTGTTGTACACTGATCTTCATAGGCCAATTCTGCTAAGTGATCTACTGTCGCCGCCACTGTTTCTTTGGTCACACCCTGGGCTTTTAGATTCATTTCAATCCCCACGCTCACCCCTAAGTCATAGACAGCTGTAGCAAGTGCTTCAACTAATTCTGCGGTTGTATTCCCTTCTAATCCTAAGAAGCGAGCAATGTCAGCATAATCAGCGTCTGCACGGAAATAATCATATTTAGGGAACATCGCATGTTTTTGCGGATCTTTAGCGTTGTAACGAATGATGTGCGGCAATAAAATGGCATTTGTGCGACCATGAGGAATACCGTATTCACCGCCAATTTTATGCGCGATTGAATGACAAATACCTAAGAAAGCATTGGCAAAAGCCATCCCTGCCATGGCTGAAGCATTATGCATTTTTTCGCGGGATATTTCATCCCCGATCTTCACTGATTTTTCAAGGTAATCAAAAACGATCTTGATCGCTTGTAAACTCAAACCACGGGTATAATCAGAGGCCATGACGGAAACATAAGATTCAATCGCATGAGTCAATACGTCCATTCCTGTATCTGCGGCAATCGATGCAGGCAAGGTCAGAACAAATTGTGGATCAATGATTGCTACGTTCGGTGTTAATGCATAATCAGCTAATGGGTATTTCACGTGTGTCTCACTATCTGTGATTACAGCGAATGGTGTTACTTCTGCACCTGTGCCAGAAGTAGTTGGAATGCAGACTAATTGTGTTTTCTCAGGTGCCTTAATTCCATAAGTTCGTTTACGGATATCTAGGAATTTTTGTTTTGCGCCAAAGAATGAAGTATCAGGATGTTCAAAGAACATCCACATGCCTTTAGCGGCGTCCATTGCAGAACCGCCACCAAGAGCGATGATCGTATCTGGTTGGAAGTTAAGCATCATTTCGAGTCCTTTATAAACGGTATTCGTTGATGGATTGGGTTCGACATCAGAAAAAATTTCTACTTTTACATCATTTTGTCGTCTGCCTAAAGCCTCTCTAACAATATCCGCATAACCAAATTGAACCATTCCTGGGTCGCAAACGATCATTACACGTTCGACATTTTCCATCTGCGTTAGATATAATAAAGAATTCTTTTCAAAATAGATTTTTGCTGGAAGTTTAAACCATTGCATGTTTTTTCTCCGTTTCGCTACCGTTTTGATATTGATCAAGTCTAGCGCAGACACGTTATGAGAGACTGAATTTTTTCCGTATGAACCACACCCTAAAGTTAACGAAGGAATCAATTCATTATAGATGTCACCAATGCCGCCTTCAGAAGAAGGGGAGTTTACTAAAATTCGACAAGCTTTCATTCGTAAACCGAAATTTAATTCAACCGATTCATCTTCTGTATGGACGACTGCCGTATGACCTAGTCCACCTAACGCTAACATCTCTTCACATAATTTAAAACCATGTTCAGTATTTGATGACTGTACCATTGCTAAGACTGGTGATAGTTTTTCACGTGAAAGAGGATACTCTGTACCCACACCAGCTAATTCAGCAACGAGCATCTTCGTCCCTTCAGGAACAGTGATTCCCGCCAAATCAGCAATCGCTTTTGCTGAATACCCTACAATTTTTGGATTAACCGCATACTTACCTTCATTCATTACGACATCTTCTAATTGACGAAGTTCATTTTTCTTAACGAAATATACTTGATGGGCTTGAAATTCTTTTTTTACTTCTGCATAAATTTCTTTATCCACGATCACTGCTTGTTCCGAAGCACAAATCATTCCACTATCAAATGTTTTTGAGACAAGTAAATCATTGACAGCACGTTTGATATTTGCCGTTTTTTCAATATAAGAAGGAACATTCCCCGGACCTACACCTAGAGCGGGTTTGCCTGTAGAGTAAGCAGCTTGTACCATAGCGCCACCACCAGTAGCTAAAACAACTGCGATCCCAGGGTGGTTCATCAACCCTTGAGTGGCTTCAAGTGAGGGCGTTTCGATCCATTGGATACAATTTTCGGGAGCTCCGGCTGCGATCGCCGCATCGCGTACGATTCGAGCAGCTTCTGCCGAACACTTTTGTGCACTAGGGTGAAAGGCAAAAATAATCGGGTTCCGTGTTTTCAAAGCAATCAGTGACTTAAAGACAGTCGTTGAGGTCGGATTAGTTGTCGGTGTGACGCCACAAATGACACCCACGGGTTCAGCAATTTGAAGTACGTGTTTTTGTTTATCTTCAAAAATCACACCAGCTGTTTTGTCATTTTTGATACTATTCCAAATATATTCAGAGGCATACATATTTTTGATCGCTTTGTCTTCCACAACTCCACGTCCGGTTTCTTCTACGGCCATTTTTGCCAACATCATATGTTTGTCTAAGGCAGCCATAGCACCCTCATGGACGATGTGGTCTACTTTTTCTTGTGTAAAAGTGGATAAAATTTTTAACGCATTAGTTCCTTTTGCAGCCAACTCATTAATGCTGCTGTCAACACTAATAGCTTCCTTTTGGTTCTTTTCAGCTGTTTTAACCATGTTGTTCCTCCTAGTATTTTTTTAACGCCTTAATCATAAGTGGTACATTTGCAAATGTAAACGCTTTCTATTAATAAAGATTTATTTCACAATGGTTGTTTATTACTAGTGTAAAATGAGAATAATTGAAAAATACATCTATTTTAAAAATTTTTTTCAAAATATGTTGCTAGTATCACTGTTTGGTTTTATAAAATAAATAGGCATTCACACGGATTGAGATAATTATTTAACTATTTTGCTAAAAAAATAAAAGATGAATAAGATTGTATGTTTATGATCAAAAGATTACGGACTTCTTTTAATAAGCGTTAAGGTATCAAAGCAAATTTGCAAAAGCTACTTAAAACCAGTATCATGGTACTCGTTGCAAACTAATACATAACATATAAAAGAAAGTAGGAAATTAAATGACTGAACCTGCCATTTCTTATCGCTTAATAAAGAAAGAAAAACATACTGGTGCCCGTTTGGGTGAAATCATCACACCGCATGGAACCTTTCCAACACCGATGTTTATGCCAGTGGGAACATTAGCGACGGTTAAAACGATGTCGCCCGAAGAATTGAAAGCTATGGGTGCAGGAATTATTTTGAGTAACACGTATCATTTATGGTTACGACCTGGGGAAGATCTGGTTGCAGAAGCGGGTGGATTACATAAATTCATGAATTGGGATCAACCAATCTTAACAGATTCTGGTGGTTTCCAAGTCTTCTCATTAGCAGATATGCGTAATATCGTTGAAGAGGGTGTCCATTTCAAAAATCATTTAAATGGTTCAAAGATGTTCTTATCACCTGAAAAGGCCATTGATATCCAAAATAAATTGGGTTCAGATATTATGATGAGTTTTGACGAATGTCCGCCATTTGATGAAAGCTATGACTATGTAAAGAAATCAGTTGAACGTACATCGCGTTGGGCAGAGCGAGGCTTAAAAGCTCATGCGAATCCATCGACGCAAGGCTTATTTGGTATTATCCAAGGAGCTGGTTTTGAGGATTTACGTCGTCAAAGCGCCAAAGAACTAGTTAGCATGGATTTCCCTGGTTACTCGATCGGTGGTCTATCCGTTGGGGAACCAAAAGAAGAAATGAATCGTGTCCTAGAATTTACGACACCATTGATTCCGGAAAATAAACCACGCTATTTGATGGGGGTTGGGGCAGCAGACTCATTGATCGATGGTGTGATTCGCGGAGTGGATATGTTTGACTGTGTCTTGCCGACGCGTATTGCTCGAAATGGAACATGTATGACTTCAGCTGGGCGTTTAGTTGTTAAAAATGCTAAGTATGCACATGATTTCCGACCATTAGATGAAAAATGCGATTGTTATACGTGCAAAAACTATACACGTGCGTATATCCGTCACTTGATCCATTGTGATGAAACGTTTGGTATTCGTTTAACTTCTTATCATAATTTGCATTTCTTGATCAATTTGATGAAACAAGTCCGCCAAGCAATTATGGATGATAATTTATTAGAATTCCGCCAAGCCTTTTTTGAAGAATATGGTTTCAATAAACAAAACGCAAAAAGTTTTTAAAGGATAATTAAAAAAGCTAGTGAAACATTAAAAATTTTGTTACAGTTAATAATGGAATTACTATGAATGCGAGGGGAAATTTAAAATGGGTAACTATTCGATGGTCATCTTACTTGTTTTGATGTTGGGAATGTTCTTTATGATGAATCGTTCTCAAAAGAAACAACAACAAAATCGTCAAAATGTTTTAGATTCAATGAAGGCTGGAGATAATGTCGTAACGATCGGTGGATTGCACGGTGTCGTTCATGAAATGAATCCAGAAGACAAAACAGTTACTTTGGACTGCGAAGGAATCTATTTAGTATTTGATCGTGCATCAATCAAAAATGTAGAGACAGGTACGACAAAAACTGCAGCTCCAGTGGAAACGCCAAGTGTGGAACCAAAAGTAGAAGAACCAACCGAAACAATTATTGAAGACAAACCTGAAGAAAAATAAAGAAGAATTTTTCTGATTTTATAAGCGACTGGGAGAAAAGTAGACAAACTTTTCTCCCAGTCGCTTTTTTTTTAGAGGTTTCAATTATTGTGAAAAAAATATCATTTGTTGATATTGTATTTAGTTAAGTGGGAAGAGTAGCAAGTAATAATCATCCTCTATTAAAACGGTGTTTATCCTGTTGAATATCGGTGTGAAAAAAATCACAAAAAAGTTCTTTACAAATTGAAAACGCTGTTGTATGATATCTATGTGAAAAGAAACACAATAATTTTTCTAGGAGGATCCACATGGCTAAAGCGGTAGAAAAAGAAAAAACTCAGACAATCAGTGTTGAACAAACAATAGATGAATTGGCAACTAAAGCAAACGTTGCATTAAAAGAAATGGCAGATTTTGATCAAGAAAAAGTTGATCATATTGTACATGAGATGGCAATGGCAGCCTTAGACAAACATATGATGCTGGCAAAAATGGCCGTAGAAGAAACAGGACGCGGAATCTACGAAGATAAAGCAATCAAAAATATGTATGCCTCTGAATATATTTGGAATAGCATCAAGAATGATAAAACAGTTGGTGTCATTCATGAAGATAAGCAAAAAGGCTTAATTCAAATTGCTGAACCTGTTGGCGTTGTTTGTGGTGTTACACCAACAACGAACCCAACATCTACTACAATTTTTAAAGCAATGGTTGCTTTAAAAACACGTAATCCGATTGTTTTTGCTTTCCATCCAAGTGCACAAAAATGTTCGTCTGAAGCAGCTCGTATTATTCGTGATGCAGCGATCGCAGCCGGAGCTCCTGAAAATTGTATCCAATGGATCGAAAAACCATCATTAGAAGGAACAACTGGTTTAATGAATCACCCAGGTATCGCCATTGTTTTAGCTACTGGTGGGGCAGGCATGGTTAAATCAGCCTACTCTACAGGTAAACCTGCTTTAGGTGTAGGTCCTGGTAATACGCCTTCTTATATTGAAAAAACAGCAAAAATCAAACGTGCTGTCAATGACTTGATCGTTTCTAAAACATTTGATAATGGGATGATTTGTGCTTCGGAACAAGCAGTGATCGTGGATAAAGAAGTCTATGCAGAAGTAAAAGCCGAATTCGAAAGTCATCAAGTATATTTTGTTAAAAAATCAGAATTAAGTAAATTAGAAGATGCAGTCATGAATGAAGGCAAATATGCGGTTAATCCAGCAATTGTTGGCCATTCAGCAATGGATATCGCTGAACGAGCTGGTATCAAAGTTCCAGCAGGAACAAAATTATTGATTGCGGAACTTGATGGTGTGGGGGCAGATTATCCGTTGTCTCGTGAAAAACTTTCTCCAGTCTTAGCGATGGTTAAAGCAGAAAACACAGCCCATGGTTTTGAACTATGTGAAGGTATGTTGGACTTAGGTGGACTAGGGCATACGGCTGTTATCCATACAGAAGATGAAAACTTACAGATTCAATTTGGTTTACGAATGAAAGCATGTCGAATCTTAGTAAACTCACCATCAGCTGAAGGCGGTATTGGTGATATCTATAATGAATTGATTCCTTCATTAACATTAGGTTGTGGATCATATGGACACAACTCAGTTTCTCATAACGTATCTGCGATTGACTTGATCAATATCAAAACTGTAGCGAAACGGAGAACGAATATGCAATGGTTTAAATTACCACCAAAAATCTATTTTGAAAAAAATTCTTTATTGTACCTAACACAAATGGAAAATGTTGAACGCGTGATGTTAGTTTGTGACCCAGGAATGGTTCAATTTGGATATGCCGATATCGTTCGCGAAGTTCTAGGTCGTCGTACGAACGACGTGAAGATCGAAGTCTTCTCCGATGTCGAACCAAATCCGTCAACAAATACTGTCTACAAAGGCTTAGAAATGTTTAATGACTTCCAACCAGATACAGTTATCGCTCTTGGTGGTGGTTCTGCAATGGACGCCGCTAAAGGCATGTGGATGTTCTTTGAACACCCAGATACTTCATTTTTTGGTGCAAAACAAAAATTCTTGGATATCCGTAAACGGACATACAATATCGGCAAACCTGAAAAAACACAATTTGTTTGTATCCCAACTACTTCTGGTACAGGTTCGGAAGTAACACCGTTTGCTGTAATCACAGATAGCGAAACACATGTAAAATACCCACTAGCTGATTATGCACTGACACCAGATGTAGCAATCGTGGATCCTCAGTTCGTTATGACTGTTCCCGCATCCGTTACAGCGGATACCGGCATGGATGTTTTAACACATGCGATTGAATCTTATGTTTCTGTTATGGCCTCTGATTATACGCGTGGATTGAGTTTACAAGCAATCAAAATCGTCTTTGATTACCTTGAAAAATCTGTTAAAACCGGTGATACAGAAGCAAGAGAAAAAATGCATAATGCTTCAGCGATGGCGGGGATGGCTTTTGCCAATGCTTTCTTAGGTATTTGCCATTCAATCGCGCATAAAATTGGTGGAGAATATGGTATTCCTCATGGACGGACCAATGCAATCTTATTGCCACACATTATCCGTTACAATGCCAAGGATCCGCAAAAACATGCGATGTTCCCTAAGTATGATTATTTCCGCGCAGACACTGATTATGCAGACATTGCTCGCTTCTTAGGACTAAAAGGGAATACGACTGAAGAATTGGTGGAAGCGTTGATTACGGCCGTTTACGACTTAGGAGTTAAATGTGGAATCGACATGAACTTAAAAGCGCAAGGCGTAACGCAAGAAACGTTAGATTCAACAGTTGATCGTATGGCTGAATTAGCCTACGAAGATCAATGTACAACAGCTAACCCTAAAGAACCATTGATTAGTGAATTAAAAGGTATAATCGTAACAGCTTACGATTATAAAGCTTAGTTAATAAAAAGGGCCTCCACCATGGAGGTCCTTTTTTTAATTGTTAGTGTATCGCTTATTTAAAAAATTATTTTATTTAGAAAAATTAATTCTATTTGATTGTTATGGTTTTAAAAAAACGATAAACTGAACTTAATACATGCGGAAAGGGTTCAGGACGATGGAAAAATTGAGGCGAGAGATCAAAGAATTAGGTGAATCAGGCGCTCATTTACATGCGATTGTTGATTATTTAGTAAATGAGAAAAAAATCATGGGAAGTAAAGCAAATCATATCTTTATGTTAGATATGCAGGATTATATTGCGGCCTTGAATCGCTTGGCGCCCTCAACAACGGAAATAACTGTTGAACCTCATGAAGTAAAACAAATCAATTATTTATTAACTCGTCAGTATGAGTTGATAAAATTGATTCAAAGAGATATTGAACGAAATATCGCTGCGAAGAATATCGATCTGGAACAATACAATGAAAAACAGCTCAAACGATTAAAAACAATCAATCAATTGTTATTGCAAGATAATTTAGTTTTCCAGGCAATGTTGGATTCAACTAAAATTGGTAGTAATATTCGAGTCGGTCAAAAGAAAAACTGGTTACAACGTTTGTTTAGAAAGTAAAAAGGATGCGAAATTTCGCATCCTTTTTACTTTCTATTGGCTAACTGGTGATAATCAATACCACGTGCTTGACACCATTCTTTGGGAGAACCACTCAAGATGAGAGGATTTTTGATTAGTTCGTCTGTGGTAGCTTTGTCTGTCATCAGATATAGTCGTTTTAGTTGAAGTTTCCAATTTTCAATCAGCTCGATCGTTGCATCGATTCCATCACTCATTAATGAATCTAAGATCGTAGCTGAAATACCGACTGCTTTTGCTCCTAAACAGAGAGCTTTGAAAATATCATACGCATCACGGATACCGCCGGAAGCAAGGATAGTAAGAGGTGCGATTGTTTGCGCTTCAAGTAAAGAAATGACGGTCGATTGGCCCCAATCATCCAGGTAGCTCAACTCACGTTTTTTTCGACGGGCATTTTCGATTTGTGAAAAACTAGTTCCACCACGACCTGAAACATCGATGGCTTTTGCACCATAATTTTGTAATTGTTGGATCGTTTCTTTCGTCATTCCAAAGCCGACCTCTTTCACAATCACAGGGACGTTCAATCGCTCAATCGATTCTTGAATGTTTTTTGGCCAATCATAAAAATCGTTGTCGCCTTCAGGCATCACTAATTCTTGCGGTACATTTAAATGAATTTGCAGCCCATCAGCTTGTAAAAGTTCAACGATTTTTTGAGCATCTTCACTCGTGCGCCCAGCGCCCATATTTGCTAGTAGAAGCCCATTGGGATTGACTTCACGGATAATAGTGTAAGAATCTGTGACACTTGGATCTTTTAATGCAGCACTAACGGAGCCAGTTGCCATCATTAAATCAGTTTCCCGAGCGATGATCGCTAAATCATGGTTGATTTTTTTTGTTTTTTCACTTCCGCCAGTCATCGCATTGATATAAAACGGGACAGATAATTTTAAACCGAGTATTTCAGTGCTTAAATCAATCGATTCAGCTGTTGTTTTAACTAAAGAAGAATGAATCAGACGCACAGCGTCAAAATCATTTTCTTTTTGTTTGTGGTGAAAAGCTCGAGCTAATGAGATATGTTCATCTTTACGATTCATAATGCTCCTCCGTTAAGTGATAGACGTGTAAAGGTAACGGGGTAATACCAGCTTTTTCCCAAGCACTCATCAATGGTAAGATACCGGCCCGTTTATCTACGATTACGATCCCACAATCACCGCCGCCAGCACCAGAAGATTTTGCTGCTCCGCCGTATGTTTCTGCTAAGTCCGTTAGTTTTTTTAATTCCGCAGTTTCGATCGAGACATTACTCAAGCTAGTTAATTGATTAAGCAAGGCCCGATTTCTTCGAATCATTTTCTGGATCAATACTACATCTTTTTGTTTAAATCCTAAAATCATTTGATCAACACAGTCTTTGCTGTCAGTCAAAAAATATTCGTAAGAAGTTTTCTTTTCCTCTCGAGATTGATGAACTTGATCCACTAAATCAGAAGTGGAGGCGGGACTGCCGGTCCAGCCAATCAGTAAACGTAGCTCTTCGGGAACCTCCAAAGGTTCGATCTTTAAATTCGGCCAGTCACTAGCGATCAAGTCAGTTAATTGCTCGTTTGCTAACTTCTCTAAGACCCACTCATGATCAAAGGTTGAAAAAGCTAACCAACCGCCGTAACAACTGGCTGCAATGTCTCCACATGAGCCATTTCCCTGAACATTTAAATGCGCTAGCGTCGCTAATTTAAATAACTCTAATTGCGATAGATTAAGTTCATAAAAGGCATTTAATGCTTTGACCGTTGCAACGGTCACGGCACCGCTAGAACCTAAACCATATTTACGTCCATTTGAGTTATCCAATTCACTAGTAACTTTTAAATCAAAGAAAGCTAACTTTTTACCTTTTTCTTGAGCAAATTTTTCAGTGAAATGGATAGCAGCTAAAATATAATGAAAAGGATTGTCACGAATATCCAAAACGAGTTCATTATTGCGTCGAGTCCAACGTACGGGTAAATCACTGTATTGTGTTGACTGGATACTACCACTTTTTTTAGCCGGTTCAATCGTTACGGTAATGAATTGATCGATCGCCACGATGATTGCAGGATGTCCAGGTTCGACCACCGCGTATTCGCCAGCAATATATAATTTTCCTGGTGCAGATACTTCAATCATTTATGCTTCCTCCGCTGCTAAAATTTCAATACTTGGTCCTGCATGAGCGACAATTAATTGAGTTGAATCAAAATGTTTGGCTAACTCGTTAAGAATTTTTTCTTCATTCTTTCGCTCAACTAAGACTTTGACGTTAGGACCAGCATCCATGGTGAAATAGCAAGGTAAGGCTGCGCTTCTTAACTGACGCACGAGATTCATTGCTTTCATACTTTCCGCTGACCAATAAGTAAACGGAGGGGTAGCAGCTAGGGTAGTCCCGTGCATCTTTAAGGCGCTTGCTTCAGTTGCTTCACCCAAAGCAATAAAATCTTTTGCTGCAATCGCAGTTTTTGCCTTGGCTAAATCTTTTGGAACACTGTGCAACCAACCGTCATAAAATGAAGAAGTTTCAACCGTTCGTTGCATCCCATCGCGGCTGGAAATATCTTTTTGTGCATCGTTTACCACGATAAAAATCATGCTTAAATCCTCTTCAAAACCATCACTGATGATTTTAGTTGCATAAGAAGTTTCATCGGAGTCACCTTTTTCCCATTCGGCAAAGCCACCATAGATACTACGTGAAGCAGAGCCTGAACCCCGGCGTGCGAATCGAGATAATGCACGAGGTGACAAATCTAAATTCAAAGCAGCACTAACAGCTCCAGCTAAAGCTGCCAATCCGCTAGCCGAAGAGGCTAATCCAGCTGCGGTAGGAACAAAATTTTGACTTTTAACCACAGCAAATAAAGGACAATCTGCTTTTTTTCGTGCTAAATCAAGAAAGCGACTTACTTTGATAGTCGCTTTCGGATCTTGTAATTGATGGTCTAAATAAAATTGGTCTTCCGTGAATTCGGCTGAAAAAGTGACACTTGTTTCAGTATAAAAAGCATCTAATGTCAAAGATAAACTATTATTCATCGGAAGAATCAATTCTTGATTTTTTTTACCCCAATATTTAATTAAGGCGATATTCGTATAAGCTTTCGCTTTCCCACTAAACATGTGCGTACACACCTAACCCTTCAATCCATGTATTGCGCGCACCGGCAGCTAATAAAATCTGTTGTAATTGCCGTCCGCTCGTTTCATTTTCTGCTAAAGCGATCATGCAGCCCCCACGGCCACCGCCTGTTAATTTTGCTCCTAAAGCTTCGTGATTTAAAGCTGTCTCGATCAAATGATCTAAATGTCGATTGCTTGTACCTAATAAACGCAACAATCCTTGAGCCTGATTCATGCAATCACCTAAAATATGTGGCTGATTTTTTAGAATCGCTTGTTGTGCTTGTTGGGTTAAACGTCCTAATGATTTGATTTGTTTCGCCGTTTCGCGAGGGCGCAATTCCATTAATTTTGCGATGTCTCGAACTGCTTTACGCGTTTGTCCTTTGATACCTGTATCTGCAACAACTAAATAAGCATCCATGTTTAATTGGAAAGGCTGGAAACCAATTTCTTTTTGATAAAGAATCGGTTCTGTACCGCTGATGGTCGTAGCGTCGATGCCACTCGGGTTTCCATGTGCTACGGCTTCTGCTTGATTGACAAAATATAAAACATTTTTTTGTGTCGTAGGCTCTTCCATCCAGTCGAAAACAGCGCGTGTAATTGCTACAGCAACTGCGGCACTAGAGCCCATTCCGCGTTCTGCAGGGATTGAACTTTCAACTTTTAAATAAAATGGCTCTGGAATTTTAAAATGTTTAACTAAATACCAAAGTAAAATAGTAACGTTACGCATCGTAGTAGGTGCTTCACTGAGCGGTCCGTGGAAGAAACTAGATTCAATCCATGATTCAAGTTTGTGCTTGCGGATCGTCGCTTGAATTCCGGTTCCTGAAAAAGGAAACGCAATTGCAGGCTCGCCGTATACAACAGAGTGCTCACCCATTAATATAATTTTCCCACTGGCATAACCCATGCCGATCGATTTCATTAAAAAAACTCCTAATTCATTTTAGAGTAGTTATTTCACATAAAATAAGTCTGCTTTTTAGAAATAGATGAAGCAAGAATTATTTTTTTATTCGATTATAAGATACATTGTTGTTATAGAAAAAATAATACATTTTATTTATTTGATTTGTAAATAGGAATGCTTTTCAACCATTCTTATTATATCGGAATGATCAAATTTAGTCTCTTTACATTTTACTCACAGTCTTGCGACAAGTAAACGAAACGATCGAAAAGTTTTCTAGAATCGATATATTTTTAAAGATTCTTTAGAAGCGTCAATCATTATTTCTTTATACTTTTTCATTTGACTACACTATATATTGAGGGTATATTGGATAAGTTGAAATATAATGTACCATATTTTGTATGAAGTGAGTTGGAGGTTTATGAGTGTGATTGTATTAGCAGGAACTATTGGGGCAGGAAAATCAAGTTTGACCGAAATGCTTTCTAAACACTTGGGAAGTCAAGCTTTTTATGAATCAATTGAAGATAACGAAGTATTGCCATTGTTTTACGCAGATCCAGAGCAGTATGCCTTTTTATTGCAGATCTACTTTTTGAATAAACGGTTTGATAGTATCAAAAAAGCGATGCAAGATGACAATAATGTTTTGGATCGTTCGATCTATGAAGATTCTTTATTGTTCCATTTAAATGCGGACCTAGGTCGAGCAACCGAAACAGAAGTAAGAGTGTATGATGAATTATTAGCAAATATGATGCAAGAATTACCTTATGCTGCTGATAAGAAACATCCCGATTTACTAGTTCACATTCGTGTTTCTTTTGAAACGATGATGGAGCGAATCCAAAAACGCGGTCGAGAATATGAACAATTGGAATTTGATCCGACCTTATATGATTATTACAAAGAATTGAATCGTCGTTACGATCAATGGTATGAAGACTATAACGAAAGTCCGAAGATCCAAATCGATGGCGATCAATTGAATTTTGTCGATGACCGTTCGGCTCGTAAAGAAGTCATTCGCATGATCGATGAAAAAATTTTAGAAGTTCAAGCTGTACCAGCTGAATAAGAAAAAGCACGCGATTTAAATTGCGTGCTTTTTTTGTAACGAAAAGAGTGGATAGAAGAAACTACGTAACGATTTTGGTATACTAAAATAGATGAACGAACGTGGGGGAGACTAAAGTGGATAGCAGTCAAACATTTAATCAAGATATGAGTTCATGGATCAACGTGGATAGCACGCAATCGCATGAAGTGAAAAAGCTAAAAGAACGCTATTCCATTAGTGATGAGATGCTAACCTATGCTTTGGACAAAAACGAACGAGCACGAGTTGAGTACGATCCAATGGAAAAAGCATTGTTACTGATTTTTAAAGTGCCGAACCTATTAAAAAAGGACAATCATTACGAGACGAGTCCGATGGCATTTATTTTGAAAGACCAGCACTTTTTTTCTTTTGTCAATGAACGCACGAAGTATGTTGAAAATATTATTGAACGGTTATTAAGTGATGAGCCTGATCAAAGCGCGGCAAGCTTATTATTTCATACTTTGTTTTTGATTTCAGATTATTATTTTCCTTTAGTAGAAGAAGTAGATAGTCAACGGATCCATTTAAATCAGAGATTAAGAGAAAAAACGACGAATAAAAACTTATTGGCTCTTTCCGATTTGGAAATCGGTTTAGTCTATCTAGTGACGGCCACAAAACAAAATGCAGTCTTGTTAGAACAAATTAAGGCCCAATCGATTTTTTCTAGTTTTACAGATCAGGAAAAAGAGGAGCTCGATGATGCCCTGATTGAAGCGAAACAAGCCGTCGAGATGACTAAATTATCTAGTGAGATATTGGATCAACTGTCAGGAACATATAATAATCTTCTGAATAATAACCTAAATGATACAATGAAAATATTGACGATCTGGTCATTATTATTAACGATCCCAACCATTGTAACGGGTTTTTTCGGGATGAATATGCCCTTACCTTTTACCCATTCGGAACTAGGCTGGATCATTTCTTTAGTAATCAGTTTAGGATTATCGATTTGGCTGATTTTAGTGTTGTGGCGACGAATAAGATAAAAAATTGAGCCTCAAGCATAAAATACTTGGGACTCAATTTTTTTATAAAATGAATTTTTCGATGACTTCAGCAACTGCGCTATTTTCGTGACCGGCTTTGGTGATGTATTGAGCAGCTTTTTTGATCTCAGGAATTGCATTCGCCACGGCAACGCCTAAAGCAGCTGTTTGGATCATAGAAAGATCATTGGTGTTATCACCAATTGCAATCGTCTCGCTCATCGGGATCGCTAAATGAGTGGCCAAACTTTTTAAAGCCATACCTTTATTGACACCTTTAGGATTAAACTCAATGTAACGATTCGATGAATAACTGATTTCTAACGCTTCGCGAAGTTCAGCCGGCATCTCTTGTTCAATATTTTCCAAATAACAACGATCCAAATTTTGAAACAATGCTTTGTAACACGTTTGTTTTTTCAAAAAAGAAAAGTCATCATCCATTCGTTTTTCGTGGGGGATCGTTGAAAGATACGCATCTTCATCCGGATTACTATGATACAAATAGGTTTGTTCAAATGTATAAAGATGAATCGCAACATCATAATTAGAGCCAAACTCAAATAGTTGAGACAAAAGCTCAAAGGACATCGGAAATTCTTTGATGATCTTGGGCCCTTGGCTTTCGACTACCACACCACCGTTAAAGCCAATCATATAATGGTTGGCCTTATTGACAGCATCTAATTCGTTTAATGTTTGTTTGATCGAATGAAAGCCCCGGCCAGTAGCAGGGGTAAAGACAGCACCTTTAGCTTCTGCTTGTTTGATTATTACTTGAGTTTTGGGGGAGACGTGACGTTGTTTGTCTAAAAGTGTTTCATCTAAATCACAGGCAATTAATCGGTACATAGTTGTACCTCCTTCAGTTTTCTACTTTTATTATAGCAAAAACAAAATAGAGCCACTCACTTGGTGATTCTGACTTTCTTTGAAAAGATTAACAAGAAAAGATTGACAAAACCAATAAATACATATATACTTGTAAAGTTGAGAAATGAAAGCAGAAGCACCCGCTTCTCGCCTTACGCGAATATCTCGCTGGGCTAGATAGTTAATGACTGATCTTTTCGATGAGTCGAACTACGCGCGGGTTCGTAAAGAACTCGTTTTTTTATTCGCTTTTTTTCTCTCAAAAATTTTGGAGGTGAATGACCATAGCAAAGGATATGATGGTTAACGACGGCATTCGTGCACGAGAAGTACGTTTGATCGGACAAGACGGCGAACAATTAGGTGTTGTAGCGAAAGTAGAAGCCCTAAAAATCGCTGAACAAGCAAATCTTGATGTAGTTTTAGTCGCTCCAGGTGCGAAACCACCGGTAGCACGTATTATGGATTACGGAAAGTATCGCTTCGAACAACAGAAAAAAGAACGTGAAGCACGTAAGAAACAAAAAGTGATCAACGTTAAAGAAGTTCGTTTGAGTCCAACAATCGATGTAAATGACTTTAACACAAAACTTCGTAATGCGCGTAAATTCCTAGAAAAAGGCGACAAAGTGAAAGCTTCGATCCGCTTCAAGGGCCGTGCCATTACCCATAAAGATATTGGTCAAAAAGTTCTTGATCGCTTAGCGGAAGAAACTGGCGATATCGCTACAGTTGAACAAAAAGCGAAGATGGACGGACGTAGCATGTTCTTAGTGCTTGCACCGAAAGAGAAGAAAGACTAGTAATAATTTTGAGAATGCATCTTTGACTCTAGTTAAAGAGTATGCGAAATGAAAAGTAGGAGGAATTTTAGTCATGCCAAAACAAAAAACACATCGCGGTTTAGCAAAACGCGTAAAACGTACTGGTAACGGCGGTTTGAAACGTTTCCGCGCCTTTACAAGTCACCGTTTCCACGGAAAAACTAAAAAACAACGTCGTCAATTACGTAAAGCGTCTATGGTATCAAAAGGCGA
This sequence comes from Enterococcus hermanniensis, assembly GCF_001885945.1. GTDB lineage: Bacteria > Bacillota > Bacilli > Lactobacillales > Enterococcaceae > Enterococcus_A > Enterococcus_A hermanniensis. The sequence goes on along the minus strand of NZ_JXKQ01000005.1, from coordinate 109,356 downwards.
TTACAAACGTATCCGCCAACAATTGGCACGCATGAAATAATTGCGTCACCCGCTTTACAACTTAAAAAATTCAATGATTTATTTATTAGGAGGAATTAAACATGGCACGTGTTAAAGGTGGAACAGTAACTCGTAAACGTCGTAAAAAGACATTAAAACTAGCTAAGGGTTACTACGGTTCTAAACACACTCTATTTAAAACAGCTAAAGAACAAGTAATGAATTCATACAACTACGCATATCGCGATCGTCGTCAAAAGAAACGTGACTTCCGTAAATTATGGATTGCACGTATCAACGCGGCTGCTCGTATGAACGGCTTAAGCTACTCAAAATTAATGCACGGTCTTAAACTTGCCGGTATCGAAATCAACCGCAAAATGTTAGCTGATTTAGCAGTTAACGATGCAGCTGCTTTCACTGCACTAGCTGACCAAGCAAAAGATTCATTAAGCAAATAATTGTTGTTTGACAACAATCGAACCTCACTCAATCGAGTGAGGTTTTTTTGCGCAAAAAAATGGGTAAGTATGTGTTTGCTTATCAATCAGTAAGCATATTAAAGGCTACATCCAAGGTTTTATGCTAGGATAATTATATAAACAAAGTAAAGAAGAGGGAGGGAAATCTATGCATTTATTATGGTCGATCATTATTGGTGCTGTGATCGGAGCGATTGCTGGAGCTATCACGAATAAAGGTAATTCAATGGGTTGGATCAGTAATATCATCGCTGGTTTAGTAGGTTCTTTTATTGGTCAAGCGTTACTTGGTTCTTGGGGGCCTAGCTTGGCAGGGATGGCATTGATCCCTTCGATTATTGGTGCAATTATTTTAGTCGCTGTTGTTTCTTATTTTATGAGTCGCAAAAAATCTTAGGAGGACTTTTATCATGAAAACACTTTTTAAATTTATGGTTGCTAGCACATTAGTGGTAGGTGGCGTTTTAGTAGCAGGAACAATTTTTACAACTAAAAAAATTGACAAATATGGAGACGATCTTCAAGATTTTCTACATTAATCAAAAAAGCTGTGTCTGAAAAGACGCAGCTTTTTCTTTTTTTGAAAAGTTAAGTTACTTTTCTTTTTTTCCGTCTGTTAAAAAAATAGATGAGGCTGATTAGTAACGTCATACCAATGATGACGCTAATAGTAATGCGCAAATAGGATTGTTCAGTGTTCTTTTTTTCTAAGTTCATTTTTTGGCTGACTTTATAAGGGATTCGATGACCACGAACGATTAAGCGATGTGTATTTACCATATATGGTGTACAAGTCATCAAAGTAACATAATCTTTCGTCCCTGAAATTACTAAATCAGAAATATTCGTTGGCTCGATGACTTTGATTTGATCTACTTGATACGCATGTGTTTCTTTATTGATAGCGATAAAAAAAACGTCCTTTAGTTTAAGTTCGGGGAGGCGATCAAACAGTGACGCTTCTGGAAGTCCACGATGGGCCGAAAGAACAGAATGAGTAGCAGTCCCACCAATTGGAATACTAGTACCATTTAGTAATGTTGCTCCTTTTTGCAAAAGGACGTCATTGGTTTCATCGAAAATCGGTAATTTAACATTGATTTTAGGAATGGTTAAAGCCCCAATCGTGTGTTGTTCAAAATAATCTTTACTTTTTTCTACCTTTTTTTTATTTTCTACAGCTTTTGTAAACGTCGCTGTGCCTGGCGTATTGCCTTCTTTAGTTAATTTTTTATTTTTCTTTGCTTGTTTGGCTGCCAATGAAGCCATTTCTTGCTGGTTTTTTTTATTCGCTTGTCGTTGGTAATAATTGATATACTGCTGATCAAACATAGTAGAAAGACTACGAGAAATATATGGATAAGCAACAATTCCAATACCAACAAAGAAGAAAAGCAACATAAAGTAATCTAGTAATTTCCATTTGTGTTTCATCCAGATCACCTCCGGTGAATTGATTTAAAAAAGGCTGGAATAATTTTCCAGCCTTTTTTAATTAGTTATTGAATTCTTTCCGACGTTTTAAATAGTAGATAAATGAAATACCTGCTACAGCAAGACCAGAAACAATGAAGGCGATAAGTCCAATACCACCTGTGATTGGTAAGCTTCCACTAAGTTTATTGGCTACTTCTAAAATAATCGTGCCATCATCTGCATTGAAATGTACTGATTTAGTAGAGATAACATAGCCTTCCGGCGCAGCTGTTTCGACTAGGGCGTAATTGATTGTTGTATTGCCATTTTTTTGTGCAAGTCCTTTGACTGAAATTAAACCGTTAGCATCAGAAGTGAGGATGGTAGCATCTGATTGGGATGCTACCCAACTGATTTCCCCATTCGTATTTTTAAGGAACAAATCGCCTTTTTTAATTACAAATTTTGCACCTACTAAAGGTTTTTTTGTATCTGCATCAATCTTATTAAATGTTTTACCATAAGTTTTGATTGCCACTTTTGAATTTTTAATTTTAAAATTGTTATCGAATTCTAGTGTGTTAGGCAATTCTGTACTCAACGCAGCTTCGGGTAAAATCTTCATTTTTAAGTTTAACGTGATTGTCTTTCCCGCATAACTAGCTAATTGTTCTGGAGAAAAATTGATGGTGATCATATTTCCAGCTTTAATAATAGTTGGAGAGACTCCTGTGACTGCATTTCCATCGATTTTCAATGAATTTAAAATATCTGCATCTGAAGATCCCAAAGATAGAGAAGCACTTTTAGTATCGATAAATCCAAATTTAGTATATTGCTGAATATCTAATGGAATTTGTTGTGTCAATGTGTAAGTGACCTCTTGTCCGATATCTGCGTCAGGAATATCTACAGTTTTTTTAGGCTGGGGAACTAAATAGTTATAGGCTTCAGCACTCTTTTTATCCAATTGTTTGTTAAATGCTTTATCGTAATAGTCATACGTGACACTTAAGATGGATGTTGAAGGATCACGAACAGTTTTTGCTGTGACGACTGGATTTTTACTGTAATGATATTTTTCTGTTGTTTCAGTAGCAGACTGACTAGCGCTTGTGGCGATAGTAGAGTCTACTTCATAAAATTCATAAGTACTAGGTGCTTTTAAAATCAAGTTTGCAGCTGTAACACTGCCATCGCTACCGGAAGTAAATTTTGAAGCATTCTCGGCTGTAGCATCAAATTTTCCAGAAGTAGTATTGTAATAACTACCATCTTTTTCTTTTAGGATAAATTGAGCGTTTGCTAAAGGTTTGGGATCTTCCATATTCCCAGTGCTATTTAGTCCAACACCATACTTTTTAAAAGTTAAACTAGTAGGTTTATATTCATTTTTTGGATACAAATAAACAGTGGATTTATTTGTACCATCTGCATTTACTACGGGTAGTCCTAAGACAAACGGGACAGATTTCTCCGCATTTGCGCCAGCAGGAGTTGTTGTTTCTTTGAATAAATAAATGGCGTTTTTATTATTTGAAACTACGGGTAGATTTAATGTCGTAGTTCCTCCAGTATTTGTGTTAGGGAAAACAACGGATGCTTTACCTACAGTAGAAATATTTTTGACTGCGGCAATAGCAGCGGCTTCTTTGGCATCTTTATTTCCCGACGTTTGATCATAGACTGCCCAATAATCCGCTGTTACATCATAAGCAGTAAAACCGGCACCAGCTAATGGGGTACTATTTTCCCACTCCATTAAATCACCAGTATTTTTTTGTTCTGTAGGTAGTGTATCAAAGACGAGTTTCCTTAAAGTAATTTGTTGGGTATTTCCAGTGACTGTTGCATGACCGACGATTGGTTTGCCTACCAAAACTAACAATGGGATGAATAATAATAATAGAGGTAACAAATTTAACTTTTTCGTTTGTACATTCATTTTATTCCACTCCTTTTTTTCCAAATCAAAGCAATAGTGAACAACAATAGTAAACCTAAAATAGTAATCCAAGTTGATATTTTTTCCCCAGTAGCAACGTATTTTTTGAGTGTTGTTGGGGTGATACCTAAAATTTCAGAGCTGAGAGAGTTATTTGGGTTACGCGGACTGGCTGACTGTTCGATAGGAATCATTTTGTCAGAACTCGTCGTTGTATCTTTCGTAGATGCTTTATTGACAATTTCTAAAGCCTGAATTGGTGATTGTTCGAATGTTCCTTTTGCAATTTCAAAAGGGATAGGTTCTTGATTTATTACATAGCCTTTAGGAGGCTTGATTTCGTTAAGGGCATAGTTGCCGTAAGCCAATCCATTGATTTTAAAATCCCCGTTTTGATTAGAAGTAAGAAAATGGGCCTGGGCAATCTCTGATTGCCAATGATAGCCTTGATATTTGTCCAGTTTCATTTGTGAGATAAAAACTCGCATCAGCCAGTGGTTTTTTTGTGGCTAAGTCAATTTTTTTGAAGTGTTTTCCACCGGTTGAGATGGTTTCGTGATCCCTTAAAATTTCTTTTTCTGAAATCATTAATTTAATGGTGTTGTTATACTGTGTTTTTTCAACAGTGCTATTGATTAATTGCAATGTATACTCAAGGGTCAAAGTTTTTCCGATATACTTTGTTAGTGATGAAGGCTTAAATGAGTAACTCGTGTGTTGATCACTTACTCGTTCAGTATACAAATCATTGGGTACTAATTGCCCATCTATAGAAAGTTTAGTAAGTGATTTTTTTTGTAAACCTCGATCATACGTATCCAAGAGTTCCACACTTTTTGCCTGCTCAACGGTTGAAGGAATAGTGAAATCAACAGAATAAACGATATCATCACCAAATGTATAACTATCTTTTTTATCATTGATTGTTTTTATTAATTCTGGTTTGAAAACAGGATCTACTTTTATCACATTTTTTGTATATAAATAGATAGGGTTTAGTTCATTTCCTTGATCTATTACTGGTAAGCGAATCAGCATAGGAGAACTAATATCACCATTACCAATTTCTTTTAATAGATAGACGTGATAGCCTTGTTCGTCTTCCTTAATGACATTGAAAACCATTGTTCCATCGCCATAAGTAGTGGTTTGTGTAGTATTCGAAATGAAAGAATGCGTTGCTAATTGATCTTTAGTCAAGCTAGCGATGAATTTTGTATCTAGCGTTGAGTCATTGATAGCTGAATTTGCTTGTCTGAAGCTAACAAAAAGATCAGTTACGTCATAAAGCTGAAACTTCTTATTGTTAATTCCTGTAAATTTAGTTAAAGCTGATATAGGCTTTCCAGGGCTTGATTGTATTTGAAGATCTTTTGTATCTTCAAATTTTAAACTACTGACAATAATTGTTTGCTTTTCTTCTGCATGGACAGTTTGTAGATGCATGAGGGTCGTGATGAAAGCCACTAGAAATAGTAAGCTGAAAATTAGCTTAGTTTTCATTATGATCACCAACCCTTCGTATAAAGAGAGCTGTTCCAAAAGTAGCAGCAGTAATGAAACCAATCAATATGAAGGGAAGCAATCCGATACCACCAGTTTTTGGTAAAGGCATGAGTACTTGATTGGTAATTTCTAGTTGAATAATATTTCCATTTTTCGATAAAACAGACGGGAGTTCTTTCTGATCAATGACTACTTTTCCGCTGGTATCAATGAAGATAGTGACGCTATCTTTTAACGATTGATAACCTTCAGGTGTTTTTATTTCACTCAAACTATAAGTTCCTGGATTTAAACCAATGAATTCAAAGGTTGCTTGTTCACCAGTAATTATTTTTGAATATTGATTAGGACCAGTCAGTTTGAATACTGCGCCATTCAATGAATTTCCAAAAGAATCTTTTTTCAAAACTTTTAAAGTAAAATCATTCAATTGATTTGTCAGTTTAAAATCTTTGATTATCCAGCTGTTTTTTTCAGTATCGAAAAGAGCTTTTTGATTGTAGATAATTTCTTGTGTTTGATTTTTTATCGTTACATTTTGTTTTTGGTCAATGGTTAATGTCCATTGATTAGTGGGTGTACTGTATCCTGCCGGCGCTTGTGTTTCTTTCAAATTATATTGCCCCGGACGCAATTCTTTAGAAAAGCTTACTGTTCCATCCTTAGTAGAAGTACTCGTTTCTAAAACAGTACCATTTTGTGAAAGTTCAAAAGTAGCACCGCTTAATGCAGTTCCGGTCGTTGAAGTTTTAGTAAAGCTAAATTTAAAATCTTTTAGTTGGTTAATTAACTTGTTCTCTGTGGGAAGTCCATCAATTACTAGCTCTCCTTGTGTATTCTGGCTGATAACAAAATTTAGATCGTTCATAAGAGAATAGCCATTGGGGGCAGTTATTTCTTTCAAAAGGTAACTACCAATGGGTAAGTCGGATAGTACCACGTTACCTTCAGTCGTAGAAGTAGCTTCTTGAAGCATCGTCTGTGGTTTGTTTTTTAAATAAAGTCCAAATTTAGCATTTGCTAAAGGCGTCTCCCCATCTGGTTGGAATTTTTTTAATGTGATAAAAGTTGTTTTCAATGTATTTATTACTTCTAACGTAGCTCCAGCTGTAGTTGATGTAGGGGAGTAGACGGGCTTCTCATACCCACTAATAAATTCATTGCTTTCGGAAGTTTCTATTACTCGATAATCAATAGCGATTCCATTTTGATATTGTTGCAAATTAGAAAAGCTAGTTGACCAGTTGGTAGTAGTTGCAGGAAGTGTTTTACTTTGTCCACTGACATTGGTCCAAGTAGTTCCAATTTTTTGTTGTAATTGGAAAGTAATAGCTTTTCGCAATCCCCATTTATTTTGGCTGTCATCCCACGTTTTCTTGACTTGCAAGTCGATGGTTTTTTTAGGGACACGAGCGGATGGAATAGCAAAGTGATAGTAAGTAGCAGCATTATTTAATTGATTAGTTAAAACTGTCATCCCATTTGTTGGATAAAATAAATTATCACGATATGCTTCCTTGAGCTGAACCTTATAATTCAAGCGTAACCCTTGGCGAGTAGCATTATCACTTCCTAAATTGATATTAGATAGTTGAAGTTGGCTCGGACTAAAATTTTTTTGAACTTGATCAGCATAAGCTGGATAATTCAAGCTATTTTCTGCAATTAAATTCAATGAATTAGCTACTAGGCTCAATGCTTGAATCGTTGGTGTATTGATAAGGTCGACAAACGCACTTAACGGGTCTGACAAAGTAGCATTTTGAATTGTGGCGGTAAGTGCTGTGGATAAGCTATTAAGAATCGTTGTTAGTTGATTTTCATTATTAGCTGTATAAGTGCCATCTGTTCCGATTGTTTTTAAGACGTTATTAGTTCCAGTTATATAACCAATTGAATATTTTTTGATATTTTGAAATAATGAAGAATTGTTTCGTTGATTTACATAAGAGATCGTACTGTCTGATTGATCATTACTGCCATTTCCTGAAAAATAGTTAATGGTAGACGTTCCATTTGTTCGTTGTGCAGAGTAACGATTTTTAGTTGTGGAGCTTGTCGTAGGTAGATCTAGAATACGATTAGTCAAGGATGAATAAGTATCATTTGTCGTATAAGTTGGTTCGCCGTCTGTTAACATGATAACAACCTTAGCAGCATCAGTACGACTACCAAATTGGGTATTAGTAGCTAGCGCATAAGCTGCGTCTAGTCCAAGGTAAGTTGGTGTTCCCGATCCAGTGCTAGAGTCGATCCCTGGTTTTTGGTTCAATAATGGATGATCTTTATATGTGGTAGAGTTATTGATAAAGAAACTATTATTAAATTTGGCAATATCAGCAAAAGGAACTTTTTCAACAGAGCCGAAACTAGCTAAGGCCATGCGAATTGTGTCATTATTAGAAGAATTCAATAGATTATCAGCAAAATTTTTCAAAGCTGTTTGAGCGGTGTCCCAACGTGATCCAGAAGATCCTAAGCGATCATTCATAGAGGATGATTTATCGATTACAAAAATAACATCAACTTTTTGTCGGTTAACTAGAGCTTTACCGATCATATCTAGCTGGATATTAAATTGTGTTGGATCACTTGTAGGTGAGATCGTCTTTTTTAATAAGACATCATCGTAATCATGATACCCATTTTCAAATGTTAGACTACCACTTGAAAAAATATTCTTTACTGTCGAAGTACCTTCAGTTAAGGAGCGGTTAAAAGTATAATTTTTAATGTACTCAGACGTCAGGTTATTAGTATATGAGTTTGTTGAATTGGTTAAAAAATTTCCTGTACTGTTTTGTGTATAAGCAAAAGGATCAGAGTTAGAAACAGTACCACTTAGAGGAATAGCTAAAACCTGTGCGGCAGCCGTAGCTTTCAGAGCTGCTTTTGGCTGTTCGCTACTGATAGTAGTATCTTCTACAGAGCTAGAAGTTGTTGTATTAGCACTTGAAGTAGAAGATTGCTGTATCTTTTTCGTAGTATCTGTTATAGAGTTTGCTTGTTCAGTGATATCAGATTTTATGAGTAGTGGATCAGTAATTTGAAAAATAATACTTTCTTTATCTGAATTTGTTTGGTAGATTTTTGCGTATAATTTAATTTCTTTGGTACTACTGGTTGTTGTAAAGTTAAATACACCAGTATTTTTAATTGTTTTTTCCATCATCCATTTGTCTTGAGTAGATTCAAAATTAGTCGAATTTTGCGGCAAAATTATTTGACCAGTATCATCAATAAATTGAAAGGCGATTTTTCCTTCGGTTTTTTGATATTCGATTTGCCAGTTCGTATCATTAGCAGTCGAAGTAACCTTTTTTTTGAGTACCAACTGTTCATTGTTAAAAATAATTGAAAAATCATTTGCTAATACAGACTTCAACCCTAAAAAACTATTAAGTAACATAGTGACAAGCGTAATAAACAAATAAAAACTTGTAACATATGCTTTCTTCTTCAATTTACACCCTCCTTTTTCACAAACTCTCCTGTTGCTTTAGTTATAATCGGAACATATAAAAGAATCAATAACTAAGTTTTTCATTGATGTTTAGGCATTTAAAAACAAAACATATTTATTAATAATTTCTTAAGGCGATGAAAGAAAATTATATTTCACAATATTCAATTTTATGTCAAGACATATCGTTGAAGGCTTTTTGCAAAAAAAATATCCAAAATCCCTAATAAAAAGTAAGTTTAAAAAATTCAAAAAAAAATAAAAAAATGATACTATTTGATGTATAAAGTTATGAAAAAATTAAAACTAATTTAGGTTTTGCTCAAAAACTTCAATTTTATTTAATGAAATTTGATCAACTAGGAGGGATCGAATGGAGTTGGAAGATGTATTATTGGATTCTCAATCAAGAACTAAGTTGAAGATTTTATCGTATTTAATGGATCGCCCAGATATTAAAATTCATTATTCTGATATACAAAAGAACATTAAAATTTCACGTACAAAATTCAATGTTCTTATTGCTGAAATGAATACAGAAATCGCTGAATTATTTAATGTAGAGCTATTACAAAGTACCAATACATTGGTAGTAACAGCTGAACATATTTATTTTAATGAATACGTGCGGTACTTAATCAATAGAGGCTTGCCTTATCAATTTGTCTTATCGTCATTGCTTCATAAAAATGAACATATTGAAGAATTTTTAACAGAGCATTTTATCAGTCGTTCGACTGCGTTGCGAGCGTTAAATGATTTTAAAGATTATGTGGAACAGATGGACTTAAAAATTAATTTTTCAAAAATTTGTTTGACAGGTAGTGAGGTAAAAATACGCTATCTTTATATGAAAGTTCTATGGGTTGGTTCATTAGGAAAAGATATCGAATATTCCAATTTGAAGCTAACTCAAGAAAGATGGATGTCTAAGCAATTGCGATGTTATGATTTGTCAAACATTTCAGAAGAGTTAGTAGTGGTTCATTTAGCGATTTCTAAAATTCGAACACTCCAAGGTTATTTAGTGTTGCCAGTGAAAGGTTGTGAAAATCTATACCCCGAATTTACATATATTTTGAATGACTATCATCGAAAATTTACAGATGATGAAGATCAAGTTGTTTATTTAGCTAATCTTTTCAAGTTTCAATTTATTTTTGCATTTTATTATTCTTCTGATGAGGACCCTAGATTGCTTAGAGTAAAATTATTTTTCGAAGAACTTAAAAAGATCGATCCTGTATTTGTAAAATTAGTTCAAAAGTTCATTATTTATGTGGAAGAACAAATATTACAAAATAAAATAAAATTGTTGCCTAAAGATAGAGTAAATATATTTGGGATATTGGATATTCATTATTTAATAAATGGTAATATGCAAATGTTTTTAGGCCTCACTTTGAATGAGACCAGTGAATATAAACGCTATAAACAGAAAGAATTTAAAACTATCAAAAAACAAATTCAACTCTTTTTTAAACCGTATTTAAGACGAGAATCATTCCAATGGATAAAATACTCTAGTCTAGGATTAATAGATAGTTTAACGCTACTAGTTTATCCTTACTATCAAGCAGAAGTAGAAAAAAAACTACAAGTTATGATTACTCCAGTTATTAATTATTTAGCTATCCAACGTATTATATTATTTTTAGATCGATTGGACTTTATTGAGTATTCTACTAGCAATAGAGATTTTAATGATTCTGATGTTATCTTAAGTACGTATAACGAAAATATCTCTGCAACGAAGAAGCCAACGTATATTTTTCAAATAAATAACCAAGAGCAAGATTTGGTTAATCTTTTTTAATTTTTATGGAATCGATTTGAGAAAAAAAATAATTTATAAAATATTTTTTTTGATTTAATCTAGAAGTATCTATTGATAAAGAGTATGTAATATAAAATATATCGTCATTAAAATAAAGAAATTGAAAAAGTATTGTAGGTGGCTACTCAAGTCATAAAATCTGTTAAGGACCAGCGATTAATACAATTAGGACTGGCAATTCTTGTCTTTATTCTGATTCTTTTATTTATTCGATTCTTTCGAAAGCTTTTATGGAGTAAGACGGCAAAATCAAAATAATATCATAATAAGCAAGCTCACTAGTGGATGTAAGAAACATCGCTATTGAGCTTGCTTATTAGCTTTTTCCTGATTTTATATGTTTTTTCAGTAGTTGTTCCAGAGCACCAAAGTCTTTCTCACTCAATTGTGCACGGATTACTAATGATTTTTGTGAGGGAGTTAAATATTGATTGGGAAAAGGCAAAGTTGAAACGATAATTTCTGCTTGTTTAAAATTATCAATGAAATGTAAGGAGTAGAAATTTTTAAAGTGTAAAGCAATTGCTTGTTTTAGATAGTTTTTATAGGCCGAATCTACATCAGATGTCAGATGGATCTTAATTTCTGGCAAATAGTCTTTCAAAGGAAAGATAGCTAAACAGATAGTTAAACAAAGATAGCGCATATAAGAATGTTGTTCATCCATACGCAAACTATTCTTTAAGTCATTCCAAAAATACGCATATTTCTCCCAATAAGTAGGATAATTTTGTTTAAGAAAATCAAAACTTAATACATGATTTGTAATCGCACGTAAACTTTTTTTGCTTGTGGATTGATAAATAAATTTAATAATTGATAGCGGGCAATTTCGCGCTGGATTTTTGTCTTTTCATAAGAGGAGATAGAAGAAAACTGTTTTTCAGCAGCTCTTTCAAAGTCCTCATAGCATAAATCCCCTGCAGAGAGAAAGGGTTCGACAGCTTCGATTTGAAAAACTAATTCATATTCATAAACGTTAGAGACATAAATCACACCAACTAATGTCCGCCATTCAAGGTTGCTCCAAGCTGTTAAAAAATCGGGACATTCAGGAATTTGACAGCTTTCTAAGAATTGTAATTTTTCAGCTGAAAAATTCAAGGTCTTCTTTTTAGCGATCCCAATAGAAAAAAATTGAATCCATAAAGCCAATGAACGACTTTTTATTGGATCAAATGCACAGCCAAGATAGTCCAAAATCCGTTTAGCATTAAAGAGGTGTTGCTCACCTTCTGGAAACCAAAAGGTATTATCTAATTCACGATGCATGCTCCAAAAAAAGAAATAAGAGAAGGAACGAATAAGCAATTCATCAGATTTAAATTGGATCCTTTCTGAACAGGTAATGTAGACTTGGAAATCTGCAATTTCTTTATTGATTGCTTTGATTTTTCTCTGTAAAGTAGAACGACTAATATTATACGTTTGACAAATTTTTTCGCTAGAAATCGATCGTTTCTGTATCAAAACCATCAAAATATCATAGGCGATATCTTTGGAAAAAATTTCTTTATACAGACTTTGTAGATTTGTAGAATAACGTTTCAATTCAAATAATCCACGTTTGGAATTATCAATTTCAAGCTGATAATGATTATGTATATAGTTTTTTTTGATAACAGCTGTAATTTCTTTGCAGACTGAAAGAATAGTAACAGGATTGCTGTAACCTAATTTATTTTGGATATCCTCAACGGAGAGGCCATAATCAACTTGATCTAGTATCTCAATAATATCTTTACTTAGTAACGTTCGATTATCTAATCCAAACAAGTAATCTCCTCCTTTTAATAAAGTGGTAACTACAACGACGGATCTTTTTATACCTTTGTTGTGAAAATATACGATTAGTACAATCAGTTGTGAATAATAGCATTTTTGTTATTTATAAATAGGTAATATATGTGAAATATAGCAAATTATTTGTTCGAAAAAAAACATTATGAAGGAAAATAAGGATAATTCCATTGTATAGTAAAACTGTTGCAATAGCTTAATTTTTTAAAAAGATATTGATTAATTTTAATTTAAAAAAGGAGATTTAAATGGAACAAGTAAAAGAGAAAACTATTTTTCTTGAAAGACTAGAAAAAATAAAAAAGAAAAGCGCAAAAGTTGCGGTAGTAGGTTTAGGGTATGTAGGGTTACCGCATGCGATCCATTATGGACAATTAGGATTTCCAGTAACAGGAATCGATATATCTGATTGGAAAATTCGTCTCCTTGAAGAAGGAAAAAGTTATATTGATGATATTGAAGATCATGCGGTAAATCATTTTATTCAGAATAATGAAGTGACGACATCTTTTGATGATATTACGAAATGTGATGTTATCGTGATTGATGTTCCTACTCCTTTAGATCAAAACAATCAGCCGTATATGGTTCATTTAGAAACGGCACTGGAAGAAATACTTAGTCGTGTACAAGAAGGACAATTGCTAGTTCTAGAAAGTACGACGTATCCAACGACAACCCAAAAATATATTATTGATCCTCTAGAAAAACAAGGTTGGACCATCGGAGAATCTATTTTTGTTGTATACTCGCCAGAACGAATCGATCCAGGCAACCAACAATACTCGATCCATAACACCCCAAAATTGGTGGGCGGGTATACAGACCAGTGCCAACAATTGGGGACCACTTTTTATGGAGAACAAGCAGTCTCTGTCTCTAGTCCGGAAGTAGCTGAATTATCAAAGTTATATGAAAATACATTTCGTTTTGTAAATATTGCGTTAGCGAATGAATTGCATTTGATTTGTAGTGAATTGTATCTAGATACGAAAGAAGTCTTGTCTGCGGCAGAAACAAAACCCTTTGGATTTATGCGATTTGATCCAGCTGTTAAAATAGGAGGCCATTGTATTGGTGTAGACCCATATTATTTACAATGGTACATGAAACAACATCGTTTGGAGACAACGATGATCAATGCGGCTAGTCAATTGGATCAACAAATGATCCCGCATACTGTTTCTAAAATCTATTCACTTATGAATGAACAAAGAATCCCAATCTTTGATGCCTCCGTGGCCATTGTCGGAGTAACGTATAAAAAAAATATTTCTGATACACGTCTTTCGGCAGCGCCAGAATTAGCCGATGCATTAGAAAATCAAGGGATTACAGTAACATTGATGGATCCTTTAACAGCTATGTGTGGTCAAAGAACTGTTCTAGATGTTGACTATTCAAAGTTAAATGACTATGACTTGGTTATTTTGTTAACAGATCATGATTGTCTTGATTATCAACAGCTAAGTGAATATTCTACGATTTTATTTGATACAAAGAGAGAAAAATTTTTTGATCGAAGTATTGAGTGCTGCTAGGAAAAGCCAGAAGGAGAGGTTTATTTTCATGATCTTTTATGCAATATCTTTGACAACAATGATTATTAGTTTAGTTTTACTAATTGGCTGTGTCATTTATCGCTATACAACACGCAAAAAGAAATATGACCCAAAAAGCTATCAAGAGCAATTAGAGCAAACCGATGGGAGTACAGTAAATGAAGGATCGTAAAATACTGAATGTCTTGATTAGTCTAATAATGATGGCTATCGTGCTAATGACACTCTATTATCTAGTGTATGAAGAAAATTATCCGCGATTTTTGATTCTTCCATGGGGGATTTATGGACTTGTTTTATTAGTATGTTTTTTTAGTTATACTTTCCGTTGGTTACCAAAACAAACGAAAATAGATACATTAAAAGAAGCAAGAGTGATCGCAATTATTCCTGCCTATAATGAAGATCCAGAACTATTAAAAAATACGATTCGCTCGATTCAGGAACAAACTTTTAAAGTACAAGAAATTCATGTAGTGGATGATGGATCTGTTCCTGAGGTGAAGCCATACGAAGCAAAAGACGTTGTGTGGCATAGACAAGAAAACAAAGGAAAACGTCATGCACAAGGATGCGCAATCAACCATATAGAGGAACAAACGGTTGATTTTATCCTAACGGTAGATTCTGATTCTGTATTGGCAAAAAATGCTGTAGAAAAATTGATTATGGCTTTTGAAGCAGATAAAGAAGTTATGGGCGCTACCGGTTTTGTAGTGACGAGAAATTATAATACTAATTGGATCACACGTATTTCTGATATAAATATTGGAGTTTCTTGTTTTGTTACTAGAGCTTCTCGTTCCATTACGGGTTCTTTAGAAACAACTTCAGGAGCACTTTCAATGTATCGGAAAGAGATCTTATTTGATAATTTGCCTCATTATTTGAATTCAGGGACTTATAGCGATGATCGACAATTATGTATGTATAGCGAAATTGCCGGTAAAGCGATCGGTGTCCAAGAAGCGTTAGTTTTTTCGGACATGCCCACGACCTTTAAAGGATTATGGAATCAAAGAAAACGCTGGGGAAAGGGTGGCTGGAAATATTTTCCTTTCCAAGTAACTAATTTATCAGTAGTAGATTTATTCTTTCCGTTTCTAGGAATGGTCCAATGGACAACGGTCCCCGCCTTTTACTTGATTGTGGCAGTTGCTCTTAGCCAAGGACACTACAATTTTATTTATTTTTACATTGTTTTAAAATTAAGTACGCGATACTTAGAAGCTGCTATTTATCTCTTAGGCAGTCCACACATGAAAAGTGGGGAAAAATTTTTATCGTGGTTGTTTATTACACCCTTTGATTTTTTTCTGACTACTTTTGTTTTAGTTTTCGCAAAATTTTCAGCACTATTTGCTTTAAGGGAAGATCACTGGTTAACAAGGTAAGCATTTTTATTAACGTCCCTTATTACGTCAGTTTTATTGACAAACTTTAAAGATAAGCGCGATCTTTATTTTATTAGGATGTTACATTTATAAGAGAAGATAATGCGTTATTTTGGCTTGCTATTATTAGCAGGCTTTTTTATTTGGCAACAATTTCAGCTATCGCTGAAATTATCGACCCTCGATAAAAAGCAATTGTTGTTATTCTTAATACAGCAAATGAAATGGGGGAATACATATGAAGTGGTATACTTTTTCGATAGATAAAATCAGACAGCAATTTACGGTGGCTGAGTCAGGTTTGACTCAGAACGAACGTCAAATCCGTTTGGAACAAAATGGGCCAAATAAACTAGCACAAAAAGCACAAGTAAAATTATGGAAGAAAATTGCTAAGCATTTTACGGACTTATTGATGCTTGTGTTGATCGGTGCTGCTCTTTTAAAATTTTTAACAGGAGAAGTGATTGAAGGAAGTATCATTTTCTTAGTCGTAATCGTGAATGGTTTTGTTGGCTACTGGCAAGAAAGAAAAGCAGAAGAATCTTTAGACGGTTTGAAACAAATGATGGGACAAGAAGCAACGGTATTGATCGAAGGCCAGCCAGTGAATGTTACTTCAGAAGAATTGGTGCAAGGCGATATTGTGCTATTAAAAGCAGGCGATGTCGTACCCGCGGATCTACGTCTGATTGAAAGTCACGATGTAACAGTGGAGGAGGCAATACTGACAGGTGAATCGGAGCCTGTTGAAAAAAATATTGCCACGATTGCAGGTGAAGCCTTAGCAGGAGATCAGTTGAATATGGCCTTTTCTGGTACCTTGGTTCAAACGGGAACGGCGCGCGGAATAGTTGTAGAAACCGGTGATACGACAGAAATCGGTCAAATCAATCAAGCATTACAATCTGTTCAAGCTCAAACAACACCGTTAGTAAAAAAAATGCACCAGCTAAACAAACAGATTTTTCGTGGAATCCTCGCATTGATCGTGTTTTTATTGTTCTTTACTAGTTTTAGGTATGGAATGGATTGGGGATTGCTATTTTCTGCGAGTATTGCATTGATTGTTTCGATGATTCCAGAAGGATTGCCCGCGGTTATGACGATGATCCTTTCAATGGGTGTCAAAGAAATGGCAGAAGAAAATGCCATTATCAAAGGTATGCCAACAGTTGAAACCTTAGGATCAATGACGGTGATCTGTTCAGATAAAACAGGGACATTAACAAAAAATGAAATGACTGTTACGGATGTCCTAACAAAAAATACCGTTACCATAAAAGAAATCATGAACAATTGCCAAGAGTTGAAAACAAAGGATGATCAGACAATTGAAGAAATTCAAGGAAATCCAACTGAACGAGCATTGCTGAAGTATATTTCTGAAGAAAAAATGAAATTGAAACCTATTTTAGCAAAAATCCCATTCAATTCTTCCTATAAATACATGGCAACACTTCATGATAAAGCGAATCAATATATTATTTTTGTTAAAGGTGCACCAGAAGTTTTGCTAGAAAAAGCACAGTTAACAGACGAAGAAAAACGCGAGTGGCAAGAAAAAGGATTATCGCTTGCACGTAAGGGCCAGCGTGTTTTAGGGTTTGCTTATAAAGAAGTTTCTTCTACTGAGTTGACTCACGAAAACTTAACCGAACTGACTTTTGTTGGGATGGCAGGAATCATCGATCCACCAAAGGAAAGTGCGATCAAAGCAGTTGGACAAGCCCAACAAGCAGGAATCTCGGTAAAAATGATCACGGGCGACCATAAAGCAACAGCGCAAGCAATCAGTGAACAAATTGGTTTGAAGCATGTTTCTAAAGTGCTAGAAGGAATCGATATTGATTTACTATCGGATGAAGAATTATCCGAGGTAGTCGATAAAGTGGATGTTTATGCTCGGACAACGCCAGAGCATAAATTGCGAATTGTAACGGCGCTACAGAAAAAAGAAGAAATCGTAGGGATGACTGGCGATGGCGTAAATGATGCGCCAGCATTAAAACAAGCCGATGTCGGTATCGCTATGGGGATCAAAGGTAGTGAAGTAAGCAAGCAAGCTGCGGACATGGTATTAGCAGATGATAATTTTTATACGATCGTCAATGCAGTCAAAGAAGGCCGTCGGATCTTTGATAATCTTCAAAAAACGATCAATTTCTTTTTACCGACCGCACTAGCTCAAGGACTGATCGTTATCGTAGCGTTATTGATGAATCGTCCCTTGCCGTTGACACCGATTCAAATTCTTTGGGTCAACATGGTAACAACGATTACTTTGTCTTACGCACTAGGGTTTGAAAAAGTCAGTGAAGATGCCATGAAGCGGCCACCAAGAGATACTAAAGCTGGAATTTTATCAGGATATAATTTCTTCCGGATCGTTTATGTATCCTTATTGATCATGGTTCCGGCCTACTTACTGGCAATGCGTTTTGATGGTAGTGCCTTACAACAAACGATTCTTTTACAAAGTATCGTCTTAGGTCAAGCTGTCTATATGATCAATTGTCGTGAGCTAGTCGATCCAGCAATCAATCGGCGATTTTTTGAAAATAAATTGTTGTTTATTTCGTTAGGAATCTTGCTAGTCTTACAAGTAACGGTGATTTTCCTTCCGTTTGCACAACAATTGATCGGTACAACCGCTTTGAGTTTAAGTCAACAACTGGTGATTACAGGGAATGCGTTACTATTGTTCTTAGTTGTAGAAATCGAAAAGAAAATCAGCAAAACAATTATTCAAAGAAAAACAAAATCAGTTAGTCAATATATGAACGACTAACTGATAGGTTATAGATACGTATTAGAAGTGAGCTCAGTCAATTGGCTGAGTTCATTTTTTGTTGGTAGGGTAGACAAATAGATCACAGGAAGCGGAGGTGCATCCAAAGGAATATTAGAAATAATAAATGAGCCTGGTTCGATAGTTAGCATTTTTAACTGTGAAAGCTCAATTGAAATCAGTTGAATACGAGTTCCCAATAAATCGGAAAGTTCTTGTTGCAAATAGTTTTTCCAAGCAGGCTCGCTTTGAAAAATGAAATAGCCGGTTTTTCTATGAGGTCGAATTGAAACGATAGCTTGCTGAGTCAATAATGAAAAGAGATTGATAAAATAAGTCGTATCTTCACTACTAGAAAACTGTGGTAATTGTTCAAATAATGTTAATCCTATTTGATACAAAAAACGATGCTCGTCTTTATGTTGATTGATCAACTCATGATATTCTAGCTGGAATTGTTTCGAAAGCGCCGGTGACTCGGCATATTTTAATAAGAGTAACAATACGTTTTCCGTCAAAGAAGTGGTTACTAATTGCGGCAAATGAAATTCTTCAGCAATTTCTTGAACGGTTTTTGTGGCGGAGGTTAAGAGCTGAGAATAATCAGTCGCTAAGACAGCGATTATTTGTTCACCAAATTGATTGTTGTAATTCCAACTTTCTAAAAAGCAGAAAAAGGCAAAGAAGAGTTCCTCAGTGTGTAAATAAATCCCTTCTTTTTCATATAATTTTTTTAGCGGCGATCGATACATTAAAAATAAAGTATCATTTTTTGCGAAAGAAAAGTGATCGATCCGACAGCCGGCTTTGTTTCGGATGGTATTAATGAAGAACCAGCAAATACCAAAAATCTGTTCAGCTTGAATTCTTAGTTCGTTGGGCAATTCTTTTTCTAAAAAATACAAGTAATGCTCTTCATGAATCGAATAATCTTCAAAAAAATAATTATTATGAGTGAATGGCAATAACAGTCGATGATAAAAAATCCGAATTGCGCTTTCATCTCCAATCAAGCGAGCATTTTTAGCAGTCAGTAAAATTTTTATATTATAAGAACGTAATTGTTGATTGATTTTTGTTCGCTGACGTTTAAGCGTTTCGTAGGAAATACCGTTCTCCGTTAAAAACTGGGTGACATTCAATTCCTTTTTTAAAAAAAGTTGTTTGATTAATTGTAAACTAACAGAATGGGGTAGGAAAGCTTCCCAGATATCATTCGTCAGTGCCTTTTTATGAGCAATCAAACGGATACCGTTGCTATCAGTTTCCAATTCCCATTGTTTTGGCAGGTAGCTGCGGATCAGTTGAAGATCAGAAAAAATTGTTCGTTCAGTCGTTGCAATTTTCTGAGCTAATTCCTTAGCAGTCAGCTTTTGATGGTTCAATAATTGTTCTAAAAGAATGATTTGTCGATAGATATCTTTTTCGGTAATAACTTTTTTGAGTAATGAATACATAAGCAACCCCCTCCTAGTTAAGCATACGGAGAAAATATCCGTCGGTCAAGCTACAGAGATTTAAAACGTTTCATTTATTTTAACGACAAAATAGTCTATACTTCTATAAGTAGTAAGCGTTTTATCAGAAAGGGTGAATGAAATGTTACAACGAAAAATTGGCGGTAGCCATTGGGAAACTTCAGCAGTAGCTTTAGGGATTATGAGAATGGCAGCCTTAACGCCAACAAAAGCTGCCGAAGTGTTAGATACAGCAATTGAAAGTAAAATCAATTTTATTGATTCGGCTGATATGTACGGTGATGGGAAATCAGAAGAAATTTTTGGTGCTGCATTGAAAGAAGCAAATATTGCGCGTGATCAATTTTATATCCAATCAAAAGGTGGAATTGTCACGGGTGATGAAAAACGGTACGATTTTTCTAAACAACATTTATTAGATTCCGTTGATGGGATCTTAGAACGAATGGGTATCGACTATTTAGATAGCTATTTATTGCATCGACCAGATCCATTGATGGAACCAGAAGAAATTGCCGAGGCATTTGATCTTTTACAAGCCAGTGGAAAAGTTCGTCACTTTGGGGTGTCGAATTTCAATCCAGAGCAATTTCAATTATTACAAGCTCAGGTAGATCAAAAATTATTGATCAATCAATTACAATTTTCGATCATGCATACTGGAATGATCGATTATGGGATGCATACAAACATGACTGACACACGCTCGTTTGATCATGATGGCGGTGTGTTAGAATTTTCTCGTCGTAAAAAAGTGACGATCCAAGCCTGGTCACCGTTCCAATATGGTTTCTTTGAAGGGGTATTTGTCGATAATGATAAATTCCCTGAGTTAAATGAATTACTAGCTAAATTGGCTAAAAAATATGATACCAATAAAAATGCTATTGCAACGGCTTGGATTTTACGTCATCCAGCCAACATGCAAGTTATTTTAGGAACGATGAACCCAACACGTATTAAAGAAAGTGCGGCAAGTTCAGATGTTGTTCTAACGAAACAAGAATGGTACGACGTTTATTTTGCTGCTGGAAATGATTTGCCTTAATAAAAGACTAATAAAAAAGCAAAGTTAGGGTTAGCTAACTTTGCTTTTTTAGTCATCTTACTAATAAATGCTACTATTTATTCAGTCTAGCGATAATGAAATGAAGTTGATTAAAAAAATAGATGAAATCATCGATAAATAAAATGAATTTTCAATTAGAAAATGTAAGATTTAAGGAATAAATATTTTGAGCAAAAAAAAGCAATGAAAAATTCTTTTGTGATTAAACTAATTAATAGTTAATTAGAAATACCTTTGTTTTGAAAGCGTTTTTATTAATTTGATTAAGATTAAGCAAAAATAATAAAATTATTGTGAAAAACAAAACTTTGGTAAAAATCATCAATTATCAATATTTTTACTTTTAGTTTTAACTAAATGACCATTAAAAAGTATTATTGAATAAAATTAATTAGAAAACAACTGAATTTTATTATAATTCAAAGAATTGTTTTCAAAGTAAGTTGTAACCGCTAACAAAAATTTATACACTAGGTATGTAAAGTACGAAAGCGCAAACAAAGATGCTTATATAGGTTAGAAATAAGACAAGTCACTGCGCAATAATGACTACGGAGGAGAATAACTATGAGTTCAAAAGTTCTTGATCAATTTTTAGAAACGAATTTAGCGGATCTAAAAGAAAAAGGTTTGTTCAACACTATCGATGTTTTAGAAGGAAGTAATGGCTCAATCATTACTGTGAATGATCAAAAGATGATCAACTTGGCTTCTAATAATTATTTAGGATTTGCGACACGCCCTGAATTAATCGAAGCAGATGTTGAAGCAACACAGCATTACGGAGCAGGTGCAGGTGCTGTAAGAACAATCAATGGAACTTTAGATATTCATGAAAAATTAGAAGCTAAAATTGCTGAATTTAAAGGAACGGAAGCAGCGATTGCTTTCCAATCTGGTTTTAACTGTAATATGGGTGCCATTTCAGCAGTAATGAAAAAAGGTGATGCCATTCTTTCTGATGAATTAAATCATGCATCGATTATTGATGGCTGTCGTCTATCAGGTGCTAAAATTATTCGTGTCAATCACCAAGATATGGAAGACTTAGAAGCCAAAGCCAAAGCCGCAACTGAAAGTGGTGAATACAACAAAGTAATGTACATCACAGATGGTGTCTTTTCAATGGATGGTGACGTAGCGAAAATCCCTGAAATCGTTGAAATTTGTGAAAAATACAATGTTATTACTTATGTAGATGATGCTCATGGAACGGGTGTTATGGGACATGGTCATGGAACAGTCAAACATTTTGAAATGCAAGATCATATCGATTTCCAAATGGGAACGTTATCCAAAGGTATCGGTGTTGTTGGTGGATATGTTGCGGGAACAAAACAATTGATTACGTGGTTAAAATCTCAAGCACGTCCGTTCTTGTTCTCAACGTCATTAACACCAGGAGCAGCAGGTGCTTGTATCAAAGCTATTGACCTAATCGAAGAACATCCAGAGTATGTTGAAACACTTTGGGAAAATGCCGATTACTTTAAATCAGAATTAAAACGTATTGGCTACGATATCGGACATTCAGAAACACCAATCACACCAGTAATTGTAGGTGACGAAAAATTAGCACAAGAATTTTCTAAGAAATTATTGGAAAATGGTGTGTATGCCAAACCAATCGTTTATCCAACTGTACCACTAGGAACTGGCCGTGTACGCAATATGCCGAATGCTGGTCATACAAAAGAGATGTTGGATGATGCAATTAAAGTCTATGAACAAGTGGGCAAAGAATTAGGAATCATCAAATAGATCACTAAATGAAAGCTAAATAGAGAGGAAGATAAACAGATGAAAAAAGTTATGATTACAGGTGCTTTAGGACAAATTGGTTCAGAACTAACAGAGAGATTACGTAGAGACTTAGGTGTCGATAATGTTATTTCAACAGATATTCGGACAGTTGAAGGTAGTCCAGTTGTTGAAGATGGACAATTTGAAGAACTAGATGTAACGAATTATGATAACTTTTTAGACATGGCTAAGCGCTATGAAGTAGATACAATTATCCATTTAGCAGCACTACTGTCAGCAACGGCTGAAAAACGTCCAGCCTTTGCATGGAACTTGAATATGACTGGATTAATGAATGCATTAGAAGTTGCGCGTGAAATTGGACCAGAAACTAAATTCTTTGCGCCATCTTCAATCGCTGCTTATGGACCAGATGCTGAGCCAGACAACACGCCTCAAGATACAGTGATGCATCCAACAACGATGTATGGCGTGACTAAAGTTGCAGGTGAATTATTAGAAAACTACTATCATACAAAATATGGTGTTGATACTCGTTCGGTTCGTTTTCCAGGATTGATTTCATATAAAGTAGCGCCTGGTGGCGGAACGACAGACTACGCTGTTGATATTTATTATGAAGCATTGAAAAACAAGTCTTATACATCATTTATCGATAAAGGTACTTATATGGACATGATGTACATGGATGACGCAATCGAAGGAATCGTAAAATTAATGAATGCAGATGCAGATCGTTTAGAACATCGCAATTCATTCAATATTACAGCTATGGCCTTTGATCCAGAACAAATCGCGGCATCGATTCGTCGTCGTATCCCTGACTTTGAAATGAATTATGATGTTGATCCAGTTCGTCAAGGGATCGCTAATTCTTGGCCAAACTCAATTGATGACAGTGATGCTCGTAAAGAATGGGATTTCAGTCCTAATTTTGACTTAGATAAGATGACGGACGAAATGCTAGAAAAATTATCTGCTAAATTCAAAGCAGAAGGTATTGATACAAAAGTTTCTTTTAATAAAGTCAATTCATAAAAGTACAGCGGTTTCTTAATAAAACATGAGGGTAAAATAAGAAAAAGGGGAATGTGAAAAAATAACGTTCCCCTTTTTATAACCCCATGGTAAAATAATTTTCGAACAAACAATATAAGTTATCAAATACTTAGTTCATCGCAATTTATCGTTTTATTTTTTAATAATGTAACTTATGTTTTTTGTTTTTGAATTCAAGTTAAGAAGTGAACAAACATTCACTTCGCCATAGAGGAGGAAAAAAAATGGCAAGTAACGAACCAAATGTTGTGAGTTCTCACGAAGGTGAATTAAAACGCACAATGACATTCTTCCCGGCCCTTTCAACTGTAATGGGTACAGTAATCGGTGCGGGTGTATTCTTTAAAGCTGCAAGTGTGGCAGCGGTAACAGGATCAACAAGTCTACATATGCTGTCTTGGTTCTTAGGTGGTTTAATCAGTGTGTGTGCTGGTTTAACAGGTGCCGAATTAGCAGCAGCAATTCCAGAAACAGGTGGAATGTTACGTTATATCGAACGTGCTTATGGAGAATTTTGGAGTTTCTTACTAGGGTGGGCACAAGTAGTTATTTACTTCCCAGCAAATGTTGCCGCTTTAGCAATCATTTTTGGAATACAATTCAAGAACTTATTCGGTTTGAGCAATGCAGCGATTATTCCAATCGCGATCATTGCAGCGACAACGATCATGTTGATCAACTTCCTAGGCTCAAAAGCCAGTGGGATGTTCCAATCAATCACTTTAGTATGTAAATTAGTTCCGTTAGCATTAATTGTTATCTTTGGTTTATTACGTCAAGGTGATGTGTCAGTAAGTTTATTCCCAGTTGAAGCAGGAGCACATGTTGGTGGTTTTGCTCCAGCATTAGGTGCCGGTCTATTAGCAACAATGTTTGCTTACGATGGCTGGATCCATGTTGGAAATATCGCTGGTGAATTGAAAAACCCAGCCCGCGACTTACCTCGTGCAATCGCTGGTGGTATTTTAGGTATCATGGTTGTTTATTTATTAGTTCAATTCGCATTCTTACGCACACTAGATATTTCTCAATTAGCTGGTAATGAAAATGCAGCAATGGATGTTGCTGGAAAAATCTTTGGCGGCATGGGCGGTAAATTAGTAACGATCGGTATCTTGATTTCCGTATATGGAACCATCAATGGTTATACAATGACCGGTATGCGTCTGCCTTATACAATGGGTCTTGAAAAACAATTACCATTCTCTGATAAATTAGTGAAATTAAACAAAAATAAAGTACCTTATATTGCAGGTATCTTAGAGTTAGTAATTGCTGTAGGCATGATGATGATCGGCGGATTCGATATGTTAACAGATATGTTAGTTTTCGTTATCTGGATCTTCTACACATTAGTATTTATCGCCGTTATCAAATTAAGAAAATCTGAACCAGATATGGTTCGTCCTTATAAAGTGCCACTTTATCCAATCATTCCAATTATTGCAATCGTAGGTGGGTTATTCATCTTAGTTATGACATTAATCAACCAATTCCAATTAGCGATGATCGGTATCATAATTACAGCATTAGGTATTCCATTCTATCTATACCTAAAGAAAAAGTATAAATAATTAGAATCAAATCAAAAAGCTCACCTCAAAACTTTGAGGTGAGCTTTTTTTAATAACTTTCTTTCGTTGTTTCATAGTAATCTAAAAATAATTCATGGATTATTGGGTGTGTCTTTTTAAGTTGGATCAGTCGATTGTTTTCATAAGACATGAAGCAATGCTGACTAGTCCCAGTCGTAACCAATTTTTCCCCTTGGTAGATGCGGTATTCAAAATCTAAACGTGTACCAGTGTATTTTGTTACAAAAGGTTTGATCACTACCTCATCACCAAAACGAACCATTTCTTTGTATTCACAGCTGACTCCTAAGACCGGAATCATGATTCCTTCAGCTTCGATTTTTTCAAAAGGGCAATCCATAAAATTCAATGCATCGACGCGGGCTTCTTCAAACCAACGAATATAATTTGAATGATGAATGATGCCCATTTTATCAGTTTCATAATAAAACGGTTTACGTACATAACCAGGGTATTTTTCCATAATTAATTCCTTTCAATCGATCGTTTCATATAAGTAGGCAAAGCGGCACTAATGGAAGTAGGTAATACAATATAATTTTTTTGGTATAATTCATCACCAATCAGACTGTGCAAGTAAACAGCAGCGCCAATTGTATCGATCGTTTTATCAAACTGAGCTAAAAAACCAGTGATTATTCCAGCTAAGGTATCCCCCATCCCTCCAGTAGCCATACCAGGATTTCCTAATGGATTATGATAATAGGCAATTGAATTATCATATATGGTTGTTCGGTGGCTCTTCAATACAATTTTTGCCCCTAATAAAGCTTGTTTAGCACAATTATTTTCTGTAGTTTGTTCATCTAATGCCAAACCACTCAAACGTGACCATTCGGCTTCATGTGGCGTGAAAACTGTTTGCTTTGGATGAGGAAGAGTCAGCGAATTTTCACTAAAGAGCGTGATAGCAGAGCCATCAATGACTAGCCATTGTTTTTCTTTTTGGACAGCTAGGATATTTTTAAGCAGCTTTAAGGCGGGAGCATCTAAACCTAAGCCTGGTCCAATCAAAATAACAGTAGCCGAATCAAGTACTTTTTGAATGGCCGCTTTTTCCGAAAAAGCCAAAACCATGGCTTCCGGTAAACGAGTATGAAGAGCGGTATGGTTTTTCTCAGCTGTAATGACTGTTGTAAGTCCAGCGCCACACTTGATACAGGCCTCGGCACTCATGATGATCGCACCACCGTATTGTTGATTTCCACCAATCAAAACGGCTCTACCAAAGGTCCCTTTATGAGAAATTTCAGGGCGTTTCGTGATCACTTTAGCTAAAATTTCTGCGTTCATTTGAACCATTTAAACACCTACTTTCGTTAAGTGAGAATGTTATGAAAATAATCGGCGAAATCCGGTTATTTGTTTTTATTATAAGATAAAAAAAAGAGTCTGTCGTCGGGTTTCTTAAAGAGTTTTCATTTTTATTCTGGTCCGGAGAATGCTATCATTATAGTGGGTTAAATTAAAGGAGGAATCTTTCAATGACAATCGATTTTAAAAAAGAAGTCGAAGCACGCAAAGAAGATCTGTTAGCAGATTTATTCACTTTATTACGCATCAAGAGTGAACGTGAAGACGACAAAGCAACAAAAGAAGCTCCATTCGGACCAGGACCGGTCGAAGCATTAGAAAAAATGTTAGAGATCGCTGAACGTGATGGCTTCACAACTAAAAATGTTGATAACTATGCTGGACATTTTGACTATGGTGATGGCGATGAAACTTTAGGTATTTTCGGTCACTTAGATGTAGTCCCTGCAGGTGATGGTTGGGATTCAGATCCTTATGAACCAGAAATCCGCGATGGAAAATTATATGCACGTGGTTCAAGTGATGACAAAGGCCCGTCAGTTGCCGCTTACTACGCAGTTAAAATCATTAAAGAATTAGGGTTGCCAATCTCTAAAAAAATCCGTTTTGTCTTCGGTACCGACGAAGAAAGCGGCTGGGGAGATATGGACTATTACTTTGAACATGAAGAAAAACCTGATTTTGGTTTCTCTCCAGATGCGTATTTCCCAATCATCAATGGTGAAAAAGGGAACGTTACAATGATCCCTCATTTTGATGGCACAAATGGAACATCTTATGTGTTAGTAAACTTTGAAGCTGGCTTGCGTGAAAACATGGTTCCAGGTAATGCTGTTGCTGAAGTAAAAGTTGCTGATTCAGCTGCGGCAGAACAATTAGCAAAAGATTTTGCTGATTTTGTTGAAAAAAATCCGGTTAAAGGGACTGCTGAAGTAGCTGGAACGACCGTTAAATTTAACTTAGATGGAAAAGCCGCTCATGGGGCAAGCCCACAACTAGGGACTAACGCGGGAACATTCTTAGCTGTTTTCCTAGATAACTATGATTTCGAAAAAGGTGCGAAAGCATTTATCGAAAATAGTGCAAAATACATTCATGAAGATGTTTATGGGAAAAAACTTGGCGTAGACTTCAACAATGAAAAGATGGGCGAATTGACAATGAATGCCGGTATCTTTACTTTTAAAGATGGTCAAGATAACGACAATCATATCACGTTGAACTTCCGTTACCCTAAAGGTACAACGGCTGAAGAAGTCCAAGCAAAATTAACAGAATTATTTGGTTCAGATGTAAACGTAACGATGGGGGGACACCACATGTTGCCTCACTACGTACCAGCTGATGATCCATTAGTGGCTACTTTGTTGGATACTTTTGAAGATCATACTGGGATCAAAGGTGAAGAAATGGTTATCGGTGGCGGAACATTTGGTCGTTTACTAGAACGCGGTGTTGCCTACGGTGCTCAATTCCCAGGATTTGAAGATACAATGCACCAAGCAAACGAATATATGTCTGTGGAAGATATTTTAAACTCTGCAGTGATCTATGCAGATGCTATCTATCGTTTAGTAAAATAGAGCAAATAGATGAAAAACGGGTACGCGTAGCGTGCCCGTTTTTTTGTTGACCATTATAATCTTAAAAGATGTTATTTTTGTAATTATAAAGCATGATTATCAATAACGTAGTAATAGATAAAATAAAAAAGTTACAAAAATAGAACGTTTGCAACTTTTTGAATCTCTCATTATTCATTAATGATACGTTCAATACTTAAAACTGCACCGGTTTTAGCATCGGCTTTAAATTCATAAGCAACGAGCTGCTCATCTTCTGTGCGAGTAATCCCACCAGAAAGAACTTCCATTGAAATTGCAAATTTTTGTAAATGTTCTGTATCAAAAGAAATCCAAGAACCTTCGATGGGTCCTTCTTTCAAAAATTCCGCTTTGATTTGATCTAAAATTTTATCAGGAGAGCTGTTTTGCTGTTTACGATAATAATGATGTGCAACGATCCCACCGGCTAAACCGAGTGCCGAACCAAACATCAGACCTTGCATAAATTTTTTTGCTTTCTCCATAATGCGATCCCCCTCTTGGATATGTTCGCTTTATTTTAACATAGAATAAGAACAATTAGGCTGTTAGACAACGAGAGTCGCTCCTTTCTCAAAAACTGAGAAACGTGTATAATTAAATTAGTAAAAGAAAAGGTCGTGAAGAAATGATTATCCCAAAAAATATTGAAGAGTTAGCGAAATATGCACAAGTCGGAAAAAATGTGTTCTTTTTCACCGCAGACTGGTGCGGAGATTGTAACTTTATTAAACCACAAATGCCTGCGATTGAAGAAGAATTTCCACAATTTCAATTTATCCAAGTAGATCGTGATGAGTATATAGATGTAGCAGCAGAGTGGAGTATTTTTGGGATCCCTAGTTTTGTCGTTGTAGACGATGGAAAAGAATTAGGGCGTTTGGTCAATAAAAATCGTAAAACGAAAGATGAAATCGCAGGCTTCTTACAACGAGTAGAAGGGTAGGCAATTCTTATGTTTACACAATCATATAAAAATATTTTAGTTGGTATCGATGGTAGTGACCAAGCAATTGAAGCATTCAAAAAAGCCTTGGCGGTAGCTAAAAGAAATGATGGGACCGTTTATGTGGCTAATGTGATCGATCATCAATTTTACACGTTCATGAGTTATTCGCCATTGAATGAAAATATTATGGATCAATTAACAGAAGATGCCAAAGAATTGATTGCGGATTGTAAACAAATTGGTAAAGAATCCGGATATGAAAAAATCGAAGGGGTCATTGCTTATGGTTCAGCAAAAGAAGCGATGGCTAAGACGTTACCAGAAAAATATAATGTTGATTTGGTGATGGTCGGTCAATCAGGACTAAATGCGGCTGAACGATTCATGACCGGTAGTGTAGCTAGTTATGTGATCAAAGAAGCCACCTGTGATGTGTTAGTAGTTCATCCGAGCGCGGAATAAAAAGCTGGCTTGTCCAGCTTTTTATTTGGGAAAAAATAACTAATCAATGGATAAATTTTTAATGAAACTATCCGTTTTTTTTATTGGAAATGAAAAAAATCTCATGCAAATGACCCGTAGTATTTGTTAAGATACGAGAGGATTATAGATGGAGGTAAAGACGTGATTTTTGCATACAATAAACAAAATGTCGGCGATACTTTGATGGTGATCGTCAAAAACGATGAAAATAAAGAAAATAAAACAGAACGAAAAGGTGCGGTAGCTCGTATCCAAACAATTGATGGCGAAACGGTTGCTTGGAACTTTTTTAATGTTTCTGATTACGTAACGATTCAAGGAAATGGTCAAGTAGAACTTAGAGAGAACGATATCGACATATTAAATGAACAACTAAAAACAGCAGGGTATGAAGAACGTTTAGTTGCAGATCTTTCTCCTAAATTTGTTGTTGGTCATGTAAAAACATGTGTGGAACATCCGGATTCAGATCATTTACATATTACTGAAACCGAAGTAGATGGTGGCAATACGCTGCAAATCGTTTGTGGCGCTGCAAATATCGAAGCAGGTCAGAAAGTGGTTGTAGCAAAACCAGGTGCGATGATGCCGGATGGTCAAATGATCTGGCCGGGAAATCTTCGTGGTGTGGATAGTTTTGGAATGATCTGTTCTGCAAAAGAATTACATTTACCGAATGCGCCTGAGAAAAAAGGAATCTTAGTTTTAGCAGCAGATGCGAAAACTGGAGAAAAATTTGAAGTAGGCAAATAAAAAAATCCGTTGAGAGTATTCCTCTCAACGGATTTTTTTATTTGTTAGTTACTATTTCCTTGTTGGGTCGTTGTATTTGATTTCAATGAACTAGAATCTAAGGTTAATTTTACAGAAACCGTTTCTTTCTTGTCTTGACGATAATAAGTAATTTTTACAGTATCGCCAACTTTATGTTTGTACAAAGCAGATTGTAATTCTACACCCGTCGTAACATTGGTATCATCTATTTTTGTGATTACATCATATTTTTTCAAACCAGCTTGAGAGGCTGGAGTTGAAGACTGGATACTTGCAACCACGACACCTTGTGTGACAGAACTTGGGACTTTGATGATCTCACTTAATTGCTCAGTTGAAAGATCAGAAAGGTTGACCATTGAGATCCCTAAAGCTGGACGGATAACTTTGCCATCTTTTTCTAATTGGTTAATGACATTGACCACATCATTACTTGGAATAGCAAAACCAATTCCTTCAACACTGACATTTGATTCTGTTTGAACGATTTTACTAGAATTGATTCCGACTACTTGACCAGCCATATTCACTAAAGGACCACCGGAGTTACCGGGATTGATCGCTGCATCCGTTTGGATCGCATTGATGTTGATTGTTTGTCCATCATCATTTTGATTGACTACTTGACGATTCAATGAAGAGATAATTCCTGAAGTAACAGAGTTGGCATATTGAGAACCTAAAGGAGATCCTAATGCAATTGCAGGTTCACCGACTTTTAGACTACTTGAGTCACCAAAAGTAGCGGCAGTAATGCCAGAGACTTTTTCGGAATCAACTTTCAATACGGCCAAGTCAGTATAAGAATCTGTTCCAACTAAAGAAGCTTTAACTTTTGTCCCATCTTCTAATAGTACTTCAAGACCATCTTGATTTTCGACCACGTGATTATTCGTAACGATATACGCAGTATTGCCTTCAACTTTGTAGATAACACCAGAACCTTCAGAAGATTCCTCTAAGTCACTATTTTCGCTAGATGAAGAACTGCTGTTGCTATCACTGTCGTTACCAAAAATATCAGAAAATCCGCCTAAACCACTCTGAGTTTGTTGTTGTTTTTGCAAATTGATGACTGAAACAACCGCACCTTGAACTTTTTTAGCGGCATCAGTGACATCTGAATTAACATCGACTTTCATATTACTTACTTTTGTATTCCCAGCACTAGGAGAACCGCTAGCTGTTTGACTGCTAGGAGATAGTAGTGAACCATTTGCGACATAAAAAATACCGATCGTTAGAACAGCCCCAAGGACACCACCTAGTAAACTAATCCCAAATCGCTTTAAAAAGCCAGCAGATCTTTTTGGCCGGGGTGTAATATCTTTTCTTACCATAATTTCCTCCACCTCTACTATAAATTAAGTTATATTGAGTATAGTATTATCTTATAACTTAAGTCTACTACACTGATTTGATTTTTTTATGAAAAAGATTTGTAGGAAAAAATATATCAAAGATTAATTGATTGTTTTCCACAACAACAGTGGAAAACCTAGGAAAAACAGTGTTGATGAATAAAATAAAGTTATCAACAGCTTTGTGGAAAAAGTGGATAAATAAGTGGAAAACAAGTGTTTGTCTAATGAAAACTTGTAACACAAGAGCTTTTTATAGTTTTATCTGTGGATAAACCTGTGATTAGTGTGCATAAGTACGTGGAAAAGTGAGTGTATTTCTTTTTAAGGTATTAAAAACAGTGGACAAGTATAAGTTGTTACTAAGAAAAAGAAAAAATTTAACTAGTATGGGAGTAGAAAATGAATATCAAAATTATTACAGTGGGAAAATTAAAGGAAAAATATTTAGTTCAAGGAATCAACGAATATACAAAACGTCTGTCTAAATATTGTAAAATCAGTTTGATTGAAGTAGCCGATGAAAAAGCACCTGAAAAACTTAGTGAGGCAGAAATGATCCAAGTGAAAGAAAAAGAAGGCGAGCGTATTCTAGCTAAAATCAAAGAACAAGAATATGTTTTTGCGTTAGCAATCAATGGAAAAAATCCAAGTAGTGAAGAATTCGCCGCTACGTTGGATAGTCTCCAAACAAGCGGGAAAAGTCAATTTGTTTTCGTGATCGGGGGCTCATTAGGGCTTAGTGACCAAGTATTGACCCGCAGCAACGCCAAAATATCCTTTGGTAAAATGACCTATCCACATCAATTGATGCGTCTGATTTTAGTCGAACAAATCTACCGAACCTTTAGAATCAATAATAATGAACCATACCACAAATAATAGATTATTTGTGTGCGTTCTTAACCACGAATATCTGTATAATTAATGAGCGAAGTGGGTGAATGAGTTGAATAAAAAAAGAGTGAAAACACTCCTGATTGTTTTTGGTATTCTTCTAATGATTATTTTGGGCTATCATTTGTATTTACAATATCAACAAGACATTCATTTATTTATTGATCCAAAAACCAGTAAAGCAAGATTTGTAAAAGAAGTCCAATCGCACGGTATGTTATCAGCACTTTTATTGATAGGATTAACAACTATGATGTGTGCTGTACCAGGAGTTCCTACATCGGTAGTTGGTGTGATCTCAGGGCTTAGTTTTGGTCCCTTATTAGGATCAATAATCAATATTTTGGGAAATACAATTGGGAATACAATCGCCATTTATTGTATGAGTAAGTTTAAATTATTTGATAAAAAAGAACAATCGAATCATTGGATACAATCTATAACAGAGTTGAAACATCCCAGAATAGGATTGATGTTAGGGTACATGGTTCCAGTTATTCCTTCTTCAGTGATCAATATCACGGCTGAAGCGCTAAAGCTACCACTAAAAGAAATCCTTCTATCCATCGTTATCGGTGTTATTCCGTCATCTATTCTTTATGCTTGTGGAGGAGACACTCTGATTCAGGGAATTAGTAAACCGACAATCATTCTAGTCATAGGTATTATTGTTTTGATTAGTTTAATAGTAGTTATCTATAAAAAAGAGAAAAAGAAGCTCCACTTATAATTACGTGTAAGTAATTATAAGTGGAGCTTCTTTTTAATCTATTAAAGATGATTATTAAACACTTTTTTTGTAGGTAAAACGTATTGAGATGGATCTATTCCATCTGCTGCTAGCGCTTCTTTAAAATCTTCTACACTAAGATCGATTTTTCTAGAAAGATCAAAAACACTATGCAAGACATCATGAAAATACATACTATTCCCTTGTTCGAAATAAGTTTTATATTCAGGCGATGAGGGACTATTCCCCGTCTCAGCTTGATAACGCTCAGATTCTTGTAAATAATTATTAAAATGTTCATTAGTATAATCAACAAAATGATTAAAAATGTCAATTGCTAGCGATAAATCATGGAACCAAAGCGCATAGGTTTTTTTTGCTAAACCGCCTTTTACCTCAATTAGATTAAAATTATCATCTCGTAAATATTGAGGAACAAGCATTTCAATGTTTAATGCTAGACCTGTAAAAGAAACATTATCGAATTTGAATAGTTTTAAATCTTCTAATTCTTTAAGCAAACTTTCTGAAGTGAAATTGCGATTTTCCATACTTTTATAGACTTTTTTTTGTTGAAACATTTTTTCAGCCCCTCTACTTCTATCATTATATTTAGTATAAACTATGCCGTAAGTATTTTATAGATAAAAGATTAGCGCTTCCAAATTAAAGGAGCCACTTTAATTGGATCACTTCTCTAAGATGAAATCCTTACTTTAAATAGTGTTATAATCTAACTGTATAAAAACAAAACTATTTGGGGGACAAATCAATGAAAAAGATAGCGGTCTTTTTGGTAGGAGCATGTTCGATCGTACTTTTAGCAGGGTGTCAATCGACAAAAAAAGAACAACAAACGGAATCGAAAAGTAGTGATAGTATCATTGTAAAAAGTACTTCCATGCCGTCAATTTCTAAAGCAACTTCGGAAACAACTTCAACGTCATCAAGTACTTCAAGTGAAGCAAGTATTACTTCAGAATCTCAAAGTAGTAGTCAGAAAGAAGCACAAAAAAATAAGTCGATTGTGTTAAATGACAATCAAAAAGGACAAATCACCAATGATTTCTTGGGGTGGGCAAGTCAACGAGCTGAGATAGGAAATATGGCAGTGAGTGATTGGTACTTTGATCACGGTGCAGCTGGTAAGGGTGATTGGTATGCAAATACCCCCGATGGGCAAGTTCAAGTTCAAAACAACGGCTATCCAGGGTTTGGTTCATTTGCGATTCATGCCATTGGTGGGTGTGTTTTCTACACAGCTAAAGATGGTAACATTGGAAAGCAAGAACTGTTTGCAGATTCTTTTGCAACCAATTATTCGGCAAAAATGGATTGGTCAAAGCCAGTAAGCAAATATTTACTTGGGGATAATGGCATGGTTTATGAATTAAAGACCGGCAACGGAACGCCTGTAAGTACGAATACTGGTTTTGGTGAATACAATGACGAAGGAACTCAAATGGACTATCCGCCAACACTGGACTTTCAAATTTCTGAGGACACTGCAGCACAAGCAAAATTACAAGAATTAATCAGTGCGTATCAATAATAACCAGAACAAGGCTACTTTGAGGAGTAGTCTTTTTTACTAGTTAATTTAGCAGCGCATATTTTTTATAAATTAAAAATAGTAGAACTGAAAGGTTTATTTGTAAATCATTTCCTTAAAGAAAAAGAAGTTGTATGATGAATGTGTGTAAAATTTATTCTTATCAAAAATAAATCAATAAAAATAGATATATAGGAGAGAATGTATGAACAATAATGATCGCTTGTTACGATTGAGATACGCAGTAGATATAAAGGATCAAGACCTGATTAGAGCTTTTGAACTTGGTGGAATGACAGTTACACATGAGGAAGTTAGTGCGATGCTGACTAAAGAAAAAGAAACGCGACCAGATGAAGACAATATTTATCTGAAGCCGATCAACAACCACGTCTTGGATTCTTTTTTAAACGGTTTTATTACTTTAAAAAGAGGTCCGCAAAAAAATAAATCCGAGGTGGGAGTTGCTCCTAGGAGTAAAGAAATCAAATATATCAATAATATTTTGTTGAAAAAATTAAAAATCGCTTTGTTTTTAACGAGTGATGATATGTTGACTATCTTTGCGGAAGCAGGAGTTTATCCGTCTAAAGGTGAATTAGGAGCGATTTTGAGAAAAGAGGGGCATCGTAATTTTAAACCTTGTGGTGACAAATACATGCGTAATTTTTTAAAAGGGTTAGGAATTTGTTATCGTGCCGAAGAGAATCGTTAGTTTTTTTTTTACATTCATAAAAGAAGCCAGGACCATTCATTTTGAGAGTAAAAGGAGTGAGATTTTTGGATAAAGGATGGAGGAATCAATTGTATCTTGTTGGTGATTTTGTCTTAACGTTCTTTTGGATTTTATTATTCATATTAAGCTTGGCTGGTATAATTGATATCAATCAATTTCCATACCGGCAAATCGATACGTGTATCTTACTCTTCTTTTTTATCAGTTACATGGTCCGTCTTTTTAGGGCATCGAATAAAAAGGCGTATTTCATCAATAATATTTTTGACTTATTAGCAATTATTCCGCTGAATTTTTTGAGTGGTGTTTTTTTGTTAAAAGCAAATCGCTTGTTTCGTATCGTCAATTTATTGGCAAAACTAGGACACAATAAAAACAGTATCTTATATCGCAATGGATTCATTTATGCATTGTATGCTAGTGGCTGTATCATTTTTGTTGGTAGTGGTTTTTATAGCCTTGCGGAAAATATTGGTTATAAAGATAGTATTTGGTTTAGTTTAGTAACCATGACGACTGTAGGGTATGGTGATATTGTTCCAAAAACAGATTTGGGTAGGTTTATTGCAGCGATAACAATGCTTTTTGGCATTGGCTTTATTGGCATGTTGACATCAACGATCACAAATTACTTCAAGGATCGAAATACAAATAAAAAAAAGAAAGCTTCTGAGATTGAAGAACTACATACAAAAGTTTCTGAGCTAACACAAGCTGTGGAACATTTAACTCGAAATTTAGAAGATAAAGAAAAATAAATCAAAAAACCATTCTCTTTATTAAGAGAATGGTTTTTTGACTTAAAAAGCATAAACAATAAATGAAATTCCCATCATCATAAAGTAAAAACCAACTAAAAATGCCAGTGTTAATGCTGAAGTGATTGGGTTGAACAATAGCATGAAACCTAAAATTATTCCGAGGATGTTTATGATTAAATTAAACCAGTAAAATCCTGTTCCACGTGTTCGAAAAATACTAGATTCAGCTAATGCTACGAGTGAATCGACAATAAACCAGATCGCAAAAATATAAGGTAACGCAATTAACCCAGCTGAAGCGTTAAAGAATAGGAAAATCCCTACTAGTAAATCGAAGATCCCAACGATAATCAACATCGTAGATTTTTGATTCGTAAATTCGTGTAATTTACGTCTTACAAACAATTCGAAAATCCCCTTAAAAATAGCCAATAAAGCAAAAATATAAACAATGGCTAACAAACTACTTTCTGGATTTTTGAATGCTGAAAGAGATACTAAAATGAACAAAATTCCTACTAAAAAATATGGAAAACTAAAACCTGATTTTCTTTCCATTTTCTTTCACCTCCATAAAATAAGTATACCCTTCTTGTTGAAGAAACAAAAAATAAACGCTTTTTCGCTAACGTAATTTCTTTCAGATTTATGTTATCTTTTTTTCCCTTGAATAGTTTGTTTTTTTGAATTTTACTTATTAATTGTTTTAAAAATAGCGAAAAATAAGTTTAAAATTTAATGTAATTTAGTAATGAAAACAATTTATTCTAAAGTATTTTAAGATTCCTTATGTTTATTTCATAAAAAATATTGTATTATTTAAAAGATATTTTAAGAAAGGTCGTTACAAATGGTCATTAGTTTATGTTTAGCAGTAATTTTTTTAGGGTTAGTTGTGCTGGTTTTTCTAAATAAAAAGCAACATTTGAAAAAGGGAGAACTCTTGAAGAAGGCACTGCTTTTTTGGTTAGCTATCACGCTAGCCTGGATTCTGTACCTAATTTTCTATCATATTCCATTATTGAAAGATAATGCAGAATTCGTTTCGATCAATGGTTTTCTACTGTTTTTATTTTACTATTTAAATAAATCCTATAAGTGGTTAGATAAGGTACTGTTCCAGCGTCTTTTTGCTCTATGGTTAGTACTTATTTGTTTATTTATTGTTGGGAGTAGTATCAATGATCAGCGTCAAGCAGGAGTAGATTTTTGGTCAATCTTTCAAACAGGAGCCGATGAGCCTAAAGAAGATCAGAAAGAAGCAAAGAAGAAAAAATTGATAAAACAAAAAGCAACTGATTTAAAAGAACGTTGGCAAGCAACGTTGAAAAATTATCCAGACACAAATGTTGATATTGCATTGTATAGTAAAGCCGATGATCATACGTATAAATTAACTCATCAACCGCAAGATAATCCATTTTATACAGCTAGCATCATCAAAGTCTCGATTTTAGCTCAGATATTACATTTAGAACAAACGAAACAATTAACGGTCTCAGATGAGGAACGGACTTTAATGCAGTCGATGATCGAGCAAAGTGATAATGAAGCTACTACGTACTTATTAACGAATAAATTGGATGGCTATAATGGGACCGCACCACTATTTAAAGCATTGAAAATGCGCCATAGTGCGCCTGATTTGACTGCATGGGGAACCTCTACTACCACAGCAACAGATCAAATCACGTTATTGAATGAAATATTCTTTTCAAATAATTTTTTGAATAAAGAAAATACAGCGTATATAGAAAATTTAATGGGAAACATTGAAAGTGATCAAAACTGGGGGATCTCAGCTATAAGTGATGAGTCACAATTGAAAAATGGTTGGTTACAATATAATGAAGCTGGTTGGATCGTGAATTCAATTGGACACGTTATAATTGCAGGGAAAGAATATACAATGGCTGTTTTGACGAATAATAATACTACGCAAGCAGAGGGGCAACAATTGATTGAACAGTTATCTAAAGATGTACAAAAAGTGGTCAAATAGATGGCAATCAATTAAAAAAATCGCTGAACTATAAGAGTTCAGCGATTTTTTCGTCTTATTCATTAAGGTTCTTGCGGAAAAAAACGAGTGATTTCTATTTGAGCTGCTTGTTGTGAATCAGAAGCATGAACAATATTTTGGGTCGAATCAATTGCAAAATCGCCTCGAATGGTTCCAGGAGCTGCCTCTAAGGCATTGGTTTTTCCAATCATCGTTCGAATCAAATGAATCACATTTTCTTGTTCGATGATCATTAAAACAACAGGACCAGAAGTCATATAATCGACTAAGCTATCAAAAAAAGGTTCATTTTTTAAATGTGCGTAATGCTCTTTAACGATAGCTGCAGACAATGTTTCTAGAGTCATTTTTTTGATAATAAGCCCACGATCTTCAAAGCGTTGAATAATTTTTCCAATCAATTTTCTTTTTATACCATCAGGTTTTATAATGACCAATGTTTGTTCCATGAAGAGCCCTCCTTAGCGCAGGTACTAGTAGTGAATAAAAAGCCTTGATGTTTGAACATCAAGGCTTTTTTAAGACTAGTATTACTTGCTTAAATTTTCCCATTTCCAATTTTCAACTTCTGGAATATCGATTCCTTCTGAACGAATATAGTCATGATGGAATTGTAGTGTTTCATCCATTTTAGTTGAAAAGGCTTGTGCTTTCAAGCCATACACTGCATTGGCAGCATCTTGTGCTAAATGAAAACGATCCATCTCGCTGAAGACACGCATATCAAATGGGGTAGTAATGTCACCATTTTCACGATAACCATGAATATGCAAATGATGATTTGCACGATCGAAGAAAATATCTTTCACCATTCCTTCGT
The DNA here is from genome assembly GCF_001885945.1 of Enterococcus hermanniensis. Taxonomy (GTDB): domain Bacteria; phylum Bacillota; class Bacilli; order Lactobacillales; family Enterococcaceae; genus Enterococcus_A; species Enterococcus_A hermanniensis. The sequence continues at coordinate 70,191 of NZ_JXKQ01000005.1, read as the reverse complement.
AGCCATGGAAAGCAAAGACGATTGGTTTATCAGTAGTGAATAATTCGTTGAATTGGACATCACTTAAACCACGAGGATCGACATCAGGATGACGTAACTTCAATAAATCAACTACATTGATAAAACGAATTTTAAGATCTGGATATTGTTTATTTAATAGTGAGATCGCAGCTAAAGCTTCTAGGTTTGGCTCAGTTCCGGCCGCTGCAATGACTACGTCAGGTTCTTCACCATTGTCAGTACTTGCCCAATCAATTACTTTCAAACCTTTTTCAACTAATTCTTCTGCTTCTTCTGCAGAGTAGAATTGTGGGCGAGGTTGTTTGCTAGAAACGATCAAGTTAATCACTTGTTCATCTTGCATCGCTTTATCCATAACAGCCATCAAGCTGTTCGCATCGGCTGGTAAATATTCGCGAATAAATTCCGGTTTTTTCTCTGCTAAATGCGTCAATACACCAGGATCTTGGTGGGTATAGCCGTTGTGGTCTTGTTGGAAAACCGTAGAAGTAGCCATAATATTCAATGCTGGATATTTTTTACGCCAAGCATGCGCACTGGCTTTACGCATCCATTTGAAATGTTGTGTCAACATAGAATCAACAACGCGTAAAAATGATTCATAACTAGCAAAGAAACCATGACGACCCGTTAGAACATAGCCTTCTAAGAAACCTTCAGCTTGGTGTTCAGAAAGTTGACCATCGATGACCCGGCCGGCTGAGGATTGCCATTCGTCATTACTGGTTTTAGGTTCTAACCATTGACGATTTGTAACGTCAAATATTTTGTTCAAACGATTTGATTTTGTTTCATCTGGACCAAAAATACGGAAGTTGTCGGGATTTTCGGAAATCATATCTCGTGCTTGTTGACCAAACACGATCATATCTTGAGCAATCACTGCACCCGGTGTGCTAGTATCAATCGCGTATTGTTTCCAGTTAGGCATCTTCATTGGTTTAGGATCAAGGCCACCATTAGTAATAGGGTTAGTAGACATCCGTTTATGTCCTTTAGGAGATAATGCTTTTACTTCAGCGCTAATTTTTCCGGATTCATCAAATAATTCATCTGGACGATAGGATTTTAACCAATTAACTAATTTATCGATATGTTCCATATGTTCAGAATCTACTGGAATTGGAACTTGGTGTGCTCTAAAAGTACCTGAAATTTGTTCGCCATCCCAAGTGTCTGGGCCAGTCCAGCCTTTTGGCGTACGGAAAATAATCACTGGCCAATGAGGCATAACTGCTTCGTCAGCATTGTTTTTTCTAGCTTCCGTTTGAATTTTTTTGATTTCAGTAATAACATCATCTAACGTTTTTGCCATCATTGGATGTACTTCTTTAGGATCGGTTCCTTCAACAAAATAAGGTTTCCAGCCAAGTCCTTCAAAGTATTTGGTTAATTCTTCATCAGATTTACGAGCTAAAATTGTTGGGTTAGAGATTTTGCCACCGTTCAAGTAAAGAATGGGTAAAACAGCTCCATCATTGACTGGATTGATAAATACATTAGAAAACCAACCAGCTGATAAAGGACCTGTTTCCGCTTCACCATCACCAACAACAGTGGCTGCAATTACATCTGGATTATCTAAAATAGCACCAGTTGCATGAGACAAGGCATATCCTAATTCGCCACCTTCGTGAATCGAACCGGGTGTTTCAGGAGCCGCATGAGAGGCGATTCCACCTGGGAAAGAGAAAATTTTACATAGTTTTTTTAACCCTTCTTCGCTTTCTGGATATTCTGGATAAATTTCTGAGTAGCTACCATCGATATAAGAATTAGAAACCATCACTTGACCACCGTGACCAGGGCCTTCAATGTAGAACATATTTAAATCATATTTATTGATGGCACGATTTAAATGTGCATACACAAAGTTCTGACCAGCAATAGTTCCCCAGTGACCAATTGGATGTGTTTTAACGTCTTCTTTTTTGATTGGACGTCTTAATAGAGGATTGTCTTTCAAATACATTTGAGCAACAGAAATATAGTTTGCAGCACGCCACCAAGCATCAACAGTATCTAAATATTCTTGGTTATCATAATTTGTTGTCATGGTAAAACTCCTTTATAGTGAAATTTACTTTTATTATTCTAATACAATATACCTTTATCTTGTGAGTTTGTAAACTATTAAATTAAAAGAATAAAAAATAGTGTTTTTGAGCGAGTGTTTATTCCTAATACGTGCCGAAATAATTATGTTTATTTAATTGTTTTCAATATATTCCGACTTTTGTAAACGAAAAAGCACGATAAATAAATCAATGACTGATTTGTTTATCGTGCAAAAAAGACAAGTATTTTAGAAATTCAGATAATTATGTGTCTGCTGTAAAGTTCCATCTTTTTTATATATTTTTACGGAAGATTGTTTATTTTTTGCGATTTCTTTGGCTCTTTTAATAGCAGCTTCTTTTTTATCAAAAGTTTCGCTCGCGTGAGTTCCACCATCAGAAATGACACTCCAATGATTGTTCTCGTATTTTAATAATATATCTGCATTCATCAGTTTTTGAGCATGTTTATTTTTTTCATGTGGATCAGTTTTTTGTGGAACTGGGGTTTGCTGAAAGGCTTTTTTTTCAGTTGGTGAGGCAGCTGTGTACCATTTTTCGGCTTGACTAGTCGCAATAGGAATAGCACGATTATCTGGATAACCGTCCACTAATAAGGCATTGGCGATATCAATTGCTTTTTTACGGATTAAGGGATCTAAATTTTTCATTGAAACGGGGTAGTCCTGCATATTCCAAGGCATAATAAATTCCTCCTTAAACACTCTAAGATAATTAAACCTTACTATGGTACTGTTCGTTTTAAAATCATTCTGCTCAAAAAGTACCCTCAATAGTTTGAAGGTACAGCTCTATATTTTTATTTTAAAGGCTAGTCTTTTCTGATTTTAGAGACATGTCGACTATGACCACCAATTTTTTCAGCGAATTGATCGGATTCTTGTTTACTTTGGAATACCCAAAGTTTTTCAGGGTCTTTTTCACGGGTTCTTTGACCTTCTTTACCAATGTAACCATGTAGGACTTTGACAACATACATAAGATCACCTGCTTTTTTAGTTTGGCTTATAGTATACGAATTCCTAAACCGAAAGCAATTTATTTGCTTTCGGTTTAGGATTAATTGTGCAAATGCACAATTAATCCTGTGAATCTACCAATTTTATTTATCAATGAAATTGGTAGAATGAAAACGTAAACAAAATTAAAGGAGATGATTCATATGCCGAATATTATAGTGCCGTGGTATGCAGCAATTACTGGATTACTTTTGGCTATTTTTTTGATTTTAAAGAAAATGAATCCGGTTTATTCATTATTTTTAGGTGCAATTATTGGGTGTTTATTAGGCGGTGCTTCATTAAGTGATACGGTAAATATCTTAGTTGCAGGAACTCAGAGCATCATGGGGACGGCTATTCGGGTGTTAGCAGCAGGAATGCTCGCGGGAGTCATGATGGAGTCGGGTGCGGCGGAATCAATAGCCCATGCTATTGTAAAAAAATTAGGGGCTAACAAAGCACTTTTATCCTTGGCATTGTCTACGATGATCATTACTGCGGTAGGTGTATTTATACCAGTTGCTGTCTTGATAGTGGCACCAATCGCATTGTCTGTGGGAAGGCAAACAGGAATCGGTAAATTAGCCTTATTAACAGCGCTATCCGGTGGAGGTAAAGCAGGGAATATTATTTCGCCAAATCCAAATACGATCGCTGCAGCGAATGGTTTCAAATTAGATCTAAGTAGTGTGATGATTGCTGGTTTCATACCAGCTGTTTGTGGTTTGATTACAGCCGTTGTAATTGCTAGTCTGATTAAAAAGAAAGGAATCATGGTTCAAGATAGTGATATTGAAGAAAGAAAAGAAAAACAGTTGATGCCCTTGAATAAAGCTTTGATTGCTCCGGTCTTATCGATTGTTTTGCTATTGATCAATCCCATTGGTACGATGTTGCACATCCAAGTTTTAACAAATTTAAAAATAGATGCCATGTATATTTTACCGTTTGCTTCAATCGTTGGTACAATTGCAATGGGGCACATCCATCAAATTCGAGATTATTCTAAAGCAGGACTTTATCGAGTGACAGATACTGTGTTGATTTTAATTGGAGCCGGAGCAATTGCTGGATTGATTTCTGTATCAGATCTTTCAAAACAAGTAGTCCATTTAATCTCAGTATCAGGTATTTCTGGCACTTTCTTGGCACCGATTTCTGGAATATTGATGGGCTTGGCTGTTGGTTCTACGTCAACAGCAGTTATTCTAGCAACCGGCTCTTTTGGAAATGCTATTTTAGCTACTGGAACAGCACCATTGGCGGCAGCAGTAATGGTTCATACCGGTGCTACAGTGATTGATAGCGTACCACAAGGAAATTATTTTCATATTACGGCGAACAGTATGCATATGTCGATTAAAGAACGGATGAAAGTTATTCCGTATGAATTTTGTGTAGGTGGTGTTATGACGATCGTGGCCACCGTTTTATATGGCTTTATTTTGAAATAAGGAGAAATTACGATGGAAAAAACATTTGTATTAGCACCAGATTCGTTTAAAGAAAGTATGAGTGCTAAAAAAGCCTGTGAAGCAATGGAACGGGGAATTCGGAAAGTTATACCAGCAGCTAAAATCATCCAGGTACCAATGGCAGATGGTGGCGAAGGGACTGTCGATGCTTTGGTCGACGGGAGTGATGGTAAACGAGTCACTATTGAAGTGTCTGGTCCGATTCCAACAGAAAAAGTAACTACCTATTATGGTTTATTAGCCGATAAAAAGACTGCGGTCATGGAAATGGCTAAGGCGAACGGCATCGAATTATTACCAGAAAATAAAAGAAACCCATTGATTACATCAACGTATGGGACAGGAGAAATGATCAAAGCTGCATTGGATCAAGGCGTTGAGAAAATTATTATCGGCATTGGAGGAAGTGTGACCAATGATGGCGGTGCCGGGATGGCCCAAGCCTTGGGAGTACGTTTGTTAGATGAATCGGGTATAGAATTGTCAGTTGGCGGTGGTGGGCTTTCTAAATTGGCATCGATTGATGTGACAGGAATCGATCCACGTATTAAACAAACAGAAATTATTATTGCTAGTGATGTAACCAATCCTCTAGTGGGAGAAAATGGTGCTTCGGTTGTATTCGGTCCACAAAAAGGAGCAACACCAGAAATGGTTCAATCATTAGATGAAAATCTAACTCATTATGCGAAAGTTATTCAAAAGGAATTAAAGATTGACATTAAAGATCAACCAGGAGCGGGAGCAGCGGGTGGCTTAGGCGCAGGTTTGTTAGTGTTTACCAATGCTAGTATGCGTTCAGGAATTGATTTAGTTATTGAATTAACGAATTTGACTGATAAAATTCAACAAGCAGACTATGTTTTTACTGGTGAAGGTGGCATGGACTTTCAAACAAAATTTGGCAAAGCCCCTTATGGTGTTGCCAAGGTAGCGAAGCAATTGAAAAAGCCCGTTTTTGCATGTGCAGGTTATATCGGTGAACAAGTTGAAGTACTCTATGATGAAGGGATCACTGCGATCTTTGGGATCTTGGCTAAGGCAGGATCATTAGAAGACGCATTGAAAGATGGTGAAACCAATTTAGAACGGACAGTCGAAAATATTGTTCGTGTATTGAATGAGTAAATGCACAAAAAAACTATGGCATGGGTTACAATAAAATCAAAGCACTTTCATAGGAATGGTGGACGATGAGTAATCTATTAACAAAAGAGCAAGCTAATTTGATCGTAAAAAAATTGATGGCCGATATTCCTTACAATATCAATATCATGAACGAACAGGGATATATTATCGCTAGCGGTAAAAATCATCGAATCGGTGAACGTCATCGCGGAGCGGAGCATGCAATTAAACAAAAAGCGATGGTCGAAATTTTTAAAGATACCTCTTTAGAAAAGCGTGGAACTAATGAACCAATTATTCTGAATGATGAATTATTAGGAGTAGTTGGAATCTCGGGAGATCCTGAAGAGGTACGTCCATTTACTAAATTAGTTAAATCGATTGTCTTGCTATTGATAGAAGAACTGAATGAATTCAGCAAGAAAGAAAAAAAGAAACAGCAGCGTACCGATTTTATAAAAGATCTTTTTCTCGCAGAAGGCAACTATAGTGAAGAATTTGAAAAACGATCTTTAGAAAATTATGGTATTAATTTATTACGCCCTAATCGCTGTATTTTAGCAACGGAACAACAGGTTTTAAGGAAATTATTTCCTTTGGAGGAACTCTTTGAATGGCGAAATAAATTCTTAGTTTTTATCGATACAGAAGTCGAATTGAACACAGAAGTAGCTAAGATTATCGTTAGTTCGGATCGTTTAAATCTGAGTCGCTCAATGAAAGAAGTCGAAAACACACTTTTATATTTACAATTTTCAAAGATACCTTTTGATCAAACATTTTTCACAGCGGATGTCTATTTTGCTCATTTATTTGACTTTCCAATTGAACTTGATCAAGAGCTGTTAAAAAAAGTGAATGATATCTATGATGAATATTATGAAACGCTTGTTGCCTTTGCTAATAATAGTACAAATGTCAAAGCTGGGGCTGAGCAATTGGGAATTCATCGTAACACGTTGAATTATCGAATCGAGCGCATCCAGACATTAACTCAAAAAGATCCTCGGAACTGGTCCGCTCTATGGACATTAATGTACCACTTTGCCTATTGTTTTAAACAAAGAAATTAAAAAGTCATCCTATTTCAAGTGAGATAGGATGACTTTTTTGTGGGTTATTTTCCTAAAAGGGTTTGGGCATTTTTGTAAAAAAGTAATTGTTTTTCTTCAGCTGAAAATAGTGGAGTATCTTCAATTTTTTGTGCCATACTTTGAATTGTTTTCGCTGGAGTATAAGGAAAGTCAGCGCCATAAAGTAATTGCTCTGGAGATATGATTTGTAGCAGTGTAGGTAGTTGGTATGGGAGCACCATACCAGCTAAATCAAAATATAGATTTTTTTGTTGCAGTACTTCTAATAAATTATCTGGAACCATTGCATCAGGATCAGCTAAAAATTTATTGCCTTCAGTAATTCGTTGGGCAATCACCGGTAGTAAAGCTCCAGCATGAGGAATGATCCAAGTAATATTAGGATAACGTGAAAAAATTTGATTAGCAGCTAAATTTACAATTGCGCGCGTCGTATCAAAGAAAAATTCCATCAAAGGTGTTTTAATTGTTTCAGCAGCATGAATATTTTGTTGATGTGGTTCTGTTGGATGAATCATGATTTTTGCCTTTCGCGTGTTCAAATCCGCCATGATTTCATCTAATTTAGCATCTCCGAGATAAATTCCTTGGCAGTTTGTTGGAAAAGCAAACCCAAAAGCACTAGCTGAAAAGCGTTGGATTGTTTCAAGACTGTTCTCAATTGAGGGCAGGGGAAGACTTGCACAGAAAGAAAATTTATCTGGATACGTTTGACTTAAGTGTTCTGCTTCAAGATTGATTGCTTGAATCAGCTCTTTTGTTTCACTTGCAGAGCCTAGACTAGGATGAGGACTAGATAACGAAATTACGGAATGCGTAATTCCAGTATCTTGCATTAATTGCAAATGTTCAGTTGGGGACCATTCAGGGGTTAAGACCCCATCCGCTTTTCCAGCATAATATTTTTCTAAATAGTCAGCGTAATTTTTAGGGATAAAGTGGGTATGAAAATCAATTTTATTAATCATTTGAATTCCTGCTTTCTTTAATGTACTTTTAGTTTAAAGTAAATTATTCAAATAAAGGAGGTACAGAATCACTGATTCTGTTTCATTTTATGAGGAAATTATCGCATAGCAAACAAAGTTTATTAGATGCCCTAGCGTATTTTTTGACGTATGAATCAGTGGAAGACATCAAAGTGTCTGAACTGATCAAGCACGCTGGAATTAGCCGCTCGACATTTTATCGTTCATTTGAGACGAAAGAGATGTTCTTTCAATGGGTATTAGATTTTCATATGGAAGGATTATCAGGAGCTGCCAAATATACTGCAAATACACCGACTGTATTTTATGAGCATTATTTTCATTACCTTTATGAACATGCGATTTATTTTAAAACATTTAATAGCAGCTCGATGTGGCCTGAATTTCATTATCGAATGACTCAAATCGGTATCGAGGTTTATCAAACGTTTATTTACAGTAAAATTCAAAATGAAAAAGTCAGTCGTTTGATCAGTCATTATATTATCAATGCTCATATCGGGGTCGCGATGGCTTGGCTAAATGAGAAAAATTTACAGCCGCCAAATAAAGTAGCCCAATTAGTTGCAACAATGACAGAGCAGGCCTTGGCCAGTCAGCACATTGTTTTATCTGAAATTTTTCCATATCAAAAATAGTAAATATCTAATGAGTTTGTGTTTATAAATAAGAGGCTAAGGTAAAAGTAGTAGATACTTTTGCCTTAGCCTCTTTTGATAAGTAAAGACTTTTTGACAATGGTGTTAGATCACTCTAGGCAAAAGGTATAATATCTAGCAATTACACCAATTGCTAGAAGCTGAGTGACTTTTGTTTCAATCATATATTTCTTAAGCTGCAGTTGCTAAGTCAAGTTTTTTTTCATTAAACGTATTTCCATGTTCTAAATCACCATATTTATAGCCACGCTTGAACCAGTCGACACGTTGCTGACTAGTTCCGTGAGTAAAGCTATCTGGAACGACATATCCTTGATATTCTTTTTGTAAGGTATCGTCGCCAATCGCATTAGCTGCAGTGATGGCCTCTTCAATATCGCCTTCTTCTATAATTGGCTGACCCTGATATGTTTGTCCCGCTAAATACTTAGAGAAACAACCAGCTAGATAATCGGCTTGTAGTTCCAAACGAACACTGTATTGATTGTACTCTGTTTCGGATACACGTTTTCGAATTTTATCTAATTGATTGGTAATACCTAATTGATTTTGAACATGGTGGCCAACTTCGTGAGCAATGACGTATGCCATCGCATAATCGCCAGTTGCCCCGTACTTAGTGGATAATTCATCTGCAAAACTCAAATCTAAATACACATTTTGATCTGCGGGACAGTAAAACGGACCTACTTGAGAAGTCGCTTGTCCGCAAGCTGAATTGACGCTATCAGTAAATAAAACAAGTTTGGGATTTTGATAAGTTTCATTTCGAGCATCAAATTCTTGCTTCCAATAATCCTCTAGATGAGCAAAGACAACTGCGGCAAACTCTTTTTGTTCGGTATATTCTTTTGAAGCAACATTTTCTGTTTCATATGTTGCTGGTGTGATTCCACCACCTAAAGTGTCTGTGACAGTGCTCAAATCACCACCTGAAATAAAAAAGAAAATAACCGCAATCAAAATGACACCTAAGCCGCCGCCAGTTGCCATTTTTCCTACTGGCCGGCGGCTACTTCCTGAACGATCTTCTACATTCGTACTCTGTCGATCTCCTCGCCAACGCATCCTTTTTTCCTCCATATTCTTTTAATCTAATTTTACGGGATAACGGAAAGAGTGACCAAGGATATGCCTTAATAATGAGAAACAATTGCTAATGGGTAAGTTTATATTCAAATAAATAACTTTTCGAAATAAAAAAATAAAAATAACATTTATTTTTATTTTTATTGAATGGAATTAGTAGTTGAGTGAAGGTATCTAATTCAATCACCGAATAAAAAACAATATTGAAATATAACTGTAACATTTCTTTTATCTGCGTGATATATGCCTATGATAGAATTACATCTGACATTAAGAAAGAAATTATTTTAAATTAATATATTATCCGGAGGAAGTAATTAGTGAAAAAGAGTTTACTATCAGCGTTGTTGGTATGCACCATCGCTGTATCAGCAGTCCCGAATATTGCATTAGCAGATACTTATGATCAACAGATCCAAGAAAAAGATCAAAAAATCAGCGAATTACAAGGAAAACAATCCGACGTTCAAACACAAATCAATGAGTTAACCAATGAAATTGCTACGGTTAGCGATAAAGTTAAAACTTTAGAAGCAAAACAAGAACAATTAAATACTGATACAATGAAATTGCAAGATAAAATTGCAGTTTTGAAAGTTCGTATCGCTAAACGTAATGAAGTAATTAAAAGCCAAGCACGTGATACGCAGGTTAAAGGACAAGCCTCTAACTATGTTTCTGCTGTTTTAGAAGCTGATTCATTATCCGATGTTGTTGGGCGTGTTCAAGCAATGTCTACAATGGTGAAAGCCAACCATTCATTGATGGAACAACAAAAAGCCGATGAAAAATCAGTGGAACAAAAAGTAAAAGATAATGAAGCAAAAGTAGCTGAAGTCAAAGCTAATCAAGCTGAATTAGAAACACAAAAAAATGAAATTGCCAATAAGCAAGCTGAATTGAATGTTGTCAAAGCAAACTATGCTGCAGAACAAGCAACTGCAGAACAAGATAAATCTAAATTGAAGAAGCAGCAAGAAGCAGCAAAAGCAGAACAAGCGCGCATCTTGAAACAACAACAAGAAGCGGAAAAAGCACGTAAAGCAGAAGAAGCTCGTCAAGCTAAAGAAGCAGCAAAAGCTCAAAAAGCATTTGAAGCTTCACAAGCAAAAGCGGCAGCGGAAGAAGCAGCAAAAGCAGAAAAAGAAGCAACTGCCGAAGCTTCTTCATCAAGTAAAGTAGAAGAAAGTTCAACAACTGCATCATCTTCTACTGCAGTATCTTCTTCATCAAGCAAACAAGAAGACAGTTCAACGACTACATCATCTTCAGCTACGAATACAACTGAAACGTCGACAAATGATACTTCATCTTCTGAAGATACTGAAGTGACAGTACCATCAACTCCAAGTACAGGTGGTAAAGTTGATCACACTGGTGAAGGCAATATGTATGCATACGGTCAATGTACATGGTACGTAAAAAGTGTTGCACCGTGGGCTGGAACTTATTGGGGTAACGGTTGTCAATGGGGTGCATCAGCCGCAGCTGATGGTTTCCAAGTAGATGGTACGCCAGCAGCTGGCGCAATCGTTAGTTTTGCCCAAGGTCAATCCGTTGGTACGTGGAATGCAGATTCTACTTATGGACACGTAGCCTACGTACAATCTTATAATGCTTCTAACAATACGATTACGATCACACAAGGTGGTATGGGCTTCTCAAATCCAGGTGGACCTAATACTGCAACATTAAGCGCAGCAGGCTTAACATATATTCACCCATAAGCAAACTATTTAAAGCTTCCGATTTTATCGGGAGCTTTTTTATTTACGATTCATTTACAGTCGATAGTAAAACTATTAAAACAAACGAATTTAGGTATAATAAGTAGGTATGGATTTTTAGATAGAAAGGAAACACACTATTCATGTCCAAGCTTTCTGATTACATAAAAGATGAGTTGATCGAAAATGATAGCGATAAAAACAAAACAATCAACTATTTAGTTAAACAAAATAATGGGTTGATGTTCAGTGAATCACAGCTAAGTGCGATTCAATTTCCTATGCAAACTCATTTACGAATCATTGCAGGAGCGGGTAGCGGAAAAACACAGACAATTTGTGCAAAAGCTGCCTATCTTATTCTAGAAAAAAAAATTGCGCCTCAAAAAATTATAATGTGTACCTTCTCTCGTAAAGCAAAATTAGAGATGGAAGCACGAGTGAATCGGTATCTTGGTGGCAATGCACGAGTGAAAGTTCAAACGTTTCATGGTTGGTTCAATGGGGAATACAATGAATTGATTCGAAATAATCCAACTTTAAAACAATGGGGAATCACCGGATCAATCGATGAAGATCAATATTATCAAACAGTCAATCAATTGATCAAAAAATATCGCTTATATAATTTTGATAAATTTGAAGAACGAACAATTAGTTCACGAATCAGTTATTGGCGAAATATGGGTTACTCTGATGCTGAGATGGTCCAGTTTGTCGCCAAGTATTTTGATAAAGAAGATTTGCTCCCTAATCAGAGACTGAGTGAAATATTCCAAAAATTTTTGGCAGAATTATCATTGATAAAACAAAATCAACAGTTTATTAATTTTGATGACATGTTGTTCAATTTGAAAATCATTTTAGAAAATGATGCAGCTGCACGAAAAACGGTGCAAACAAAATATCAGTATATTTTTATTGACGAGTTTCAAGATATTAATCCATTACAAAAACAAATCGTAGCCCTGATTTGTCCACCGGATAAAAATCGTCTTCTAAAACACATGAGTAAATTGATCATTGTAGGAGATGACGATCAGAGTATCTATTATTTTCGCGGAGCAGAACCTAAATATATCCAACAATTTGAAGAAGAATATCAGCAAACATCGCTAAAGCTAATGACTAATTACCGCTCAGAAGCCCCAATCGTTGCGGCGGGCAATCAGTTGATCAAGTATAACAAACACGATCGCTTAGAAAAAACGATGACCGCCGCAAAAACAGCTGCAAACCATGATTGTTATAGTATGAGTTTTCCTGATGATGATGTTGAGGCTACATGGATTGGACAAAAAATTCAAACTTTAGCCAAGGTAGCTCCGTTAAGAGATGGCAGTCCAGATTATCGTGACACGATGGTCCTTTATCCTACGCGGGGCCAACTACGATCATTGTTAAAACAATTGGAAAAACAAAAGGTTCCCTTTGTAACGCCCTCAAATGATGATTTGTTAGGAATATTCGGCTTGCCTTTGTTCAAAAATTTATTTCAGCAATTACAACAAATGGCCGAGGCTTCGAATGCAGCTCAAAAAAATATGGCTTTAAAAAATATTATTCAGCAATATGCTTTTTTTCATTTCATTAAATTTGGAACGAGTACAAAATTTAGCGAAGAGCTGTTTAGTAAAAACAAATTTAAAATCAATGATTTAGTTACTTTTTTAGTGAAAGAAAAGAATATTTCATTAGCTGCTCAATCATTGGCTAAAGCTTTTTTCAAACAAGTATATCTGTTCTACCAACGAAGAGAATTAGATTTAGCGCCAGTAGCTCAAGCCCTGCTTTCTACGCCGAAATTCAAAAAAGATTTGAGTGAAGAAGAAGCCGACTGGCTGTCCAAAGAATTATTAGCTGCGGCAAATTGGGCGGGGTTAATAGAGGCGTTCAAACAAGCGAGTCAGCAAAATCAAGGAATGAAACGTCGACTAAAAGAATATGATCAAGACAAATTGAATGCTGTGTATTTATTATCGATCCATTCTAGTAAAGGGTTAGGAAAGAAAAACGTCTTTATCAAGGGTGTGTATCAAGATGCCTTGCCTAATCATCACACTGTTAAAAAAGCAGCATGCAATCTTCAACAGGCAAAAGAGCAAGGAGCACCGCCAACAATGTTGGAAGAACAGCGCCGCTTGATGTACGTGGCGATCACACGTGCCAAAGAAAATCTCTATGTCACCTTTCCGCAAATGATTAATAATAAAGCCGTTGATCCCTCGCCATTTATTCAAGAAGCGGGTCTAGTGACTAAAAAGTATCGCAAACCCATTGAAAAAGAGGAGGTTTGATTCAAATGAAAATAGAAACGGGTAATGAATCCTATTTGAGAGCCGCGAGTTGTTATGTTCGCATGAATGTCTTTGTAATAGAACGTTATCTGGCAATCGTAGATGAGTTTGATACTCAAGATACTGCTGAAACCATCTATAGCGTTATCTTTGATGAATTTAAACCTGTGGCAACCGCTCGTTTACTGATTGAAAATGAACAAACTGTTCGAATTGGTCGTGTGGCGACTTTAAAAGAATATCGGGGACAGAATCTTGGCAGCCAAGTAGTCTCAGTCTTAGAAGCTTGCGCTATTGAACGAGGCTATCAGCAAAGTCTTGTCCATGCTGAATTAACCGCTGAAATTTTTTATCAAAAAATGAGTTATAGTCGGATCGGAGAGCCTTACACTGAAGATGGGGTCGACTGTATTACACTGATGAAAGTTTTTTAAAAGGGAGCATGTATTGATGAGACAATCGGAAAAAGCAGTTGCTTATTTTCAAAAAGGGCTTAATTGTTGTCAGGCGATCAATTGCAGCTATCGAGAATTCATGGATATTAGTGAAAAAGAAGCGATTGTTCTGGGAGAAAAGTATGGCGGCGGTCTGTATGAGGGAATCTGTGGAGCGCTAGCAGGAAATTTCATCGTAATCAATCAGCTTGTTCAGCAAGGCAATCCAATCGATCCAGCCATCAGCCAAAGTACTCAAACAGAACAATTATTTAAAAAAATGAAACAGGATTTTGAAAGGACTCATGGTTCTATTTATTGTGAGCGACTTTTGGGCAAAAATAATTGTGACTGTTATGTTCAAACGGCGGCAAAAATATTGGAACAGTCTTTTGAAGATTTGGACGAGGCTTTCTTTTGATAGCTTCGTTTTTTGATAGTTTAGAGTAGATAGTTGCTCAATTTTGATTGGCGTAGTAAGGTAAAAATAGAAAAAAGTGGGAGGAAATGCAATGAAAAACACTGAGTTTGCAACAGAAATGTTAGATCGCGCACAAGAACGTTTTGAAGAAACGTTGACACAATTGACGATAGAAGAAGCCAATAAAATGCCAGAACCATTGATTAAATCAGTTGCTTGGTTGATGTGGCACACGGCGCGAGAAATTGATTTACAAATTTCAGATCTTAACAAAAGTGAACCGCTTTGGACAAGTGAAGGGTGGACGAAAAAATTTGCTTTAGACTTGCCTGATGACACCCAGGATTGGCAGCATACACCAGAAGAAGCAGCAAAAGTTGTAGTCGAAGATTATCAATTACTCAAAGATTATTTGGCCGATAGTATTACATTTACTAAAAATTATTTGAAAGAATTACCTGAAGAAAAATTGAGTGATATTATTGATACGAACTGGACGCCACCTGTTACTCGTCAAGACAGAATCATTTCAGTTGTCGATGATGCCGCTATGCATTCCGGTCAAGCGGTCTATACTAGAAGATTAGTGATTGGAAAATAGAGACAAATAGACTTAGTATTTTTACTAAGTCTATTTTTTCTTTTTAACTATTTACTAGAGCCTGTCAGGGATATGTGGTACATTGAGTCAGTAGAAAAATAGAATTTTTGAATAGGAGATTTTGTAAATAATGAGAAATATCAAATTGACCATTGAGTATGATGGTAAACGTTATTTAGGCTGGCAACGATTAGGCGATTCAGAAAAAACGATCCAAGGTAAAATTGAAAGTGTTATTACTCAAATGACGACAGAAAAAATCGAAATCATTGGATCAGGTAGAACCGATGCCGGCACCCATGCTCTTGGTCAAGTGGCTAACTTTAAGACAAACTCAGAAATGTCGTTAAATGATATGTTGAGTTTTTTCAATCGTTATCTACCAAGTGATATCGTAGTAAAAAAAGTCGAAGAAATGCCCGAACGTTTCCATGCACGTTACAATGTCAAAGGAAAACAATATAGCTATTATGTTTGGAATAATCCGATTCCAACGGCCTTTGAACGTTATCATAGTTTTTATTTCCCGCAAAAATTAGATATTGCTAAAATGAATGAAGCCTGCGAGAAATTAGAAGGTACGCACGATTTTATTGGTTTTTCGGCCTTGAAAAAAAGTAAAAAATCAACCACTCGAACCATCGATGCGATTACCATTGAACAAGAAGGGAATATGTTGCATTTTACTTTTGTCGGAAATGGCTTTTTGCATAAGATGGTCCGTATCTTAATGGGCACGATTTTAGAAATTGGAGCTGGAAAATTACCCGTAACGATCATCGATGAAGTATTGGAACAAAAAGTCCGTGAAGCAGCTGGGGAAACAGCGCCTGCACAAGGTTTGTTCTTAGATGAAGTCTATTATTAAAAAGAATCTGGTACAAAAGTATATGTTACTTTTGTACCAGATTCTTTTTTAACTTCTTAGGCCGCGTCCGCGATCAATCAAATACCAGCACACACTGTAAAGTACCGCAATGAATAAAACTAAGATACTCATTGAAACTACGATCGAAACATCCATCACTCCAAGAAACCCATAACGGAAACCAGAGATCATATAGACGATCGGATTGATTTTTGAGACAGCCTGCCAAAAAGGCGGTAGCATCGAAATCGCATAAAAGACGCCACCAAGATAAGTTAATGGTTGTAAAACAAAGGTTGGAACAATCGAAACGTCATCAAAAGATTGGGCAAAAATACCGTTTAACAATCCAGCTAATGAAAATAAAATCGCCGTCATTAGTAAGGTGATCACGACGATTCCCCAAGAAAAGACGTGTAGGGGCACAAATAGTAATGAGATAATCGTGACTAAGGCACTGACTAAAATACTACGGCCAACACCACCAGCAACGAATCCCCAAATAATGATATGAGTCGGTACTGGAGCGACTAATAGTTCTTCGATATTCTTTTGAAATTTTTGTGAAAAAAATGAAGAAGAAACATTTGCATAAGAACTCGTGATCGAAGACATCATGATCAAACCAGGTACGATGAATTGCATATAAGAAAAGCCAGCCATGTCTCCGATCCGGCCACCAATCAAATTACCAAAGATCACAAAATATAAAGAGGTCGTAATAACCGGCGGCACTAAAGTTTGCACCCAGATTCGTAAATAACGGTTCGTTTCCTTTGCTGCTAAACTTTTTAAAGCAGTGAAATATAAATTAAACATGATTTCCCTCCGTGATTTTTAGGAATAGTTCTTCCAAGCGATTTGATTTATTGCGCATCGATAGTACTTTGATTCCTTGTTTTGTCAGCTGTTCAAACAAATCATTGATTCCTTGATCACGTACGACTTCGACTTCTAAAGTCTGACTATCAGCAAAAGTATGTTTAAATCCTGTGATAGTAGGTAGAGTTTGATACGGTTCTAAGTCAAAAATAAATGTTTCAAATTGAAGTTTAGCTAAGAGTGATTTCATGCTAGTATTTTCAATCAATTCACCAGATTGGATGATTCCGATATTCCGGCATAACATTTCAGCTTCCTCTAAATAATGTGTCGTCAAAATAATCGTCGTTCCTTGCTCATTTAGCTCACGTAGGAATGTCCACATTTCACGCCGGAGTTCAATGTCGACACCAGCCGTCGGTTCATCTAGGATTAGTAACCTAGGTTCATGCATCAACGCGCGAGCAATCATCAAGCGACGTTTCATCCCCCCTGAAAGCATCCGAGCACGAACATGACGCTTTTCCCATAAGTTTGATTGTTTTAAATATTTTTCACTACGAATCAAAGCTTCTTTTTTTGAAACACCATAATATCCAGCTTGATTGACGACGATTTGTTGGACGGTTTCAAAAGGATTGAAATTAAATTCTTGCGGAACCAAGCCGATCTGTTGTTTGGCACTGACCAAATCAGTATCCAGATCGTAATCAAAAACAGTGACTTTTCCAGATGTTTTATTGACTAATGAAGTAATGATTCCGATCGTTGTTGATTTTCCGGCACCATTTGGTCCAAGCAGTGCATAGAAGTCGCCTTCTTCAACGATCAAGTTAATACCTTTAAGTGCTTCGACGCCCGTGGCATACTTTTTTCTTAAATCTTTTATCTCTAGAGCATGTGTCATGAACGGTAATCTCCTTATTTTATCTGATTTCTTATTTTATCATTCATTTACTTAAAATATGTTGGAATAATTGGAAGATATAAAAATAAATAGTTAAGTGTCTGTTAGAGCGCAAAAGTGAATGAAAGATGTTGTAAAATGACTTTTAATATTAACTACTTTATACTTATCAATAGAGAGGAGGAGATTATATGAAAACAACAAGTGAATTAAAGATGGAAGCCAAACAGCTTCTTAAAGGTCGTTGGGGAAAAGCCGTTCTTTTGAACCTTATTCCAACATTATTGGGGATCGCAGTTTTGTTCTTTGTATTTCTAGCCGGAGCAATTTGGTTTGTACTTCACGGTTCAGGCGATGGCATGATTTCATCGGTATCGGAGTATCAACAAAGTAATGCTAGTGGGGGTGGCACCAGTCTAGTTTCGGCTATAATTAGTGCACTATTTATGAGTGGGATTTCTTGGACCTATTTGGATATACTACGTGGTGAAAAAAATGAAATCGTACCATTTAAGGATGCCTTTCGTGGTTTCCAAGGAGTCTTTCTGGGTGGAGTAATTTTACTAGCTATTGTAACGAATATTTTTATCTCACTATGGACACTATTACTGATTATTCCAGGGATCGTTAAAGCCTATGCTTATGCACAAAGCTATTTTATCTATTATGATCAGATTCAACAAACAGGTGAAAAACCTAAAATATTGGATACGATCACGGCAAGTCGTCGTTTGATGAAGGGACAGAAAGGCCGCTTATTCTGGCTTGATTTGTCATTCATTGGTTGGCACATTTTAGCACTATTAACTATAGGGATTGGCTATTTATGGTTGAATCCGTATATCTCTGCTACAAAGGCCGCTTTTTACGAAGATTTGCAGAATAATCTATAAAAAAGTGTCTGGATCAACCCAAAGTTGATTCAGACGCTTTTTTTAGTTATTGATGATAGGATAATTGTAATAGCTAGTACATAGATTGGAAGAGGAATAGATTGTATGAAGAACTATCAATGGTACAGTGATCAGTGGGGAAAACCCACGAAAGACGATTCGTTACTTTTTTTATTATTGATCGTGGGAATTTTTCAAGTAGGTTTGAGTTGGAAAGTTGCTGCTAGTAAACGAGATGTTTTTGAACGAAATTTTTGTCAGCTAGATATTTCTAAAGTAGCGGCGTTATTTCCAGAAGAGCTTGAAAAAATTAGTCAAGATCCAGCCATGATCCGCAATCCAAGAAAAATTAAGGCAGTGGTTCAAAATGCTCAAGCGATCATACTTTTACAAGCTGATTATGATAGTTTTGCTGATTATTTGTGGGATTTTGTGGGTGGAGTACCACTGATTTATGAATGTGAAGCGAAAGATATGGTCAAAAATGTCGTGCCAGAAGCTACTTTGATAGCTAAAGATATGAAAAAAAGAGGCTTTATTTTTGTTGGCCCAGTAGTGACTACGATGTTTTTAAAAGCTGCTGGAATCATTCAAGATCAAGTTTGGGAATAATGGTTTTTAAAATAAATCAGTCAGGAAAATAGGATGATTACAAACATTGAAGAACTTTATACCGCATTTGAAAAATTTATGGATCAACGACGTTGGTGGGATACAGATAATAAATGGGAAATCTTACTAGGTGCTATTTTGGTACAAAATACGAATTGGCGAAATGTCGATTATGCATTGTTTAATTTGAAGGCAGCCACTGATTTTTTACCAACAAAAATTCTTCAATTAAGTGAAGATCAGTTACAAGAAATGGTTCGTCCTAGTGGTTTCTATAAAGCCAAATCTGCGACGATTTTACGATTGCTTCGGTGGTTCTCTGCGTTTGATTTTGATTTAAAAAAAATAGCAGCAATGGATTTTGAAGAGCTGCGGAAAGAATTATTAGCAATCAAAGGTATTGGTGAGGAAACAGCCGATGTCTTATTGGTCTATGTGTTTGGAAAATCGACATTTGTCGCAGATAAATATGCACAACGGTTATTTAGTAAAATGGGATTTGAAGTGAGTGGGTACAAACAATTAAAAAGCAAAATTGATTGGCCCACTGAAATGAATTCCATAAAAGCTCAAAATTTACATGGTTGGATTGTTGCTTATGGACAAGTATACTTAAAAAATGATTCACAGTGGCAACAAGGACCTTTGAAAAGGTTTAAATTGAAATTAAATTCATAGCATCTATGCTTAGTAAAAAGACGGATACTTTTCTAAATCAGCGATTCATGATATAACTAGCAAAGTATTGATGAAGGAGTATGAAGATGGTCACATTAAAATCAGCAAGAGAAATCGAACAAATGAAAGAATCCGGCGCAATCTTAGCGGGCATCCATAAACAATTACGGGCATTTATCGTCCCAGGGATCACGACGAAAGAAATCGATCAATTTGTCCAAGCAAAAGTCGAAGCTGCTGGAGCGACTGCAGCTCAAATTGGTTTTGAAGGGTATGAATTTGCAACTTGTACAAGTGTAAATGATGAAATCTGTCATGGTTTTCCATCTAACTATCGCTTAAAAGAAGGCGATGTTTTAAAAGTAGATTTTTGTGTGGACTATCATGGCGCAATTTCCGATAGTTGTTGGACATATGCAATCGGTAAGATAACTCCAGAACACCAGGCGTTGATGGAGGTAACAAAAGAAGCATTGATGATCGGAATTGAAGAAGCGCAAATAGGAAATCGTGTGGGCGACATTGGTCATGCCATCCAAACATATGCTGAGGCTAAGGGATATGGTGTCGTTCAAGACTTTCTTGCTCATGGCATTGGACCAACCATTCATGAAGAACCATTTTTTCCACATTTTGGTGCGGCTGGGAAAGGTACACGCTTAAAAGAAGGTATGACGATCACGATCGAACCGATGATCACAACAGGAACTTGGGAAGCCGGAATCGACGGAAATGGTTGGACTGCGCGGACATTAGATGGCAGTTTTTGTGCGCAATATGAACACTCAATTGCGATTACTAAAGAAGGTCCTGTAATTATGACCGAACAAGATGCCTAAAACGAAAAGACATTCAGATAATTCTGAGTGTCTTTTTTATTTTAAATCAAACAAACCTATTGCCCTCAACTATGGTTTAGGGTTTAAAGTAAGGAAAACTTGATGGAGGTCTATAAAATGACAAATAAAGTATTAGTAACAGGTGGTACAGGATTTTTAGGAATACAAATGATTTTCCAACTATTAAACAAAGGCTATGATGTACGCACGACTGTACGTTCTTTAAAAAGTAAAGCTAAGGTACTCGCTACCTTGGAAAAGAATAACGTTAAAAATATCCAACTACTTTCTTTTATTGAAGCCGATTTATCAGAAGATGATCATTGGGAAGAAGCAATGAGTGATCGAGACTATGTGTTGAGTGTTGCTTCTCCCGTCTTTTTTGAAATCCCTAAAGATGAGGCTGAAGTGATCCGTCCAGCGGTGGAAGGAATCATTCGGATCTTAAAGGCAGCTAATCGTACTCAGGTCAAACGTGTCGTGATGACTTCAAATTTCGGTGCTATCGGATTTACTAATCGTGACTGGGATTCTGTAACGACAGAAAAAAATTGGACAGATGAACATGCAAAAGGGTTATCTGCTTATGAAAAATCAAAATTATTAGCAGAAAAGGCAGCTTGGAAATATATTGAAACAGAAGCGAAGGACTTAGAATTTACCATGGTTAATCCAGTAGCTATTTTGGGACCTTCATTGGATAGCCATGTTTCAGGTAGCTTTGATTTAGTAAAAAATATTATGAATGGTACTATGAAGCAAATGCCAAAACTTCAGTTGAATGTCGTCGATGTACGTGACGTTGTTGATATACACATCCGAGCAATGGTAACACCACAAGCTGTCGGCCAACGTTTTATTGCATCAGCAGACGGAATGATTTCATTACCAGAAATCGCACAATTGATTAAAAAGGAACGCCCCCAAGTTGCAGGAAATATCTCTACTAAAACAATGCCTAGTTGGCTACTAAAAGCAGCCTCATATATAAATGCGACTGCGAAAGAAGGGCAATTCATGATGGAAATGAATCGTAATGTCAGCAATGCAAAAGCTAGAGAAATATTGGGATGGACGCCGATCGGAACAAAAGAAGCTGCGGTTTTAGCAGCCGTGGATAGTTTGCTAGCGTATCAATTAGTTTAGTTGCTAAAGAATAGCGTCTGAGTATACATGTTTATGTATACTCTTTTTGAATCCTAAAGTTCGCTTAATTACCTATAGTATGATAAATTTCAGATGAAATTTAAGGTGTTGAAGGAGACGATCATCATGCGGACGACAGAAGAAATACTGAAAGAGATCTATAACCTAATATTGAATCCTAGCACCAGAGAATGGGAACGCTATCTATTAACAAACACGAAAGATAATTTAGAGGCTCAAGGAAATGAAAGTGAGCAATTAGCCAAATTAGAAATGGAGTTGCGACCACTTGCGATACGGAATAATTTAACACCGGACGTATCTGATTTTTATCAACGCTTAATTGGGAAGGATGTCCAAGTAACGACATTGGATGAACATCAAATACGAGACCCTCAATTTCAAGAAAGGGCTATTTTTGCTGGTGGCTGCTTTTGGTGTATGGTAGAACCGTTTGAGACGCAAGCAGGAATCGTCTCTGTGTTATCTGGTTATACAGGTGGAAAATTGTCTCATCCTAGTTATGATCAAGTCAACAGTGGGATGAGTGGACATGTAGAAGCAGTCGAAATTATTTTTGACACACGAATCATCAGTTACCAAGATTTACTAGATCTTTATTGGCAAATCATTGATCCAACGGATGCTTTGGGTCAGTTTCAAGATCGAGGACTTCAGTATCGACCGATTATTTTTACAACAACATCAGAACAAATTAGACTCGCTGAAAGTAAAAGACAGCAGATCGTAGATTCCAATACATATAAAAAGCCGATCATTGTCGAAATAAAGGAAGCTGCAAGCTTTTGGCCCGCCGAAAATTATCATCAAGAATTTTATAAGAAGCAACCTAAACGATACAAAGCAATCAAACGGGCACGCCAACAGTTTTTGACGTACCGACATCTTAGAGGAAAATTACGTAATAAAATCGGACTAAAGAATCTTTATTAAACAAAATAGAGATGGACAAAATCGTAAAAGATACTTCTTTTTTCGTTTCTACTATCAGCTTCATTATATGATGTAGAAGAAATGGGGGGAGTTCAATGTTAAAAGCGTTGTTGGTATTGACGTTACTTACGATTTTTACTTCTTTTAATTTGTTGGAAAAAGTACAAAAAAAGCAGATTGATACGCAGTACATGCTATGGATCATTGTTCAAAATGTTTGTCTTGGCATGATGTTGATGATTTTGATTTTTATATTACTTAAAGGTAGAACGCTAATTTAAATAAAAAAAGGAAGTCCTAAAATAAGGAGGCTTCCTTTTTTACAATGCCTATTTTAATTCGCCATAGATTTCTAAAAATGCTCCTTGGTGAGATTGTTCATCTAAAAGAATTGCGGTGATTTTTTCAGCAACATCTTCAGGAGTATGAAAGCCTTCAGCGGTCATATTTCCATTAAGATCTGTCGTAGTTGGTCCGGGATGAATGCTAAATGTTTCAAGCTGTTTATTTTCTTTTTCAAAATCGATCGCCATTGCTTGCATCATGACATTTTGAGCAGCTTTGGTTGATTTATAAGCAAATGGATTCCAGTAAGGATTTGCTCCAGTTGGAATCGTGATATTGACGATTCGGCCATGATTTCCTTCTAAAAGTGGTAATAAACCTTGAGTCAATTGGAAGGTACCAAAGAAGTTTACTTGCATCGTTGCCTTTAAATCGTTAAGTTCTTCCTCCCAACTTAAACCATGACCACCAGGAATTCCGGCATTATTGATCAATAAATCAAGCGCCATAAAATCTTTGTTAATCGTTTGGATAGCTGCGCTGATTGTAGTAGGATCACTAAGATCAATTAGTACAAAATCAACTTGCGCAACCCCAATTTTTTGTAATTTATTGACAGCAGCTTCAGCTCTTGCTTGATTACGTGCACCGACCAGAACATGCCAACCTTTCAGTCCAAGATTTTGAGCGATGGCATAACCGATGCCTTTGTTTGCACCAGTGATTAAAACAGTTTTCATAATAAAACCTCCGTTTTGACTAATTTTTATTTTTGATTTATTGTAAGCATACGCCCTAAACCTAGGTTTAGGGCAACTAAATTGTTTATAAAGTTTGCATGTAAAGGAGAGAATACCATGCTTGAAACTTATACGATCAAAGACGTAGCAGAAAAATTCAATTTAACGATTTCGACGATTCGTTATTATGATAAGAAAGGGCTCTTGCCTTTTGTTGAAAAAAATACTTCAGGTTATCGTGAATTTACCAATTCAGATCTCAATATGATCCATACGATTTGTTGTTTAAAAAATACCGGGATGCCTATCAATGAAATCAAACAATATATTGACTACTGTATGGCAGGCTCAAAAACGATCCCCCAAAGAAAAGCTTTACTTCAAGCACATAAAGAAGCTGTCTTAGCGCAGCAAGCGCAATTAATGGAGAGTTTGGAAGAAATCGACATTAAATTAAATCGCTATAATTCATCAGCAGCCAAACAAATTATTGATACCCAGATTGCTTATGTAAAGGCAGAAAAAGCTCAATTGAAGATGGGATTGCAGTAAATTCGTTAAATTAAAAAGATAGTTCTAAATTCTTATTTTTAGCATATTAGTGCTGTAATTTAAAAGTAAAAAAAACCACCCAATTTTTTAAGTTGGGTGGTTTCTTTATTCGGCGATAGTTTTTCGCGCTTTGAGAATGTATTGAATGCCTGTGTAGAAAATAATAATGATCACTAAGTAGGTGACTAAAGAGATGTTCAGACTCGTTAAGAACTGTGAGGCGATGATCACGCCTGGAATCCCTCCGATAGTAATAGCTAAAGCGATTTTTCTTGAATAGGCTTTTTTACGGATGAAATTGATGCTTGCTACAGGTTGGAGACCTGCACACGAGCACATCATGATCGGAAAAGCCGCTAGAGGTGTCATACCCAACATGTAAACCATCGCCATGCAAGGGGCATATAAGCCAACTCCGACAGTCATCAAGGCGCCAAAAAAGAAATTCCCAATGATACCTACAATTAGTTTTATTCCGCTTAGTCCCATGGCTGTATTGCCTTCGCCTAATAAAGCGATAACTTGAGTTTGACGCAATAACATTAATGCGGCAGTGATCAATAAAGCCCAACCAATCCATTTCTGAATGGCTTTTTCAGAAAGCCGAGTGACAAATTTTGAACCAAACCATGAACCAACAATTGCTGCAACAATCAGTGCGACCAAAGTGACAGCATCGACTTTGATGACTGTTACAAAAATGATGGCTTCTGTTAAAACAGGAAGGGCATGGCCGACATTCAAAATACCAGGAAGTTTTCGGTCATCCTTGTTTTGCTTCGTTGCATTCAACATCATCGTTGTTAAAGCAAAACTTCCGATCCCAATCGTATCGGCAAAATCAGCGATAAAACCAATCATTCCATTAACCAACCAACTGCCCGGACCTAAATCCCCCCGATGTGTCCATACATCCCATAGAAGCATGACTGCTTGAAAAACCATCAGACTGATTAAAATAAAAAAGATAATCTGTGCCATAAGTCCTCCTTAATTATTTTTCTTGATTATACCAATAATCAAAGAAGAAAACTTATGTAATTTTATTAGATTGAAAAAACAATAAATTATCAATTGCGTTTGAGCTAAAAATCAGCTTTGATGACGATCTCTTCTCCCGCTGTTTCTCCTTCGATGACATCATTCCATTGATCTGCTTCAATCTCTTTAAAAGAAACGGAGACGACATTAGGTTCACAATTTAATTCCTTTACTACAAAATCTTGGAGCTTTTCTGCAAAAGCTTGTTTTACTTCTGGTGTGCGACCTGGATATAGTTTTACAGATAAATGTGGCATATTTTTTTCCTCCAATGGATGTTATAAGATTTTTATTTTTGATTATTCCCAGTTAGTTCCTACGTTTTTCTTCAGCGCAAGTTCGTATATCTTTTGTGCAGTCACTAAATCTTGTGCGCCAATTCCCACAGTTTTAAAGACAATAATATCCTCTTCCGTTTCGCGACCCATAACATTTCCAGTTAAGACTTCACCGATATCGCCGGAAAAATCATCTTTAGTAACTAGCCCATTTTCTAATGGAATCAAAATATCCCCTGCTTCTGCAAGCACTGCTGCTTCAGAATCAAAAAATATTTTTGTTGCTCGTTGTAGGATGACGGGATCCATTTCTTGCATATGTGGTTGATAAGAGCCGACACAGCTGATCGTCGCTCCGGCTTTGACTTTTGTGCCATCAAAAACAGGTGCGGTCGCTGGTGTTACAGTGACAATTAAATCAGCATTTGCAATCGCTTGATCTGAAGTACTAGCCGGCAGTATTTGAGCACCGTATTTATTTAAAGCTGAATTCATCTGAGTAGCGAAAGCTTTTGTTCGTTCAGGATTTTGATCAAATACATAGATTGTTTCTAATTTACGTGCACAGAGCATCGCTTCTAATTGCGCAGCGGCTTGACCGCCTGTTCCAATCAATGCACCGATTATGGCTTTTTTGCGAGCCAAAACATCAAATGCAACACCAGAGGCCGCACCTGTTCGTAGTTGAGTGACAGTCGCTCCATCTAATAACGCATTCACGTATCCAGTTTCTCCGTCGATCAATAAGACCTGTGCGGGTGCTGAAGAAAGACCTTTATCAATATTGTTTGGGAAAATATTGATGATTTTTAGTGCTGCAGCATCTAACTCTGCAGCATAAGCAGGCATAAAAAGAAAGGTTCCGTTTTGCTTTTCTGAAACGATTTGTGTTCTTAAAGGGACGTCAGTTTTGTTCTCCGTGAATAATTGGAACGCTAATTTGTCAGCTGCAATGGCGTCGTCCATCGTAAAAACACTAATAATATCCTCACGTGATAGTAATAGCATGATTTCCTCCTTTCAAATAGGTGATTATATTGAAATTATAAGCGATTACATACCAGAATCATAGTACTTCATAGTAGAATCTATTTTTCAAAAATATAAACTAAAAATGAATTTATATCCTTGTTAATTGTGATTTTATCAAATATTTTTTATTGATTTAAAAGTTTTTACAACAATAATATTCTAATTGAATTGTTATTGAAAATTATGCTTTCTTTTTATATACTCGTAATTAAGAGAACCCTTACATTTTTAGGAGGTGATCGTTTTGCTCAAACGATTGTGACGACGAAACGCCATTTTATGTAGAAGTTCTAAGTGAGTTTGTCCCACTTTATCCCTTATAGAAGACGCTTGTGAAAACGATAACTATAGGTGACTTATAGCTAAGGCGACAGAGTGTACGGACTCATCCGAGCAATGAAAAATATAAATGGAAGAAGGCATCTATGATGAAAAAAAGAGTTAGTGGATTGTTTGTGGTAGTTTTAGCTATTTTTGCTTTGGTTTTAACAGGTTGTCAAAAAAATGAGGCCAAAGAAGATCGAGCGGAGGCCGCAATCGATTGGCAGATGATTTCACCTGAGAAGATGAAAGAAGTCCTTGAAAATGATAATCCATCAGACTATCAAATTATTGATATTCAACCCAAATCAGATTATGCAAAAGGACATCTACCTCATTCAATTAGTGTTCCGGCATATCCAGTCGATACAGAAGAATTAGAAAGATTAGTTGTCGACAGTGCAGACCAATTCAAAGATAGTGATAATCCAATTTATGTTGTCTGTCCTGGTGGAGGCGGAGGTGCAAAACGCACAATCTCATTGTTGATCGATGAAGGAATCGACAAATCACGCTTATTTATCATTGAAAATGGTGCAAAGAAATGGCCATACAAAGATGACTCAAAACTTTGGGTAACAGAATAGCAAAAACAGCCTATGACATTGTTCATAGGTTTTTTTAGTGATCAAATTTTGGATGATTTTCTATGGATAACAAGTATATTTATTTTTATCAGGTATAATAAAGAAACGAATAGTTCTAAGGAGGATATATGGAAAAGTCGAGTCAGGTTAAGTTGAATTTACAGTATATCAGTATGCAAGTTCCTTATTGGATGGGATATTCAGTATTAGGAACCTTCACTTCGGTCTTTTTATTATCACGTGGTTTTACAAACGGACAAATTGGTATCGTATTGTCGTTAGCTAATTTATTGGCAGCGATTATCCAACCGTTCGTGGCATCATTTGCCGATCGAATGGAACGGATACGCTTGTCTCAACTTGCTGCAGTGATGGCTTTATTGCTAGTTATCTTCTCCGGGATGTTACTGGTATTACCAAAAGTCTTTTTAGTAGTAGCATTTATTTATCTTCTACTGTATGCCTGTTTAGTTCTGCTACAACCCCTGACGATTGCAATTGGGACTTTTTTTATTAGTCGAGGATATGGCTTAAATTTTGGTTTGGCTCGTGGCTTAGGATCATTAGCTTTTGCGGGGGCAGCTGCCGTGACCGGTTTGCTGATCGAACGTTTTTCAGCAACGATCATTTTATATTTATTGATCGCTATATTTTTGTTTTTTATAGTTGTGACTTTAGCAATTGATACGCGTCAACAAGGAGGTACTTACTCGGCTTCGTTATCGATAGAAGGTTCGCATCAATCGGATCATTCTGAAACACCGATTGGATTGATCGCATTTGCAAAAAAATATCAGCGTTTCATGTTCCTATTGATCGGGGTATCACTCTTATTTGTTTTTCATACGATCATCAATAGTTATATGTTTCAAATTATGCAGCCATTGGGTGGGACAGAAAGTAATGTCGGCTCGTCTTTATCTGTAGCAGCTATCAGTGAATTACCGACGATGTTCTTTTTCTTTTACTTGCTTCGTCACGTGAGGATTCATTCCTTGATGCAACTTGCAGCGATTTTTTTCTCGATCAAAGCAGGATTGATTTTATTTGCGGGCTCTATTTTTTTGATCAATCTGGCTCAGAGTTTACAGATGTTTGGTTTTGCGCTACATACGATGGCCTCGGTTTATTATACGAATCAAATTATCGCCCAGAAAGATTTAGTTAAAGGGCAGACTTTAATGGCGACAGCTAATACGATTGGGGGGATCGCGGGCTCTTTTCTAGGCGGCCAGATGTTGAGCTTTTTGTCTGTTTCAATGATGCTTTTGATTGGAACAACTATCTCTTTAGCAGGTACAATAATCGTCTGTTTAACAATTGAAAAAAAGTAACCACTGAAAAATGATAGATTTTTTTTTGAAATAGTCGTTTTGTTTCAAATTATCTTCCTAATGGGGTAGAGTTAACCTAGAAATAACCAGTTAGGAAGTTATTTATGAAAAAATATCATTACTACATAATTATCTTAATTATTGCGGGATTATTTGTTCTACCCCAGTTATGGACGCATAAAATGATTTTGGGTGCCGATGCTATTTTTCACTACAATCGTTTTTACGAAACAGCGCAGCAGATAAAAACCGGGCATTTTAGT
Source organism: Enterococcus hermanniensis (assembly GCF_001885945.1). Taxonomy (GTDB): domain Bacteria; phylum Bacillota; class Bacilli; order Lactobacillales; family Enterococcaceae; genus Enterococcus_A; species Enterococcus_A hermanniensis. Next base: position 41,025 of record NZ_JXKQ01000005.1, on the reverse strand, counting down.
TATTTCATTTCGATTTTTGGCTTTCAACAATCGGGAAGAATCACCAATGCAGTCTACGGACCAGTATTTGCCTATTTTCAGGGTGTTCTTGTATTACTAGCAGGAAGTTGGTTTCATTATCAAGTTCTCTCAAATTTTCTTGTGTATGTGATCGCTGGTTGTTCGTTATTTAAATTATTGACTTATGCGAAGCTTAATCAGAATACGGCCTTGTTTACTTCAATTATTTTCATGACTACATATAGTATTAATTATTGGGTCTTAAATCAGGGATTTACTAGTTGGGGAACGGCTATCTTGCCACTTTGTTTGATCCCAATCGTTGATTTGAAAAATTCCCGCTTTCCTTTTATCAAAATGGGTGTATCGATGGCTTTGATGACCCAAATCCATATGTTGACGGCAGTAATGTTGGGTTTGATCTATCTACCCTTTTTTATCTCCTACGCAAAGCATCAATGGAAACGGGCGATTATCGATATATTTAAAGCAATTTTTATTTATCTTTGTTTATCCATCAATGTGTGGATCAGTTTGATTGTGATAGAAACAAGCGACCAATTAAAAATGCCTTTCGTCAATGCTCAAATGAGTGAAAAGGCAATTAATTTGAAAGGCTTTTATTGGTTAGAATATCCTGGATGCTTGCGGTTATTATTAGTAATCGGTTTAATCATTTGTTTGGTATACTGGAAAGCTATTTCAACATTTACTAAGCAGCTGCTATTGCTGAGTGGACTATTTTTACTTCTTTCAACTAGCTTGATTCCTTGGACTTGGATGGTGGCGCATCAAATACCGTTTGTCTCCTTGATCCAATTTCCTTTTCGCTTTTTTGCTCCGTTTACAGTTCTCTACTTATTCTTTTTTGCCTCTATCATCCATGAATTGAGAGCAAGAAAAATCCTCTCATTTGTTTTAATTGCCTTAAGTATGCTGAGTATTGGACAAAATTTAAAAAACAATCAACAAGAATTGTCCCTTTGGGAAAGCCGTTCCTTAGTGAGCAAACATACCTTTGTTACAAGTTCTGAAAAAGCAGCACGCCAAAGTTTCTTTTCGAATGATTTAGGGGAAGCTTTGAGAACCGTTCAAAAATCTAGTCCAGATTATTTGCCGATTTATCATGGTGATGCCAATAACAAATATGTTAGCTATGAAGAACAAATATTGGAGCAATCACCAATCTTTTCTAAAACGATCATAGATAATCATTTGGAACTGACTTGGCAAGCAGAAAAGACTGGGGAAATTCAACTGCCAGTAATTCTATATCATTATTCTAAATTAATTTCAGGGACAACAGAAATTACACCGATAAAACGATCCAATATCGGCTTACCAACTATCCAACAAAAGCCTGGAAAAAACACCATTCATCTGCGTTATGATCCACCAAGTTATATGATGTTTGTTTTTATCTTTTGCACGTTGAGCTGGTTTTCATTATTCTTATGGTGTGGGTATCGTTTCTGGCAGCAAAAAAGCTAACTTTGGCTTTCTAAGCAGCTTTCGGTTAAAATACAAAAACAAGAAGTTCTATTTTTGATTGATGAAATAAAAGGAGTGAAAGTGAATGACAAATTATAATAACGAAAAAGAACCACGCTTACGCGGTTCAATGGCACCGAAAACAGATGAGGATGTTGCTTTAGCTGGAACTAATTCAAGTGATACGCAAGATAAACCAGAAGCTTTAGCTGGCGAGATGGCAGGCGGAGAGAAAGAGCCTGCGCAATCTGGCTCAAATGCTGTTGAAGAAGAAACCCCTCATACGTCATTGAAAGATGAAGCGAAAAAAGTAATTAGAGAAATCGAAGAGAAATTTGATTCAAAGAAATAAGTACGAAAGAGTTTAAGCATGGATAATTATTTAGAAATTTATGAGCACTGGTATCCAAGAAGTTATGGCTTGAATGATTATCCGACAGAATGTCACGTAACCTATTCGGGAGCAGCACGAAAAGCACTATTTGAGACACTGACTGAAGACCAGCAAGAGCTAGTTAATCAACAACGTAAATACCAAGTTCGTTCAATGTTCTTACAAAAGCAATATTTGGAAACGTCAGATTGGGAATTTGTTGCATTGAATATTGATGATGACTATGAAAGAGGGATTCGGAGTCAATTAAAGTGTGCTTGTGGACGTCCATTGAAGTATCAATTTGTGATTGAATCAAAAATCAAGCAGCAAGAGATTCGTTTAGGGATCCAGCATTTTAAAGATCATCTAGGAATTTCACAGCAAGTGGCTGAGGAAATCAAAAAAGGTGTAGCACATGTCGATTTGGCACTCGATGAATTGCTCTGGTTGACAGAAAGTGGTCATTGTTTTCCAGAAGATTTGTGGCAACGTTATGTATTTTCGTATTATCGGAATACGACGTTACGCAAACCCTTGCCTTTGAACCAAAAATTGGCAGAACGAATTTTGCATTTTCGCCAAGCAAACATGCCGATCTTTATTGGTGATTATTTAAACGTTTTGACAGAAATCAATCAAGTAGATCGCGAAGTTTTTGATCGTAAAGAAAAGAAATTTCTAGCAAATAAACAAGTATTTGAAACTTACTTGAATGATTTTCAACGGGATATCCAATCTCCGGTTTACTACGAACGACAATTTTGGGGACATAAATTAACGGATTTCATTCAATTAAAACGATATGGAACAGAAGACTATGATGAAGCCAAACAACGTTATTTTGATGACTTGCTCTCGTTTTTAGTAGGTTTAAAAGAGCCAGAAAAAGCCCAAAGAAAAATTCATAGTTTTGAATTATTCCACCAAAAAAAATATGGCAATGCTGAACTGATTCTTTTTATTATTGATAAACATCAAAACTATCAGTTTACCGAAAACTTTTTTTTAGCGATTCCGAAAGTTTATCGTGTCGGTATAAAAAAAGCCATTAAACGTAAACACAAATAAAGAGAACCTGATAAATTTTCGGGTTCTCTTTTTTGTCTCTTTATTTAGTTGCTAGTCTCTTTTCTAAAATCTCTAATACACCAGAAGCATTGTTCGAAGGCGCTCGATGTTTAGCAGTCTTGATTAATGCAGGACTGCTACTTTCCATCGCATAACTATTTTGGGTTAAAGCGAGCATCTCAAGATCATTGTTGGCATCGCCAAAAGCAATCAGCTGATCTGGTTGTAAGTTCCAACGGTCCAGTAACCATTCAAGTGCCCGACCTTTGTTCATACCAGGAATAATAATATCCACACTGCCATGGCCGCTAGCGACAGCTTTGACTTCTCCTTGAAAAGCAGCATTGATTTCGATTACAAAATCTGCAACTTTTTCGATAGGTAGATTCAAGGCGAATTTTACAATCGGATCAGTAGGCAAGTGATCAAAAGAATCTAAGGTCTCTAAACGATGATAATATATTTTTGCGATATCATAGATGTCTTTTGGTGTCGTTTTCAAAATATAGGCAGAAGCGATGCCACAAACAATCACATTTAAGTCCAAATCATGATTTGCTAAAAAAGTTAGCATTCGTTGGACAACCTCAGTAGAAAATTGATTACTCCGCAAAAGTCGATCGGATTCAAACACTAGTGCACCATTTTCAGAGACAAAGGTGATTTGGTCTTGGTGCGTTGGGAAGAAAGATTTTAATTGATAATATTGGTTGCCACTAGCAACGACAAAATGGATGTCACGCTTTTCTAGTTGTTCAAAAATCTGTTTAAAACGAGACACATCATACGTATTATCTGATTTTAAAAAGGTTCCATCCATATCGACAGCAATAGCTTGGATCATTGTGACGCCTCCTTTAGTTCTTTTTGTTAAGAATAGTGTACCTGATTTATCTCATAAGATATACAAAAGTATCGATTAACTGTGTTATTTTTGTTTTATATGGGATAATAATAACCGATTGTAGATTTATTTAGGAGTTGAGAGCATTTGTTTGATTCAGAAAAAGTAAAAGAATTAAACGAGTTAGAACTCGTCGTTTACACCTTTATTATCGAACACTTAGAAGAAGTCAATGGGTTGACGATTCGTGAGCTTTCGGACCATTGCCATGTGTCGACTTCCACCATTTTACGTTGTTTAAATAAGTTAGGTTTTTCAGGATATTCGGAATTTAAGTTCGCACTAAAAGACAAATTGAAACAAGGCAGACAATCTTTTGAAGCTTTTTATGAAGCCAATGTCCATGTGGATGCTTTTTTAAAAAAAGTGAATAATGAGAGTTACCATGCCGTTTTGGACCCGGCGGTTGATTTGATTCTATCGAACAAACACCTTGTCTTTACTGGAATCGGGACCAGCGGTATTTTAGGAACATACGGAGCCCGCTATTTTTCTAATTTACAATTTAATGCGTATTCGATCACCGACCCATTTATTCCAGTTCCTAAACGAGGCTTAGATACGACATTGGTGATTGTTTTATCCGTTTCTGGTCGAACACAAGAACTGATCAAGCAAATTGAGGATTTCAAACGTTATGGAGCAGAAGTATTGAGTATTACCAATGATCAACATTCTATCATTGCGAATATGGCAGATCAAAATATTTCTTATTATATGCCTGATGTTTCTGGTCCCGATCCTACTGATCAATCGATCAACTTAACCACTCAAGTTCCGGTGATCGCTCTCTTAGAAATTTTAGCTCATCAAGCATATCAAAGAGAAAATGATGCGACAGGCGAGTGATCTCCTTGAGCATCATTTTCTTTGCCTTTTTTATCGGTATAAATTGCTAAAAAAGGTAAAAAATTTATTTAAAATGAAAAGTTTGTTTTTTTGTTTGGAACATGTTTCTGTCTGTTTCAGAACTATATCTATTATGCAAACTATCCTTTATGATAAATATGTAAACGGATACATAACATGTGAGTGGCCAATCACTGCAGTAAAATATTTTATTTAAGGAGAATTAAGCATGAACAATTTTATCAATGAGAAATTATTGCCCCCTATTTTAAAATTTGTAAATACAAAAGCAATTACAGCGTTGCGTAACGGGATGCTTTATACCATGCCATTTACGATCGTGGGTTCGGTCTTTCTATTATTAGCAAACTTTCCAATTCCAGCAGTTTCAACTTGGGTAGCGAACAGTGGCTTAGATGTTTATTTTAATGAAGCTTTTGGTGCATCCTTTGCTATTATGTCTATTTTTGCCGTAATGGGGATTGCGAATTCTTATGTAAAAGAAGAAGGGTTTGAAGGATTACCCGCTGGGATGATCTCTTTAGTAGTCTTCTTATTGACACAACATTCAAGTGCTACAAATGCAGATACAAAAGCAGTTGTCACAAATGTGATCGATAAAACTTGGACAGGCGGTCAAGGAATGATCAGTGCGATCTTAGTTGGTCTGTTTGTTGGCTGGGCGTATTCATGGTTCTTAAAACGAGATATCCGAATTAAATTACCAGAACAAGTTCCTACGAATGTAGCTAACTCATTTACAGCACTGATTCCAGCAGCTGCAATCACGACTTTTTCATTAGTTGTCTACATTATTTTTGATAAAGTGTTCAACACAACTGTAGTAGAAGCAATTTATAAAGTGATTCAAACACCGATGCAAGGTGTTACGGATACGTTTGGCGGAGCAATGATGCTTGGGTTCTTAGTTCCATTCTTATGGTTCTTCGGGGTTCATGGATCAACACTAGTTGGTGGTATCATGGGACCAATCTTGCAAGCGAATTCATTAGAGAATACGACTATTTTAAATTCTGGCAAAGAATTAACAGTAGCAAATGGAGGCCATATCGTTACACAACAATTTTTAGATCAATTTATGACCGTGACCGGTGCTGGTATGACAATTGGTATCGTTATGTTTATGGTAATGTTTGCTCGTTCTGCTCAATTCAAACAATTAGGACGCTTAGCATTGCTACCAGCCTTTTTCAATATTAATGAACCCATTTTATTTGCTACTCCGATCGTAATGAATCCATTGATGGCAGTACCATTCATTTTGACTCCGATGCTTTCAGGAGCAATTACGTATTTCTCATTGTATACAGGGTTAGTACCATTATTTACAGCTGTTCAAGTACCTTGGACAACACCACCGATTATTTCAGGCTTCTTAGTAGGCGGATGGCAAGCGGCACTATTGCAAGCCATTGTTTTAACAATGGGCTTCTTTATCTATTTACCATTTGTTCGAAAAGTAGATTCATTGAATTACTTACAAGAACAAGGTGAAAGCATGGAGCAAATTGAAAAAGATTTAGAAACTGGCAACGATAAAGCTGAAGGAAACGTACCAGCTTAATGACGGGATTAAAGGGGTAGACAAATGAGTATTTTTAAAGAGAACTTTTTATGGGGCGGCGCTGTTGCTGCCCATCAACTAGAAGGCGGTTGGCGAGAAGATGGTAAGGGTGTCAGTGTCGCCGATGTAATGACTGTCGGTGCAAATGGTGTGCCACGTCGGATCACCAATGGTGTGATTGAGGGCGAAAATTATCCTAATCATGAAGCCATCGATTTTTATGGTCGATACAAAGACGATGTAAAATTATTTGCTGAATTAGGCCTTAAATGTTTTCGGACATCGATTGCCTGGACACGGATTTTTCCTAAGGGTGATGAAAAAGAACCGAATGAAGCTGGTTTGCAGTTTTATGATGATTTGTTTGATGAATGTTTGAAATATGGAATCGAGCCAGTTATTACGTTGTCGCATTTTGAAATGCCGTATCATTTGGTTACTGAGTATGGTGGCTGGCGCAATCGTAAGATGATCGATTTCTTTGTTCGATTTGCAGAAGTTTGTTTTTCACGCTATAAGGACAAAGTGAAGTACTGGATGACCTTTAACGAAATCAATAATCAAGCAAATTACCAAGAAGATTTTTCCCCATTCACAAATTCAGGTTTGGCATTTGAAGCAGGCGATGATCGTGAGAAGATCATGTATCAAGCCGCTCATTATGAATTGGTTGCCAGTGCTAAAGCCATCGAAATCGGTCATGCGATCAATCATGAGTTTGAAATCGGCTGTATGATAGCGATGTGTCCAATCTATCCTTATTCATGTAGCCCTTCAGATATGATGACCGCAACTGTGGCAATGCAACGTCGTTATTGGTTTGCCGATGTTCATTGCAAAGGACGTTATCCAAGTCACATGCAGAAGTATTTCGAACGCAAACAATTTAATTTAGATATTACAGTAGAAGATGAAGAACAATTAACAAAAGGAACAGTCGATTATATCGGCTTTAGTTACTACATGTCATTTACGGTCAAAGATCATGGTAAAGGACCAGCCTATGATTATGACGAAGCGAATGATTTAGTAAAAAATCCGTATGTGAAAGCTTCTGATTGGGGCTGGCAGATTGATCCAACTGGTTTGCGTTACGCAATGAATTGGTTCAACGATCGTTATGAATTGCCTTTATTTATCGTAGAAAATGGTTTTGGAGCAATTGATGAAATCACAGAAGATGGCGAAATTCATGATGAGTACCGCATCGATTATTTGCGAGAACATATTGAAGCAATGCAAGAAGCTGTTATCTATGATGGAATTGATTTAATGGGATATACGCCCTGGGGGTTTATCGATCTTGTTTCTGCGGGAACAGGTGAAATGAAAAAACGTTATGGATTTATCTATGTTGATAAAGATAATGAAGGAAACGGGACGCTTGATCGTAGTAAAAAGGATTCGTTTCATTGGTTCCAAAAAGTGATTGAGACAAATGGAGAAAAACTTTAAACATATTCCGATCAATAAATGAAGGAGCTAGTATTCTATGAGTAAAAAAACGATTATGCTTGTTTGTAATGCTGGAATGAGCACCAGTATGCTCGTGACAAAAATGCAAAAGGCAGCGGTTGCGCAAGCCATCGATGTAACTATTTTTGCGACTGCAGCAGCCGAGGCAACAAATAAGTTGCAAGAACAAAAAATTGATACGGTTTTGTTAGGACCACAAGTCCGATTTATGCAAAAGCAATTTGAAGAAAAATTAACACCATTAGGCATTCCGATTGATGTCATTAATATGACAGATTATGGCATGATGAATGGTGAAAAAGTTCTAGGCCAAGCAATCGCCATGATTCAATCAGTTAAAATAAATAGTTAGGAAGTGAGCACCGTGCAAGAGGAAAATTTAGAAGCAGTCATGGGTTTGATTATCCATGGGGGCAATGCTAAAAGTAACGCCATGGAAGCAATTCAAGAAGCAAAAAATGGGGAATTTACAGTAGCAGACGAAAAAATCAAAGAAGCTGAAAAATCACTAGTTGAGGCACATCATTCGCAAACAGGATTATTAACGAAAGAGGCCCAAGGTGAACAGCTAAACTTAAATCTCTTGACGGTCCACAGTCAAGACCATCTTATGACATCGATTGCTTTTACCGATTTAGCAAAAGAAATCATCGATGTCTATCGTAAAATTAGTGCATAAGAAATCCCTCTCCATGATTCTCCTTAAATCATGGAGGGGGATTTTTTTGGCTTAAAACTAGTTTTTTGACAAAAAGACCAAAGTCATGAAAAATGAAGGATAGAAAGAGGCTAAGAGACAGGGGAGAAAGAAAAATGGAACGTTCAATCAGTATGGAAGAATTTTATGACTTAACGCAAAAACAACAGCTCAATATTTTTGATATCCGAGAAAATAAAGACTATCAACAAGGTCATATACCAATGGCTCAAAATTGGCCCTTAAGCAATTTAGACATTGCAGAACAGCAATTAACGAAAGATCAGAAATATTATTTGATTTGTCAAACAGGCAAACGTTCAGCAATGGCTCAAGAATATTTAGCCGGTCAAGGTTTTAATGTGACTAGTGTAGCTGGAGGGACAACAGCTTGGCCAGGGGAACTTAGCAAATAAAAGAATTTAATCGAAAGGAAGTTACCGATGATTGCCTTAGAAGAATTAGCTAATATGATCGACCATACATTGTTAAAAGCAGCTGCTCAAAAAAATGAGTTTAAAAAATTATGTGAAGAAGCCGATTCGTATGGGTTTAAAATGGTAGCGATCAATTCATATCCTGTAAAGATGTGCCATACTTTTCTAAAAGATAGCCCGGTGCATGTCGGTGCTGCTATCGGATTCCCGTTAGGACAAACAACGATCGAAGCGAAAGTCTTCGAAGTACAAGATGCCATTAAAAATGGCGCTAATGAAATTGATTACGTAATAAATATTGGTCGATTGAAAATGGGAGATTTGGCGTATATAAAAAGAGAAATGCAGGCCATCGTAAGGGCGTCTCGTAAAGGGAAGATACTTAGCAAGGTGATCTTAGAAACTTGTTACTTATCAGACGAGGAGAAAAAAGCAGTTTGCTTGATCGCAAAGGAAGTAAAACCTGATTTTGTCAAAACGTCGACCGGCTTTGGACCAGCTGGAGCTACTACTACCGATGTTTTATTAATGAAAAAAACAGTTGGTGCTGCCGTAAAAGTCAAAGCGGCTGGTGGCATTCGTGATCTATCTACGGCACTGCAAATGATTGACGCAGGAGCTGAGCGCTTAGGAACTAGTTCTGGTATAAAAATTATTGAAGAATATCGCTCTTTAGTTAACTAAAAATATAGAAAAAACCGCCTGATTTAGACGGTTTTTTTGTCTATAAAAAGAGCGAACCAATAAAATAAAGAACAGGATAAAGGACCATAATGGCCGACATTGCTTTTAAAACAATTGGGAATGTTTTTTTCTTATCTTGTATGGTTCGGTATTCTTTCAATTGGGACCAATTTTTTGGAAATAACAATAGTAAGAACAGAACCGTCCAAGGTGCTAATCCGGTAAAAACAAGAACCAACAACCAAATAAAGCTAAAAGCATAAACGCTCAGTAGGACGTTCACAGCTAATGGTTTGCCTAAATAATAAACCAAAGTTTTGCGATGATTTTCGATGTCTTCTTCTAAATCGCAAGTATTATTGGCTAATAAATTATTAAACATCATCAATACAAGGGGCAAACTGATCAAAAATACTTTACCGATCATTGGCCAAGTGAGTGTGTAGTCTTGGTAGATGGCTAAATAATAGCTGATCATAGGAATAAAAAAGCCACTCGCAGTTCCCGTTAATGCTTCAGCAATAGGCAAGCTGTTCAAAGGACGCCGTCCATAGGAATAAAATAAACCGATATAAAAACCAATGACCCCTAAGACACCAATGACCCAATTGGTATGCCAAACTAAAATGATCCCTAGTAGAAATGACATCGCTAAACTAAATAAATAGATATTTCTAACAAATCGGATATCTAAGTGGTCACGTCCGATAATATTTGTTTGTTGCTTGTAATTTTCATCAGAAGCATTTTTATAGTCCATATAATTATTGAAGATATTTACAGTGATATGAAACATTACAATAATTAAAACAAAGAGAAAGAAAGCCGGACTTGGTAAACTATTCAATTGAAATTTAGCAATAGCATAACCTAATAAAATAATAAATAAGTTCAACGGAGCAGTATAGATTTCAGATAACTCCCAAAATTGTTTGAAGCTAAGTTGTTTCAAAATAATTCTCCTTTCGATTCAATCAATATCAAAGGTATCGATTATTTTGGAGAATGTCCACTAGTTTGCCCCTAATTGATGAAAAGGGTTTCTCGTGTTTTTGTCTTTTTGCCAAATAATGTTCGTGTTTTGCTGTTTTTGTACATTGCTATTTACTTATTAGTCAGTTTATTATATGATAATCAACGTTGTTTAGAAAAAAAATGATTATTTTACGAACATTATTCAGATTATAGGGGGAAGATTCATGAAAGGGAAAATTAATTCCTATTTTGAACTTGAAAAATTGAATACAACAGTAAAAAGAGAAATTTTGGCCGGCTTCACTACCTTTATTTCAATGGCCTACATTCTTTTTGTTAATCCTAGCGTACTAGGTGCATCAGGAATGAATGAAGGCGCCGTGTTTACAGCCACTGCCTTGGCAAGTGCTTTAGGGTGTATATTGATGGGTGTTCTAGCGCGCTATCCAATCGCTACTGCTCCAGCATTAGGAATCAATGCCTTCTTTTCTTATTCCGTCTGTATCGGTATGGGGATTCGTTGGGAAACAGCTTTAGCTGGTGTTTTTGTTGCTTCGTTGATTTTTATTTTGATTACAATCTTTAAATTACGTGAATTGATTATTGATGCTATTCCAGCTGATCTAAAATATGCGATTTCAGGTGGTATCGGCTTATTCATTGCTTTCCTTGGATTAAGTGAAGGTGGAATCATCGTGGCCAATAAATCCACTTTAGTCGGTTTGGGTTCCATGAATACTGGCTCAACGTGGTTAACTGTTTTTGGCTTAATCGTGACAGCTATCTTAATGGTTCGGCGTGTACCGGGTGGAATTTTTATTGGAATGGTTGCAACAACTTTATTAGGATTAGTAACCGGCTTGATTGATGTTCCAACACATATCGTTTCAGCAGCTCCTAGTTTGAAACCGACCTTTTTGGTTGCTTTAAAACATGTAAAAGATATCAACACACTGCAATTATGGGTGGTCGTATTGACATTCTTATTAGTAACATTCTTTGATACGGCAGGGACATTAGTTGGGTTAGCAAATCAAGCTGGCTTTATGAAGGATAATAAAATGCCGCGTGTCGGTAAAGCGTTAGCTTCTGACTCAACTGCAATGCTAGCTGGTTCATTATTAGGTACATCTCCAGTTGGAGCATTCGTCGAATCATCTGCGGGGATCGCAGTTGGTGGACGTTCAGGATTAACGGCGATCACAACGGGGGTATTCTTTATTTTCGGATTATTCTTTTCTCCATTATTATCTGTAGTTACTTCCCAAGTTACAGCACCAGCTTTGATTATGGTAGGCGTCTTGATGGCTCAGTCGTTACGTCAAATCAATTGGGGAGAATTAGAAATTGCGATTCCTTCTTTCTTGATTTTGATTGGGATGCCTTTAACTTACAGCATCTCAGATGGGATTGCCTTAGGCTTTATCTTTTATCCAATCACAATGATTGCTGCTAAACGTGGGAAAGAAGTATCGATTATTATGTATGCTTTATTCTTCGTCTTCATTGGCTTCATGTGGATCTTAAATGTAAAATAAAGAAATCTATAAAAGCTATTTGATTCTCTCTTAGTAGAATCAAATAGCTTTTTATGTATAAATTAATTAGTTCAGCAATATTTATACATAAATAGTCGATATTCAATTGACCTTGAGCTATCATCATATTATAATTATCTTTGAAAATAACTTTTTTTTTATTTTAATGACAAATAAACTTATCATTTGTATGGTGTAATTGAAAAATATGTATTTATTAACATATGACAAGTGATTTTTGGAATTTATCTAAAAATTTAGCTTTAAAGAGAGGGAAAAATATGCGACTATTACTTTTGACAAAGGTACCTTTATATGAAGAGCGTTTCGAACTTCAATTAAAACAATTAGGAAATGAAGTTTATTGTTCTAGTAATGTGGTAGAAATGATAAAAAAAGAAGTGATTACTCCACAATTTATCAATCAATTCGAAGGAATCATCTTTAGCGAAACATTATATGATAATGAAACGAATGAACTAGTTCAACAACTGCCACAAGGAGATTTTAAACTTTTTCGTCGAGCAGTGGAAACAACTTGTGGAGATGAAATAAATGCTAGCTTTGATGCTTGTATTCCTATCGGAGCAAGTCTAGAAAGATTAAGAGAATTATTAGTAGTTGCAGAAGTTTTTCATCTATCTTTTCAAGATGCGGATAGAGCGCAACAAATATCTGTTAAACAAAAATTGTCGAATATGAATTTGAAACTTAAACAAAAAGAAATAGTCTACTATTTGATCAAGTCTGGGGATCGCACAGTTCCACGTGAAGAAATCAGTCGACAAATCTGGGAAAAAGCACCAACAAAATCTGTCTTAGCTAGTTTGTCAAAAGTCGTCTCAAAAGTGAATGAAAAACTCCAAGGAGAATTTGGGGATGAAGCGATTCAAACTGTTTGGGGACAAGGTTATCGATTAAATAAAAAGATTTTTGATTATATTGAAAATGATGTAATTGAATTAGGCAACGTTGGAATTCAATAAAGTAATTTAACTATATTAAGATGAAGTCATCAAGTCCTTAGTCGACTAAGGATTGTAATGACTTCACTTTTTTATTTATAGCAGGGATTGATACATGAAAAATGATTCTTAATGAAATAAGATAAAAAGGTTGAGAACCTTCACTAAATATTTACTTAAACAGAAGGTCTTTTAAGCGATCGTATTAGTAATTTTCAGACCACGATAGTTGGCTATGAAATTAAAGACAAAATACGAAATCATTTTAAGAAATAAAAAAATGTATAAAAAAACAAAAATATAGAATAAGCAAGTCGTAAAATCATAAAGCGTTTCATCTAAAATTAGTGGTAAGTTTGATTTTAAATCAAGCGAACTAAAAAATACTTATTACATAGTGGTTTTCTTAGATATTACAAAAAAATAGGGAGTTCCTATTTGAAATAATAGCTAAAAAAATTCGTTTAGCCAAAAGTATCTTAAAAAAAAGGTTTTATTAAATGTTAATAAATCATTGATATGTTATAAAAGATATTTTATAATTTTTTTAAATCGTTAGTCATCAAAGTATAAATATTTATTTTTCAAATTAAAATAATATTTAATGCCATTAATGTTCAATAGGATTATTTTTTTTAGAAGTTAATATAACTTAAGTTGTATTTGGATGATTCCAAATTTTATCTTGATTTTTGAATGAATAGAAATAAAAGCGTTTTCTGGCTAGCGGTTAATATTAGAAACGTTAAAAAGAAACATTTCTGAGATCAAAAAAAGTGGTACTAGAAAAAATGATGGGATAGTGAAAGCCAAAAGTACCGCGGTGCTAGATGTAACGAAGAATTATCAAGGCTGCTAATTAAATAAATTGGTCTATCTAGTGGTACTTTAGCTGTTTTTAGAATAGTAGATATAAAATGAATGGGATTAAAGGTGGGGGAGTGATTGGGATTGAAAAAAGTAATTATTTTAACTAGAAATATTATCATTGAACAAGATTTTCAGAATGAGTTGCAACGTTTAGATTACGAAGTATTTGTTTTAAAAGAATTTTACGATGGAGATCGGCCTCAGTATTTTGAAGATATTTTGTCATTATTTGATATCGTGATCTTTAGTGAAACCTTGACCAATCAAGAATTTAACGAGATTCTACCAATCGTCGTCGAAAAAGAGCTGCACTATCTTCGCCGAACGGATGAACCTCTTCCAACAATTGACGACAATCATTGTCTATCTATTGACTGTTCAATGACTGAATTAAGAGAGTTTTTATTGATGAGTGACACACGAGAAAGAGCAACTGATTCCATCACAAAGGGATTAATGAGACAATCTGAAATGAAAAAGCAAGACTTAGTTCTGCTGTATAGTTCATTGAATAATATTGAAAAAAAAATTATCAATGCTTTAGCAGAAAGTGACGGAAAGATCATATCTAGAGATGAGCTCTGCAACAGAGTCTGGAATGATACCGTTAGTAAATCCCGATTAGTCCAGATGTCGACTGCTGTCGGTAATATCCGAAAAAAAATAGCACATGCTCATATTGATAATGTGCGAATCATTACTTACTGGGGAAATGGGTATCGTTTGCATGATATCCCAAGTGGTTTAATCAAAGAACATGTCGAAGAATATAGTATGTAAAAATAAAGAGACGAAGACGAACGTGTTTTCTACGTTTGTCTTCGTCTCTTTGGTGTTAAATAGTACCTAGAAATCTGATTCTTCGACCGTTTCAGAAGAGCCTTTAAACTAAAAATATCCATTGGCTATCTTTGATTCCAATTGCTTGAATAAAACCAACATTTAGCACAATTTCTTTGGAGCAAAAAAATTTTTTATCGGAACCGACGCTTCTTTATGAGAAAATATATTTTTTTCTTTTTACAGCAAGTACTGTATTAGTCTGCTGTTTTTCAATTGAGTGTAACTGATAAAGTTGGTTTAATCAGATTAACTATTTTGAAAAGAAATCATTAGTTACTATTTTTATAACTGTTATAGTTTAAACTGTAACAGTGTTTTATCAACATTAAAATAATCGCCATTATTTTACAATTATTAACAGCTTTAAAAGTAAAAAAAGCCCTTTCTTTAAAAAGATTCCTCTGTTATAATCACTTTAAATATTGTGAAACAATTATACAAAGGAGTGTTATTATGACTACTAATACAATGGATAAAACTGTTAAACAAGCAACGAACCCTTGGGAAGGTTTTAACGAAGGTCGTTGGCAACATGAAGTAAATACACTTGATTTTATCAAACGTAATTATACAGAGTATAAAGGTGACGACAGCTTTTTAGCAGAAGCTGCTCCAAGTACAGAAAAGTTATGGGATAAACTTCAAGAACTCTTTGAAGTGCAACATAAAAAGAATGGCGTTTACGATATGGATACGAATATCCCAGCAACGATCACGTCTCATGAGCCAGGATACTTGATCAAAGATGAAGAAAAAATCGTTGGTCTACAAACGGATGTTCCATTAAAACAAGCATTTATGCCGTATGGCGGTATCAACATGGCGAATAAAGCCTTAGAATCAAATGGCTATGAAGTAGATGATGAGATGTCATTTATCTTTAACAAATGGCGCAAAACACATAACCAAGGTGTATTCGATGCTTATACAGATGAAATGCGCTTGGCCCGTAAAAATAAAATCATTACAGGTTTACCGGATGCCTATGGCCGTGGCCGTATCATTGGTGACTACCGTCGTGTAGCATTATACGGAATCGACTTTTTGATGGCACAAAAGAAAAAAGATTGGAAAAATGTCGGCAGCAAAGTAATGACTAATGATGTTATCCAATTACGTGAAGAAGTTTCTGAACAATATCGTGCTCTAGCGGATATGAAAGAAATGGCTGCAAGCTATGGTTATGATATCTCTCAACCAGCTAGCAATGCGCAAGAAGCAATCCAATGGTTGTACTTTGGTTACTTAGCGGCTATCAAATCACAAAATGGTGCAGCTATGTCGATCGGACGCATTTCAGCTTTCTTAGATATCTATATCCAACGTGATTTAGAGCGCGGCGTGATTACAGAAGATGAAGCACAAGAATTGATTGATCATTTAATCATGAAATTACGGATGGTTAAATTTGCTCGTACACCTGAATACAATCAATTATTCTCTGGCTATCCGATCTGGGCAACATTGTCATTAGCTGGTATGAACATGGATGGTTCTTCATTAGTCACAAAAAATGATTTCCGCATCCTTCATACATTGACAAATATGGGACCATCACCAGAACCAAACTTAACAGTATTGTATTCTTCAAAATTACCAGAAGGCTTCCGTACTTATGCGGCAAAAGTTGCGAAAGAGAGCTCTTCGATTCAATTAGAAAATGATGACTTATTACGTCAACACTGGGGTTCAGACGATACGGCGATCGCTTGCTGTGTGTCGGCGACTGTAATCGGAAAAGATATGCAGTTCTTTGGGGCTCGTGCCAACTTAGCAAAAGCAGTTCTTTATGCGATCAATGGTGGCGTAGATGAAATGACAAAAATGCAAGTGGGCCCGCGCTTCCGTCCAATAGAAGGCGATAGCATTGATTTCGACCAATTTATGGATAGCTACAAAGATGTTTTAGACTGGTTAGCTGAACTTTATGTGAATACGTTGAATGTGATTCATTACATGCATGATAAATATGCCTATGAAGCACCACAATTAGCATTGATGGATACTGATTTAAAACGTACTTTTGCAACTGGGATTGCGGGGATTTCTCATGCAGCGGATTCATTGATGGCGATCAAACATGGAAATGTAAAAGTTGTTCGTGATGAGAATGGATTAGCCATCGATTATGTTCCACAAAATGAATTTCCGACTTATGGAAATGATAACGATGAAGCCGATGAAATGGCGAACTGGATCTTAGAATACTTTATGACACAAATCAAACGTCAACATACGTATCGCGATTCAACACCAACATTGTCATTATTAACAATCACTTCAAACGTCGTTTATGGAAAAAATACAGGGAATACACCAGATGGCCGTCGTGCAGGGAAACCATTGGCACCAGGCGCGAACCCAAGTTATCAAGATGGCAAATTCCTAGGCGAGAAAAATGGTTTATTAGCGTCGTTGAATTCAACAGCTAAATTAAACTACTCTTGTGCACAAGATGGAATTTCTGATACACAAACGATCAATCCTGGCGCGTTAGGCCGCACAGATGATGAAGAAATGCAGATTGATAATTTACGTCAAGTCTTAGATGGCTACTTTGATAAGGGTGGGTACCACTTAAATGTCAATGTCTTCGGTCGTGAGTTGCTAGAAGAAATGGATAAAGATATCGACAATCCAAAATATGCCAACTTTACGATCCGTGTTTCTGGTTATGCGGTTAAATTCCGTGATTTGACGCCGGAACAACGTCGTGATGTTATCTCTCGTACAGACCATACAAGAATGTAAGCTTAAAAAAAACTAAAACCCTCATGGGTTTTAGTTTTTTTGTATCAAAAGACACGGTATCTTTTTTTGAAGAGATCAGTTAGGAGCTGAATTGTAAATAAAGACCTATCAGAAAATTGCTGATAGGTCTTTTAAAATTAAAAAATAATATTATCTTTAATAAGTTCAATATTTTTAATAAAAATTTTTCGGTCATGCATTTGGATCGCACCACATTCTTTTAGCTGATGCATGATTCGGCTAACACTGCTGGCAGCATTGATGCCGCAAAAATGAGCAAGATCTTCATTCGTAACAACAAAATCGATCAAAACACCGTCTTCGAATTCGACACCGAATTTATCGTATAAATCATAAATCTGCGTGCAGACAGCACCAAATTTTCCGTTCATCAACATTTGCTGGGTTCGTTTCATTGATTTGAGTAAACGTTCACGATAATAGTTCTTAACGTAAATTTGAAGATCGATGTTTTGATTGATATCTTTCCAAAATTCGACCCGATCAATTTGATAAAGTTCTGCTGTTTCCGATTCGACTCGAATATTGAAAGGGGCATCGATGAATTGTGAATACTCATCCTTTAACAAAGAAACGACTTCCAAATCTGTAATATATTCTAAATTAAATTCACGCCCATCTCGAGAAATGACGCTTGTTTTGATAACTCCATTTTTTAAAATATAGACATGGTGATCTTGAATTCCTTCATAGAGAATATATTTCTTGTAGTCTTTCGTGACGACAGGGAATTTTTTTTGTTCTAAGTAGTCTGTTAAGGCCGTATTATCCAATTTATCATTGTTCCTTCCGCAATATATTTGAATTCATAGCTATTTTATCATAATCACTCATTCACATGGATAAAAAATATATGTCAAAAGGATAGTAACAAATGTTACACCTCTTTTCTACTAAAAATCCATAATTCAAATTTATATCTCCTTTTTTTATTATAAAAGACGATTTCGCGATTTGTTTATATCCGTATAATCAATCAAGTAAGTCAAACAAACCAAATAGTCTAGTGAATAGAAAATTTGGAACTAATAGGAGTGGTTATTTATGAAAAAATGGACAAGCGCAATGATCGAACGGTTAGAATCAGCTTACAAGGTACGGTTTGAAAAGGAAGCGGTATTGGTCTTTCTAAATGATGCCTACCAAAATGCGTTGATGCTTAGAAAAGATTACGCGCAAACAGATAAAACACTAGATGATTTTTTGGCGGAATTTGACTACACGCGGGATTTATTCGTTAGTCAAGCAGTGGATCGTTATCCATCAAACTACAATAAAGTCGCAGAGAAAATTTCTAAGTTAAAGAAATTAAATGAGAGTATCGCATATTAATTGAGAGTGGGTAATGACAATCAAGGAAGAAGAAAAGTTATTCAATAAAGGATTTATCACCATTACGATCATCAACTTTATCGTATTTTTAGTTTACTATTGTTTTGTCGTAATTACGGCAAAATATGCTACACAAAGTTTAGGCGCAACGACAGCCCAAGCTGGTCTTGCTGTCGGTATTTATATCATCGGAACCCTATTAGCTCGTTTATACGTAGGGAAAAAATTGGAATTATTCGGTCGCCGAGCAGTACTGAGGTATGGCGCATTATTTTATTTGATCACTACCGCTGGGTATTTAGTAAGTACAAATATTTTTATTTTAGATAGTGTTCGCTTTTTGAATGGTTTTTGTTATGGAGCTGTTTCGACAGCAGCCAATGCAATTGTTACGGCATATATTCCAGAATCAAAATATGGCGAAGGTATCAATTATTATGGATTGAGTACTAGTTTAGCTGCTGCAATCGGTCCGTTCATTGGGTTATTGCTGTTACCGATTTTAGGATTTAAAGCGATTATTATTATTGCTGTCATCTTAGCTTTCGTTACGATGATTGCTTGCTTCGGGTTTAAAGTTGAAAATATCGTTTTAACAGATGAACATCGAGCAAGAATCAATAAATTCAGTCTTGAAAGTTTTATAGAGCTGAAGGTATTATTTATTGCTGCAATCGCCTTTTTAATCGGTATTGCATATTCTAGCGTCTTAGGTTTCATCTCGATTTATGCGGATGAATTACATTTAGTTACTGCCGGTGCATTCTTCTTTGTTGTGTATGCATTAGTCGTTACAGTGACACGTCCGATGTCAGGGAAAATTTTTGATAAATATGGTGAAAACGCGGTTATGTATCCAAGCTTTATTTGTTTAACAATTGGCTTAATTTTGTTAGCTGTTACTCAAAATGCACCAGTATTACTGATTGCTGGAGCTTTTGTAGGTCTAGGATATGGAACATTTATGGCTAATGGTCAAGCTGTTACATTAAAATTGGTAGAGCAAGAACGTATCGGCGTTGCCTTATCGACTTACTTTATCGGCTTAGATTTAGGATTAGGTGTGGGTCCGTACTTATTAGGTGCTATTAAAGGACTCCTAGGGACTTATCAACATATCTATATTTTCTGCGCAGTGATTCCGATTATTGTCGCTGTTTTATATATGATTTTCTATCACCCAAATAAAAAATTGAAAATGAATCATTAAAATGATAAAAAAAACCTTGCCTCCTCAGTGAATAGGAAGCAAGGTTTTTTTATACGTGAATCAGTCGATCATTAATTTGTTTTTCAAAATGGTTATTTTGATTAATTGCAGCGTAATAATTTGCTTGTTTCAATAATTCGAGTTGCTGAGCAGGTTCTGATTGTGCGATGGCTTTTTCAAAAAACAATTCTTCCAAACCCTCTGTGATATTAATTTCTAATAGCGTTTGGATCCCCTCGTCGCACAAGTCATTGACTTGCTGATATTGCCCTTTTTGAGCAAAAAAACGAGCTGCTTGGCAGTAAGACAGTCCTAATTCTTTTGGATGCATCATATTTTCCTCCACTTGTTCAGCGCGCTCAAAAAAAATACGCGCCCTTTTTTTTTCTTGATTAGCTTGGTAGCAAGTTGCTAAGCCTTTTAATACTAAAAGTTCATAACGTTTTTCTTCATTTAAAAAGGTAGATGCGCGTTGAAAATAATGTACGGCTTTTTGTGTATCTTGCCTATAAAATAAGGTTGCATAGGCACGGAAATAAAAGAGATGTCCGACTATTCGTGTATTCTCATAATTTATCCTATTTCCAAAAGTATCTAATAAAAAGAGAATCGCTGAAAACTCTTGCCGCAAATGCAAACAACGAATGATATGCAACATAAAAACTTCTGATGATAACGTCGCTTTGCTGAAGGCCTTATGATAAGGAACCTCTAAGCGTTGGCAAAGATCTAAAATAATTTCTAAGATCCCCTCGTTTTTTTGTTCAATCATCATTAGATCATCAGAAGAACAAATAAATTTGAGATCTTCATAGGTCAATTGTTGTGCTTCGCGTTGTTGTCTAATAATCGATCCGTTAGCTCTCATGAATGGCCTCCTATAAATAACGCTTACAAACTAATTCTAAATGTTTTATTAAAAATTAACAACAAATATACTGGATAAAAATCTTTTTTTTACTATTTTTTTAACAAAATACTCGTTATATTTAAAATATAATTTAAATTAAAACCTGTAATTTAAAAACATTTTTAGTAGATAATATAAATATGCAAAGTTATTAAATGGATATTTAGGCGCTTGTATTTCTAAAATTATATGATAAAATATTTAAAAATATGAAACGAAAGAGTGATTACGATGAGAAAAATGAATGTTGCAATCGTGGGTGCTACGGGTGCTGTAGGAACACAAATGATCAAGCTATTAGAAAGTAGTTCGCTACCTTTAGGGAACGTCAAATTTCTAACTTCTAAGCGTTCTGCGGGCAAGCAACTTTCATTTAAAGGTGCGTCAAAAACAATTGAAGAATTGGTTCCTGAATCATTTGAAGGAATCGATCTTGCTTTATTCTCTGCTGGTGGGGGGATCTCTGCTGAATTTGCTCCTGAAGCGGTCAAACGTGGCGCAATCGTGGTTGATAACACAAGTCATTTTCGAATGGACCCAGAAGTTCCATTGGTCGTACCTGAAGTAAACCCTGAAGCGTTGCGCTCACATAAAGGGATTATTGCAAATCCAAATTGTTCAACGATTCAGATGATGGTCGCTTTAGAGCCGATTCGACAGGCATTTGGCTTGAAACGTGTGATCGTATCTACTTATCAAGCCGTATCTGGAGCTGGAAATCAAGCGATGGAAGAATTAAAACAGCAGACCAGAGATTACTTAGCTGACAAACCCGTCGATCAGTGGCAGATGGAGATCTTGCCATGTGGTGGAGATAAAAAACATTATCCATTAGCCTTTAATGCCTTGCCGCAAATCGATGTTTTTGCAGAAGCGGGCTATACCTATGAAGAGTGGAAAATGATCAACGAGACCAAGAAAATCATGGAAGACGACACAATCAAAGTTTCTGCGACCTGTGTGCGGATTCCAGTAATGAGCGGACATTCAGAGTCGATTTATATTGAAACTGAAAAAGTTGCGAGCGTTGCTGAAATTCAAACGTTGATCACTAACGCTCCGGGGGCAGTACTAGAGGATGATCCTAGTCAGCAAATTTATCCGCAAGCGATCAACAGTGTCGGTAGAAAAGAAACTTTTGTCGGCCGAATCCGGAAAGATCCAGATGAAGAAGTCGGTGTACATTTATGGGTCGTTTCAGATAATCTTTTAAAAGGTGCCGCATGGAATTCAATACAAATCGCTGAAAAAATGTATGAAATGAATCTATTTGATTAAAGAAATAGTCTAAGGCAGGATTTGCTTTAGGCTTTTTCTTTTTCTGCGCGATCCGTGGTTTTTCAATCGATGGTTTTTCATTAAAAATCATGTATAATAGCTAGTGAGTATAAAAGCACAGATCGTACTGATCACGGGATCTGAGTAAGCTGAATATAATAGATAAAAATAATTAGCGAGGTGTATATTTTGAGTACAATCAAAATCATTCCCTTCGGCGGTGTACGTGAAAATGGTAAAAACATGTATGCAGTGGAAGTGGATAACGATATTTTTGTCCTAGACTGTGGACTAAAGTATCCAGAAAATGAACTATTAGGAATCGATGTTGTGATTCCAGATTTTACCTATTTGATAGAAAATAAAGAACGTGTAGCAGGTGTCTTTTTGACACATGGCCATGCCGATGCTATTGGTGCGTTGCCATACTTAGTTTCTAAAGTAGCAGTTCCAGTTTTTGGAACTGAATTGACTGTGGAGCTAGCAAAGCTAACGGTCAATCAAAATGATGACAGCAAAGGGTTCAAAGATTTCCATGTGATTGATGAACATACAGAAATCGATTTTGGAACAGCGTTGATCAGTTTCTTCCGCACGACCCATACGATTCCAGATTCTGTCGGAATCAGTTTGAAAACGGATGAAGGAACGATTGTCTATACGGGTGATTTCAAATTTGATCCGACAGCGATCCCGATGTATGCGACGAACTATCGTCGTCTAGCTGAGGTTGGTTCAGAAGGTGTCTTAGCATTATTAAGTTCTTCTTCAAATGCCGAAAATCCGATCCAAGTAGCCTCAGAACAAGAAATTGCTGATGAAGTCTACGATACGATCAATGAATGGCCTGGCAGGATCATTGTTGCCAGTGTTGCCAGTAATTTACAACGAGTTCAACAAGTCTTGAATGCTGCAGAAAAAGCCAAACGTAAAGTGGTACTGACTGGTCAAGATTTAGATCGTATTTTAAAAACAGCGATGCGTTTGAAAAAATTGGAAGTACCAGAAGATATTTTGATTACTGTTAAGGAAATGAAAAAATATCAACCCGAAGAGTTACTGATTTTAGAAACGGGCCGAATGGGTGAACCGATCAAGTCATTACAAAAAATGGCCAATCGGTCACACCGTAACCTGAAAATTGAAGATGGTGATTTAGTTTATATCACGACTACGCCAACGATCGCGATGGAAACGACTGTCGCAAAGACAGAAGATATGATCTATCGTGCTGGTGGAGTAGTGAAGAGTATTTCAGAAAATCTACGTGTATCAGGCCATGCCAATCCGCGTGACCTACAATTGATGATGAAATTTATGTCACCTAAATATTTTATTCCCGTTCAAGGTGAATATCGTCAGTTAGCGGCACATGCCCATTTAGCGAATGAATTAGGGATGCCATTCAAAGATATCTTTATTACTGGTCGTGGAGATGTCTTAGAATATAAAAACAAACACATGAGTGCTGCGGGCAGTGTGCCTGCTGATAACATCATGATTGATGGTATCGGTGTGGGTGATATTGGTAATATTGTTTTACGTGATCGTAAAGTGTTGTCAGACGACGGGATCTTCGTGGTCGTTGTGACGATCGATCGTAAATTGAAAAAAATTGTTTCGGCACCGCAAATTACTTCACGAGGATTTGTTTATATCAAAGCTAGCCGTGATTTGATTAAAGAAAGTGCGGAAACAACTAGCGAAATCGTGGAAAAACATTTGCATTCAGATGATTTTGAATGGAGCAAATTAAAACAAGATATTCGTGATCAATTAAGTCGTTACTTATTTGAACAAACGAAACGTCGTCCAGTGATTCTTCCGGTTATTATGGAAGCCAATCAACGTCGCGGCCGCCGCAAATAAATCCTAAAAGCTCCGCGAACGATTTTTTCGTTTGCGGAGTTTTTTCAATAGTTATCATTCTGTTTTTTGATAAAAATAGAGTATGATAAATAGAGAAGCAAATGTAGAGAGGGTTGGTCATATGTTAGAAAAACCATTGAAATGTCCAAATTGTGGTACGCATTTTTTTGTAGAAGAAGTATTGAACGTTGAGGATCATCCAAAAGACAATATGCCGATTGAATGTCCAAATTGTCACCATGTCTATGAAAAGAGAATCTCAAATGGCTATTTTACAACATTCGAAGATGGAAAAAATGGTAAATATATGAAATAAGCGAGGGATCTTTCCTCGTTTTTATTTTGGGTTGCTTTTTTATCGATCTATCCGCTAGAATAGCTATGGCTTATTTATATAGTGGAAGGAAGTTTTACATGAAAAGTTATCAAGAAAACCCAGAGGTCCAAAAAAATCGCTGGTGGATCTTAGTCTCAGTTGCAATGTTTACCTTTATGTCTACATTAGATTCGAGTATTGTTAATATTGCTCTGCCGACGATTTCTAAAGATTTAGTTGTACCGATGAATAAAGCAGAATGGGTCGTGTCCATCTATCTGATGGTCGTCTGTGCGTGCCTGCTCCTTTTTGGAAAAGTCGGAGATAGTTTTGGGAAAATTCGAGTTTATCGGATTGGAACAGTTATTTTTACAGTAGGTTCTTTATTGTGTGGCTTTAATCATTCATTGGCGATGCTTCTTTTTGGACGGGTGGTTCAAGGCATCGGAGCTAGCATGACGATGGCTACCAATACAGGTATCACAACAGAGGTATTCCCAATGAGCGAACGTGGAAGAGCATTAGGAGCAGTGGGCGCTTTTGTATCTTTAGGAGCGATTGCCGGTCCTGGTATTGGTGGATTGATCTTAGCGCATTTTTCTTGGTCGTATATTTTTTGGATCAATGTTCCAATCGGGATCTTAACGATTTTGATTGGCGAGAAATTTTTACCCAAAGATATCACGATGTCGAAAAAGAAAATCGACTGGTTGGGTTTTGTTACTTTTGCAGTAACGATCATGAGCTTTTTTGGCGCGATTTTTATCGGTCAAGAAGTGGGATATATCCATACCGTTCCATTGGTATTATTAGTTATTGCGATCGTCTTTTTTGTTGTATTTATCCAAGTCGAAAAACGCAAAGAAAATCCATTGCTAGTGTTTGACATCTTAAAAAACAAAATGTTTACGATGAGTTTGCTGACAGCATTGTTGATTTTTTCAGCCAATTTTTTTGTGAATGTCGTCATACCGTTCTATTTACAAAATGCACGGGGCTTAACGGCTAGTTATGCTGGTTTACTGATGATGGTCTTCCCTTTTTTAATGGTGATTGGTTCCCCTTTAAGTGGGTATTTGACTGATAAAATCGGTCCACAAAGATTGGTTTTATTAGGTTTGACTTTATTGTCTATTGCACAATTGTTGTATGTATTTATGAATCAAACGAGCCCTATTTGGTATTATGTCTTAGCGACAGCAATCATGGGCTTCGGAAATGCCTTATTCCAATCACCTAATAACACAATCGTGATGAGCAGTGTCGAAAAGGACAATTTAGGTGTTGCTGGAAGTATGAATTCTTTTGCTCGTAATTTAGGAATGGTGATTGGGATTGCGTTGGCAACGACGATTTTGTATAGTGGAATGTCTGTGGCCTACGGTCAACGTGTGACAACTTATATAGAAGGTCGTCCAGATATATTTATCTTTGGTATGCGCGTGACATTTGTTGTTTCATTGATACTATGTGTGTTTGGCTTCATCCTTTCTTTGGTACGGTTTAGAAAAAAAGCTGTGAACTAAAAATTAATGCCTATATTAGTACAAAAGAAGTCACTTGTTACGTGTATGGTAACGGTTGACTTCTTTTTTTTGTAACACTCTGTTATACTAGTTTTGCTAAGCTGTACTACTATGATAAATAGACACTTAAAACAGGAGGAAGTTATGGCGACAAAACATGATTTGATTCTGGAACATATTGAGAGTCTCCCAGTGGGGGAGCGAATCTCTGTGCGCAGTATCGCAAAAAATTTAAATGTTAGTGAAGGTACGGCCTATCGTGCCATTAAAGATGCAGAAAATATTGGTCTAGTTTCTACGATCCAACGTGTGGGAACCATCCGGATCGAACGAAAATTAAAAAAGAATATCGAACGATTAACGTTTGGTGAAGTAGTTCGGATCATTGAAGGAGACGTATTAGGAGGAGCCAATGGTCTAGATAAAGATTTGAATAAGTTTGTGATTGGTGCTATGACAGAAGACGCAATGCGTCGCTATATCACACCTGGATCTTTATTGATTATTGGGAATCGAGAAGGTGCTCAAAAATTAGCCTTACAAGATGGTGCTGCAGTCTTGATTACTGGTGGTTTCGGAACAACCGCTGAAATCGCACAACTTGCGGATGAATTGAATCTTCCTGTTTTGAGTACCACCTATGATTCTTTCACGGTGGCAACAATGATCAATCGAGCACTGAGCGATCAACTGATCAAAAAAGATATCATGCAAGTTAGCGATATTTATATGCCGCTAGAAAAAACAGTCTATTTACAATCGGGGGATCCGATTTCTAGTTATCATCGTTTATCAGGGCAAACTGGTCATTCTCGTTTCCCTGTCGTAAATAAAAGTTTACGTGTTTTAGGTGTGGTAACAGCAAAAGATGTATTAGGAAAAGCAGACAACCAATTGATTGATCGAGTGATGACTCGTGAACCAAACGTGGTCAAACAAAGTATGAGTGTGGCTTCAGTCAGTCATCAAATGATCTGGGATGGTTTAGAAATGATGCCGGTCGTAAAAGATGATCTATCACTTGTTGGAATGGTCAGTCGTCAAGATGTCATGAAGGCGATGCAGCTAGTACAGCGACAACCCCAAATGTCAAATACGATTTCTGATCAAATTGTAGGTGATATTATTACAATCAATACCGATCGTGACGATACACCGTTGGATACGCCTTATTTTAAATTCGAAGTTACTCCGCAAATGGTTAACAGTGTCGGGACTATCTCATTTGGGGTTTTAAGTGAAATTGTGGCCAATGTCGCTCAACGAAGTATTTTATTGGATCAGCGTCGCAATACGTTGATCGAACAAATGAACTTGCACTATTTACGTTTGATCCAATTAGAAAGTGAAATCGAGATCCATTCAAAAACATTGGAATTGGGACGGCGGTCAGCAAAAGTCGATGTAGAAGTTTATATCGATAATGTGATCGTAGCCAAAGCAATCGTTGTTTGCCAAGTGATGGAACGTTCGTAGAAAGAGGGATTTTATATGACAATTACTGAAAAAATCATTGAGATGATCAAACAATATGATCGCATCATCATTCATCGCCACATGCGCCCGGACCCAGATGCCTTAGGATCACAGTGTGGATTAGCTGAAATTTTGCGAGCAACTTATCCTAAAAAAGAAATCTATCAAGTCGGTGGTCCAGTGGAAGGACTAGAATTTTTAGCTGAGATGGATGAAATCACGGATGATTTGTATATCGGAGCGTTAGTGATCGTAACGGATACTGCAAATGCGCCGCGCATCAGTGATGATCGTTACCAGTTAGGTGATAAATTAATCAAGATCGATCATCATCCAAATGACGACCCATATGGTGATCTTCTATGGGTGAATACAGAGGCTAGTAGCTGTAGTGAAATCATCGCTGATTTAGCTTTTGCTGAAGATTTGACGCTCTCAGAAAATGCTGCGCGTCTTTTATATGGTGGAATCGTTGGTGATACTGGTCGTTTCCTATATCCAGCAACAACTTCTCATACCTTGGTGGTCGCTTCAAAATTGTTAGATTACGGATTCGATTCGTCTAAATTAAACCGCCAAATTGATCAAATTTCACTGGAAGTAGCGCAACTCTCAGGTTATCTTTATCAAAATCTACAAATCGATGACAATGGTGCTGGCTATGTGATTTTGGATCAAGCAATTTTAAATAAGTATGGCATCAAAGACTCAGATACAGCCTCTTTAGTTCCGTTGCCAGGGACAATCGATACCGTACTAGCTTGGGCTGTTTTTGTTGAACAGCCAGAAGGTTATTATCGCGTTCGTTTACGCTCTAAAGGTCCTGTGATCAATGAGTTAGCTAAACAATATCATGGTGGCGGGCATCCGCTAGCTAGCGGAGCCAATGCTAAAGATCAAGCGATGTGCCAAGAAATTTATCAAAAAATCCAAGTATTGTGTGCTGAGTATCAAGTAAATAACTAAAGTAAAAAGTGACTGGACAAAAGACGAAGATGCTTTTGTTCAGTCTTTTTTATAGAGAAAGGCTTTTCAAGTACGCGGCTTTCCGTTAAACTAAATATTCATAAACTAGTTTATTGGAGGAATAACATGCCGAATTGCCCAATGTGTCAATCAGAGTATACATATGAAGATCGAGGATTATTTGTTTGTCCTGAATGCGGTCATGAATGGTCTGAAAGTGAAACAACCGAAGAAGCAATGGTCGTTAAAGATAGTAACGGCAATGTATTACAAGAGGGAGACAGTGTGACGGTGATCAAGGATCTGAAAGTCAAAGGGGCTTCAGGTGCCATCAAACAAGGGACAAAAGTCAAAAATATTCGTTTGGTCGAAGGTGATCATAACATCGATTGTAAAGTTGATGGCTTTGGACCGATGAAGTTAAAATCAGAATTCGTTAAGAAGCTTTAAAAGAGAGCATGATTTAGAGTGACTTTCATAAAAAAACACATTTTTCATGCTACACTTATATTAGGAAACTGTTTTTGATTGATGAACAGTAAAATTTCTTGATCAGAGGAGAATGTTTATGTACGGATCCTATTACAATTTTTTTGACCCCACGTTTTTATTGGTGATCGCAGGATTAGTCATTTCTGGCTTAGCCTCTGCTTATGTCAATTCAACTTTTCGTAAATATGATGAATTTCGTAGTAGTAAAGGCGTGACTGGAACATCTGCTGCTGAATATATCTTGCGTAGTCAAGGCATCACTGACGTCGGTGTTCAGCAAATCTCAGGGAACTTAACCGATAATTATAATAGCGGGAATAAAATGCTCAGCCTCTCAGAAGCGACAGCGCAATCGACATCGGTAGCTGCAATCGGGGTAGCTGCTCACGAATGTGGCCATGCGGTCCAAGATGCTAAAAATTATATACCTTTGCGTTTGCGAGCAGCAATCGTTCCGGTAGCCAATATTGGCTCAACTTTGTCTTTTCCACTAATTATGATTGGTGTATTCATGAGTTGGAATCAAACGTTGATCAATATCGGAATCTTGGCTTTTTCTTTAGCCTTAATCTTTCAATTAGTGACCTTGCCAGTAGAATTTGATGCCTCACGCAGAGCGTTAGCTATTCTAAGAGAAGGTGGTTTATTGCAAGAAGATGAACTTGTAGCAGCTCGAAAAGTATTAGTAGCGGCGGCATTAACCTATGTAGCGGCAGCTTTATCAACCTTCTTGCAATTACTGCGATTAGTTTTATTATTCGGTGGAAATCGTAATCGTGACTAAGAATCGACGACTGTCGGTTCTTTTTTTGTTTAAAAAAATTGACTGGAGACGTTCTCATAGTGGGAAGGCACTTGATTATTTTAAATTTTGAGAGTGTGTTATCATGAATAAAAGGAGCTGATACCATGAAAAAATCAACTAAAGTAAAAATTGGAGTAGGAGTTATTTTTGCAGCCAGTACAGCAACCGCCGTGGTTATTTCCGGACAGCTAATCGAAAAAGCACGCCACGCATCGAATCGCCACAAAGTAAAACGCTTTGTGAATGATAAGTTCGACGGTAGTGAAACGTTGTTGTCGATCGTCGACAAGTTATCAGATGACGATTTAGATAATATGATGAATATTTTAGATAAGATCAAAAGCGGAAAAAAGCGCGTATCGGTCTACGGTGATTCCATCAAAGATACGACCGATGATTTAAGAAATAAGTTGATGGATTTTGTAGACAAAGTAATGTAAAAAAGTAGCGATGCTTTAAACAGGCAACTATTTTTTACTTCAAACTACTCATTGGTGACGATGGGTAGTTTTTTTGTCCTTCTAATTATGATAGAGTAAAAAGACGAGTTAAGTTAGAAGAGTGAGCGAGGAAAAACATGGAACGTGAAAGCCAATTAACGGTAGAAGAAAAAAGACAGTTTATGCAAGCGGCCATCAACGAAGCAAAAAAGGCAGAAGCTATTGCAGAAGTTCCAATCGGAGCGGTCGTAGTTTATCAAGGTGAAATTATTGGTCGAGGGCATAACCTTAGAGAACATAGTCAAGACGCCACTAGTCATGCGGAAATGTTTGCTATTCGTGAAGCCTGTAAAAAATTGGATAACTGGCGGTTAGAAAAATGTCAGCTTTTTGTGACCTTAGAACCTTGCCCAATGTGCAGCGGCGGGATGATTCTGTCACGTGTGGAGGAAGTGTATTTTGGTGCGTATGATCCAAAAGGTGGAACGGCGGGTACCTTGATGAATTTATTGACAGATGAACGTTTTAATCATCGAGCGTATGTAGAAGGTGGCATCTTGGAAACCGAGTGCGGAGAGTTATTGACTAATTTTTTTCGGCAATTGCGTGCTCGTAAAAAAAAGACTAGTCAAAAGGAATAGAATTTGTTATACTATTCCTTGCCGAAAGGCAGGACAATGTCGGGCTTGTGAATTGTGTCAGATCCGGAAGGAAGCAGCACTAAGCAGGATCCGGCATGTGTCTGTTATAGAGACGATAATGGTAGGCGAGAGCCTGCTTTTTTTTTTTGCCTAAAATTCTAATTTCGCTTTCTTATAATGAAAGCTCTTAATTGAAGCCTATCTAAATAAAGCGTACACTAAAGGTATCAAATCCTGGAGGTGTTAAGGGTGAAAGAGAAAAATGCATTTCATATCAATGGGTATATTGGTTTAGTTGGATTGATTCTTATTTTGTTAGCTGGTCTATGGTGTGTAGCGACCGGAGATACTCAAGATAGTTTCGGTATGATCATTGTAGGGATTTTATTATGGATCATTGCTGCACTATTTCTTAGTTCGTTGACGATTGTGGGGCCCAATAACGCAAAAGCCGTTTTGTTCTTTGGTAAATATTTAGGAACGATCAAAGAGAATGGCTTATTTATTACAACGCCTTTGACTCGTAAAATCCCCATTTCTTTAAAGGTCCGAAACTTTAATAGTTCATTACTAAAAGTAAATGATGCCGATGGAAATCCAGTAGAAATCTCAGCAGTCGTAGTTTTTAAGGTAGTGGATACCGCTAAAGCGTTGTTTGATGTTGATTATTATTTGGATTTTGTAGAGATCCAAAGTGAAACGGCGATTCGCCATATCGCCACGCAATATTCATATGATACTTTCAACGAAGACGATTTAACATTGCGAGGCAATACCGCAGAAGTGTCAGAAGAATTAGCAAGAGAATTACAAGAACGTTTGGCGATGGCGGGAGTAGAAGTGATCGAGACGCGTTTGAATCATTTAGCTTATGCAACTGAAATCGCTAATGCAATGTTGCAACGACAACAAGCAAGAGCTATTTTATCAGCTCGTCAAACCATTGTAGAAGGGGCTGTGACGATGACCCAAATGGCTTTGGAACAAATTGAAAACGGCCAAGATATTCACTTTACGGATGACCGGAAAGTCCAATTGATCAATAATTTGCTTGTTTCGATTATTACCGATAAAGGAACGCAACCTGTGATCAATACGGGTGATTTATCTGAAAAATAAATAGAGGAGGTACCTTGATGAAAAAATTGTATATCAAACAAAAAGTCTTTAGTATTGGTGAAAAATTCACTGTTGTAGATGAGGATCAACATCCTCGCTATTTTGTTAAGGGGAGTTTTTTAAAGATTCCTAAAACTTTTCGAGTGGAAGATGAAAAAGGAAATGAAGTCAGCAAAATTACGAAGAAAGTAATTAGTCTATTACCTAAATTCACTGTTGAGTTGGACGGTAACGATGCGATTGAAATTTCAAAACATTTGAGTGTCTTTAAGGCAAAGTATGCTATTTCAGCTGAAGACATCAAAGTAGAAGGTAATTGGTGGGACATGGATTTTGAGGTTTCTCAAAAAGGCCGCAAAGTAGCTGAAATCCATAAGCGTTGGATCTCGTGGGGCGATTCCTATGAAATCACGATCCTAAATGATTCATTGGAAGAGTTGATTGTTTCATTAGTCATCGCGATTGATTGTGTGAAAGCTGATGAAAATTCGAATGCCGCATCATCTTCAGATTAAAAAAAGCACTGCAACGAATTAAAGTTGCGGTGCTTTTTTGCGATAGATCAGTCGTTTATTTTAAATTCAGCATTTTCAAGTGCTAATAAATGTTGTTTGATTTTTAAACCCTCTGCGCTTGAACCAGAATAACCGACCAATCGTCCATTTTTTCCGATAACACGATGGCAGGGAATCAAAATCGGCAATGGGTTCTGGCGGTTTGCTTGCCCTAACGCCCGCACAGCCTTTGGTCGGTGGATGCTTTCAGCTACTGCTTGATAGCTGCAGGTCGATCCGTAAGGTATGGATGTCAGTGATTGCCAAACTTCTTGTTGGAAAGCAGTGCCTTTTTCAAACATATAGGGAAGGTCGAACGTTTTTCGTTCACCCGATAAAAATTCTAAAATTTGTGTTTGTGCTTGGATTAAAAGAGCTTGATTTGCTAAGGGGTGTTCATCAATTGGCGTATAAGAAATCTGAGTCAAAAATTGTTGATTGGCATTTAACCAGATGGTTCCTAAGGAAGATTCGAATTTCATTTACCCACCTACTTTTCTAGAATTAAGAAGGAAAACAAAAGCAATGGATGAATACTTCTATCAACGCTTCTAGTGTAGCTCTATGGTACTATAGATGGAACAAAAAGAGTCGAAAAGAGGTAGAACAATGGAAAAAATTATCCTTTTACATACCAACGATCTACATTCGCACTTAGAAAATTGGCCTAAGATTCGTCGGTTTTTAAGAGAACGTAAACAAGAGGAGACCGCTGATCAAACGGTGATTACGATCGATTTAGGAGATTTTGTCGATCGTTGGCATCCGCTAACAGAAGCGACGAATGGGCAAGCAAATATCGAGTTGATGAATCAAATTCATTATGATGCAGCAACAATTGGAAATAATGAAGGCGTAGGAAACTCTAAAGAAGAATTGAACCATCTATATGATCAAGCAAATTTTGATATCGTATTAGATAATCTATTTGATAAGAAAACGTTACAGCCGCCAGCTTGGTCGCAACCTTGTAAAATCATCACGACCAAATTAGGAACAACAATCGGATTATTGGCATTTACCGCCCCATTTCCCTTAACCTACAATCCCAACGGTTGGGATATCCGTCAAGTGATGGATATCTTACCAGAATTGGTTTCCCAGCTGCGAACTAAAGTAGATGTTGTTGTACTGATGAGTCATTTAGGCATTAGTGCAGATCGCTTGATCGCTAAAGAACTACCAGAAATTGATGTGATTTTAGGTTCCCATACACATCATTTATTTGAGAATGGTGAAAAAGTCGCAGGTGTTCAACTAGCGGCTGCCGGGAAATATGGCTATTACGTCGGTGAAGTACAAGTAATGCTAGATGAAGAGCATCATGTTCAACAAACGATTGCTCGAACGTTTGCAACAGAAAAAATGTTGGAAATCCCAGAAGATCGAATAGAAATTGCAGGCTATCTGGAAGAAGGGCATCGCTTATTATCTGAAAAGAAAGTGGCTCAACTGCCTTTTGCATTAGAAACAGCGCTTGATTCGTTGCATCCAATGATCACTTATGCTTTAAAAGCAGTCAAAGAAGCTGCAGGAACGGAAGCGGCTGTTTTGAATTCTGGATTATTTTTGACAGATATCCCAGCTGGAGAAATTAATCAAGATCAACTACATACTGCCTTGCCCCATCCGATGCATTTGATTAAAGTAACATTATCAGGAAATGATTTGATTCGTTTGGTTTTAGAAATGGAAAAAAATCGGCACTTTTTGATTAATTTTCCAGTCATGGGTATGGGATTTCGTGGAAAAGTTTTTGGTCATCTTGTATATGATGGAATTGACTATGATGCCATCAATCATCAAGTTCGTTGGCTTGGGGAATTGGTCGATCCTGAGCTAGAATATACGATCGCCACGGTGGATCATTTTATGTTTGTCCCCTTTTTCCCGACAATCGAAATTGCCGGTCGGTATGAATTTTTGTTTCCAGCTTTTATTCGGACCGTTGTGGGGGACTATCTGCATACTCACTATCCAAGCAAATAAAAACAAGGTATAATAACAAACAGGTGGTGAGACGATGACAAGAGAGAAAAAAGACAAAAAAGAGCAGCAACAACCAACTGAAAAAACAGTTACGCAAGAGATGACTGAAGTCTTAGATGAAATCGTCGAGACGCCCGCTGAAGAAAAGAAAAAAGGTGAACATGTCGTTTTTGTAGATGACAGCAATCTTTTAATTGGCGAACGCCAATATCGTTTAGTTAGAAATTACCGTGAGGGCTTTGATGCCGAACGTTTAGGTGAACGCTTTAGTGAGGTCTTGACGCGCTATGATTATGTTGTAGGAGATTGGGGATATGACCAATTACGTTTGAAAGGCTTTTTCCGTGAAGATGACCGGAAGAGTATGCCTGAGCAACGGATCGATGCTTTAGAAGATTATTTATATGAATATTGCAATTTTGGGTGTGCGTACTTTGTATTGGAACGAACGGATGGCAAACGCCAGCAAAATCGTAAAAAACGTAAACGTAAACGCAAAGATAAACCACAAGCATTTGTAGAAGAGAAAAAAGCGACGGTTTCGGAAACGCAGAAAAAGAAACCTGTGATCAAAAATCGTCAACCGAAAAAAGCTGCTCCAGCGAAAACCAAAGAAAAAGATGAACGCTTTGTGATTCGTCAAAGAGAAGAGTAGATATATGTATAAAGGATATTTAATCGATTTAGATGGAACGATCTATCGTGGAAGCGAACCGATCCCTGCAGGTCGTCGTTTTGTAGAGCAACTTCAAGCACGTCAAATTCCTTTTTTGTTTTTGACAAACAATACGACGAAGACACCTCAAACGGTTGCAGATCGTTTGGCAAATGAATTTTCAATCTACGTTAGCCCTGAAACTGTTTATACGGCGACTTTGGCGACGATTGATTACATGAATGATGCAGACAAAGGTAAAAAAGTATTTGTGATTGGGGAGCCGGGTTTGATCGATCCGATTTTAGCTGCTGGTTATGAATGGGAAACTGAGCACCCGGACTATGTTGTTGTGGGGTTAGACACTGATGTTACTTACGAAAAATTTGTGACGGCAACACTAGCGATTCAAAGGGGCGCAACGTTTATCGGGACCAACCCAGATAAAAATATTCCGACCGAACGTGGATTATTGCCTGGCGCTGGATCAGTGATTGCTTTGATTGAAGCTTCTACGCAACAATCAGCTATTTATATCGGCAAGCCTGAAGCGATTATCATGGAAAAAGGATTAGGGATTTTAGGCTTAGATAAATCGGAAGTGTTAATGGTAGGCGATAATTACACGACAGATATTCTTGCAGGCATCAATAATGGTATTGATTCCTTATTGGTTTTATCAGGCTTTACCCAAAAGGAAGAAATCCCTGATTTGCCAGTGCAACCGACTCATTTAGTCGATTCTTTAGATGAGTGGCGTTTTGATGAAAAATAAAGGCTTCGATATAATCGGATTGTTTTGTCTGATTGTAGCGTTATTAACCCTGGCAATCACATTGACGATCAATGCCCGTTGGTTGTATCAGTTTGATATCAGGCACTTAAATTTGCTAGATTATACAATTCTTTCATCTAAGGGGTTGTTACATAATTTTGATCAATTGATGCAGTATTTGAATACACCTTGGATTCATAAGTTGAAGCTGGATGATTTTCCGGTTTCAGCTAGTGGCGCTTTGCACTTTTACGAAGTCAAACGATTGTTTATGTTGAACTATGGACTGTTGATAGTTACCGTTGTTCCAAGTGTTTTTTACGTAAGAAGGCTCAGTAAGCAAAAACGACTTTGGACATTGATTCAGCCATTCAAGTTGGCAATGGTCGTGCCGATCGTTATCGCTTTTTTGATGGCAGTTAATTTTGATCAATTTTTTATTACATTCCATGGCTTATTCTTTAATAACGACGCCTGGATTTTTAATCCTGCAACTGACCCGATTATCAATGTCTTGCCGGAGACTTTTTTTCTACACTGTTTTATCTTATTTTTTATTTTGCTAGAAATTTTTTATTTTCTGCCAATCTATTTTGGAAAAAGAGCATTAAAAAAAGAGCATTAAGCTCTTTTTTTAATGCTCTTATTTGACGATGGCGTCCAATTTTCCAGGATCTTCATGAGCCAATCGACTAGCAGCTGCCGCTGCAATGGCGCCCACTAAGTCATCTAAAAACGTATGAACATGTACACCGTCATGCTCATTTAGTTTTTTTAAGATTCCGGGTTTTACCTTGTCGATATACCCGTAGTTAGTAAAACCAATCGAGCCGTATACATTTACGATCGATAAAGCCATGATTTCATCGATGCCATATAAGCCTTCGTCTTCTTCCAAAATTTTCTGCAACGGATCATCTAATTTTTTTTGCTCAGCTAGTTTGTCTAACGCGATGCCAGTGATGATTGCATTATGAACCTCGCGTTTCGTAAGCACCCGATCAACACTATCAATGCATACTTGAATATCCAGTTCAGAGATATAGTCTTTTTGTAAGAAGAAAACCAACTCTGCAATATCTTTGATCGTTACGCCACGTTCTTCCAATAAGTCACGAGCTTTTTGTTCCAATGTTGTTGTTTCGTAGACCATGATGTTCCCTCCATTTAACCTATTTTTGTGGAAATAGACTGGTACTATGTCCTGGTTGCGTCCGGTTCTTCGGATTGATGTAATGCAATGCGTTATTTACAGCTGTAGGGGCTTCGCCCATCCCGGTGGCAATTAATTTTACTTTTCCATCGTAGGTTGCGATATCGCCACACGCATAGACTCCAGGGATAGAAGTACGCATATCTGGTTCCACTAGGATTGCTTGACGGGTACTTTCGAGTCCCCAAGAACGTAAATGCTCAAGTGAAGAAGAAAAACCATAATTAACAATCAAGTAATCGATGTTCAGATTAATTGTCTCATCGCTTTTCGTTTTTTGCAAAGTTAACCGATCTAGCTCTTGCTCACCATTCAATTCCGTTAAAATATATGGCGTGTAAATATTAACGGAAGAAGTTTTTAATTTTTCTACACTATGCTCATGGCCGCGAAATTGATCTCGACGGTGGATGAGCGAGACTTCTCCGGCGATTGGTTCTAGCATCAAGGCCCAGTCGATCGCGGAATCACCGCCACCTGCGATTGCTACTTTTTTACCGGCGTATTTCATCAAATCATTGATGTAATAATCTACGCCATGATTTTCGAATTTGTCGGCTTGTTCGATTTGTAAGCGTCTAGGCTGAAAAGACCCATTTCCGATAGCTAATACGACTGCTTTAGTATAGTGGCTTTCTTTATTGGTAATCAACTCTAGATAATCATCATGTTGCTTTAGATCTAATACTTCTTCATCCAAACAATACGTATGCGAGAAAGTTCGTAATTGTTTTTCTAAATTGCCAACTAGATCTGCCGCTTTAACGATGGGAAATCCAGGAATGTCATAGATGTTTTTTTCAGGGTAAAGTGTTGTCAACTGTCCGCCAAGTTGTGGCAAGCTATCGATCAGCTTGGTTTTTGCTTGACGTATCCCTGCGTAAAAGGCTGCGAACATCCCAACGGGTCCTGCACCTACAATGGTTATATCGAAAATTTCCATATCCTCACCCTTTCTTTTCTGCTCAATTGTAACAAATAATTTAAATAGAAAGAACCGCTTAGCTTAAGGAGGTGGCAAAACAGTAAAAATTTGTTATGATAGATGGAGCAAAAATAAAGGAGGAATTTGAAGTGTCTCAATTTCCACAATTAAATCTAACAGAAGAAAAAGGTCCGAAAGCGACGATCAAAACAAATATGGGAGATATTATTGTTCAACTATTCCCAGAAGAAGCACCCAAAACAGTTGAAAACTTTGTTCAATTAGCGAAGAAAGGTTATTACGATGGTGTGATTTTCCACCGTGTGATCCCTGATTTCATGATTCAAGGTGGCGATCCAACCGGTACTGGTATGGGCGGCGAAAGTATCTATGGTGAAAAATTTGAAGATGAATTTTCACGTAATTTATTCAATTTACGTGGTGCTTTATCAATGGCGAATGCTGGTCCTAATACAAACGGCAGCCAATTCTTCATCGTAAACAATCAAAATGTTCCAGCAAACATGATGGCTCAATTAGAAGAAGCCGGTTTCCCAGGTGAAATCATTGAAACATACAAACAAGGGGGAACTCCTTGGTTAGACTTCCGTCATACTGTTTTCGGACAAGTGAAAGAAGGTATGGACGTTGTTGACAGTATCGGTAATGCTAAACGCGGTGCTCAAGACAAACCAGTCCATGATATCGTAATCGAATCGATTGAAATCACTGACTAAAAAAAGAACGGCCAATTGGCCGTTCTTTTTTTAGCTTAAAGCGAAAACGATTCTGTTTAATCCTTCCTCCAAAATAGAACGAGGGCAGGCGACATTTAAGCGCATGTGCTGTTTACCGCCAGCACCATAACTGACTCCAGTATTTAAAACGACTTTTCCTTTATGCACCAAACGTTCTTCCAATTCGCTGTCTGAGAAATCATACGCTGAAAAATCGATCCATAATAAGTAAGTAGCTTCAGGTTCCATTACTACAGCTTTCGGCAAATGTGTACGGAAGTATTCTAAAGTAAAAGTTATATTAGATTGAAGGTAGGGCAATAAGTCGTTTAGCCACGCTTCGCCAGATTGATAAGCTGCTTCCATTCCGACTAGTCCAAACGTATTGATTTCTTGCTGGAAATTCTCTTGCTGCTTATTTAGTAGTAATTCCCGCAATTTCTTATTTTTGACGAAAGCCAGTGAATTTTTGATTCCAGCTAAATTAAATGTTTTGGTCATTGAAGTGAATTGAATACTAAAATCACTAAACTGTTCTCCAGCGTTAAAGAATGAAGTCATATGGTTAGGGGGAAAGACTAGATCTTGGTGGATCTCATCACTTAATACAAGAACATTATATTTTTTGCATAGTTTTCCTAGCTGATTCAATTCCGCTGCAGACCAGACTCGGCCTCCAGGATTATGCGGATTACATAGAATCATTAATTTTATTTGTTGCTTGTTGAATTTTTCTTCTAAATCGCCGAAGTCAATCATAAATTGATGGTTCTTTTCAATCAAACGACTACGAACTAATTTTCTCCGATTGTTAGTGATGATAGCAGCAAAGGGTGGGTAGACAGGATCGTGAATCAAAATGGTATCATTTGGTTGTGTCAATGCTTGGATAGCCGTAGTAACGCCAGCCAGTACACCAGAAAAAAAGAAAATATCTTCTCTATTGAGACTCAATCCATGCTGTCTATTCTCCCAAGAGATGATCTCATTATAGAGGCTATCTGAAACTTCACTATAACCAAGAATGCCTTCGCTTAATAATTTTTGATAAGCTGCTAAAACACCAGGTGGGGTTTTGAAATCCATATCAGCAATCCATAAGGGCAAAAGCTCTTCTTCGTTATACGTTTTTAAAAAGGCGTCCCACTTGATACTGTTGGTTCCTAAACGATCAATGGGCTGATCAAAATTAGTCATTTATCTTCCTCCAATGTGCAAACTTCTATTTTCTTCCTAAGTACAGTATAATGAATCATACGAAAAGAGGGAAACGAATGGGATATAAAATTGGAGATATTATTGAGGGACGTGTGACAGGCATCCAGCCATATGGCGCATTCATTTCGCTAGATGAGCAGACTCAAGGACTGATTCATGTTTCGGAGATTCAATCAGGATTCACTAAAAACATCCACAGTTTTTTAGAAATTGGTCAAACGATCGAAGTGCAAATTATAGATATTGATGAATACACCCAAAAAATCAGTTTGTCCTTGCGTACACTAGCAGATCACACAGTTGAATTACCTTATCATCGCAAACGGTACTTTACTAATCGTAATAAAAATATTGGCTTTCGATCAATTGAAAAAAATATGCCTATTTGGACAGAAGAAGCAATTGATTACTTGTTGAAAGAACGAGTAGAAAATTAATACAGGTTTTATGCAAAAAATATCTTTTTTTCAGAAAACATGATACAATGATGGCGGTTTATGATTAGCTTTTGCAGAGGTGAAAATTGTGACAAAACAAGTATCTGGAACAATCATGTTGCACTTAGAAGATGGATCAAAACGTTTTTTAGTTCACGAAATTGGAAATGAGAGAGAATTTGCTCGCACTGATACTAAAGCAGAGAATACAGTTTTAGCTAGTTTTTTAAATTTTTTAAAGAGTACATTGCATATTGATGTAAATGACATTCGTTTGGTTGAGTTGACGAATACTCAAACGCAAGGAAATAATTTACCTTTGTACGTTTTTGAAATGGTTAGTTCCGAGATGACGGAATTACCCAAAGGATTCGCTTGGGAAACCCCAGAGAGTGTTCGGAAGATTCTAGGAACTATTGAAATTGAAGGCGTCCCTTTATTTGAATAATCATTGAGAAAGAGCTTATGAAAATAAGTTCTTTTTTTTATGAAAAAAACTATTGACCAATCATTAATAACGTGGTAAATTAATAAACGTTGCTGATGCAGCAAAAACCGAACAATGATTTTTAAGATTAAAAAAACTTAGAAAAAGTTGTTGACATTAACTTT
>NZ_JXKQ01000047.1 GCF_001885945.1 Enterococcus hermanniensis | reverse complement strand
GGAAAAATTGAAGAACAGATTCGATATAAATACAATACTGATTCAGTAAAATTCGATATCGATACTTACTCTCTCAAGACCCAGATCAAAGGGTTTGGCAAGAAGAAAGAAGACGACACGTATTACTTTACGCCGATCACATACACTTCTAGTGAATCTGAAAAATGGGGTATTCGTATTCAAGATCCTGTGGAAGACGAACGGTATACGGTCGCTGGTAACATGACTGAACGATTAAAACAAGACTTGCAAGACTATCCAGCGATAAGTGGTTCAGTAACGTTGAAATGGCGTATCACACCGAAAAAAGGTGACTACGTACCGTTTATATATGAACCGCTAAATATCAGGACGTATAT
>NZ_JXKQ01000046.1 GCF_001885945.1 Enterococcus hermanniensis | reverse complement strand
GTTAAACTTGATCGTTTCATCTTTCTATTTCTGTAGAAAGTACTTCTTGATATTCCAAACAGTTGGGTTAACTTTGAAATTGGCAATTGGTTTTTGTGTTGCTCGATAAAACGAATCATATTTTCTTGTGTCACCACCTTTCTTTGGAAAAGAATTTTTTTAGTAATTCTAGTTCTTTCTCTCTGTCTTGTAATGTTTGATAAATGGAAGCTTCCTGTTCTAAAGGACGCCCTGAAGAAGCTTTTAAACGGTGAATTTCACCCTTCAAATACCACTGTTTCCATTTATAGATTGTTCCTCTTCCTGGAATATTAAATTCTTCCCGAAGGGAAGAACCCGATTCTCCCGCTAATAACCTCTCAATAATTTGAATCTTTAATGTTTCCGGATAATAATTATGTTTTGCCATTAGAAAAACACCTCCAAATTTATTTTACTAAATTTGAGGTGCTCTTTTTTAATTGTATCTAATTATAGTGTCAGTTCCA
>NZ_JXKQ01000045.1 GCF_001885945.1 Enterococcus hermanniensis | reverse complement strand
CCGAAATATAGCCACCATTTAGCTA
Source organism: Enterococcus hermanniensis (assembly GCF_001885945.1). Lineage (GTDB taxonomy): Bacteria > Bacillota > Bacilli > Lactobacillales > Enterococcaceae > Enterococcus_A > Enterococcus_A hermanniensis. The sequence goes on along the minus strand of NZ_JXKQ01000045.1, from coordinate 478 downwards.
CTGAGACATCAATTTTATTCTCTCTTAGCTTTTTGATTTGATAATTATTCTTGTTGTAAATTTTGATCTGTTCTTTAACCAATGTATCTGATTTTAGTTCTGGATATAGCGAAATGAGAGTCATTGAATCTGTTCCTTTTGCTTTATCAAAAGTATCATTCTCATGTTCCATGTATTGTTTAACAAGAACATCTACTTGCGATTCAATTTTGCTGTTTTCTGTTTGATACATTGATATTTTTTCACCAATGACTTTTCCCGATGCAACAATATCTAAATTCACTATAATAGTTATACTAAACAATATTCCCGCTAGAGCTCCTATACACACCAATGAGAAGCCTAATCCGTCATAGTCGTAACTCGCCGTTAACAACAAACCACCCATGACTATAATCCCAATCGAAATGACTAATAATAATGTTGCCATTTAATCCCTCCGTCACTTAATCTCTTTTTCAATATATTCAATTGTTAA
>NZ_JXKQ01000044.1 GCF_001885945.1 Enterococcus hermanniensis | reverse complement strand
TGAATTAGGAGGGAGCTAATGAGAAGTCGCAAAACGCCAGAACAGCAGCAAGCATGGAAAGAACTATTGCTATTAATCAATGATCCAGAATGGTATTTAGACAAAGTTAAAACCAAAAGGCATAAAGAGTTAATAGAAATATTGGAGCCAGAAGAACAATATGATCCGCGTGAACAAGAAAGTATTCGACTGCAACGATATTTAGACGCGCGGCCTGGAATGGAAGCTGATATCGCGGATATGTTGAGAAACGGTTTGATTTATTTAGAAATCAGAAAGAAATATCGAATTGACCCAAAAATTTTCTCTCTTGTTCGAAAAAAACATGGAATCGAAAAACATGGATGTGTTAAAAAACCAAGCAAGCGAGAACTTGAAGTGTGTTATTGCCAATATGGATTAAGGGCTACTGTCACTAAGTTTAATGTGTCTAAAGCAACTATTTACAAATGGCTAGCATCTTATAAAATCCCGACGAATAAAACAATCCAAAACTCGAAAACGAGGTGATTCAATGTATCGCAT
>NZ_JXKQ01000043.1 GCF_001885945.1 Enterococcus hermanniensis | reverse complement strand
GGTTCTGTTGCAAAGTTTTATCAAAACGTCTATTTAGTGTAAAATAGCTGAAACGAAAACATTAGGAGAATAACCATGTCTCATTTTAAAGGCAAACAATTTGAAAAAGATATCATCATGGTAGCCGTAGGCTATTATTTAAGATACGACTTAAGTTATCGTGATGTCTCAGAAATCCTTAACGAACGTGGGATAAATGTTTGTCACACGACTATTTATCGATGGGTACAGGAATATAGTAAAGTTATTTATTGCATATGGAAGAAAAGAAATAAATCTGTTGGTGATTCCTGGAGAATGGATGAAACTTATATTAAGATAAAAGGAAAGTGGCATTATTTGTATCGAGCCATTGATTCTTCGGGTATAACATTAGATATTTGGTTACGAAAGAATCGTGATAAACAAGCAGCCTATGCTTTCTTTAAACGATTGATCAAGCAATTTGGAGAACCTAGAGTTCTTGTCACTGATAAAGCTCCTTCACTAAGTAGTGCGTTTAATCGACTGCATTCTGAAGGATTGTTTTCTAAGACTGAACACCGAACAAATAAATACCTGAATAATATCATTGAACAGGATCATCGACATATCAAGAAAAGACACAAATTATATCAGTCCATAAGGACTGCCGCCTCGACGATTAAAGGAATTGAAACCATACACGCTTTATATAAAATTAGCCAAAGAGACAAAAGTCTCTTTGGCTTTTCAGTGATTCAAGAAATGAATATATTGATGAGTATCTAAGCATAAAATCAGAAATTAATTGAAATTTTATTTTGATTTTTTAACTTTGCAACAGAACC
>NZ_JXKQ01000042.1 GCF_001885945.1 Enterococcus hermanniensis | reverse complement strand
TCTAAAAAGTAAACTTTGCCAGCCGAATTTTTAAAGTACATAAAAAATACCTCCTCATATAGAGAAGGTACGAAAAATTTAATTATTTAATTGCCACCATGTTTCTGCTTGTTTATTAACAGTTTTTAGCCGGATAGTTTTAGCTTTTTTAGATTCAATAAAATCTGGATTCCAGTCGGATTTAATGACATAACCTTTGTTGCCGTCATCCATATCAGCTTTTACACTAATACTAATATTGGAAAATTCCTTAAGACTTTTTTTATTCAAAGCTTTGATCGCCATAACCACTTGATTTTTAGCATTATTCATACCGTTATCTTTTGCGTCTAAAACAATTTGAGTAGTATAATTTCCATTTTCAACATATACGCCATTTACCTCAAGTATCTTCAACGATTTATTTTGTTTTTTTAGATACTTCTCAATAGATTTATTAGAATTCAGATGTGTCTTTTTCTTTGCAGCATAAACAACGTTAGAAGATATTTGATGGGAACTCGAATTAAAACTACCAAATCCTAGAGATGAACAAATCAACAAAACGGAACCGAAAATAAAAGAAATACGTTTCACCGTTTTTTTCAAATTAAAACCTTCTTTCAACATGAATTATTTTCAATAATTATTTTACCATTTAAAGATAGTAGAGCGATAAGAAAAATAGAGTTAGCAAAAATAAAATTTGAATGCTATATTGAATGCCATAGTATAATATTTAGCGGAATTAAGAGAAAATAAAAAACGGTTAAAACCCTTGTTTTAAAAGGGAATTTAACCGTTAAGAATTCTATGGAAACTACAAGAATCTTTTTAATGGAGCTGGCGGGAGT
>NZ_JXKQ01000041.1 GCF_001885945.1 Enterococcus hermanniensis | reverse complement strand
CTCTACGCGACCTTGATAACCCAAAATATTATCCTCTAAAACAATCGAGACAATCCCGTTTACTGCATCGTCAATAGTCGCAAAGTAAGTGTGCTTTCCTCGACCATTTTCAGCAGTTGCAGAATCAAATTCTAGAAGAATCGGCACTTTAGTTCCTGTCGCCAAGCTTTGATCGACATGATTTTTTTGTAGCTCGAAAATCATTTTCGCCGTTCCTTTGTCATGAGACCAGAAGACTACACCAGTTCGATTTGGCTCCGTTTCCTCTGCCTGAATAACGATGATATCTTTTCTAGTTTTAAACATTACATCACCGTCCCTTTTGTGATGATTAAGCCATACGAAGCAGTCTTCGTTGGCGTTGTTGCAAATGATGAGCTGATAGATGCTCTTACCGTTCCTGAATCTGCTAGTGCACCTACAAGATTAGAACTTCCTTGAATGTCACCTGCTCGAAGTTCTGCTAGTAAAGTCGCACTCATGCACACATTTTGATTAATAAATGTTGTTTTACCGTACACATGCAGTTTAGAACTCCCCCCTGCGTATATAGAAACATGGTCCATACTTTTGACATTCTCAGCAAATTTACAGCCAGAAACTGCCAAATAACCACCTTGCTCAACCTGAACTGAACGTCTTTGATCACTCACTAGCGGTGCGTTTGCCTGATCAACATATTGGATTCCAGACATAAAGAAATACCCCGATGAATAAGCAATTTTAAACGAGCGAAGTTTAACAGCTAAATCACTCGCTGAGGGATCAGCAATGGTTTGTACTGCACGAAAATAGAGAGCTGAGACAGATAGATTCGTCAATACTACGTCTTCTAAATACACACCCTCTTCAATCCAAATCGAAATACCTGTTCTACTGATCAATGGAATTTGATTTACTGCCGTTTGGATTGTCTTAAAAGGATTGCTCTGTGTTCCGTTTCCCGTCTGATCATTGCCACGTTCTGC
>NZ_JXKQ01000040.1 GCF_001885945.1 Enterococcus hermanniensis | reverse complement strand
ATCAGATCAATATAAACTTTGTAGTTTTGTTTGAACAATGCCGCATTTGGAGTTGCTTGCAACTCAATTTGAACGGGTGAATTAGCATTGGCGTATGAGCCAGCACCATATTGAACGTAACCAGGTTCTCCAACTTGGTAAACAATGCCGTCACCAACAATATATGCAGTGTAAGCATTCGCCCAATTTCGTTTCATGAACGCCGCTTCGTTACGACCTGTTGCTGAAGCGTTCGCTGTATCATGTGCAACAATATAATTCGGGCTAGCAAGCTGAGAACTTCCTTGATTAGCTCCTAAATTAAATTCGTTGTTGACTGTATATGCGAACACCTGCGTAGGCAACAAAAAAAGAGCTACGAGAGCTCCAATCAAAACTTTCTTCTTCATTCTAGTCCTCCCTCTTTGGTTTTGAATAAGTCAGTGCTCGTTTGCTATCGGATAAACCGTGGGTCGTGGGATCGGCAGTAATTCCCAGAAAAGCCAGTAAAGCGAACAAGGCGTTGATTACAGCTAATGCTTTATCTCCGTATGAAGAGAGGTCTAAGGTATAGCCAAATGCTGCTGCGACTGCTTGGGCTAATAGAATGACTAATGGGACAACGCCCACCCAAAATGCTTTCGATTTGATTCTTAATTTCCAATTGATTTTAATTTTAATTATTCCTTTCTTTATATAGAGTTTTGATTTGTTCTGAATGCTCGATTAAACGGTCATTGTGTCTATCCAGCCTTTCATCATGTTTTACAAGTTCTTCATGAATACTTGTTCTATCATCTTTACTTGCCTGTAAATCACGATTTAATAAATCTAAACTATGTGTCATTTTAGTTAGATTTTCAGTAATCTTTGTAAAGCTACTCATGATTGGCCGTATAACAGTCACTACAGCAACACCAATAACCGTCAGCCATTCAATCCATTTTGTAACTAATTCAACGTTCAACACATACCTTTCCACCCTTCAATAATTAAAGAAGCCCCGTCC
>NZ_JXKQ01000004.1 GCF_001885945.1 Enterococcus hermanniensis | reverse complement strand
TGAAACTCAACTGACAACTTTGTAATAATAGCATTCCTACAATTACTTGTCAACAACTATTTTTCATTGTCATATCAATGTATTTCAACAACGTTATTGATAATACCATACTGAAATATAATGTCAATAATTTTTCAAACAGTTTTCAAAAATATTTCACTATAATAGAAAATGGATTAGCAATATGCTAACCCACCTCTACTTCTACTCCATAATGATCACTAATTTTAGTTTCGTTCTTATCATTAAAAACAATCTTATAGTTTCTTACTAGGAATGATTTTGATGTAAAAATATAATCAATCCGTAATTTAGATAAATTTCCTACCCACCCATCAATTGACTTTTCAACAGTGTACTCTCCAGTTATTTTTTTAGCTTCCTTAAAAGCATCCTGCAATTGCAATGGACTGTTTTTAATAAGATCATAACCTTCTTCTTTTATTTTCGCATCATTATTGAAATCCCCTAGAACAATCAAATCTTTAGTCTCTATTATTAAACGCTGCTCTAATTTCTTCCATTCAAAATAAAATGCTTGATCTTTCCACCAAGAAAAATGACCACTTACTACGATTACAGTACGATTAGCAATCGTTAGTTCGCCAATCATTACTTTCCTTGTATGATAATCTGTAGGATTCGAGGTCTTTGAAATCAACAAACTTTCTACTTTATCGAAAGGTACTTTGGATAATAACCCTACCCCTTCTTGATATTTCTCATAACCAATGTGGTTAAATGTCCAGCTCCAATAATAATAATGCCCCAACTCATTTAATCGTTGAATTAAACGATATAAAAAATTATCTTCATGAACAGTTTGTTGATTATTCGTCGCTTGAAAATATTTATCAGTTATTATAGAAGAACTATTAATTAATTGGTTGATTTCTTGCAAACCAACGACTTCATATTCTTCTTTAATAATTTTTCCAACTAAAACTTCGATTTGTTCTTCATCTTTGTTTTCCATCCAGCTATGGATGTTCAATGTTAAAACTTTGATTGTTATCGCCTCACTTTAATAATCGATGCTTCCGATTGATTCGCCACGTGAAACAAGTCCAGTTTTATCATAATGATAAGCTTTCACTTTATCACCATTAGTAAATACTACCACCATCGTTGTTAATTTATCTGCTGCTTGAATTTTAGCCAAATCAACTTCTGCAACTATTTTTCCGGCTTTAATACTTTCACCTTCATGAACTTTGATATTAAATGGCGTACCTTCAAGATCTACTGTATCTAATCCCATGTGCAACAAAACTTCAATTCCATCCACTGTTTTTAAACCAATTGCATGTTTCGTCGGGAAAATAGAAATGACAGTTCCTGTTATTGGACTCGCGATCTCTCCATTTTCAGGTATGATTGCAAAGCCTTCACCCATCATTTTTTGAGAAAAGACTTCATCTTGGACTTGATCAATTGGAATCAATTGTCCATTTGTAGGGGCTACAAATTCTTGATTCAGCCCTTTATAAGTAGTTATCGATGCTTCTCCAACTGGGGTTTCGGATTGAATCGCACTAGTTGGGATTTCTACTCCTGAGTCCAGTAAGTCTTGGATATCTGATTTTAAAATATCGGCTTTAGGACCATAGACAGCTTGTACACCATTATCTTTCACTAGAAGCCCCATCGCGCCAGCCTTTTTCCATTGTTCTTCTGATCCAACTACAGAATGATCATTGACCGATACTCGCAAACGAGTCATACAAGCGTCTACATCAGCGATGTTCTTGGCACCACCTAATAAATTGATGATTTGGACAATTTGACTATCAGCTGAAGTAGCTCCCGCATCTGAAGCGACTGGTGTTTCATCATTATCTACTTCGTAATTGCCATTACGTCCAGGAGTTGCATAGTTGAATTTTTTGATCATAAAATTTGCAAAGAAATACGTGAACACACCAAAAGCAAGACTTGTGATCACAAAATTCAATAAGTCATTTCCCAAGCCCGCACGCAAGGCCATCGGAACTCGTGTCAATAACTCAATATTACCAAATGAGTGAACACGTAAATGAATAATGTCAGCCATCGCAAAAGCGGCTCCTTGAATCACTGCATAACAAGCATACAATGGTACTGCAACAAACATAAACATAAATTCTAGTGGTTCGGTTACACCTGTTAAGAAAACGGCAACTGCTGCTGAAAGAAACATAGATTTGTATTTCTTTTTCTTATCAGGGTCAACATTACGATACATCGCTAATGTCAGTCCCATCAAAATACCCGTTGAACCAATCATTTGACCTACCTTGAATCGTGCAGGTGTCCATTGTGTCAACACTTGATGATACTGAGACATATCTCCAGCATCTTTTAAGTTTACCAAATCAGTCGCCCAAGCCAACCATAATGGATCTTGCCCAAATACTTGACTACCCGCCTGCGCTCCAGTCATAATTTCATACGTTCCACCTAATTGTGTATAGTTCATCGGAATCGTCAACATATGATGCAGTCCAAATGGCAGTAACAATCGTTCTAATGTTCCATATAAAAAAGGCGCTAAAATCGGTGCTGTATCTTGAGAATTAGCGATCCATTTACCAAAGTCATTGATTCCGGTTTGAATGACTGGCCACACTAGGGCTAAAACAACAGCCACAATCACAGAACGTAAAATCACAACGAACGGCACAAAGCGTTTTCCATTAAAGAAAGTCAATACTTCTGGAAGTTTACGGAAATTATAGTATTTATTATATGCCGTTGCTCCAACGAAACCAGCAATGATCCCAACAAATACCCCCATATTTAATGCAGGTGCTTCAAGAACACTAATGAAATAACCATCGACCATTATTTTTTGTCCAAATAATGTGTGAGTGACTGCATCGGGATTCGCTAACATTTCAGCAGTTACACCAAAGATCGCACCTGTGATCCGGTTAATTAAAATGAATGAGAGCCCTGCAGCAAATGCACCACCAGCTCGTTCTTTCGCCCAACTGCCTCCTATTGCCAAAGCAAAGAGTAAATGTAGATTGCCAATAATTGCCCAGCCAACATTCTCGACCACCCCGCCCGTTGTTACTAACCAGCCAAGGTTACTATTGATCATTGGTAATGATTTCCCAATACTGATCATCAATCCAGCAGCTGGCATTACTGCGATAACTACCATTAAAGCCTTCCCAAATTTTTGCCAAAACTCAAAACTAAACATCTTCTTTATACCCGTCATGCTTTTCCCTCCTAAATTTACGCAATCGGTTTCGTTCTATTCGCATTATATATTGCTTAAGCTCTTTTGTAAACTCTTACAATTAAATTTATTTAAAATAATAACCGCTATATAAATCCTGTTAACAATTTATAGAACCGTACTTGACTAACGCAACCGATTGCATGTATGATGGAAGCAATAAGATAAATGAGGAGGACAATCATGAATAATGGACGACGACTTTTTGATATCGATCCCTGGAAAATTCGTACAACAAAATTAGATAAAGAACATCGACGTTTGCAAGAATCTTTAACTAGCATCGGCAATGGTTATATGGGAATGCGAGGTAATTTTGAAGAATATTATAGTAGTGATCATCATAAAGGTACTTATCTTGCTGGAATTTGGTATCCAGATAAGACACGTGTTGGTTGGTGGAAAAATGGCTATCCTGAATATTTCGGTAAAGTAATCAATGCGTTAGATTTCATTCAAATGCGTTTATTCATTAATGAAAATGAAATCGATTTAGCTAAAACATCTGTCGAAGATTTTGATTTGGAATTGAATATGCAAAATGGTGTTTTAACACGATCATTTACCGTAACTATCGACAAGGCAAAGGTCCGAATTACTTTCGAGCGTTTTTTAAGCATCGTTAAACAAGAACTAGCAGTTATTCGTTTAACCGCTGAAAGTTTAGCTGGCGAAGCGCAATTAAAAGTAATTTCTAAATTAGATAGTAATGTCCAAAATGAAGATAGCAATTATGAAGAAATGTTTTGGTTGGAGAAAATACGTGGACATCGAGAAGACATCAGTTTCTTAACTACTCAGACCATTCCTAATAATTTTGGAATTGAGCAGTTTTCAGTTACTGGAGCGATGAAACATGTCACTTCGACCATTGGTGTACAACAAGAAGATACTTTAGAAGTAGCTGAGACATTTAGTTATGATTTAGTAATCAACCAGCCCGTTCATTTAGAAAAACGAGTTGTCGTATTGACTAGCCGCGATGTTCCAGAGTCACAGCAACCAGAAAAAGCAGTAGCTTTACTAGAAGAGTTCCAACTTTCTTATGATGACTTATTAGCCGAACAAAATGTCGCTTGGGCAAATCGTTGGGCCCTCGCAGATGTATTAATTAGCGGTGATGATGAAGCCCAACAAGGAATTCGATTTAATATTTTCCAATTGTTCTCAACCTATTATGGCGAGGATGAGCGTTTAAATATTGGTCCTAAAGGCTTTACTGGCGAAAAATATGGCGGAGCAACTTACTGGGACACAGAAGCCTATGCCGTTCCAATGTACTTGGGTATCACTGATCCAAGCATTACTAAAAACCTATTAAAATATCGTCATAACCAATTGCCACAAGCGCAACACAACGCACAACAGCAAGGCTTGAAAGGCGCTTTGTATCCAATGGTTACCTTTACCGGTGTCGAATGCCACAATGAATGGGAAATTACATTTGAAGAAATCCATCGAAATGGTGCTATGGCTCATGCAATCTACAACTACACTACCTATACAGGCGATGAAACGTATATACAAAAAGAAGGTTTAGAAGTGTTAACTGAGATCGCGCGCTTTTGGGCTGATCGTGTGCATTATTCTAAACGCCAAGATAAATACATGATTCATGGTGTTACCGGCCCTAATGAATATGAAAACAATATCAACAATAACTGGTATACAAACTTTTTAGCTCAATGGGTTCTAAAATATACGTTAGAAAATTATCAAAAGTATCAAGCGCAAGCAACTGTTGTGATCACCGAAGAAGAACAAGTCCAATGGCAAAAGATTATTGATAAAATGTATTTCCCTAAAGATGAAGAACTAGGAATTTTTGTCCAGCACGATACCTTCTTAGATAAAGATTTGATGCCTACGTCTGATCTTACACCTGCGGATCGTCCCTTGAATCAAAATTGGTCATGGGATAAGATTCTTCGCTCTTGTTTCATCAAGCAAGCAGATGTCCTACAAGGAATTTATTTCTTCGGTGAACAATTTACTTTAGAAGAAAAAAGGAAGAATTTTGATTTCTATGAACCAATGACGGTTCACGAATCGTCTCTTTCTCCGTCCATCCATGCGATTTTAGCTGCTGAATTAGGACTGATCGATAAATCAATGGAAATGTATCAGCGAACTGCTCGTCTTGATTTAGATAATTATAATAATGATACCGATGACGGATTGCACATCACATCTATGACTGGAAGCTGGTTAGCAATCGTTCAAGGTTTTGCCCAAATGAAGACTCACACGGGAAAATTGAGTTTTGCTCCGATGTTACCAACCGATTGGGATCATTATTCGTTCCATATTAATTATCAAGGTCGTTTGATTTCAGTTGCAGTAAATCAAAAAGAAGTCCAAATCGACTTGAAAGATGGCCCCGCCTTAGCTATGATGCTTTATGGAAAAGAAATTTCTCTAAATGATACAATGACGGTTCCGCTAGAACAGGAGGCGTCAAATGTTTAAAGGGGTTTTATTTGATTTAGATGGTGTGATTACTGATACAGCTGAATATCATTACCTAGCTTGGAAAAAATTAGCCGATAAATTAGCGATTTCAATTGATCGCCAATTCAATGAACAATTAAAAGGTGTCAGTCGTGAGGATTCATTGAAATTAATTTTGGCTCATGGGAATCGGTCGACTGATTTTTCTGACACCGAATTCCAAGAATTGGCAAAAGAAAAAAATGATAACTATGTCGAAATGATCCAATCAGTCGCTCCAAAAGATGTTTATCCGGGCATTTTAAAATTATTACAAGACTTAAAAAAAGCTAATATCAAAATATCCTTAGCTTCAGCGAGTAAAAATGGTCCTTTTTTGTTGAAACAGATGGCATTATTGGATTACTTTGACGGGATCGCTGATCCAGCAGAGATTGCACATGGCAAACCAGCACCAGATATTTTCCTTTTAGCGGCTAAAATAGTCGGGCTTGATGCCACTGAATGCATCGGGATTGAAGATGCCCAAGCGGGTATCACTGCCATCAAAGCCAGTGGCGCACAACCCATCGGTGTCGGTGATGCAAAACATTTAGGAACAGATATTCCGCTTGTTGCTAAGACCGATCAATTAACAGTCGAGTTTTTAGAAAAACATTGGCAATAAAAATGAATGCTCATAAATTACATTAAGAAAGAAAGGATGGGGAAACGATGATACCAACGGTTAAAGATGTCGCAAAAAGAGCCAACGTCTCTCCTTCTACCGTTTCTCGGGTGATCAATGACCATCCCAGTATTTCAGTAGAAACAAAGAAAAAAGTTCGTAAAATCATGGAAGAGATGGATTATTTTCCTAATGCTACCGCACGAAATTTAGGAACTCAGCGGGCAAATACCATTGGCGTGATTTTGCCGCCTTTGGACTCGCAAGAACGATTAGGCAATCCGCTCTATTTAGAATTACTCAATGCAATCAACGAAACGGCGGCGGGCTTTCAGATTGCTACTGCGGTAGCATCTGCCGCAAATAGTGAGGCATTATTAGAGAACGTGCAACGAATGCATCGCCAAAAACAAGTCGATGGTTTTATTCTCGCTTACTCAGAAAAAGACGATCCTATTTCAGAATATTTATATCAACAGAAAGTCCCTTTTACTTTAATCGGTCGTCCAGCAAAACGAGAGGCTGATATTATTTATGTCGACAATGATAACCAGCTCTTAGGAAAACAAGCAACAGAATATTTGATTGAAAAAGGGCATAAAAATATTTTATTTGTCAGTAATGTCGACCAAGAAGTGATTTTCTTTGAACGATACTTTGGCTATCAAGAAGCATTGATGCTTGCAGGGTTACCAACGCATCCCGCAGTAACGATGTTACAGCCCGAAGACTACACAAGCTTCCCAGAAATTATCGGTCAAACAGGAGCCTCTGCCTTGGTCATCATTGATGATATTTTTGCTTTGCGGATGATCCAACTAGCAACTCTACATGGCTATGCTGTTCCTGACGATCTTTCGGTCGTCAGCTTTAACAATTCAATTTTTGCAACTTTGGTCCATCCCTACCTGACTACGATCGATATCGATGTGACGGATCTAGGAAAATTAGGAACTGAGAAATTATTAGAACAAATCAATCATGAACCATCTAGTGGAATTCAATTAGTCGTTCCCCACCGTTTGATTCAACGCGAAACAGTTCGTGCGCTTAAGTAATCGTTAAAAATGACCAGTCCAACTTGTGGGTGGTCATTTTTTTAATTTATACTATGAAAAAATAGAAGGGATTGTTAAAATGATCGTTCTCTGCTTAATAGTCATACTAATAGCCTCGATTATTTATTGTCGTTATCAAACGTATCGTCTAGTAGAAAAACATTTCCTAGTAGAAAAAAATACTCAATTATCAATAAAAAAAGGCGAATCTTCTACATACACGATTGCTCAAATCAGTGATAGCCACTTTTCTCCTTTTTATCAGCCAGAGCGATTTACTAAAATCGTTACTCAATTGAATCAGGCTCAACCAGAGATTGTTTTATTTACCGGTGATTTGATTGAAAATTATAACTACTGGCAAACACACGACTGCACAGCAATCAGCCGTCAATTAGCAAAGATTCAAGCTTCTGTTGGTAAATTTGCCATCTTAGGAAATCATGATTATCGTTCTGACGGTGCGGCGGTCGTAAAAAAAATGTTGCTTGACGGTGGCTTCACCCTATTAGAAAACCAATCTATTTTAGTAGATGGGATTAGTTTGACCGGAATCGATGATGCGCAAGAAGGAACACCTGATTATGCTGTAAAAACTTTACCTGCGTCCTTTTCACTTCTGATGATCCATGAACCTGATCAAGTAAAAAACATTGCTGATATCAGTTCTTTCGATTTGATTTTAGCTGGACACAGTCACGGGGGACAAATTCGGTTTCCTTTTTTTCCTTATAAAAATTATGGATCAAAAATCTATGATAAAGGCATTTATCCACTCACGATTACTACAAGTTTAGTCGTAAACACAGGCTTAGGAACGACCGGCCCTCCGTTACGCTTCCGCGTGCCACCAGAAATTCTTTATTTTCATATAGAAAAAGGATCGGAATAATTTCCGATCCTTTTTTAAGCACTGATTTTTTGTTTGATATAAGGAATGAAGACTGGAACCAACGAAATAAAGACGATCATCAACATGATCAACGAGAAGTGATCACTGACTACTGGAATATTTCCTAAGAAAAAGCCTGCCAAAGTAATAACCGTTCCCCAAACAATCGCACCAAAAATATTGAATCTTGAGAAAGTTCCCCAATGCATTTTACTAGATCCTGCAATAAAAGGAATAAACGTCCGAATAAACGGCATGAAACGTCCTAAGAAGATTGTCCATTTTCCACGCTCGTTGAAGAAGTTCTCAGCTTCTTTTACTTTCTCTTCTTTGATGAACCGCGATATTGGACTATGATAAAGTGCACGCACTCCTAAAGTATGCCCAATCCAATAATTCATCGTGTCACCTAAAATCGCTGCAATAACACAAATACCGATCACATAGGGTAAATGCAAGACACTTCCACCCAAAGCAGTCAATGCACCGGCAGCAAATAAAAATGAATCTCCTGGTAAAAACGGAAAAACTACAACCCCTGTTTCAATAAAGACGATTGCAAATAAAATGGGATAGATACCCAAACCATATTGATGCACCAACGAGACCATGTGGGCATCAATATGCAAAATAAAATCGATCAAAGCCATATTTTTTTCATACTCCTTAAAAATAAAAGTCTCCTCTATCATACGACTTTTCACAAAAAAAGAAAGTTTGATCCGTCTTTCTATAGAAAAAATAAATTTTATTAGTAACGTGGTATAATAACAAAAAAGAACAAAAGGAGTTTTTTTATGAGCGTTCTTTCTCATATGCAGAGCATGCAAAATGATATGTCGACTGCTGAAAAAAAAATTTATTTATTCATTCGTGAGAATAGTGAAAAGGCTGCGGGGATGACTGCCACCGAAATTGCTGAAGCTTCAGGCGCAAGCGCCCCAACCGTGGTTCGTTTTTCAAAAAAAATGGGGTTTAATAGCTTGACCGATCTTAAAATCGAGCTTTCTGCCGAAACGATGCAGCAGCGAAGTAATAATACCTATAGCGATGTCAGCCAAGATGAATCCTTTCATACCTTGAAAAATAAACTAGCTAGCAACGCTCGCTATACGATTGATGAAACGACGGCACTCTTCAACGAAGAAGAATTTTTACAGGCCTGTCAATTACTTGAAGAAAAAGACTTTTGTTACGTCTTAGGAATCGGGGCCTCCAATCTAACTGCTACTGATATCGTTCAAAAATGGAGTCGTTTAGGAAAAAATATCATTAGCGAACCCGATTACAATACGATTTTGCCCCAACTAGTGCTTCATCAAAAAGAGGCCGTAATTTGGTTGGTCTCAAATTCGGGACTCACCTCTGAACTACTGGCATTAGCAGAAACGGCCAAGGATCTAGGCATTCCAATCATCACTTTGACTCAATTTGGTCAAAATCCTTTAGCTAAACTTTCTGATGTCTGCCTTCAAACATCTCGACCAACTGAAGCTACTTATCGTAGTGCGGCAACTGATTCGATTTTGGCTCAATTTATTACTGTCGATTTATTATTCTATGTCTATCTTAGCCGTAATAAAGAACATGCTGAAAAAATTTATACTACACGAGCAGTCGTACAAGAATACCGAAAAAAATATTTTTAATCCACAATCAAAAAAACGAAGGACGATTAATTACGTCCTTCGTTTTCATTTTTATTTTGTTTTAGCTTTGAAGACTTCTGTTGTAGCAGTTACTTTACCCGTTTTTTCCAAGACATATGTTTCGACATCATTCATATTAGTAACCAGAACCATCATTGAGATCCCTTTACCAGCTGCTTTGATCGCTGCTAAATCAGCCGTTGCAACTTTGGTTTCCGGTGTCACATGTTGGCCTTCGGTTACAAGTATCTCAAACGGTTGTCCTTCTAATTCTACTGTATTGATCCCCATATGAAGTAACACTTCTAAACCACTGTCTGTCGTGATACCGATCGCATGTTTCGTCGGAAAGATTGTTGACACTTTCCCAGCTACCGGCGCAAAAATTTCGTTGCTCGTTGGTTCAACAAAATACCCTTCGCCCATCTTTTTTTCAGCAAATACTGGATCAGCAGCATCTTCTAATGGATGAACATCACCTTGTGCAACTGCGGTAAAAACATCTATTGCATGAGCCGCAACTTTATTTTCAACCATTGGTTCAGCTGAGACAGTTGTTTCTGCTAATTGTTGTTCTGCTAATTTATCTTTTGGAATACCAAAGAAATACGTTGCAACAAATCCACCAGCATAAGCTGCAAGCAATCCTAGGACATAGCCCCACCAACGACCATTCGCAATCAATGGAATCAAGGCTGCTCCAGAAGGTCCGATCGCAATCGCACCAACACCACCGATTGCTCCGATCACTGCACCACCAATCCCACCACCAACACAAGCGGTCACAAACGGGCGCCCTAATGGTAGCGTCACTCCATAAATCAATGGTTCTCCAATTCCTAAAATACCAACTGGCAACGCACCTTTGATCATTTCAGTTAATTCTTTGTCTTTACGTAATTTAATCCAAAGAGCTAATGCTGCTCCTACTTGACCAGCACCGGCCATAGCTAAAATCGGCAATAGCAAAGTCATCCCTGTTTCGCCGATCATTTGGATATGGATCGGTGTCAAAATTTGATGCAAGCCAAACATTACCATTGGAAGGAATAATGCCCCTAATACAAATCCGGAAAATGCACCACCGACTGATAAGACCCAATTGATTCCACCAACCATGCCATTTGAGATAAAACCTGCTAAGGGCATGATCAAGAAAATTTCCAACAGTCCAACCACTAATAGTGAGACCATCGGTGTGATGATAATATCAATCGCATCTGGAATAATTTGATGCAATTTCTTTTCTATGATCGACAATAACCATACTGCGAAAATGACTCCGATAATTCCGCCTTGACCGGCAGCTAATGCATCGCCAGTAAACAAGTTTTTGATCGGTGCATCTGGATTCATTCCCGTCAGCATAACGACTGCCCCGATCACACCACCCAATGTAGGATTAGCACCAAAAACTTGAGCAGAATTGATCCCAGTATAAATGACTAGATATGTGAACATCCCATTTTTCAGAATGTTCAAGACATCGACAAATTGTTGCCATGTAGCTGCATCTAATGTTCCAGCTGTAATCAAATTGGCCATAATCGCTGCGACACCAGCAATCAACCCTGAACCTACAAATGCTGGAATCATCGGAACAAAAATATTTGAAATATCTTTTAAAACAGCTTTAATCGGTGACTTTTTTTGTTTTGCTTTTTGTGCGGCTTTCATTTCTGCAGCTTTTGCATTCACCAGATCTTTACCGGTCCCATGTGGCAATTCTTCTCCTAGCTCAACACCCGCTAGATCGACCATCTCTTTGGCGACTTTATTGACTTTTCCCGGACCGATGATTACTTGTAACTGCTCATCATCAACGACACCTAAAACACCGGGAATACTTTTCAATTTTGCTTGATCTACCTTGGCATCATCTCGTACACTCATCCGAACTCGGGTCATACAGTGGACAACACTTTGGACGTTCTCCATGCCACCAGCACCAGCATAGATTTCTTTCGCTAATTGGTTCAATGTCAATTCTTCTTTTGCCATCTCATTCACTCCTTATTATCATTGCTTCGAGCATTATTTTTTCAATCATCGTTCCAGTTTTATCATTTTGCTTAAAGAGTTTTCTTAACAAAGCCTTCTGCTTGGACTAATTTTTCACTTGCTGCTGCTTTGTCGCTATTTGTTAAAATCATGACGATCGCTAGTTTAACATTTTGTTCAGCTGCTTCGAAATAGCGCGCTGCAGTCTCATAATCGGCTTCGGTCGCTTGCATGATGATTCGTTTCGAACGTTCAACTAATTTTTCATTGGTTGGTTTCACATCGACCATTAGATTATTATAGACCTTTCCAATCCCGATCATACTGATCGTTGAAATCATATTCAAGATCAATTTTTGTGCTGTTCCAGATTTTAAACGTGTTGAGCCAGTTAAAAATTCAGGCCCACAATCCACTTCAATCGGCATATCAGCATGTTTACTGATTTCGGCCTCTTTATTACAAGCGACTGTTCCGGTTGCAGCACCAATCGAACGGGCGTAATCCAAACCGCCGATCACATAAGGTGTCCGTCCACTCGCTGCGATTCCGACCACAACATCACGATCATTTAATTGTAGGTCCTTCAAATCTTGAGCGCCAAGCTCCGCGTCATCTTCTGCCCCTTCTACTGCAACAGTCATCGCTTTTTCACCACCAGCAATCAGCCCGACAACCATTTCTGGTTCCACACCAAATGTCGGCACACATTCTGCAGCATCTAACACTCCTAAGCGTCCACTAGTTCCAGCACCCATATAAATCAAGCGCCCACCTTTTTTAAAACCAGCAATGGTAGCCTCAACGACTTTTTCGATTTGTGGTAATTGCTCTGCTACTGCAGCTGCTACTTTATGATCTTCTTGGTTCATTAATTTGACTGCTTGGTTCACACTCATTTCATCTAAACCAAAAGTTGTTTCATTTCTACGTTCTGTTGTTAAATTTTCTAAATTAATCATTTTTATCCACTCTTTCCAAACTAAATTTATGTCCTGCGCTGATAGTTCTAAGCAACGCTTGATCTGCTTTTGTAATGTGACCGACAACATTTACTTTTTCATCTGCCGGTAAGGTTTGTTTTACAATTTGGATCTCTCCCATATACCGTAAATACTTTTCATTATCAATCGTTACCGCACCAATAGTCCGTTCCACTGCCGGAAGTGCGTCGACCTGTGGGATATTTTTAAAACGAGCTTCGGCACTGCGAATGACATCACGTGCTTCATCTTGTCGATTGATATGTTTTCCTAAAACGAATTCACTTTGTTCATTTAGGGCCTCCATATGTAAAACTAGTTCTTTTTCTTTTATATATGAAGAAAACTGTTTTAAAACACGCTCGCTTATTCCGCTATCACCAAGATAAACTTTATCAGTATCGGTGAGCAAATCGAGCGCTGCCGCTAATGGATGTAGGTGGCGATGCTCTTCAAGAGTCGGCAATCCCTGGTATAAAGGACCTCTAAAATTTTTATTTCCTGGTACAAATGCTTGGATCGCAAATCCTTGAGTTTTCAGCCATTGATTTTTCTTTTGATACCAAGTCTTATCTAATCCCGTTTCAGGGCGTGGATAATAATTATGCCATGCTTCTAAATGAGTAAAATCAGCCGCTGCGGCTTTTAATTCTGCAATATCTTCCTCAGTAATCGTTGAAGCATTCAAGGCTACGTCGATTTCTTGAGATAATTTTGCGATTTGTTGATTGCTGATATGATAGTCCATCCGTAGTCCCGTAATGCCTGCAGTTTTTAATTCTGTGATTCGATCGAAGGAAAAACCAGCACGCTTCAATGCATCACCAGAAATATCTACCATTACTGATAACTGATTCTCCTTAGCAACTTCGCCTAAAGCAATCAAGCGCTTACGATACTGAGTAACATCATCTTCCGGAATATGTAGAGACGTAAAGATTCCCGAAAATCCATTTTTTGCCATTTTTTTAATATAATCTTTTGTCTCAGTTGATAACTCTTGATTTAAGAAAATTGAGAATCCAAACATGAGCAACCTCCTCGTAATGAAACCGTTTAACTTTACGAGATGATTATAACCACAAAAAATAAAAAACGCAATACTATTTCATAAAAATATTATTTATTATGAAATAACATTTCTTTGAAGTCTGAGTACTACCCTTTTTATCTATTTTTTATGTATACTATGGATTGGTAATCGAAAGGAGAATTTCTACTATGAAAATTGCAATTGCTGGAGCAGGTGCGATGGGAAGCCGAATAGGATTGATGCTTCACCAAGCAGGCAATGAGGTTGTTTTAATTGACCGCTGGCCGGAACATATTCAGGCAATTCGGGAAAAAGGATTGATTGGCGAATTTGAAGATCAAACCATCACTGCTAAACTGCCGATCTACTCTCCAGAAGAAATTGTTGAAGGACATACAAATGTCGATTTAGTTATTGCATTGACTAAATCAATGCAATTAGAGGCGATGTTTAAAGATATAAATGCCATCATTGGTAAAGATACATTTGTCTTCTGTTTATTAAACGGCTTAGGGCACGAAGAAACATTGTCCAAATTTGTAGCCAAACAAAATATTATCTTTGGTACCACGACTTGGACTGCTGGTCTAGCAGGGCCTGGTCATGCTAAATTAGTTGGTACAGGTAGTATCGAAATGGAAAACCTAGCACCTGAAGGAAAAGACTTCACTTTAAAAGTCATTGATATTTTCAAGCAGGCTGGTTTAAATCCTATCTATAGTGACAACGTTCGCTACTCGATCTGGAAAAAAGCTTGTATCAATGGAACCTTAAATGGATTATGTACTATTTTAGATTGCAATATTGCAGAATTCGGTTCGATGAGCATGGCACGAACATTGATCGAAACCATTATCGGAGAATTTGCCGTTGTGGCTAAAGCAGAGGGGATCGAACTTGATCAAGCACAAGCGATCGAAGCAGTCGAAGCCACTTATGATGTAAAAACACAAGGGCTTCATTATCCTTCGATGTATCAGGATCTGATTCGTAATCATCGAAAAACGGAAATTGATTACATTAACGGAGCTGTTTGGCAAAAAGGGCAAAAATATCAAATTCAAACGCCTTATTGCGCCTTTTTAACTCAATTAGTTCATGGAAAAGAAGAATTATTAAATGCAAAATAAAAAAGCGCCTAAGCGCTTTTTTTTGTTAAGAATAATTGCTACGATCTTCCGATAAAGAATGATACCACTGCAACAACGATTACTGCACCAATGATCGAAGGAATTAGTGCCATACCAGCTAAGCTAGGGCCCCATGATCCAAGCAATGCTTGACCAATTGCAGATCCAACTAGACCAGCAACGATGTTAGCAATCCATCCCATTGATCCGCCTTTCTTAGTGATCGCACCAGCGATTGCACCAATTACAGCTCCAATGATTAAACTCCATAACCAACCCATTATTCTTCCCCTCTTTCTATATAAAATGATTACACTTTTATGTTACAGATAATCAAAAAATTTTTCCATTATTTTGCTCAAAATAGAACCTTTTTGATAAATTATTCTGAAACTTTACATGATTTTCCGTATAAAAGAGCATTTCAAGTACAAGATGACTTTTTTAACGCTATCGTTTGATTGATAATTTTTTTCTTTTTCATATTTAAAAATAAATTCTATTATTTTTCATAAATAATAATAATTTTAATCTTAATAAGAAAAAATTATCGTTTTTTTTTGTTTGAATGAAAATTAAATGAAAAAAAATTCAATAAACTGGAATTGTCAGAATATTTTGGTATTATAATCAAATAATTATCAGAATATTTCAAATCTACAAATTATTCCCGCTATTTAGAAATGAGGAAACAGATGGAAAATAAAAATAAATTACAAAAACAAATGACTTCACGCCACATCATGATGTTAGCATTAGGTGGTGCGATCGGAGCTGGGCTATTCAAAGGGAGCGGAGAGGCAATCGGAATTGCTGGTCCTTCCGTTATCTTAGCCTTTTTACTCGGCGGGCTGGTTCTCTTTATCGTAATGAACGGTTTAGGGCGTCTTGTATTGAGTAGCGACAATATTCAAGGCTTGTCTGGCATCATCAAACCTTACTTAGGCGATCGAACGGCGGACTTTATCGATTGGTTGTACTGGTCGCTGTGGATGATCAATATTATTGCCGAAGCTGTAGCTGCAGCTAGTTTTATGCAACTTTGGTTTCCAAACGTCCCTTCATGGATTTTTGTCTTGATTCTTGCAATGCTAACAACACTGATTAATCTGTACTCAGTTCGTTTATTTGCTGAAACAGAATACTGGTTGGCTTTCATCAAAATTGCGGTGATCATCATTTTAATCGTCTTTGGTGTTTACTTAGTCGGTCATGAAATCTTTAATATTGGTTTTGGTAGTACGATTTCTCGTATGACTAGTCATGGCGGTTTTGCTCCTCATGGACTAAAAGGTTTGGTTAATTCTTTACTCGTCGTCATTTATTCATATGGTGGTTCTGAATTGATCGCTATCACTGTCAGTGAGACAGAAGACCCTAAAACTGCTATACCTAAAGCCATCAAAGGTGTGATGGGACGGATCATTTCTTTCTACATCGTTCCAATGATTTTACTTTTGATCATCTACCGTTGGGATGCTTTAGCAAGTACTAGTGTTAGCCCATTCGTAATGGTCTTCCAAAAAATGCATATTCCTTTTGCTTCGGATATCGTAAACTTTGTTATCGTCTTAGCGCTATTTTCTTCAATCAATTCTGGCGTTTATGCATCATCGAGAACTTTGTATTTCCGAGTAAAAGAAAATACAGGTTTTACTTCAAAATTAGCTGTATTAAATAAACACCAAGTCCCTCAACGTGCCGTATTATTTTGCACTGGAACACTTTATATTGGTGTTATCTTGTCTTACTTCCTAGGAGACAAATTATTTAATTACTTAGTTGGATCATTGTCTTACTCTGTCTTGTTGACTTGGATGTTGATCAGTGTTGCTTCCTTCGTCTTGGCTATGAAAAAAGGAAGTGCCATCGAACGCTTCTTCAGTGGATTAGTCATTATCGTCTTAGCGTTAATCTTCATCGGAATTTTAATGAACAATACCATTGGAGTGACACTCTTCACTGCATGTATTTACTTAATAATTTTCTTCAGCTATCGCAAAAAGAATCCTGAAATAGTCTCTGATAAGATTTAAAAAAAACCTTCAAGAAGTATTCAACTTCTTGAAGGTTTTTTATTGGTCTTATTTCTCTTCACTACCCATAAATTTAGCAACAAAAGCTGCAATAGCTGCACCTAATGTTGGCGCAATTAAGTATACCCAATAATGAGAAAGAGCAGTACCACCAGCAAATAATGCTGGTCCTAAGCTACGAGCAGCATTTAATGAGCCACCGGTTAAGTTTAGCGTTACGATAATCAAAAATGCTAATGCAAGTCCAATTGCTAATGGTGCCATCATAGCATTTCCATATTTCACACTTGTTACCATCAAAATAATAAATACGAATAAGAATGTCGCCAATAATTCAACACCAAATGCTTGAGCAGTACTAATAACAGAAAAATCATTTTGTCCAAACCCGTCACTAGGTAATTTTAACGCATGAATATAAACATATAAAATAGCTGAAGCCACAATAGAACCTAATGATTGGGCAATTATATAAAAAATACCATCTTTCACTTCTAAACGTTTATTGATCATCATAGCAACTGTCACACCAGGATTAAAGTTTCCGCCTGAAATACCTCCAACAGCATAGGCCATTATTGTGATCGCAAGTCCAAAAGCTAAACCAATTGTTAGTGTGCCACCTTTAGCAACCACCACTGTACCAGTACCTAAAAAGACTAACATAAAGGTACCTAAAAACTCCGCAATGTATTTTCTCATTTTTCCATCTTCCTTTACAAATATTTAGAAATTTATTCTATTTAATTCGCTATTTTTTGTAAAGTAAAATCTATTTCCTCTTATTTTATTCTCTTTTTTATTACAGTAAAGGATAAATTTGATATATTAAGCCTGTTATTGAAAAATAAAAAAACTTCTATATTTGCTTTCAAAAAAGATGAAAACAAGCATAGAAGGATTCAATTCTAAACTGTTTTAAAACTAAGGACTATACCAATTCTACTTCAACATCAATATTTCCACGAGTTGCTTTTGAGTATGGACAATAATCATGTGCTTCTTCAACAATTTTTTGTGCTTCTTCTTTTTCAACACCTGGTAAAGACGTTTCTAAAATTACACCGATTTGATAACCGCCTTCATCTAATTGATACAATGAGACACGTGCTTTTACTTCTGCATCTGATTCGATGTTATGTTCTTTTAACATATGATGGACTGCACCATTGAAACATGAAGCATACCCCGCCGCAAATAACTGTTCAGGGTTTGTCCCTTCCGCGTGAATTGAAGGTGGCTCAATCTTCATTTTCATACTGCCGTTTGGTGCTTGAACGTCTCCAGTACGTCCTCCATGATTAATCATTGCTGTTTCGTACATTTTTTTCAAAATCCATCATTCCTTTCATTCTTTCTGACTATAAGTGTAAGCTGTTACAACTTAGAATACAAAAATACTGCTCACAATCCAGTCAAAACGAAGAAATTTTTGAATTTGATTATTTTACTGTGTTGGTAAATTAGGTGCTTAGTAGCTCCTATTGCTGATTAGAATGGTATTTATGGATTTTTCGATTAAAGAAAAACTCTGATAAAACCTCGTAAAATCCACAAAGGATGGTCAAAAAGATAGTCAAAAAATCGCCAGTATGTCAAAAGTAGTAAGTGAAATAGTAAGACTTCATATATCTCTTACAAAAAATCATAATTCCGGGGTAGGTTTTGATTCGGCTCATCACCGAGCGCTCCTGCTCTGATATAGCCATCACGTAGTCTATAACCATAAGACTGATAACCTAATGAACTTGCACATATTTCAAAATCGTTCTGATCAATTGGAAGCCCATTCTGACAAACATACTCTGTTAAACCTGAAAGTTGATATTTTGATTTACTTTTATTTACATGAAATAATTGATATAGGAATGGATTTATTATAAACTCTTTCGAATTTGTTTCATTATCTATCACAAAAACACCTAAGATGTTATGTGGGAAAATTCCGTCCTTAATAATTATTTCTGAATGTATATCCTCATACCATTGAACCTCTAACGTACCCATTCTTTTTGCTAATTCTTTTACAATTACATAGTTTTCATCATCATTTTTACGGATAAATCCCCAAATAATATATGAATATTTTCTTTCTTGTCTACCTCGTGCAAATTGGAGTGCCTTTTTAAATCCATCTTCTCCATATGCACCTGAAACGAAAGGACTTCTAGCTTTATCTTCCCATGCTCCTCCAATATTGTGACACAAATTTAATAAAAACATATAGCCACAAACAAGATCATTTTTTATAGAAGATAATAATTCACTCATTTCAATACTTCCAAAATTGTTTCTTTCTAACCTTGTATTGACAAACAGTAATAATTCGTTTAAATCTTTTATGTTTGGATTATTTTTAAAATAGGGGCCTATTCCTTCATATGTTATATTTTCCCGATACGCTGGCCCCTTTTCGCCGACTACAAATAACTTTTGAAAATAATCTGCTTTGGCTCTCTCAAAGTTTCCATCACCGGTATCTTCATAATCGAAACTCGGACTAAACCCTCTAAAAAAGGAAATAACTGTATTTTCCTGTTTACCATCATCCGAATAATTAATTTTTATTGCTTTCTGATTATGTATCCGATTTAGGAAGCGTCTAATTCTAGTTACTAATATAGAATCCACATTCTCAATTCTAAATTCATCATCGAAACCCATTGTCACCACTTTTAATGATGTTTGTAGAAGTAATTTATCCATTTGACAACCTCCTTATCAAGTTAATCAACAACTAAATTGTACTAAACCCGCGTCTTTTACAAGAATTGGAATCGGCTAAACTCACTGCTCTGCCAGATTTTCCATTCACACGTCTAATTTTCTCTTTTGGTTTATATTTTAACAGAAAAAGTGACTCAAAAAACCCATATGCCAGAATAGCCTTCTTAGCCATTATTTCGTTGACTTCGGAATCATCAACAAATCCGTGTAGAAATAAATTTCTATTTAGCGGATATTCACCCTGCTCATTTTTATACTCCATCCCTTCAACAAACCTATCAAAAAGATGAACTTTTTGATCAATGGTGATTTTAGATACCAACTCATCAAGATAGTCACTTTCTTCTTTAAGTACATTCATGTAATAATCATATCCACCTTTTCCAACCTTCAGTTTGGAATACTGTATCTTTGAATTCTCATTTTGTTGCATTTGTTTAATTCGGCTTTCGATTCTTTCAAGACAATATATAACAGTCGTTTTATACATTTGTACATTCAAAAGATAGTCTATTTGTATTAACTCCTTGTATGTTTTCAAAGATTTAGGAATAAAATCATTTAAATCATATCCATGTTCAACTTTAAAATCATTTAATAATTCTATTGCTGTTCTATTGGCTTCTGAAGCCGATTCAAACTCAAAAATAATAGGTAAATCTTCCAGTAAGAAAATCGGGAAATACCAATCATATTGAAGGAAACGGGAAAGTTTTCTTTTCTCTGCTTCCTTCATATTTTTAACCCAACCTTCGAAATCAATAGACGAAATTGCTTTTGATATTGATTCTGTCATAATCTTCATTGTTTGGATAACAGGTTCCATTTTTACTTGAAAATCCTTTAATGAATCTACAATAATTGAAACCATTCTTTTTGTGTTGCTTAAATCAGGTAAACGAATATTTTCAAAAAAATTCCAGGTATTGAAATTATTCGTAAAATTTTTTAAATAGACCTTCTGCATATCGTTTGGTTGATCACTGTTTAAATTTTCATTTATCTCAGTGTAATTTTTCAGATATTTCTCATTCATTAATATTGAGATTATATCTCCAATGACTTCAATTTTTTCTTGATATCCTTCAACTGACCCTAGAAGAATTTCATCAAGAGAAATTCTATTAATGTCAAAGATTACCTCTACTCCATCTCTTACAATTAGTAGCACGTATTTCTCAGATAAATCCTCATTTTCCTTGGTTATCCTTATTGTAATATCCGAGCTACTATCATCAGCTATTAGATTTAAATATCTCTGAAATAATAACACTTTGCTTTTTATTTCTTGCGAGGACTGTTCAGCCATGAATCCTTCCTGGAGGTATTTTTCTACATTTATTCTTATATTGTCTTTAGAAAGTGAATTCTTCAAAGCATCTTTCAACATAAGTATCATGAACATTTTTCTCCTTTACGCATATTTAATAAATGTACTATGAGTTTTCAGAACTAAAATAGTTTACATAAGAAATCCCCCAATTATTAAACTTCCTAACCAATGTCATATCAGCAGAATTTTCGACTAAATCAGTAATTTTATTAAGGGTACTCCTTTGTAATCTCCAAGCACTTTTTTGATCAATTGCTTGGATGTGTATATCCAAAAACTTACTTGCGTTTTTTTCTATATCCAAGAAGTGCTGACTTACCAACATACCAATACTACTCACTTTTATACTAAACTCATCATTCCCAATGATTTGAATAGCCTCATCCTCACTTAATAGAATTCTCCCATAATCAACAGCTGCTTGAATGCTACTTTCATCAAATAAGAAAATATGATTTATTCTAGAATCAATCTCTCCGATATCATCAAAATTTAGTTTTCGAGTTGTCAAGGCAACATTTCTGTATATGTTACTTAACTGTTTTCTTTGTTCATCGTTCTTTTCGTTTAAGAATAGCTCTTCATTATTAAGTAGACCCACTCTTCCGAAAACTTTACTACTCAGATTATTTGAAAACACGTTTTCAATCCATTTTTTTTGAGTTTCTTCAATAAAAATATTTTGATGTTCCTTTATTATATAGAGAAGATTTAAACTAGCCAAAAAAACAATAGATGAAATACTTATTTGATAATCAACTTCTGAATCATAAGATAATTCATCTCCAACATAGTATATAGAGCTTTTATCATTAAAAATTTGTAAATAGAATTCAAACATATCTGTTTCAGAAACAATTTGGGAGTAAATGAAGGGAGCATGAAATTGATGATATAAATTCTTAATTTCATTGTGTTGTTCAGTTCTGTCAAACCCCTTTAACACATTAGTAAATTCATCCAAAATACTCCCGCCTTCTAGATTTAGACTAAATGAAGTAAGTGGTTTCCCACTGCCAATATCCCCGCTTTCTCGATTCATTACTTTTTGTACTATAAAAGTTGAAAGTGGCTTTACTTCTATGAGCATAATTGATTCATCTTCAAATTCCACATAATCACCAATCGAAATACCTTGCATCAACAATTTGAAGTCTGAATTTGTTCCTTGAAATTCAAGATTATCAAAATTAGAAATATTCCATTCGCTAGGCACTAAAACTAACTCCCGAAACCCCTCTTTAGTTTTAAATTTAAACCAACTAAGGTCGACATCAAAATAAGTATCTAACGTTGTCTTTTCCTTAATTTCAATTAGGGCACTTTGAATTATAGAAAGATTCAATTCACTATTATTAAATCGGTCTTTTAGAACGAATTTTTCAATAGTTTGAAATCCTCTTTTAACATTTATACCAAATTTTATTTGTGCGAACGCACTATTAATCTCAAAAATAGTATTTACAGACTTCATACCTCTGTCGATTATTGCTTCTATGTCTGTCTTATCATTCATCTCTATTTTAGCAATTAGCACTTGTCCTAAAAAGTCATCAAAATGCCCTCGTCTATTTTTATAGAGTTTTAGTGTTGCCCTATATTGATTCGATCTATTATAAGCTTCGGATTTGTAGGCAAGCATTTTGTCGGAAAGCTCAGTATCAGAATAATTTCCAAGCACATCCAAACACTCTTTGGTTTTTCCATTAAATAGATACAAAGCGGTTATTATTTCATCTCCAATTTGTTTATTAACTTTACACATATCAAAATACAGTTTTTGGGCTAGTTCCAATTCATTATTTTGAAGCAGGAATGCAGCTATATCATCCATTTTTCTTTCATCGGGATATTTGCAAAACTGAATCTTGATTGATTCAAATGAATTTCCATAATTTTTATATCCCTTTTTTTTACGAGTATTCTCTAAATCAAGTAGAAGAGGTAAATCTAATTGATATTTGCTCACCAAATCCTGAATAACATTATCAAAATCTTCCTCTTTAATATTTTGATAATTTCTAACATTGCTTAAGTACATGTGTGTCATAAATCCAAAAAGTCTCTCATTTCCTAGACTTTCATTTGATGAAAAAAAACCACTTATATAATCTAAAACGTCTTTATAAAAAGATTTTCGTGTCAACAGCAAAATCCTAAACATAATCATATTAGTATTTTCAAAATCACTTGATAATTGATCTAAATAGTTTAATGCCTCGTCATAATTTGTCGATAGATAGAGCGCTCTTATTTTCCATTCACAAAGATATTTTTTTGTTGTATTTTTTTCCTCATTCGCTAATAAGTTATTTATAGTTTTTAGTCCTTCTTCTGGGTTTAAAAAAACTTTGGCCTCAAAATATAAATCCTCTAACCCAGGCATTTCAATTAACTCTTTTTTTTCAATTTTTCTTCTTAAAAATTCAATTTCCTTTATTAATAGATTTATTTTAGAATTGCTTTCCTCAGTTAGTTTCTGAAAATTGAAAAAACTACCGCTTGCTATTAATGAAAAATCTGAAAAAAGTTCCTTATACTTAAGCTCTATCATAAATGATTCTTCATTAAGTTGAGAAAAAATTTGAGAAGCCGCTTCAGAATTACCTATTGATAAGAAATATTCGCCTTTTAGATATTGCCAATCTCTACTGTCAGTTTGGTGAGTACCTATTAGCTCCCAAAATATACTTATCATTCTATTTTTTAAATAGTATTTAGCTTTGTACTTATTCTGTTTATCAGAAGATAAAGTCGTCTTTACAAATAATTTTTCCAAATCATAACTATCAAAATTTACCTCAATAAAGATTGAGTCATATACCTTATCAATAGTTTCTGAAATTTTTTTAACTTGACTCAAAGCTTCTCTAGCGGATTTATAATCCTCATTCGAGGCTAAATATCTTGCCTTAATCAATAATGCTAGATTTCTATTTTCTTCAGGTAATAATTCTAATAACTCTAATCTAATTATTTTTCCATAGATTTCGGCTAATCTAAAAGTATCAAATAGAATTGCTTGAGATAGAACTTCCATCATTTTTGCCTTTAAATCAATATTAAATTGTGAATCAGGATTTTTATATTCAAATAATTGGATACTTCTTTTTGAGTCTTCAACTACACTTTTATCAAAATCATTTTGAAATATTTCGATTGATGAGTTTCTATTTAGAAATGAGTCGAGTTTAGCATCTTTAAATCCATATACTTTCCGCCTTATTGCAATTTCACTAAACGTCTCATCCAAATCCGCCTCAAGACTTAACTCTTCTAATTCAATGACTCTTGTATTATTACCGCTAGCACCTAACTCGTTCAAAATCATTTCTAACTCTTTAGCATCCAAAAAACAATAAAATACCTTAGTTTTTATTAGATTTTCTTTTAATATCTCAACCAGAAAAATTACTACACCATCTTCATATTGAAAATTTTTGAAAGTATCCTTATCAAAATCATAAAATTTTGCTACCGATCTGGAAAAACACTCCACTTCTGTACCTTTCACCTGTACAGGTATACTACTCAAATATGATGATTTAGAATTTTCTTCATTGGAAAAGAGAATTGCTTTACCATCAAATGAAATTCCTTTATCCCCAGAAGCAATACTAGCATCAATTTTCCTAGACTGATTCAAAAACAATTCGTTTACTGCACTGACTGCCTTTTTTTTCTATTTTTGTATTATTCACTCTTAACACACTTCCTAACAAATCATAATCATTAATTCTCAAACCATTTATAAACATCATCAGGTGTCTTCTCGGCATACAACTTCATCAAGGCTGGTCGCATAGCTTGAAATATCTCCACCAATTCTTCTCCACTAAAAAGAGTAGAAAAGGATTTATCCGTCATATCTTGTGATAAATCAGAGATCATCTCTTTTGTCGCTTCATCGTCGCCTAGCATATTGATCAATTTACCTATCAAGTATTGTTCTGAGAATTCAATCGCTCCTTTTCTATCAAGGTTATCGATTCCACCTTTTAACATCTCAACAATCTTCTCTTTTTCGCCAAGCTTTATTTCGCCGCTCATTTGAATAAAATCGTTTGTATCCGAAGCAATAATTACCGTTGCCTCTTCTTTCTCTTTGTCAGTCAGTTCTTTCAATTTTTCCGAACTCGCAACTTGTTCATTCACTATATCGGATACATAACGAGTCATGATCTCTGGCAAAATATCCTCGAAGTAATCATCAATAAATTCCTCTCCCGGATAACCGATTTCATTTTCCCATCCTGGATTTTTAAAATCGCCAGTGAAGAATTCTTCTTTGATCTGGTTCACCACTTCTGGATAGGCTTTGATCAATTCACCCTGACCTTTTAAGGTAAAATAATCCGCAATGTATTCCTCTATATCACCGAAGTAAAACCAGCCCACCGATCGTCCACTGATTTTCGAGATTTTTTCGATTACCTCGAGCGGAGCTAAGTTATATCCTTGGACATACGAACTGATCGTTGGCTTGTTTAATCCTAAACAGCTGCCAAACTCTGTAAATGAAATATTCATTTCATCTTTGATCTATTTCAACAGCACGCCAACTGTATCCTTATTCAGTTGTAGTAATCCAAATACTTCTATCCTCCTATATGATTTCATATACAGCATAACACACGTATATCATAGTAGTCGTAGAGGACTTTTCTTTTTGAGCAAAAACATATATGAATTCGTACATTAGAAAGAAAAATGTTTATGCCTATCAAAATCAGTGATCTCTTTTTACTAAAAGAAAAACTAGAAAAAATACCTACTCACCAATGTCGAAAGATAGCACAAAAAAAAGACTAGAAACCTTGATTTAACAAGGTTTCTAGTCTCTAAATAATTCAGAAAAATTATTTAACAGTTACAGTTGCGCCAACTTCTTCTAAAGAAGCTTTAAGTGCTTCAGCGTCGTCTTTAGACACATCTTCTTTAACTGGTGCAGGAGCGCCATCAACTACAGCTTTAGCTTCTTTCAAGCCTAAGCCAGTTGCTTCACGAACTGCTTTGATAACTTTAACTTTTTGATCGCCAACAGCTGTTAATTCAACTGTGAATTCAGTTTGTTCTTCAGCAGCAGGGCCAGCAGCAGCACCAGCAGCAGCTACAGGAGCAGCAGCAGTTACGCCAAATTCTTCTTCGATAGCTTTAACTAAGTCGTTTAATTCTAAGATTGTCGCGCCTTTAAGTTCTTCGACAATGTTTTCAATGTTCAATGCCATTTTAAATTTCCTCCGTTTAGGTAAGTTTTTATTTTTTTATTTATGCAGCAATTAAGCTACTTCGTCTTCTTTTTCTGCGACTGCTTTCACAGCGTAAGCCACGTTGCGGACTGGCGCTTGAAGAACAGATAAAAGCATAGAAAGAAGTCCATCGCGGTTCGGTAGTTTTGCAAGAGCAGTAATTTCTTCAACAGAAGCTACTTTTCCTTCAATGATACCGCCTTTGATTTCAAGTTTTTCAGCTGAACTAGCGAACTCGTCGATAATTTTAGCTGGAGCAACGACATCCTCGTTACTGAACGCTACAGCAGTAGGTCCTGAGAATACGTCTTCTAATCCGTTCAAACCAGCTTTTTCAGCGGCACGAACTAAGATAGAGTTTTTGATAACTTTCATTTCAACGTTAGCGTCGCGTAATTGTTTACGTAGTTCAGTTACTTGTTCTACGGTCAAACCACGGTAGTCAACGATAACAGCTGAAGCAGCTGCGCTGAATTTTTCAGTGATTTCATCAACGATAGCAGCTTTTTTAGCGATTGTTACTTCACTCATTATATATTTCACCTCCTGATTTTGATGGGGAGAGTTTAGTGTAAATAGATACAAAAAAACTCCATGCCACCGTAGACATAGAGGGACTATTGAATGTTCTCAATAAACGTCCTCGGTAGGAAATTAAGACTTACGTCGCCTACTGTCTTCGGTACAGTTAATAATTAACCTCGACTAACTTACCATAGATAAGTTAGTCGAGTCAAGTCTTTTTTATAAATTAAATTAGAAAGAACCTTGTTCAACATGGATACCAGGTCCAAATGTTGTTGTTAATGAAATGTTTTTGATGTATTGACCTTTAGCAGTTGCAGGTTTTGCTTTTACTAAAGTTTCGTTGATTGTGTTAAAGTTTTCAATCAATTTAGCATCATCAAATGATACTTTACCGATTGGAACATGAACGTTACCAGCTTTGTCAACACGGTAAGTTACTTTACCAGCTTTAACTTCTTCAACCGCTTTTGTAACATCCATTGTTACAGTACCAGTTTTAGGGTTAGGCATTAAACCTTTAGGTCCAAGCACACGTCCTAATCGACCAACTGTAGCCATCATGTCAGGTGTCGCTACAACAACGTCAAAGCCAAACCATCCACCTTGGATTTTTGCAACCATGTCGTCGTCGCCAACGAAATCAGCGCCAGCAGCTTCTGCTTCTTTTGCTTTTTCGCCTTTAGCGAATACTAAAACAGTTTGAGTTTTACCAGTTCCGTTTGGAAGCACAACTGCTCCACGGATTTGTTGGTCTGCTTTTTTAGGGTCAACGCTTAATTTGTATGCAACTTCAACCGTTGCGTCAAATTTTGCGAAGTTTACTTCTTTTGCTAATGCTACTGCTTCTTCAACTGAGTAAGCTTTAGTAGTGTCAACTTTTTTTAATGCATCTTGCATTTTTTTGCTTTTTTTAGCCATTTTGTTTCCTCCTTGATGTGGTTATAACGGTAGAACCTCCCACGTGTTCCATATCTTTAGATAGGGAGCCAACTGAGAAGCTACTTTCTTGGGGGCTGCGAAAAATTATTCGACAGTGATACCCATGCTTCGTGCAGTTCCTTCAACCATGCGCATTGCTGATTCAACGTTAGCAGCGTTTAGGTCTTGCATTTTCAACTCAGCGATTTCTTTTACTTGATCGCTAGTAACTTTTGCAACTTTAGTTTTGTTTGGTTCGCCAGAACCTTTTTCAATGTTTGCAGCTTTTTTCAATAATACTGCAGCTGGCGGTGTTTTTGTAATGAATGTAAATGAACGGTCTTCATATACAGAGATTACAACTGGAATGATTAAACCTGCTTGATCAGCTGTACGAGCATTGAATTCTTTTGTGAATCCCATGATGTTAATACCCGCTTGACCTAGTGCAGGACCTACTGGGGGAGCTGGTGTTGCTTTACCTGCAGGAATTTGCAATTTAACTAATTTTTCTACTTTTTTTGCCACGAGACAAACCTCCTTGAGTCCGTGATGTGGTTAATTGGAGATCAAAATTTCTCCTCCCACTTAAAACCATGTGTGCGAAGACACACTTTGGTATTTTAGCAAATTTATTCATCGATTGCAAGCGTCAGCATCCATTGTTTAAATGTTTTGACAATAATAAAACGCTTCACAATCTCTTTAACTACTATGAGAATAACAAAATAAATTATTAATTTTACTATTTTCTGAAAACGTGTATGTTACACTATGATTGACTTGATGAGGATTTTCATCGGATAAATTAAGGAGGTTTAAAATAATGGAAGTTTTAAAATATCGAAGTGTTTTTGACATTATTGGTCCAGTAATGGTGGGCCCTAGTAGTTCTCATACCGCAGGCGCTGCGCGGATCGGAAAAGTTTGCCGCATGATCTTTGGGGAACGCCCTGACTCTATTGAATTTGATTTATATGAATCTTTTGCCAAAACCTATCGTGGTCACGGAACAGATATCGCTCTAGTGGGTGGTATTTTAGGTATGGAACCTGACGACCCTCGTTTATCCGACTCACTGAAAATTGCTCACGAACAAGGCATGGAAGTTTTATTTGTTCCTAAAAAAGAAATTGCAGATCACCCAAATACAGTAACCTTACGAATGATCAAAGGTGATCTAGAGATGTCGATCACTGGTGTCTCTATCGGTGGTGGTAACATCCAAATTACTGAGATGAATGGCTATAGTATTTCTCTTTCAATGGGAAGTCCGACTTATATCATTATTAATAAAGATGTCCCTGGTCTACTCTCGCGCGTTTCTACTATCTTTATGAAACATGGATTGAACATCGGTAAAGTAACGATGACGAGAAAAACTAGGGGTGAGCACGGTATCGTACTTTTAGAAATCGATGATACACCGGAAGATCCAGAAGGCTTGAGACAACAAATTAAATGCGAAGATGATGTATTAAGCGTTACTTACTTTAAATAGAAATTATTCGATTTATTCTTATTATTTCATTACATGAGACATAAAAATCATATATCACTTAGAAGTGGAGGAATCCCCATGTTTTATTCAATCCAAGAGCTTATTGAACAAGCAAAGGATTATTCATCGGTCGGCGAATTAATGATCACGACTGAAATGGAACTAACTGATCGTACCCGTGAAGAGATCATCGCGTTGATGGAGCGTAATCTTGAAGTCATGGAAAGCTCCATCGAAGAAGGCATCCAAGGTGTCGAATCGGTAACAAGAATCACTGGCGGTGATGCAAAACGCATGAATGATTATATCGAGAGCGGTAAATTCATGAGTGGAGATACTATTTTAAAAGCAGTCCGAAATGGGATCGCTGTAAATGAAGTCAACGCTAAAATGGGCTTAGTTTGTGCAACACCGACAGCTGGAAGTGCGGGTGTCTTACCTGGTGTATTGATGGCAGCCCGTGAAAAATTACATCTATCTCACGAACAACAACTTGATTTTCTATTTACTGCCGGTGCCTTTGGCTTAGTTATGGCCAATAACGCATCAATTTCAGGTGCCGAAGGCGGTTGCCAAGCGGAAGTCGGTTCAGCAAGCGCAATGTCTGCTGCAGCTTTAGTCACTGCAAATGGCGGAAATCCGGAAATGGCCGCCAATGCTTTAGCGATTACATTAAAAAATGTGATGGGTCTTATCTGTGATCCAGTCGCTGGTTTAGTGGAAGTTCCTTGTGTCAAACGAAACGCCATGGGCGCATCCCAAGCCTTTATCTCTGCCGACATGGCTTTAGCTGGTATCCGAAGTGTGATTCCACCCGATGAAGTCGTGGAAGCCATGTATAAAGTTGGTCGGGCAATGCCACAAATCTTCAAAGAAACAGCGGAAGGCGGCGTAGCAACTACGCCTACCGGTCTTCGTTTGCAACGTCAAGTTTTTGGTGAACCTGAAAAAGCAACGGTCTAAATTAATTCAAACAAACAGGCTGCTGAATTGAATTCAGCAGCCTGTTTTTATTTGGACAATCCCTCATGGATTTTTTCTAGGTTCCATTTCATCATTTTATAATAACTATCCCCCGAACCACCCTTCTTAGAAAGTGAATCCGTATAGAGTGTACTATAGATCGGAACATCGACTTCTTTGGATAGCCGCTCCATGCTACGCTTATCGACACTTGTTTCGACAAATAAAGAAGGAACATGCGAGCCTCGTACACTTTCCACAATTTGTTTCATTTGTTCAGGTGTCCCCTGACTTTCTGTATTAATCTCCCAAATATAAGCAGCCTTTAAATCATAGGCCTTTGAAAAATACTTAAAGGCGCCTTCACTGGTTACCAATAATTTTTTCTCCGCCGGAATATCTGCAAATTCCGCTTTAGCTGATTGATCCAATTTTTTTAATTTTTCAATATACGCATCGGCATTTTTTTGATAACTTGCCTGATTATCAGGATCTTTTTCACTTAAAACCGTTTGGATCTCTTTAACATATAAAATACCGTTGGCGATATCCAACCAAGCATGAGGATCTTCTTGCTTACTATTGGTCAAGTGGATGGCTTCTACGTTTTTACTTACTGCGAAATAGTCTTGATCCGCTTTTTTCTTGGCTGTTGTCATTAATTTTTCAAACCAACCATTTCCTGTTTCTAGATTTAATCCGTTGTAAAAAATAATTTGAGCTTTACTCGCTTGTTTGATATCTTCTGGCAGCGGCTCATATTCATGAGGATCAGTACCTTCCGGGACGATACTATGAAGACTGACCTTTTCTTTTCCAACTTCTTTTACCATATCCGCAATAATTGAATTGGTCGCTACTACGGTTAATTTATTCTGCTCATCAGTAGTAGCTTGTTCAGAACTTTTAGTCCCACATCCGGCTAGAAACATCACGGCTAAAATACTGACGAAAATTAATCCTTTATACCTCATCTACTCGCTCCTTTTTGATTTGCTGAAACAATCCCTTTGTTGGTGAAAATAAAAATACCAACATGAAAAATACAGCCGCAGTCATTACAATCGTTGCTCCTGAAGGCAAGTTATAACTATAACTAAAATACAAGCCAATCATAGCACTCAATACACCAAAAACGGTCGACAAACCAATCATTATCGATAATCGATTAGTTAGTAAATAAGCTGTTGCTGCCGGCGTGATCAGCATGGCGATCATAAGAATCGTACCAACTGTTTGTAAAGACGTCACCGCAACTAAGGTCAGTAAAAACATTAACCCATAATTGATCCAGCCAATATTCCAACCATAAGACTGCGCCATTGTTGGGGCAAATGAACTCAGTTTTAATTGCTTATAAAATAGACCGACGACGATAACAACGATGCCCATCACAATCGCTGTCAGATACATATCTGAATCACGGACTGCCAAAACATTTCCAAATAAAATATGATACAAATCTGTAGCGCTGCGAGCAAAGGAAATCAAAATAATTCCTAAAGCAAAGAAGGAACTAAAAACGATCCCAATCGCGGTATCATTCTTCAATCGACTGTGTTTTCCGATAAAACCGATCAATGCCGCTGAAAAGACACCAAAAAATGTTGCGCCGATAATATAGCTGCTACCTAACATATAGGATATTGCGACTCCTGGCAGTACTGCGTGAGAAATCGCATCCCCCATCAAAGACATTCCTCGCAAAATAATGAATGAGCCGATGACTCCCGCTGAAATCCCCACCATTACTGAAGTCAACAAGGCATTTTGTAAAAACTGATAGTCAGCTAAGCCTTGAAAAAAATCATACAGCAAACCCAGCACCTCCATTATTCAACATTTGAGTAATGTCATTTCCATAGGTCTTTTCCATATTTGATATAGTATAGGTTCGTTCGACTGGGCCTGATGCAACCAACTCTTTATTCAGTAGAATAACCTCGTCAAAATACTCATTCACTTTGTGAAGGTCGTGATGGACGATTACGATTGATTTTCCCTCATCGCGTAAATTTTTCAATAGCTGAATAATGATCCTTTCACTCGTCGCATCGATTCCAGCGAAAGGTTCATCTAATAAAATCCACTCTGCTTTTTGTGCTAAAGCTCGAGCGATGAAGACTCGCTGTAATTGTCCACCGGACAACTCACTGATTTGCCGATCAGCAAATTCTGCCAAGCCGACTTTTTCTAAACACTCTGTAGCAAATTTTTTCTCTTTTTTTCCTGGTCGTTGAAATATTTTCAAATGCGGATAAGTACCAAACAAAACCACTCCGAAAACATCGATAGGAAAGCTTAAATCGATATCTTGTCGTTGCTCAACATAAGCAATTTTTTTGCGTTCTTTGACTAAAGGTTGTTTTCCATAAGTCACCTACCCAGATTGAAGCTTCACCAATTCTAAAATACCTTTTAGCAAAGTTGACTTTCCTGCACCATTAGGACCGATGATCCCAGTCATTTTTCCTGACGTCAAAGTTAAATTTATTTTTTTCACTGCTAACTTTCCTCGGTAAGCAACAGATAATTCTTTAATAAATATATTCTCCATAGTTTCCCTCTTTCTATTTTTAGGTTAGCCTAACTTTAGTATTAATAATAGACTAAAAAGAAAGCGGGTGCAATCAAATCAAAAAAAATCACTAAAGAAAGTTAACTTTCTTTAGTGATTTTTACTTAATTATTTATTTCAGCGTTACATTTTTAATTTCTTCAATCGTTTTTGTCCCAGCCAATTGCATTGTAATGGCCAATTCTTTATTTAAATGTTCAAAGACGGATGTAACACCTTCAGCACCGCCTAAATTTAAGCCATAAATCACCGGACGACCAATAGCGACCAAATCAGCA
This sequence comes from Enterococcus hermanniensis, assembly GCF_001885945.1. Taxonomy (GTDB): domain Bacteria; phylum Bacillota; class Bacilli; order Lactobacillales; family Enterococcaceae; genus Enterococcus_A; species Enterococcus_A hermanniensis. The sequence goes on along the minus strand of NZ_JXKQ01000004.1, from coordinate 234,460 downwards.
CCACTAGCCAATGCTTTGAAGACATGTTCACCACGACGAACACCGCTATCAAATACAATCGGAACACGCTTATTCACGACAGCAGCAATCAACGGTAAAACATCAAAAGAGGCTGGCCCACCATCTAGTTGACGACCACCATGATTGGATACCCAAATACCATCTGCACCAGCAGCAATGGCCACTTCTGCATCTTCTGGGGCTTGGATTCCCTTAACAAAAACAGGTAAATCCGTTAACTCTTTGATTTTCTTGATGTCTTCAGGAATCAAACCTTGTTTTGCTGCAGCGTAAATTTCAGCGATACCTTTGCCTGCACCATCTCCGCTAGCGCTTTGTTCACTATAAGCAGCTAAGTTAGGCATGGGTAGTGGAAACTGGAAGTCATTGATGATATCTTCTTCCCGATAACCACCTAAGGTTGAATCAGCTGTTAAAATAATTGCTTTAGCGCCCGCATGAACGGCTTTATTTAAAATGAATTCATTAAATCTATCGTCTTTACTCATATATAATTGAAAGAATTGAGGTGCTTCTGGGGCTGATGCTGCCGCAGCTTCAATCGTTGTATTTGCGTAAGTACTGATAGAAAAAATTGAACCGGCTGCCGCTACACCTTTAGCAGTATCAGCTTCTCCTTTTTCATGTGCCAATCCCTGTGCAGCAGAAGGCGCTTGAATAATCGGAGTCGAAAGATCAATGTTCCATAATTTAGTCGTTAAATCCGCATGATCCACACCACGTAATACACGGGGCATGATCGTTTTATTATTGAATGAAGAGGTATTTTCTTTCATTGTCCATTCATCTTCTGAGCCGCCGCGAATATACCCAAAGGCTCCTTTATCCATACGTTCTTTGACCCGTTTTTCTAATGAAGCAATATTGACAATTTCAATTGGATGCTCTTCGTTACTTGTTTGATAAACCATGATAATTCCTTCTTTCATTTAATTACATGGATTATTTTAATACTCTTACTAAAAGTAAGCAAATAATTATACTTCTATCTCCATAAAAATTTTATCACTGCTTTATCGACTGCGGAATTTTCATGCAACTGACTGTGCTGCGCCTGTTGCCCTGTGAATATTTGTTCCGTGACTTGGTTGCCATGGGCCTTCAATAATGCATATGGAGCCAAAGCACTAGTTAACGGAACCGTTCCATCTGAAGTAGCCTGGTCATCCGCTTTTCCAGCAATTAATAAAAAAGTAGTTGTCACAGGTATATTGGTGACGCCTGAACGATAATCTGTGTATCGACTCGATTGCTGACTTGGCCCATTTTGTAATAATTCATCGACTGTTTGTTCAGTCGCTGTATCGGTAAAATCATTAAAAGGAGCTCCAATCGCAATTAATCTTTGAACATTCGATGCATCTGTTGGTTGACCGTATGTCGTTAAGTAACGTAGAGAACTGACACCCCCCATTGAATGACCCACTAAATTGACTTGATCAGCACCTGCTTGCTTTAGATATTTTAATACCGTATAGATCCATTCTGTTTGATTCCACTCATTATCTTGGTTTGCTGCAAATAAAACTTGAACACTTGGATTCACTTTTTCTTGATTTAGTTGGCCCTCTACTTGCAAAGTACCATCTGCTTCGACTGTGATCACTAATTCTTTTTTTGTTTCTCCAGCTTTTTCCAGCCGTTGAATCATACCACCAAAAGAATTGACTGTTCCACCATACCCGTGGATAAAAACAGTTGGTGTTGATGACTTAAGTGGTGTTACTTTTTTTTGCTGAGTACTAGTAGTTGTTTTATCGACCGATTTTTTTGTTTTTGTTTGACTTGTTCTACATCCAGCTAGCATGAAAATAGTGAGCATAGCTAGCAAACTAATCATCCATTTTTTCATTTTCCACACACTCTCTCCTACGTACACAAAGTTTATTACTATTATACCTCAGCAATAAAAAAAGCTGAGACGCTTGTCCCAGCTTTAATAATTAAATTTTATCGATTTGATCGAAGTCTAATTCAGTACTTGTTTCACGACCGAACATATCAATGTTCGCTTTGATTTTATCACGTTCGTCATCGATTTCCGTGATTACTCCTTCAAGACCAGCAAAAGCACCTTCGATGATTTTAACTGTTTCACCCACTTCAACATCAATATCATGTTGACGAGTACTCATACCTAATGAACGCAAGATATGGTTGATTTCTTCTGGCATCAATGGTGCTGGTTTGCTTCCGGCTCCATGTGAACCAACAAATCCAGTTACGCCTGGAGTGTTACGAACAACGTACCAAGAATCATCTGTCATAACCATTTCAACTAAAACATAACCAGGGAAAGTTTTATGGACGATTTCTTTTTCTTTGCCGCCTTTAACCTCTGTCTCAGTTTCTTCAGGTACAACGACACGGAAAATATAATCTTCCATGCGCATGCTTTGGGCACGGGACTCAATATTTGCTTTTACTTTGTTTTCATAGCCGGAATAAGTATGCAAGACATACCATTGTTTTTCAAAAGTTTCCATTCTCGTAATCGGCTCCTCGTTCTAAAATAAAAAAACCTCAGCATCCCCAAGGTTTTTTCTCACAAGTAGTATAACATGCTTTTTTTGAATTGGCTACTAGCGAATCACTAAATTAATCAGTGCTTGGATCGCCGTATCCATGATGAAAAACATCAATGCAAAGATGATCGCTGTTTCGATAACAACCAATGAATCATGGCGCAATTGTTTTTTTGAAGGCCATGAAACTAATTTCATTTCTTCTTTTACGCTGCGTAAAAAATTCAATCGAATATCCTCCTACCATATATTTAGCAATAAATCGCTCTAGATGACTGACAATAATCACAGTCTAATAACCAATAAAAAAATTATTTAGTTTCTTTATGTTTCGTATATTGATTGCAATGCTTACAAAATTTATTAATCTCTAAACGCTCACCGCGTTTGCCTTCACTAATTGCCTTTGTGTAATTTCTTGAACCACACACAGTGCAGGCTAGAGCCGCTTTCTTTGATGCCACAGCGATCCCTCCTCACAAAGTTACAAACTAACAGTATCATCAAATATTTTTCCTGTCAATCCACCAACGAATAAATAACTGCTTATTTGTTATTAAACAGCAAACTAAATAAATCTTTTTAAAATAAATTTCTTTCTTTAGTAGAATATGATAATATGATGAAAGAATGAATTGCTTTATTGGAGGGCTATTGGATGTTATTAAAAAGTCTCGTTTATCCCAAAGAGAATTTGACCACTATTAATGAATCAACAACACTACAAGAAGCGCTAGATATCTTAGAAGGTACTGGTTTTCGATGTGTTCCGATTCTTGATGAGAGCAACCAAATTTTCCGAGGCAATATTTATAAAATGCACATTTATCGGCACAAATCAAACGGTGGTGATATGACACTACCAGTCACCCACTTACTAAAAAATGCCACAAAATTTATTTCGTTAGATACATCTTTTTTCCAAATCTTCTTTACAATCAAAGAATTACCTTACATAACAGTTCTAGATGAAAATCATCACTTTTACGGCATCCTTACTCATAGTACGTTGTTAAATATGCTCTCCCAATCTTGGAACATCCAAACCGGTAGCTATGTCTTAACAGTTGTTTCTGAAGGAAAACGTGGTGATTTAGCGATGATGGCGAAATGTATTTCAAAATTCACTCCAGTTGCTAGCTGCATCACTTTAGATGTCGGCAAAGATTTCAAAGGTCGTAGGACATTGTTTACCTTACCTGCAGGTGTCGATGAAAACAAATTGAATCAGATTATTGATTATCTTGAACGAAAACATTTTGAGATTCAAGACGTTGAAGCTCTCTCAATGCATGAGTAATAAAAAAGACAGCCCCTCTGATCGGGGCTGTCTTTTCTTATACTCTTTTTGCAAAATTCAAACGTTTATCTATATAATACATGATTGGTGCTGAGATAGTCATAATGATTGCTTCACTTAACGCAGTCCAACCGTATGTTGGCCAAAATGGCAACTGCAAGGTCAGATTCAACATTAATGCAATCAAAAACATGCTGGCGCTAAAGAAAACCACATTCAACGCTAAACGTACTTTTGTATTTTTTACGATATTTTGTAACGCGGCTGTTAAGGCTAAAGCTAATAGTGTTTGTCCTCCACCGAAGACCACATCCAACCAGCCCATACCAAAAATCGCATTATAGATGATGACGCCCCCAAAAATTCCCCATAAGTACTTCCGATTGAATACAACTAAATGATTCAAACTTTCTGAAATACGAAATTGGATAGCGCCCGATGCAACCGGTGAAACTAAAATTGTCAGTGCTAAATAGAGCGCCATAATAATTCCATTAACGACAACAACGTTCACACGTCTTTTTTCTACCACATTCATGAAAAGTCCTTCTTTCTCCGAGTTTTTTTAAAGCGGGATGGTTGATGAACCGCTTCGGGTATTATAACACATTATCCAGGCAGTGTAATTCTCTCTATTTTGTTTGTTCACTAGATTTTTTACTATAAGATAGAAAAATTGAGTTTCGTTTAATGTCAGTGATACAATCAATTCAAGAATTATTTTAAATGGAGGTTGATGGAAATAATGCTAGGGATCGATCATGAATTAGAAGAGTTGTACCAACAAGCTAAAGTAAACGGACACGCTACGATTAAAGGCCGTTGGACATCCACAAACTACAATTGTTGTAGCACACGAGCACCATTAATTGAAAAATATAGAATCGAATACCATGATACTGAAGCTTCTTTATTTATTTGGCATATACTCGCCGTAAAAATCCATCATTGCTCAAAAACAATTGAAGTCTATGAGGATGATATTTTTACAAATTATGACAAAAAAATCATTGAGTGGTTCATTCAAAAAGATGACGCTCTTACAAACTAAACAAATATCCAATGATAAGAAGCCGGCCTCGCCTATCACATATTATTATTTTACTTGTCTTACTAATCGATGAGTAAAAAATAATCCAATTTTATACAGTTCCTTCCATTACTCTGTTATAATCAGTTTTTGAAAGGATCGAGGTCATGAATTTTCATTATCATATATTAATTAATCCCGCTGCTGGTAGTGGCAACGGAGCAAAAAAAGCTGAAAAAATCATCCAATTGATGGATGCTGGAAATTATACTTATACACCGTATTATACTAAAAAACCTGGAGACGAACGAGAAATCGTTACCCGTTTATCAGAATTATTAAGTATCTGGTCACCCAGTTGTGAACAAGATCATGTAGATACTTCTTTTCATCTATTAGTCGTTATCGGTGGGGATGGGACGCTTCATGAAGTAGTCAATCAGTTCTATCTTTTAGACATCGAACGTCCGGTAAGTTATGTACCTGCTGGATCAGGAAATGATTTTGCTCGAGGAATCGGTTTATCTCGTGATCCGCAGAAAGCCTTTGAACAAATCGTTTCTGCTACTCAGCCCCAACCAATCAATGTTTTTCGTTACGATGAAAAAATTCGTGACGAGCAAGGCATTGTTTTGAATAATATCGGTATCGGTTTGGACGCTCTGATCGTTGCAACAACTAATGCTTCTACTTCAAAAAAATTATTGAATAAATACCACTTAGGATCGACTTCTTACGCCCTATATCTTTTAAAAGCAATTTTTACGCAAAAGACATTTCCAATTTTAGTTGAGTTAAATGGGCAAAGTTTGGATTTTGAACGAACATTTTTGTGTACAACAACAAACATTCCGTATTTTGGCGGTGGTGTCGCGATTGCTCCAATGGCAGACCCTCGAAAAGATTTGATTGATTTAGTTGTTGTAGAAAAACCAAATTTACCGGCTATTTTACGATTCTTGATCCAATTAGTCCGACAGAAACATACGAATAATAAGCATTATCAGCATTTCACCAGCAGTCGTTTGCGAATCGTCTCAGTCAGTCCAGAACATGGGCAAGCAGATGGTGAAACGATGGGCGAACGCTCATTTGATCTAAACTTCTCAACGGCTACTCAATACATTTGGTATACAGAAAAAAGGACAGAAAATAAATCTTAAGATTTATTTTCTGTCCTTTTAATTACATAAACAATGCGGGGGTGACACCTTCCATTCCAATCATTGGATCAATGGTTTGACTAGCTACTAAGCTTGGTGTTAACACGGTAGAGCTTTTGATCGTATCAGAAAGCTCTTCGGGATCTTTCTTTTGTTCTTCAGCTTTAAAAGGTTCTACTTTTGGTTTTGCTGGTGCTGTTTCTGTGCCCGTCAAAATTCGTTCGATTAATGTTGTTTTACGAACGGCAGACTCTCTCGTCACACAAGATTGAAAAGCTTCTTCTTCACCTAATAAAATCAATAAGTCTTTGCTTCTAGTGACTGCTGTATACAACAAATTGCGTTGTAGCATTCGCGAATATTGTTTGACCATCGGCAAAAGTACCATTTTGAACTCGCTACCTTGCGACTTATGGATCGAACAGCAATAGGATAATTTGATTTTATTCCATTCCGAACGTTTGTAACTTACTTCATTGTTATCGAACTGGATCACTAGTTCATCAACTTTGTCGTCTGATTCTTTGGCTGGAATGATCCCTACGATCATGCCCATGTCACCATTGAAAACATTCAATTCTGGATTATTGACTAGTTGCAGGACTTTGTCTCCGATTCGATAGACGACATCATTCCATTGGACTTCTTTTTTACGGCCATCATTTGGATTAAAAATTTCTTGCATCATTTTATTGATCGCATCGATCCCAGCCGGCCCGCGATACATTGGAGCTAGGACTTGAACATCTTGAGCTGTATAGCCTTTTTTCTTAGCCCGTTCAACGATTTGACGGACAACTTCTTCCATTTGAAAGGCATGGCAAGCAATAAACGAGCGGTCTGTTTGATTTTTCCTGAAATCACTCGGCAATTTCCCATCTTTGATCTCATGTGCTAAAGGAATGATCGAAGAGCCATCACCTTGGCGATAGATATCCGTCAATTCCATTTTTGGAATCGCTTCGCTTTGCAACAAATCATGGAAAACTTGCCCTGGTCCAACTGATGGCAATTGGTCTTTATCTCCAACAAAAATAACTTGCATATTATCAGGAATCGATTTTAATAAGGTATTCGCCAACCAAGTATCGACCATCGACATTTCATCCACGATCAAAAGACCGCCATCTAATTCTTTGGCTTCGATATCCGGTGTGTCGTCATGACCATTCAGCCCCAACAATCGATGGATCGTACTGGCCGGTAATCCTGTCGTCTCATTCATCCGCTTGGCTGCTCGCCCAGTCGGCGCAGCTAAAAGAATCGGAAAAATCGCATTAGTGTAATCTTTAGGATCCAAAGATAAGCCATTTAATTCAGCAAATAGCTTTACGATTCCATTGATTACGGTTGTTTTACCCGTTCCCGGTCCACCAGTCAAAATAAATAAAGGCGAACGAATCGCTTCTTTGATTGCTTCATCTTGTGAATCACCATAAGTGATTTTTAACTGTTTCTCAATGATCCGTAATTTTTTTTCAATCGTTGTTTTAGGATAGTTGATTTCTTTTTTACGTGCTAACAGACGCTCGATCGAAGCCGCAATCCCCCACTCACTATAATACAATGTATTCTCATAAATCTTGGTTGCTTCTTGCTGGATTTTTTCTTCTTCAACTAGTTGGATGATCGTTGTCGCGATCCGATCTGGAGCGATCTCTATCGGACGAGCTGTTTCTAATAATTGCAAGACTTCCGACAATAATTGTTGTGCTTCTGCATAGGTATCCCCACTCTGATTGGCATTTTCAGTTACTTGGTGTAAAATCGCTGCTCGAATTCGTTGGGTACTATCCGCTGCAATCCCTAGTTGCTCTGCGATGGCATCGGCTTTTTTAAAGCCTACACCTTCGATATCTTCCACTAGTTGATAAGGATTTTCTGTAATTACTTCTAAAGCTTCATTTCGATATTTTTGAAAAATCGCGAAAGAGAGTTGACTCCCAAAACCATAACGGCTTAAGCCTACAATGATTTTTTCCATGCCATGATTTTGTTTGATCGTATCGACAATGATCTTTTGTTTTTTGATGTTCAGGTTAGGAATCTTAGCTAAAACTGCTGGATTATCAATAATTTGATCAATAGCTTCTTCGCCTAAGATTTCAACAATTTTTTCAGCTGTTTTCTTACCGATACCAGGAAATTTATCACTGGAAAGATAGCTGATCACCCCATTTGCCGACGTTGGTTGTGCTTGTTCATAACTTTCAACTAAAAATTGTTTACCATATCGAGGATGATCGACAAAATGCCCAAAGAAACGATATTCTTCATCTTCTTGCACATCGCCAAAACTACCAGTGACTACGATTTCCTTTTCTAAATAATCACTATTGGTATCTCGGACATCGATCAGCAAGACTTTGTAGAAATTACTCGCATTTTGGAAAAAAACCACTTTTAGCGTACCTACGATATATAGTTGTTCTTCTGACATTTTGCTCCTCCTTTCTATGCTTAACGGTTAAAGCAATGCATCTGGTTTTGAACCAAGTCCCTCTAAAAAGCGGACATCGTTCCATTGGATCATTTTATACGGTGGTTGGCTCGCATCAGCTTCTAAAATCGTCAAACTATTATTATATAACCCACCCATATCACGAAGTTCTGCTAATGGTTTCCCCGTCAATGATTGGATCGCTGCGGTCAACGCGGCACCGTGACCGACAAAAAGCAGTGGGCCTTCTTTTGCCTCGGTAACAGCTTTTTCAACGAACTGATTAATCCTTTGCAACATATCTTCGATTGGCTCACCATCAAACGGTGTTGGATCATATAAATCTAAATGCTGACGTAAATGCACCATATCTTTTGGATAGCGTTCTTCAATCACAGGGATCAATTGCCCCTCTAAAGTTCCTAATCCAAGTTCTCTTAGGTCATCTGTACGAATGATTTCTACTGGTGTAGCTAATTGTTTGTTGATTCCTTCTGCTGTTAGATATGCTCGTTTCAAACTACTCGTATAAATCTTTTCAAAAGAGATATCTTTCAATTCTTGTCCTAACGCATCGATTGCAGTTAAACTTTCTGGTAATAAAGGCGAATCTCCCATCATGCCTTGAAAACGTTTTTCATCATTCCAACGTGTTTTACCATGTCGTGTAAAATAAAGTTTCATCTAAACGCCCTTTCTTGATACATCGTATTAGTCTAATTTATCGTGTTCATAGTGATGAGCTAATTCTAAGTTAGGAAATGCTTGTTGACGCAAAGCTTCATAGACGACTAATGCAACTGTATTAGATAAATTCAGAGAACGAACATGTTCGTCATTCATTGGTATTCGTAAACATTTTTCTGAGTTTTCACGCATGAATTCTTCTGGCAAACCGGTTGTTTCTTTTCCAAACATGAAGAAGTGATCTGCATCATCCGTGTAGTCGATTTCAGAGTAAGTCGCATTTGCAAACTTAGTGATTAGGTGAAGCTGACGATCTTCTAAAAATTCTAAAAAGGCTGCTAGATCCTTATGATATGTAATATTGACATCATTCCAATAATCAAGACCCGCACGTTTCAAGTGTTTATCATCAGTAGAAAATCCTAATGGCTCGATCAAATGTAGTGGTGAATTTGTCGCTGCGCACGTGCGTGCGATATTACCAGTGTTCGCTGGGATTTGTGGTTCAAATAAAACGATATGATTTGTCATGGTGACTCTCCTCATTCCTTAGATCAAATTTTTAGCATTTATTTTTATCTGTTATCAGCAGTGGCTTTTATTTAGTAATGCTACTTATTCACCACGTTATTATACCGCTAATGTCATCAATATGTAGTTGATTTTGACCAAAAAAAAAACGTACCAACTCGGTGTCTAGCACGGCGAGTCACTACGTTAGTGAAGTACTTTTCACTAACTTTTATCAGAACAGGAACCTGATAAAAACCAATGAAAAACAACTTGTTTGTACTATAACATCACGAAGTAACAAATGCAACCTTCTATTTTCAGAATTTTTAATGAAAGCGATTACTCTAATAACCTTTTAATACTTCTACATCAATTGTTATTTTCTTTAACGGGTCTGCTGCCAAGCCTGCTTTGACCTCATCAGAGACCTTCCATTCTAATGGCGACATTTCTAATATATCTAAACGACGTTCTTCAGGAATCTCAAATTCATAAGTCACACGTTCACGTTGAGTGATTGTTAATTCCTCTGTAAATCGCTGAATGACCGCTTCGTTTGAATACGCTGGGCCATCTGGATGGTAGATCGCTCGTAATTCTTGTAAATAGTCCGATTGTGGGACCACCTTTACCACACAACCGTCTGACTTTAATACACGTTTGAACTCACGATAGTGTGAAGGTGAAAATATATTTAAAATCGTATCAAAAGACTGATCTGCAAAAGGCAAATTCGTTAAATCTGCAACACACCAAAAAGCATCCAATGGTTGATTGCTCGCAAGATAGATTCCTTCCTTTGCGATGTCAAATCCAATCGTGACTGGATTTTCTTTTAACTGGCTGATTTGACGGAGAAAACTGCCTTCCCCACAGCCTACATCTAATACGTTCCCAGTTTGGATAAAATCAGCTATTTTTTCGATCACTGGTTGATACATTCCAGAACGAATCATTCTTCCTCGCGGATCGAACATCTCATGATCATAGTCCGTTTTGATTTGATGGGCTAAAAAGTAGAGCGTGCCTTTTTTTGAAAGATCAAAACGATGACCTTTTTCACAAACTAAACTCTTTTCATTTTGAAGCATTTTTTCATGGCAATTTGGGCAGCGAAAAAGCTGTTGTTGTTCAGCTAAAAATAACGCACCTTTATCAATTTTTTTTAACATCTTTCCACTTCCTTTTTTGTTATCATAGCATAGTTCTTTTATTCCTACTATCATCCAGATATGCTACACTATACTGGAGATATCAGTCAGCTTTTTTTGATTCAAAGACTATTATTTTTTGTATTACCATTAATTACCGAATCAAAAGACAGTCTGTATCAGGATCAACATTTTAACTCAGGAGGAAACAAAAATGATCAAAGAATTTTGTGCTGAAAATTATACGGATATCCCTAAGGCCATCCAAGCCGGAGCAAATCGCATCGAACTATGCGATAACCTAGCCGCCGGTGGAACAACGCCTAGCATGGGTGTAATCGAAGAGGTCTTGGCTTATGCTGGAGAAAAACATGTTCCGATCATGACGATGATCCGACCAAGAGGTGGAAACTTCGTATACAATGATATCGAATTAAAAATTATGGAAAATGATTTGATCCATGCAAAAAATGCCGGAACAGATGGGGTCGTTTTTGGCTGTCTTACGGAAGATCATGAAGTCGATGAAGAAGCCTTAGAAATGTTGATTGGCAACAGTGAGGGGTTAATGACGACTTTCCATATGGCTTTTGATGAACTTTCGAAAGCGGAACAATTCAAAACGATCGATTGGTTTGTAAAGTTGGGCATCGATCGTATCTTAACTCACGGAGGTCCCTTAAATACACCGATCGAGGAAAACCTGCCACATCTGAAAGAATTAGTCGATTATGCAGCTGGTCGCATCATCATATTACCTGGTGGTGGGATCAATGCTGAAAATGCTGAAAAAATCGCTACTGAATTAGGAATCAATGAAGTTCATGGCACGAAGATCGTCACTTTTTAAACAAAAAAAGGAACTGACAGTTAACGTCGGTTCCTTTTTTTTCGTTCTACTAAAAAATTTTCTGCCTTTGCTAACCAAAGATTTTTGCGAAATCGTAAACGAACAGGGTAACGTCCCGTTAAATAATCTTTAATCTGACGTTGCCGGTCGGGAAAAAGATTTAATGGTAACGTATGGAGATCAAAAAAACTGAATGCTGTATATTCATGGGATTCCATCTGACTTTGAGATACTACTTCTTCGACTTTATATACATAAGTAATGTCTTCCTGATACTCTTTCGTGTAGATTCCCACTAAATCTTCGACAGTGCTATCGAAAGAAAGGACTTCTTTGATTAACCGTCGCAACCCCTCTCGCTCATTCTCATTGGGTAATAAATCACCACCGGGTAAATCCCAAATCGGTAGGCCCGGTCGTCGAACCAACAAGATCAGACCATTGCGAATAATAATGCCATAAGCTTTTTTCAAATTTTTCTCACTACTTTCAGCATACGTCTTTTAACTTTCACTTTATTGACCAATAAACCGTTCCATAAAAAGACTAGCAATATTGAAATAAATCAATACACTGGTTAAATCACTTAATGTTGTAATGAACGGTCCACTCGCTACTGCTGGATCAAAACCTAGTCTTTCCATCACCATCGGAATCAAACTACCTGCTAAAGTTGCTACGGTAATTGCTGCCATCATCGCAGTTCCAATCACGAAACCTAATATGAAATTATGTTTCCAAATCCCTACGATAATAAAAATCGTTATTCCTGTTACAAAGCCAGTTACTAAACCGGTTAGCACTTCACCAATAATCAATTTTTTAAAATTCTTATCGCTATCATCAGAAATTGCTAAACGGCGCACAGCCACGGCTAATGACTGGGTTCCCGCATTTCCCGCTGTCCCTGTGATCAACGAGATAAAGACTGCTAAAATACTCGCCTTACTCACTAGTTCTTCGTAGTGATTAATCAATGTAGCTGTTGTCATCCCTAAAAATAATAATGTCACTAACCACGGCAACCGTCTTGAAGCCGCTTTGACAGGATTTTCATCGACTTCTTCGACGTTGACTCCGGCTAGCCCAGAGTAATCACTGGCTGCTTCGTCGTCGATGACATCGATGATATCATCAACGGTTACGATTCCTAATAAATGATCCTCATAATCAGTGATCGGTAACGCTAAGAAATCATAATCACGAAACGTCTGTGCTACATCTTCTTGATCGTCTCCAACATGGACTGCAATCACTCGCTCGCTCATCACATCAGAAACCATCGTATCATCATCATTGATGATTAAATCCCTCAAAGAAATAACACCCACAAGTTGATTGTCATCATTGACTACGTAAGTATAATAAATGGTTTCGGCGATTTGAGCTTCTCTTTTTAACACATACATTGCAGAACGAACCGTCTGATTTGCAACAATCGAAACAAATTCGGTTGTCATCAATGATCCGGCAGTGTCATCTTCATAATGAAGCAAGTCGCGGACTTCATTAGCGTGTTCTGAATCCATTAAACTTAAAAATTTAGCTACAGCTTTCTTATCGATCTCATTCAACAAATCGACGGCATTATCGGTATACATTTCCGATAACATATCAGCTGCGTATTGCGGACGCATCTCATTTAGGTATTCATCCATATTTTCATCGTCTTCTTCGATCACGTCAAACATATCGGCCAATTCTTTCGGAGATAAATAGGAATAAACAAGCTGGCGTTCTTCTTGATCTAAAGATTGATAAAATTGACCTTGATCATAAAAATGCATCTCCAGAAAATCATCTCGAAATCCCTGCAGATCGTTTTGATCCAACTTTTCTCGTAATTGTTGGAAATGTATTTCTAGTTCTTCTTGGTTCTCATCCATCAATCTCACCTCACTCGTAATATTAGTTCTTACTTTTTTATTTAAATTAATTGCGCTACTTGAGCCATATCCGAAGCTAAGGGCAGCTCAAAAAATAGTCGTTCACCACTAAAAGGATGGTAAAAAGACAGCGAATAACAATGCAATGCCTGACGCTGAATCCCTAGATCCATCGCTCCGCCATACAATTCATCACCTAATAATGGGCAGTCGATTGCTGAAAAATGAACACGGATTTGATGTGTTCGTCCCGTATGTAGTTGGATATCAACTAAGGCTAAAGGAGCCTTACTTTTTTTTAGCCAATATTCTGTTTGAGCTTTTTGTCCGGTTTCGATCACTTGTCGTTTTATCAATGATGACAAATCGCGTCCAATTGGTAAATCGATCTGGGCATGCTCTTTTAATGTTTCAATTGCACCAGAGACCAGTGCTTGATATTTTTTGATAAATTGTTTTTGTTGTAACCCTTGATCCAATTTTGAATGTGCAAAGCCATGTTTAGCAAATAACATCAAGCCCGATGTATCCCGATCTAATCGGGTGACCACATGAACGACTTGATTAGGATACCCTTGCTCGACATAATACGCTTTGACTCGATTAGCCATCGTTCCGCGCGGATGGTATTGCGCTGGAATCGAAGCAATTCCTGCCGGTTTATTGACAAGTAAAATATGTTCATCTTCAAATACGATATCTAAAGGAATTGCATCTGCCAATAAAGTCTCATGCGGCGCTTCATCAGGAATCACAACAGTTACAATATCATGGGCATTTAAAGAAAACAAGACGTTTTGTTCTGTCCCATTCACTAAAATTTGACCGCCTTGAAATTTGATTTTCGCAAGCAACTTTTTTGAGATTCCTTGCCTTTTTAAAAAACTACGAACAAGCGCACTTGTTTCATCTTGATACGTCCAGTTAAATTCCACGTGTTTAATCCTCTCGAATAAAGGCATCTTTTACACGATGCCAAAAATGCATATGCCGATATGAAGCAAAATGAATCCGTTCCTCAGCGATTTTATATTTGATCGAACTTACTTCTTGACTCACGATATCAAGCTGATCGATCGTGATCAAGTGTTGCCCTTCTCCAGATAAACGAACATCCACCCATTCATGTGAACCAATGATACTAGGTGATCCTAGTGTCCGAAATACTCGATTATTTAATGAAGCAATCTCCGCTAGTTGCATCGCATTAATACTTGGATGAACGACCGCTCCTCCGACACTTTTATTATACGCAGTTGATCCTGTTGGGGTTGAAATCGCTAAACCATCTCCGCGAAATCGTTCAAATAATTCTTCTTTAATGTATACATCTGCTACCATTGTTCGGCTGCCCTTACGGATCGTTGATTCATTCAATGCAAGAAAATGTTTGTGCTTGCCATCTCTATAAGAAACAACGACATCAAGTAATGGGTAACTAACACTTTTACTTGGTTCATCACATAAGCTTTTTACCAACTCAGGCAGCTCATAATCACGCCAATCGGTATAAAAACCTAAATGTCCGGTATGCACTCCTAAAAATCGGACTTGGTCTAAACGGTGACTGTAGCGATGAAAAGCAGATAATAATGTACCATCCCCACCAATCGTGATGACCAATTCTGGATCTTGTTTGACCAGTTCTAAGCCTTCTTTGTCCGCTAATAGCCCCCGCAATCGCTGTAAGATCCGAATTGATTTTTCTTCTTGATTATGGATGATTCCGATCCTTAATCCCATTGCGGTTCACTTCCTTTTTTTGCTTCTTACGATTGAATACATGTTGTGCTTCTTTAATCTCGCCTCGAATACTAGACATTTCTTCATCTAGCTGATAAGCTGCTTCGGCTGCCCGAAAAAGTCTTTTTTGAATATCTTCTGGTATTTGTCCTTCATATTTATAATTCATTGAATGTTCAATCGTTGCCCAAAAATTCATTGACAATGTCCGGATTTGGATTTCAGCCAAAAGTTTTTTCTCACCTTCAAGCATTTGTACCGGATATTCGATGACTAAATGGTATGATCGGTATCCACTAACTTTACGATTGGTAATATAATCCCGCTCTTGAATGATCTTCATATCGTTGCGTCGGCGTAAAATATCGACCATCAATGGGATATCTTCCACAAATTGGCACATGATCCGAACGCCAGCCATATCAGACATCTCTTCTTCTAAACGATCCAATGCTATCCCACGCAATTCAGCTTTATTTATGATACTTTCAACTGGCTTGACACGCCCAGTAACAAACTCGATTGGGATATGATCGCCGCCCGTTCGGTATTGTTTGCGTAATCCTCGTAATTTTATTTTCAACTCAGCTACCGCTAATTCATAGGGAGCAAGAAATGAATCCCAGTCTCTCTCCATCGTAAATCCCTCGCTTCTTTTTCCATTCTTCCCTATCTTATCACAAAGTATCGACAGAAAAAATTATCATATTTTCAGTATTTAACAAATGTTACAATCCGGTAACATTTTTAGAATTTTCTTTCTAAATATTTGACTAAATCCTTTGTTATATGTGAGGATAAAGTAGATAAATAATAGGTCAGAAATGGGAGTATACGAATTTGAGTAAATCTCTTGAAATTGAATATAAAAGTATGTTGACAGCAAGTGAATATAATCGGCTTTTGCACTCGTACCAAATCGCTGAAAATCAATTTGTCCAACAAACAAATATCTATTTTGATACACCTGATTTTCTATTGAAAGCTCAAGGGATGGGGTTAAGGATCCGTCGTTTTGAAAACAGTGCGGAAGCAACCTTAAAAGTCCCTCAAAGCGTAGGTCTGTTAGAAGTAACTGATGCGTTATCGCTTGAAGAAGTGAATGCGAATGTTCAATCTGCACAATTTGTTCCTGAAGCCAAAGAAGTTTTAGCCTATTTAAGGGCCTTACATATTTCCATCGAGAATTTACAACTAATTGGACAACTAACGACTAAACGCGCTGAGCTTTCGATTCCTGAAGGAAAATTAGCTTTAGATGAAAGTTGGTATAGTCAGCAGCATGACTTTGAATTAGAACTAGAAGTTCCTAACGCTACTTTTAGCGAAGAAGATTTCAAGCAATTTTTACAACGATTTGGCTTACCTTTTCGCAAGACCCAAAACAAAATTGCTCGCGCAGTCCACGCTCAGCAAAAATTACACACAGATATGGAGGAAAATCAGTGATTGAGATTTATTTATTTGTTAATCCTATTGGCAAACGTTGCCTATCGATTGAACGAAGAATGATTGAATTGATCAAAGCGTACGATCTTAAAATCCAATTACGTTTGATCCCTATCATGAATCTCAATACTATTTCAGAATTCATGAATCGCATCGGCGCTTCAGAAAAAGATATAAAATTACGCAATGACTTGTCTCAAGAGATTCATTCAGCCGCTTTAGATGTAAAAGCAGCCCAACTTCAAGGAAAAAAACGAGGACGGGATTTTCTCGTAGAGCTTCAAGAAGCAGTCGGACAACAAAAACAGAAGTATTCAAAGAAGCTTGCGCTTCAACTATTTACTAAAATCGGCGGTGATGTCGAGATGTTTTTAGAAGATCGGCATTCAGCCTTTGTCAAAGAAGCCTTTTTAGCTGATCAGCAGATCGCCAATGAGATGCAGATCACCTCACACCCTTCTGCTGTCATCTACAATTATAACGACGATTGTGACGCGGGCATTCGTATCGAAGGCTGTGAAATGATCCATCATATTTTAGACACCTATAATACCAAAGAATCTTTGACTACTTTTTTGAATTTACAAAATAAAAACATCCCGTTTGATCATCTAGCCACTGATTGTCATCTTTCTTTGATTTAATCATTCAAACACTTTTTCAAATATAAATAAACCAAGTGAAGCTGCTCATCTTAGGGATGAACAGTTCCACTTGGTTATTTTTTTACTCTCCAAAAATCAACACTTGACAATGACCGTATTCTCCTCGGTAAAAATATACTCTTTTTGTTTCTTAGTTAAATATAGTCCAACTTTCTGAGCGCGTAATTTTTTGGTACCAAATTTGAAGCCAAAGACTTCATTGACTTTTAAATAGTAGACGCCGCCTGCTATTTTTTCAAAATGAGCAAAACCGTTAGTGTCTGTCCTAGCATCCATAGGCAAGCCTGCTTGTTGGATCGGCAATTTTCCATTTTTAGAATAAATCACTAACTGCACGTTTGCCAAAGGATTTCCCATAGAATCCAAGCATTTTACTGTTAGATTAAAGGAATGCTTTTTCAAAAAATATTTGTGGAAGTTGGTATAGATCATACTCAGCAGTACCGAAATGGTGATGACTATTCCCAGCAGTATGAAAAGTTGTTTCAAATTTCGAGCATCGTCTGCCCGTTTGACCGTCTTAGCTATTTTTTCAGTATAGGGAACTCGATGGCCAGTTACTAGTAAGCGATGACTGTTGATCATATAAGGGGTACAGGTCAATAATGTCACGATGTCTCGTCCAGCTTCAATATTGATAACTGAAGTATCCGCAGGTTTTACGATTTCAATTTTGTCCACTTTGTAGGCTAACTTTTCATCAAACAAACTGATTACGAAAATAGCCTCTTTTTTTACTTCCTCCAAATCAGTAAACAATTTTTTTTCTGGCAATCCACTGTGTGCAGAAATCACCGCATGGGTATTGATTCCACCGGTCGGATAAGAAGTTCCCTGTAAAACAGTCGCACCTTCTTGTAATAATTTTTCATTCGTTGTATCAAAGAGTGGCAAGGTGATCTCGATTGATGGGATACTGATTGCTCCAATCAGATGTGAATGAAGGTATTTATCTGTGATGATTTTTTGTTCCTCACTATGAGTGAACGAGGGTGCTCGCGGTACCAACCCATTGATTTGCATTTTTTTATTATGTACTTCCATTCGTTCTTTCGCTTGCTGAAGTTGTTCGCTCGTGCGTTTCTCATTTTGTTTTTGAACTTCTTCCATTCGCTTTTGATCAATCCAATCATTGATCGCGTTGATATAAAAAGGATAGGTCATTACTAATACTCCGACCAGAAAAACCACGATCATAAGAATCTTATTGACCAACTGTTTTCTGGGGTTATACGAGCTACTTTTCATGCTATGTTCCTTTACTTTCTATAATGTCATACTTCATCGACTGTTTGATCTGTTTGTGCCTTCGACTGGGATGTCCGACAATGGTAAAGACCGAATCTTTTACTCGCCAAATTTTCCCTTTGATTCGTAAGCCATTTTCAGTCTCGACGCAGTAGATCCCGCCAGGAATATGAGAAAATTTAATTACTCCCGACTCATCACTAGTCGTATATATAAGCTTGTCTGCCCTGCAAATGTCTTGGCCCTTACAACTCACCCATGCTCGTACACCGGGCATCGGTTTTCCATTTTGATAAAGATAAAAAATAAAATCATACGTTCGTTTTTGAGATTGGTAAAGAACTATTTTTCGCCAAATAAAGTAAAGGAAAATAAGGATAAAAAAAATACATCCGGCAATCAAATAAATGATCCTACTGCGATGATAATTCTCGGTTACTCTTATTTTTTTAGCTGCTTGAACGGGATACTTAACGCGGTGACCGGTAACCAATAATCGATGACTATTTATTCCATAAGGGGTACATGTTAGCAGCGTGACTAAATCACGTCCATCTTCTATTTTCAAAGCATTGAAATCTTCTGGCTTCACTATCCGGATTCGATCAATTTGATAGGCCATTTTTTTCTCTTCCACATGGAGGTAAAATTGCTCTTGCTTTTTTAATTTATTAAGGTCCGTAAACAATTTTTTTTCCGCCAAACCGGTATGTCCCGTGATTACGGAATGGGTATTCTTTCCCCCTACTGGATAAGAAGTCCCTTGCAGTACTGTTGCACCCTCATCAAGCAAAAAATCATTCGTCTGGTCATAGATCGGCAGACTAACCTTGATTTTGGGAATAAAGATGGCGCCAATCATATGTTGTTCAAAATATTCCTTTTTAGGACTTTCCATTTTTTTTAAAGATGTCTGAAACGGGTCGGCTAAACTACCTACTCCAGGGATGATTGTATGTAGCTGTTTGTTCTCAGTCTCCAATTGTTTCAAACGCTTTTTTTTATCTGCTTCAGAACGTTTTTCGTTCTTTATTTGGACTTCTGCAAGTCGGTGTTGATCGATAACATTATTGATTGCATCCACTACAAAGGGATACATAAAAATAAGAAAACCAATAATGAACATGACAGCAATCGATAGTTTCAAAAATAGATCAATTTTAGCCCCTCTATTCGGTTTGCTCACAATAGCTCCCCCCTACTCAACATAATTTTCCCACACCCTCAAACAAAATAGAAATTCCATTTATATAAATTCTGTTAATTATTTGGATATTAGCTATCTTTCTTTCATTACAAAAAAATCACCCCTAATATATTAGGAGTGATTTTCGACTAATTAAAATGATCTATCTTAACTCTTCGACTAATTGTTCCAATTCATCTAAACGTAACGCAAAGATTTCCATCGCATCTTCAATGTATGTTGGTTGGGTCATATCGACCCCTGCTTTTTTCATCACTTCTATTGGATAATCACTGCTACCTGATTTTAAGTACGTCAAATAGTTTTCTAATGCTTGCACATCACCTTCAGCGATATGCTTTGCTAAGGCGCTAGCAGCAGAAAAACCAGTCGCATATTGATACACATAATAATTG
The DNA here is from genome assembly GCF_001885945.1 of Enterococcus hermanniensis. Lineage (GTDB taxonomy): Bacteria > Bacillota > Bacilli > Lactobacillales > Enterococcaceae > Enterococcus_A > Enterococcus_A hermanniensis. Next base: position 214,187 of record NZ_JXKQ01000004.1, on the reverse strand, counting down.
TAATAGAAATGGGGAATTCGCGACCATTCATCTTTGATCTCTTCGTCGTTCAAAACGATTGGACCATAATATTTTGCGTTCAATTCTCCATAGAATCTACTTAAATAATCGCTGGTTAACGGATTGCCTTTTGCATCTTCGGTATGGATGAAATGTTCAAATTCTGCAAATTGAGTTTGACGGAAAATCGTTCCTTTAAAACCATCTAAATAATGATTTATGATATAGGCACGAACCTTGGGATCTGTTTCTGTTTCTAATAAATAGCTAGTTAAAAGATTTTCATTCGTCGTTGATGCAATTTCAGCTAAAAAGATCGAATAATCTCCATACACATACGGTTGCGTATGACGGGTAAAGTAGCTATGGACACTATGGCCCATTTCATGAACCAATGTATATAATTCATCCAAACGATCGTGCCAATTTAATAAAATATACGGTTGTGTATCATAGGCACCAGATGAATACGCACCACTGCGTTTTCCTTGATTTTCTACCACATCGATCCATCGCTCATCGAAGGCTTTTTTGACGATTTCCAAGTACTCTTCACCTAGTGGCTTCAATGCTTCTAACGCTTTGGCTTTCGCTTCTTCATACGTAAATTTTATTGGGGCTTCAGCTAGTAGCGGCGTATATAAATCATACATATGCAACTGCTCTAAACCTAACAACTCTTTACGCAACTCTACATAACGATGTAGTAGTGGCAAATACTGATTCACAACTAGAACTAAGGTGTCATAGACATCTTCCGGGATATGATTACTACTCAATGCAGCTGCACGAGCAGAATCATATCCGCGAACTTTTGCTTTAAAGTTATGACCTTTGACATGTGTACTCAATGTCGAAGCAAAGGTATTTCTAAATTGATGATAGACAGAATACAACGCTTTAAACGCTTTTTCTCGCACCGAGCGATCAGTACTTTCTAACAATTGACCATAAACACCATGCGTCAATTGGACATCTTCACCGGCTTCGTTTTTTACGATCGGAAATTTTAGATCCGCATTGTTCATCACTGCAAAAGTATCCGCAGAACTACCAAAAATTTCACTTGCACCAGCTAAAAGTGCTTCTTGTTCGGCGGGTAAAACGTGCGCCCGTTCTGAAATGATTTGTTCGATAAAATGACGATATAATTGTAATTTAGGTTCTTCAGCAAAGTAAGCCGCTATTTGGCTATCAGAAAGTTGTAATAATTCTGGTTCAAACCAACTAACCGCTTCACTGACTTTTGTGATCAAGCTAGAAGCACGGGCATATAGCGCTTGGTTTGTCGTATTAGCAGTATCTTCATCATTTTTCAGATGTGCATACACGTAAACAACTTCCGCTTTACGGTAAATATCTAAAACATAGTCAACAGCTTTTAAAAGTTCAGAGGCACCTTGCCCCAAACTTCCTTTCACTTGTTCTACATTTAGCAATTCTTCAGATAAGGCTTTGACTTTTGCTTCAAAAGCAGCCTCATCTGCAAAAATTTTGGTTAAATCCCAGGTTAATTCAACGGGAACTTCCTGACGTTTTGGTAATTGTTTTGCTTCACTCATAAAAACACTCCCATCTCTATTATCATCCCCAATCTTATCACAATTTGGAAAAAAGTAATTTTTAAATGCGTCAAGTCAGCAAAATTTTAGCCTTTCTTTGACAAAAAATTGCTTCCAAATAAAGACGCTCCAGGATTTCACGTTCTGCTATACGACAAAATGACCAATGTTGCTGTGTTTTTTCGCGATAGAGCAAAAATTTTTTAAAAATTCGATCCGCATTTTTAGCTTCTTGTTGGAACAATAGTCGAAAAATCAAAATATCATCTTGATAAAAAAAGAAATAACGACTAGGAAAATAGAGCCAGTCTGAGAGATAGAGCAAATGCTCATACCTATGATATAGATAGTCTTGTATCTTTCTGATTTTAGGATCTGATTGCCGCAATTTTAGCCCTAAATGCGTCTTTTTATCAATAACACTTTGTTTTGACAGAATGACTTTAGGTGGTGTCTCACGAATAGTTGTATTCAAAATCATTGGTAAGGGCTCAGAATACTTGGGCCATGATTTTTTTGAATAATGATAGTGTTGGTCCCTTTGATAGATATGGTAAAACAACGTAATCGTACCTGCTTTGATCCCCCATAGATGAACCCCTCTAGCTTTAGAAAATGAACAAAATTGTTTTTGTAATGCGGTAAATTTTTTATCCGGGCATAGTTTTCTTCCTAGTAACCACCAGTCCTGATAGCCCATTTGGCGATACCCACTCACTCGCTCCTCCAAACGAGATGTTTTTAATGGCGAGCATTGAATTTCTACCACCAGTTTTTGATTCAACAAATCTGGCCTTTGCGGTAGATCCTTTAAGGGTTCTTCCAATTTCCAATGTTGATCATCCTGCCGACCCCATTGGTAAAAAATTTTTTTTAAATTCAAGTGTTCGGCTGTTTCTCCTTCACTCATACCTTGACAATTTTCATTTGCCGTATGAGCAAAATGAGGAATCAGCAACTTCCCAGCTTTTCGGATCAACACTGACCCACAATCAGGACAATAATAGGTTTTACGTGCATCTGCACCACTCGCATCGACCAACTGTTTTTCTTTCGTAAAAGCAAATAGCATTCTTCTCACCTCAACCAAAGGTACAAAAAAAAGACCCATATTCACTTACATACAGGTCTTTTCTTATTTAATTGAAGTAACTGCGAGTGATTTCAATTGCATCACGACGCATCAAAAGTTTTCCATACTCGTCTAACATCTCTGTCGAAACTGCCGAGTCTTGCGTATATTCTAAAATTTCAGCAGTGACATCTGCTAACGCATAGTCTCCATAAACTTCAGGATCGAAAACAACTTGAAGATAATATTTTTCATTTAGCAAATACAAATCGCACCAAGCCTCATCCAAAAAGTGATAACTTGCTAACTCGATCATATCTTCAAAGCTATTTAGTTGAAAGACACGAACCCGATTATCCACTGGTTCTTCTTCAACCATTTCAGAATTCGCTAAAATTTGTTGACGAATCAGTTGATCAAAATCATTGGTCTCGAATTCAGTGGAATCATTCATCTTACTAATATCTTCTGGCGATAAATTTTTACTAATAAATAGCTCAAGTCCATCATTTTTTGGCAGAACTTGAAAAGTCACCGCTTCACTGCTTTTGAATTCATCTTCGATATCGACTTCTTCTAAGATACTATAAAAAAAAGATTCAATTTCGCGATGATTGCCTAATAAGTCTAAAAAAGTAATCCCACGTTCTGCTAAATCTTCATTCTCAATAATAACTCGAATCGTATTCTCATTGATGTGTTCCATTTCCATCTTGGCACACCTCACTTTAATAGTAGATTATATGTTCATTGTAACTGATTCCTTTTAAAAGTAAAGAATGCCGATGAATTTTATTAAATTCTCCTAAATAGAGGAAGTAGTTGAGGCCAACTACTTATTTTTGCCAAATAAAAATACCTCGCATCCACGAGGTATCTATTTTATAATCCAGCCATTAACTGGGCTTGACGTAATTCGTATTGGCGAACATCACGAGGCAAGAAACGACGAATTTCATCTTCATTGAATCCAACTTGTAGACGTTTCTCGTCGATCATAATCGGACGACGTAACAATCCAGGATTCTCTTTGACTAAATCCAATAATTCTTTTAGTGACAATTCATCTAAATCCATGTTTAATTTTTGGAAAACTTTCGAACGAGTAGAAATAATCTCTTCAGTTCCGTCTTCAGTCATCTGTAAGATGGCTTTCAACTCATCGATGTTCAATGGTTCAGAAAAGATATTTCGCTCAACATAAGGGATCTCATGTTCCTGCAGCCAAGCACGTGCTTTCCGACATGATGTACAACTAGGGGAAGTATATAACGTTAACATACATATCACTCCTTTTCTTGACTCTCAAATTTTGTAACAGGATATATTCATTTCCTGCTATCTGTTTCTATTATACAAAAAAAATGTAACAAAAAAAAGACTTCTTCCACTTTTTCTTTTTGAATATTAACGTTATTTAATTTTTAACACCGCTACTAAAGCTGTCAGGACATACCCGTTGTTTTAGATGAGAAATTAATGGCGTAACTCTCATTCGAAAAAATAGTATAACAAGGTTACAAACTGTATTAAAAAAATATAAATTATCTTATATTTTTCTATTATTAGTTTTGTAAAAAATTTTTTTATTGGTATAAAAATAGAAATATTATTTAAGCAATCGAAGTGAATCCTATCAGAATAACGTCAATTCAGTCTTTTTTATAACTATTACAAACTAGTAAATTGTATAAATTATCAATTTACTTATTTCACAGTTATTTTATTTTATGTTTGAAATTCTAACTCTGTATTAAATATTCTACTAAAAGTAATCATTTTAAATAGATACAGTTTCCAAGCATTCAAAAAGATTCACTTTTTTTATGTTGTTTAGTGAGATTGAAGCGGGTGAATTTCAACTTGTTTTTAAGACTGCCAATCATTATTTTTTTTGTCAGGAATATTTTTGATTGATTATTTTGAATGTTTTTTTCCAATTATTGTTGAACAGATAACATAACAAAAAGTAATTTGAAATGCTATTTTTTTATTTGTCTAAAAAAAGAACAACTGTTTTGGTATAATGGATTTAACAAATGATTTGGAGTGATTAGATGATTAAAGGAATCGTATTTGATTTAGATGATACTTTATATGAACAACAAGCACCTTTTTTTGCCGCAATCACTACGCTATTTCCAAAATTTCCAACGAAGAAGTTGCCCTCTCTCTTTCTTCAATTTCGCTATTATAGTGATCTGCACTATCTGAAAACGATCACTGGAGAATGGCCTCTAGATAAAATGCGCTATGAACGAATTCGTCTCGCATTACAAGCAGAAAACTTTAATGCCGAAGACAATGACTTATTAAAGTTTCAGGCACTGTATGATCAAGCATTAGAGAAAATTTCTCTTCCCAAGGAGATCCAACAGATTCTGAATTTTTTAACGGCAGAAAATATTTCCCTTGGAGTAATCACGAATGGACCTGTTGAACGCCAAACCAATAAAATGAATGCTTTGCAATTAAACAATTGGTTTGAGCCAGAAACATTGTTCATTTCAGATGGTATCCAAATTCAAAAACCTGATCCTACTATTTTTAAATTGATGGAAAAGCGTCTTGATCTACCAGCGGAATCACTACTTTATATTGGCGATAGTTTTGAAAATGATGTCGTGGGCGCAAAATCAGCAAATTGGAATGTTTGGTGGTTTAACCATCAGCATCGCCCACTTCCTGATGATCAAACAGCACTTTTTGATCTAGAAATCACTAGTTTTGATGCTTTGAAACAAGCAATAATAAATGAAAAAAGATTGCAGCGCTGATACGCTGCAATCTTTTTTATTCTCCTAAGCTCAAGATCATTCGAATATCTTCTTCAGTCAATTTATTCGTTTGTTCTTCATTTCCTTGAATTACTTTTTGGAACAATTCACGTTTTTCTTGTTGTAATTGATTCATTCGTTCTTCAATCGTACCTTCAGCGATCATCCGCCATACTTCTACGACCTTTTTCTGTCCGATACGATGTGCACGTCCAGCTGCTTGTTCCTCTACTGCTGGATTCCACCATAGATCATAAAGGATCACGGTATCCGCACCTGTCAGATTCAGACCTGTCCCGCCGGCTTTTAATGAAATCAAGAAGACATCTTTTTCACCTGCATTGAACGCATCGACCATTTTTAAACGATCCGGTACTTTCGTACTTCCTCGTAAATAAAAACTAGAGATGCCTTCTTCAGCAAATTCTTGTTCAATAATCGACAACATGCTCGTAAATTGTGAAAACAATAATACTCGGCGGCCATTTTCTTTAGCTGCACGAATCAAATCTTTTACTTGATCCAATTTACCTGATCCGCCTTCATAGCCTTCCATGAATAAGCGTGGATCGTCACAGATTTGACGCAAGCGAGTCAACCCAGCCAAAATACTTACTCGTTGTTTGCGGAACGTCGCAGAGTCCATTTGATCGACTTCCTGACGCATCCGTTTTAAATATGCTAAATAGACTGTTTTTTGTTCTTCCGTCAAACTACTTAAGACATTTGATTCAATCCGTTCTGGTAACTCTTGTAAAACAGTGTCTTTATCTCGACGGAGAACAAATGGTTGGATCATTTTAGCAATTTCAGGTACTGGCATTTGACGGAAGCGACCTATACTTGGGAAAAAGCCTGGCATTACTGTTTGGAACAATGACCATAACTCTTCTAAATTATTTTCAATCGGTGTCCCACTTAATGCAAAGCGATGTGGGATCGATAAATTACGTAAAGCACTTGCTGTTTTCGTCGATGAATTTTTGACCATTTGCGCTTCATCTAATACTAAATATTGATAACCTGCTTGTTCATGAAGATCGATGTCTTGACGCATACTTGCGTAAGAAGTGATCACGATCTCGTTGGAATCAGCAAATAATTGTTCCCGTTCACTGCGACTGCCTGAAATGACTTGCGAATGCAGACTTGGAGCAAATTTTTTGATTTCTGCTTGCCAATTATAGACCAAACTAGCTGGTGTAACAATCAATGCTTTGATTGGTTTTTGGGCTTTTTCTGCCAATAAAAAGGTAATGACTTGAATCGTTTTACCAAGTCCCATTTCATCGGCCAAAATACCGCCAAAACCATAATCGCTTAGCATTTTTAACCAGCGGAAGCCTGCTTCTTGATACGGTCTAAGCTGTGCTTGTAGCGTATCAGGTAGGACCGCTTGATAATCTTCGGGATGTGTTAAATCTTGAACCATTGACGTAAAGTTTTCACTGAATTGAGCATTCGGGTTGTTTTTCAATTGCTCTTCTAGCATAATCCCTTGACTTTTCGGCAAACGAATCAAGCCATCTTTTGCATTGATTTTTTCTCTTAATTGCCCAATCATCTCACTCGTTTGTTGAAAAGCTTCAGAATCAAAGGATAACACTTCGCCATTATCCAATGTATAGAAACGATCTTTACGCAACAAGCTATTCAACACATGATCGATTTCATTGTCCTGAATACCAGTCACATCAAATTTGATGTCTAACCAAGAACCATGTTGATCGATTTCGATCGTTGGTTGGAATTCTTCGCCATCTAAGAATAATTGTCGTAATTTTTTTCCCATTCGGACTTCAGCAAAACGACGAAATTCTTCGACTTCAACTTTGAAAAAATAATACAAATTATCTTTCACAGGAATTTTTTTCTCAAAGCCTGTATCGATTTTTTGGTAACGATACGTATCAAAAAGATCTAAAATTTGTTTTTCTTTCCGACGATCACGTAAAATCTCTACATTGTTTGGTAGTTTCGGTTGATGAGACTCATTCGTAGAGAAATAAGCACTTCCGTAATGAAATTCGGCTTCAACTTTGATCATTCCTTTGATTTTCCGAAAAATCACGACCGCTCTCAAGGGTTCTTCTTTCATGATTTCAGCAACTTCACTAGCTATTTGAACACGTCCAATTTTACGTAAGTAAGGTAATACTTCTGTAAATAATTGTGATAATTGTCGCTGTTCATACGTGATTACAGGTTCCTTCAAACGTTTCATCAATTGTTTCAACGTGATATACGTATCTTGTTGTTCACGGGTCATCAAGTAATAAGAATTTTCAATAAAGCCTAAGAAATAATTACTATAATAGTTTGTAAAATTATCAGCCACCGTCAAACTAAAATCATTCTCGCTACGTTTCTCGATTTTAAATGACAATGGTAATTCTTGTCCTTCATGAACTTCTGAATAGGCTTTCTCACCGATCACGATACTTAGATTTCCGGTCTTTTCCATTCCACTCAATAATTCTTGCATTCGATGAACTGGTAATAATAGATAGCGTTTATCTAGTTTTCCCTTGACCTGCAAACCAGCTTTGCCTAATAATTGGTAAGTTTCACTGATACCGACCAAATCTTCGATCAAATCACGGCAGCCTGGTTCAAATGCACCTGCTTCGATTTGGAAACGATATTGCTTATTAACAGTATAGGCAGAATCCATTTGATACGCGTGTAAAAAATCATACAGATTTTTGACGATATAACTTCTTTTTCCGGCTTTCGTACCGATTCGTAATGAGACAGCTAACACATCTAATTCTGAATGATATGGATTTGTAGGAATAGCTTCGACCACGAATTCAACAAACAGAGGTTGCAAAGGTTCTGCTTCTTTTTCTAAACGAGCGAATCCTTGATTTAATAAATCGGCAAAAGACACACTACTTTCCATTTTTTTAGGTAAAACAGTTTCTGGTTTAATGACACGTGATAAACCCTTTTCTCGTAAGTACAATTCTACTGATACAGTATGTTTACAATAACCATGTTCTTCCCAATAAGGACATGAACAAATATCGTTTTCTTTTCCGCTACCATCTAAATCTACTAAATAAAGTTCACTGCCTAATACTTCACCATGCCAGACACGGCGTGCAGCGTCTGCTTCAACGGATAAGACCCGTCCTTCTTTTAAGTAAGTTCTGCCGCGCTCAATTACTTTTTCCGGAATACTCCATCTCATTTACGCTTCACTCCATCCTTCTAGCTGATAACGAATACTACTTCGACCCGTTCCGCTAGTCTCCACAATAATTTGTTGTGGGATTCGTTCTTTTAGCTCTCTTACATGACTGATGATTCCGATCATCCGTCCAGCGTTCTCAATACCTTCTAAAGCCTCCATCGCCATCTCCAAAGCTTCCTCATCTAAAGATCCAAATCCTTCATCAATAAATAAAGCTTCAATATCAACACCACCTGCTTGGCTTTGGATCACTTCTGCTAAACCTAATGCTAATGATAAAGCAGCGATGAAACTTTCACCACCTGATAAAGTATGAGAACTTCTTGTGGCACCAGCGTTATCATCATAGACATTGATTTCCAACCCAGTATTTCCTTTGGAACGTCCAGTTTCTTGCTTCAATTCAAAGTGATATCGACCTTTCGTCAGCTGATTTAATTGCTGATTAGCACTTTGCAAGACTTCGGCTAGATACCATTGTAAAACATAACGTTCCAAACTGATTTTTTGAGGATTATCCCCATTCATCGTTTGATATAGTTGAACCATCTGACCAAGTTCATCCAACTGCTTTTTGCTTTGGTTATGCAATTCTGTAATCGTTTTGATGATCACACGTTGTTGTTGCAGTTGACTTTCTCGTGCATAGTATTGCTGTTGTAATTGTGACACTTGCGTTTCACGCTCTACTAACGCTGCTTGCAACACTTCGAGTTCTGGTTTTGCCCGATCAGCGATTTGTTCAATTAAACGTTGGAGTCGATCTTTTAAAATTCCTTGGTGGTTATCAAAATTTGCAATCGCTGATTCCAATGTTTCAAGGTCTATTTTTTCTAACATCAACTGTTCTTCAGTAATTGATGCTTCCGTCAATTTCTCTTTTAGCAAACATCGCTGTTTTGACATATTTTGAGTGGTCTCTTGAACTTGCCGAGTCAAAGCTTGCTGCTGCTCTTGCAGACGAATCTGATGTTGCTCCAATGATTTTATTAAAGCTTGCTGACTTTCCACTGATTCTTCATGCTCTTTGATAGCTTGTATAAATTCTTTTATTTGTTGCTCTAGTTCTGTCAACTGCCAGTCTGTAGTCTGCTCTTCGATGCTTGAAATTCGACCACGCAATAATTGTTGTTCGCTTTTCACCTCATCAAGTATCGTTTCAAGGACTCGTTTTGCTTCTGAACGGCTGGTCATTTTTTCAGCCAATAATGCCATTTGTTGATTAGCTATCGTAATTTCTTTTAACTTTTGATCCGTTTCTATTTGCTTTTCAGCTAAACTTGTTACTAACTGATCTAATTCTAACGGTAAAGTGGTTTGATAATAATCAATCAATTGCTTATGACAATCAGTAACTTTTTTGTTTAAGTCCTTTTGGGCAGTCACCCGGTCTGCTTGTGCTTTTTCGAAGGTTTGCTTCGCAACTTCATAACGAGTCATCTGCTGCCCACGCAAGAGTTCTAACTGCTTGATCCGTGCTTCTAGTTGCTCCAACTCACTTTGCAATTCAGCTAGATTGTCTGTGATCATTCCCTCATGAGAAGCGGGGTCAGGATGTTCTTTAGACCCACAAACGGGGCAAGGTTCTCCCGGTAATAATTCTAAACTCAAGCGTGCGATTTCAGCCGCAGCCCACTGACTTTTTAATTTCTTATAATCACCGGTGATCGTCATCAATTGATTGCTAAGCTGACTTTTCTTTTCGATCAGTTGTGCTAAGTCGATCTGCTGTTCTTCTTCCGCTTCTTGCTGAGCTGTGATTTTTTTAGCTGCATCTTTTAACTGATTTAGTTGCTGTTGAAAGTGTAATTCTTGATAGCGGCGGTTTTGCCAGTTTTTTTCATCGTTTTGCTTTGCTTGAAGTATTTTTTGTTCTTGTTCAAAAGAAGCTAATTGCTGATTTAATTCTAATAACTGGGCTTGTTGAACCGTTTGTTTTGCCTCTAAATCATTTGCTTGTTGTTTTAGTTCCGCTTGTTGTTTGACTAAAGGCAAAGCAGCTTCCATTTTTTGCAAGTTCTGTCTTTTTACTTGCCATAATCCCGCTTCTTTTTCAAAAGCAAGTGTTTGCTGTTGTGCTTCAACGAGTTGTTGATCTAGCGTTTTAAGTTGAATTTTATTATCAGTAATTTCGGTTTGTCGCTGTTTAAGAAGGCGCTCCAATTCTTGCCTACGTTCATAGATGGGACGGATTTGCTCCAGTGTCTGAGCTTGTTTTAACTGCTGTTTACGTTGTTCTTGGATTGGCTGTTCCATTTCAAGTTGAGCCAATTCTTGGATCGTCTCATCTTTTTGCTGTAGCCAGCCTGTTAATTCTTGCGCTTCGTGAACTTGTTGTTGCAACATTTTGTAATTTTTCTGTTGCGTCTCAAGTTCCGTTTGACTTTGCAACAATTCTTGGGCTTCTGTTGATAAATAATAATTGGCAAGATTCAATGATTCTTGATAAGTATCCCCTTGTTCACAGAGAACTTGTTGGAACAATTGATCCATTCGTGTAGTCAGCTCACCGACAGATTTCTCCATCGCTATTTTTTTAAACTTTAAATTCTCCGTAAAACTGCGATAGGCACTTGTACCAAAAAGATTACGTAAAACAGCTTCTTTCTCCGTACTGTTCGCATTTAAAAAAGTTCGAAACTCACCTTGCGGCAACATCACGATTTGACGGAATTGCTCTTTTTGGAGATGTAGGATTTGATAGATCACTTCGTTGACCGCATCAACTTTCGTATAAGCTTCTGCTTCTTGGCCTAAATCATTAAAGACACTTAATTGGACTTTTTGATTTTTAGTCGTTTCGCCTTTGCCATTCTTTTTAGCCAAGGTCTGTTTTGGCCAACGTTCGATCGAATATTGTCTGCCTTGATGCTCAAAAATAAATTGAACACGGGTTTCTTCTGTCGGTTCCGCGAAGGAAGAGCGAATTTCATTTGAAGAACGAACACCACCAGAAGCATCACCATATAAGGAAAAAGTGATTGCATCAAAAATCGTAGTTTTTCCGGCACCGGTTTTTCCGCTAATTAAAAATAATGGAGTTTCAGACATTTTTTCAAAATCGACTTCTTCATGTAAAAAGGGACCGAAATTTTCCATAATGATTTTCTTTGGAAGCATTAATCTGACCCTCCTTGCTTAAGAAGTGAATGTAAGCCTTCTTCAATCCATATCTTTTGTTGATTCGTCAATTCGCTTTGAGCAACCTCAGTAAAAAACTCTTCAGTCAATGCTATGGGAGATTTTTCTTTGAGTTGTTTTTGGCTTAAACGACTGATAGTTTCGGCTTCGTACCCGTTGATTCGTTCGACTTGAATGATCCGCGGATAGACTTGTCGTAATTGATTCATCAAATTTGGAATCACCACTTGATCTTCTAGCAAAATCGAAAGATAATTTTCACGATCGATGGTTAAATAAAAATCGGGATCTAATAATTTTTCAAATGTCGCTTGAATCTCTTCGATTTCATATAGCGGGGCAACTGTTCGAAAATAAAATTCGGTCGTCTCTGTATCAATGACCCAAACACCTTTAGCCTGATTTTTTTCAGATAAAGAATATTTTAAAGGCGAGCCGCTGTAACGAGCATTATCCATTTTCAATGCATCTTTTCCATGCAAATGGCCTAAAGCAACATAATCAAAATTAGCCAATAGTTGGCCATTGATCCCGTCTAAACCACCGACTTCTATTTTGGTCTCTGAATCCGTTTTGCTGCTACCTGCTACAAAGAAATGACTGACCAATACTTGTTTTTTATTTTTATCAAAACTAGCTTCGAGTTTTTCAATTACTTTAGGCATCGCCGCTTGAATCGTCCGTAGCTCAGGATCCTCAAAATAGATTCGCGCATCGACGGGCTCAAAATAAGGCAATAAGTAAAACTGTGTATTTCCCATTTCGATTGGTTCAAATGCTTCTTCTAATCGCGTATGCAAGTGAAAATCCGATTGATCGAACCATGGAGCTCCCGTCGCTAAACGTGTTGCGCTATCATGATTGCCTGAAATAGCCAACAGCGGAATATGTTCTGTCAGGTTCCAGTGAGCAATCGTTTGATTCAATAACCGAACACTGTCCTCAGACGGAACCGAGCGATCATACAGGTCTCCTGCGATGATGATTGCATCTACAGACTCTTCTTTTGCGATGTTTAGTATTTGATCAAGAATATACGCTTGGTCTGATAGCAATTCATAGCCATGTAATTTCTTTCCGATATGCCAGTCAGCCGTATGTAAAACTTTCATTGATCCACCCTTTTCTCATTTTAGTCCTTCCTGAAATTATAACACGATTTACTGTATATTTCTGCTCAACAAGCAGATGTTCTTAGACAGGCGCTCTCGATAAAAAAATTTGTACCTTTTTAGCCAAAGAAAAAAGACACTAAATTAATTAGCGTCTTTTTCTTTAGTAATATATTTATAGTTCGGATCAATCTCATTATCCAATTGGTCAAAAGCATTTTGCACACGTGATTCCACTTCTGCCAATCCTGCTTTATCCATTTTTTTGATATCAGAAATATCAATTGGATCACCAAAACGGATGATCACTGGTGTTCGTTTGAATAATTGTGAAAACTTTGTTGGACCTTGATAAACACAAGGGACAATCGGTTTCTTTGATAAACGAGCAATCAATGACATCCCACCTTTTAGCTCAGTGGAATGACGCGTTCCACTAGGAAACATGATCAAACTTTTATCAGAATCTTTCAGCATTTTGACCGGGCGTTTTACTACACTCGGTCCTGGCTTTTCACGATCTACTGGAAAAGCGTTCAGATGGACTAAAATGTAGCGCAATACAGGGTTTTTGAATAACTCTTCTTTTGCCATGAAACAAAATTGTTTTGGCGAAGCACCTAGCGCCATATAAACTGGATCCCACCAGGTACGATGCGGTGCAACTAAAATATAATTTCCTTCAGGCAATTTCTCTTTATTTTGATATTTGGCATTGCCGTTAATGACAGCTAAAAGACTGCGGGCAATTACGCGGATAAATTTAAAAAACATTTTTTCTTCCTTTCAGTTACCTAACTAAACGTAGTATAATACATCGGTATGATTTTTTTAAGGGGGCAAAAGAAATTGTTAAAAAAAGGTGAACGAATCGACCAGCTTTACGCTGAAGATATCCAAATCATTCAAAGTGCAGAAGTCTTTTCTTTTTCTATCGATGCGGTACTTTTAGCTAATTTCGCTAGAGTCCCAAAACGTGGAAAAATTATCGATCTTTGCGCCGGCAATGGAGCAGTCGGTCTCTTTCTCAGCCGAAAAACCAATGCACAAATCGACCAAATCGAATTGCAACCGCGTCTTGCGGAGATGGGCCAAAGAAGTATCGAACTCAACCATTTAGAAAACCAGATGACGATGCATGAATTAGATTTAAAAAATACTTTTGATGTATTTAGAGGCGACTCTGCTGACCTCGTCGTTTGTAATCCACCGTATTTTAAAGAACTCCCTACTAGTATCAAAAATCCAAATCCTCATTTGGCGATTGCACGGCACGAGATTCATGCGACATTAGCCGACGTCGTTAACGTCTCTGCTCGCTTATTAAAGATGAACGGTCGTTTTACCATGGTCCATCGACCAGATCGTTTTTTAGAAATTATCGATGTGTTACGAGCCAATCGAATTGCACCTAAAAGAATCCAATTCGTCTATCCCAAACCAGGTAAAGAAGCAAATACCTTGTTGATTGAAGGAATCAAAGACGGAAAAAATGAAGGTTTGCGTTTCCTTCCACCATTATATACATATGATCAAACTGGAAACTACTCTGAGGACTTACGAGGGATGCTTTATGGCGAATGATCATTATTTTTACGTCCTCTTATGCAAAGATCAAACCTTTTATGGCGGCTACACGACTGAACCAAGTCGGCGGCTAGTAGAACACAATTCTGGGGTTGGTGCAAAATATACCCATCCTGCGAGCCGTAGACCGCTACAAATGATCCATGCCGAACGCTTTAAAACGCGAAGTGAAGCGACAAAAGCCGAAGCAGCATTCAAAAAATTATCGCGCAAAAAAAAAGAACACTATCTCCAAGAAAATAAGCAAAAAAACGTTTTGTGATTGCTCACAAAACGTTTTTTATTATTCACCTTTTAACATCTCAGTCGCAATCAAATGGCAATAATACACCGATCCAACTTCATTTGGATGAACTTGATCATCATAGAACCAATCGGTATGCGCCGTACTGTAATTATACCAATCGATCAGATGGACATTTTTGTAATCTTTTGTTACTGCTTCTAAGGTCGCATTCACATCATTTTGCCAACGTCGTGTTGGTACATGGGTATTGATGACAAAAACTTTGCGTTTCTCACCAACGATACTCATGATTTGGGCAAACTCGTCTTCAGTAATCGGACCATTTGTTCCAAGGTTCAACAAAATCGTATCATTTAATTCTTTTTTGTCCTTCAGACTTTGGAAAACTGCTGGACTATCTTTCAATTGTCTTCCCACTTCACCATCAATTACCATCTTAGGAAAGATCTCAGTCAATCCTTGTGAACCTGCCAATAATACCGAATCTCCCACTGCCGTAACTTTTAATTTTTTGGCTTTCGTTACTTCACGTTGACTAAGATTGTATTTCTCAGCTAAAGTAACGGGCTTATCTGAACTAGCAGTTGATTGTTCACTTGCACTAGAGTCTGTCGCTGATTCAGTCGTACTTGTTTCTGTTTTCTCAGCTGCTTTTTTGTTTTGCTCGATTTGTTTTTGCAATGCTTGTTGATTGGCATCCACTTGACCGCTGGGTGCAATAATGATACCGACTACGGCAATCAACGTTACGATTCCGGTCAAAATAAAACCAATTTTACGGCGACTTCTAATTGGCGCCCAAAATGATTCTTTCAAGCTCGAAAATGTTTTTCCATAATCAAAACGGCGTAATGGTGCTTCCACAAAGCGATAAGAAAGCTCTGTGACAAATAAAATCAAAATAATCTCCATGATTGTATGAAGCAGCGTATGATTGGCTACATTGATCTTTGCCTCATAAAAAATCATGACTGGAAATTGATACAAATAGATCCCATAACTACGTTTACCGATCCAATCAAAGACTGGATTTGTCAACCAACGATTCCAGCTAGCACCAGGATGAGCCGTAATAGCTACCAGAACAACACTTAGCAGACTGACCAAGAACATTCCGCCATAATAAACAAACGTTAAATCATCTCTCAAGAAAAATAAAGATAGGATCAATAATAATAGTGAAACAAATCCGATGCCATTTAAGATTCGTTTCGCCTGTGCGGGTATTTCTTCTTTCAAGCGTGTACTTGGCCAAACAAAGGCTAACGCACTACCTAGTAAAATTGAAAACAACCGCGTATCTGTTCCATAATAAACCC
Source organism: Enterococcus hermanniensis (assembly GCF_001885945.1). Classification (GTDB taxonomy): domain Bacteria; phylum Bacillota; class Bacilli; order Lactobacillales; family Enterococcaceae; genus Enterococcus_A; species Enterococcus_A hermanniensis. The sequence goes on along the minus strand of NZ_JXKQ01000004.1, from coordinate 198,171 downwards.
GTGTCGGATCTTGACCTGGCGTATAAAGAACCGCCATCAAAATCATCGAAACAAGGGCTGCGCCAATAACTCCCAGAAAAATCTTGCCTCTATTTTTAACTAATTTAATCAATAAAACAAAGACGATCGGCCAAATTAAATAATTTTGTGATTCTACTGCCAATGACCAAATATGAGTAAATGGCGACTCGCTTGAAAAACGATCAAAATACGACATCCCATGATTGATCTGCCACCAGTTATTGACATACAATAAACTACTGATGACATTGCCTTTTAAATCATTCAACAAATTTCGCTGGAACAATGTGATGTAGGCCGAAGAACCAATCAGCATCGCAACCAACGCTGGATATAACCTTTTCATCCGCCGATAATAAAATTGTTTGATATCGATCCTACCGGTCTGTTTTAATTCTTGAAACAACAAATCAGTGATCAAGTAACCCGAGACTACGAAAAAGACTGGAACACCTAAGTATCCCCCTCGCATCCGAGTCGGCATTAAATGATATAAAATGACGCCAATCACCGCTAAGGAACGAATTCCGTCAAAGCCATTGATATAGCGACTGTGTTTTAGTCTTTTTTTCATGTTTTTCTTTTCCAACTTCACTCCAACTTTACTATAGAATACCAAATTAACTATACGGATAAATTTGAGAAACTGCAACATTTTCTCATTAAAAAAAGTTTTTCCTAAAGATTTCGATTTTAATTTGCCAAAATAAAATGAGTAAAAATTTCAATAAAAAAGTTGGGACAGACTGTCCCAACTTTTAATCCATCGATTCTTCGTAAAAGCGTCCCATAATTCGAACATTTTCAGATATACTCACAAAGGCTGCTGGATCGCTTTCCTTCATGACCGATTCTAATAATGGTAATTCAAAATGAGTAACTACGGTGAATAAGACCGTTTGCTTATCATGTTTATAGGCACCTTCTGCCTCATTGATGATCGTGATCCCACGACGCATATGTTCTTGGATTCCTGTGATGACTTTCTCTGGACACTTGGTCACAATCATCACTTGCATCTTACGTTGCTTCGTAAAGAGAGCATCGGTTAATTTACCACTCATAAAAATAGCCAGCGCTGAGTAAAACATATATTGCCAGCTGAACAACACACCGGCCATAAACATGATGATAACGTTGAAAATAATAGAAATCGAACCGACTGACTTACCTGTCCGTTTACGAATCGTGATACTTAAAATATCTAGACCACCTGAAGAAAGTCCATTCTTCAAGGCAAAACCAATCCCAACACCCATGATCGCTCCACCAAAGATGGCACAAATGATTGGATCATCTGTTAACGTCGTCTCTGGAATTATATGGATAAAAAATGATGTTAAAAACACGGTAATAAAAGTAAAAATCGTAAATTTGTGACCGATCTTAAACCAAGATAATACGAAAAGTGGCACGTTGATCAAAAACAATGTAATTGAAACAGGTACCGTATAGCCTAGCGCATTTTTAGATAATGTCGTCAAGATTTGGGCAAACCCGGTTGCACCACTAGAGTAAATATGTCCTGGTTGGTAAAAAAAGTTCACGGCAATCGCCGCCAAAAATGCATATACAACTGCGACAGATAAGCGAGTGGCATAATCGTGGTGTGGCCAATCCTCTATCTTCTTTTTCATCATGTAATTTCCGCCTCATTTCAAAAATTCACTCACATTATACGTATTTTCATGAAAAAAAGAAAGCACCTACCCTAGGGGAAGGCGCTTCTCTTAGTATTTTCTTATTCTTCTACGTTCGTAACATCAATACTTAGTTCATAAAGTTGTAATGGTGAGACGGTACTTGGTGCATCTGACATCGGATCGGCTGCTTTACCATTTTTAGGGAAGGCAATAACTTCACGGATATTATCTTCACCCGCAAGCAACATTGCAAAACGGTCTAATCCAAGAGCGATACCACCGATTGGTGGGAAACCATAGTCTAATGCTTCTAATAAGAAACCAAATTGTTCATTCGCACTTTCACGTGTAAATCCTAATGTTTCAAATACTTGTTCTTGTAATTCACGTGTATTGATACGTATTGAACCACCACCAAGTTCATAACCATTTAAAACAATATCGTATGCTTGGGCATAAACTTTTTCAGGATGTTCTTTTAAGTTTGGAATATCTTTTTCCATTGGCATTGTAAATGGATGGTGAGCAGAGACATAACGACCTAATTCTTGATCGTATTCAAATTGAGGCCAGTCAACGATCCATAAGTAATCGAAACGGTCTTCGTCGATCAGACCAAGTTCTTTACCAACTTTTGAACGAACCGCACCTAAAGCTGTAACAGCTGTTAAGAATTGATCCGCTGCAAACATCAAGACATCGCCAGCTTCAGCATTTGTTGCTTTTTTCAATTCATCACTAACGCCGCCCATAAATTTAGCGATTGGTCCTGTTAATTCGCCATTTTCATCCACTTTGATCCAAGCTAACCCTTTGGCACCAAATTGGCCAACAAATTGGCCTAAGCGATCCAATTCTTTACGAGAATATTTATCCGCTGCGCCTTTTGCATTTAAGGCTTTGACCACACCACCGTTGTCTGATGCCATACGGAAAACTTTGAAATCTGTCGCTGCTGCAATTTCAGTTACATCGATCAATTCCATATCAAAACGTGTATCTGGTTTATCTGAACCATAACGTTCCATTGCATCATCCCAGGTCATACGTGGGAATGGCAACGTCACTTCAACACCACGAACATCTTTCATTACTTGCGCAATCATTTGTTCGGTATATTCTTGAATTTCTTCAGCTGTTAAGAAACTTGTTTCGATATCGATTTGTGTAAATTCTGGTTGACGATCTCCACGTAAATCTTCATCACGGAAACAACGAACGATTTGATAGTAACGATCAAATCCAGCAGTCATCAATAATTGTTTTAAAATTTGCGGTGATTGTGGCAATGCATAAAAATGACCTGCATGGACACGTGAAGGAACAAGATAGTCACGCGCACCTTCTGGTGTTGATTTTGCTAAATAAGGTGTTTCGATATCTAAGAAGTCATTGTTATCTAAGAAACGACGTACAGATTGAGTCAAGCGATGACGCATGATCAAGTTTTTCGCCATTTTAGGACGACGTAAATCCATATAACGATATTTCAAACGGACTTCATCACTGATGTTTTGTTCATCTTCGATTGAGAATGGTGGTGTTTTAGCACTATTTAAAATCGTGATATCTTCGCCTTTGATTTCAAATTCACCAGTAGCCATCTTTTTATTGACAGAACCAGCATCACGACGAATAACCGTTCCAGTGATTTCTACAACATATTCACTACGGCATTGGTCCGCAATTTCCCAAGCAGCTTTTGATTCTTCAGGATTGAAGACCACTTGCACGATCCCTTCACGATCACGTAGATCGATAAAAATCAATCCACCTAAGTCACGACGTTTTTGCACCCAACCTTTTAGTGTTACTTTTTGATCTAAGTATTCTTCGGACACACGTCCACAATAAACCGTACGTTTTGCCATTGCTTTTATTCCTCCATTTTTATCTATCTAACAAATTCTTTAAAAGAAATTAGTTTTTTTCATTTCAATACAGTTTGATTAATCGATATTAGGCATCGTCATTTCATCATAAATACTTGCAAAGTCATGATAAATATCTGCTAGGGCAAATGTTTTTTCATTCCGTGTAGCAGAATCTTTCACATTGATCTGACCATTTGCTAATTCATCTTCCCCTAAAGTCAAGACTAACTTAGCGCCTTCTTTATCGGCTGTTTTAAATTGTGCTTTGGCTTTGCGGCTCATAAAGTCACGATCGGCAGAAAAACCAAAGCCACGAATCGCCTGAACAACTTTCAATACTTCCATATTTGTTGCTTCACCTAAACCAACAACGTAAGCATCCAGATTTGCAGCATCTGGAATCATAACTCCTTCTTGATCCAGTGTTAAAAGGATACGTTCGATTCCCATCGCAAAACCGATCCCAGGTGTTTCAGGGCCGCCAAGTTCTTCGACTAAACCATTATAACGTCCACCACCACAAATCGTTGATTGCGCACCCATACCAGCTGCATCACTCATAATTTCAAAAATCGTATGATTGTAGTAGTCCAGACCGCGAACCATGCGGTGATCAACTTCGTAAGCAATTCCTAAATAATCCAATGTTTTGGTCACATTTTCGAAATACTCTTTCGCATACTCACTCAAGTAGTCTAAAATACTTGGTGCTTTGGCTACAATTGGTTGGTCTTTACGATCTTTACTATCTAAAACACGTAAAGGATTTTCATGTAAACGACGACGTGAATCTTCACTTAGTTCTTCTTCATGCGCTTCAAGATAACTGATCAACGCTTCGCGATAATTGGCACGCGTTTCTTTGTCACCCAATGAATTAATAACTAAACGAATTTGGTTGATTCCCAATTGTTTGAAGAAATCCATCGCCATTGCCATTACTTCAACATCTAAAGTCGGGTTTTCACTACCAAAAGCTTCAACGCCAATTTGATGGAATTGACGTAAACGACCCTTTTGAGGACGTTCATAACGAAACATTGGTCCCGTATAATACACTTTATAAGGCTTCTTAAATTCCGGGCCAAACAATTTATTTTCAACAAACGCACGCGCGATTGGCGCAGTCCCTTCTGGACGAAGCGTCACATGACGTTCCCCTTTATCGTGAAAATCATACATTTCTTTTGAAACGATATCCGTTGTATCTCCAACACTTCGAGCGATGACTTCATAGTGCTCAAAAATCGGTGTACGGATTTCTTGGTATTGATAATCGCTAAACACTAAACGGGCCGTTTCTTCGACAAATTGCCACTTGCTGCTTTCTCCCGGTAAAATATCATTAGTCCCTTTTGGTCTCTGATAATTCATGTTAGATCTCCTTTTCTTTGTTGGTGCAGATAAAATAAAAAGCCCTCGTTCAAATGAACAAGGACGAAAATTTCGTGGTACCACCTATTTTTAAAAAAGAGCAGACTCTTTTTTCTCTAGCAATTAACGCTTGCGTAACGGAGCGGCTTTTCACGCGCTCATCTCCAGACTGTCTTTCAGTTACTTCCTACGAAATTGCTTTCAGCCAAGGCAATTTTTTCTGTACGTTTCTTCGTAACTTACTCGTTCCTTCTCAGATGTTTTTTATCTTCTATTACGCTACTAAAATTTACTATGAAAGTCAAGCAAAATTGAATTATTCTACCGGCTTTTAAAAAGGTTTTATCGCTTTTTATTTTTGTTTGTTATACACTTAAAACGAGCAAAGCGTTTTCAAATAAACTGGCTTATAAATTCTAACTCATAAAAGGAGTGATCGGTATGACAGATGTGCGAATCGGAAAATCACAAGTTTATAGTAGCGCTATAGGTTTAGGTACGAATGCCGTTGGTGGACACAATCTTTATCCTGATCTAAACGACGAAACGGGAAAAGAAGTCGTCCGTACGGCACTTCGTAATGGGATTACTTTATTAGACACAGCTTTTTCTTATGGTCGTGGTCAATCAGAAAAATTGATTGGAGAAGTTTTACAAGAAGCAGAATTCGACCGCTCACGTATTATCGTGGCAACAAAAGCCGCGCGTGATCCTGAAAAAGATGACAACTTTAATAACTCCCCTGAATTTTTAACTACTTCAGTCGAAACAGCCCTCCAAAGATTACAGACAGATTATATCGATATTTTTTATATTCACTTTCCTGATGATACAACTCCTAAAAACGAAGCAGTTGCTGCGTTACATAAATTGAAAGAAGCTGGAAAAATTCGCTCGATCGGCCTTTCTAATTTTTCACTCGAACAAATCAAAGAAGCAAATCAAGATGGTTTTGTAGACATCGTCGAAGACCACTATAGTCTCTTGCATCGCGAAATAGTCTCTTGCATCGCGAACATGAAAAAGAATTGCTTCCCTATTTAAAAGAAAAGAATATTCGTTTTGTTCCTTATTATCCGCTAGACTCGGGCCTACTGACTGGGAAATATAAAAAAGAAACGACATTTGATGAAACTGACCTTAGAAGCAACAACTCGGATTTCAAAGGGGAACGATTTAATGCGATCGTCGCAAAAGTTGAACAACTTCGACCTTTAGCTGCAAGTTATGATTGTACGATCACCCAATTGGTATTAGCGTGGTATTTAACCCATCCATTGATCGATATCGTGATCCCTGGCGCAAAACGACCTGAACAAGTAGCAGCAAATGCTCAATCCGCCGATATCCACTTATCTAAATCAGACTTTGATCGTATTGATCAATTATTTAAATAAAAAAGAAGCTGAAGCAAAAGTTACATTACTTTTGCTTCAGCTTCTTCTGGCAAATAAATAGTCAGTAAAGCTTTTTTAATTGACTACGTTTTTCGGTTGACCATCCAAAAATTGAACTACATTATCTAAGGCAATGCCCATTAAACGTGCTCGTGTTTCTTTTGCACCCCAAGCGATATGTGGAGTAATAAAACAATTTTTTGCAGTAATCAAAGGATTTTCTGAATTCATTGGTTCCTTAGAAACAACATCTACCCCTGCCGCATAAATTTTTCCTTTATTTAAAGCAGCTGCGACTGTGGATTCCTCTAACAATCCACCTCTAGCAGTATTGATCAAAATCACTCCGTCTTTCATTTTGGTGATTGCTGTTTGATTGATCATTTGTTGTGTTTCTTTCGTTTGCGGAACATGCAGACTAATAATATCCGCTCGTTGATACAGTTTATCTAACGAAACTTGCTCAGCCCAATCAGGAGCTTCTTTCGGGCGATGATTCCAAAAGATGACCTGCATGTCAAAAGCATGAGCAATTTTAGCTACAGTTTGAGCAATCGCACCATACCCAATCAACCCGATCGTTTTTGCCTTTAATTCAATCAACGGTGTTTTTTGATACGTAAAATCAATACTTTTTTGCCAATCACCTTGCTGGACCGATTCATTATGAAGCCCGACTTGATTGACAATTTCTAATAATAAAGCAAATGTAAATTGTGCAACGGCATCTGTACCATATGCCGGAATGTTCGTAACAGGAATGCCTCTTTTTTTTGCAGCCTCGATATCGACTACATTATAGCCTGTCGCGATTACTCCGATATATTTCAGTTGCGGCACTTGAGCTAATATCGTTTCATCGATTGGGGTTTTATTAGTCAAAATAACTTCCGCATCGCCAATTCGTTGAACGATCTCTTGTTTATCAGTGACGGAAGTACGTTCATACACACAGACGTCTCCCAATGATTCAAAATCTCCCCAACTTAAATCACCAGGATTTAATGCATAACCATCTAATACAACGATTTTCATTTATCTTCCTCCGAACGTTTACTTTCAATTTATTTTACTACCAGTTCTAAAATTCAAAAATATATTATAAAAAACAAGCCTGAGAGAATCAAATTTGATTCTCTCAGGCTTTAAGAAATTATCCGTTCAGACTCACTTTTGGAAAAATAAATTCCTAATCGTCTTGCATACTGGTGGCTGATTGTTTAAACAGTACTCGCATAACTTTTCTCTAATAAGTGAGCTGCTTCGGTTTTCTTCGATTAATAAGCGCGAGCGATCCAAACGGTATGCTTCGCAGGTTTTCCACTAACGATATCGACGGTTTTTTCAACCGGTGGGTTAAATGGAATATTTCGAGTCGTGAAGCCTGTTTCTTCTTTGATTTTGGCTTCAGTTTCTTCAGTACCATCCCAGCCAATCAAAACAAATCCTGGCACTTCACCAGCAGCTTTTGATTTTTCAATATGGGCTTTCAATTCATCTAATGTATCAATATCCGTATGCTCGTTTGCTTGGTAACGTGCCTTCGCACTTTCAAGCAGACGTGTTTGCATCGTATCTAATTGATCGATGATGTAGCCTTCGATACCATCTAATGAGACAGATTCTTTATCTGCTAAATCACGCATCTTAATCACTGCTTGATTATTTTCTAAATCACGAGGACCAAATTCAACACGCAATGGTGCACCTTTAAGTTCCCATTCATTGAATTTATAGCCTGGTGTATTATCTGTTGTATCGATACGAACGCGTAACCCATTTTCTGCTAATGATGCTTTTAATTCTTTCAAGCGATCTAAGATTTCAGGTTTCTTTTGCCATGGACCGACTGGTACTAAAATAACTTGGGTCGGAGCAACTTTTGGTGGCAAGACCAATCCTTGTTCATCTCCATGAACCATGATCAATGCACCAATCAAACGAGTTGAGATTCCCCATGAAGTTGTATAGGCAAATTCATGCTCATTGTTACGATTTAAGAATTTAATGTCAAATGCTTCCGCAAAGTTTTGACCCATGTAATGAGATGTTCCTGCTTGAACGGCTTTACCATCGCGCATCATCGCTTCTACTGAATAAGTGTCGACCGCTCCAGCAAAACGTTCAGATGGTGTTTTTTGACCACGGTATACTGGGATCGCTAAAGTATCTTCAATCAATTTTCCATAGGCTTCTAGAATTGACATCGTCCGTTCGCGAGCACTTTCTTCTGATTCATGGGCAGTATGACCTTCTTGCCATAAGAATTCAGACGTACGTAAAAACGGCATTGTTTTTTTCTCCCAACGGAAGACATTGGCCCATTGATTGATTTCGTATGGAAGATCACGATAAGAATTGATCCAGTTAGAAAAAGCATCACCGATCAATGTTTCAGATGTTGGACGTAATGCATAAGGTTCTTCCAATTTTTCAGTTCCTACTTCAGTTAACCAAGGTAATTCTGGCGCAAATCCTTCAACGTGTTCTTTTTCTTTTTCTAAGAAATGTTTAGGGATTAGCATAGGGAAGTAGACGTTACGAATATCTTGAGTCCGTAGGTATTTATTGAAATCTTCTTGAATGTGCTCCCATAATTCCCAGCCATCAGCCTTGAAGATGATACAGCCACGAACAGGTGAATAGTCCATTAAATCAGCTTTCTGAATTGTTTGTAAATACCATTTTGAAAAATCTTCTTTTTGTAAATTTGTCATACATGCTTCCTCCTAAAATAAAATAAAAAAACCGTTCCATCCCTACAAATGTAAGGACGAAACGGATAATTTCGCGGTACCACCTTGCTTGATCAAACATTGTTGATCCAACTTTCAGCTCTAATAACGCTAGAGACGCGTGTCATTTTCACGACAATCTTGCTTGGTAGGTTCACAAATCTCAGCGGGCGTGTTGATCTTTCAGCCGATGAATCAACTCTCTGAGGCCAATAAAAAATTCGTTACTAATCCAAGTGCTTAACATCATCTTATCGACTTCTCAAAAAAAAAGCAAGCCTTAAACAATTTATTTTTTTAACTTTCTGGAACATAGCGCTCTTCTAAACGGCTCATCCACCAACCTAAAGCGGCTCCTAGTACACATAAAATGGCACAACCGACAAAACCTAAAAAGCCGATACCACTATAATTTGTTGGAATGATCATGATGGTTGAAGCAAAAACAATTCCCAAAATAAAATGAAACATTGGCGCATAAAAACGATTGAATACCCAGTCCATGACTTTTGATAAACTCAAAACCGTGATCAATCCACCAATTCCGATTGGAATAATAACACCTAAATCAATCGATTTGAATCCATCTGCCATTGCTTTGTACATCCCCATATAAACTAAAAAATTTGAGGGACTAAGTCCTGGTACGATTAATCCTAAACCAATCAAAGCACCTGCGATCATCCAAGTGAAAAAATTTTGCTCAACGGTTCCAAATAAACTAGAACCTTGCCATAAAAACCAAAATCCTAGGACAAAACTGACAGCTAAGATAATCAGATCTTTCGTTGAGCGACCTTTTTTTCCAGCTTCTTTCCATAATGCTGGAACTGTCCCAATAATACAACCAACAAAAAACCATAACATGATTGTTTCGAATTGACCGAGTAAAAAACTGACTGCAAATGAAAGGATAAATACTCCCGCAATCCCGCCTAACCCTACTGGGATGAAAAAACGGACATTTTCTTTAAAATTTTTGGTGATGTGGGCTAAAAATGAAATAATTCGCTCATAGATACCAAACACGGCAGCTAAAGCGCCTCCACTAACACCCGGTAAAATAAATCCTGATCCGATGAACATGCCTTTGATGAAGCGTAAAAACCAATCGCTCTTATTAGGCGGTATAACTTTTTCGTTTTCCATAAAAAATAAGTTCCTCTTCTTTCTTGTATTTCTTTATTAGTGTAACGATAAAAAGACCGCGTTGCAATAGGCATCGTGTTACTATTAGTAAATAATCAAATTTCTTTTTACGGATTTAGTAACATTAAATCATCGTTATTTAAATATTCGTTTTAAGCCTAAAGTTTGCTATAGACACTTTCCAAATATGAACTTCTCTCTTTTTCACTCAACCGTTTCAGATTTCCTAAATGGTGCCACGAAATATTTTTTAATCCAATATCCGCTAACGTCGTAGTCAGTTGATGTTTGTAACTTCGTGTACAGCGTTGATCCAGGCTCTCCGTTGTTTGGTCTGATGTGGTAAAAACAACAACTGAATCCATCGATAATAGTGGTTGGATCCCATTTCCACCATCAAAAAAAGCGAATTCATTCAAAAGTACTTTATCAAGAAAGCCTTTTAAACTCGCAGGTGAGCTATACCACCAAACTGGAAAAATCAACACTAGCTGTGTCGTATCACGTAATAAATTCATATAATGTAAAACTAAGGGATCTAAAACTAATCCTTTTTGATACCCTGCTAATTCAGCCTCACACATGACTGGATTGAACCCATCTTGATTTAAATCGATCACTTGATAGATTTTTTGATCTGCTTCTAGTCCTTCAATTAGCTGTGCCAACACACTATGATTGAAACTTTCTTTCCAAGGATGATCGATAATCATTGTTGTTGTCATAATTAACTCCTTTTACCCTTTTCTTAAAAATAACATAGCAACATTACATTTAGATATCATTCTCATTTCAAACTAACGAATAAAAAAAGACTGGATCAATTATCAAATCCAGTCTTTTACTTATATTATTTACTTAAACGTTCCACATCACGAGCAATCATAACTTCTTCATCTGTTGGAATCACATAAATTTTAACACGAGAATTTTCAGTTGATAATTCTACTTCTTTTCCATGTGTTGCTTCATTGATTGTTTCATCGATTTCGATTCCAAACCAAGTCATTTTTTCTAAAACTAAATGACGAACTGGATCCGCATTTTCTCCGACACCAGCAGTAAAGACGATCGCATCGACACCATTCATGACAGAAATGTATTGAGCAATATATTTACGGATACGATCACAGTAGATATCCAATGCTAAAATCGCATCTTCATTTCCATCATCTGCTCCTTGCTCGATATCACGCATATCACTAGAAATACCTGTCAAACCATAAACGCCAGATTTTTTATTTAAGATATCGATCATTTCGTGGATATCTTCAATACCATCTTTTTCCATCAAATAAGGTAATAATGAAGGATCAATATCACCAGAACGGGTGCCCATCGTCACGCCAGCTAATGGTGTAAAGCCCATCGACGTATCGATTGATTTTCCACCTTCAACAGCAGTGATTGAAACACCATTGCCGATATGAGCCGTGATGATTTTTGTTTCTTCAATTGGTTTACCTAACAGCTCAGCTGCACGTTCTGAAACATAGCGATGACTTGTTCCATGAGCACCGTATTTACGTGCTGAATAGTTATCATAATATTCTTTTGGAATACTGTACATGTAACTTGTTGCTGGCATTGTTGTATGGAAAGATGTGTCAAAGACAGCAACACTCGTGATATTTGGTAAAATATGACGGAACGCTTTAATTCCCATCGCATTGGCTGGATTATGAAGAGGTGCAAATTCACTCAATTCTTCGATTTTTGCTAAAACATCATCATCGATCACAACTGAATCTTTAAAGTATTCACCACCAGCAACAACACGGTGGCCAACGCCTGTAATCTCATCAAATGAAGCAATGATTTTTAAATCGATCAATTGATCTAATAACATTTGAACAGCAACTTCATGATCTTCAATATCAAGAACTTGTTCAAATTTTTGTCCTTCTCCGTACTTAATTGTAAAGATAGAATCCTTAAGACCGATTCGTTCAACGATTCCTTTTGCTATAACTGATTCTTTAGGCATTTGATAAAGCTGCCATTTCAGACTTGAACTACCTGCATTGATTGCGATTGTTTTTGACATTTTAACTCTCCTTTATAATTGAAATGCTTTGCTCTTCAGAGCCTTTTATAAATTAGAAGACTTCCAGTCCTCGAATTTTTTGAAAAATTCTGTTACATTGGTTGGATTCTTAAGCGATGGTAAATGGACAAGCAAGACTTTTTCTGCTTGTTCCGCTGTTTCTCCTTTTTTCTGTAACAATAAAATACTTTTACGTGAATGTTCTGACTTGAATAATTCATCGGGTAATTGAATGATGCCTTGTAAAAAGACCTCATCTTTCAGCCATTTTTGCAATAATGGTCCTTGTTCCGTTTCAAGAAAGTTACTTGGCACTAAAAAGAGGCCAAATCCATCAGGTTTTACATAATTCATCGCTTGTTCGATCAATAAATGATGCGCATAACTATGCTCTTTCTCGGAATGGGTCATAAATTTTTCAGCTTGCTGATCATTTGGATAATAGCCAACAGGTAGATCACTAACTACATAATCTACAGGGTCAACTAACAAGTCTTGCAAGCTATCTTGATGGAACAGTTTTACTTCTTCTCCCACTAGCAAACTATCCGCAGCTGCAATCGCTAAAAGGGTCTCATCATTATCCACGCCAATACCTTTTACAGAATAGTTGGCCGCTTGCAGATTAATGATAGTCGTCAATAAAAGATTACCCATTCCAGCGGTTACATCTAGGATGCTTAACGGCTGTTCTTTTTTCAAGGTCAATTGCTCAATCAAAAAGACAAATAAAAAGCCAATACTATCTGGCGTCAATTGATGATTTGGCTGTAAATTTTCTGACATTGATCCTTTTAACAAAATCAATTGCGTTAGTTTACGCCATTCTTCCTTTTCTAATTCTAAGGATAAAAGCTCTTGATATAACGCTTCTACTTTTTCAACAGTAGCTACATTGGGTTGTTGATCAATCACACGTACTTTTGCATTATCCACTAAGTTCTCCGTATTTTCGATGTAAGCGTCAAAAAATGAAGTTCCTAGTGATTGTTGCAATGTGACGATCGCTTCTTCCATCAAAGAAAAAGCTGTTTCTAATTTTTCCGGATTCATCTTGCACCTCACATACTATATAACACTCACGATACCTGTTCTATTTTAGCGAACATATTCAAATTAATCAATCGCTTTCTTTTTTTATTTTTGATTTCCTAATTTAGAACAACTGTCTCTTTTTCAGTCATTTAAGCTTATCCTTATTATTTTCTAACTATGTCACTCTGAAGAAATAGATGTGCTATTTTTTTCATAGAAATGATATTTTTTATTTTTAATTTTCACTGTTATTTTCACTTCTTTCCCTTCATTTTGGTAAGTGATTTCCCCTTTATTAAAAAACCAACTACCCTCTTTTTCTTTCAAATTCGGGTAATCAGCTAAGAAAAGTTCTTTAGCTATCCTAGCTTCATACAAGTTTTTAGTCCGAACAACTAGATCCGCTGTTTGGTGATATGCCGTAAGGACATTCAGTAATAATAAACTACATAAAAAAACAGCCAATAGAACGGAAATTAAAATTCCGCCTTGGCTATTCATAGATCCAAATGCCTGTTTTTTGTTTTTCATCAGTGAAGGTAACAATAAATTCCACTCCTTGATTTTTTTCCTGACAATCAAAACGTTTTACATTCGTCAGCAAAGGTTGATAACCTTCAGATTGACGCTTAATTATTTTTTGATTGGAACGCCGTATCGATAGCGGCACTGTTTCATCTTCTATCAATTTTTTTCCGATAATTTCATGTTGTGTCGTTGCTTCATAAGTAAAATCCATTAATTCATTGTCTAACTGAAGTAAAAAGACTTCCCATTCTAATTGGTGATAGCCGCTTAACGCCTGCTCTACTTTATCGACATACTGAATTATTCCGGATAGTAATAATAAAATCCCACTTAGCATCAATAAAGCGACCAAACTTTCCAATAAGGTAAATCCTTTAGTCTTTGACAACCAAAATGCCTCCTTGCGAGTTAGCTGCGCTGTTTTTTTCAAAAGAGATCGTGATTTGATCGTTCAGTGGTTCAACTGAATGTATCCGACACCTCCGTGTTTCATTATATAATTCACGGTATGCACCCAAACTTGCTAAATGCTCTTGGCTTTTAAGCATGAGCTTGCTCGTTGTATTAACATAAGTCATTACCACGAGCATAAGAATCATTAAACTAATCAGACTTTCTAATAAAATATAACCTTTATTTTCTTTCAAATCGGCCACTTCCTAACTGAAACTGGTAAGTAACTTGGTGCATATTTTTTTCTTGTTCATTAAAAATAATCTTTGGAATGCTCCCATTGCCGGGTTGATTGGTCGAAATATTCCCTTTCCCAGCACTAAAAAAAATTGAATATCCACTCACTAATTTGATTGATTCAGGAACTTTCAATATCTTCCAAGGAAACTCTGTCTGTGTGGTAAAGAACACAATCATCTGCTGATCGTCTTGAAATAGACGAATCTGAGTCATTTGATGATCGGTAATCGCTACTTGTTGCAAATGCAAGATCGATTTTTCCAGCTGATAATAAAAATAGTGTTTCTCTAGTTGTTGCTGCCAATTTCGTAAGGCTAGTGTTGGTAACATCACAAAACTAAAAACCAAAAACAAAACGATCAACGTTTCAAGCAAAGTAAAACCGTTATTGTTTACCCGCTTTATACCGCAAATAAGCTTCATATTGATCTGCTTTAACGTATTCATCAACTAAATCATCCTTACCTGGTGTTTTTCCTGGATTTTCTAATTTATATACTTCAATTTGAGTTTCGACGACTTTAGCGATTGCTTCATCACTTTTGTTACTTGCACTGTCTTTTTGCTTGGTCAACTGTGGAACAAATAGCAAAAGCAATAAACTGATGATAAAAAGAACAACTAACATCTCTAATAAGGTAAATCCCGACCACTTCTTTTTCATAATATTCCCTCCATATTAGTCAAAGGCAATAACATTGTGACGTATAAACTCATGATCAATAAAGCAACAATCAAAAAAACGAACGGTTGCAACCAAGAACAAAGAAATTCTAATTGGTTAAAGAAACGACGCCAAATTAACTGGCTGTACGTTAATAGCTCTTTCGCCAAATTCCCCCGTGCTTCACCTTGAAAAATGATGCGGCTAAATTCCTGCGTTAAAAAAGGATAGCGTTTTAATTCTTCTGCTAACGTTCCACCTTTAGATAAACGATTCTTTAAATCACCTGCCATTTCCTGCATCAGTGACCTTCCTTCAATTACTAATATACATTCAATAATTTGATGCAGTTCTAATCCTTGAGCAAATAGCTTTCCCCACTCTAAAGCAAAATAGGCAGAATAATAATTACTAAATAATTTCCCAACTAAGGGGATTTTTGCTAGATAGCAAAAACGAACTAAATAGCTATGACGCCTCCCTAAAAAACGCCAGATTACTACTATGACTATTAATACTACAATCATCCCTAAACCAATCATTGGAATAGTCGTAATTAATTGGACCGAAAAATCATCTGCTCGAATCATTCCACTTGCTAATAATTGTGGCAATAAAAAAAAACGCATGCCCAATAAAATTACAATTAAAAAAATCAACAATAATAGTGGATACGAGATGGCTTTAATAAAATTTTCTCGTTGCTTTTGTACTAACCGCATTTGCTGTGCGATTCCTAATAACGTTTGAGCAAGCTCGCCATGGGATTCAGCTAACTTTATTTGTAAAATTTGATCGCTAGAGTACTCTAAATGTGCAAAACTGGTTGCTAATTGTTTTCCTTGATAACAGTCTTGTTGAATGGATTCTATTAATGGTTTAGAGAATAACCCCGCACTAAGAAAGAATGCCAAAGCTTGCTGCAAACTAAACCCATTTTCTAAAAGATCGCCTAATAAATGTGCAAAATCAATGCGTTGTTTCCGGTTCAATTTATTTTTGTGCCACATCAGCTAGGCCTTCTTCCCAAGTAAACAGCAGTTTTTCCCGATAAAATCGATAACTCATTAATAGTCCTAGCACTTCATCAACGGAAAATAATTCCTGATAAATAACACCACGCAAACACTCATTTAACAAGGTTTCCGTTCCACCTAATTCGAAAATTCGAGCATGTGCAGATTCTAGACTGGAAGCATGAAGTGTTGCGTAAACGCAGTGCCCGGTTAAAGCTGCCCGAATCGCACCTTTAATTGTTTTAGAATCACGGATTTCGCCGATAATCAAAACATCGGGATGGTGTCGTAAAGATAATTTGATTAATTCTTCATAGCTTTGCTGTATTTTTTCATTGACTTGGAGCTGAAGAAAATTTGGTTCTTCAATTTCTACTGGATCTTCAATTGTAATCACTTGTCCTTTGGTTGCTCGAGCTAATTTATACATCAACGTTGTTTTTCCAGAACCAACTGGTCCGCAAAATAAATACAGGCCTCGTTGATTACAATTTTTTTCAATCACAGCCAATTGTTCTGGCAAATGGTACACTTCTGGACTCTGACCGAATTGATGCAAAAAACGTACAACTAAACTTTCTTTATACTTATAGTCACCCACGGTTGAAAGTCGTAAACGCTGAGTTTTATGAGGCAATAAATAAGTGATTGCTCCTAACTGGACTTTTCTTCGTTCGCTGACATCCATTTGACCCAAATATTTAAAACGATTAATCAATTGCATGGCATCATCTGTAGCTAATTGCCCTTTAGTATCATTTGATTGCGCATCAAACTGTTTATACGTATCTCCTCGTCGAAAAAAATAGTGATAATTTTCATTCTTAGGGAGTAGATACAAATCTTGTAGCTGGTGATCACAGCCAAACTGGACCAATCGATCTGAAAATTCTTCAATCTCCATCTTTTCACCTCTAAAACAACATACGTAAAATTAAACTAATTCATAAAAAAAAGAGGTTAAAACAAAAGTATGTCTACTTTTGTTTTAACCTCTTTAATAGTAATTTCTATTTTTTGGTTTTATCTTGGAAGCGTGCCTCTACTCGATAGATACGTTGACCTTTATTTGAAAATTTTTCTTCATATTCTGTCATGATATTTCCTTCAAAGGTACTTTCATGTAAATCTAACCATACTTGTTCTAATACCATGCCATATTTTGAAAAACTACTTAATGAATATTCAAATAATCCTTGATTATCAGTTTTAAAATGAATCTCTCCTGCTGGACGTAAAATCGTTTCATCAACTGCTAAGAAACTTGGAGAAGTTAAGCGGCGTTTTTCATGCTTCGTCTTAGGCCATGGATCTGAGAAGTTCAAATAGATTTGATCGATTTCGCTATCTGCAAAATAATTCGTCAAATCGGACCCATCAACATGCAATAATTGTAAATTTGGCAACTCTAATTCAACTAATTTATCCAGAGCTAATGACAGCACACTGGCTTGCATCTCTATCCCGATATAATTGATTTCAGGATGAGCTGCCGCCATTCCTGTGATGAATTGGCCTTTTCCCATACCGATTTCAATATGGATGGGATGATCATTACCGAAACGTTCCGACCAACGTCCTTTAAAGGCTTCAGGATCTGGTACTACATATTCAGGACGAGCAGCTAACATTTCGGCTGCACCTGGACGATTTCTTACACGCATATTTTTCCTCCAAAAATTATCATTATTATTTTATGTATTTATTTTCAGCCTATAAAAGCTAGAAAACACTGACAAAAAGCTGAACAGAACGTTCAGCTTCCTGCGAAAATTCTTTTCAATTGTACAATTGATTGATTCATGTGACGAAACTCTTTACGTTTGTATTGGCGAGAAATCTCTAACAGTAGACTCATCAAGCCATACCAGTAAATCCGTTCCATATTTTCATCGGTTGGTCGAATTCCATAACGAACCAACCATTTGCTCCAACTTGATAAAGGAACATAATTTCCTAAAATCGTTCCGATATCTAGAGCAGGATCAGCAAACATGACTGAATCCCAGTCAACTAAATAAAGATAGTTCGAACAAACCAACCAATTGCGATGATTGACATCACCATGGACCACAGTATAATTTTTCTTAGCATATGTGGGAATATTTTTTTTCAAATAATTATAAACTAATTCAATAAAACCATTTTGCTCGATCATCGTAGGCAAATTGGCTTCATAATTGGCTAAAAGTTGTTGCGGTGTCACCTGGCGACCGCCCATTCTTTTTAGCATCGTCTTCAAAGAAGGTGAATGATGCAAATGATATAAAACATCCACGACATCATTTCTTCGCGCGATTTCTTCTGGTTCTAGGATGCGCCCATCTAACCATTCTTGCGCGGTTAGTGTGTCACCATTTCCGGTCCGCTTAATCCACACAAGTTTTGGTGCGATCCCTTCACGAGACAAAGCAGCCAACATCGGGGTGGTATTTCGTTTAATGAAGACGCGATCTTCATCACGATAACCGATATAGGTTTTTCCCGTATCACCCTTGATCGGTTGCACGCGCCAGTCACTATCCAACTGAAATTCCATTCCCAAGGCCCTCCCCTAGCATTTTAAACGTATTTCCTATTTTAGTCGGGGATGGTCGCTTCGTCAAGAGGATGTATGTTCTTATTAGATTATTTTTCATTAAGATGTGATTGGACAGTTAATTGAATGGCCTCAATATACGCATTCAATAATTTTTTAGTCAGCTTTCCAGGCATCCCTTCACCAATTTTTTGATCATCGATTTCTACGATCGGCATGATTTCTGCGACAGAACTTGTTTTGAAACATTCATCCGCAGCCAATAATGCTTCTCTTGTAAAAGCTTCTTCTCGGACTTCAAGTCCAAATGCTTTAGCAATCTCGCGGATTTTTATTTTGGCTATTCCGGGCAAGACAAGATTTCCGTCAGGATGGGTATACAAGATATCATTTTTTACCATCCATAAATTAGAAGCTGAAGCCTCAGTCACGAAACCATCACGGACTAAGACAGCTTCTTCGTAACCCTTTTGTTTAGCTTCATCTAAGGCTAAAAGATTCCCTAATAAACTGATCGATTTGATGTCGCAATGTAGCCAACGTTTATCTTCAACAAAACCTGCACGAATCCCAATATTTTGTTTTGCTGCTGGGCGAGTAACTGCTTGGACATCTGCTGTCAGTACAGGTGTGACTTCTTTAGGATCCGGAAAATCGTGTAAACGTGGTTTGGCAACACCACGTGTGACTTGAAAATAGATCCGTGCATTAGCTAAACCAACTTCTTTCACTAATCGATGCAGACGTTGACTTAGTTCTTCACGTGTAAAAGGCAGCACCATGCGTATTTTTTCTGCACTGACCCATAAACGGTCCAAATGCTCCTTTTCCATGTACATGCAGCCATCATAAATACGAATCACTTCATAGATTCCATCACCAAATTGATAACCACGGTCTTCAAAATCAATCGCAACTTCTGAATCTTCGAGTATTTGATCGTTCCATAATATTTTCATCTATTATTCCTCCATTTTTTTTATACGTTTTGGGAGATATAACCAACTGAATAAACCAATCTCAACCAAGAGTACCACGAATAAAAGCAAACTTTGTCCGATCGATACTTGGAAGAGACTGCACAATGCAAAAATAAATGCAGTTGCGATTAATAAAATCCCCATTAATTTTTGTAAGGCTGCACGTTTATATTTTATTGCTACCGGATAAAGCTGTGTAGCTCCAATATAATCAAATTGACCATATAATGGAATCATTTGGAAGCCAATCAAGTAGATGAACAATAGGCTGACACCGACAATAAAGCGAAAATCATTCAATGAAACCAATAAAACTCCGCCGACAATCAATAAGCGGAAGAATAATCCACCAAATTCCGCTCCTCGCAAGGCTCCTCTTGCAAACAAATATAAATATGTGTTTTCTTGTTTGAATGTGATGCGTGCTAAAAGTCCATCGAGATATTTTCGACGCCGTACTTTCGCTTCGATTTCTGGCACATCTGTAAACAAATTGATGAATTGATAGATTCGATGCAAACGTGCATTTTCTCGCTCAATCATCTTACTCCAATCGAGTAATCGTCCCTTTTCTTTGGTTAATACATAAAAAATACTGGCTATCACCAACCCTAGAATCGTTCCAAAAACTGCCCCTAAATATAGACTAATCCAAATGACAACACCACTAAGTAAAAACCAACCTAGCATTAAGTAAGCCGTCGCGTTTTTTGTATTTTGAAAACACGCGAAACGTTGCACACGTAAATTAGCGAACTTCAAACTCCAAAGCATAGCTAAGTACAGAAAAAAAGTTGCGAAACTCACTTGTTTAGTCAAAACTACTAAAGGCAATAACGCCCCACAAACTAATAGTTCAATAAAAAAGGGTATTCCAATCGAATGGCGCACGCCTTGTGACAGGTAGCTACCCATGGCTTTTTCTTTCGGCAATAAAAAAGTCATATCTGCTGGTTCGACTAAAGTAGCCAAGCGTCCAAATGGTAAAAGCACCCACCAAATGATTCCGACGATTGGTAGACCCCAGACGAAATCAGTCGGTAACCCTTTCAATAAATTTGAATAATAAAAAGCAAGTCCACCCACCAAAAATAAACATACTAAAACAAAATGATCATTGAAAACATAACGCATATACTTCATCATTTTCTTTTGGTGACGTTGACGCCGCAATCGAAAAAAATCAAGCATGTTCTTTCTCCTTTGTTAAAGCAATATAGATTTCATCTAACGAAGAGCCTGGCAAATTAAATTCTTGTTGTAATTCTTCTAAAGTTCCTTGGGCTCGGACTTCACCTTCGTGTAAGACGACAAAACGATCACAATACTTTTCAGCTGTCGCTAAGATATGCGTCGACATTAAGATAGCCGCGCCTTGCTCTTTCATTGTCACCATCAATTCTAATAAGGCATTGATCGCCAATGGATCTAGACCTAAAAAAGGTTCATCAATGATATAAAGACTTGGTTGGATCAAAAAGGCACATAAAACCATGACTTTTTGTTTCATTCCTTTAGAAAAATTGACCGGGAACCATTCCAAACGATTTTCTAAACGGAATGTTTTTAACAATGTTTCTGCCCGCTGCATCGCTTCCTCTTTTGGGATACCATAAGCCATTGCTGTTACTTCAATATGTTCACGTAACGTCAATTCCTCATATAATGAGGGCGTTTCTGGGATATAACCGATTTTTTTACGGTAATTTTCTGGATCTTGTTGTAGCGTCAGGCCATCAACCGTGATTGTTCCTTTTTGGGGCGTCAATAAGCCGATAATATTTTTTATCGTTGTTGATTTTCCGGCTCCATTCAAACCAATCAAGCCGATCATTTCATTATTTTCGACATTAAAGTTGATATCTTTTAAAACAGGCAAGTGTCCATAACCGCCGGTAACGTGCTGAATTTGTAAACTCATCTTTTCCCCTCCGTTTTCTTAGTTAATATTATAGCAGAATCTCCAATTTTTTTAATCTTCTCCTGACCTTTTCGACGCACAAGTCTTGGAAGTTATGGTAAAGTTAAGGAAGAAATTTGAGTCGCAATGGATGTTTTATCCAATAGCGATATAAAAAAATAACCCTCGATCTAAGAAAGGATGTTCACCATGGAAGACTGCATTTTTTGCAAGATTATCAACCAAGAAATCCCAAGTTACAAAATTTATGAGGATGAAAAAGTATATGCCTTTTTAGATATCTCTCAAACAACCAAAGGACATACACTAGTTGTCCCTAAAAAACATGTAACCGACATTTTTGAATACGACGAAGCGTTGGCTGCTGATGTATTTACGCGAATTCCTAAAATTGCTCGAGCATTAGAAAAAGCTTTTCCTGAAATGAATGGATTGAATATCTTGAACAATAATAAAGAGTTGGCTTATCAATCGGTCTTCCATTCACATGTTCATTTAGTCCCACGTTACAGCAAAAAAGACGATTTTTCGATCCATTTTGGTAATCATGCGGAACAATATACACCTGAAGAAATGCAAACAATCACAGATAAAATTAAAGAGCAGGTGAAATAAATGGGCTTTTTTAAAGGAATTTTATTTGGCGCTGGTATCGGAACCTTGAGCGGATTATTGTTAGCCCCTCGTAAAGGTGAAGACACGCGTGACAAGCTGATCAGTAATACCCGCGAATTGGTTGAATTGACCGATGCGTTGAATGATAATCTGACCGATTTTCGCCGATCACTCGTTACGTTGAAAGGAACGTTTGATACTTTAGTGCCGGCTTTCAAATCCGGTGTGGAAAAGGATGTTGAAGATTTTCGCTTCCAAGCCGAACCAAGGATTCAACAAATCCAAGATCAATTAGAAAAAATCAATCAAGCCCTACCTCAAATGGCCGAAAGTACGACAATCAAAAATGGGCGCTTTTCTTTGAATCGTCCAAATGATACGAAGTAATTTTATTTAATTCTGCTTAAGGAAATGTGCTTTTAGTGTGAATTTTCTCGGAAACTATTTTTAATCACTTTCTTTTGTAAATTTAGGTATGGTATAGTTGAAAAGGAATAACGAACGTATGAAAATTTAATTTAGGAGTTGTAACACAAACATGAAGAAAAAAATCTTATTAGCTGCTGCTGGATTATTCAGCGTAGTAGTCCTAGGTGCTTGTTCTGGAAGTTCAAGCCAAGAAATCGCAACAATGAAAGGCGGTAAAATCACCGTCGAAGACTTCTATAATGAAGCCAAGAAAGAACAAACCAACCAAAGCTTGGTGCGTAATATGATCATCTATAAAGTCTTTGAAAATGCTTATGGCGATAAAGTAACGGATAAACAAGTCGACAAAGCTTACAATGAACAAAAAGAATCATTAGGTGATAGTTTTGATACTCAATTAAAATCTGCCGGTTATACAACGAAAACCTTTAAAGAGTATTTGAAACAATCATTAGCATTCCAAGAAGGTCTAAAAGCTCACGTTAAAGTAACGGACAAAGATTTAAAAACGGCTTGGGAATCGTTCCATCCAGAAGTAACAGCTCGTATTATCCAAGCAAGCAGCGAAGATGATGCAAAAGCAATCAAAAAACAATTAGATGACAAAGGTGATTTCGCAAAAATTGCGAAAGAAAAATCACAAGATTCTACTACTAAAGCAGATGGTGGTAAAATTAAATTTAGCTCTCAATCATCAAGTGTTCCTTCTGAAGTCAAAGAAGCAGCCTTCAAATTGAAAAATGGTGAAGTTTCTGACGTGATTTCAACAACAGATTCTTCTACTTACCAAACAAGTTATTATATTGTAAAAATGGAGAAAACTTCTTCTAAAGGCAATGACATGGACAAATACAAAAAAGAATTGAAAAAAATCGCAGAAGATACGCAAATGACTGACCAAACATTCACTTCTGAAGTTATTGCTAAAGAATTGAAAAAAGCCAATGTTAAGATCAAAGATGATTCATTCGAAAATATCTTATCTGATTTCCTAACTACAAATAGTTCTTCAAGTGCAGCAACAAATAGTTCTTCAAGCAAAAAAGCAACAAGTACTTCTTCAACTGAATCAAGTACTGAAGCAACTGATTCAAGCACTGCTTCAACAGATTCATCAAAATAAATAAAAAAAGGAGAACTCCAAGCGGAGTTCCCCTTTTTTTTTATTCATGCTACAATAAAAACGAGAATACTTATAGGAGAATAGGTGAAAAAATGAAATCATTTGCCTCTAAAGAAGCAGAAAAAGATTATTATGAACACGAAGCCGACGAAGCAGAATTCGTTGCTTGGTATAAAGAACAAGAACATCCTGAATACGATAAACCTTCAGTAACGGTTGATATCGTCATCATGGGTTATAACAAGGAAGAAGATCAACTAAAAATCTTGTTGATTCAACGTCGAGGAAATCCCTATCGTAATTCGTGGGCCTTACCTGGTGGCTTTGTCGAACGAAATGAATCAACTAACGATAGTGTCCGTCGAGAAACTGCTGAAGAAACTGGACTTACGATTGAACGAAAAAATGTTGAACAACTTCATACATTCAGCTCGCCAAATCGAGATCCTCGTGGTTGGGTTATCACAGTTAGTTATCTAGCCTTTATCGGACAAGTACCGCCAACCGCTGGAGATGATACGCAAGATGCCCGTTGGTTCAATTTGGAACGTCGTGGCGAAACCATCTATCTCACTAGTGACGATGATATCTCAATTGAAATCGACTTAGCAACCGGCAAATCCATTGGTAAAGACACGTTAGCTTTTGACCATAATGAAATTATCCGCAAAGCATTCAATCGAGTCGTCAACAAAATGGATCATGAACCATTGATTTTACAAGTTTTAGGCGAAGAATTCACTATTACAGAAGCTCGTAAAGTTTTTGCAAAATTTTTAGGTGTTGATTTTAAGACCGTTGACCATTCAAACTTTAAAAAAGCGATGCTTCAGTATTTTGATGAGATCGGTGAGCGTCCGGTTGGAATTGGACGTCCCTCTAAAATATATCGCTTAAAAGACGAGCTTGGTGAAAAGAAATAATTTTATTGAAAAAAAATGAAAATTTCACTTATATCAAATTGAAAAATATGCTTATAATAGGAAGTAGTAAAATTTGACTTTCCATAACGCAGTGAAGATCCCTAAGTGGCTATCGTAGCGAGTTATACGATGGCCACTTTTTTGCTGTCTTAAAGGATTGATTATTAAATTATTTAATAGTTAAGAATTTAAGTAAATACTATTAGGAGGATTTTTATGCCAACAAATAAAAGAGAAAGTTTCGTTTATTCATTGATTATGTGTTTTGTGATGGTTTTTTGGATGAGTATGTACAATGTCGGAATGAATGCTGGAGCATTCAATGGAGAAATTATTAAAACAGCCTGGGTAGGTCTTCCCTTAGGTTACCTATGTGCCTTTCTTTTAGATTGGTTCGTCGTTTCAGGACCAGCTAAGAAATTTGCTTTCAAATTATTACCTGAAGCCCCTAGTACATTGCGAATGGTTCTTACAATTTCAACCTGTATGGTCTTACCAATGGTCATCTTTATGTCCTTATACGGAAGCATTGAAGTATTAAGCCATACCCACCAATGGAATCAGTTATTTATTATGTGGGGGACCAATATTTTGAAAAACGTAATCATGGCCTTGCCTTTTCAATTAATCATTGCTGGCCCACTAGCTCGTAAAATTTTTAGAACAATCTTCCCAGTTGGAACCATTGTTGCTTAAAATACTAGCAAAAAAAGCCCCACATAATAATATGTGGGGCTTTTTTGTCTTTATTTTGCAGCTTCTTTTTTCATTTGTTTACTACGAAGTTGTCCACAGGCAGCATCGATATCTGTACCATGTTCTTTACGAACTACACAGTTGATTCCGTTCTTTTTCAACACATCATAAAAACGTAAAACATCTGCTTTTGAACTACGAGAATATTGATCGTGTTCACTTACTGGATTGTACGGAATCAAATTGACGTAGACTAATTTTTTCTTGTCTTTCATCAAGTCTGCTAATTCTTGGGCATGCTCAGGCCGATCATTCACTCCTGATAACATAATATACTCAAATGTTACCCGACGATTGGTTTGTTCGATATAGTAATCAACAGCAGCCATCAATTTTTCAATTGGAAAACTACGATTAATTCGCATAATCGATGAGCGTACTTCATTATTTGGTGCATGTAATGAAATCGCTAAGTTTACTTGTAACCCATTCTCAGCAAATTTTTTGATTTTTGGCACCAAACCACTAGTAGAAACAGTGATATGACGAGCACCAATCGCCATTCCCTTGTCATCATTGATGACATGAAGGAAATTCATCACGTTGTCATAATTATCGAATGGCTCACCGATTCCCATTACTACCACGTGTGAGACACGCTCTTCTTCCCCACGCTCATCAAAATAATGTTGAACCAACATGATTTGAGCAACGATTTCACCCGCCGTTAAGTCACGTTGTTTCTTTAATAAACCTGAAGCACAGAATGTACAACCGATATTACAGCCTACTTGAGTCGTTACACATACAGATAAACCATATTCTTGACGCATCAAAACGGTTTCGATCATCAAGTGATCAGGTAATTCAAATAAATATTTTACTGTTCCATCACTTGCTTCTTGTACAACAAGTTGTTTTAACGGATTGATAATAAAGTTTTCTTCCAACAAAGCAATTGTTTGTTTTGAAATATTACTCATCTCTGAAAATTCAGAAATGCGTTGACGATATAACCATTCCCAAACTTGTGTTGCGCGAAATTTTTTCTCTCCGTGTTCAATAAACCACTCGACTAATTCTTCTCTTCTCAAACCATAGATTGAGGGTTTTTCCAAGGTGATTCCTCCTAATTCATTTCAACGTACTTATTTATAGGATTTTTCAATTAACCGCATCCTTCATAAAAAAAGGAATGCTCCTATTTCGTACCAATAAACGCTTTTTCGTGAAAAACGTTCAAGATATTCGTTACATACTATAACTGATTCAAAAAGATAAAACAATCAACTTTGAAAAAAAGAAAAAAATAGCCTAGATTTCTCTAGACTATCTTAACTATTCATCCAATGGATTTTCGATTTCTTCTTCGACTTTTTGTAATAAAACTTCTCGTGGTTTGCTTCCTGTCGAAGGTCCGATCACACCATGTTCTTCTAATTCATCTACGATCCGAGCGGCTCGATTGTAACCGATACGGAAGCGACGTTGCAAAAGTGAAATACTTGCTGTCTGCATTTCGATCACTAATGATTTTGCATCTTCATATAGTTCATCTTGTGGTGTTTCTGACGGCGAAGAAGTCGTCTCTTCTGTCGGCATCATTTTTTCTTCATAATGAGCTTCTTGTTGATCAGAAACGAAGGTGACTAATTCTTCGACTTCATGATCTGAAATAAAGGCCCCTTGGACGCGAATCGGTTTATTCTCTCCCATTGGTAAGAACAGCATATCGCCGCGACCTAGTAATTTCTCAGCTCCATTGCCATCAATGATCGTCCGTGAATCCGTACCACTAGAAACGGCAAACGCAATTCGCGAAGGCACGTTCGCTTTAATGATCCCCGTGATAACATCAACGCTGGGTCTTTGTGTAGCCAAAATCATATGGATCCCGGCTGCTCGGGCCATTTGTGCTAAACGAATGATTGCATCTTCGACTTCGTTACTTGCTACCATCATCAAGTCCGCCAATTCATCTACGATTACCACAATAAATGGTAAGATCGGACGATTTTGCCCATCTTCTAAATTCTTTTGAATCACTAATTCATTGAAACCAGTAATATTTCGAACACCAGTAGCTGCAAATTTTTCATACCGTTCTTCCATTTCTTGAACGACTTTTTGCAATGCCTGTGCAGCTTTTCTTGGGTTAGTAACTACGGGAGTCAATAAATGAGGAATCCCATTGTAAACATTCAATTCAACCATTTTTGGATCGATCATCATCAGTTTAACTTCATTTGGTTTGGCTCGCATCAAAATGCTAGCAATAATCCCATTGATTGCTACAGATTTCCCACTACCAGTTGATCCTGCAATCAATAAATGGGGCATTTTAGTTAAGTCCGCGGTTCTTACCAAACCAGAGATATCTCTTCCTAATGGTACTTCTAAAATTTTGTCTGGATGATTGGGTTGTGATTCGATGATATCACGGAACGAAACCGTGCTGACCGTACTATTAGGTACTTCGATTCCAATCAATGATTTTCCAGGAATTGGTGCTTCCATCCGGACATCTTTCGCAGCCAAAGCTAAAGCAATATCATCCGTCAAATTGACGATTTTACTAACTTTCACTCCGACAGCTGGTTGAACTTCAAATTTTGTAACCGATGGTCCTAAACTAGCTTTGACTACTTTGGCATCCACACCAAAACTATTGAAGGTTTTTTCTAGTACTTTGATGTTTTGTTCGATTTTTTTGTACTCATCACTTTGGTCCGCAGCTGGAATCGAATCTAACAAGGTTGAAGGTGGTAATTGATAATCATGATCTTCCGGTTCGGCACTGATCTCAAATTCTAAATCACCAGGATCATCGATATCTTCTTCATCAAATTGTGCTTCCAATGATTTACTTGGTATAGGTGTAGCTAACGGCTCTAAATTTTCTTGAAAGCCTTCAATTGGAACCAAGGTCATTTGTTCCGGTGTTTTAGCAGTTGGTTCTCGTTCGACCGGAACTTCCTGACTTTCTTGTGCCAATTGTTCCCCTGCACTCATCGAGCGTGCTTGATTCTTTTCTCGTTCGACAGCTCTAGCTTCCATTTTTGCTTGTTCAATAGCTTGTTTCTCTGCTTTAGCTTGTGCTTTTTGAACTTGCTGTGCCTGACGAGCTTCTTTTTTAGCTACGCGTTCAGCTTTTTTGTCATCAGACTCCGAAAATTTTTCTTGGATCATTTCAGAAAAATCAGCCAGATAATCGACTACTTGATTAAATTCTAATAAACTGAACAAGAAAATTCCTAACATTAAAAGCAAGATTGCAATCAAATAGCTCCCAACCTGTGAAACTAAGAAGTGCGTCAGACCATATAAAATTCCGCCTAGCATTCCGCCACCCACATTTTGAGTGATACGGTTTCCTAAGAAATCCGTCATCAATAGATCCCAAGTCGTTTTTAAAATATTCGGATCTTTATCTTGAACATTAGCAAATAAATGCGCATGCATCAGTAATAAAATCCCTAAATAAAAGACGCCCACACCCGCTAAACGGCGTGGTTTCGACAAGCGTAAACTTGTATTCTTTATTACTAATAACACACCATATATTGCTAATACTATCGCTAAGAACTGATAGGTATTTCCACCGATCATGCGTAAAACATTTGCAATCAAATTTCCTAAAAAACCTAAATTAAACAAGGAGAAAAATGCAAACAGAATAAATAAAAGTCCCATGCCGATAATCAAGCGCTGTTCCTGCAGTTGTTTTTGTTTTTTGGTTTTTCTTTTTTTCTTTGTACGCTTTTTCTGCGCCATGCTATCCCTCTTTCCATTCTGTCTTATTATACAAAAAAAAGAAGGCGAACAAAAGTTTTGTTCGCCTTTTCTTGTTTAATCTTTTGGTAATGTTAACTCTTCGCCAAACCATTTTTTAGAAATTTCAGCATACTGACCACTATCTTGAAGTTTTTTGAATGCACTATTGATTTTTGAGACCAATTCTTTATCGCCTTTACGTGCACCTACTGCAAAATCTTCATTTTTGTAACCAACATTGAAAATATTAAAATTATCAATTTTATTCGCTTGTTTCAAATAATAATCTGCATAAACTTTATCAATCAGCAATCCATCAATTCGGTTATTTTCTAAGTCGATCATCGCTTCATTGAAACTTGCATATAAAGTAGCATCATTATCTTTGACATTGTCTTTTAAAACAGCTGCTTGGTTGTTGAAATCTTCATAACCAGAAGAACCTTCTTGAGCACCTAATACTTTGCCTTTCATTCCTTTAGCATCGGTAATTCCACTATCTTTTTTCGTTACTAAAACTTGTTCATTTTGAGCATAGGGATCACTGAAAAGCACTTTCTTTTCACGCGATTTTGTTACCGTATAGCCATTCCAGATCAAATCGATCGTTCCATTATCTAGTTCATTTTCTTTCATTGACCAATCGATTGGCTGGAATTTCGCTTCAATGCCATATTCTTTAAAAACCGCTTTAGCTAAGTCAACATCGAAACCAACGATCTTGCCATCATCATCTTTGAAACCCATTGGTACGAAGGTATCATCCAAACCAATCGTTACTTTTTTATCTTTCTCGATCGTTTTCCAGCTATTTGTATCACTTGCTTCTTTTTTACTACCACAAGCCGCCAGGGTCACTAGTGCTGCGACTGCAACCATTCCCAAAACAAATTTTTTCATTTTCATCCGAAATTCCTCCTATTGAATTGATTTATTGGTTTATTTAATTGGTTCCACTTTCAATACTTTGTCACCGATTTCTTCGGCAAAGACTAAATCATGGGTAACTACGATTTGAGTCACACCATCTGCTTTTAGTTCTAAAATCAGATTAGCCACTTGCTGACGTAAAGCTGGATCTAATGCACTCGTTGGTTCGTCATAGGCTAAGACTTTAGGATTCATTGCCATCGCTCGTGCGATTGCTAAACGTTGCTTTTGACCTCCTGAAAGTTGATAAGGATAATTGTTCAAAAGTTCTTCAATCCCTAAAAGCTCAGCTAGGTGATTGGCTTTTGCAAGATAGGTTTCTTTGTCTTGTTTCAAAACCAAACGTGGTCCGATCGTGATATTGTCTAAGACACTTAAATGCGGAAACAATTGAAAGTCTTGGAAAACTACACCAACGACTTGTTCCTGTTCTTTTGTAGACGTTGGATCAAAAGGTTTTCCATCTAATAAAAAGGTGCCACTATCTGCTGATTCCAAACCTGCTAAAGTTCTTAATAGTGTGGTTTTTCCTCCGCCAGAAGGTCCGACAATCGCTAAAATTTGTCCATCTGGAATTACTAAATCTAAATTATTGATTACTTTTTTGTCACCAAAAGATTTGTTTACTTGTTTTAATTCGATCATTTTCTTCACCAACCTAACGATAATAGTTCAAACGATTTTCTAATTGTTTCAAGATTACTGATGTTACACCAGTCAAAACTAAATAAATAATAGCTACACCAAAGAGTGGTAGTAATGTGGTGTCTCGTTCCATTGCGATTTTACCAGCGCGCATAACATCTGATAAACCAAGGATATAAACTAAAGAAGTATCTTTAACCAAATTGATTACTTCATTTCCCACAGAAGGCAAAACAATTTTCGTTACTTGCGGGATAATGATACGAGTGATCGTTTGGACCGGTGTTAAACCGATCACTCGAGATGCTTCGTATTGTCCCACTGGAATCGATTGGATTCCCCCACGAAATATTTCGGCATAATAAGCAGCGTAGTTTAATACAAAGGCGAAAAGTGCGGCATCAAAACGATCAAAGATGATCCCAACTAAAGGCAACCCGTAAAAAACAAAAATCAATTGCAAGAGTAAAGGGGTTCCTCGCATAATCCAAACATACAATTGTAAGAGCCATTTTAAAGGTTTAAAACGACTTGCTAATCCAAAAGATAATAAAATTCCTAAGGGTAACGAACCTAAAATCGTATAAGCAAATAATTTCAGTGTGGTCGATGCCCCTTGTAATAATTGTGGCATAACATTGATCAAATAATCCATTCTAACATCCTCCTACATTTTATGAACCATTTCAGTTCGATCTTTTTTACTCAATCTAGTATTGTTGCAGTTCCTTACACTCTTAAAATAAACGAAGATATAAAAAAAGTCCTCTGGTATCACTTACCAGAGGACGTCAAATACGTGGTTCCACCTCATCTTTGTTCCCTTTTCGCAAAAAGAACCTCAATGGGTCAGTCATCCAATCGAAGGTATAAAAAAATCCTTTAGTCGCTAGGACTAAAGGACGTAATTACGTGGTTCCACCTTTTTTTATCGTCGTCTCACAACGAACGATCTCAACTGGTCAATCTGACCTCTGCGTTAACGGGCTCTACCGGACCAACCTACTAACTTCAGCTGATCGACTCAAAGATGTGGTTCACAATTAACTGCTGTCTCTTCCCACCAAACAGAGACTCTCTGAAAACAAATCAATCATTACTCTTCTTTTCATTGTCGTTTGATTAAGTTGTTTCATACTTTACACGCATCAATCGTTTTTGTCAACTAATACTTTCATCTTTTTTTCATTTAAATCAAATTTAATTTTTAGGAACAAATTGGAACTTCGTCCACGGTTTCAAAAAATCCAACATAATCAATTCTTCTGACGGAATTTTACCGACTAGATTCTTACGTGAATCACGATGTGGTTCTAACACAATTTGCAGTTCATTTTTGTACTTGCCGAATTCATCGTTTCCTACGACCACATCACCGATTTGAAATTCTTCGGTATTGTCATGGACTGGATTTTCGATGTCTTTATATTTTACTCGAACCATAGTCGAACGAACAGCCATTGATGTAATATCACCTCGACGGAAATGTTTTTTATCCGCTACGATCTTACGTTCAATCTCCGTGGCAGCGGGAACAAATTCGATCCCTAAGCTCACTTTATAACGATCAACTGCTGCTACTCTTTCAAGCTCTTCATCTGAGGCATAGGCATTACCAATAATCACAGTATCGATCAATCCAGTCGCAAAAAGATGTCTTGTTTGTAAATCGATTGGCAAATGACGATGCATCTCTAGTGTTGGTAGCCCATCATTGACATCCCAAGGTCCATATTGTGCTGCATGACTTGTTACGAAAGCCGCTGTTTTGATCCCATGGCCTTTGAAACGTTCACTACAGCTGATAAAGAAATCATAAGGTAACGCAGAACCTTCTTGAGGATAAAAATTATGACAGCCATAAATAAATGGCTCATTGGCTTCATAAGATAAGATATTATCTAAGTAAGCGACGTTGTTACTCATATTCAATTCGATCGCCAAACCTTCTGGATTGTAACTTAACATCGCTTCTTTATTGCCATCAAATCCTTCATCCAAACGAATTCCTTCCGCTCCTAGTTCAGCAAAGAAACTCAAATCATCATAAGAGATTCCCAGATCATCAAAAATCGAAGGTGCGATATCCAAAATCGTTTCAAAGCCTAAACCTTTGGCAAAATGAATGATGTTACCGAATTTTTCACTAACTTTTTCTTTGCCTTCTGTCACTTCTAGCATACTCATAAAAATTCTAGAGTAGCCTAGCTTTGCTGCTTTTTCGATATAGGTACGATCTACTTGCGGATCGCTATGATCTGGATAAATAGAAATGCCTAGTTCACGCTTCATTAATTTATTTCCTCCTCATTTAGCTAAATTATTTTATTAATCCGACAGTCCATTTTGTTCAGCTACCCCTTTGAACCAATGACCTGATTTTTTGATTGTTTTGATTTGAGTATGGATATTATTTGAGATGAATCCATAACGATTCTTATACGAATTTAACCATGACCAACAGTCTATTGGTGTCCACATATGGTAACCAAAACAATTTGATCCTTCTTCGATTCCCTTGTGCAACCATTCCAAATGTTCTTGAACGAAATCGATTCGATAATCATCTTCGATCATCCCAGCTGTATTTTTGAAACGCTCTTCATTTGAGACACCCATCCCATTTTCAGAAACATACCACGGAATATTTTTATAGTTTTCTTTGATATTTAGGGCAATATCATAAAGAGCTTTAGGGTAAATTTCCCAGCCGCGATCTAGATTTACGCGACGACCAGGCATATCATATGCATCATAATAACGATCTGGCATCCATTCACCTACCGAATTCGGTGCAACATCTGGTGCTTTGACCCGATTTGGATGATAGAAGTTCACTCCTAGAAAATCGACTGTGTTTGCTTTTAAAATCGCTTTTTCTTCATCTGATGTTTCCCATAATACTTTGTCTTTTGTAAGTAAATTTTCTAATTCAGCTGGAAAATGGCCATAAATAGCTGGCTCTAAAAACATTTTATTGTTCCAAAGTTCGGCAATTCGAGCAGCTTCTTGATCTTCTGGCGCTTCTGAAGCTGCATAAGTTGGTGTTAAATTTAAAATTGTTCCGATTTTCGCATCTTTAATGTCCAGTTGACGAAATGCTTCAATGGCTTTAGCTGAGGCTAGATTCAAGTTATAAGCAACTTGGACAGCTTTTTTTCCATCAACAATATTTGGATAATGAAATTGGAATAGATACTCGCCTTCAACTACAACCATCGGTTCATTGTGAGTTGCCCAGAATTTTACTCGGTCACCAAATAGCTCAAAACATTTTTTAGCAAATCCAACATATAGATCTACCACTTTTTTAGATTCCCAACCGCCATATTTATCATATAGTTCCACTGGTAAATCAAAGTGATGCAAATTCATTACAGGCGTCATGCCCTCAGCTAGCATCGTATCAATAACATTGTTATAGAAATCCACAGCTTCTTGATTGACGCTATTCGTTTCTAAATCATCGATCAATCGACTCCATTGGATACTTGTCCGTAAACTGTTCATTCCAATCGCGTGCATCATTTGAATATCTTTTTCATAGCTGTTATAAAAATTCGAGGCAACATCTGGCCCTACTTGATTATGAAATTTTTCGGGTTCGATTTCGAAATGATAATCAAAGACATTGGCATGTTTTTTATTGAAACGTCCTTCACTTTGAGGGCCTGAAGTAGCTGCACCCCACCAAAAATTCGCTGGAAATTTTTTCATTACTAATTCTCCTAATCTGTACGATAAATTTTAATAAAATAGAAAGGGGTTAGGGATCTTATGATCCATAACCCCTAAGTTGTTACTTAAATTTCAGTTCCTTTTTTTAATTCTTGTCTAGTAGACAAGATAACAAATGGAACATACATAACAATTGAAATCACTAAGTTAACTGCCGCTAAAACAGCTCCTGAAACACTTTGAGTTGCTAAGAACCCACCAATAATTGGAGGAGTTACCCATGGTGGCATTACCGTTGCTGCTGGTACCCAACCAAAGCTTGTTGCAAAGTAAGCTGTTGTTACACAGACCATTGGAGTCAAGATAAATGGAATAAACATAATTGGATTCAATACCAATGGCAAGCCAAACATCAATGGTTCATTGATATTGAAGATACCAGGTGCTGCTGCCAAGTTGTTTACAACCATGAACGGTTTATTCTTACGACCAACTAAATAAATCGCAATAATCAAACCAATTGTTACACCAGTACCACCCATATTTACAAATGAATCAATAAATGGTTTGTTAACGATATACGGTGCTGATTGTCCAGCTGAAAGTGCTGCGTTGTTCGCTTCAATTGCAGGCGCATTGATTGCTTGCATGAATGGATCGATCATGTTAGCCCCATGTAAGCCGAAGAACCATAAGAATGGTGTGATGAATGCAATCAGTAATGCTGACCAATAAGAATTAGCTAAGCTCATAAATGGTTCTTGAACAGCTGCATAGAAGGCTGCAAACATGTCTTCTACACCAAAACCAGCAATAATGGCTGCAATTAATCCGAAAATTGAAATCGTGATCATCGCTGGAAATAATGATGCGAATGAACGAGCAACTGCTGGCGGTACACCATCAGGCATTTTAACGATCAATTTTTCATTGCCGACTAAACGAGTGAAGATTTCTGCAACAAGGATACCTACGATCAAAGCCACGAACAAACCAGATGAATTCATTCCACTAAGAGCCGCCCCTAAAGTAAAGAATGAAGCAACTGAAACAACACCTGTTCCAATTGGGTCTTTTCCATAGCCACGAGCTAGATTATATGCCACTAAGAAAGCAATGAAGACTGAAAGAACACCGAATGTTCCGTTCCATACTGCTCCTCCGAACCCTTTCCACGCTTCACCACCAAAAATCCCGTTCATGAAGTTTTGGAAAGCTGGTATCGGCAAGTTGTTTAACATTACCGCTAAAGCACCTAAGATCATCAAAGGCATCGTTACTGTAAATGAATCACGAATTGCTACTAAATGACGCTGATTCCCAATTTTTGATGCATGTGGGATAAAGTGTTTTTCCATAAAATTGACAAATCTATCCATTTTTTAATTCCCCCTAAATTTTCCTCAAAAATAATCATAAAAATTTTGTTTTCCTTTTGGAATTACTGATGAAGTAACATCTTTACTCGTCGTTACTTTCCCCAGAAAAATTCCTTCTGATAATGTCAAATCACCTAATAGTAATTCGCTCCATCCATGAATCGATGCTTTGATTGCTCCTGCTTGTTGTACTTTTTTACAAGTCCCTTGACTAATCAGCCAACTACCAACATTCCATGGACATTCTCTATCTTCAGCTACCTCTAAAATAATTTCATTTTGGATAATTGGCATTTTAGAAAATAATTGCTCAATATCAATAATTCGACTCATCATATAAGGTTTAATAGTAATCGAAATAGCTGATTGTTCAGAAAAACATTGCTCGATGCATTCATGCATCGGTGCGTGATAAAGAAAATCCTCGAATGATGACACATGGGCTTTTAAATAAGTTAATAACTTGCGTAACCCAAAAACATCTTCATATGCAAGTTCATCTACTAATAAAGTGTCTCCCTGCATCCGATAAATAAGATAACCGCAGGCTTGATCTTTTTCATCATAGGTCACAGCATAAAAGCGATGTGGGTAGTATTGATCTAGACGTTCCCACCACCAATTTTCACGTATCACTGTGCCAACTTGTTGCTGTTTTAGTAGCCGTTGATGAATTGTTTGAATAACTGATCGCATTTGTTGCCAAGTGCCTCGCACTACATGCCCTTGTTTCTCACTAGCTAAATAAGTAAAGGCTGATGCTGGTATTTGGTATGTTTTTTGCTTACTAGTCACTTCATACCCAAATTGCCGATAAAAGGCTTCAGAAAAAGGAGCTAACTGCGACACCGCTACTTTTTGTTGATACAAATCAACTAAAAGTTCAGACATGATCGTACTGATCCCGCCCTTTCCGCGATATTCAGGATAGCTTGCTACATAACCAATACCAGCCATTTTCACACTTTGATTAAATAATTGAATCTCAAAATGATTGGCCATCACTAAATTTGTCAGTTGTTGGTCTTGATAGACCCCATAACAATCGGCATGCGCGTAACGAGACAAGAAAAGCGTATCATCAATGATGGGCTGTTGCTTTTTGAATGCGTATTCAATTAAACTTGTAATACTCTTTAATGTTTCATGATCGCGAACTAACTTCACGAAATCACTTCCTATTCATTTCCCAAACGTTCATAAATTTCTACAACTTCTGTCGCTAAATCTTTAAATGTGATGCTCGTCATTAAATGATCTTGGCTATGAACAGCTAGCAATGTAACGTTCATTGGATTACCACTTGCTTCTTCAGTTAATAGACCCGTTTGTGAATGGTGGGCTTCAACTAGTGCTTGGTCAGCAGCTTCTAATTTTTCTTTTGCTAATACAAAGTCACCTGTTTTAGCCGCTTGAATCGCTTCCATTGCGTCGCTTTTTGCATTTCCAGCATTGATGATCAATCCCATCACTGCCTCTAGTTGTTCTTGCGTCATCGTATCACTCATCGTCAATCTCCTTTTGCTTTTATTTCATTAGATTAAGGGCCGTATTCAAAACAGCTTCGCCATTCATCATGCCATAATCTTTCATATCGATTACATCTACTGGAATACCTGTTGGCGCTAGTTTAGTTTCAAATTGATTTTTCATGAAACGAACTTGAGGACCTAATAATAAGACATCCACTGGTTTAGCCGTATCTTCTAATTTAGCATCGGCTTCTGAAGCTGATACTGCAAAAATATCTGATTCTAATCCTTGTGCTTCTGCAGCTTTTTCCATTTTAGTTACTAATAAACTTGTACTCATGCCTGCTGCACAAACTAACATAATTCTTTTCATAACGAACACTCCTTAATATTTTATTGTTCACTTTATATAAAGCAATTACCGTGCCACTTTTTTAGTTGCACAGAAAGCGTGATGATAAGGTTTTCATAATACACAAAAAAAAATTCGGATTACACAGTGTGTAATCCGAATTTCACTTGATTATCAACTAACATTTTTACAATGTACGCAATATCGTCTTCTGTAAAGCGCACGGAAAATTGATTTTCGATCAATGACAATTTAGAAGCTACTTGATTGAAGAACAGAATATTTTCTTGATGAAAGTATTTTACATCATCAAAGAGTGGTCGCTCTTCTTCTTTTTTTACTTTATCAACTAGAAAAGCAATATGAATGCTTAATGCTTGAATCGCTGTATTTTCGATTATCAATTCATTATCCCGACGGAGAAGTTTCAATACATCATCAATCATCAAAAATAAGGTCTTAACATCGAGCTCAGGGGTAAAATCATTGGTCAATGAATCTACCATTTCAGGTAGTGTAATCGTACTACCAATCAAATCTTGAAATTCTAAAATTTTATCCCGTTTGAATAGATCCATTGCAGGAATAAAAGGAATTTTTTGATAATGAATCTCCATCGTTCCAATAATTGCTACAATATCTTTATGGGTCACTAATTGATCGATTCGATGCTTAAAACCCTCTCGCTCTAGTGACTGCATCTGAATCACTTCATATTCATCTAAATTGACGATTTGCGAAACTACCTCATTTAAACGTTTAGAAACCCCTTCGCCAGTAAAGCAAGCGACGATGATTACTTTCTTTTCATCCTTTTTAGTCGGCTCTTCTAGTCGAACCATTGTTTGGAACATCGTCATTACACTGGTGTAGATTTCTTCTAATGAACGTCCCAACGTTGCTAAGCGCAAACTTTCTAAGACCAACATCGTGCTAGCCATCGAGATCACTCGTGTCCGAATCCCCATCTCATGGAAAATCAAGTTCCCAAAGTTATTCGGTGAGCCCATATCCGTCATCAAAATAATGCCTTCACTGAATTCTTCTCGTTTTTGTTGAACGTAATTTTTAATTTGGCTATACATCGTCTCGGTCCCAACAGTTAAAGGCATATTAAAAGCAAAGCCCTTGGTAGTTCCCAATAATTCTTGAACGGTTTCCAACATACTAGAGGCAGTAGATTTACCGTGCATCACTACTAAAA
Source organism: Enterococcus hermanniensis (assembly GCF_001885945.1). Lineage (GTDB taxonomy): Bacteria > Bacillota > Bacilli > Lactobacillales > Enterococcaceae > Enterococcus_A > Enterococcus_A hermanniensis. Next base: position 159,335 of record NZ_JXKQ01000004.1, on the reverse strand, counting down.
CCGCCACTTGCCGTTCATCTATTTTTTGTTTTTCATGATTATCCATCGTTAAAAACATTGTAATAAAGCCAATTTCATCCAACGGAATCATAATATTATAGGCTTCTTCAATCCGATTTGAAAATTCGATAGCAATTTGAAATTCTTTCGAATAATTACGTCGGATATCATTTAGATTGGGGTGTGAAATAAATTGGTTGCCTCGAATGCGTTCAATCGTTGAGTTGATATGTAACGCAAAAGCAAAGCGAACTTTTTCATCGTAATCACGTTTCATGCGATTCGCCGCAAAATCATAAAGTTCATTGACCAACTTCCAAAGTTCGTCTGAAATGATCTCACGATACGCATTCGTATGCGATAATTCCTCCACATAATTTTCAAAATATTGATCCACATCATCAGAGATCAATTCCTCTAAATCGATTTCTGATAAGTTTTCGCGCCCTAATTTTTCAAGCTTGTAGGTGATCGAATGATAAACTTCCATGTCTTTATTGGGATCTTGCCCCCAAACAACTTCTTCTGTCCCTGGCTTTAAAGTTAAATAAAGATTTCGTTTATCCATAAAGGGTAACATCGCATCTTGAACATCATTCATGCGCAAAAGACCTTTTTGGACTACTAATGGTAGATCATCCTCGATAATCATTAATTTTTCCGAATCATTGCTGGTCTGGTGATGCAAAAAGGCTTTGGCACAAACCAGTTTCAAATCACGCTTTAATTGGCCTATATTCCCTTCTGCTTGGTACAATAAAAAAGCCAACAGACTACGTTTGTCAATCGCGATTTCTTGCATCAATCGATTTGCTTCTTGCTGTAAAAATTCTTTAATGATTGCTAATCGTTCATCTAATGAACGCTCTTCCAGTGAGGGTAATTCGATTTGCATCGGTATTCTTCGATTGAATGTCGATAAAAACGTCGAACTCGTTTCGGTGGTTGCCCCAATAATCTGGACAGAAGCATGTTTTTCTTTCCCATCCCCTAAAGAACGAAACGTACCTTTATCAATAAAAGTAAACAACATCTCTTGCCCTTCAGGTGGCAGACGATGGATTTCATCTAAAAATAAGATACCACCATCAGCTTTTTCCATTAATCCTTCACGATTTTCTTCGGCCCCAGTAAATGCTCCGCGCTTTACACCGAATATATGTCCATAAAGTAATTGTGGATTTTGAGCATAGTCTGCACAATTAAAAGTAATGAATGGCGCGGTCTCATCTAGAACATTTGCTGAAACAGCAAAGCGATACATACATTCAGCAAACATTGTTTTTCCCGTTCCAGTTTCTCCAAAAATAATCGTATGTAATCCCCGCGGAGGGTATAAAATAGCTGCTTTTGATTTTTGGATTTGGCTCTTTAGTGATTCCTCACGGCCAATCAAATTATCAAAATTAATATGTGTTTCTGCTGTTACACTGGCAATTTGAAATTTAACTGGACGGCCATCGATTTTTTTTACTAGACCCTCCTTAGTTAATTCATTCAGGTAACGACTAATATTCGTACGATCGACATTCAGCTGATCTACTAGTGTTTGTGCTGTTTGTTCGTTCGGATTTGTTTTTAAAATTTCTAGCACTTCATCTTTTCTTGACTTCACTACAATCCCTCCCGAAAATACATAAACCGTTTTCATTGTACTCTTTTTTTACACTTTTTTCTATAGCTTAGTTATTTATTGAAAATAACGAGTGATATCTCCCAATATCTTAGCAATCTCTTTTTTTGAAATATTTCGTGTTAGATACTGCTCCAATACGCCCATTAATCCGTGTGTGAAAAAAATAGCGGTCAATTCAGGGACATCAACTAACTGTTTACTTAAATAAGCCAATTGGACTCGGGCAAAAAAGCCTTGTTTATCAGCTATGAATAATTTACTCAATAATTTTATATGCTCATCTACGTATTCAAAGGTCTTTTCAAGCTTTTGTTGGTTGTTATTCTCACCATTTTCTTCACAATAATGAATCAACTCATCCATTTCATGCTGAATACTTTTTTCCAATAAATCATCCTTATCAATAAAATGGAGGTAAAACGTTCCTCTATTGATATCTGCTAATTGGCAAATCTGACTAACTGAGATTTCCTCATATGCTTTTTTTTCTAGCAACTGATAAAAAGTAGCCGTAATCCCCTGCTGCGTTTTTCTTTTACGCCGATCCATCGCGAAACTCCATTCAATTTTTAACTTCTGTTCATTTATCAACAACTTTGATTTTCTGTTAATTGAATATCATACTTCGTTATTTTAGTATAGTGGACACAAGTTGATTAATCAACAGTTGTTGATTAATTATAAGGAGTGAAGGAATGAACGTTTTAATTTATGGTGCAGGGATCCAAGGAAGTTTTCTAGCACATTCGTTAAACAAAGGAATGAATCACGTAACCCTTTTAGCTAGGGGAAAGAAAAAAGACAAATTGATCACTGACGGACTAGTATTGCAGCACACCTTGCAGCGAAAACAAACCAAAGATCAGCTAAGAGTTATTGATACCCTTAAAGCTGATGATCACTATGATATTATTTTTGTTACGATGAAATATAGTGACTTCCCTCAAGTCATTGATTCTTTAGCCCGCAATAGTAGTTCGCTGATTGTCTTTGTCGGAAATCAAGTCAATCCCGCGGCCCTCGCAGCTGAATTACAGAAAAAGAGCCTTGAAAAAAAAGAAATTCTTTTTGGCTTTCAAATGACTGGTGGAACAAATACATCTAACGGCACCACCGTTTTACACTTTGGTAAAGGAAAAATGAAAATTGGATCAATAAGTAGCTCATTTACAGCTACTAAACGACTAGATACTTTATTTGCGAAGACAGATTATTCTTGGCAATATGAAGCACAAATGGTCGATTGGTTAGAGAGCCACGCTTTACTGATTATGATCCAAAATTCTTATGAATATGTCTATTCTGCTGCCCCAAAAAAAGAAAAAACTAGAAGTCAGCTAGACCAACTAGCACAAGCCATGAAAGAAGCCGTTGCTGTAATGGATCACGCTCAGATCGAGATACTTCCAAAAAAACAAAAATATTTGTTTTCTCACCCAGCACTGACTAAAAGTTTATTTACTATTTACTATCAACTGCCTATCAGTCAAATGGTCCAAGGTGATTTTAAAGAAGTCTATTATTTGATCCGTACATTTATGCAGTATTCACTGGAAAAACAGCCCACACTGAAAGAATTGTTAACTCAAGCAAAGGAAAAATATGAAGCGACTATTTAATAATTAATTATATAGAAACAACCCCTCCAAGTGACTTCACTCGGAGGGGTTTGATATTATTGTTGATTTTCCATTGCGGCTTTTAAGGCTGCTGCCAATGGGCTTTCTTGTGGTTCTTCTTGATCATTGACCTTTTTTAATAAGCGACGTTCTTCATGTTTTGTCATTTTTTTCGAACGTTCTTTTTTGTCTAACATTTTTTCCGTCGTTCCGTCATATTTACAACGGAAATATGAACCATTTTTTCCATCAATGATTTCCATTTTACGATGACATTGTGGGCAACGATGATTTGAAACTTTCGGATCTTTGCGACGACGGTAACTACATTCAGGATTGGTACAAATATAAATTTTTCCATCGCGTGTATTTTTTTCGCGTAATGGTTCACCACACTCAGGACATTTTTTCGCTGTGATTGAGAAATCTTGATACTTTTTATCGCTATGTTTTACTTCACTGACTAATTTTTTTGTATCAGCTTCGATTTCCTGCAAGAATTGATGACTACTGTATTTACCATCAGCAATCGCTTCTAATTGTTTTTCCCATTTTTCGGTTAATTCAGGTGTCACTAGTGATGGATTCACCAATTCTAACAATTGTTTACCCTTTGGTGAGACCAGTAACCCTGTTGTTGTACGTTCCATCAATTCTGATTTGATCAATTTTTCAATGATTTCAGCTCGAGTAGCTGGTGTACCTAAGCTATGCTTTTCCATTTGAGCCAGCAGAGTTCCTTCATTCAACGATTTTGGCGGCGTCGTTAGCGCTTTTTCAATCGTAAAAGCAGGAACAAGTTTCATGCCTTCCGTCCATTGAACGGCCTTTTTGGCTTCTTCAACCGGTTTCCAACCAGCCACTAAAACTTTATTTTGGCGGAAAGTAAAGGTCTCTTTTTGGAATGTGACGGTCACCTTTTGTTGGCTTTCTTTATGCGCATCCGCAAACAAACCTAGGAAACGAGTCACAATCATATGATAGATTCGTTGTTCATCAGAGGACAATTTTTCAAATCTTGGTCGTTGCTCTGTCGGAATCAATGCATGGTGATCAGTTACTTTATTGTCTTGGAAGACACGAGTTTGTTTGACTTGTCCTCCATTTTTAATATAGGTTTTGACTTCTGGCGCGAAATCACTGATTGCTTGCAAGCGTTCCTTCATCGTCGCTTTCATATCATTCGTTAAATATTTACTATCCGTTCTAGGATAGGTTACGATTTTATGTGTTTCATAGAGGCTTTGGACAAGAGACAACGTTTTTTTGGCAGAAAATTGATACCGTGCATTCGCTTCTCGTTGGATCTCTGTTAAATCATAAGGTAGCGGAGCTGGTTCTGTTTTTTCTTTTGTCGCTATCTGCGTGACAGTCCCTTTTTGTTGTGACAACTCTTTAACAAGTTTTTCTGCTGACTCACGTTCAGTAATCCCGTAAGGATTTTTTTGATTCAGTTTTGCTTTTTGCCCAGCTACTTCAAGTGAAATCACATAATAGCTTTGCGGGCGGAAGGCCTCGATCTTCTTTTCTTGCTGACGGACCATAGCCAAAGTCGGTGTTTGTACCCGACCAGCTGACAGACTGTCTTCGTATTTAACGGTCAATGCGCGTGTAACGTTCAGCCCTACTAACCAATCTGCTTTTGCCCGAGCCAAAGCAGAATAATAGAGATTATCGTATTCTTTGGCTGGTTTTAATTTTTTGAAGCCATCTTGGATCGCTTTGGTTGTTTGAGAAGAAATCCATAGCCGTTTGACAGGTTTATTAAAGCGCACATATTCTAAAATCCAGCGTGCGACCAATTCCCCTTCACGACCTGCATCGGTTGCAATGACTGCTTCTGAAATATCATTTCGTTTTGCCAGTTGTTGGATTGCTTTTAATTGCCCGCGTGTTTTTGGCAAAGGTTTGATCCCAATCGTTTTAGGGATCATCGGTAGTGTTTCCATCTGCCAACTTTGCCATTCTTTATTAAGGTCTTCAGGCATTTTTAAACCCAATAAATGACCAAGGGCCCAAGTCACGACAACATTGGGTCCTTCAAAATAGTTCTTATGTTTTTGTGTAGCGTTAAGCACCTTGCTCAAGTCTCTTGCAACACTTGGCTTTTCCGCTATAATTAGCTGTTTCATAAAGTTCCTTTCTGCTTTCAACCGGAAGTGGCTGACCGTTCTTTAATAATGCGATACCCCAATATTGTTGCAAATAGTCATCACATTCTTCGCACCAGCGTTCATCTTCTTCATTCCAAAACGCACTCAAATAATTGTGTTTCGCATTACTGTATGTATTTTTGTTTTTTAGTTCGTTCCATTGATATTCATAATAAGCAACCGCTGCTTCTAAATCATCGAAAGTCGCAGTCGTTTGAACGTCTCTTTGCCAATCCTCGAAAAACCACCATGGTTCATTATCACCGTACATTGTCATTACTTGATACATTCTGCTACCCTTCTTTCCACCTCAATCATAGGGATGATGAAATAAAAATTCAAGGATAATGTTTCAAAATTGCATAATTTCAGAAAAAGGATGATTTTCTTTAAATTTTCTGAAAAAGTTGTTTTTTTCTTAATTATATCTTATCACAATAGGCGGTGATTTTACATACTAGAAAATAGCGTTATAATGTATAACGGTTTTTAAAATTGAATATTAGTGAAAGAAGGCCTTTATTATTTTGAGTAAAATCAAAAATGCATTATTTCAACCTCGTCAGACTTGGCAAAAAAATCTGATTGTCTTATGGTTTGGTACATTCATGGCCGGTATCGGTTTTAGTCTCGTGATGCCTTTTATGTCCTTATATATTGATTCACTAGGAAACTACTCTAACCAGCAATTGAACTTTTGGAGTGGAATCACCTTTTCTTCTACTTTTTTGATCACTGCCATCGTTTCACCTCTTTGGGGACGCTTAGCTGACCAAAAGGGTCGGAAAATAATGTTATTACGCGCTTCTCTTGGAATGGCTGTCGTGATTAGTCTGATGGGACTCGTAACCAATGTTTATCAATTAATTGGCTTACGTTTGCTCCAAGGTGTCTTTTCTGGTTATATCAGTAACGCTACGGCTTTAGTTGCTACGGGAACCCCACGCGAAAAAAGTGGTCAAGTTTTAGGGACTTTAGCTACTGGCGCTGTGACCGGAAACTTATTAGGGCCCTTAGTCGGTGGCGTGATCGCATCCATTGTTGGTTATCGTCCAACCTTTTTTATTACTGGTAGTATCCTATTTTTAGTCTTCTTGCTTAGCCTACTGTTTGTCCACGAAGAATTTACTCCTGTTGAAAAGAAAGATATGCTCCCTGCAAAAGAAATTTTTCATAATCTAAAATACCCACATGTTGTGATTGGTATGTTTGTCACTACACTGATCATTCAAGCTTCCAATAATTCGATTAGCCCGATTATCAGTTTATACATTCGTCAGTTGATGCACAATCATGGAAATATCACTTTAGTCAGCGGAATTATCGCTTCGATTCCTGGTATTGCTACGTTGATTGCTGCCCCACGCTTTGGTCGTCTAGGTGACCGGATAGGCAGTGAAAAAATCTTGGGGATCGGTTTGATTTTTGCGATGCTCGTTTTCTTGCCCATGTCGATCGTTACCAACGTTTGGCAATTAGCCGCTTTACGCTTTTTAGTCGGAATCTCAGATGCTTGTCTCTTACCTGCTGTCCAAACGTTGATCACAAAATATTCTCCACAAAATGCTGCAGGTAGAATTTTTAGCTACAATCAATCGTTCCAAGCTGCTGGAAATGTTGTTGGACCGATGATTGGTTCTAGTGTGTCGTCTATCTTTGGTTACCGTGGTGTCTTTATTTCGACTTCAGCATTGGTGTTAGTCAATTATCTACTGGTTCATCGTAATACAAAGGAAATTATCGAAAAGAAAAAACAACAAGAAATACAGCAAAGTCATTAATTATAAGTCGTATCAATAGCATCTTTTTAGACAAACTCTTATACTAGAGGATGATTCTAATGAAAGAAGTGAACGATATGTTAGACGGACAATTAAAATTTTTAGACTTTTTCCTTAACAATACGATTGAAGGAAAAGAAAATGAAGCCAAAGAAATTTTGGTCAAAAGTTTTGCTGATCAAGAGACTAATGCTTTAAGTCTAGAAGATTTCAAACAACTCCAAAAAACGCTATTCCCGTTAATCAAACCAGAAAAATTAAACGAAGTAAAAGTCGCAATGGCTCATTTTGCTCAGAGCATTGCATAGAAAGAAAAGTCAGTCGCTTTTGACTGGCTTTTTTTATACAAAAAAATGAGACTTTCCATCAAAGGAAGTCTCATTTTCACTTTAAATATATTGTAATTCTTTCATTTCTTGGTAAGCATGATCAATCAAGCCCCCACCTAAACATTCCATGCCATCATAAAATACAACTGCTTGACCTGGTGTAATCGCACGAACAGGTTCATCAAAAATAACCTCTGCACGATCCCCATCTAATAGACGGACTGTTACTGGCAAGTCTTGTTGGCGGTAACGGAATTTTGCAGTACATTTAAATTCTTTTGGTTTTGTTTCATTAGTAGTGAAGTGGATTTCACTGGCATCTAAACTTGTAGCATATAGTGCTTCGTGATGGAATCCTTGGCCCACGTATAATGTATTCGTTGATAAATCTTTACCAACAACAAACCATGGTTCTTGTGTCTTACCACCACCACCAATACCTAATCCTTGGCGTTGACCAATTGTATAGTACATCAAACCGTCGTGATCGCCTTTTTCTTCCCCATCTAAAGTAACCATTTTACCTTTTTTAGCTGGAAGATAGTTACTCAAAAATTGTTTGAAATTCTTTTCTCCAATAAAACATACACCCGTAGAATCCTTTTTCTTCGCCGTAGCTAAACCAGCTCGTTCAGCGATTGCACGAACTTCCGGTTTTTGCATTCCGCCAAGTGGAAACAATGTTTTTGCTAATTGTTCTTGTGACAATTGGCTTAAAAAATACGTTTGATCTTTATTATTGTCGACGCCGCGCAACATATGCACGACCCCATTCTCATCTTTTTCAACTTGTGCATAGTGGCCAGTCGCTACGTAATCTGCTCCTAGTTCCATCGCGTAGTCTAAGAAAGCTTTGAATTTGATTTCTTTGTTACACATAACATCAGGATTTGGTGTCCGTCCTGCCCGATATTCGGCTAAGAAATATTCAAATACCCGATCCCAGTATTCCTTTTCAAAGTTGACAGAATAATAAGGAATTCCGATTTGCGCAGCGACTTTTGCTACGTCCTTATAATCTTCTGTTGCGGTACAAACACCATTTTCATCAGTGTCGTCCCAATTTTTCATAAAAATGCCGACCACATCATAACCTTGTTCCTTTAATAACAACGCAGTTACAGATGAATCGACGCCGCCGCTCATTCCTACGACGACTCGTGTGTTGCTGTTAGACACAGTATCACCATCATTTCAAAATAGATTCCGAAAATTCTACGATTTGAAGGTCGCAACTTTTCAGTAAAACGAATTATACAACATAAATCTTAAATTTTCGATAGATAATTCTTCATAATTATTTTTATTTGCCATTTTGTATTATTTGTATTAATATAAATAATACAAAGGAGGGGACAAAATGATTTTAGAAATTGATCCTCATGCTGAAGAACCGATCTATTTGCAGTTACGAAATCAAATCATTATTGGTATTGCACGTGGCGAATTAAAACCGGAGGAACAGCTGCCTACGGTTCGACAATTTGCCGATGAATTAGGAGTCAATACGATGACTGTTTCAAAAGGGTATCAGCAATTACGAGAAGAAGGGTATTTGATTACTGATCGCAGGAGAGGGACCTTAGTTGCTCCATTACCCGTAAAACTGAAAAAAAATCACGAAAAGAATCTGACTTTATTATTAGCAGAGCTTGCTTTGACTGATTTAGATGAACAAATGATTCAAGAAAAAGTTCAAACTATTTTAGCTAGCTTTAGAGAGGAGGAAATTTGATGTTTCCGAATATGATTTTAGCCATTTTGATTTTTTGTAATTTAGTTATCGCGTTCACCACATCCTTGGCGGCTAAACCGCATAAACAGGTAATCGTCGAAAATACTTTTCCAGCCGACAAATTGAACGATCCCGAAGTAATTCTTTTTCGAAAAAATTATCAAAAAAGACAATTTCAATTAGCAGGTATACTATCAGTTTTAGATCTTGTGTTGCTGTTTCCAATGAAAGAATCTATTTTTATGTTGCTCTTTTTCGTACTGTTGTATTTCTCAATTGGTGCTAGTTACTTAGTACAGCTTCGCTATATTCGTAAAGGCCATCAATTGCTCGTTAAAAATCAGTGGCAGCTGGCCGAACAACCAATCAGAGTCGATACAAAATTAATCGTTGAAAAAAATCGTAAACTAGTTCCCATTTGGTGGTTTGCCCCCGCCTTGGCGTGTTTATTTCTTTTTACTTTTGTTCTACAAGCAGGAAGTTTACATTCATTGGCTTGGTTTTTATTGTTGCTTGGCTTACTTGTACTACTTTTATTTATCATGATTTGGCGTTCAATCAGTCATTTACCTGTTCGCGCTTTGACTAATGATTCGCTGGTCAATCAACGATACAACGATCTGACTAAATTTTATTGGTCCACTTATATGATCCTCTCAAGCCTGGCGATCGTATTGATCATTTATCTCCCTTTGCTAACAATGACTGCGGCGGCTAAATTTTTTGTATTCCTTACAATAATAGAGTTTTTATTGATTTTATTATTTTGTGGGCTGACTTTATGGTGGCTGTTGCGCTTACGGAAAAAACAAGACCAAGTTTTAGCCCAAACAACTACCTTTCGCTATACTGGTGATGATTACTATTGGCGTTATGGCATGTATTTGAATCCAGATGACTCACGTCTGATGATTCCTGATCGAATCGGCATGAATCTCTCAATCAATCTGGGAAAAACAATCGGAAAAATTTTTCTTGTCCTTCTTCCGATCCTTCTGATTGGCGCAATGTTGGTCACTGTGATTCCGTTATACACGTTGGATTATCACCCAGATCCATTAACCTATAAAATGACTCACAATCAATTGATTTTGGATGGTCCTTTGACACATAAACAAAAAATTGATTATGACCAGATCGAAAATGTTCAATTAATCGATCAGATGCCACAAAATATTATCAAAGTAAATGGTTTGGCAACCGACGATTATGCACTTGGTAATTTTAAACTTGAAGGAAAATCGACTACTCTATTTGTAGAGTATCAATCAAAACCAATTTTAAAAATTACGACTAAAGACCGCGATTTTTATTATACGAATAAAGAAGCTGCTAAAACTAAATCTTTATTCAAGCACCTCCAAGCACAATAATAAAAAAGCGCCAGCAAATTTGCTGACGCTTTTTATTATAGATCCTTTTATTTTAATCTTTGGACTTCTGTTTCTTTATACGCTGCAATCTCATCAATCAAGTTTTCAGAAATCGGGGTCCCAAATGGTAAAGCATTTTTTAAAAATTTTCTTTCTGGTGCATCTACTCCTACATTGATATCCTCGGCAATTGGCATACTATAATTATGGATATGTCCATGAAGATTACGAATATTCACTGTTTTTCCTAATAGCATTGGATAATGGGTCAAATAATATTGATGATGGTTAAACTTTACGATCACCCCAACATCATTAAACTCAAACTTAGGTTCTCCATTCGTTAATTTGGGATCATGAGCTGCTAAATATTTAAAAAAAGCCCGGGAATCATGGTTGCCTTTGATAAAAATAATTTTTCCATTCAATTGAAGCAATTGCGCTAAGACTTCTGCAGAGCCTCGATCGTATTTAGGGTGCATCGCAATATCTCCCAAATGATAGACAGTATCTTTATCGCTGACGACGTCATTCCATGCTGTGATCATCTGCTGATTCATTTCTTCCACAGTATCGAATAAACGCGGGGCAAATTCGTTTTCGCCTAAAAGATTCTCATGAAAAAAATGCGTATCGGATATAAAATATTTCATCAAAATCACCTACCATTTATTTTGATTGTTGGTTTTATTCTACCATCGTTAATCAAAAAAAGCCCCAAAAGGCAATCAAAAAGGCTACCAATCATAATTGGTAACCTTGTTTTAGTAAGATAGCTTGGTATTTCATTTTAATGATCGAAATAACAGCTTCTAATTGCGTCAAATCCGCTTCTTTCGTGTCATCAAATTCACGGGTTTGCTTAAATGAACGACCTGTATCAATTAAATGAGAGGCTTGATTCCATTTTTCAAACTCAGACAAGTTATTCAAATTAGCAATTGGAAAAGCTGCACCATCACAGATTTCCCATAATCGAAACGTTAGAAATGCTGTGTCGATCACTTTGAATTTATTATTTGTTGTTTGGATAATTACCTTTTCTGGCGAATATTTTAAATACCAATCCAATAAGACAAAAAAGGCTTTCCAACGATAATCATCTTGAAACATTTTTTGAGTATCTGGCGTATCCCGAAAAATTAAAGGAACGAAATATTTCCTTTTATACGTCCAGCAAGGAATCGAATCGATAAAATAGTCGACATAGCGCGTCAAATAGCTATTTCCTTGATAATCACTAATATAATAATCATCTACTCCGTAAGCCTGGAATTGCTTCGTTAAATAGGCACAATCTTCAATTGAGATCGTCAGTCCTGACAAGACCCGGAAATTAGAAATAATTTTATTGTGCGTAATCGTTTGAATCTTGCGAACCAACTTCTCACCTTCATTCCTAATAATTTTCTTAATATTAGTTTACCACAATCTCTGACACATGGAATTGTAAAGGGTTAAAAATATAAAAAAAAAGAACGTTAATTGGTAAAAATAAAATCAAATGCTTTGTCTTGCTTTATAAGTCTAGTGCCCATTTATTTTTGTAAAGTTAAAACGGGCCTTATCGATGAAAACGACCTATCGATAAAACCCGTGTTTACTTAAATTTCTTCTTTAATGAATAATCCGCGATCAATCATACCATCCATTAAATAGTAGAATTTTTCTTGGACCATTTCTTGCTGGCTATCTTTAAAAATATCGACTGTTTTCAAGCCATTTGCCGTTGTAACAGACATTTTAAATGTACCTAGATCTTTTGCAACAGTAATTTTTAATTTAAAGCCTTCTTTACTTTGGGGTGTTGCTTGTAACGGACGAGCCAATTGGAAATTTCCTGAACTGGTCTCAGTAAAACCATTATCGCGTAATGTATATCTTTTAGCTGTTGGTGCTAATACATAATTGTACTTTGCTCCTTTGATTGTTGCTTGCTTCGTAAATGCCATCTACTCACCTCATCAATTATTCTTTCATTCTTAATTATAGAGGGTACGATCGGGCATTTCAATCTACTTTGTTAGTTCTTTCAAACTCATGATCAGTTGTTCAATAAAATAGTCGACTTGTTCGATAGTATTTCCATACCCAAAACTTACGCGAACAGACTCTTTAACTTCATTGGAGTTTTCACCATATACGGCTTCTAATACATGGGATGGATCGATTGTTCCAGCTGTACAAGCTGATCCGGTAGAAACCGCTATGCCGCGCAAATCCAATTTCATCAGTAATAAGTCATTGATGATCCCAGTAAAACGTAAATTCAAAACATGTGGTAATTTATTCGTTAAATCACCATTTACATGATAGTCAATTGCTTCAGCATCTAACGCTGATAAAATATTCGTAGTAAATTGATTATAGAGCTGATTTCGCTTCTCGCGTTCTTCTTCGGTCAATAACTCAACTGCTTTAGCTAATCCACAAATGCCTGCTAAGTTTTCAGTGCCAGCACGACGTTTTTCTTCTTGCTCTCCACCACGTAATAATGGATCAATATGGGCTTCGTCACTCTTAAATAAAAAGCCCACACCTTTTGGTCCATTGATTTTATGCGCAGAAATGCTTAAAAGATCGACTCCCAACTCATGGGGACGAATAAATTGATTGCCATATGCTTGAACGGCATCTGTATGGAAATACGCTGGATGATTTTTTAAGCATTCACCGATTTCTTTGATTGGCATCAAATTACCAATTTCATTGTTGCCATACATAATTGACACTAAGATCGTATCTGGACGTAAACTCGCCTCAAAATCAGCCATTGAAAGATTTCCTTTATCATCAACAGGCAAATACGTTACTTCAAACCCTTGCGTTTCTAGATACTTCATCGTATTAAGCACCGCAGGATGTTCGATTTGTGTTGTAATCAAATGGCGGCCTTCATTTTTTCGTGCCAAAGCTGTTCCTATAATAGCAGTGTTGTCGCCTTCGGTTCCTCCACTGTTGAAAATAATTTCATGATATTTCACGCCTAGACTTTTCCCAATAACTTCGCGTGCCATTTCTAACTTTCCAGCTGCTTGTCGACCAAAAGAATGAACACTTGATGGATTACCAAACGTTTCATTCATCACGTCGGTCATCGCTGTAATTACTTCTGGATGCATCGGCGTCGTCGCTGCATGATCTAAATAAATATTTTCCACAAATTCTCGAACCTTTCTGTACGCTGTTCTCTCAAAATTTTCTGCTTTTTTCATCAATAAAGCTAAATAGTAGAGTTTAGCAAGAATATTTTTTTGCTAATGACTATTTTTTTAGTAGCAAAAAGGGCATTACTGCCCTTTTTTATTTATAATCTTTTCGTTCCATCGTAAATAATGGACTAACTGATTTTTCAGAATGGATCCGTTTGACTGCTTCTCCCATTAATTCTGCACAACTGATAATCGATAGATTTTCAGGATGACGTTCAGGAGCTGTAGATACCGAATCCGTGATACAGATATCTTTAATGTCTGCTGCATCTAGATTAGCTTTTGCTGGCGGTGACAATAACCCATGTGAAGCACAAGCAACGATTTCTTTTGCGCCTGCTTTCTTCAATATCTTCGCTGCATTTGAGAACACTTCACCAGTGTTTAAGATATCATCAACCATGATACAGCATCGACCTTCAACATCACCGATAACATATCCTGATTCAGGATCCGTTTCATCTGCAACATCAACGATTGCGATTGCGGCATCTAGATATTCCGCCAAGCTACGTGCTCGTTGGACCCCACTATTTTTAGGTGAAACAACGACATAGTCATCTCCGACCATTCCGCGGCGACGATAATAGTGTGCGAACAATGGCATTGTAAATAAATTATCTACTGGGATATCAAAGAATCCTTGAACTTGGACTGTGTGTAGATCAAGTGTCAATACTCGTGTTGCGCCTGCATTTGAAAGTAGATTAGCAATCAATTTAGCAGTAATCGGTTCATGTGGTTTAGCCGTACGATCTTGTCGTGCATATGCATAATAGGGTAAGATCACATTGATTGATTTTGCGCTTGCGCGCTTCAATGCATCGATCATGATCATCAACTCTAAATAAGCATCATTCACTGGCTCATTGGTTGATTGAACTAAATAAATATCAGATCCTCGCACCGTTTCTTCTAAATTAATTGAAATTTCTCCATCACTAAATTGTTTGACTGTACTTTTTCCTAACGGTACGCCGCAAACTTCGGCGATTTTTTCAGCTAATGGCCGATTGCCATTTAGACTAAAAATTTTAAACTTTGCATTACTTTCTTCAGACATGGTGACCCTCCATCTTTTGGTAACATCATTTTAACATATTTTTTGCAATTTATTATGAATTTTACTTTTCATTAATAAAGATGCGAAAAAGTCTAATTAGAGCTTTATTTAGTAAGCTGTTTCATTTTGAGAAACTAAAGAAATCGTACCATTCCCCCATTTAGCCGGTATGACTGCCGCACTATTTCCCCAATTATCATGCACTTTATAAAATCTTTCACCGGCCGAGGTCTCCATAAAACCATGCACGACGACCCAGTGATTTTTATAGGTACTACCTCGCAGATACATCAATCCGATCATAACCGGTTCACCTTTCAAAATTCGTTTGGTTACGCGTTGCCAGCTACCAAGTGACGTTTGTCTTGCACGGTAAGGAATTTTATAGTAGCGAAAAAAACGGTTCAAACCGATAGCGATTTGTAGTGAAACAGTCGGCAAGTCGATCGGTTGGAGCCAAGGCTGAAGTTGCTCCACTATTTTTTCTGATCTTGGATCATTTTTAACTCGACTATTTGGGGCCAAACAACGTCCATCTAGTTGGTCATACCAATATGCTAACAGTACACTGCTAGCATACGTTCCACATAAAAATCCTTTCGGCGTTTTCCAGTTACGATAATTCTCAAACGATTCTAGTTCTATCCATTGATCAAGCAAATACGGCATTTCTTTCTCCTTCCATCATTTTATATCTGTTATACATAGTTTAGATTTAGTTCATTCTCTATGCATTAGGATACATTGTCAATTCTAATGGAAATAAATTGACTAAAAGTGTCTTTTCTAGGAGTCGTTGAATAAATGATTTATGATATTATAGAAAGAATAAGAATGCGTAAGGAGTTGTCACTTTATGAACAAAAAACTAATCAAAGAAGATTTATATGAAGCCGTCAACGGTGAGTGGACCGAACAAGCCGAAATCCCCGCCGATAAACCGGCAACTGGAGGGTTCCAAGATTTAGTCGACGAGATCGATGATTTATTGATCACAGAGACTAAAAAAATGAGTGCCGACCCGGCTACGATTCCCAATGATCTCATGCGTGAATATATTGCTTATTTCAACTTGGCTAATGATTACGAAAAACGTGATCAAGACGGTGCAACACCGCTTCTTCCCTTATTAGAAAAAGTAGCCTCTTTATCCAATCTGACAGAGTTGAATGATCAATTAGCTGACTGGCTTCTTGCTGGCTTACCATTGCCGTTTGGGATCGATGTCGATGCAGATATGAAAAATACAAAAATCAATGCGCTATTTGCAGCAGCACCTGGACTGATTTTACCGGATAAAACTTATTATCAAAAAGATCATCCTCAAGCTCCACAATTGTTAGCGATTTTCAAAGAAATGACGGTAAAACTTTTCACTTTAGCCGGCTATGATGCAGATAAAGCCGCAAAAATCGCCACTGAAGCCTTAGAATATGATCAGCTTTTAGCTCCTTATGTAAAAAGTGCAGAAGAAAATGCCGATTATAGTAAAATGTATAACCCTGAAAGTGGTGAAGCATTTACTAAACATAGTACTCAACTTAACTTGAGACAGTTACTCATCGATGTCATTGGTGAATTACCTGAAAAAATCATTGTTACTGAACCAAAATTCTTTGCTGCTCTTGATGAGTTAGTCAATCCTACTGTATTTCCAAAACTAAAAAGTTGGATGCTAGTTATGACGATCAATGCACTGACGGGTTATCTTAGTGAGGAATTCCGTCAAACCGGTGGAATCTACAGCCGGGCGCTCTCTGGAGCACCAGAAGCACGACCTCAAGAAAAAGCGGCTTACTACTTAGCAGCTGGACGTTTTGATCAAATTGTCGGTGATTACTATGGGAAAAAATATTTTGGCGAACAGGCTAAAAAAGACGTTGAACAGATGGTTCAGCAAATGATCACAGTCTATCAAGATCGGTTGAGCAACAATAACTGGCTAAGCCAAGCAACGCGTGAAAAAGCAATTTTAAAATTGAGTACCTTGGGAGTCCATGTCGGCTATCCAGAAAAAATTCCCACAATTTATACACAGTTCAACGTAACAACTGCTGAAGCTGGCGGAACACTGCTTAGCAATGCTTTAGAATTCAGCCATTTGAAACGCAAAGATAACTTTTCAAAATGGAATCAACCTGTTGAGCGGGATGAATGGGAAATGAGCGCCGATACCGTAAATGCTTATTATCACCCATTCAGAAACATCATTGTTTTCCCAGCTGCTATTTTACAAGCACCTTTTTATAGTTTGGAACAATCAAGCAGTCAAAACTTCGGCGGGATCGGTGCAGTGATCGCACATGAAATTTCTCATGCTTTTGATAATAATGGTGCCCTTTTTGATGAATACGGTAATCTAAATAATTGGTGGACAGAAGCTGACCAAAACCAATTTCAAACTCTGGCGGATCAAATGATTGCTGAATTCAATGGTTTAGAAATTGCTGGCGGAAAAGTGAATGGTAAATTGACGGTCTCAGAAAATATCGCCGATGCCGGCGGTTTAAGCTGTGCTTTAGAAGCCGCAAAAAAAGATCCTGCAGTTGATTTAGAAGGTTTCTTTATCAATTGGGCAACGATTTGGCGGATGAAAGCTCGACAAGAATATACACAATTATTACTATCCGTTGATGTCCATGCTCCAAATAAATTACGCGCAAACGTCCAAGTTCAAAATTTAGCAGATTTCCATCAAACTTTTGACATAAAACCAGGAGATCCAATGTTTTTAGCCCCAGAAAAACGCGTTCAAATTTGGTAATAAAAAAACGTTCAATGAGTAGAACTCATTGAACGTTTTTTATAAACTTGTTAATATATTTTTTAACTTATTTACTGAAACTTGCCCAGGGGCTGAAACCTGTTTGGCTGCGCCAAAAGTCGCCGAAGAACCAAAAGTCGCACCGGAAACACGGCTTACAACACCTAGCTTCCCCATAGCCATCGTGATCAGTGGTCGATCTGCATAATTATGATACATTTCTTGCGTTGCATCAAGAAGCACGATGACATCATGTGTATTTTGAGGCATAACCGCAATTTTACAAATATCAGCTTCTTTTTCTTGCATCGTTCTTAAACGTTGAATTATTTCTTCTTTGGTAGGTGTCTTATCAAAATCATGGTTACACATGATGACCTTGATTCCTTTTTCATGTGCTTTTGAGACGGCTTTTTTTACCGCTTCTGTTGGCATAAACAATTCAATATCCAACAAATCTAAATCTCCTCGTTCCATCAATGCATGATACAACTCAAAATACTTTTCATCCTGTAAAGGACAAACGCCCCCTTCTTTTACCGTTCTAAAGGTGATGAGTAATGGCTTATTGATAGCTTGCTTTACTTTTTTTGAAAAAGTAGCTGTCTCTTCAAAATCTAATACTTTTTCATAATGATCAATTCGCCATTCCACAACATCGCAATCACTTTGTGCAACAATTTCAATTTCTTGTAAGATTTCGACTTTAGTTTTCCCTACTAATGGAACAATGATCTTCGGGATCCCTTCCCCAAAAACTACATTATCAATCGATACTTTCTTCAACGTCCACTCAATCCTCTTCATTTTTTGATCTACTTGATGCTTTTCTTAGTTAACACGTATACAATATAAATAATTTTTATTGTATCATAATCTGGATCAGGGAATGGGTTCCTCTTAATTGCTACATATTCTTTTGTCTTTTATAGAGATAAGCTTAATTTTGACAAAAAACTAGTCTATCCTATAACAGGATAGACTAGTTTTTCTCTTAGAATAGTTATTTATTTAATGCCCTTTTTGATAAGACATGAAATATGGAAAGGCTACAAAACCTACTCCACCGACAATATTGCCTAAGTAAACAGGAATAATATTGGCAAAAAATGCACCGATCCCAAGATGGCCTTCAATCATTGCATCCGATAAGACGAACATATTCGCCACGCTATGCTGAAATCCTAATAAAACAAATATCATGATTGGAAACCAAATGCCTGCAATTTTACCCATGGAATCTTTACAGCCGTAACTTAACCATACGCCTAGTCCCACAAACCAATTACAGCCAATTCCAGAAACAAAAGCTTGCAACGGAGTAGCAGCAACTTTGGCATCACTAACCGTTAATAGTTCGTGTAGGAAAGCGCCTTTTGAGGTTAATCCAACAATATGTCCAAAGAAAAATGCAACAAATAATGCACCGACTAAATTAGCCAGTGTAATCACTAGCCAATTTTCTAAAACCTCGGTTAAACTAATTTTTTTATTTAACCAAGCTAAAGAAACCGCCACCATATTCCCTGTAACTAATTCTCCACCAGCTAACAAAATGACGATCAAACCAATCGGAAAAACAGAAGCTCCTAAAAGTGTCCCCAAAAAACTTAATTTTTCTGGTGTGGTGGCCACAATTTTCATATAAGCGACGTAACCCAGTGAAATCATTGCACCGCCAATAAATCCTAATAATAGCTTAGCAACTAGATTTTTTTTAACTTTTTCAATTCCTTTTTGCTCACAAATAACTGCTGTTTCACTTGGCGTATACATCAAACTCCCACTTTCTTAAATCGTTTTCTTTTTGTGGCTTTATCTTACTATTTTTTTCACAAACAAGAAAGAACTTTTTAAAAGAAACGGTTGTTTTTCTTCAGCAAAATCAAAAGATTGTTTACTATTTGATTCTGTGCTACTATTTTTGCGGGGCTTGTCCCTAAATAAAATCAGAGTAGGAAATAAAGCGTTAAGTGCTAGAGGGATGGGATGTTGCCCTTTGGACGAAAGACTTGGTTTGGTCTACGGTTTTATTTTCGCATTCGCTGCATGAAGATGTAGCAGCTCTATAAGGAGATGCTAGAAATGAAGAATCAAAAGAAACATCTCGATGCTAGAAGCATCACAACAATGGCATTATTAATTGCTATGATGGTCACACTGTCTCGGTTATTAGGAATTGAGACACAATTTTTAAAAATCAGTTTTACATTCATCCCAGAAATTATCATGGGAATGCTGTTCGGTTCTTTATGGACAGGAATTGGTTCTGTAATTGCTGATTTTATTGGTATGGCACTTTTTTCAAAAGCAGCATTTTTTATCGGTTTTACTATCAATGCTTTTCTTGAAGGAGCTATCTATGGTTATTTCTTCTATAAGAAGGAAATAACTTGGAAAAATTCGATTCAATCTGTTTTAACAACTACGATTTTGATCAATTTGATTTTGACGCCACTTTGGTTGGCCATGATGTATCATGTTCCTTTAAATAGCTGGTTGATTTGGGCACCACGTTTGATTAAAACCGTTATTTGGATACCGATTCAAACTATCATCACGTATTTCTTAGGTGGTGTACTACCTTACAAGCAATGGATCGCACGTTTTAACCGTGCTCATTAAAAGAATAAATCAAACCTTTAAGCTGATTATTATCAGCTATTGAATAAAAAATCCCATTAGAAGTTAGCACTAGTGCTAACTTCTTTTTTGTACGTTTTTTCTCAAGCTAATTGATCGCCAATCACTAAAGAAAACGCTATGATAAGGCAAATCTATTTAGAAAGCTGGGAGGAATATGAATAATTCTGAAGTGTTGTTAGTTGCTAAAGATTCAGCGCTCTACTTTTTCCCTGCCTTGAAAAATATCAGTGTTTATTCAGGGAAAGATTTGCTTACTGCTAAAAAAGACTTTTTAGCAGTTTATCTAAAACATTTTCATTTGATTATTTTTTTAGATTATGGTTTCGAAGTCGAGATGGCCGCTAAGATACGGCCTTTTACGAAAGCAAAAATCATTTTATTTTTTTGGAACCATTTCAAACTAGAACATTACCGAAAATTAAATGCCGCTCAAAATGAACCAGCTATCGATAGTATCTATCATTTTGATCCACTGGAAGCCCGTGATTTAGGTTTATTGCATAATAGTTCCTTTTACACCAAAGCAATTGCTGCACCTGCGCAACATCCTGATTATGATATTTTTTTTGGTGCCAATGATAATGGGCGGAAGCAACAAGCGCTAGCCTTAAAAAAGCAATTTGAAAAATTGGGCCTTAAATCCCTTTATCATATCCTTTCCGGCCATGGAAACGAACACGCAGATTATTTACCTTACAGCGAATACCTAACATTAGTCAATCATAGCAAAGCTATCTTAGAGATTTTAAGAGCTGGCCAATACGGCGTAACATTGCGCACCTTTGAATCGATTTTTCTCCAAAAAAAATTGATTACAGCAAATGAAATGTTGCCTTACTATCGGCTCTATGATGCTAGAAATATATTTATGCTCGAAACTGATTTAAGTAAATTGACTGCTTTTTTGAATATACCTTATCAACCGATTGATCAAACGATTCTAGCCTTTTTTGAAGCAGAAAATTGGGCGAAACGTTTTATGGATCATAACACACAAATTTTTGCTGAATTTGAATATTATCCAGAATTGATGGCTCATCAAAGTGCACTATAAATCAAAAAGCAGCCAAAACTTTTAAAAAGTTTTGGCTGCTTTTTTCTAACTATTTATTAGCACGTTTTTGGTACGTACCTTCTTGAGTATTGATTTCTAGCATTTCGCCAGCTTCAATAAAGTCAGGAACATTTACGACTAAACCTGTTTCCATTGTCGCTGGTTTACCTGAACCAGTAACAGTTGCACCCTTGATTGATGGTTGTGTTTCAACTACTTTCAAGATAACTGAAGTTGGTAAAGTCACACCAATAACTTCGTCACCAAAGAATTGAATTTTAACTTCCATGTTTTCAAGAATATATTTCATTTCTTCTTCGACTGTAGTAACTGGGATTTCATATTGTTCATATGTTTCTAAATCCATGAAAATCGCCATATCATCTTGGCTGTACAAATATTGTACCGCTTTTGTTTCGATCATGGCTTTTTCAAATTTTTCTTCTGGACGGAACGTTGTATCATACGTAGAACCTGAGCGGACATCGCGTAATTTCATACGCATAACAGTATTTCCTTTACCTGGTTTGTGGTGGCTAGCATCTAATACTTTGATTAATTTTCCGTCTTGTACGAAAGTCATTCCTGCTCGTAAATCACTTGCTGAAATCATTAATAAACACTCCTCATTTGTATATCATTTTCTATGAAATGAACCTTATTCATTGTAGCAAATAACGTTTATACTTACTAGGGAAAATTATTGAAGCTATTTTGCTTCTTGGATCCGGAAAAATTTTAATTTTGGCAATTGGTTCAATGTTACTTCTAATGAAGGGCCCATCAATAGCAAAACAATCACTGTTCCCCAACCAATATGTCCTCCCAATAAAAAACCAGTCAAAAAAATCAACGCGTCTAATAAAATTCTAGCCGTTTTGACTGAGCTTTTGATCAGACGTTTAAGTAAGATCATCAATGACTCATACGCTGCAGAACCCGCATCTGCTAATAAATAGATTCCGGTTCCGATTCCAAAAATAATTGATCCTGCAATGATTGATAGATAGGCCGTTCCGTCTGGAATCGTATGTAAAATCCCCAACCAGTCTAAAATATTTAAACAAAAACCTAAACCGAAACTATTGATAATACTACCTATCCCGATCATTGTTCGATCATAAAAGAAAATAATAATCAAAATGATGCCATTGAATAGCATACTGACCGTCCCGAATTGAACAGATACATGTTGTAAAATCCCTAAGACTAATGTGCTGATTGCATCCGCCCCTAAGCCGCTGACAACGATCAAACGAACACCAATCGCAGCAATAAAGGTTCCAAAAATCGTGAATAGTATTTGCTTTGTTATATTTTGTTTGATAAACTTCCGCCTCACTTTCCTCTCAAATGCTATTTTAACGCATAAATTAGGCATCAAACAAGTTTTTGTTTGATGCCTAGTCGTTTTTTATTTAAAGGTTAGTTCCATTCTTTTTTTAAGCGTAATTTATAACGATTGATTTTTTCTAACCAAGGTTCCGCAGCTTCTTTGACTGCGCAATATTTATCGACCATCGTTACGATATAGCTTTCTTTGTATTTAGGAGGAGTGATCGTTGCCCCCCACATATGTTTGACAATGATGTCTCGTTCAAGATCAGACAATTCAGTGATCTTTTCCGCATTTTTAACTGCAATCCGTGGATGCATATATGCATGTGAACCTTCATCAAATTTTGTAGTCCGCCAATCATAGTAGAATAGGTCATGCAACAAACCTGCACGAGCTGTTGCTTTCGCATCTCCGTGAAATTGCTTTGCTAATTTGTAACTATTATATGAAACACTAATAGAGTGTTCTAAACGAGTCGAATTCATATGTTGAGTATAATTTGCTAATTTTTGTACTTCTTCAGTGGCTAGTAAATCTTCAATATAGGAAACGTATTCCTCGTCTTCACGCCAGTTTTCCGCCATAGATTAAATGCCCCTTTTCTTGTTTCTGACGATAATTATAGCACGATTAGAAAAAGTTGGATAGGCTTCCATCTAAGGAAGAGGCAAGTTTAACAGTTCCTTAATAACAGTTACAAAATTGTAAAGACTTATTTTATCAACTGGAACATCACAATCCCAGCAGCAATCGCTACATTTAAGGATTCAGCTTTTCCTTTGATTGGAATATAGAGATTCTGATCTGTCATTGCTAAAATTTCAGCTGTCATCCCTTGGCCTTCATTGCCCATGACTAATGCAAAGTTTTCTAAACGATCGATATTTGCATAATCCTTAGCCTTCACATCCAAGGCCGTTCCAAAAACAGGCGATCCGCTTTGTTTCAAGCGCGGAATAAATTGATTTAACTCTTCGCTGATTACTTTTAAATGGAACAAACTACCTTGCGTACTGCGTAAAGTCTTCGGATTGTATAAATCGGCACTTCCTTGCCCTAAAACTACGCCCGTAAAACCAGCTGCATCTGCCGTTCGAATCATGGTCCCAACATTTCCTGGGTCTTGGACATTGTCTAATAAAAGCCACGCTCCAGAAAGTTCAATCTCATTTTCGGGTTCTATAATTTCGGCAATGGCGACGATTCCTTGCGGTGTTGGTTGACTAGCCAAAGTTTTTAATACTTCATCGGATACCAGATAATAATCCGTTAGATTTTTCTCAATCCATTCCGACCATTCCGTCAAACCTCGTTGGTTGATAAAGATTTCTTTTAACGAAACATTTGCCGCTACGGCCTCTTGGACCAAATGAAAGCCTTCCAATAAATAGCTTTTTGTTTGTTGACGATATTTTTTTTGTTGCAATTTTTTCGTTTCTTTAATTAGTGCATTTTTACTTGATTGAATTTCTTTCAAGTATTTCACCCCACTGATAGTTGATTATTCTTTTAAAATATTCTGTACTTTGTTGCTATGCATGCCATTATAGCACGCGAATTCTTGTAACAACTAGTAAAAGTCGCTATCATAGAAGATAAGAAAATAAAATAAGGAGGTTTTTTCTAATGAAACTACATTTGAATGTTTCAGGTCGTGTGCAAGGCGTCGGCTTTCGTTATACTACGCAACAAATCGCGAGCGAAATCGGAATAACAGGAACAGTGAAAAATGAGAGTGATGGCACGGTAACGATTGAGGCAGTTGGCACAGACAAACAAATCAATCAGTTTTTAGACCAACTGAAACACCCTCAAAACCCTTTTGCCAAAGTGGAACATATTGAACAGCAAGAAGATGCTACAATCAAAGATTACGAGCGATTTAAAGTTGTCTATTAAAAAATTAACAAGGTTCCCTGATTTTTTCAAATTAGATTGAAAAGGCTTGTATTATCTAGTATAGTAATCCCTGTATAAATTTTTATTAAGTAGAGGAAGAATTTAATGACTAAATTTAAAAATTGGCTTTTAGGCTCCGGCTTACTCGGTATCCTTTTACTCCTTTCGGGTTGCGTTCGATCGGATAAAAATGGAAACCCAGATACGTCCGGTCTCGTGTATAAGACGTTGGTAGTTCCCTTAGAAAATTTCCTTAACTGGATGGTTCACAATTTCAATTGGTCATACGGATTGGCAATTATCGTATTGACAGTAATTGTTCGTTTGATCATCTTACCTTTAGGAATTCATCAATCAAAAAAATCATTGATCCAAACTGAAAAAATGCAGGCCATCAAACCACAAATTGATGCGGCTCAAGCAAAAGTGAAACAAGCTTCTACTCAAGAAGAACAAATGGCTGCTCAACGTGAAGTCCAAGCTGTCTATAAAGAAAACAATATGAGTATGATGGGCGGAATCGGTTGTTTACCTTTACTGATTCAAATGCCGATTTTTTCAGCATTGTACTATACAGCACGTTTTTCTGAAGGAATGCAACACTCTACTTTCTTAGGCATTGATTTATCAAAATCAAGTATGATTTTAGTGGTAGTTGTCGGAATCGCTTATTTATTACAAGGCTATATTTCATTGATCGGTGTTCCAGAAGAACAAAAGAAAACGATGCGTAGCATGATGATCGCATCTCCATTGATGATTATTTTCATGTCATTTACTTCTCCAGCCGGTGTCGCTTTGTATTGGGTAGTCGGTGGGGTCTTTAGTTGTTTACAAACATTTATCACAAATGTTTTGATGCGACCTCGGATCAAAGCTAAAGTGCAAGAAGATTTAAAGAAAAATCCACCAAAACAAGTTGTTACCCCAACAATCAAAAAAGCTGAACCTGTAAAAACAAAACCAGCAAATCTAAATCAACCAAAAAACAAAAAGAATACAAACGGCGGACGTAACGCTGGAAAACAACAACATAAATAATAACCAAACCACCATCGCTTAGCAGTGACGGTGGTTTTCTTTAGACAAAAAGAGACGACTCCTTGAGAGTCGTCTCTTTTTTTACGATAACCTGTACGGGATTTGAACCCGTGCCTCCGCGCTGAGAACGCGGCGTCTTGACCCCTTGACTAACAGGTTATTCCAACAAAAAATAGTATACTGCTAAATCCATTTTTTAGAAAGTATTTTCCCTTTTTGCTTAGTAGTTAATCATGTGCTTATTAATCTATTTACGTTGTTTATATCCTTTTAACGTGTATAATAGGTTGTGTATTCATCATTCGGATAGATTGATTCGAATGTAGTTGTAAAAATAATTATAGTAATATGAATAGTAACTACGATCATTCATTATTATTCAGGAGGACTTATGAATCTATCATCCAGACAAGAACAAATCATCGAAATCGTTAAACGCGATCAACCATTAAGTGGTGAAAAAATCGCCGAACATTTAGGAATCTCCCATGCTACTTTACGTACGGATCTTTCTTTCTTAACGATGGCAGGCATATTGGAAGCTAGTCCCAAAGTTGGCTATACCTATACTGGCACGGGAATCGAACAATTTTTATTCGATAAAATCTTCTCCGTAAAAGTAGAAGAAATCATGCTCTCTCCCCTTTTGACGCCACAGGATACTTCGATTCATGATGCGATCACAAATATGTTTATGTACGATGTCGGATCCATCTATGTTACTGATAATGATCAGCATTTGGTAGGTTTACTATCAAGAAAAGACTTATTACGTGCATCTCTAAACAGCAATCTGCAAAACACTCCCGTGGCTGTAGTCATGACACGGGCGCCACACCTTCGGACGTGTACCAAAGATTATACCGTTTTAGAAGCTGGTGCTGTTTTATTAGACTATCAAGTTGATTCTTTGCCCGTTGTTAGCGAAGAAGATCCTAAAAAAGTGATCGGAAAAATCACTAAATCCCGGATTTTTAATTATATTATGCAGCAAGCAAAACAAACTGAAACCAATCGATAGGAGTAAAAAGAATGAAAAAAAGTGTTCCTTTATACATGATCTCTGATTCAGTCGGTGAAACATCCCTAAAATTAGTAAATGCTGTAACCGCCCAATTTCCAACTGTAGAATTTGACTTGTCTTATCGTTTTCCTTTCACCAAAGATGAAAAAGAATTGCATAACATTCTCAGTGATGCCTTAAAGGATAGTGCCGTCGTGGTTACTACGTTGGTCAGTGAAAATTTGACTAAGATCGTTGAAGATTTTGGTGAACGAACTGGGTTACAGTATATCAATTTAATGAGTTCATTTATGGATATCATCTACCAAAAATCCGGAGTTGCACCGATGCGTAAAGCAGGTGTCGTTCACAAGTTGAATCAAGAATATTTTGATCGTGTCGCGGCGATTGAATTTGCTGTCAAATATGATGATGGTAAAGATGCAAAAGGCTTTTTAGAAGCGGACTTAGTCTTATTGGGCATTTCTCGGACTTCTAAAACACCATTAAGCATGTATTTAGCGAACCAACGTTTGAAAGTCGCTAATCTACCTTTGATCCCTGAAGTACCTTTACCTGAACAGATCAAAGCTGTGCCAAAAGAAAAAATCATCGGTTTAGTCATCGAACCAGACGTACAGAAAAAAATTCGGATGAGTCGTCTGCATTCATTAGGACTGGCTGAAAATTCTCGTTACTCTGATATCAATCGAATCAAAGAAGAAGTTGATTACGCTTTAAGTGTTTATGATGAATTGGGTGCCTTCACTTTGGATGTGACCAACAAATCGATTGAAGAATCTGCTACCTTGATTTGCGAACACCTAGATAGCCACTGGCAAGATTAGGAGGAGCTTATGTTATCGACCCGTGAAAAATATTACCAAATGTTGGAAAAAGAATTTAGTAACCAAGAGGCAATCATGACCGAATTGATCAACTTAGAAGCAATCATGCATCTGCCAAAAGGAACCGAACTTTACATCAGTGATATTCATGGGGAGTTCACGGCTTTTGATCATATCCTACGAACGGGAGCTGGAAATACTAAAGAAAAAATCGGCTTATTATTCGGGGATCGTTTAACCGAACATGAAAAAAATAAACTGACGATCCTCGTTGCTTATCCGAAAGAAGCTCTAAAGGATGAACATTTTTTTGCGCACAAAGATCGCTCATGGTTCCGCAAAAAAATTCGTCAATTACTTGAACTACTCGCTTTTTGTTCTACTAAGTATACGCGTTCTAAAGTCCGCAAAGCATTACCGAAGCAATACGCGTATATCATCGAAGAATTAATGTATACCGATACGAGTTTCCAAGATCAGGCAGCCTATTTTGATCAAATATTGTCTCATTTGTTAGATTTAAATCAAGGCGTCGCATTTATTACAGCTCTTTGTCAAAGTATCCAACGTTTAGTGGTGGATCATTTAC
Organism: Enterococcus hermanniensis; assembly: GCF_001885945.1. Classification (GTDB taxonomy): domain Bacteria; phylum Bacillota; class Bacilli; order Lactobacillales; family Enterococcaceae; genus Enterococcus_A; species Enterococcus_A hermanniensis. Next base: position 131,251 of record NZ_JXKQ01000004.1, on the reverse strand, counting down.
ATGTAGTTGGTGATATTTATGATCGTGGACCAGAAGCAGATAAAATTCTCGATAAATTAGCCAAACACCCTTCTTTAGATATCCAGTGGGGCAACCATGATATTTTATGGATTGGAGCATTTGCTGGCTCCCGAGCTTGCTTGCTGACATTACTTAGAATTGCGGCACGATACAATTATCTTTATGAAATCGAACAAGCGTATGCATTGAATCTACGGCCTTTATTTATGTATGCCGAAGAACACTATCAAAAAAATTCTGTCTTCAAACCTAAAGATAGTAGCAATCACTATTCAATTGAAAGTCGTGATAGTCTAGAAAAAGTGCACCAAGCCCTAGCCATCATCCAATTTAAGTTAGAAGGACAATTGATCAAACGACATCCTGAATTTGAGATGGATGATCGCTTATTACTAGAAAAAATCGATTTTGATGCGGAAACAATCCAACTAGCGAATAAAGAGTATCCGTTAGAAGGAAGTTGTTTTCAAACGATTCAAGCGGATGTTCATGCATTGAACGAGCAAGAAGAATATGTGGTAGATATGTTATTAGCCTCTTTTCAACAATCAGTCAAAATGCAAGAGCATATTCAATTACTGCTGGATAAAGGTTCAATGTATTTGGTTTATAATCAACACCTATTATTCCATGGCTGTCTACCATTGAAAAAAGCTGGCGGTTTTCTTCCTTTAAAAGTGGAAAATCAGTCTTATGCTGGAAAAGATTTATTGAATTTCTTCGAAGAAAAAATTCGTTTAGGATGCCAAAAACAGCAAACGGATAGTTCAGAAGCTGACTGGATCTGGTATTGTTGGTCTGGAAAAATTTCCCCACAATTTGGTAAAAGTGCCATGACCACTTTTGAACGCTACTTTATTGATGATCAAGAGACGCATAAAGAAATCAAAAACCCATATTACCAATACCGTGATACACAAGAGACTTGTAAAATGATTTTAAAAGAATTTGCTTTATATTCACCAAATTCGCGAATCATCAATGGGCATACGCCCGTAAAAGTAAAAAGCGGCGAATCTCCGATCAAAGGGGATGGAATGCTTTTTGTAATCGATGGTGGTTTGTCAAAAGCTTATCAAAAAACGACTGGTATCGCGGGCTATTCTTTGCTGAACAATTCATACGGTTTCCAATTAGTGACCCATGATCCTTTTGATTCGATTGAAAACCTGCTACATAAACAAACCGATGAGACCTCTTTGAAGCGGGTGATTGATCGTGAACTTACACGAAACATGATCAAAGATACGACTGTCGGTGAAACTCTACAAGAACAAATCGAAAATTTAACTGGTTTATTAGCCTATCAAACAAAAAAAACAGATTCCATCTAGGATTGATGGAATCTGTTTTTTTCGGTATATTGAACACGAGGTGAAAAAATGACTGCAGCATATATCAATATTCTATTTATTTTTATTTTAATGTTTATCGGCTATTTTTTAACATACAAATAGTGGTTTTCCAATCAAATCGGTGATGCTTTTTCCAAGCTTGTTTTACAGATTGCCTTGCCTTGCAATATGTTTTTAACGATCACTAAAAATTTTTCGCGAGCTGAGTTTTTACAATTAGTCAGCGGGATGATCATTCCGCTACTGTCAATGTTATTGACTTTTGTGATCAGTTTTCTTTATCAACGGATCTTTCAGATTTCTCCCCATCGTCGAGGCACTTTTTCTACAATGTTTACTTGTTCAAATACGATTTTTATTGGCTTACCGATCAACTCAGCTATTTTTGGTGAACGTGCCGTTCCTTATGTGTTGCTTTATTATATCGTCAATACGACGATTTTTTGGACATTAGGTATTTATTTTATCGCTCGTGATAATCCTCAGATCGAACATGCGACTGTCAACTTCCATTTACTACCGATCATCAAAAAGGTATTTTCACCTGCTTTAATGGGCTTTTTATTAGGACTCTGTCTTGTTTTATTGAACCTTTCGATTCCCGAGTCATTTGCTACATTTTTAAGTTATCTTGCTAATTTGACTACACCGCTATCCATGTTCATCATTGGAATTATCGTCTATAATGTTGGTATCAAAAATTTAACACTTAACAAAGACATCCTCGGAGTATTGCTCGGTCGCTATCTGCTTTCTCCTTTAATCGTATGGCTTTTAGGCCAATGGATCACGGTCCCACCTTTGATGCTTTCCGTATTCATCATTCAATCTGCGATGCCTGTCCAAAACTCTGTTCCGATTTTGGCACGATCATATCAAGCAGATCAACCTTTTGCCGCTTCAGCTTTAGGCTATTCTGTCTTGCTTTACTTAGCCTACATTCCACTATTACTCAAATTGATTTTATAAAAAAAGCCTCCGAGTTTTTATAACTCGAAGGCCTTTTTTTATTTAGTCATGATTTTATCGATGCTAGCTAAAGCATTAGCCATGTGCGCGATAATCGCTAATTGGTTCAGACGATTATCACGGATTTTTTCATCTTCGACCATGATCATCGTATCATTGAAATAGCGTTCGATCACTGGACGTAAATTAGTCAATGTATGGTAATTTTCAGCCATACTTTGATTTGTAAATTCATCTTTGGCTTCTTTGACCGCTGCATACAATTCTTTCTCACTATCATTTTCAAAGAGTGCTGGATCTACTTGATAAGTAATTGTCGTTGGTTCCATTTTTTTAGTTAAATTAATGACCCGAGTCAGTGCTTCCATCGTTTCTTTAAAATTATCATCACTGACATGTTTTTCAAAAAGTTTAGCCGATTGGAAAATTTGGACCATATCATCTTGTTCTGATTCTACTACTGCGTCAATAATATCATGACGAACGTGATGCATTTGTAAACGTTGGCGTAAACGACCTTTGAAGAATTCAATAAATTCTTTTTGATCACGATTGAAATGGATCCCATAATTCAATTCATCTTCATTGATGGCATCAACTACGGCACCTTGAAGATCAGTGAACGGGAATGTCCAACCTTGAGCTTCAATGATCCGAACGATTCCGTATGTTTGACGACGCAATGCATAAGGATCATTTGAACCATTTGGAATCATGTCAACAGCAAAGAATCCTAGAACACTATCTAGTTTATCTGCGATAGCTAGGACGGCACCAATCGCTGTTTTGGGTAGTTCTCCTTCTGCAGAGATTGGTTGATAATGTTCTCTGATCGCCGTCGCAACTGCTGGTTTTTCACCTTTTAATAAGGCATATTTTTCACCCATGATTCCTTGTAATTCTGGGAATTCCCCAACCATGTTCGTCACTAGATCAAATTTATAGATCTCTGCTGCGCGTTTCAAATCAGTTAATTCTTCGTCACTTAGACCTACGCGTTTGCCGATGATTTGGCTGATCAAGCCTACCCGTTTCATTTTTTCATACATGCTGCCGATTTTTTCATGGAACGTCACATTTTTTAGTTTTTCTACTAAGTCTTCGATCGATGATTTCTTGTCTTCTTCATAGAAAAACTCACCATCTTCTAAACGTGCAGCCAATACCTTTTGGTTTCCTTTGACCACATTATCCAGTTTGACACTGTTCCCATTGCGAACAGAAATAAAGTGTGGTAATAACATTCCTGCTTGATTACGAACTTCAAAATAACGTTGATGTTCTTTCATTGAGGTTACCAATACTTCTTCTGGGATCGATAAGAAGCGTTCTTCAAAATCCCCGACAAAAGCCGTGGGGTATTCTACTAAGTTGGTGACTTCTTCTAATAATTTAGGATCCAAATCAATGACCCATTTATTTTTTTCAGCGATTGCTTCAATTTGTTCGCTGATCATTTGTTGACGTTTTTGTGCATCTGCAATCACGAATTGTTCGGTTAATTTCACATCATACTCATTTGGCTCGGCTACTTCCACTTGGTCACCTAAGAAACGATGACCTTCAGTCGTACGACCAGTTTGAACATCTAAGACATTAAAAGGAATCACTTCTTCATCCAGTAAAGCCACGATCCAATGGATTGGACGAATATATTCAAACATGGTTTCGCCCCAATGCATCATTGTTGGGAAAGTCATTCCTTTAACAACATCCTCAAGCCCGGTCAATACTTCTTTGCTTTCTTTACCATGAATATATTTCGTTACATAAACATATTCCACACCGTTTAATTCACGGAAAGTGATCGCATCTGTTGTTAAGCCTTGGCCACGAACAAATCCTTGGGCCGCTTTGCTCCAGTTACCTTCAGCGTCTAAAGCAATTTTCTTAGCTGGACCTTTTACTTCTTCTTGTACATCTTCTTGACGTTCTGGAATATTCGTTACCCGAATAGCTAATCGACGAGGAGTAGAAAAACTTTCGATCGATTCAAAAGTCAAACTGTTGTCAGTCAAAAATTTAGTTACTTTTTCTTCTAATTGTTTGCTGCTTGGCCAAACCACATGGGCGGGCATTTCTTCTAAGCCAATTTCTAATAATAGATTTTTCGCCATCTTATTTTCCCTCCTGATTCAATAATGGGAAGCCTAATTTTTCACGTTCTGCCACAAATATTTTTGCTACCGCACGAGCCATATTACGGATTCGAGCCAAATAACCAGCACGTTCTGTAACAGAGACAGCTCCACGAGCATCTAATAAATTGAATGTATGACTGCATTTTAAAATGTAATCGTACGCTGGATGGACTAAGTTTTCATCGATACAACGTTTCGCTTCAGTTTCAAATTTGTCGAAGTTTTCTAATAACATTTCTTGATTGCTTTCTTCAAATGAATATTTTGAATGTTCATATTCTGGTTGTTTGAAGATTTCACCATATTTAACACCGGCACTCCATTCTAAATCATAAACACTTTCAACTTCTTGGATATATGAAGCTAGACGTTCTAAGCCATAAGTGATTTCAGAAGTAACTGGATGACATTGTAAGCCACCTACTTGTTGGAAATAGGTAAATTGGGTAATTTCCATTCCATCCAACCAAACTTCCCAACCAACACCCGCACACCCCATTGAAGGATTTTCCCAGTTATCTTCAACAAAACGGATATCGTGTTCTAAAGGATCGATCCCCAGTAAACGCAAACTTTCTAAATACAATTCTTGAATATTCTTTGGTGAAGGTTTCATCACGACTTGAAATTGATGGTGTTGATACAAACGATTTGGATTTTCACCGTAACGACCATCTGCTGGACGACGAGAAGGTTCTACATACGCTGCACGCCATGGTTCAGGACCGATGGCACGTAAAAAAGTGTACGGACTCATTGTTCCTGCCCCTTTTTCTGTATCGTAAGCCTGCATCAGCATACAGCCATTATCTGACCAAAATTTTTGTAACGTCAAAATCATTTCTTGCACAGTTAATTTACTCATCTTGTTTCCTCCTATAAATTTTTTATGTACGTGATCTTTTTAGTTGTTTGAACGAATATATGAAACAAAAAAGTCCCTATGCCGAAAAATCGGCATAGGGACGTATTATCAACGCGGTTCCACCCTACTTCCAAGCAATTAATGCCTGGCAGCTTTATTTACGTGTGCTCACAAACGCCAATCCACATCTGTTTCCATGTTAGGCTCTCACTATCCCTAACTCGCTATGATTTCCACAAATTCTAAATTTGATCTTCGCACCTATTCAACTTGTTACTATAATAGCGACACCAGACCCCTTTTGTCAAATCATTCATCAAATAAAATAGACTCGTTGAAAAATTGAACCGATTGACTATTATTTTTTTGCTATACTAAACGTACTGTTTTAATTATCCACCATCCTAAATCAAAGAAAGGTGTCTCTGGAATGATTTCAAAAAAGAAACGTTGGTTGACTTATTATCTCATTCTTTTTTTCGGGTGCTTCATCATTCAGTGGCTCTTTAAATTATTTACTAATGGTTGGTCGAACAAAATATTTTTTGAGCTTATCAGTATGTTAGCTTTTCTAGCACTTACTTATTTACTTGAATTTAAATTTTTTATATCCATCTATCTACGCATCACTGTCTACATCCTTTTTTTGTTTATTGTTGGAGTGTTTGCTTCACTCGTTTTATATCAGAACCCTGTTTCCACCTTAGCAATTTTCGTTTATTTCTTTTTAGCTTTTGTCGGGGGCGTGCTTTGGAGCATTATTTTGCACTATTTAAAGAAAGAAACCTAAGCTTAAAAGTCTCGATAGACTTTAAGCTTAGGTTTCTTCTTTTGGTTTTAAAACATCTTGCCACTCACTCATTTGATCAATAAATTTTTTACTCTTCAAATGCAGACCGATATATTCATCATATAATTGATCCAATGTTTGGCGAATCGCCTTTTTTGTTTCTAATTTTAAATTGATCGTATTGATGGCATCATAGTTGATGCTATTAAACATGCGAATAAAATATACTGCTCGTGGATCTGCATGATAACGATGAGGATCCATTGACCAATGTTCTTGACATAATATCCCATTATATTTTGATGAATAATCAAAAGCACCTGTCGTCTTTTGGCATACGCCGCAACTCTGCCAATTCAACGCGACACCAAAGCGCTGCATGATCTGAACTTCAAAGATATTCATGATCGTTTCACCGTCTGCTCCGTCATTCATTCGTTGAAGTGCATCTTTTGTGAAGCCATACAACGCCGGATCATAGATATGGTCTTCGATGGCTGAATCCGCTAAACCTAAAATATAAGAGCCATAGGCATTTAAAAAGATATCTTCTTGCAATTTACGTAACGGCTTTATATCTTTGGCACTGTTCAAAAACGACAATCCATCCGTTTTTAAATTCCCAATAAAAACGGCTTCAGTAAATGGTTGAATTGCGGTTTGCAACGGATTATTCGCTCGATGAGCACCCTTTGCAAAAAACATGACTTTACCCGCGGATTCTGTAAATATCTTGATCAATTTGTCTTTTTCTTTATAGTCGCGGCTAAACAAAATCATTCCTCTTGTTTCACCGATTTGAGCCATGTTGTTTCACCTTCCTTAATTAAGAAAAAAGGGTGTGGCACTATGCCACATCCTTTGCTCCGATCAAATCATTTTTAGCGACTTAATAATCGTCTTTTCGATACCCATAATCTTGTAGATACGTTTGTTTATCGCGCCAATCTTTTTGAACTTTGACCCAAAGTTCTAAATAAACTTTATCTGCAAGTAATGTTTCAATATCTTTTCGGGCCTGGATACCAATATTTTTCAGCATCTTTCCACCTTTACCGATAATGATTCCTTTTTGACTAGTTCGTTCGACAATGATCGTTGCTTGAATATGAACTTTATCATTCTCATCCCGTTTCATCGAATCCGTAACGACGGCCACTGAATGGGGAACTTCATCTCTCGTCAAAGTCAAAACTTTTTCGCGAATCAATTCAGAGACAATAAAATATTCTGGATGATCGGTGATTTGATCATCTGGGAAATATTGGGGGCCTTCATCCATTTGATCGACCAATGTCTCTAATAAGTGTTCGACATTATTTCCTTCTGTTGCTGAGATAGGAATGATCTCTTTGAAATCCATGATCTTTCGGTAGTCGTCGATGATTGCTAATAAGTCATCCGGATGAACTGTATCGATTTTGTTGATGACTAAATAAACAGGGACTTCTTGCTTACTCAGACGTTCCAAAATAAAATCATCTCCGCGACCGCGTTTTTGATCGGCACTAATCATAAACATGATCGCATCAACTTCACGCAATGCACTATAAGCCATTTCTACCATATAATCACCTAAGCGATGTTTAGGTTTATGGATTCCTGGTGTATCAATAAAAATAATTTGAGCCTCTGGGATCGTATAGACTCCTTGGATTTTGTTTCTAGTTGTTTGAGCTTTATCACTCATGATCGCAATTTTTTGACCAACGATACGATTTAATAGGGTTGATTTTCCTACATTCGGACGCCCGACGATGGCCACAAAGCCAGATTTATGTTCTGTCATAAATAAATTCCTTTCGTTTAAGAAAGGCTTTACGATTTAAGCACGTACGCTCTCGTAAAGCCTAATACTACAAGTTCAAATGTTACAAATAAAAGTTAAAGAAACAGTTTGATGATTTTGGGTAGAAAAATGATTGCCCCTACAATGGCTGAAAAAAGCGAAGTGACTAGCACTGCTCCAGCAGCCATATCTTTGATTTTTTTTCCGATTGGATGAAAGTGAAAATCCGTGACCATATCCACAACATTTTCAAAAATAGTATTGATGATTTCCACTATCCAAACAAGAAAAACCGCTAAAAAAATCCATAATAATTCTAAGACAGATACTCGAAGTAGGAAAGCGACCAGAATCGCCATCAACCCAAACACAACATGCGCACGCATGTTTCGTTCTTCCTGAAAAACCGTTCGAATACCTTGCAATGCAAATTCTAAAGAAGTGATAAAATGCTTATTTTTCTCCGTTTTATCTTTTAAGTCCATAGGCATCTAATATCTCTTTCTGCAGACCAAACATCTCTTTCTCATCTTCAGGCGTCATATGATCATAACCATTGATATGCAAGAATCCATGAACCGCAAGAAAACCTAATTCGCGATCAAAGCTATGGCCATAATCTTTCGCTTGTTCTTCTGCACGTTCAATTGAGATCATGATGTCCCCAAGGTTGCGAGGAATTGGATTTTCTTCATCCATAATGATCGGTACTTCGCCTTCGCCTTCTTCTTCTAAGGCAAAGCTGATCACATCTGTTGGCGCATCTTTTCCACGATAATCGCGATTGATCACTTGGATCGCTGCATTATCCATAAAAGTAACCGACATTTCTGTATCCTTTGGTAATCCTAAATGATCCGCCGCAAATTGTAAAATACTATCGATTTCTTGAATTTTCCCCTCAGAGACTTGCTCTGTTTCATCAATAAAAGTTATATCCATTATGCTTCTCCTTTATTCTCTTGCTCTTCTTTCATCTTCTCAGCTTCTGATTTCATTCTAGGATATTTGATCCTTGAATGGAAAGTAGAACTCAATCCGCTGATCAATGATTTTTCGATGATTCGGATCTCTTTTAAGGTTAAACCCGACTCATCTAATTGGCCATCACTGATTCGTTCTTCAATCAAGTTATGCACAAACTCTTTAATTTTATCGATTGACGGATGATCCATTGCTCGAACAGCTGCTTCACAACTATCAGCAATGTTGACCACGCCCGCTTCGCGTGTCTGCGGCTTAGGACCCGGATAACGAAATTCCGCCTCGGTTATCTCTGGATTTCGTTCCTTCGCTTTGAAATAGAAGAATTTCATTAATGTCGTCCCATGATGTTGATAACAAATATCGATCACCATTTGAGGCATTTTGTATTCTTGTAAAATTTTAGCGCCTTCGATCACATGACCAAAAATAATTTGCTTACTATCTTCTGGTAACAAGAAATTATGAGGATTTTCTGCTCCAGTCGGCAAGTTTTCGACGAAAAAGTTTGCATGACGAATCTTTCCGATATCATGATAGTAACATGCTACTCGTGTTAATAGAGACCTCCCGCCAATTTCAGCAACTGCATTGGCACTGAGGTTAGCCACCATCATTGAATGATGGTATGTTCCCGGTGCTTCCTCTAATAATTGTTTCAACAACGGATGGTTCGGGTTACTTAATTCATTTAAAGTGATTACTCCACTATCAGTTACTAGTAATTCGATATAAGGCTGCAGTCCCATCCCCATAATAAAAGATAAAATACTAGCTGCAACCGTTGCTAACAAGGCACTCCATGTTTTTCCATCAGCGAAAGATAAGCCTTGATAAACACTTAAAACAATGGACCAAACAATCGGAAACGCAACGATCCATAGAAGTGCTTGTTTCAGTTGATCTGATAAGCGCTGTTGTTTGACCATGATGGCTAAGATCCCAGAAAAAATATATGTCATCAAAATAATGGACAACATATTTGTTCCAACTGCACTATAGTAAATCAACAACGCAAAGGCTCCTTGAAAAACGGCGGATAGAGCTCCCGCTCTTCGATTGACAAAAACGGTCAAAACCAATGGCATGAAGGCTGCTGGGAAAAATAAGGCCAAATTATTAGAATTACTATTTTGAAGTACTTGCAAGATCTTCATGATAGAGATACCAACAATCATCGTAGCACTATAAAACAAGACAAAACGAACACGTTGAAACTCAACCTCAAACTGACGGCTATAAAACCATAATACAACACTTTGCAATAGGACAGCTAATACCATTGCAATTAATGGAAAGACTGATGTACTCGAACTAGTAAGTCCTAGCAGCTTCAATTTATTGATCGCATTTGCATCGATTTGACTACCTTCACGAACGATTACTTCACCTTGATAGATCATCACCGGTTGGACTGAATCACTCGCTTGTTCTTTTAATTCATCAGTGCGTTTTTGATTCAACGTGTCATTGATTACAATCCCTAAATCAATCAAATAACGCATGACTTGATTTGACTCATCAGATAACGATAGTGACTGAATGCTCTCCGTAGCTTGTTGCTTATAACCGGAAAGATCACTTTGACGAATTCTTTTAGCCATTTGTTCATCAATCAGTTTCAAACTTTCTGTCTCAACTTTTTCTAGATCCGTTGTATTTAATTGTACAACTGCTTGATAGAACTCTTCTGGAAACTGTTGATAAAAAGTTACTGTATCTTGGTCCAAGCCTTCAAACTTCTTTTTTAATGCTGCTACTCGCTCATCCGTCGTCGGCTGGGGAATTTTTTCCCCATCTTTAGCTTGAGAGACTTTCGTTTGATAATTTTTATCCAGCTCGCTGTTTGATTTCTCGATTAATGCAATCAATTGACTGATACGATCATGTTGCGTTTGTGCTAAATCAGATTGATACGTATACTCTGGTGTCACTGCTTCTTCTGCTAGTTGACGTTTTTGTTCTGTTTCAGCTTTATTTTCGATGGTTTTATTGGCACGGATACTTTCCGTAGCCACTTGGCCTTCTTTATAGTCGACACTTTTTTGGATGACACTCGTCACCATGATCAGCATCAAAATAAGCGAAAAGATTCCCAAAATGATTGGAATAAACTTTGAACCTAACTTTTTCAGCAGGTTGTTGATTGGTCGATTTAACATCCCATTCCTCCTGACTAGTTCTCGTTGTTCTTCAAGTTTTCATGCTCATACGCTTCAATAATCTCTGCGACAACTGGATGACGAACGACATCTCCAGCTTCAAAACTTACAAAACGGATTTTTTTGATTCCTCGTAATGTTCGTTCTGCATGGATCAAGCCACTAAGCTGACCTTTAGGTAAGTCGACTTGTGACGTATCACCATTCACGATCATCTTAGAATTGAAGCCTAAGCGCGTTAAAAACATCTTCATCTGTGAAATCGTCGTATTTTGAGCTTCATCCAAAATAACAAAGGCATCATCTAATGTACGTCCTCGCATATACGCAAGTGGCGCGATTTCAATCACTCCGCGTTCAAGTAAACGATTGGTGTGCTCCATCCCAAAAATTTGATGTAAAGCATCATACATTGGACGAAGATAAGGATCCACTTTTTCTTTTAAATCACCTGGTAAAAAGCCCAAACTTTCTCCAGCTTCTACCGCTGGACGTGTCAAAATAATTCGCTGGACTTCTCCTTTTTTCAAAGCTGCGATTGCCATAACGATCGCTAAATAAGTTTTACCAGTTCCCGCAGGTCCAACACCAAAAACAACATCGGATTTTCGAATCGCTGCAATATAACGACTTTGCCCAATGTTTTTAGGCCGAATAGGTTTACCATTGCGGTCTTTTAGCAATTCTTCTTCATACATCATCACAAATTCATCTAAATGATTGTCACGCCCTAAACGTAGTGCCGTCATTACATCGGGTGTGGCTACTTTAATCCCGCGATCAATTAAAATTTGTAGCGCGCGAATAATTTCCGTTACCAATTTAACTTCTTCTTTAGGTCCGATAATTTGAATAGTCTCACCACGCGTATTGATCGTTGTTTCGGTATTGTCTTCTAAAAATTTTACATGTTTATCATGGGTTCCCAAAAGCATACTGATGTCGTCTTTACCGTCAAGCTTTATTTCTAACGACTCAAAATCGTTGTTATTCAACAAGCGTTCTCCCCTTCGTTTCATCATTCCTACCTATAATACCACACTCTAAATAAAAGAAAAATTGTCTAAACTTTTGCTAAAAAAATCATCCATCCTTTAGTTATTTAAGTATGAGATTCTTCCAAGTTTCAGGCCATTAGTCTATTTAAACGAGAAAAAAGCCGAGAGAAAATTCTCTCGACTCATGATTGCTGCTATTGCAGAAGCTCTTTAACGATTGCATTGACTTGATTGCCATCGGCTTTACCTTTGACTTTCGGCATCACTGCACCCATCACTTTACCAAATTCCTTTGGTGAAGTCGCTCCTGTTTTTGTAATTGCTTCTTGAACAATTGCACGAATCTCAGCTTCTGAAAGTTGAGCGGGCAAATATTTTTCGACAATTACGATTTCCTTTTTGACTTTATCAGCCAAATCGGTGCGATCAGCTTTTTCAAACTCAGTCAAAGAATCGCGACGCTGTTTCATCTCACGAGATAAAACGGTCAATTCTTCTTCATCATCTAATTCCTGACCTTTTTTGATCTGCTCATTTTGAATCGAAGCTTTAAGCATCCGGATCACTTGCAAAGACTCTTTATCCTTTGCTCGCATCGCTTGCTTCATGTCTTCATTCAAGGTAGTAAGTAGTGACATCGAATCACTCCAATCACAGACTAGAATTTCTTACGTTTTCTAGCTGCTTCTGATTTTTTCTTACGTTTCACACTTGGTTTTTCATAAAATTCACGTTTGCGAGATTCTTGTAGAGTCCCTGCTTTTGAAACGGAACGTTTGAAGCGACGAAGAGCATCGTCAAGAGATTCATTTTTACGAACCACTGTTTTTGACATATAAATTCCCTCCCTCCGGGCTTGAAATGTAACCGTTTTTGTTTTTGGAATATAATTTCAAAAAACAAGACCGTCCATAAGTCATTATATCTAATGGGCTATTTTGAGTCAAGGTGCCCGATGATTTTAATTTTTAATTTATTCATTAAGTTTTTGACAATTTTCGCAACGTCCATAGAGTTCAAAACGATGGCCTTCAATCTCGCATCCACTCAACTGTTCTTCAAAGAAGTTCATTGGACACATATAGATCTCTTTAGTTTTGCCACAAACCGTACAAATAAAATGGTGGTGATGCTCAAAATTTCCGCTACAACTAAAGCGGAACTTCATTTCTCCTTGCAATTCAGTGTCTTCAATCAAGCCAATCTCACAAAATTCTCGTAAATTACGATAAACTGTATCATAGCTTAAACCCGGAAATTGTTCATTCAAGTAATCATAAACTTCACGAGCAGATACATACCGGTTACGTTTGATCAAATAGTCTAATAGCGTCTCACGCTTTTTTGTATATTTAAACCCATTTTCTTTTACCTTTACTAAGGCTTTTTCTAATAACGTCATCTGTTCCATAATATCCCTCATCTCAAGTGTAATGATTCCGAACAACCTGTATGGTATAATAGATCATTATCGATTGCAAGGGGGATTCCTTTATGGACAGTGAAAAACAAAATGACTTAGTCACTATTTTTATCATCTCCGATTCTGCTGGAGAAACTGCTTCTAAATTAGCACAAGCTTCGATGGCGCAATATCCAACCGTTGAGTTTTGTTTATTTCGACGAACTTTTATCCACAGTGAAGAATTACTCATGAAAGCATTGAACGATGCAAAAGCCGAAAATGGCATGATCATCTATACATTGATCGATCCAAAGCTTTCAAAAATCGCGCAAGAATTTTGTGCCCACGAAGATTTATTTACGATGGATCTATTAAATCCTGTCGTCAATGAAATCGGAAAACGCGCACAGATAGAACCTTCTGGCGAACGCGGTGCCTTGCACCATTTAAATGATAATTACTTCAAACGAATCAAAGCGATGGAATTTGCTGTAAAATACGATGATGGAAAAGATCCCCGTGGTTTTTTAGAAGCAGATGTCGTTTTACTAGGTGTTTCGCGGACATCAAAAACACCATTAAGTTTATATCTAGCCAATAAAAACCTAAAAGTAGCCAATCTACCCTTGATTCCTCAAGCACATATTCCAAAACAATTATTTGAAATCGATCCGAAAAAAATTGTTGGTCTGACCAATGATCCTGAAGTTTTAATCGGTATTCGTAAAGAACGCATGCGTGCTTACGGTCTGAATCCTGAAACAGCCTATTCAGATCGGGAAAAAATTCAAGCGGAATTAAAATTTGCTCATGATCTTTACCATAAGTTGGGGTGTGAGATCATCAATGTAGCAACACTTTCAATCGAAGAAACAGCTGCGATGATCATGAATGCCTTAGACCTTGACGATCATAGCTATTACTTTATGGAAGAAGAAGATCCAGAAAGCTGAGCTTACTATGCTCTCAGCTTTCTCTTTTTTTTTGCCTTTCGGGAATTTCTGACAATGATACGGGGTAGCATTCAACCAATTACGGTAAAACAAATGCGCATGTACTCGCCGATAATGATTGATTTTCCACCTTCGTATTCTAATGTGTCCGTCCCATACGCAAATGTTCTCGTATAATAATATCGTGTTCATCTTCTGATATTAAAATTACCGTCTACCCCTGATTTTTATAACGGATTTTATTAGATTTATCGGACTTGTGATTCATTTAATAATGACTAATCAAAAAATCCAGCCTTTCTATTATGAAAGGCTGGGTTTTTCAGTGGTACACCTTGGCTCAATGCACTTTTTATACATATTCGCTTGGCGGATTGCTACGTATTTAAAATATTTGAATGCCTTCTTTTTCGATTGAAAGGACTTCAATCGTGGCTTTTACATCGATGCCTTTCAAGGCATGTACTAGCTTTTTAGTTTTTTCTGGTGCCGATAATACTAAAACGGTTGGGCCTGCACCACTTAAAAAGCTTCCATACCCTCCATAAACTTTACAGATTTTACGGATCTCAACCAGATGAGGAACCAAACGTAAGCGATATTTCTCATGTAAAATATCACGTTCCATCATTTTTCCGGCTAATGGAAGATTACCATTTAAGATTGCTGCAATCATAACATTTCCGATTGAGCTAGCCTTAACGGCATCACGATAGCTCATTTCTATTGGCAAAGCGGCACGACTGTTAGCAGTCAATAACTCATGGTTTGGAATGTAAGCAATCACATCACACTCAGGGAAATAATGTTTTACAAAGTTGACTTCACCTTCGTTGTAACTTGCAACTACAAAATCCCCACAAATAGCTGGTGCAACATTATCTGGATGTCCTTCGATTTTTGTTGCATAAGCAACTTTACGCTCAGTCGTCATCCCCAAATTTCCTAAGCGATTGGCTAATTCAATTCCCGCCACTACAACTGATGAACTACTACCTAAGCCACGGGCAATCGGAATATCCGAAGTCATCGTCAGATGATGTGGTTTTAAATGTGGCGCTAATCCTAACGCAATTTTGATCAACAAATTAGTTTGATCTGAAGGAATCGCATCTCCTAAATGATGATCAATCTGCCATTGATTGGTTTCACGACCGATCTCAATCGTTAAATATTGTGACAAAGCGATTCCACAAGAATCAAAACCTGGACCTAAATTGGCACTCGTTGCGGGGACCCTGATTTTCATAACGCCGCCACTCCTTCACGCAGATGTCTCCGCATGTCCTCAAGATCACTCATTTTATTGATTTTAATCGTTGTTTGATTGATCGCAGTGTCAGGATCTTTCAATCCGTTACCGGTAAAAACAGTAACAACTGTCTCTCCAGGTTTGATTCGACCGTTTTTAACGTGTTGGATCACGCCTGCTAAAGAGGCCGCTGAGCCAGGTTCGACAAAGATTCCTTCTTGTGAGGCGACTTTTCGATAAGCATTTAAAATCTCTTCATCTGTAACTGAATCGATATACCCTTTTGATTCATCCCGAGCATTTTCTGCGAGTATCCAACTAGCTGGATTGCCAATCCGGATTGCCGTTGCTACTGTTTCTGGATGATCAATAGGTTTTCCTTGAACAATTGCTGCAGCCCCTTCTGCTTCAAAACCATGCATCCGTGGCAAGTCAGTCCCTTTTTTTGTTCGCCATTCTTTGAAACCTTTCCAGTATGCCGAAATATTTCCAGCATTCCCCACCGGAATCGCCAAAACATCCGGTGCTTTTTCTAATTGTTCACAAATTTCAAAAGCCGCGGTTTTCTGTCCTTCTAAACGATAAGGATTTACTGAGTTTACTAAGGCAACGGACTCCGTTTCAGCAATATCACGGACAGCTTTCAAAGCCTCGTCAAAATTTCCAGGAATCGAAATGATGTCTGCCCCATAAGCAATCGCTTGAGCTAATTTTCCTAACGCAATTTTTCCATCAGGAATCACTACATACGCTTTGATCCCCGCGCGCGTCGCATAAGCAGCTGCTGCAGCACTTGTATTTCCCGTCGATGCACAAATGATTGCTTTAGCTCCTTCTTCTACTGCTTTAGCCACTGCCATAACCATTCCACGATCTTTGAAAGAACCAGTTGGATTCAAGCCTTCATATTTTCCGTATAATTCAATCCCTAATTCTTTTGATAGCTTCTTCAATGGAATCAATGGAGTATTTCCTTCAGCTAATGCTAGTTGAGGTGTATTTTCAGTAATCGGTAAATAGTCTTGATATTTTTTCAATAATCCTTCATACATAATTATTCCCCCATAACTTTCATTGATGACAACAAAGTGAATCCTTTTTCTTCACTAATTGTTTTTTCGATCGTTCCAATATTTGTTGCCGACGTTTCGTGGGTCACTAAAACGACTCGTGCATTTTGGCTTTGACTTTTTTCTTGTACTATTTGTTCGAATCCTACTTGTAATCGTGTCAAAATCTGAGTTAACTTTAAAAATTGACCTGATTCATCTGGCATTTCTAATGACAAAAAATATTTACTCATAATTTTATCTGCCGGAATCAACTTAGTCGGTTGAGTATATGCAGTAAAACAATGCCCAATTGTATTAAGCTGGATCTTATTCACGATCGTCATTAAATCGGCTACGATACTTGTTGCTGTGGGTCGAGCACCTGCTCCTGGTCCACAGTACATCGATTCGCCAATTCCCGAACTTTTTATAAAGACGGCGTTCATTTCCTTGTGAATCGCTGCCAATGGATGTGCACTAGGAACTAAAACAGGGCTTACTTCTACAGCAATACCTTCTGTTCTTTTGATCGTTGAACCAATCAATTTTACTGTATAGCCTAATTGTTCTGCCGTCACAACATCTGCTACTGACAATCCGCGAATCCCTTTGATCGATACTTGATCCATTGTAACAGTCATTCCAAAAGCAAACTTGCTTAGGATGATCATCTTATAAGCAGCATCGATACCATCTACATCATTGGTCGGATCACTTTCTGCAAAACCTAAGCATTGTGCTTCTACTAAGGTTTCTTCATAAGTTTGATGTTCTTGTACCATTTTAGTTAACATATAATTAGTCGTTCCATTAACAATCCCGAGAACCTCAGTGATCTCATCTGCGACTAAACTATTCGCAATCGTCCGTAAAATCGGAATTCCACCAGCGACACTGGCTTCATAATAAAGATTGCAATGTCGTTCTTGAGCTAAGGCAGCCAACTCACTACCATGTTGGGCAATCAAATCTTTATTAGCAGTCACAACATGTTTCCCGGCTAAAAGAGCTTGTTTGATATAACTTTTAGCTGGTTCGATTCGTCCAATAATTTCCACGACTATCGCAATTTCTGGATCATTCAAAATCGATTCTAATTCAGTCACTAATTCTACATGGTATTTTTCTGCTAACCTTTTTTTGTTTTCATCGGGACGAACCAAAGCTTTGGTTACGGTTAGCGGCCCACCGATACTGTTTCTAATTTTTTCTTGATGATCTGATAGAATTTCTAAAACACCAGTCCCTACAACGCCTAAACCGAGTAAGCCTACCTTGACCGCTTTTTCCATAATCCGCCTCCAATTAAATTGCATTATCATTAAATTTATCATTTATTTTTAATGTTAGCTCTCAGTATAACAAAAAAAGGCTAAAAAAAAAGAGCTTTTCCGAAAAAATCGGAAAAGCATTTTTTATTGATGTAAAACATGACGAAAAGTTTGTTCTAGCACATCCAAAACATGTTGATCATCAAGACTATAAAGCATCGCCTTGCCATCTCGACGGGCCTTCACTAATCGATTGTCACGTAATAATTTTAATTGATGTGAAACAGCGGACTGTTCCATCATTAATGTTTCACTGATCGAAGAAACATTTCGTTCCCCTTCTTTTAAAAACATCAAAATTTTTAATCGTGTTGGATCACCCAAAATTTTAAAAAATTGACTGACCGCTTGAAATTCCTCGTGTTCCTTCATTTATAGCCCTCATTTACTCAGTGAGTTTACGAATAGCGGCTTCATAAGCGGCAATTTTTTCAGTTGCTGCTTCATGTGAGTCACCTTTTACCCCTATATAAAACTTGATTTTTGGTTCGGTCCCTGAAGGGCGAATTGCTAACCATGTTTCATCAGCCAATGTATATTTCAATACATCTGAAGCCGGCATATCGATCGCTGTTTCATTTCCTTTGGCATCGATCGTTTTGGCTGCTTGGAAGTCTTCCGTCATGACCACATCAACATCAGCAAAGGATGTCGGTGCCTCTTTACGTAAGTTGCCCATGATCGTTTTGATTTCTTCCGCACCTTTTTCGCCACTTAATGTCACTGAAATTGTTTTTTCAGCGTAGTAGCCATACTCTTCAAAAATTTCTTGTAACCCATCATAAAGTGTTTTTCCTTGCTTCTTATAATAAGCAGCCACTTCTGCTAATAAGACTAATGCTTGGATTGCATCTTTATCACGAACGAAAGATTTGATCAAATAACCATAGCTTTCTTCAAAGCCAAACATGAATGTTTGTGAATGATCATCTTCATATTGTTGAATTTTTTCAGCAATAAATTTGAAACCAGTCAACACATTGACCATCTTCACTTGATACGCATCAGCAATCGTGGTCGCTAGTTCGCTAGAAACGATCGATTTTAGTACAACCGCATTTTCTGGTAATGTCCCGGCTTGCTTATGAGCTTCTAAAATATAACGAATCATAATCGCACCAATTTGATTTCCCGTCAAGACCTCATAGCGTCCATCTGGTAAACGAACGGCCGCACCTAGACGGTCAGCATCAGGATCGGTTGCGATCAATAGATCGGCGTCTTCTTTTTCACCTAATTTAATTGCATATTCAAAAGCTGAATGTTCTTCTGGATTTGGTGATTTAACAGTTGAAAAGTCCGGGTCAGCGATTGCTTGTTCTGGCACCAAGACAAATTTTTCAAAGCCTGCTTGCTTTAATGCTTTCTCACCTAACATTTTGCCTGTTCCGTGTAATGGTGTATAAACTAATTTAAGTTCTTTCCCCATTTCATCGATCAACTCTTGATTGATTGTCACCGATTTGATTTCTTTCAAATATTCTTGGTCAACTTCTTCACCAATAATATTGATTAATCCACTGTGTTTCACTTCTTCATCTGATAATACTTCTACTTCTAGAGGGTTTTCTACCTCACGAACAAATTTAGTCAATGCATCTGCATCTTCCGGTGGCATTTGTCCGCCGTCTTCACCATAGACTTTGTAGCCATTGTATTCAGCTGGGTTATGAGAAGCCGTGATCATAATACCTGTGAAGGCATTTTCATAACGAACCGCAAACGATAGTTCAGGAGTTGGTCGTAGACTTTCGAATACAAATGACGGAATATCATGTTTTGCTAATGTTTTTGCTGCTTCCATCGCAAATTCTGGTGACATATGGCGTGAATCATACGCAATCGCTACGCCACGACGTTTTGTCTCAGGAGCTTGTGTATCCATGAAACGAGCCAATCCTTCTGTCGCTTGACGAATAGTGAAAATATTCATTCGGTTGACACCGGGGCCTAAGATTCCACGCATCCCTGCCGTTCCAAATTCAAGTTGTTTATAAAACGCATCTTTCTTTAATTCTGGGTCGCTGTCTAAATCTTGTAATTCTTTACGCATTTTTTCATCTAATTTATCTGAGTCAATCCATTGTTCATAAACTTGTTCCCAAGACATGAAACACACCTCTTTCAAAATATTCTTACCTGTAAATTATACCATTACTGTTATATTCAGCAAAGAAAACATCTACAAATTCGATATTTTAAATTATTCAGCCGCTATTTTTACCTAAGCGCTCTCAATTTTTAGCGATAAAAAATGAGTAGGCTAAAATTCGCTTACTCAAAAAGATAAATTTGATTCCGCTGATTAAAAAAACTAGTATAAAAGTGACAAATGCTTTTATACTAGCTTCATAAATTTAATTTTGTTCTTCGATATATTTATATACTTGTTGGCCTGCGATGCCGCCTTCACCAACTGCTGTCGTGATTTGGCGTAGATCTTTTTCACGAGCATCACCGATCGCAAAAACGCCTGGAATTTTAGTTTTCATTTCGTTATCCGTTTCGATCCAGCCAGCTTCGTTTGTGATGCCACTGTTTTTGAAAGGTTCCGTTAATGGTTCTAACCCAACATAGATAAAGGCACCATCAGCAGGTTCAGTGTGCACTTCATCGGTTTTTACATTACGGATTTTCGCACCAGTCACGACCATTTCATTGCCGACGATTTCTTCGACTACGCTGTCCCAGATAAATGAAATTTTTTCATTCGCAAAAGCCCGATCTTGAATGATTTTTTGAGCCCGTAATTCGTCACGACGGTGAACAATCACTACTTCAGAAGCAAATCGAGTTAAATAAATCGCTTCTTCAACTGCTGAATCGCCTCCGCCAACAACGATCAAGCGTTTATTACGGAAAAAGGCACCATCACAGACCGCACAATAAGAAACGCCGCGGCCAGCAAAAGATTCTTCACCAGGAACACCTAGTTTACGGTGAACACATCCGGTTGCAATAATGATCGTTTTTGCTTGATACGTTTTATCTTCCGTGATCACTTCTTTATAATCCCCGTGATCTTTTATGTCTTGAACGATTCCATAGGCATTCTCAGTCCCAAATTTTGTTACACCATCATACATTTTCATCGCTAATTCTGGACCCATGATTGATTCGAATCCTGGATAGTTTTCGACTTCAGCCGTATTATTCATTTGGCCGCCAGGAGCACCTCGTTCAATTAAAAGGACTTTTAAATTCGAGCGTGAAGCATATAAGGCTGCGGTCATCCCTGCAGGACCCGCGCCGATAATTATTACATCATACATTTAGTCATTCCTCCGTTCCGCTTTACTTTACAACCAAGGATTTGTTCTGTCGACAAATCTGCTTACTAATTGTCAGTTGTTGATTTTCTGCTTATTTAATAAGAAAACAATTTGTTTAAGTGAAAAATACTTACTTATCATGATTTTTCACGATAAAAAAGAAGGGCAATCATCTAACTGATAATTGTCCTCTTGAGAATTATTTCTGGTTTTTCATTTGTTGCATCATTTGACGAACTTTTTTCTCAGAAGGTTTTTGCCCCATCGACATCATCATTTGACGTAGCATATCCTCGTTGATTGGAGGATTCTTTTTGAAATAGTCTTGCATATATTTGCGCGCTAAGAAGAAACCACCAACAGCACCTAATAATACAGCGATAACTGCGATTAATACTACGATTCCAGTTGATACCATTTTCACCGCTCCTTTCCTGACACATTCTTATACAGTTTACTAAAAGATAACATAAAAGAAAAGTGCTTTTGAGAAACTTCAAGACTAGTTTAATGTTTTAATTTTTACTTATTTCCAATACAATTATTCTCTATATCTTTCTGAACTCATCCAATAAATCAGCATTATAATGAAACAACTTCAAATTATTTTAAATAATTGATGAAATTAAGATTAAAATATGCTAAAATGCTAAACAATATCTTCCTCACTGGTGGCTAAGTGAAGAGGTGTGAGAAATGAGAGATTTTTTAAGATCCGTCAATCGGATCGTGGTGAAAATCGGGACTAGTTCCTTGATCCACCCAAATGGGAAAATAAATTTTTCCGGTATTGATCAACTTGCCTTTGTGTTGACGGACTTGTCCAATCAAGGCAAAGAAATTATTTTAGTCTCTTCTGGCGCAATCGGTGTTGGGATGGACAAATTAAGAATTACTGAGCGTCCCGAACAAATCCCAGCGCAACAAGCTGTGGCAGCAGTCGGACAATCAGAATTAATGAATATCTATAATCAGCGTTTTTCACTATATAATCAACAAACCGCTCAACTTTTATTGACCCGTGACATCGTGGAATTCCCAAAGAGTCGTAAAAATGTGATCAATACATTTGAACAGCTATTAAAAATGGGCGTCCTTCCTATTGTTAACGAAAACGATACGGTAGCTGTAGATGAGATGGACCACACGACTAAGTTTGGTGACAATGACGAATTGTCCGCAATCGTAGCACAACTTTTAGCTGCCGATCTTTTGATCATGCTGACTGATATTGATGGTTTTTATTCTGCGAATCCCAATAAAAATAAAAATGCGGTGCTTTACTCTACCATTACTACCATCGACCAAACATTGATGAAGCAAGCCGGTGGCAAAGGTAGTCGTTTCGGTACAGGTGGAATGGCTAGTAAACTAAAAGCTGCTCAACGAATTTTAGATGCAAAAGGTGCCATGGTGCTTGCCAATGGCAAACCTCCAAGAATTATATTTGATATTTTGACTGGTGCCGAAGTTGGAACATTGTTTAAGGAGGAGGAGCATGGATAAATTGATGCAAACATTAGGTAAAAAAGCTCAACATGCAGCTCAACAATTGTCTCGATTAGAAACGAAACAAAAAAATGATTATCTAATAGCCTTAGCATTCGAATTAACGAACCAGACCACTACAATTTTATCTGCGAACCAAAAAGATATTGCACAGGCAAAAAATTATGGGATCCCAGATCCGATGATTGACCGTTTACGTTTATCAGCTGATCGAATCTGGGAAATGGCTGAAAGCATTCGACAAGTGGCGTCCTTACCTGATCCAATCGGTGTTGTTGAAAAAATGTGGCGATCAGAAGACCAATTGATGATTGGCCAGCAGCGAGTGCCTTTGGGAGTGATCGGAATCATTTTTGAATCACGACCGAATGTCACAACGGATGCAGCTAGTCTTTGTTTTAAAGCTGGAAATGCTGTCGTTTTACGCGGTGGTAAAGAAGCTTTTTACTCAAATCAAGCACTGGTACATGTGATGCAAGCAACTTTGGCCAAATGCGAACTCGATCCAGCAATGATCCAATTCGTGAGTGATACCTCTCATGAAATTGCTACCGAAATGATGCGTTCCTCTGATTACTTAGATGTTTTGATTCCTCGTGGTGGCGCTAAACTGATTCAACGAGTGAAAAATACAGCAACGGTTCCCATCATCGAAACTGGTACCGGAAATAATCATGTTTACGTTGATGGTGTTGCTGATTTAACCATGGCAGTCAATATCACTGTTAACGCCAAAGCTCAACGTCCTTCGGTCTGTAATTCTATCGAAACAGTCTTAGTTCATGAAGCCATTGCACCAACTTTCTTACCACTTTTAGAACAAACACTCGTTTCTAAAGTAGAACTCCGAGGGGATGCAAAAGCACTGGGGTTTCTGAACCATGGTGTCTTAGCTACAGAAGCAGACTGGTCGACTGAATTTTTAGATTATATTTTAGCGATCAAAGTCGTCAGTTCGATCGATGAGGCAATCCAACATATCAATCACTACAATTCTAAACATTCTGAATCGATCATCACAGATAGTTATTTCAACGGGCAAAAATTTTTGAATGAGGTGGATGCGGCGGCAGTTTATATCAACGCCTCTACCCGCTTTACCGACGGTTTCAAATTTGGTTTTGGTGCAGAAATTGGAATTTCAACTCAAAAATTGCACGCTCGCGGTCCGATGGGGTTGGAACAACTGACTACTAGCAAATACATTATTTATGGAGCTGGTCAAATCCGTGAATCATAAAAAAACAGCACATATCCTTTCGGATATGTGCTGTTTTTTTATTGCGCTTCAATTTTTGATAGTAAATCAGGATCAAACGTTTTGTCTTTCAACATCGCGATTTCAAACCCATAGGGTGGTTTTTGATTCTTTTTATCTTCTCCAACATAAGGTGTTTCTAAAATTTTAGGTAGTTCGATTAACTTTTCATGATGAGCGATTGCGCTCAATGCCTCAAAACCGATTGTTCCAAAACCAATATTGGCATGACGATCTTTGTGTGAGCCCATTGGATTTTTTGAATCGTTCAAATGAATGACTTTTAAGCGATCCAGCCCAATCACTCGATCAAACTCAGCTAAGACGCCATCAAAATCTTCCTTTACATTATAGCCCGCATCATTGGTGTGGCACGTATCAAAAGTAACGGAAAGTTTGTCATTCAAAGTTACGCCATCGATAATATAGGCTAATTCTTCAAAGGTTTTTCCCAGTTCAGTTCCTTTACCTGCCATTGTTTCTAAAGCGATTTGTGCCCGTTGCTCTTTCGTCAACACTTCGTTCAAACCTTTGATGATTTGATCCAATCCAGCTTTTTCTCCCGCGCCGACATGTGCTCCTGGATGCAAAGTGATCTGCATCGCACCTAATGCTTCGGCGCGCATGATTTCATCCCGTAAAAATTGGACTGCGAAAGGAAACATTTCCGGTTTCTTGGTGTTTCCTAGATTAATAATATACGGTGCATGCATCACGATATTGGAAAGTCCATGTTCAGCCATGAATTGTTCACCTGCAGGGATGTTCATTTCTTCGACCTTTTTACGACGCGTATTTTGTGGTGCTCCGCTATAAATCATAAATGTTGAGGCATGATAACTCGCTGCTTCTTGCGCCGCTCCTAACAACATTTCTTTTCCTTTCATACTTACATGAGAACCAATTAACATATGTACCCCCTAATTTTTATAAAAATAATAATAAAACAGTCATCAACGGTAAACTAATCAAAAAACTCAATGATGATGTGAAACCTACCACCTCTTCACGCATTCCAGCAGCGACGCTATTGATCACTCCAAACGTTGGGATTGGACCAACTGAAACCAAACACAAGACAACTTTGATCATCGCTGGAAGTGGCAATACCATAAATAAAATAGCCATGATAATCCCTACACCATATTTAATGCTTAAAATTCGCAACACTAACGATAGATCTTTTCTTGGTAAACGCAGTTCTAAAAATAAACCAATCATGAACATCGATAAAAAGGTATTGGCATTAGCGATCGGTTGCGTAATTAAAAAAACAGCCGCAGGCAATTCCACATTAAACATGCGTATACTCAACATAATTAGGTAACAGAGAAATGGAACGGATCGGATCAACCGGTCAAATACTTTTTTAGGACTGGGTTTTCCTGCTTGATTGCCGCTGATTCCTTCAGCGACTACATTCGATCCACCCGCTAACATAATACTGTTCCCAATATCTAAAAACGATAAGATCGGAATGGCAAGTGGCATAAAGCTTTGAACAAAAGGAATCCCAAAATTTCCGATATTATAGCCAGAAACACTGTACATCACAAACTCTCGTTCCACTTGATCGTGCTTTTTTGAGAAAAAGGAACCTAAGAGGATCATCAGTAAATTCAATCCTATTCCCGCGACAATCAATAAAAGCAATTGATTTTTGACGACCAAAGATTGCAAATTCACGATGATTGCAGCTGGCAAGGTCACATTCACTACGATTTTAGAGATCATTGAGCCATCTGCTTTGGTCAAAACATTCATTCGTTTCGTAAGATAGCCTATCAGTATAATAACAAATAACCCTAATGAATTTAATAAAACTGCTCCCATGCTTTCCCTCCCACGGTTTAAATCGCTTTCTTCTCATAACATAGAAAAGGCTAAATCATTCGATTTAGCCTTCATTACTAGAACTGTAAAACAAAATATTTTTTCTTACCACGACGAACAACGATGTATTCATCTGCTAATTTATCTTGATCACTTAAGGTGTATGCCACATCTTGGATCCGATCGCCATTAATATAAATCGCCCCATTCGTGATATCTTCTCGGGCTTGGCGTTTTGATTTTTCAATTCCAGCTGTTAGTAAGATTTCAACAAGATTCAAATCATCGTCAGCACCAACTTGATAGTTCGGTACGTTTTTGAATCCTTGTTTGATTTCTTCAGCATTCAATTTTTTAACTTCTCCACTGAATAATGCTGCAGAAATATTTACTGCTTGGTTATATGCTTCAGCACCATGTACCAATGTTGTAACCTCTTTAGCTAACGCTTTTTGGGCTGCACGCTGTTCAGGAGCCGCTGTAAATTCTGCTTCGATGGCTTGAATTTCTGCTAAACTGAAGAAAGTAAAGTATTTCAAGAATTTAATTGCATCACGGTCATCCGTATTGATCCAGAATTGATAAAATTCATAAGGAGACGTTTTTTCAGGGTCCAACCAGACGGCATTTCCTTCTGTCTTACCAAATTTAGTGCCATCTGCTTTTGTAATTAATGGCATCGTCAACCCAAAAGCTTGTTTTCCTTCTTCACGACGGATCAATTCAATTCCTGAAGTGATATTTCCCCATTGGTCGCTTCCACCCAATTGCAAAAGACAGCCGTAACGACGATTCAATTCATAAAAGTCGTACGCTTGTAATAATTGGTAAGCAAATTCCGTATAAGAAATACCCGATTCGATTCGGCGTTTAACACTTTCTTTACTCATCATGTAGTTGATTGTAAAGTTTTTACCGACATCACGTAAGAAATCAATCATTTTCAATTCGCCTAACCATTCATAGTTGTTTGCAACGATGGCTGGGTTTTCTTTGTTTTCGAAATCAATAATACCTGAAAGTTGGTTTTTGATACTTTGCGACCAGTTTTGGACTGTATCCAATGTATTTAATTGACGCTCAGCATCTTTGAATGATGGATCTCCAATCATTCCCGTACCACCACCAACTAAAGCAATTGGTACATGGCCATTTTGTTGAAAGCGACGTAAAGTCAAAATTGGTAATAAGTGACCAATATGTAAACTGTCGGCTGTTGGATCAAAGCCAATATATAGTTTTACAGACTCTTCATTTAATTGTTTTTCTAGGGCTGCTTCGTCTGTTACTTGAAAAATCAAACCACGTTCTTTTAGTTCTTGGAAAAAGTCTGAACTCATTTTTTATCCTCCTAAATAGTTGTAAGTCTAGCTTTAAAAACTAGTCTATGCTCATTACGCATAAGTTTTCTGCAATGATTCATACTTTCTCATATTAACCGAAAAAACAATGAAATAAAAGCTATTCGCTAGAATTAATATAAGTTATACCTGAATAATTTATAAGGGACTGAAAATTATTTACACTCTTTCATCCACTTTTTTTATTTTAGTTAACATTTGTTTGAAGTTTTGATTACAAACACGTCACGACCTTGTTAATAGAAGTAAATATTTGCTATAATTCAACAGATAATCAAAATGAATAGAATTTAATGAGGTGGACTTTTTGGCTCACAAAAAGAAAATAAAAAAGCAAGGAAAAAAGCGTAACAAGAACAAATCGAGAGCAGGTCTCGGTGGCCCGTTCGCTTTAAATGTTTCCTTACGAGTGATTCAGACAATGTTGCTTGGTTTTATCGTTGTGCTTTTCTTAGGGGGCATGCTGGCTTTAGGGATTGGCGCCGGTTATTTTGCTCATTTAGTAGAAGGAACGAGTGTTTTAACTAAGACAGAGATTCAGCAAAAAGTTGGCGATGTGGCGGAATCTTCTAAGCTACTTTATGACGATAGTCAAGAATTAGCCACGATTCAATCTGACCCGATTCGAGAAAAAGTAGCTTCAAACGAAATTTCACCTTGGGTCAAAAAAGCTTTGGTGGCGACAGAAGATGAAAATTTTTATAAACATCATGGGGTCGTCCCAAAAGCAGTTGTTCGTGCTTCGCTAGCTGAAATCGTTGGATTCGGTGCTGGTTCTGGTGGGTCAACATTGACTCAGCAACTGATTAAACAACAAGTATTGACCAATGAAACATCGTTCAAACGAAAAGCCAATGAAATCGTCCTAGCTCTAGATTTAGAAAAATATCTTAGCAAAGATGAAATCTTAACGGCGTATTTGAACATCTCACCTTTCGGCCGAAACAATAAAGGTCAAAATATTGCCGGTGTTGAAGAAGCCGCTGTCGGGATTTTTGGCGTTCATGCCAAAGATTTGAATTTAGCACAGTCCGCCTTCATCGCAGGACTGCCACAAAGTCCGATCGTCTATAGTCCTTACACAAATACTGGAGATTTAAAACAAGATTATTCGTATGGGATGGCACGTAAAGACGATGTGCTTTTCAATATGTATCGTGAACAAGTAATTTCTAAAAAAGAATATGAAGCTGCTAAAAAATATGATTTAGCAAAAGATTTCCAAGGACGTCAAGACGTCGAAGTACAACAACATGGCTTCCTATATTATACCGTTTATAACGAAGCAATCAGTATCATCGCGAAACAGCAAGCCAAAGATGATGGTGTCAGCGATGCTGAGTATAAAAAAGATGAAGTAAGTACGCGCTACATCGAACAAGCAAAAGTGAAAATGCAAAATCAAGGATTGACGGTTAAATCAACGATCAATAAAAATATTTACGATGCTATGCAACTCGGCGTAGCTGAGTACGGTCAATATCTAGATGATGGTTCTGGTGAAACCGTTGAGACAGGTTCCGTCTTGATGGATAATAGTACTGGTCGCATTTATGGTTTCGTTGGTAGTCGTGATTATACGACCAACCAAAATAACCATGCTTTTGATACTTCTCGTCAAGCTGGTTCTTCAATTAAACCCGTCTTAGTTTATGGACCTGCGATTGATCAAGGTTTACTGGGTAGTGAATCTCGTATCGCCGATTTTCCAATGAAATACCAACACGGCGAGCATGCCGGCAAAGCTTTAGAAAATGCTGAAAATAAAGGTTCTAAGACTTTCCAAACAGCCCGTGAGGCTTTGACTGAATCGACAAATATCACAGCATACCATGTTTATCAAGATATGCTCTCTAAAAAAGGCTCTGATCAATATGCTTACGAGAACTATTTGAAGAAAATGAATTACCCTTCTTCTGATACTTGGGGGGTTGAATCTGCCCCATTAGGAACGACAAACGTTTCTACGTTGACCGAAGTCAATGGCTTCCAAACCCTCGCAAATGGCGGGACGTATGAACAAGGTTATCTGATCGATTCGATCACTGATAGCACGGGTAAAGAAATCTATAAACACAAAGATAATCCGGTACAAGTTTATTCAAAAGCTACTGCATCGATCATGAATGATATGATGCGTAGCGTAATTACAGAACAAAAAACAACGCCGTTCAAATCTATTTTAAGTGGTGTCAATTATCAATTGAGTACCGCTGATTGGGTTGGTAAAACCGGTACGACGGATAACTATGCTGATAACTGGTTGATTGTTTCTACACCAACGATCACATTAGGTTCTTGGACTGGTCGCGACGATAACCAACCCATGGCCGACGGCGCCGGAACACGAACAGCAAATTATATGGCTTACCTTGCTGGACGAATCTATCAAGTCAATCCTAATATCTTCGGAACAAGCGAGAAATTCGAACTATCTGATGATGTTAAGCAAGTCAAAGTATCTGACTTCACTGGCTTGAAGGCTGGAAAAGTGACTCATAATGGTACGACCTATCAAGTTCCAAGTGGTGAGACAACCTCTTTATGGGCGAAAGATGGTCCTGCAGCTAATACCTATGAATTTGGTATTGGTGGTGCAGATGCCGACTACAAAACTTATTGGAATACTAGAAATAAAAGTAGTTCTAAAGCCAAAACGACAGACAATGATGATCAAGCAGATGACGATGATTAATCATTCCAAAAGACCTCTCAAAGTTGAGAGGTCTTTTTTTTAGTTTCTTGTGATCCGTTCTTTTTTTTGCTATCCTTGCGAAAGATAGTTTAATCGCTAGAAATATAAGGAGGAAAAAAACAGATGTCATTTGAAGAAATTTTACCAAAACTAAAACAAGGAGCCAAAATTATCCGGACAGGTTGGAGTGGTTTTGAATTATATGTCACGCTAGTTGAAGGAGCCATTTTTGATGATTCCCCAGTGACGCCATATTTTTTGATCAAAACAGCAGATGAAGGTTTCTCAAGTTTTGCTCCAACGGTTTGTGACATTCTAGCAAATGACTGGAAAATTGTTGAATGATCACGGCGGATTTTTCGAATAAAGTCGTTTTCATCACAGGAGCAGCATCCGGGATCGGTGCGGCTCAAGCAAAACAATTTTTAATTGCGAATGCGTTTGTTTTTACCTTTGATATCCAGCCACTTGATCATCTAGATTTACCGACTGAATTTTCGGAACGTATCGCCAGCTTTACAGGCGATATCAAAAACAAAGCACACATACAAGCAGCGATTGATCACTGTCATCAGACCTTCGGCACGATCGATATTCTGCTGAATACAGCTGGGATTTTAGATGATTATCTAGCCTTGGCTGAAACTGATGAAGTCTTATGGGAACGAGTTTTGAATACCAATCTTAAAGGGATGTTTTTAGTAACAAAATTATTATTAGCAGAACTTTTAGGCAATAAGGGAGCAGTCATCAATATGGCTTCGATTGCTGGTCTAGTCGCAGGCGGCGGTGGGATCGCCTATACAACTAGTAAACATGCTATTATCGGTTTTACAAAACAACTAGCTCTTGATTACGCTGAGCAAGGATTACATGTAAATGCTTTGGCTCCTGGTGCAATCAATACACCGATGAATCAAGCTGATTTTGCTGGTGACGGTGCTATGGCCAAATGGGTGGCAAGTGAGACTCCTGTCAAACGCTGGGCTACACCAAGTGAAGTCGCTCAAGCAACTTTATTTTTAGCAAGTGACGAATCCCGTTATATGCAAGGGATTGTTTTACCAATCGACGGCGGGTGGCTTTTGAAATAAATCCATCGATCCTTTACTAGTAATTAAAAAAAGCTGGGACGCAAGTATTTCTACTCTAGTCCCAGCTTTTTTATTAGCAATAAATTGCTAATGATTGATACGGTTTTAATATGATTTGCTCTTCTATTTTTGGATCATCATAATTACTGATCAGAATTTTCCCAGCTAAAAATTCCTTTGGCACTTCAATCGTGGTTTCTTTTGAGAAGAAATTATTTAGAACCAATAAACGATGATTTTCGAAACGGCGGATATACCCGTAGATTTGTTGATTGTCCGGAACAAAGGCTTCATAACTTCCTTTGGCAATTACAGGATATTCTTTTCTTAGTTGAATCAATTTTTGATAGTAGCTAAAGATCGATCCTTCCTTGAGTTCTTTTTCGACATTGATTTCGGGAACTGATTTTCCTACGCTGATCCATGGCTCTACTTCTGAGAAGCCGCCGTATTGCTCAGCTGTCCATTGAACTGGAATTCGAGAGTTATCACGCGATTTGCTTTTAACAATTTCAAACGCTTCTTGCGGTTTTATTCCTGCATCCAGAAGTTCTTGATACGCGTTCAAACTTTCAATATCAATGTATTGTTCCATTGAATCAAAGTCTGGATCGATCATACCGATTTCTTCTCCCATGTAAACATAAGGTGTTCCTCGATTAAGATGGATCATGCTAGCTAACATTTTAGCGCCAACAACACGGTGCTCTTTGCCTTTAATAAAACGGTTGATTGCACGCGGTTGATCATGATTGTTCCAGAACAAAGCATTCCACCCTTGTTCTTCACTCATTTGTGTCCCCCATGTATGGAAAAGCTCTTTTAACTTTTCAAAATCAAATGGTGCTTGGGTCCATTTTCTTCCGTCTTCATAATCTACTTTTAAATGATGAAAATTGAACGTCATTGTTAATTCTTCACGTTCTCTATTTGTATATAAGACACAATTTTCAATCGTGGTAGAACTCATCTCACCAACCGTAACGATCTCAGGGTCTTTGCCAAAAGTCGCACGATTCATCAGCTGGATATACTCATGATTGATTGGACGATCTGTATACGCCGGTTTTCCATCGTCTTGTGGACAATCTTTCAAGACTTCATCTTTTCCAATTACATTGATCACATCAAAACGGAAACCTTTGATTCCCTTATCCATCCAAAAATGTAATACATCAAATAATTCTTCACGTACTTCAGGATTTCGCCAATCCAAATCGGCTTGCGTTACATCATAAAGATGTAAATAATATTTTCCTGAGTCTCCAAATGGTGCCCAGGCGTTCCCACCAAATTTTGAGATCCAATCCGTAGGCTCATCTCTTAAGATAAAGTAATCTTGATATTTCTTTTCACCTGCTAAAGCTTTTTGAAACCATTCGTGTTCGATTGAGACATGATTGAAAACCATATCCAACATAATCTCGATTCCATGAGCTTTTGCGGTTTCAATCAATCTATCAAAGTCTGCCATCGTACCAAACATTGGATTGATCGCTGTGTAATCTGCGACATCATACCCATTGTCTTTTTGTGGACTTTTGTAGATCGGACTTAACCAAATCA
Organism: Enterococcus hermanniensis; assembly: GCF_001885945.1. Taxonomy (GTDB): domain Bacteria; phylum Bacillota; class Bacilli; order Lactobacillales; family Enterococcaceae; genus Enterococcus_A; species Enterococcus_A hermanniensis. Next base: position 98,596 of record NZ_JXKQ01000004.1, on the reverse strand, counting down.
TATCGATCCCTAATTTTTCTAAGTATGGAATTTTTTGTGTGATCCCTTGGAGATCTCCCATGCCATCGCGATTAGTATCCATAAATGATTTGGGATAGATCTGATAGATGACTTTCTCTTTAAAACTCATTGTGTCCTCCAACTTCTCTCTATAACTCAGTAGCTACTAAGATTTTTTCTGCATTTGTAACTGGTGCTTCTTCAATCAATGAATCCACTTGATAATCCGTAGAATTTGTCACGATAATCGGTGTTTGAACATCATAGCCGGCAGCTTTGATCGCATCGATATCAAATTCCATTAATAACTGTCCTTTTTCCACTGCATCGCCTTGTTTAATATGACTCGTAAAGTATTGTCCATCTAACTTCACCGTATCGATTCCGATATGGATCAATACTTCTGTTCCTTCATTACTAACTAACCCAATTGCATGTTTCGTTGGGAAAAGCAGACTGATATGACCATCAAACGGTGCAACTAATTTTCCTTCACTTGGTTCGATCACTGCGCCTTGCCCCATCATGCCTTCAGCAAAAACAGGATCTTTTGCTTTGTTTAATGGTTGAAGGAATCCTGTGATTGGTGCAAATAATTCAACGATGGCACCCGTTTTTTTAGTTGGTTGATTGTCTAATGATGGCTCATTGCCTTCTTCGATTTGATCAATTTTATTGAATAAGCCGACTTTACGAAAGGCTAACGTCAAGACGAATGGAACAACGATCGCAATCAACATACCAATACCAAAGATCAAATAATCTTGTGGACGAATCGCTAAGATCCCTGGTAAGCCCCCAACACCGATGGATAACGCACGAACTTTGAATAAAGTAACGAATAAACCGGCAATTCCACTACCGATCATCGCCGCAATAAATGGATAGGTATATTTCAAATTGATTCCGAACATCGCTGGCTCAGTTACACCTAACCAAGCTGAAATAACAGAAGGAATCGAAACTTGTTCTTCTTTTTTATTTCCACGGTGAGCAAAGACGATTGCAAGTACTGCTGCACCTTGAGCAATATTTGATAAACAAATCATTGGCCATAAATTCGTTGACCCAAAATCCGCGATCAGCTGTGAATCGATCGCTAGAGTTGTATGGTGTAGCCCCGTGATTACTAATGGCGAATATAACGCGCCAAAAATACCGCCGAATAACCAGCTAACACTTGATGTCAATCCCGCATTTACAACTGCTGAAATTGCTGTTCCGATTTTCCAACCAATCGGTCCCAAAATAAGATGAGCAGCTAGGATTGTCGGAATTAATGAAAAGAATGGAACAAAAATCATTGAGATTGCTTCTGGGATACGTTTCCGGAAGAAACGCTCTAAGTAAACCAATAAAAATCCGGCCAACATCGCTGGGATAACTTGCGCTTGATAACCAATTTTATCAATCGTAAAGAAACCAAAATTCCAAGTCCAATCTTTCGCGATCTCTGCCGCTGTCGTACCATTTACTGCATACGCATTCAATAATTGCGGAGATACTAGCGTGATTCCTAGAACAATCCCTAGAATCTCAGTTGCACCCATTTTACGAGCAATACTCCACGTAATCCCTACTGGTAGGAAATGGAAAATCGCTTCACCTGGCAACCATAAGAAACTATTCACACCATCCCAAAATTGAGAGGCTTGAACGATTGTTTGACCATCTAGCCATCCCATTGGTACAGCTTCCAAAATATTACGGAAGCCTAAAATCAAACCACCGACGATAATTGCTGGTAATAACGGCGTAAAAATTTCTGCTAATACTGTGATTGCACGTTGCACTGGGTTTTGATTTTGCTTCGCAGCTGACTTCGCCGCTTCTTTAGAAACACCTTTGACCCCAGAAACTGCCGCAAATTCATTGTAAAAAGTAGCAACATCATTCCCGACGATTACTTGAAATTGACCGGCATTGGTAAACATACCTTTAACACTTGGGATATCTTCAATTTGTTTCTCGTCAGCTTTTTTTGGATCGTTCAAAACAAATCGCATCCGCGTAGCACAATGTGTAACGGCTGAAATGTTTTCTGTCCCACCAATGGCTGCCAACAGATCTTTTGAATCCTTTTCATACTTTCCCATCTTTTTTCCCTCCGAATAAAATAAACTTGTATGGATAAGTTCAATTAATACGTTTACTATAAAGTTTTTTAACATTTTTGTAAATCGCTTACATTTTACTCTTTTTTATTTTTATCATTTTTTTTTAATCTTAACAAAGAATAACAATCTTTATAAATTAAAAAGTAGTCCTGTTATGCCAAACATGTTGGTAGAACACCCCACAAGTTTCGCTTTAAATAAAAGTTTTCTCATTTATTTTTTCAAGTTAAATTGTCAGCTGTTTTACTTACTGAGTATTTCTTTGTATAATAAAAATACTTATACGGACAAGTTAGGAGAATGTGTTCGATGAAAAATTATGAAGTAATCTATCAAACGATTGAACGTGGCATCTTAAAAGGTATCTATGAACCGGATACTTTTTTACCTAGTGAAAATAAATTGCGGCAAACTTATAACGTTTCAAGAGATACTATCCGAAAAGCCCTGTCCCTGTTAATGGCTAATGGTTATATTCAGAAAATTCAAGGCAAAGGATCATTAGTATTAAAGCGTGAACAGCTGCGTTTTCCAGTTTCGGGCTTAACTAGCTATAAAGAATTACAAAATTCCTACGGATATGAGAGCAGTACCGAGGTTGTCAGCTTAAAAAAAATTATTATTGATCAACCACTCTCTAACCTCACCGGTTTTGAAGCAGGTGTGAGTTGTTGGCGCTTGATCCGCACGCGAGCCATTGACCAAAAAAAAGTCATATTGGATAAAGATCTGTTATTGACTTCAGTTGTCCCAGAGTTAGATACCGAAATTGCGAAAGATTCGATTTATCGTTACTTTGAAAATCAATTGGGATTGAATATTGCTTTTGCTGAAAAAGAAATCATCATCGATGCCTTATCGGCTGAAGATCGTGAACTTCTTGACCTTAATCAACAGGATATTAATATCGTCTCCGTAAAAAGTCGCGTCTTTACCAATGATGCTCGGCAATTTCAATATACGGAAAGCCGTCATCAAGTCGACAAATTTCGATTTTTCGATTTTGCCCGTCGTCACCCTTCCACCATGTGACGGAAAAAAATTAGAATACGAAGCCATTTGATTCTAGTAAGCAAAAAAGTTCAAACAACTTTATTTGAGCATTTTTTCAACAAGCTACATCCACAAAAAAAGCGGAGGCAAAAGTAGTACTACTTTTGCCTCCGCTTTTTTATTTAATTATTTTTAGTAGAACCTTTTTCAATAATACCATGTGGTAATTCAATTGTTTTTTGTTCTACGTCTTCTTTGTTCATCATTTTTGTTAACAAACGCATTGATACTGCACCGATATCATATAAAGGCTGTGTTACAGTACTTACACGTGGACGAGCCACTTCTGTTAACAATGAATCATTACTTGTAATGATTTCGAAATCTTCAGGAACTTTGATTCCTTTATCAAGTAGACCATCTAATAAACCAATCGCTAATTCATCATCAGTTACATAGGCAGCAGTTGCGCCGCTATTTAAAATACGATCAGTTAAAGCTAGGCCTTCTTTGAAGTTATAAAGCGCTTCAAAAATCAAGCCTTCATTGTAATCTAAGTTATTTTCAGTTAATGCTTGTTTGTATCCACCTAAACGTGCTTGTCCATTGATTGGATCGATCAATGCGCCACTGATGAAGGCAATTTTTTCATTGCCGTGTTTTGCTAGTAAGTCGATTGATTCTTTTGTAGCTGCAGCGTAATCGATGTTCACACTACCTACTTGTTCGTCAGGATCAATTGAACCAGCTAAAACAATCGGTGTTTTTGAACGAGAAAATTCCGCACGGATTTCGTCTGTAATACGATGTCCCATGAAGATTACACCATCCACTTGTTTTGCTAATAAATTGTTCAAAACGTTTACTTCTTTTTGTGCTTCTCCGTCAGAGTTAGCTAAAATAATATTGTATTTATACATTGTTGCAATATCATCGATTCCGCGAGCCAATGATGCAAAAAACATATTGCTAACATCAGGAATGATAACACCAACAGTCGTTGTTTTCTTACTTGCTAAACCACGCGCAACAGCATTAGGACGATAGTCTAAACGTTCAATGACTTCTAATACCTTTTTGCGAGTTGTTGGTTTTACATTTGGGTTGCCGTTAACCACACGAGAAACAGTTGCCATTGAAACATTCGCTTCACGAGCAACATCATATATCGTAATTGTTTGCTTTTCCATGGATATACTCCTTTTAATAATGTTTTCAGAAAATGTCATTTACATTTCTAAAAGATAATAGCACGTTGTTTCAGCGATTGCAACCGTTTTACACATTTTTCTTCAAAACGATGTAAACGTTTTACATGTTGCATTTTCCAATATTTTTTATTAGTGTTACAATGATTATGATACTAAAAGGAAGAAGGAAGTATGATGAACCAAGAAAAACTTAACGAATTACGAAATTGGATGCAAACGAACGGAGTCGATTTAGCCTATATCTCAGATGCTAGTCACATCGGTTACTTTTCAGGCTTTGAAAGCAATCCAATGGAACGTGTCTTAGCTTTGTTTATTCCATTAGAAAAAGATCCTTTCTTATTTGCACCAGGACTAGAAGTTGAAGATGCTAAAGCTAGTAGTTTTGAATATGATGTCGTTGGGTATTTAGATAGCCAAGATCCTTTTTCATTGATCATCGCTGAAATCAATCAACGCTATGGTGCACCAAAAAAAATGGCCTTAGAAAAAAATCAATTGGTTTTAGACCGCTATGCACGTTTGAACGATGCTTTTACCAACACTGATTTTTCTGCGGACTTAACCCCGTTGATCCAAGAATTACAACTATATAAAACTGAGACCGAATGCCAACATTTGATTGAAGCAGGATCGACAGCAGATTTAGCTTTCGAAATTGGCTTTCGACATGTCCGCCCTGGGATCACTGAAGAAGAAGTCGTAGCGGAGATCGAATACGAATTAAAAAAGAAAGGCATTAAAGAAATGTCCTTTCCAACAGAAGTATTGGCAGGTCCAAATGCTGCTAGCCCTCATGGAACGCCAGGCAAAAATACAATTAAAGAAAATGAATTGGTGCTATTTGATCTTGGAACCATCGTGAATGGCTATTGCAGTGATGCTACCCGAACGATTGCTTGTGGCAAACCAACAGATCACCAAAAAGATATCTATAATATTGTTTTAGAGGCCCAATTAAAAGCCCAAGCAGCAGTAAAACCTGGGATAACTTGTGGCGAATTAGACAAAATTGCTCGTGATGTCATTGCTGGGCATGGCTATGGTGAATACTTTAATCATCGTCTAGGTCATGGTATTGGCACAACAATCCATGAATTTCCTCAGATTGTTGGCGGAAATGATCTAGTCATAAAAGAAGGCATGTGCTTCTCGATCGAACCAGGGATTTATTTACCTAATGATGTCGGTGTTCGAATTGAAGATTGTATCTATGTAACTAAAGATGGGTGCATTCCATTTACTAAAACATCCAAAGAATTACAAATTTTATAAAAAAAAGCCGCTATTCTTAAAGAATAGCGGCTTTTCTTTTTTTGTTATTCAGGATTATTTTTTTCAACTTCACCTTTTAATTCCTCTTTGATCTCAGAAAAATCAGTCGTCTCTTCTTTTAAATCTTTGGCTTTATCAGCCACGTCTTCTGAAGTTTTAGAAACCAGATCTTTGGCTTCTTCGTTTGTATTTTTCACATCAATCACGATATCATCTGAAGTATCTTCAGCCACATCTTGGACATCTTTTGAGGCTTTACGGAAACGATCAGACAAATCAGAACTTTGGCGTTTCAAATCTGCTAATGTATCTGATGTGATATCATCCATCTCCGCCATCGAATCATCGACTGTTCCTTTAACGTTAGCTGCTAGTCCACTCGCTTGATCACTTAGGTCTGATGCGCGATCTTTTACGATCGAGCTCATTTCACTTGTCTTGTTTACAAAATCATCTGTATAATCTGAGGCCAAATCTAAAAAGTCATCTGTTTTTTTTGCTAAATCTTCGCGCATCTGTTTACCAGATTTAGGTGTTAATAACACTGCTATCGCTGCTGCAGCTGCACCTCCAATGAGTGCTCCTGCTAAAAATCCTCCACGTTTCGCCATCTCTATCCCTCCGCTTTCGTTGTAGCTTTACGATGTTTGAAAAACTTCATGGTTGTTGTTCCGACTTTCCCCGCAGCACTAACCTTAGCTGCATTTTTTCCAACACCGCCAACTTTTACTGCCAAATTGCGGCTTGAATTATTCAATGCAGAAACACTTTCACTTAAGTCAGCTACTGCGGTAAATAATGGATCGATCGTTTCGACTTTTCCATTTATATCGTTTAATAAATGATTGCCTTTGACTAATAAGCCTTCTACTTGCTGCATCAGCAAATCAACGTCTTTGGTTAGAACATCGATTGTCGTATTTGCCTCGGCCACTGTTGTTTCAACCTTTTCAACTGTTTTTGATACTTGGAGCAACACACGAACTAAAAAAATAACTAAAACTACAAAAGCGAGTGCTGCAATAATTGCTGCAATGCCTCCTAAACTCATTCAATCGCCTTCTCTCTTCTTCTGTTATCTTAAATTATACCATTCACACGTAATTTAATGAAAGAGAAAGAGCTAAAAGCAAACGAGAAAAAAAGGATCTCAGTTATACCACCTGAGATACCTCCTTCATATTTTTAATCAATCCTGTGTAAATGATTTCTAAATCACTGATTAAGTCTGCTTCTGTCAGACTATTATCGTTAAATTGTTCCGTATGACCACGAAAATAGTTCGTCAACACTCGTTCGATTTGCTGGATCCCTTTTTCATCAAATTTAAAATCAAAAAATATCCGTTTAAATGCTGCTTTTAAAAAAGCAGAGATATTTTCTTGATATAATAATTGATAGTCTGGTTGATAGAATACCCTATAAAAAGATTGTTGATTTTTTGCATAGCTAGCCCAGGTTTTTCCTAATTCAATGAAGGCATGAAGCTGAGAACGTCCCATTAAAGAATCCACTAATTGTTCCCGAAATTGATTCATTGCTTGGCAGACAACTGTGCTTCGAAGTTCGGTTACACTTCCTGTATGGGTATATAAAGATGGCGATTTTACTTGCAAACGATCCGCGATCTTATTCAAGCGTAACCCATCAATTCCAGACTCGGCCACTAAATCCATGGCACATTCAAGCACGATTTCTTTATTTAATCGATAAGTTTTCATCGTTCCTCCTGTTCCATTTTTTTCTTCTTTAAAACATTATATAACAAATAAAGCGATAGTTCCTAGCTTTTATTAATATAATAATCAGACAAATTTTGCATTTATCTTTTTTTAAAATAACTAACAATATAAAAAAGCACAGAATCAAATTCTGTGCTTTTAGTTTATTTTTTTGGTTTAGCTTCATTGCTTAATTCTTTACCCAAAGCAATGATATAATCTTTTAATTTCACTTTAATTTCAGGATGAGTTAATCCATATTCGATACTAGTTGTCATGAAACCAAATTTATCACCGACATCATAGCGTTTGCCATTAAATTCATGAGCAAAAACTCGTTGTGTACGGTTCAAGGTATCGATCGCATCGGTTAATTGGATTTCTCCACCTGCACCTGGTTTTTGTTTTGCCAAAACTTCAAAAATCTCAGGTGTTAATAAGTAACGACCAATGATGGCTAAGTTACTTGGTGCTTCTTCTGGTTTTGGTTTTTCAACAAAGTTTTTAACATTGAATAATCCTTTGGATACTTCTTCGCCTGGATTAATGATCCCATATTTTGATGTATCTTCTTCTGGGACACGCATCACAGCGATGGTTGAGGCATGTGTTTTTTCAAAGTCATTCATTAATTGTTTCGTCAATGGTACGCGGTCTTCCATCAAATCATCACCTAGCATGACCACGAAAGGTTCATTCCCAACAAACGCACGGGCTTGCAATACAGCATCGCCTAACCCTTTTGGATGCGATTGGCGAATGAAATGTAGATTAACATCTGTTGTTTCTTCAACCAATTTTAAAAGATCGGTTTTACCTTTTTCCTTCAAGTTCATCTCTAGCTCGACATTTGAATCAAAATGATCTTCAATTGGACGTTTGGCTTTTCCAGTAACTATCAAGATATCTTCAATTCCAGAATTCAAAGCTTCTTCAACAATAAACTGAATCGTTGGTTTATCAACGATCGGCAACATTTCTTTTGCCATTGCTTTTGTTGCCGGTAAGAATCGTGTACCTAGTCCAGCTGCTGGAATGACTGCTTTTTTCACTCGCATATCTACTATCCCACTCTTTCTATTAAAATTCATTTTCAAATGTCCCTTCACGTGTCATCAGTTCACGACACGCTTCTCGAACATCTTTATCATTGTAAAGTACATCATAGATCGTTTCAGTGATCGGCATACTTACATCTAAACGATCTGCTAATTCTTTAGCCGCTTTTGTTGTTGAAACACCTTCTACGATCATACCCATATTTTCTAATACTTCATCAAGTTTATGACCTTTACCTAATAAATTTCCAGCACGCCAGTTGCGTGAATGGACAGAAGTACAAGTTACAATCAGATCACCAACGCCGCTTAATCCAATAAAAGTCAATGGATTAGCACCCATTGCTACACCTAAACGACTGATTTCTGCTAATCCTCGAGTCATGATGGCTGCTTTAGCATCGTCACCGTAAGAAAGGCCATGCAAAGCACCTGCACCTAAAGCAATGATATTTTTTAATGCAGCTCCGGTTTCCACACCAATCACATCAGGATTTGTATAAATCCGGAAATAATCATTCATAAATAGTTTTTGAACATATTCTGCTAGTTTTCTATCTTCGCACGCCGCGGTGATTGTTGTAATATCATGGACTGCGACTTCCTCAGCATGACTTGGTCCAGAAAGAACAACTACGCCCTTACGATGTTCTGCTGCGATTTCTTCTGTTAAAACTTCAGAAATACGTTTGTGCGAGCCTTGTTCTAGTCCTTTGCTTGCATGAATGATTACTGGTTGATTTTCTGCTACTTGAGAAAATTCTTTTGCTACTGCGCGAATGGCTTTTGTTGGAACTACAAATAATACGGCATCCACATCTTTAACGGCAGCTTTTAATTCTGTTTCGCCTTTAATTGTTTCTGGAATTTTTAAATCTGGAAGATAATGACGATTGGTATGATACGTATTGATTTCATTGATTTGTGCTACGTTATTTCCCCAGAGTCTTACTTCATGACCATTTTCAGCAAGCACTTGCGCTAACGCAGTTCCCCAAGATCCTGGTCCTAAAACTGCAACTTTTTGTTTCACAGAGATTTCCTCCTAGTTTCTATTAAGGGATGTGTTCATTTAAAAAATGAGACGATCATAATGATTCCCTGTGTTGATTTGCTTTTCTAATATCATAGCATAGATAACATTAGATATGTCCTAAATTAAAGCTTGATTAGGTCCTTTATCACGCTCATAAGGCTTGATAGTTACTAACTTTTTGCGGCGATAAACCAATAAGATGATGGCGCCTACAAAAAGAATTAACGATAACATTTGCGATACACGAATACCGCCAAATAAATATAGACTATCTGTCCGCATCCCTTCAATAAAGAAGCGACCAAAACTATACCACGTAACATAAGTTAAAAAGATTTCGCCACGTTTTAGCGACAGCTTTTTTCGTAATAAAATAATGACGATGAAGCCTAGTAAGCTCCACATTGATTCGTATAAGAAAGTCGGCTGACGATAGGCGCCATCGATATACATATTATCAATAATAAATTGTGGTAAATGGAGATTTTCTAAAAATTGTCGGGTAGTCGCACCACCGTGAGCCTCATGATTCATAAAATTTCCCCAACGTCCAATTGCCTGAGCAATAATAACACTCGGCGCTACAACATCCAGGAAAAGCCACGGATCAATAAAATGATGACGGGTATAAAAGATCAATACAATGATCGCTGCAATCAACCCACCATAAATCGCTAGCCCGCCACTTCGAATATTGAATATTTGAATCGGATCTGCTAAATAGGGGCCTAAATCAAATAAAATATAATACAAGCGTGCACCAATGATCGCGATTGGCAATCCCCATAAAATAAAATTCGTCATATCATCTTCTTTTAAGCCAACTCTGATAGCTTCACGACTTGCTAACCATAAAGCCAAGGCAATACCTGAAACAATAATGATCGCATACCAATAGATTTGAAGACCAAATAACTCAAATGCTACGCGATTTACTTGCCCAGCCATCTTACTGCCCTGAATTTTCTTCGATTAATTGAGTCAAACGATTTTCAAAGGTCTTTGTTGCGTCATATCCCATCGTGCGTGCACGGAAATTCATCGCAGCTACTTCAATAATGATCGCCACATTTCGACCCGTTTTTACTGGGATCTTAACTTGTGGAACTTTGACTTCGGCGATTTCGACTTCCGTATTCCCACTACCTAAACGGTCATACTTCTTATCTTTCGACCAATTTTCTAAGTATACAACTAGTTGTACTGGCATTGATCCGCGAACGGCACTAGCACCGAATAAATTCATAACATCAATGATTCCGATTCCTCGAATCTCGATCAAATGCTGTAAAATTCTTGGTGGTTCACCCACAAGGGTTAATTCATCTTGTTGATAAACATCCACTCGATCATCGGCAATCAGACGATGGCCTCGTTTCACTAATTCTAAAGCTGTTTCACTTTTCCCGATACCACTATCCCCTTGGATCAAAACACCTAGTCCATATACATCGACTAGCACACCATGGACACTTGTCCGTGGAGCCAATCCTCCATTTAGGAAACTTGAGATTTCTCCAAGCAAACGCGATGTTGAAATCGGCGAACTCAAGACCGGAATGTTTCGTTCACTTGCTGCTTGGATCATTTCCTTAGGTGGTGTTAATCCACGGGAAATAATAAATGCAGGTGTATCATCACTGCACATCCGACGCAACACCATTAGTCGCTCTTCAGGAATCATTCGCTCTGCAAATGTGATTTCTTTATTTCCAAAAAGTTGTAAACGATCGTGGGAATAATAATTGAAATAACCAGTCAATTCTAGCCCTGGACGTGAGATATCCCCTGTGGTAATCACTCGTTCCAAGCTTTCTTCATCACCAGTTACTACTTCCAACGAAAGTTTTTCAACAAGTTCTTTTACTTTTACTGTTTCAGCCATATTATCCCTCTTTTCTACACTACCGCTCTATTTTATCATTTTATCAAGAGAGTGACTAGGTTGATGATACTATCTGATACAATAAAAAAAGCGCTCTATAAATTGAACACTGGCAAACACTAAAGCAAAAACGGATAGACTTAATGTCTATCCGTGTATTTATCCATATTATGTTCGGAGACGATTCCATTGATGATCGCCATAACGATCGAAACTAAAATCGAAACACCAAAACTTGAGAAACCAAAACGATAATTTCCTAATAAGTGGGAAGTCAATTGCAACATACCAGCGCTGATCACAAAGCTGAACAATCCAAACGTTAAAATATTCAACGGTAGCGAAAGCAATGTTAAAATTGGCTTGACTAGCGTATTTAGTAAGGATAGAACAAAGCTTGCGGCAATAGCCATCGTTAAACTTTCTACAAAAACTTGTTGTGGAAAGAGTACGGACAATGAAATAAAAATCAATGTATTAGCTATTAAGCGCTGTAGGTAAGTCATTAAAAGTCGCTCCAGTCATCATCGTCGATTTTCTCCGCTTTTTTGCGTTGAGTAGACGATTTTTTTTCAAACTTATTGTAATTATTGTTCCCATAATAGGGGTTATTGTGTCCATAAGAATCGCTTTTTCTTGAGCCTGCTGGGATCACAAGTGCCAACAAGATATATAAGATGACCGGTGCGCCGATCAAACCAAAACTCAAGAAAACATAAATCACTCGTACGATAGTAGGATCAATTCCGAAGAATTCTGCGATACCAGCAAGGGTACCGGTTAATACCACATTTGATCGTGACTTTTGTAATCTTTTTTGCATATGAATCTTCCTTCCTTATTATTTCTTATTTATCGAAATCTTTCAAGAATATACTCCCTGTTGTTGTTGCTAGATCCAGTTTAGCCATTTCATCAGCTACTCGACGGAATTGCAACAAACGGTTGGTTTTTTCTTTTTTCTCACGAACAACTTCATAATCTGATAAACGATCATTAATGCTGCCCAGGCTTGTCTTAGCCACACCTTCTAATCCGATTTCTTTACTAACGGATACTTTTACATTTCCATTAACCGAGCTCGCTTTGATTTTTTGTAAATTCGGATGTCCTGCGGTTACTTTGATATCTCCATTAACTAATGAGATACCATAGTTTTGAATAGCTGCTTTTGTTGTAATTGTTCCATTGACGGTTTCAATGATTGAGTCTAAAATATCGCCCTCATCAATGTCGATATTTCCATTTACACCTTGGATCTCTACCATCGTTGCATTGACTTTTTCAAAATCAATGTGCCCATTCGTCGATTTAGCATAAACATCTTTGGCATCTAATTCCTCAACAATCAAATCACCATTCAATAATTTAACTGCCACGTGATCATACGTACGTTTTGGTAAATAAAAGACTAGATCTGCTTGAACACGTTTGTTAGGAATTTGAAATGAGATATGTTCATCATTTACTTCGATCTGACTCCGTTCCATCAACGATTGCAACGGACTTGCTTCATTCATTTTACCATAAAGTTTTACTTTGGCGTCGACCTTGATGGCTTCGTCATCCCAAGATTTCAAAGTTACCTTTCCATTCGCTAACTTGATATCCAACAAGGTTGGTTCCACATCCGTATATAAAAATTGATGCTCAAACTTAGAAGTTACTAAACCAGGAACTTTTAGGTTGAAATCTTTCCAGTCAACGTTTTCTTCGACGGTCTCCGAAACAGTCTTGAATGTTTTCTTCATCAAACGACCTAATTGAATCCCAGCTTCACCTAATTTTTCGCTCATTTGATTGAATGTTTCACTGGCTTGATCTTTTAAATCATCAGGAATATCAAAACGTGCGCGCGCCCGTTCTTTGCGAGTATTATTTTGGTTATCTTGAATATTTTTCAATTGTTCTTCTTGATCATCCGCATCGGATTCTAATTCAGCAATCTGCGCTTTTAAGTCCTTCACTTCTTCAGCCACAGTTTTACGGATACTTTCATCTTCTTCAGATAAGGTATCAAGCTCTTCTTTGGTATCCAATTCCATCAATACTTCTTCTTTTTCATGAAGTGCTGCTTGTAATTCTTTCTTTTGTTGATTGATCTCATCAAGGTGAGCCGATAAATGATTGGCTTCCGTTGCTAGATCGTCAAAGTAAGCTTCAAGATCTTCCAAGTCCTGTTCGTCAGAACGAGAAGCTGTTTGTTGATCATCTTCTGTTTCATTGCTAGTTTGGTCGCGATGATAAGAATCGACTTTGTCTGCAGCTTGTTTGATCTGCGCTTCATCCTTCGCCTTGGCCATACTTTCTAATAAATCTAAACCTTCTTCAGTCGATAAGATTCCTTTTTTGACTAATTCTAAAATTCGTTGTCTTTCATTCATAGAAATTGCCTCCTTCAAAAAGCAAATACATTACTGTTGTTTACATTACATATTATGCCTTCTTTTTGATCATTTGTCATAGGACTAAAGACCCATCTTTTTATCGGACTTCCTAAATAGCTAGAGGGATACAAAAAAAGATAGGAAGTTTTCCTATCTTTTCAAACTTAAAAATTCTCGTTATGATTACTATTTAATTCAGTGATTTTTCCTGTTGCTAAGTAAACGATCCATTCACAAATATTAGTTACATAATCGCCTACGCGTTCTAAATAACCGGCCACATGTAAATAATCTGTTCCACTGATGATCGTATCCGATTCTTTTTCCATCGTATTCGTAGTCATATCATAAATTTTTTGGAAATAATCATTTACCCGTTCATCCATTTGTGCAATCATTCGTGCATCTTTTTGGTCCGTTTTAACATAAGCAACTAGTACATTATCAACCATTTTTTTCACGTAGTTAGACATTTCATTGATTTCTTTTTCAACTTCTAGAATACGCGGCAAACCTTTCAAGCGGATCGTTGATTTAGCGACTGAAACTGCATGATCTCCCATCCGTTCCAAATCTGAGCTGGCTTTCATGATCGTAATGATCGTTCTTAGATCCGTTGTGACTGGTTGCTGTAACGCGATCATCTCAAAACTTTTCTTCTCTAACTTAACTTCCATATTATTGATTTCAATATCATGGTCGATTACCTCTTGTGCTAATTTCTTATCATGGTCGATATATGAACGAACAGATTTATGCACAGCGCTCGAAACCATCATACCCATCTCGTAGAACTGATTGTGAAGATTCAATAAATCTTCTTCAAATTGTGTACGTAACATCGTTGCCCTCCTTCAGTATAATGTTAAACGAATTAATTTCACCTATCTAAGGTTCTATCTGAAAATAACTACTAGCCAAACTTACCTGAAATATAATCCTCTGTCTCTTGTTTTGCCGGATCCAAGAAAATTTTCTTAGTTTTATCGAATTCAATCAACTCACCTTGTAAAAAGAAAGCGGTACGATCAGAGATACGTGAGGCTTGTGACATGTTGTGTGTCACGATAATGATCGTATAATTTTCTTTCAACTCTAATAGCATATTTTCGATTTTACCGGTTGAAACTGGATCCAAAGCACTCGTCGGTTCATCCATCAAAATAACTTCTGGATTAACTGCTAATACTCGTGCGATACATACCCGTTGTTGCTGTCCGCCAGATAATGACAACGCACTTTCATGTAATTTATCCTTCACATCGTTCCAGACAGAAGCGGCTTTCAAACTCTCTTCGACTACTTGGTCCAATTTATTTTTGTCTTTTTCGCCTTTTAATTTTAACCCATAAATAACGTTCTCGTAAATAGAAAATGGAAATGGATTGGGTTGCTGAAAGACCATCCCGATTTCTTTGCGTAGCTCTACCGTGTCTGTCTTCGGGCTATAGATATCTTTTCCTTTATACATCACGCTACCAGTAATCGTTACACTAGGAATCAAATCGTTCATCCGGTTCAATGAACGTAAGTAAGTAGACTTTCCACAACCAGAAGGACCGATCATTGCAGTGATTTCGCCTTTTTCGATTTCCATATCGATGCCTTTTAACGCTTCTTTTTTACCATAGTATAAATGAAGGTCTTTTGAAGTAATAATCTTCGACATTCAATTTCCTCCGTCTCTTAACCAAAATGTCCTGATACATAATCTTCTGTCGCTTGAATCTTAGGTCGGGTGAAGATTTTTGGTGTTGCATCGTATTCGATTACATTGCCTAAATAGAAAAAGGCGGTGTAATCACTGATCCGTGCTGCTTGTTGCATATTATGCGTCACAATGATGATCGTGTAGTCTTCTTTTAATTTAATCAATGTTTCTTCTACTGTTCCAGTAGAGATCGGATCCAAGGCACTTGCAGGCTCATCTAATAATAGAATATCTGGTTTCATTGCTACTGCGCGAGCGATACACAAACGTTGTTGTTGACCACCAGAAAGTGCCAAAGCACTTTTATCTAAATTGTCTTTTACTTGATCCCACAAAGCCGCTTGTTTCAGACTTGTTTCCACGATCTCGTCTAATTGCTTTTTATCTTTTAAGCCATGTTGTTTTAAAGCAAACGTGATATTTTCACGAATCGATTTACTAAATGGATTTGGTCGTTGGAAGACCATCCCGATTCGTTTGCGCATTTCATAAACATCAATATTAGATGCATTCACATCGACATCTTTATAAACGATTTTTCCAGTCACACTCGCACTAGCAATACCATCGTTCATACGATTTAATGAGCGTAGATAGGTGGATTTCCCACAGCCTGAAGGACCGATCAAGGCAGTGATTTTATTTTTTTCAAATTCCAAATCAACACCTTTGATCGCTTCATTGCTGCCATAATAAACATGTAGGTCTTCTGTGTGCAACGCAATTTCACCAGGCATTCTGATAATATTACGTTCCTCCCAATTGTATTCTTTCATCGAATTTCTCCTTGCTCAGAATGATCGTGTTATTCTTCAACTATTAAATAGTTTCTTAGCTACTATTAATTTATCATATCTTATATTCAGCCAGCCGTTTTTCAACAAGGCTCGTTTGAAAATTAGGCAGAAGTCATTCTTCTGTGGAGACGTTTGCCGATGGCACGAGCGCCAAAGTTGAATAGCAAGACTGCCAAAATCAGAACCGCAGAAGCTCCCGCAGAAACGGCACTGCCATCAGGCATTGTTCCTTCCGTATTGATTTTCCAAATATGGACTGCTAATGTCTCTGCTTGGCGAAAAATGCTCAACGGGCTTGAAACACTTAATGGATTTAAATTCGTGAAATCTAAGGCCGGTGCACTTTGACCTGCCGTATAAATCAATGCAGCAGCTTCACCAAAAATTCGACCAGAACTCAAAATAACGCCCGTCAAAATACCTGGTAGTGCATCAGGAACAACAATTTTTGTAACTGTTTCCCAACGTGAAAGGCCCAAAGCCAACCCTGCTTCACGTTGGGTATAATGAATCGCTTTTAACGACTCTTCAATATTCCTAGTTAAAAGAGGTAAATTAAAGAGGGTTAAGGCTAATGCTCCAGAAAGAATCGAAAAGCCATAACCAAATTGGATAACAAAAATCAAGAAACCGAATAGACCAACTACTACTGAGGGTAATGAGCTAAGGATCTCAATTGATGTACGAATCAAACCAGTGACCCAGTTTTTCTTTGCGTATTCTGATAAGTAAATCCCGGCACCTAATGAAATCGGCAAACTGATCAACATCGTAATAAACAACAGATAAATGGAGTTGAATAACTGGATACCGATCCCACCACCTTCTTGATAAGCTTTAGAAGGCGAAGTTAAAAATTCCCAAGAGACATGGGGCAACCCACGAATCAAAATATACAATAATAAGAAAGCTAAAATTGCTACGATCAAACCTGAGACAGCGTATAGAACTGCAGTAGCGATTTTATCTGCGCGTTTTGCTTTATCCATTCGTTATCTCCCCTTTCTTTCCGATGTAGCGAATTAAAATATTGAAAACTAAAGACATAAACAACAAGATCAACGCCAATGACCATAGGACATTATTTTCAACCGTACCCATGATCGTATTACCGATTCCCATAGTCAAAACCGAAGTCAAAGTAGACGCCGGTGTCGTTAAGCCTGTCGGCATCAATGCAGCATTCCCGATGACCATTTGAATCGCTAACGCTTCACCAAAAGCCCTTGCCATCCCAAAGACCACAGCTGTAAGAATTCCTGGTACAGCAGCCCGTAGTACTACTTTATAAATTGTCTGCCAGCGTGTTCCTCCTAAAGCTAAGGAAGCTTCGCGATAATGACGGGGCACTGATTTTAATGTATCCACTGTCATCGTCGTGACTGTTGGTAAAATCATGACAAACAATACAAATGTTCCTGATAAAATACCAAAACCGGTGCCACCAAAGATAGAGCGAATAAATGGCACGACTACAGATAATCCGATAAAACCATATACAACTGAAGGAATCCCAACAAGTAATTCAATTACTGGCTGCAAAAATTTTTGACCTTTAGTTGGAGAGATTTCTGTCATAAAAACTGCGGCACCAATAGCAAATGGCGTAGCAACGATTGCTGATAAAAAAGTTACTATGAAGGAACCTAAAATCAACGGTAATGCCCCGACCATTGGTTTTCCATCTGGTCCGGTGGCACTTGGATTCCATACCGTACCAAACAAAAAGTCAAATACATTGATTTTATCTACAAAAAAGGTCGATAATCCTTTACTAGCTACAAAATAGAAGATCGCTCCAACTACAAGTACGATCAGTGCGATACAAATAAAACTAATAAAGCGACCACGTTGTTCGATTCGGGCGCGTTTTGATTTTGTTGTCAGTGCTTTTTTTACATCTTCATTATTCAAGGCCTAATCCTCCTGATTCCTTCAAACTTGTCTACTCGGTTTTTACAAACCAACAAAACCATTCTACCTGTTGAAAGTCAATTTCTCTTTAACCTACTGTAACGCTTCCATGACATTTGTAAAGAAAGTGTAAACCAGAAGGAAGGCTCTCTGCAACTGAACTGCTTGCTTAGAAAAAATAAGGAATCTTTGGCTACGATCAATTAAAAAAAAGGCTGAACCAAAAGTATTTTCTACTTTTGGTTCAGCTCCTCTTTTGGGCTAAACGGTGAGCGATCGTCCGGCCTTCTGACGCTTTCTTAAAAGCTCTGTCCAAAATCTCTATCGTCTGCCTCTTATTCTAATTACTCGAAATTGAATAACTTTTTTCTCAAATTCTTTTTTTATTTTATTTCATTCCCTTGCCAATCTCGTTCAACTTTCATATCAGAAATTGGGATGTAGCCTAATTGAGAGACTACTTTTTTTTGAACTTCAGCTGAAAGCATATAATCAAGAAAATCTTTGACTAATTCAGTTGGTTGACCTTTGGTATACATGTGCTCATAAGCCCAAATTTTCCATTGATTGGTCGTTACATTTTCATCAGTTGGCTCAATATTATCGATACTCAATGTTTGAACATCTTTTGTAACGTAAGAAAAGGCAGTATAACTGATCGCTCCGGGAGTGTCAGAAACGATTTGTCGAACCATCCCGCTAGAATCTTGTTCTTGTGCACGAACAGCCGTTTTACCATCTAAGACCCATTGTTCAAAGGTCGAGCGTGTCCCACTACCTGTTGCACGATTCAAAATAACAATTTCTTGATCTTTACCACCAAGATCTTTCCAATTTTTGATTTCGCCTAGAAAAACTTTACGTAGATTTTCTAACGAAATATTCGTGACACCCACATCTTTATTTACAATTGGAGTGATCCCGACAACGGCAACTTTGTGATCGACTAATTTTTTAGCATCGATCCCATTTTTTTCCTCAGCAAATAAATCAGAATTACCAATATCTACCGCACCCGACTGTACTTGACTCAGCCCCGTCCCGCTTCCACCACCTTGGACATTGATGAAACGTCCGGGATTTTTACTTTGATATTCTTCTGCTACCGTTTCAACTAGCGGCTGCAAAGCCGACGAACCAACTGCTGTGATCGATTCACCTCGATCAATCCATTTGGAACAACCAGACAAAAGTAAAAGTATTCCTAATAGGGGAATTAACCATTTCTTCATGAGAAATCTCCTTAATTATAATTATCATTTTAAACAAGCTAGTCTATTTTATCCTATCAAACCATGAAAGCGCAAATAATTTTTATAAGAGCGGTGAAACTAACCGAGCAATTCCTTCTTTAAACTTGATGAAAAGACCTCGCTGATTATATTTTTCTTGAGTTAAAATTGCTGATTCGGTAGAATCTTCATAGAATTTTTCACGCAATTCTGTAGCAAATTTTTCATCATAAATAAGTGTATTGACTTCAAAATCCAATTTGAATGAACGGACATCGATGTTTGCGGACCCCACAGATGCAATCCCAGAATCAATAATCATCGTTTTTGCATGAATAAAACCATTTTCATACGTTTCTATAACAGCTCCATACTCCAACAATTCTGCAGAAAACGAATACGTCGCCCAATAAACCAAGGGATGATCCGGTTTATTAGGAATTTGGATCCGCACATCCACCCCAGAAAGTAATGCTAATTTTAACGCTTCATGGATCGATGCATCGGGAATATAATACGGTGTTTGAATTAAAATTTCCTTTTTAGCTAAATTGATCATTTTTAAATACGTCAATTTAATTTGTTCATGTTCACTGTCTGGTCCACTACTAACAATCTGTAACGCTAATTTACCATCTGAAGAAAAATCTGGGAAATAATCCGATTGAAAAGCCACATCATTTTTTTGTTGAGAATTCCAATCCATCAAAAAACGGTTTTGCAATGTATAAACGGCATGACCTCTGATTCGCAAATGATTGTCTCGCCAATAGCCAAATTTTTCGACCAATCCTAAATATTCATCTCCGACATTAAATCCTCCAGTGTATCCAATCTCACCATCAATAACCACGATCTTCCGGTGATTACGGTAATTCATTCGCGGGTTTATGTAAGGTAAAAATAGCGGAAAGAAAAATTCTACTTCCCCGCCAATCGCAGTTAACGGTGCGAAAAAGTGTCGATTGGCTTGCGTCGAACCCCATGCATCCAAAAGCAAACGAACCTTTACTCCACGTGAAGCTGCTTTGACCAACGCATCCCGCACTTCATAGCCCAAATTATCTGCGCGGTAAATATAATATTCCATATGAATATGGTATTTCGCTTCACGAATATCGGCTAATAACGCATCAAATTTTTCACGCCCATCTGAATATAATTTCACT
This sequence comes from Enterococcus hermanniensis, assembly GCF_001885945.1. Taxonomy (GTDB): domain Bacteria; phylum Bacillota; class Bacilli; order Lactobacillales; family Enterococcaceae; genus Enterococcus_A; species Enterococcus_A hermanniensis. Next base: position 78,090 of record NZ_JXKQ01000004.1, on the reverse strand, counting down.
TCATTATTGGTCGTGTATAAGGAACTTTCAAACATCGTCAACATATAAATTAGTTGACGTGGATCAACCTGATTAGTTGGCGGTTTGGGGAAGAGTCCTCGTGTTAATGCACGTTGTTGTTGTTGGACCTCTACGTTCATCCCAACTTTTGTCTGCATCTTCAAATCAAAGATTCGTTCTTTGGAAATCCCACGTCCTAAAAAGATGTACAAAATAAAACCTAATAAAGGGATAAACGTCAAAACTAATAGCCATGCCCATGTATTGATCGTGTCTTTGCGTTCTCGAAAGACAATAATAACTGAGAAAAATGTATTGATAATGACAAAAACTAACCCAAAGTGTTCTGTCAAAAATGACATACCCCACAACTCCTTCAACTAAAGAATAGCTGAGAAAAAGGCGATTGTAAACAAGCGACTTCTGCTTTATTTTTGTAAGCGCATATCTACATGAGGAATATCATCTTCTAAATAGACAGCTGAAATAGTTACAAAACCAAAAGCTCCATAAAATTTAGTTAAGTGGGCTTGAGCCGAGATAATGATTGGCCGGTTTGGATACCGGCGCTCAATCTCAGCTAATGTTTCAGAAACAAGTTTCTTTCCTAGTTGTTGCCCACGAAACTCTTTCATAACCAAGACACGTCCAAAATGAATCCCATCCGGTTCTACCAATATGCGTGCATAGGCAGCTAACTTGCTTGCTTCTTCTAAACAAACATGAAGTGCTTCTCGGTCAGCCTCATCGACTTCTTGATAGGGACAGTCTTGTTCGACAACAAATACTGCTGTCCGCGCTTGAAAAATTGTAATTAATTCTTGCGGAGTTAATTCATTCGTTGATTTGATCATTATTACTTCACACCTTTTTAAAATTATTCTTAGGATCTATTGTAGCTTATTCTCAGTTCAATGTCCGCTTGTAAATTTGATACCAATAATCCCCGTGATCAATAAAATGACGAAAAAAATTGTTGCTAACGACAAGCGGTCTTTAAATAGCAAGACACCGATAAAAATCGAACCAACTGCGCCAATCCCTGTCCAAACCGGATATGCTAGACTCATCGGCAATGAATGCAGTGCTTTAGCTAAAAAATAAAAACTAGCGACCATCCCAACTAATGTCAAAAGAGAATAATTTAATTTACTAAATCCTTCACTCAATTTCATCGTAGTAGCCCAAAACATTTCAAAAAAACCTGCAACAATCAAAGATACCCATGCCATAATTCATTCTCCTTTTCGCTAAAAAACAAAAAAAGGGAGACCAATTTCTTCAAAGACCTACGAAATTGGCTCCCTTGCTCGGTAGCGTTTATATTTATTTGATTATTATCCTACTGCTTTTGATCAAAAAATACAAGCATAAACAATAAAAAAACTTCTCCGAAAAATTTCGAAGAAGTCTTTTTATTATATTTTTAAGAACCGACGCATTGAAATAACAGAACCGAGTGAACCAATCAAATAGCCACCCACTGCCATAATGATATCTAAAATCCAAACAATTTGATTTGGACGTAGCAAAGCTAAATTAGATTGCAATAGATATGGTGCTGCAAGACCATAAACTTGTTGATACCCATAGGTTAAGATCAAAATCGGAACGATTGAACCAATCAAACCGATCCAACCACCTTCAAGGAAAAATGGCCAACGAATATATCCATTTTTCGCTCCAACAAGTCGCATGATTTGGATTTCTGTTTTTCTTGACAGAATCGTGATCCGGATCGTATTTGAAATCAGGAAGATCGCGACGAATACCAATAGAGCCGCAGCAGCTAAGCCCCAAGTACGAACGACTTTAGCCATTTGAATGATACGATCGGCAGAACTACCACCATAATTTGCTCGGAAGACATTAGTCATTTGGCTGGCTTCATTAGTAATCGAGCGAATATATTGAGCATCTGTCGATTGCACGACATAAACATCGTAAAGCGGGTTGCTATCTCCTTCAAATAAATCCCAGGCATCCCCCATTTGTTTTTGTAATTTTTTCAGCTGATCTTCTTTGCTTGAAAAAGTTACTTTATCCACATGATTGATATCCTGTAATTCTGTTTTTAATGTTTTTAACTCTTTTTCTTTTGTACCGATATCCACAAAAACAGTCACTTCAACGTTGCCTTCAACATCTTGGGCTAATTTTGTTGCATTCATGATCACTGCTAAGAAAATCCCAGCAAGTGTCAATGTAATTGTCACCGCGCTAACCGAGGCCAACGTCATCCAACCATTACGTTTTACACTCTTGATACTTTCCAACAAGTGCCGGAAGAAATTTCTAATCATCAAACTCGTATTCTCCTTCCGCTTCATCTCGTACGATCAACCCATTTTCAATCGCAATTAAACGATGTCTCATCGTGTCAACGATCGTTTTGTTATGAGTGGCCATTACGACAGTTGTCCCTTGGTTATTGATGCGTTCTAACAAATGCATGATTTCCCAAGAAGTTTCCGGATCCAAGTTACCTGTCGGTTCATCTGCGATCAGAACTTTCGGCGTATTTACGATGGCCCGAGCAATCGATACACGCTGTTGTTCCCCACCAGATAATTCACTTGGAAAGACACGAACTTTATGTTTCAAACCAACAAGGTCCAAAACTTCCATGACCCGTTTTTTGATTTCACGGGGTTTACGGCCGATTACTTGCATCGCATAGGCAATGTTTTCATAAACGGTTTTTCGTGGTAATAATTTGAAATCCTGGAATACGACACCGACGTCACGGCGTAAATAAGGAACTTCCTTATTTTTGATTTTCAATAAATCATGACGTGCAACTTCAAGTTTTTGACCAGAAGTCGCTTTTTCTTCGCGATACATTAACTTAATAAAAGTAGATTTACCACTCCCAGAGGGACCGACAACATAAACAAACTCGCCTTGACTTATGTGGATAGAAATCCCACGGACAGCAGTCGTCTTGTTAGGATATTTTTTTGTTACATCCTGCATTTCAATCATGCTTTATCTCTCCAAATCCTTTAAATTCTTTGTTATTATAGCACGTCAACATTGCAACTGGCTTTCACAACTTTACAATTTGATTTCAATTTACTTTAGGCTTGCTGACCTAGACGCCATTTTAAGTAAGCATCGATAAACGGATCCAACTCTCCATCCATTACAGCTTGCACATTTCCCGTCTCGTAATCCGTTCGATGATCTTTTACCATCGAATACGGATGAAAAACATACGAACGAATTTGTGAACCCCAACCAATTTCTTTTTGCTCTCCACGAAGAGCAGCGGCTTCTTGTTCCTTTTTCTCGATTTCTAATTGATACAGTTTTGCTTTCAACATCTGCATCGCTGTTTCACGGTTATGAAATTGAGAGCGCTGTGCTTGACTTGCGACGACTGTACCTGTCGGTAAATGCGTGATCCGTACAGCAGAAGAGGTTTTATTGATATGTTGCCCGCCAGCACCGCTAGCACGATAGACATCGACTTTTAAATCATCCGGATTCACATCCACCTCAATCGTATCGTCTAGTTCTGGCATGACATCCACGGAACAAAAGGAGGTATGGCGACGGCTAGCTGAATCAAATGGCGAAATCCGCACTAACCGATGAACACCTTTTTCAGATTTTAAATAGCCATAAGCATTCAGCCCTTTGATCATCAAGGTCACACTTTTGATTCCAGCTTCATCCCCAGATTGATAATCGATCGTCTCAACCGTAAAACCATGTTGTTCTGACCAGCGTGTATACATTCTTAACAACATCGAACCCCAGTCTTGTGATTCCGTCCCGCCTGCACCTGGATGCAATTCAATGATCGCATTATTTTTGTCATAGGGTCCATCTAATAATAAAGATAATTCAAAGCCGGAGATTTTTTCTTGTAACTTCTTCAAACGTTCTTCGAGTTCCGTTTGTAAATCTTCATCAAACTCTTCTTGTTGCATTTCCAACATTACGTTCAATTCATCGGCCTCGTTAGCAATCGCTTGGAATTGATCATACGTATCTTTCGTTACATTATTTTGATTGATCAAAGCTTGAGCCTTTTCAGTATCATCCCAAAAGTCAGGGGCGCTCATTTGATTTTCAGCTTCTGCAATGTCTTCTTCTAACTGTTCAAGGTCAAAGAGACCCCCTGAAGCTAGTGACTTGCTCTTGCATCTTATCTAATAAATTTCGTATTTCTGCATTTTCCAAATTTATTCCTTCTTTCTGCCGACTAATCACTCGATCGGATAACTCAACATTACTTTTTAACTGGTTATAATTTATAAACTTTCGACTAAATGCCTTTTTTATTATACTATCCTAAAAAATTATTACTACTGATACTCCGTAATCTGACACAAGTTTAAGGAATTATTGTAGTTTAACCACTCACTCGGATAAATAATTGGCAAAAGACGAGACATAGTAACTATGTCCCGTCTTAACTACTCATGGATTTCGTGGCAGATTACAAACCTTTGCCATGACAATTTTTATATTTTTTACCGCTTCCGCATGGACATGGATCATTACGTCCTACTTTTTCTACATGAACCGGTTTTGATTTTGTTTCAGTCAGATTTTTAGGATCGCCATCTGCTTCTACTGGATGCTCTTCTTGTGTTTGAGCGACTTGTTCTCTTTGAACGTTTTGACGAATCTCAGCCTTCATGAAGAGACGAGTTACTTCAAACTCGATGCTTCCAACCATATCTTCAAACATTTTGTACCCTTCTGTTTGATATTCAACTAATGGATTATTTTGACCATACGCACGCAACCCAACGGATTGACGTAACTGATCCATGGCATCGATGTGATCCGTCCATTTCATATCGACTACGCGTAAGATAACGACTTTTTCAAATTCCAGTAATTGTTCTGGGCTTTGTAATTGGGCGACTTTCGCATCGAAGACTTCTTTCGCACGATCATACAAATATTCTTTCATTTCTGCTGGTGTTTTACCTTCAAAATCAGCTTTAGAAATACTTTCTTCATGAACCAATGTTGAACCTGCAAAATCAACTAATGCATCCAAATTCCAATTGTCTTTATCTAATTGGGTATGGCTATCGACCACACGTGAGATCGTACGACGGACCATGTTCAATAGTTGTGGAGATAAATCTTTTTCACCCATGATGACATCTTGACGTTGTTTATAGATGACTTCACGTTGTTCACGCATCACATCATCGTATTGCAACACGTTCTTACGCGTATCATAGTTGTTACCCTCTACTCGTTTTTGAGCTGATTCTACTTGGCGACTCAACATTTTACTTTGGATCACCGCATCTTCATCTTCCACTTTCATTCGGTCTAAGAAAGCTTTGATTCGTTCTGAACCAAAACGTTTCATCAAATCATCTTCCAATGATAAATAAAATTGAGAAACACCTGGGTCTCCTTGACGACCTGCACGACCACGCAACTGATTGTCGATTCGGCGAGATTCATGTCGTTCAGTACCGATAACAGCTAAGCCACCGACTTCAACAACGCCAAGTCCTAGCTTGATATCCGTGCCTCGACCAGCCATGTTGGTAGCGATGGTAACGGCGCCTTTTTGACCGGCATTCATAATGATTTCTGCTTCTTTAAAGTGGTTTTTAGCATTTAAGACTTCATGCGGAACTTTTTCTTGATTCAATAAATTTGAAAGCAATTCTGAAGTTTCGACCGCCACAGTCCCCACTAAGATTGGTTGCCCTTTACGATGACGTTCTTTGATATCTTGCACCACTGCTTTAAATTTACTTTCTAATGTTGGATACAATAAATCAGCATGATCATCACGTAAGATCGGACGGTTTGTAGGGATTTGAACCACTTCAATATTATAGATTTCACGGAATTCTTCTTCTTCCGTTTTCGCTGTACCAGTCATCCCAGATAATTTTTTATACATCCGGAAATAGTTTTGGAAAGTGATTGTTGCCATTGTTTTAGATTCGTCTTCAATTTCAACGCTTTCTTTGGCTTCGATCGCTTGGTGTAATCCATCTGAATAACGACGGCCTTCCATGATACGTCCTGTAAATTGGTCAACGATCAAGACTTTGCCTTCTTGAACAACATAATCAAAGTCACGGATCATAATAAAATTCGCACGTAATGCTTGATCCAAATGATGCGTCAAGGCTGTATTTTCTAAGTCATATAGATTTTCTAAGCCAAAGTTTTCTTCGGCTTTTTCAATCCCTTGCTCCGTCAAACCAATCGTTTTTGATTGGATATCGATTTTAAAATCTTCTTCCTCTTTCAAACGTTTCACAAAATTATCTGTTCGAGTATAAAGAGCGGTTGATTTCTCAGCTGCACCAGAAATAATCAAAGGTGTCCGAGCTTCATCGATCAAAATTGAGTCCACTTCATCGACGATAGCATAATTCAATGGTCGTTGAACCATTTGGCTTTGATAGACCACCATGTTGTCACGTAAATAATCAAATCCTAATTCATTATTCGTGCTGTACGTGATATCGCAATTATAGGCTTCACGTTTTTCATCTGCTGTTTTTGAGTTGATGTTCAAACCAACACTCAAACCTAAGAAATTATATAATTCGCCCATCTCAGTCGAGTCACGTGTCGATAAGTATTCATTCACTGTAACAACGTGAACACCCTCGCCTGATAAAGCATTTAAATAAACTGGCATCGTTGCTGTTAAGGTTTTCCCTTCACCAGTTTTCATTTCAGGAATATTTCCGTCATGTAAAACGATCCCACCCATTAATTGCACATGGTATGGGTATAACCCTAAGACACGTCGGGCAGCTTCACGAACTACTGCGAACGCTTCAGGTAAAAGTTCATCTAAAGTTTCGCCTGCTTTATAGCGCCCTCTGAATTCGTCAGTTTTGCCTCGTAATTGTTCATCGGTTAGCTTTTCCATGTCACCAGAGAATTCTTCAACTTTATCAGCAATGCTGCTTAATCGTTTCAATTCTTTTTTATCATTCTCAATCATTTTTCTTAGAAAGTTCGCCATTCGTTTTTCTTACTCCTTTGTGTCTATTCATTTTCTATTTTATGATAGAAACCCGCTAGTCTATTTTATCATTAGTCTTTAAGAAAAGAAACTTCTGGTGACGAATAAACTACGACTTATAGAATGATTAAGTTTTTTTGCGGATTCATTATTTTTTTAGACCCGTTTTACTATTTTGGCTTCTCTCAATCATTCCCCTAAAATAGGATTTCAATTGAAAATATAAGACTTTATTTTGCAGTTTATTTTTTTAGTTTTATCAATCGTTTATTTAATAATGAAACACAAAAAAGGAACGGCTGATTTTTTCAGCCATTCCTTTTTTAGATGCCTTAGTTTTAAGGCGTTTCATTTTAATCGGTTTCAATCAATCCGTATTTACCATCTTTACGACGGTAGACAATGCTTGTGCCATTTGTTTCCGCATCTTCAAAGATGAAGAAGTTATGGCCTAACATATTCATTTGTAAAACAGCTTCTTCGCTGCCCATTGGTTTCAATGATAAGCGTTTTGTCCGAACGATTTCTAATTCTGACTCTTCGTTGTCTTCTACTTCAGCATTCACTAATACTTCAGCATTGCGTTCAGGTACGCCTGTTTCACGTGCTTTACGATTAATTTTAGTCTTGAATTTGCGGATTTGACGTTCTAATTTATCCACAACCAAATCAATACTTGCATATAAATCTGGTGAAGTTTCTTCCGCACGTAGAACCAAGTAAGGTAATGGAATCGTTACTTCTACTTTAGCTGTTTTTTCTGTATACACTTTTAAATTAACATAAGCAGTTGCGTCCGGAACATCAGTGAAGTAGCGTTCTAACTTTCCTACTTTCTTTTCAACGTAATTGCGGATAGCCTCTGTAACTTCGATGTTTTCTCCACGAACATTATATCTAAACATACGTATTGCCCCTTTCGTCTTACCAACTGAAGATGGGAGGAAGGACCACTCTTTCCTCTTCTTCTTAATTACATTATATCGAATTCTAATCCGTTTGCAAAGTAAATCGCTATCAATTTCATAATTTAAAAAACACACTTTAACGAGCAAAAGTCAAGCTATTCACTACTTTAGCTCCATTTTTATAGAGTAATTCAGCGCCATGGAACAACGTTCTTCCTGTTGTATAAACATCATCTACTAATAAAACTTTTTGATTTCTAATCTTTTCAATTGGTTGATTTAGAGAAAAAGGCTGCGGCATTTTCAAGCGTTCACTCCGTGTTTTTTCTGATTGAGGAGCGGTTTCTTTTCGGTTCAATATTAGTTGGTAAGCACAACCAGAACTTGCTAAACAACTACTAACTTGATTGAAGCCTCTCGATTTAAATCGTTCGCTAGATAGAGGCATTGGGCAAATAATATATTGCGGATAGGTTTGTAACTGTCGTTTTAATTCTGTAGCAAAAGCACCGGCTAAGCGATAATCACCTTTAAATTTATAAGCCGTAATCCATTCCTTAAATCCTTCATTATAAGAAAACAGTGCTTGATTATTCAATACAAAGCCTACTTCTTTTTCCCACTGTTGACATTCTTGACAACGTTTTGCTGTATTAGGTCTTCCACACCCTGAGCAAATCCTTGCCAAATCGATTTGGGTAAAATATTTTTCACAACGTAGGCACCGTAAACTGCTCGCGAAAAAAAGTTCTCGCAGGGTTAAATTACGGATAAGTACTTCTTGACAACAACTACAACGCATCGATCAAGCCCTCCGTTAGTGCACACCGATTATTTGTTTGGATCTCGTTAATCGCTTGCTTGATGGAAGTGGTCATTTCACTAGTAACGAATAGGACTTCTCCACACCTTGACACTCCTTTTCGATCCACTCGACCAGAAATTTGAACAAGTGCGGCTTTCGTAAAAATCCGATGTGAGGCTTGCAACACAATTACAGAAATATTTTCAAAGGTTACCCCGCGTTCTAAGATCGTTGTGGTTAATAATAATTGATACTTTCCTTTTCGCATATTCTCGACTTTGATTAAACGTTCCTGATCCTGTGAAAAAACAGTCGTCAAAGAAATCTCCGGCATGAGGACTTTTAACTGACTTCCCAGTTGCAGTAGCAGTGTAATATTAGGACAAAACAGTAAAATGTCAGTTTCTTGTAATAATGAAAATAGTTTATTCAAGACCTGTTTTGGTAGCTTTTTTGCTCTAAGATACTGCTCTAAGTGCCAAGAAAAAAGTAGTTGTGGAACTGGCAACGGATGGCGATGATAGCGTGCTGGTAAATAATAGCAGCGCTCAGCTGTTTGGATAATTTTTTTAGGTGGCGTGGCACTGAGGTAAACTAAACGGCCCCCTTTGGTCAATGCACGGTTAACGGCCTGTTGCAAGAAAAAATTACCTTCATAAGGAAACGCATCTACTTCGTCGATGATAATCAAATCAAAGTAGTCAAAATAACGAAATAATTGATGAATCGTACAAATAACAAAAACAGATCCTCGTTCTTTCCTGTCTTGACCATGCAACAAACTAATTTCTTCATCAGGAAAAGCTTGGCAAAATCGTAAATAAATTTCATTGCAGACATCTACTCGTGGTGAAGCAATCGCAACGTGTTCTCCTTTGGCTAGCGTATTTTTGATCAAAGCAAATAAAAGCTCCGTTTTCCCAGCTCCTGTCACGGCCCAAAGTAAAAAAGTTTTTGCTTTTACCTGATCAGCCACCAATTCTTGTGAAATCTTGGCTTGAGCAGGAGATAATTTTCCCACCCACTGCAGTGTTACGTCACGTGATTGTTGTTTGTTAGGCAAAAAATAATACAGAAACTTTTGACTGCTAATCCGACCAAGATCGATACAATAAGGACAATAGTAAAAACCGGCGGGGACTTTTTCTTTTGATAAACTTCCCCAACGCTGACAAAGCCATTGTTCCTCTTTTTTAACCATTGCAGGGATTTTTTCAGCCTTTGTCAGATCCATGTGAGGATAAAAGGTTTGCCATTCTGTAAGTAATAAACGTTGACCTAAAATGCTCATCACCTGCTTTCGCTTTTTTAAAGATACGCAGAGGAAACACTAGTAGCCTTAGATCCGGATAAAAAAATAGCCAAGCTTTGTTAAGCTTAGCTATATAACCAATTGGATTTTACCAGTTTATTAAATACAACATATTCTTTTACTAGATTGACCTGAGCAACTTCGTAATTCGCATTAAGCCAACCATACGCGCCTTTTTCCGGATGACGATAATCATTTGCCCACCAGTCTAGATCTTGACGTGCCGTTTGTGGCAATCCGCTGCGAGGGAAAAGTAGTTCATCAAACTGAGTAAACGTCAACGTTACTTGCGAACCATTGTTCATTTTTAAGTAGTGAGTGATGCCATCGTATTTTTTTGCACGGGTCATCTCTGCACCCTCCCCTTTCAAGACACATTCGTCTTTAGTTGAAACCTCACCCACTTTTCTCCTATACTGTCATTAAGAGACTCAAACGAAGCGAGGCAAAAATATGTTGCAAACTTATCGAACCATCAAAGCAGACCATCAGCACGAAATCGAGATCAAAAAATCACGATTTATCTGCTTTTTAAAACGCATTTCTTCTGAGAAGGAAGCCAAAGATTTCATTCAACAAATCAAAAAAGAACATTGGAAAGCTAACCATAATTGCAGTGCGTTTGTACTTGGTGAGCGTAATGAAATCCAGCGGTCTTCTGATGATGGTGAACCTAGTGGAACTGCTGGGGTTCCTATCTTAGAAGTTTTGAAAAAAAATGACTTGATCAATGTCTGTGCTGTGGTTACTCGCTATTTCGGTGGGACAAAATTAGGAGCCGGCGGTTTAATCCGCGCCTATTCCGGAGCTACTGCTCAAGCAATCACAGATGTTGGAATCGTTGAAGGACGATTACAACAAGAAATCCTAGTTCATTTGAATTATCAAAACTGGGGAAAATTAGAAAATTTTCTTACTCAAGAAAAAATCGCGGTCAAAGAAACGCAATTTACCGATCAAGTAATCACTACTTGTATGGTAGATGAATCTTCAGTGGCAGACTTTGAATCCCAAGTCACTGATTTATTGAATGGACAAGCTCACTTTTCAAATGGAGCAGTCACCTACTTTGAACAATTGATCCAAGAAGATTAACTTCTTGGATCATTTTTCTAAATAAAATTCAAAACGACTACCAACATATTGCGTTCTTACATATTCAAATGGTCGATCATCAGTCAGATAAGAAATTTGGCGTAAGCGTAAAATAGCATCGCCACGTTTGACCGCTAAATACTCGGCGATTTGTTCCGAAGCTAAAATCGCCGTTACTGTTTGATTGGCTTGACCGATTTCTAAGCCTTTTTCTTGTAAACTATGATAGAAAGAGTCTGTGATTTCTTCTTTGCTAAATCCTTCGACTAAGTCTGCGGGAATACTCGCTTCCTCAAAACAAATTGGTATATCGTCCGCATAACGAATCCGTTCCATTCGTAAAACTTGATCACCTTTTTCTAAGCCAAGCTTTTCCGCTTCACTTGAACTTGCGCGCGAATGGAAGAAAGAGATCGTTTTACTAGAAGGAACCTTGTTCAACGATTCCATAATATCGGTAAAACTCGTCGTTCCACTCATTTTTTCTTGAACCTTTTCTCTCGCAACATACGTTCCAGAACCAATCTTCCGTTCTAAGATTCCTTCGTCTGATAAGGTCTGGACCGCTTGACGCAATGTCATACGGCTCACACCAAATTTCACTGATAGATCACGTTCAGAAGGCAAACGGTCGCCCACTTTCCATAGACCATTTTCAATTTCATGTTTCAATTGATCATGTATTTGAATATAAACAGGCACTTGATTCGCCATGTTCCATCACCTCATTAATTTATTATTTTTATTATAACTGGTATATACCTAATTCACAACAATAACCGTAATGTCTATAATTATTCATAATAATTAAAAAGAGTAGACCTGTTTTGACAGGTCTACTCTTTTGCTTAATTTTTTACTTCTTCTTTTATTTGTTTATTTGCTGTAGCCATCATTAAACGAATCCGATTCAATTGATTAACGATTGAAACACCAGGATCATAATCGATCGCTGCAATATTGGATTTAGGGTATTGATGACGTAACTCTTTAATGACTCCTTTACCAACGACATGGTTTGGTAAACAACCAAATGGTTGCATGCAGACGATATTATTCACACCGGTCTTCAAAAGATCGATCATTTCACCGGTTAAGAACCAGCCTTCACCCGTATGGTTTCCGATAGAAAGAATCTTACTAGCATCTTCAGCTAATTGATAGATCGAATGAATCCCAGTAAAACGTTCGGATGCACGTAATGCTTTATCCATTGGTTTTTCAACGACTTCTATCAATTTGATCGCCATTTCAGCAATATTCTTGCTCTTTTTAGGCATTCCCATATTGTCGTATTTCCAAATCTGATTGTATAAAGAGTAATTCATGAAGCCGATTAAATCAGGAACCACTGCTTCAGCGCCTTCTTCTTCCAGCAAGCGCACGATATCATTATTGGCAGTTGGTGAATATTTAACTAAGATTTCTCCAACGACTCCTACTTTCGGTTTGATTTCATTTGAAATCGGTACAGTATCAAAAGCTTTGATGATTTTCTTCATATTACGATTAAAGATCGTCAAAGACCCATTACGCACGTTGCTTTCGATTTTTTTCAACCATTCTTCATGTAAGGCATCAATTTGGCCTTTTTCTAATTCATATGGACGTGTCCGATAAACGACACGTTCAAATAAATCACCATAGAGAATCGCTACAACGATACGTTTTAGCATTGGCAAAGTAAATTTGAATCCTGGATTGCTCTCCACCCCTTTGTTTCCTAATGAAACAGAAACGACTGGAACTTGTGGGAAGCCAGCATCATTCAAGGCTTTTCTCAATAATGGGATATAATTTGTCGCACGACAACCGCCACCTGTTTGACTCATCATGACACTGGTATTGTTTAAATCATATTTTCCACTTTCCAAAGCTTCTACTAATTGGCCAATAGAAATGATTGCTGGATAACACGAATCATTATTTACATATTTCAAACCGACATTAACAGCTTCACGGTCCATTGCTGGCAGACAAACAACATTATAGCCAGAAGCTTCCAAAGCGATATCAAACAAACCAGATTGATGAATTGGACTAAGCATTGGCAATAGCAATGTATGTTTTTTCCGCATTTCTTTTGTGAAAACAATTTTTTCAGGTTCTTCAAACCGTTTGACTGGCTCATAATTAGATTTAGCTCGTTCATTGACTGCGGCTTTTAACGAACGTAGACGAATTCGGATAGCACCTAAGTTAGAACCTTCATCGATTTTCAAAACGGTATAGATTTTTCCATATTGATCCATGATCTCTTCAACTTGGTCCGTCGTCACCGCATCTAAACCACAGCCAAATGAATTCAATTGAACCAACTCAAGGTTTTTAGTTTTTGCGACCACACGTGCAGCTGCATATAAACGAGAATGATAAACCCATTGATTGACCACTCGTAAATTACCTACATCACTTAGATGAGAAATACTATCTTCAGTCAATACATGGAACCCTTCCTGAGTAATTACTTCGGCGATACCATGATTGATTTCTGGATCTAGATGGTATGGACGTCCAGAAAGAACAATCCCTCGTTCATTTTTTTGATTTAACATCAACAAGGTTTCTTCCCCTTTTTGGCGAATATCTTGTTTGAATGCTTCTAATTCTTCATACGCATGATGCAATGCTCGATCGATCTCATCTTGCGTAATCCCTAAATCTTGGAAACAGCGTCCTAGTACTTTCGCTACAGAGGCTTCATTTCCTAGGTTCAAATAAGGATTTCGATAATCAACTTTTCCATCGCGGATATCATCCACATTGTTGCGAATCACATCAGGATAACTTTGGACGATTGGGCAGTTGAAATGGTTATCAGCTTCTTTGGATTCTTCCCGTTCAAATACAACTCCAGGATAAAAAATCATTGGGACGCCACTATCAATCAATGCTTGGATATGTCCATGGGCAATTTTCGCTGGGTAGCAGGCTGTATCACTAGGGATTGTTTCCATTCCTTGTTCGTACAATTCTTTATTCGAACGTGGAGATAATTTTACTCTGAAACCTAAATCGCTAAATAATGTATGCCACAACGGATAATTTTCATACATATTCAAGACGCGAGGAATTCCGATTTCTCCACGAACAGCATCTTTTTTACGCAATGGACGATACTTGAACAACCGACGATATTTATAATCAACTAAATTGACTTTCTTATCTTCACGTTTGACTTTTATTTTCGCACCACGTTCACAACGGTTTCCTGTAATAAACTGACGGCCATCTGAGAATAAGGTCACAGTCAACATACAATTATTTTCACATAATCCACAGTGAGTAAATTCTTTTTCTGCTGTAAATGAATCGATTTCTGTTAAAGATAAAGTTTCGGTCGTTTCACCGACTTCATAATTTTCCAATGCAATCAATGCTGCTCCAAAAGCTCCCATCAATCCAGCAATCGAAGGGCGAACGACTTCCCGTCCTGTAACCATCTCAAAGGCCCGTAAAACAGCTTCATTATAAAAAGTTCCACCTTGGCAGACAATTTTTTCACCAAGTTCTTCAGGACGGCGAACCTTGATAACTTTATAAATCGCATTTTTAATAACTGAATAAGACAATCCGGCTGAAATATCACCCACAGAGGCGCCTTCTTTTTGCACTTGCTTCACTTTAGAGTTCATAAAGACTGTACAACGAGAACCTAAGTCTACTGGACCTTTTGAATGCAACGCTGCTTCTGCAAAGTCTTCTACTTTATAATTCAACGATTTCGCAAACGTTTCAATGAACGATCCACAACCAGATGAACAAGCTTCATTCAATTGGATCGAAGATAAAGCGCCGTCTTTAATCGTCATGGCTTTCATATCTTGTCCACCGATGTCTAAAATAAAGTCCACACCTGGTTGGAAATGATTGGCTGCTTTGTAATGAGCCATTGTTTCAACTTCACCAATATCTACTTTTAAAGCATTTTTGATTAATTGTTCACCATAACCTGTTACTGCAGCTTTCCCAATGAAAACATTTGATGGTAATTGTTGGTATAGGTCTTTTAAAACACTCATTGTTGTTTCTAAAGGCTGACCTTGGTTATTACCATAAAATGAAAACAATAAATTGCCATCGGAATCAATCAACGTGACTTTGGTCGTTGTTGATCCAGCATCAATTCCTAAGAATGCCACACCTTCATGTTGTGATAATTCTTTTGTTTTCACTTGTGCTTGATTGTGTCGTTTACGAAATACAGCTAAATCTTCATCATCTTTAAATAAAGGTTCTAAAGTATCTGAAGGTGATAAATGACCTTCTTCAGCTGTTGTTAAACGGTGCAGTAATTCAGTTAATGAAGAAGGTGCTGCCTCTTCAGAGTAAAAAGCTGCGCCCATCGCAACAAAAAGCTGTGGATTTTCTGGGAAAATCACATTTTCAGGAGCGATATCTAATGTCTCGATAAATCGTTGACGTAATTCAGACATGAAGAATAATGGTCCGCCAAGAAAAGCAATGTTACCTTTAATTTTACGACCGGCTGCTAAACCCGCAATGGTTTGATTGACTACCGCCTGGAAAATACTCGCTGCGATATCTTCTTTAGCGGCCCCTTCGTTGATCAAAGGTTGGACATCTGTTTTAGCAAAAACACCACAACGTGAAGCTATCGGATAAATTGTTTGATAATTTTTAGCTAGTTCATTGACGCCATTTGCATCCGTTTTTAATAATACGGCCATTTGATCGATGAATGCTCCGGTACCGCCCGCACAGCTACCATTCATTCGTTGTTCTAAAGAACCTTCAAAAAAAGTGATTTTGGCATCTTCTCCGCCTAGTTCGATAGCTACATCTGTCTCTGGTATGATTTCTTCGACTGTACGTGTACACGCGATTACTTCTTGGACGAAAGGAATCTCTAAGACATCCGCTAAGCCCATACCACCCGAACCTGTGATACTCATTGTCATCGCCTGATCTCCAAGAATATCTTCTGCCTCTCTTAACACACGTTCTGTGGCAGTTTTCACATCCGATAAATGACGTTCGTATTTCGCGAAGAGGCTTTTATTTTGTTCGTCTAAAATGACCAACTTTACGGTCGTAGAGCCAACATCGATTCCCGCTCGTAATGTCATACTTATTCCTACCTCCAATTTTCAACAACACCTGTTGATTAAATTACATAGTGTTTGTTATACTACTCACGTATATTCTAAAAAGATTTCAACTTTTATGCAATACGCAAAAGCACTTCATCCGTGCGATAAACAACAATTAGCCATAATTTGTTGTTAAATGAAAGGAAAATTTATGGAAAAGAAAATTGACCTTCGAGTAAAAAGAACCCGAAAAATGATCGTGGAAGCTTTCGTTCATCTAGTTGAAGAAAAAGGGTATGATGATATCACGATCCAAGAAATCGCTGACGAAGCAATGATCAATCGCGCGACCTTCTATTCACATTTCAAAGACAAACAAGATCTATATGATTCTATTTTTGAAACAGCTATTGATGCCTTTACGGCTGTATTGGATCCTAACCAAATCGTCCAGGGCAATCGGCTGAAAGTACGGCAAATCGAAATGGTTCTTAAAATTATTTATGAACGAATCCAAGACAATCGAAAATTTTTCTTAACCATCATGGATGCTTCAGGAAATGAAATTCTACGAAAAAAAATTGCTGAGATTTTAGACGTTAAGTACGCTCATATTTTTAATCAACTGAAAATCACTGAGAATGATATTGAAGTTCCGTTAGACTTCATCATTGAATACATGACTTCAATTTTTGTCGGGACACTCCATTGGTGGATCACGAGTGATACCGATATGGATGCGGATGATTTGTCTAAACTTGTGGTCAAATTAGTTGGAAATGGCCATTTGACGATCTTAGGCATTGAAATTGACCATTAAAAAAGTGGTTCGTTTTGCTTCAAGCAGTTAAAGTAACAGATAAATTCGCAAATTGCCTTAAGTAACTGTTACAAAATTGCCGCAAATGCTGAAACAGAGCATTGTTTATTCAAAAAAGGCGGGCACAAAAGTAGTAACTACTTTTGTGCCCGCCTTCACTTTTTTAGTGGTTTTTAGCTTTCCATTTAATAGTATGACGTGTTGGACGCAAAGTCCGAATACGTGGCGCTAATTTTTTCTCTTCTTTAGTGATCTCGATTGAATTATCTTTAACTGTGTTATAAATTTTGGTTACTGTATCTGTTACCATTTCTTTGACTTCTTCAAGTTTGCTCATGGCTATCTCCTCATTTCCATCTCTACGATGTCTTTCTTTTACTGTAGCTCAATTCCCGTTTTGCTTCAAGCTAGAAACATTTTTGAGCAAAAAAATAAGACGTCTCTACGTCTTATCTTTTTATATTACTGGGGTAGCTGGATTCGAACCAACGCATGAGGGAGTCAAAGTCCCTTGCCTTACCGCTTGGCTATACCCCAATGGTGGAGGAGAGTGGATTCGAACCACTGAACCCTAAGGAACGGATTTACAGTCCGTCGCGTTTAGCCACTTCGCTACTCCTCCAAGAGGTTTTTATTATTTAAAAACCCGACTCAGTTATAATACCGAATTTTTCAAAAAAATGCAAGTACTTTTTTGAAAAAATTATTCATGTAAATTCCAGTTACGAATCAATGCTTCAATCCCATCGTCTAATGTCTTAAAACCGCCTAGCAAATGGTCATCTGCGTACGCTTGAAAAACTTTATTTTCAGGAATAATCTCACCAATTAATTTTTTTCCAATCACTAATTGAGTCACTGTTTCTTTATTTCCATTGATTGAACGTTCTTCTTCTTTGATCTGAACTTGAATATCTTTGTTTTTTTTAGACATAACTTTCACACCACCTGCAGATAGTTTATCATACTCCAAAAGAAAAGGACAACTGCTTTACGCTTGTTGTCCTTAGATAATTATGAAGGGTTCGTGACTACTGCCCGACGTACATCATAGCCATTAGCAGTTAATAGCTGTTTGATTTTATCTGCTTCTTTACTCTGTAAATGAATTTCTAAAATCGTCGCATCTACTTGATGATCAACCACGAGATTTAGAATACTAAAATCATTGTCTGCTAAAAGCTGGGCTACTGATGCTAAGACACCTTTTTTGTCTTCTAGTATCTTTAACTGAAGACGCGTACCGCCTTCATGATAGCCAGTCAATTTTAAGAAGGCATCAAAGATATCATTATTAGTAATAATCCCGACCAAGCGCTTTCCATCTAATACCGGTAAGACATTGATTTTATTTTGACGCATTAAATAGATCGCATCTTCTAGTTCCGCATCTGGTGCTACGATTTTTACATCTTTGATCATCACATCTGCAACTACCGTTTTATTCAACAGATAATTCACTTCATGGACACTCAAACTTGTTGCTTTTGAAGGTAATGCTTCTTGGATCGTTCCTTCCGTGATCAAACCGACTAATTGATCCTGATCCACTACTGGTAATCTGTGGATATCATATTTTTTCATTAAATCAACGGCATCAAAAATTTTTGTATCGGATGGCACCGTGATTAATTCTGCAGTCATAAAATCTTTTACACTCATTTTTTATCCTCCTAGATAAGCTTTCTTCACTTCTTCACTTTCTAGCAATTCTTTTCCCGTACCTGATAAAACGATTTTTCCGGTTTCTAAGACATAGCCACGATCTGCGATCGATAGAGCCATCTTGGCATTTTGCTCAATCAGTAAAACCGTTGTACCTTGTTTTTGGATTTCTTGGATGATATTAAAAATTTCTTTGATGAAAATCGGTGCGAGACCCATTGATGGTTCATCTAACAAGAGCAAACGTGGCTTAGACATTAGCGCACGTCCCATCGCTAACATCTGCTGCTCGCCACCAGATAATGTTGACGCATCTTGGCTCAAGCGTTCTTTTAGAATCGGGAATTTTTCATAAATATGATCGTAATCTTTTTGCGTATCACTATCTTTTCGTAAATAAGCCCCCATCTCTAAATTTTCTAAAACAGTCAAGCCAGAAAAAACATGGCGACCTTCTGGAACTTGAGAGATCCCTTGTGCAACGATTTTTCTAGGTGCTTTCTTTTGAATCGGTTGTCCTTCAAAGGTGATCGTCCCTTGCGAAGGCTGATTTAATCCAGAGATCGTTCTTAAGATAGTCGTTTTTCCGGCACCATTAGCCCCAATCAATGAAACGATTTCTCCTTGATTGACTTCAAAACTAACATCTCTCACCGCTTGGATCATGCCATAATGCACCGAAAGATTTTCAATTTTCAACATTATAGCTCACCTCCAAGATAGGCTTTGATTACTTCTGGATTATTTTTGATTTCTTCGGGGACTCCTTCGGCTAAGATGCGGCCGTACTCTAGTACATAGATTCGTTCACAAACATCCATAACTAAACTCATATCATGCTCGATCAACAAAATCGTAATTTTAAATTCTTGCTGAATTTTCCGAATCAAGATCGTCAACTCAGCTGTTTCTTGAGGATTCATTCCAGCTGCTGGTTCATCCAAGAATAAAATCTTGGGTTTTGTCGCCAATGCGCGCACGATTTCTAAACGACGTTGTTCTCCATAAGGAAGATTTCTCGCTAAATTCTCTGCTTTATCTTGAAGATCAAAAATCGTTAATAATGCTAATGCTTCTTCACGTAAGGTTTCTTCTTGATTATAAAAAGTTGGCAATCGAAAAATACTAGAAAAGAAGCCTTCTTTATTTTTACTATTCATCGCGATCAAGACATTGTCTAAGACCGTTAGATCTTTGAATAAACGAATGTTTTGGAATGTTCGACTTAAGCCTAAATCGGCAATTACATAGGGTTTTTGACCATTCAGACGCTGCTTTTTCCCCTCTGATTCCAACAATACATCGCCCTCACTTGGCTCATAAACGCCCGTGATCAAATTAAATAATGTCGTTTTCCCAGCACCATTAGGGCCAATCAAACCGACCAATTGATTTTCTTCTAATGCGATATTGACATTGGAGACAGCTGCCAATCCGCCAAAGTTTTTGGTTAAATCTTTAATTTCTAACAGAGGCATCTCGGTCATCTCCTTTTTTAAACTTAGTAAAGATTTTTTTCACTGATAATTCCTTCGTACCTAATAAACCACCTGGTTTGAAAATCATCAAAATAATCAGTGTTAATGCGTAAATAATCATCCGTAATGTCCCAAAATCTTGCAGGTACATATTGATGATACCTAAAAGAATCGCTGCAATCACTGTCCCAGTAATACTACCGATCCCACCTAAAACTACAAGGATCAAAATATCTACGGATTTGGTAAATGCAAAATCTTTAGGCGCAATTGACTGTAAATAGCCTGCATAAAGAGAGCCCGCAATACTTGCTGTCATTGCTCCAAAAGTAAAAGCCATTACTTTATATTTGGTTGTATTTACTCCCATCGCTTCTGCTGCAATCTCATCCTCACGTATCGCCATTGTTGCTCGACCAGCACCCGAACGGATGTAATTGACAATAAACAAAGTAGTGATAGCTACAAAACCATAAACCATTTGCCAATCAACGAATGGTTGAATTCCAAATATTCCTGAAGGACCATTGGTGATATCTTTAAAATTGATCAATAAAATACGGATAATTTCTGCTACACCAAGTGTGGCAATCGCTAAATAATCACCACTTAGTCGTAACGTTGGAATTCCAACTGCCACTGCGACGATTCCTGCGATAATCACGCCGACAGCCATTCCTAAGAAAAAGCCTGCATAGGTTGGCATACTCATTGAAACTAAAGCTGCGCCATAAGCCCCGATTGCCATAAAACCCGCATGACCTAAAGAAAACTGTCCCGAAAATCCAATAATCAGATTTAACCCCACTGCTAAAATAATATTGATACCGATTTGAACTAATACATTGTCTAAAAATAGATTGACCATTCCAGCTGAATACGCAATATAAAGCGCAGCATATCCTAGCACGATTAGCGCTAGCCAAATCAAATTGTATTTTAAATTCTTTTTCATTTGACTCACCTACACTTTCTCTTTCACATGTTTTCCTAGAATACCCGCTGGACGGATCAATAAGATCAAAATCAAGACAGCATATACGACCGCATCTTTAAAGTCAGAGAAGCCCAGTGCTGTTGTGATCGTTTCGATCAACCCAATGACAAATCCGCCAATTGCTGCGCCAGGAATAATCCCGATCCCACCAAGTACTGCTGCAATAAATGATTTCAACCCAGGCATATAACCCATCATTGGATCAATCGAGTTATAATACAAGCCGATCATCATCCCACCGGCTGCGGCTAAAGCAGAGCCTAAGGCAAAGGTAAATGAAATTGTACGGTTTACATCGATTCCCATCAATTGGGCTGCATCTGTATCCACACTTACTGCACGCATCGCTTTTCCCATTTTTGTTTTTTGTACGATCAAATTCAACGCAATCATCAAGAACAATGACAACCCTAAAATCAATAATTGAATATTTGAAACACTCAAAAAGCCAATTTTATAAACATGCATTTCAATAACTTGTGGAAATGGTCTGGTTGATGAACTGAAAAAGTAAATCATCGTATTTTGTAAAAGATACGAAACGCCGATTGCAGTTATCAACGCTGCGATTCTTGTTGAATTTCTCAACGGTCGATAAGCTAAAAATTCGATGACCACACCTAAGATCGCACTGCCAATCATCGACAAAATCAATGCTGGAAAAAAGCCCATATTGAATTGATTGATCAAAAAGTAGCCAATAAATGAACCGATCATATAAATTTCGCCATGAGCAAAGTTGATTAATTTAATAATTCCATAAACCATGGTGTAGCCTAGTGCCATCAGTGCATAGACACTGCCCAGAAAAAGGCCGTTGACGATTTGCTGAATAAATACTTCCATCTTTATCACATCACTTTTCTAGAAAATAGAGTGGTCAAAGGACCTTGATTTTTAAAAAGGAGCATGCCAACAAGTATTGGCACACCCCCTTGTCTGCTTTTACTGAGTAATTATGGATTTACTGTTTCAGCAGAAGATTCTTTTCCATCTGTTAGACCAAGTACAACCGCTGATTTTACTGGGTTATGCTCATCATCCATTGTGATTTTACCAGTAACACCTTCAAAATCTTTTAGTTCTGCCAATCCTTTGTTGATCGCTGCAGGAGTTGCTTTTCCTTGATCTTCAATTGCTTGTTTGATCATATATACTGCATCATATGCCAAAGCATTGAATGAAGATGGTTGTGCACCATATTTGGCTTCAAAAGCTTTTACAAATGGTTCAACTTTGTCTGTTGCTGGTGCTTTTGTTGAAAAATGTCCAGTATAATAAACATTGCTCACATTGCTAGCGCCGGCTGTTTCAACCAATTTTTCATCTCCAAAACCATCTGCTCCAATAATTGGCTGATCGATTCCCATTTCACGTGCTTGCTTGATGATCAAACCGGCCTCTGTATAATAACCTGGAATATAGATGACATCGAAATCTTTGCCTTTGATTTTTGTTAGCATTGCTTGGAAATCTTTATCTCCAGAGGTGAAGTTTTCCTCGGCTACGATTTTTCCTTTATAAGTTTTCTTGAATGCCTTAGTCAAACCAATCGCATAGTCACTAGAGTTATCACCTAAGATTACGGCCTTTTCAGCTTTCAAATTATCTGTTGCATATTTTGCTAATACAATCCCTTGGAAACTATCTTGGAAACATGCACGATAGATATAATCTTGAACTTTTCCATTTTGGACTGTGATGGCATCATCGGTTGCTGAAGGTGTCACTGCAGGAACTTTTGCTTTGGATAAATTCGGTAATGTGGCTTTCGTCGCACCAGAAGTCGCCGGACCAACGATGGCCACTACATTGTCTTTTGTTGTTAAATTGGCTGCAACAGAGGCAGCTTCGTTATTATCTGATTTGTTGTCTTTTGAAATGTACTCGATTTTTTTACCATCGATTCCACCATCTTTATTGATTTGTTCAACGGCTAATTTAGCTCCTTCATTCTCAGCCTCGCCGTACGCAGCTGTGGCACCTGACAACTCAAAATTCCCACCGATTTTAATTGTTTTTGCATCCTCACTACTACTATTATCGCTAGCTTTAGGAGCTCCACAAGCACCAAATAAGAACAACCCCGCTGCCAATGCAGCCAATGTCCGTTTTTTCATTCTTTTTCCTCCCTAATAATTCAATGATATTTCGTTAAGATATTAAAAAATATATATGAAAAAACTCTCACTGTCAATTAAATTTTCTGAATATTTTAACTATTGCCAATAATCAAATAACTATTAGCGCTTACATTGACATGTTAGTTGGATAAACTAAAAAAAGCCCTAGCTAATATTAGCTAAGACAAAAATTTTTTGTGCGTTTAATGATACTCTGGTTCTTCTTGATCTTTCATATTTTTGTGTAATGAAAAGTATGTGGGAACATAATCTATCCCGCCTTTGGCAAATGGCTGGCAACGCAAGATCCGAAATATCCCCATCAAAAATCCCTTAGGCGCTCCGTGGACTTGCACTGCTTTGATCATGTAGCTAGAACAACTTGGATAGTAGCGACAAGACGGTGGAAATAGCGGTGATATAAAACGTTGGTATCCTCGCACTAAAAAGATAATACTTCTTCCGATAAGGTTCATAAACTCACCTCTTACTCTCTTTCGTACAGCAATAAAAATTACACACATTATCGATACAAAAAAGAATGTACCTATAAGGTACACTCTTCGATTGGATTTTTTCTTTAATGAACGAAGTCTAAAATATGCCGCCAGACATCCGGCAGTAAGACTTTAAATGGATTACCGCCACCCATGACACCATAACCGATCATGCTTCCAATTATGAAAAGCATGACGCCAGCAAGTAAAATAGCTACGATTCGAATCAGGTTCCGTAAAATATGTTCACTTGAACTCATAGTTATACTCCTTAAGCTAATACTGTTGCTTTATCAGCTACTTTTTTACCATCAGTCTCAACACGTTCAACATCCGCACCTAAAAGTTGTAATTTTTTATGGAACTGATAATAGCCACGATCTAAATATTTTAAATTGCGAACACGTGTGATTCCTTTTGCTCGTAAACCAGCCAAAACCAATGCAGCTGCAGCACGTAGATCCGTTGCATAAACTTCTGCGCCTTGTAAATCAGTAGATCCTTGGATCAAGGCAACATTGTTATCGATTTTTACTTGAGCATTCATTCGACGCATTTCTTCTAAATGTTGGAAACGATTTTCAAAGACCGTTTCTGTCGTCGTGCTAATTCCTTCTGCAACTGCTTGGATAGCTGTCATTTGCGCTTGCATATCTGTTGGAAAACCTGGATGTGGCAATGTCTTCACATCAGTTGCTTTGATTGTTTTTGGTCCAATTACTCGCAACCCTTCATCTTCTTCACTAATTGTTACACCCATTTCGATCAATTTAGAAATAAGTGGACGATTGTGCTCAGGAATAGCTCCATCAATCAATACATTGCCTTCAGTCATTGCTGCAGCCACCATAAATGTTCCGGCCTCGATACGATCTTGAACGATTGGATGAGATACAGCATGTAAACGTTCTACACCTTCAATTCGCATTGTTTCTGTACCGGCACCATAGATATTTGCTCCCATTTTATTTAAGAAATTCGCTAGATCAACGATTTCAGGTTCGCGAGCAACGTTTTCAATAATTGTTGTTCCTTTAGCTTTCACAGCTGCCATCATGATATTTTGAGTTGCGCCAACACTTGGGAAGTCTAAGTAAATCGTATCACCAATCAATTCATCTGCAATAGCTTCAATATAACCATTTTTTTGAATGATCTTTGCACCTAACGCTTGGAATCCTTTTAAATGTAGATCGATTGGACGTTTACCGATTGCACAACCACCAGGCATCGCAACTTTTGCATGGCCGTTACGCGCTAATAATGGGCCCATCACAACAATTGATGCGCGCATTTGACTTACATATTCATACGGTGCTTCCACGTTTAATTGACGAGTAGCATTTACCGTGATTTCTTTTTTTTCTTCATCAAAATCAACATCCGTATTTAAAAAACGAATGACTTGATTCATAGTAAACACGTCTGATAAAACAGGAACATTGCTTAATGTCGTTGTTCCTTCTTCTGCTAATAATGTAGCTGCTAAAATAGGTAAGACGGCATTTTTTGCGCCTTCAATATGTACGGTTCCTTTTAATTGCTTACCACCATGAACGATGATTTCTTCCATTGTATTCCCTCCAAAAAAGCTGATTGACTTCACATATATGTATTTTAGTTCAATGTCATAAAAATATTTTTACACAACAAGATGATTTCTAAAAAGAATGTACTGCAGGTAAAGCCAATTGCAATTGCCAACATAGTGATTGCAATACGGATTTGCGTCTCTTTAAGCGGTCGAAACAATGTATCTACTCGTAAGGACCTCAAACCCCAAAAGGCTAGATAAATAAACGAAAAATGTGAAACAATTCTAACAATAGCATCAATTCCATAAACTTGCATCATTCTTTTCCTTTCAAGAAAATCAACAGTTGGATTATATCACAGTTTTACATAAAGAAGAATAGTTTGTCTCGCTATCAGACTACATAAAAACTTTTAAAAAACTTAAACAATGAAAAAAGACAATTTTTATGATGAAATAGCAGAACTTTCAACTATGCATGAAAAAGAGTGTTTCAATTATTGAAACACTCTTTACTTCTCCATTTAATTGGTTGTATTTTCAATCGTGACCTTACGCTTGATGACACCTTCTTCATAGAATAGATTCGCAATCGTTTGTTGTTCATCTAAAATCGTTTGATTGACGGTAGTTAATCCATAAGTACGACGTTCTACCATTTTTTTTACGATCTCATCCGATAAATTTAATGCCTTGCTCAACATTGAAATGAGTTTTGGATGATTTTGATTGGCCCATTCCATGTCGTCACTCATATATTCGACTAAATATTTTGAAATATCGGTATGGTTTTCAGCATACTCACTAGTAGCAACGATATATTCACGATTATTACTGATTCCGTTATTTCCATCTACCAGTAATGTAGCATCCTGTTTGACTTCAGCAGTGGCTGTCATTGGATCCCAAGTGACCCAAGCAGCAACTTTTCCTTTTGAAAAAGCCGCACTTGCGTCTGAAGAATCTAAATTTACCAAATCGACTTCGTCACTTGAGATACCTGCTTTTTTCAATGCTCTCCGAATAAAATATTCTGAACTGGTCCCTTTGGTATAGGCAATTTTTTCACCTTTTAAATCGTTTAAAGAAGTAATCCCAGAATTTTTAGCTACTAAAATACCCGAACCATTTGAACGTGTTGAACCAGCTGCGATATAACTCAACTTCGTTCCATTTGCTTGTGCAACGACTGGTGGGGTATCTCCTAAGCGAGCATAATCTACTTTGCCGGCTTTAACAGCTTGCATCAAAGATGCACCATCTTGGAATTCTTTCCAAATAATTTTATATCCTTTAGCTTTCATTTTTTTCTCAAAGACACCACGCTCTTTTGAAATATCCATCATATCGGCTTTTTGATAACCCAAAGTTACTTTAGTCAATGAAGTGGCATCGCCTGAGACTTGTCGAAATCCCATATAAGCTATCGCAATCCAAAAAATAACTAAAATACCTAGTCCCCATTTACGCACTCGCTGTTTCATTTTCCTCCTCCTCATGTGTTTTGGCTTGAATGATTTCTTTCAATTTTGCTCGGATGACTTTTCCCGTAGGATTGGTAGGAAATTCTTCTAAAAACTCTACCCGCGTAGGACGTTCATAACGTGCCAACTTACGTTCAGAAAAATCAAAAATTGCTTGCCGCTGTTTGGCTTCACTGATACCCATTGCTCGACTGATGACGACCGCTGTTACTTCTTCACCATACAAAGGATCCTCTAGCCCCACTACTGCTATCTGTGCAATAAAAGACAGTTTATTTAATACGCCTTCGACTTGTGCTGGAGCGATCTTTTCTCCCCCACGGTTGATCATCTCTTTTTTACGCCCCTTAATGTATAAATAGCCCTCTTCATCAAAATAACCAAGATCACCAGTCAAAAACCATTCACCAAAGAAAGAAGTGGGATTAGGATCTAAATAATCAGTGATCACATGGTCACCTTTTACAGCTATCTCACCGAGTTTTTGACTGCCTTCGACTAATTCTGTGCCATCAAAAATTTTGATCTCTGTTCCGTAAGGTTTTCCAACTGATCCTGCTTTTGGTGCATCAGAAGGATTGATGGCTACTTGACTAGCGCCTTCTGTCAAACCATAGCCTTCAATCACCGGAACATCAAAGGTCGCTTGAAACTCTTCTAATTTATTTTTTGGTAAAGAAAACGAAGCACTTCGTATAAAGCGTAGCTGCAATTTTTTTTGATATTTTTGATATTCTTTTTGTGCGGGAAGATTCATTAAAAGAATACTAATAATAGTAGGAACAACTGAGGCCCAGGTCACTTGATTGTCAGCGATTTGTTGCCAAAATTTATGTGCACTGAATTTTGTCGCTACGACTAATCGACCATCGGTTAGTCGAGTAGCTAATATTGAAATTACTTGGGCATTGATATGAAACATCGGCATTGTTACTAATGTCGTATCTCGCTCAGTCAATTGATGCCCTTTAGCAATATGTCTAGCACCATTAAACAGATGTTCATGTGTTAGTCCGACTCGTTTGGGTTTCCCTGTTGTCCCAGAAGTGTTCATGACCAAAGCTAAATTATTTTCGCTTAGCTTACCTACTGGGGAACTGGTTCTTAGCGCTAGTTTTGCTTGATCCCCATAAATAGTTAATTGCTTTCTTGAAAGTTGACTAGTTGTTGATACAAACAGAGCTTCCGTCAAATTGATTTGTTCACTAATGATTACTCCGACACAGTGATGGATTTGATATTCGTTCAATAATTGATCGATTGGTGTCGATTCTGAAACTGGATGAACGATCACACCTTGTTGCCATAATGCCTGTAAGATTGCTGGATAAACACTGCTATTTTCTAAGCTAACTAAGACCATATCTTGATACCCAATTTTTAATGCTTTTAATTGTTGGGTGATTTTTTCTACGTCTTCAGCAAATTCTTGTTTACTGATCCATGTCTTGTCTGTTACTTCTTTAATAAAATCATTCATTGGCTGATTGTTTAATTGTTCATTGAGTTTATTGGTTAATTTTGTCATGTACGAACACTTCCTTAACTAGATATCGACGTTTTTGGGGACGGCCGATTAAACGTCCAAACGGTGGTACTTTATAACAGAAATAGGCGATTCCAAAAGAGCTTAGCCAAACAAATAAATAACCAAGCGGGACTAAAATTACAAAGCCCCAAGCAGGCAAGAAAGCTAATCGGCTAAGAATCAGTCTTAAAATTGTTAATGGGATTGTTTGGGCCAAATATAGGCCGAAAGAAACTTTAGCGATTAAATTGATTTTGGTGGTTAGTTGTTGGGTCATTTTTTCTCTTACTTTGGCATAATGTAAGCCAACCAAAAAGACTGTTGCTACCATTGAAATAGCATAAAAAAGCATATATGGTTGATGGATACTCATTGTTTTAGCATCGCTTAGTTTTAAAATCTCACGATTGAAATAATAGAGTCCGATGGTTCCAACAGCTAGGCATGCAGCTACAAATACAATCAACTTTTGATATTTTTTTTTCGTTTGGTTACTTGCTGATAATGAATTGCTGTGTAAGCTCCCGCAATAAAATAAATTTGGTAAACAAAGAAATTCATTCCATAAGAACGAAAGATAAACCACCAACTACTAGTATCAACTACAGGTAATTCATATTTGATCAAAAAAAGTAGACTTAACTGAAGCATGAAACTGATCAACAAAATAACATTATGCTCTTTAGGGAATCGTTTAAATAGTTTTACTAATAGTGGGAAAAGTAGATATAGCTGAAACGTTACATAGACATAATAGAGATAAAAATGATTGCCATGAAGCAGTGCATCCGTTAATTCATTAAAAAAATTCCCTTTTGAGAATAAGGTTCCTGCTAACCCTTCAGTAAACAGTAATAATAAGATATTCCATGCTATGTAGGAAAAACCGACACTAGAATAGCGTTTTTTCCAGAAGCTTAACCAGCTATTTTCTTTGTTGTAATAATTTAAAAATAATACTAGGCCGGTCATGAACATGAAACCCATCCGAGTAAAGTGGAGTGACAAATGGGTTGCCTGTAAAATTGTTTTACTAATTGAAGTCGGCATGGCATTGGAAAAAGCTGTTGTCACATGATTCAAGAGCACTCCTGAAATAAAAATGATTCTCATCAAATCAACTTCATACAAGTAAGGTCGTTTTTTATCCGTACGTTTCTCTGTATTCATGCTAGAGAGCCTCCATTAGCTCGTTGTAGATTTGCTGAGTGACTTTGACCTCTGTTTTTACATCACCACTAAAATCCGCCGCTTCATAATGATTCTGGCCATTTTTCATAACAATGATCCGCTGACCCATTTTCACCGCTTCATTCACATCGTGGGTTACGATCACCAACGTTACTTGTTGATCATTACAAATATCTAAAATTAATTCTTGCATCTGACTTCGGGTCAATGCGTCCAAAGCTCCTAACGGTTCATCTAATAATAATAAATCGGGCTTAGCCATCAGTGCACGAGCCAAAGCAACTCTTTGACGTTGTCCACCAGAAAGCTGGTCGGGATATTTTGTTGAAAAATCACTTAGCCCAACTTGCTGCAATAGTTTTCTTGCCAACGCATACTGATTTTTTGCTTTAAAACAAACATTGTCGATGACTGTCATCCAAGGAAGTAGGCGATCATTTTGAAACATTACCCGGATAACTGGATCTGCGGGGTATTCGATCCATCCACCATCATTTTTTTCTAAACCAGCGATCAAGCGTAACAATGTACTTTTTCCGCCACCGCTTTTTCCAACCAAACTAACAAATTCACCTCGTTGGATTTTTAAGTTTACGTCTGTCAATACTGCTTTTTCTGCATATTTTTTCCCAATATGTTTTAATGCTACTAATTCATTAGACATGTCCATCCGTCCTTTCTTGATCTTGCCAAGCTAGAAAAACTTTTTCCAAATTTTTAGCGAGGCTATCCGAGACTTTGCCTAGCAAAGCATAGATCAAAATACATAAGATAATAGTCTTCATATCTAAAAAGTCTTGTGCTGTTACTGCGAGGTAACCAATTCCAGAATCAGAAGCAATTGTTTCTGCAACGATCAGTGTTGTCCACATTACCCCTAGTGCATACCGAACGCCCATCAAAATCGTCGGTAATGCTGCTGGAAAAATGATCTTTTTGAATAATTCCCAATTATGCAAACCGTAAGATCTTCCCATTTCTAAAAGCTCTGAATCCACTGAACGAATACCGTGATAAGTATTGATATAGATCGGAAACATGACTCCAACCGCTACCAGAAAAATCTTAGCAGGCTCACCAATGCCTAGTACTAAAATCACTAATGGAGTTAAGGCAACATGAGGAATATTTCTAAACATCTGAATCGTTGTGTCAAAAAGTTGACAGCTTAATTTTGAGACTCCATTGATGATCCCTAAGATAAATCCAATACTTCCTCCGATGATCAAGCCAACGGTAGCTCGATACAAACTGATACTAATATGCTTGAATAATTCTCCACTTTGAAACAGCTGGATATTATTCTCTATGATCGCTATCGGAGACGGCAGCGTGTCACTAGCCAACCAGCCTAACTGGCTACTCACTTGCCAAGTTAAAATCAGAATGGCAGGAATAAGCCATGGAATTGTTTTTTTTATGTACGGTTTAAGTAAATGTTGCGCTGTATTTTTATGACAATCTTTTATTTCGGTAATTTTTGTAGATTGGATACTTTCCATCTTCTCATCTCCAATGACTAATATTTATTTTGCTATAGGCTTAATTTAATTGAATAGTTCGAATATTTTGTCTAGAAAAAAAAGAAGAAAATCAAAAAACTTTTGATAACTAATGTATTATTATGATTTTTCTGTTAAACAAGCTTAATATTTATAGCTTTTTTTGAATAAATACCCTTTATTAAAATTTGAACAAAAAAAGAGAGCTAAATCTTAAGATTTAGCTCTCTTTTATAAGTAAGTTTAAAATTCCAAACTAACTATGTTTTGAAACCTTGATTCGATTCATAGCACGATGAAGTGCAACTTCGGCACGACTTAATTGGTCTGTGTCTTGTTTTTCACGTGCTTCTTGGATTCGTGCTTCTGCACGTTGTTTTGCTCTTTCGGCACGTGAAACATCGATATCACGTTCACGTTCTGCTGTATCAGCAATAATCGTCAAAACATTGTCCCGAACTTCCATGATCCCACCGTTGACCGCAATCCAGTCTACGTGTGTATCCGAATCCGTACGACGAACACGAACTTCATCGATTACAAGAGGCGCAATAATTGGTGCGTGATTTGGTAAAATCCCAATTTCACCAGCAACCGTTCTTGCAATAACGATGGCTGCATTGTGTTCATAGACGTTACCATCTGGAGTAACAACGTTCACTTGCAGAACCTTGCTTTTTTCTTGTTCCATCGGGCACCTCTTTCTAGTAGCCTAAAGTTTTCGCTTTTTCTATTACGTCTTCGATTGTACCTACACTACGGAATGCATCTTCTGGAAGATCATCATATTTACCTTCTAGGATTTCTTTAAATCCTGCAACAGTTTTTTCTACGGGTACATAAGAACCTGGTAAACCAGTAAATTGTTCTGCTACGTTAAAGTTTTGTGATAAGAAGAATTGAATTCGACGAGCACGAGAAACGATCACTTTTTCTTGATCTGATAATTCATCCATACCTAAGATAGCAATAATATCTTGCAATTCACGGTAACGTTGTAATACACGTTGAACCTCAGTCGCAACACGGTAATGTTCTTCACCAACGATTTCAGGTGCTAACGCACTTGAAGATGAAGCTAATGGATCCACGGCAGGGTAAATACCTTGTTCCGTTAATTTACGTTCCAAGTTAGTTGTTGCATCTAAATGGGCGAAAGCTGTCGCTGGCGCTGGGTCAGTATAATCATCGGCTGGCACATAGATTGCTTGGATAGAGGTAATTGATCCTTTTTTCGTTGAAGTGATTCGTTCTTGTAATTGACCCATTTCAGTCGCTAACGTTGGTTGATAACCAACTGCTGATGGCATACGTCCAAGTAACGCAGAAACTTCTGATCCGGCTTGAGTAAAGCGGAAGATGTTATCGATAAACAGTAACACATCTTGACCTTCTTCATCACGGAAGTATTCAGCTAATGTTAAACCAGTCAAGGCAACACGCATACGCGCACCTGGTGGCTCATTCATTTGGCCAAACACCATGGCTGTTTTTTCAATAACGCCAGAATCTTTCATTTCATAATAAAGGTCGTTCCCTTCACGAGTACGTTCACCCACACCAGTAAATACAGAAATACCACCGTGTTCTTGTGCAATATTATGAATCAATTCTTGAATCAATACGGTTTTACCAACACCGGCACCACCAAATAGTCCAACTTTACCACCTTTTAAGTAAGGGGCTAATAAGTCGATAACTTTGATCCCTGTTTCTAAAATTTCGTTACTTGTACTTAGATCTTCAAAAGCGGGCGCTTTTTTATGGATCCCACTTCTTTCAGTATCCTCAGGAAAAGGTGCTTCTTTATCGATTGTTTCACCTAATACGTTAAATACACGACCTAAAGTTTCTTTACCCACAGGAACAGAAATAGATTTGCCTGTATCGACAACTTCCATTCCACGTTGCAATCCGTCTGTTGACTCCATAGCGATCGTGCGGATAACACCATCACCTAGTTCCAAAGCAGCTTCAAGAACAACTTTTGTTTTATCATTTTTATAAACAATCAACGCATTGTTGATGTCTGGTAAGGATTGATCTAAAGAAAATTCCACGTCGACAACGGGACCAATAACTTGAACAATCTTGCCTGAACTCATGTTTTTTCCTCCAATCTCGAAATTATTCTAATGCGGAAGCCCCGCCGACAATTTCAGTAATCTCTTGGGTAATCGCTGCTTGACGCGCGCGGTTAAATGAGATAGTTAAGTCATCGATGATCGCACCAGCATTATCTGTTGCGGTCTTCATCGCAGTCATTCCGGCTGCATGTTCTGCTGTTTTCGCATCAACGATCGCACCATAAATCAAACTCTCTGCATATTGAGGAAGTAATTGATCTAAGATTGCTTCTTTTGATGGCTCGAAAAGGTATTCCTCGCGATAGGTTTGTGCTTCGCTTGGAT
Source organism: Enterococcus hermanniensis (assembly GCF_001885945.1). Taxonomy (GTDB): domain Bacteria; phylum Bacillota; class Bacilli; order Lactobacillales; family Enterococcaceae; genus Enterococcus_A; species Enterococcus_A hermanniensis. Next base: position 44,704 of record NZ_JXKQ01000004.1, on the reverse strand, counting down.
CCAAATCTGAAATTGGCAACATTTTTTCTACCCGGAATTGACTAGACAATGAATTGACATGGTGGTTATAACAAACGTATAACTCGTCAAAGACTTCATTCTCATACATACTTGTCGTCATCGAAACGATTTTTCGTACTTCATCAAAGCTTGGTTGATCCGATAAATTACGTAATTCATACGCTAATTTAACGCCGCGAGCTTTGAAAAAGTCCGCTCCGGTTCCACCAATGGCCAATAAAACATACTCATCGGCAGAATCATGATCATCTTCAAGCATCGTCATGGTCTGTTTTAAGATCGAACTATTATAGCCGCCGACCAAGCCACCATCTGAAGTAATAACAATATAACCTGTTTTTTTGACTGGACGATTCAACAACATACTGTGATAGTTGATTCCGCCTAACGAACCACCAGAATTAGCTAATTCCGTTAATTGACTTGCTGTCAAATGCGTTAAGACTTCACGCACTTTTGAAGCATAAATTTGGAATCTAGCTGAATACATTTCTGATTTCGTTAATTTAGAGGCTGATACCATTTGCATAGCTTTGGTGATTTGGCTAGTTTTCTTCGTCGATGCAATCCGTGTTTTGATTTCATTTAAGGATGCCATGATTTTCTCTCACCTCGATTATGCTTTTTCTTGGTTAGCGTTTGAAGCATCAAAGATGTCTTTGACTTCTTGGATCGCACTGTCTAGTTTGTCAGTATCAGGCAGGTCTTTTGTATCGCGGATAGTTGCGAATAGATCTGAATGATTCGTTTCCAAGTATTCAAATAATTGAGCTTCAAAATCTAAAATACTATTGACTGGAATACTATCAAGTACGCCATGAGTCAAGGCATAAAGAATCACAACTTGTTTTTCAACAGGCAGTGGTTCATGAAGTTTTTGTTTCAATACTTCTACTGTTCGACGTCCACGATTTAATTTTGCTTGTGTTGCAGCATCTAAATCAGAACCAAATTGTGTGAAGGCTTCTAATTCACGATAGCTGGCAAGGTCTAAACGTAAAGTCCCGGCAACTTTTTTCATTGCTTTTATTTGTGCAGAACCACCAACACGTGATACAGATAAACCAGCATCAACAGATGGACGGATACCTGCATAGAACAAATCACTTTCTAAGAAAATTTGTCCATCAGTAATTGAGATAACGTTGGTTGGGATATATGCAGAAATATCGCCTGCTTGTGTTTCAACGAATGGCAAGGCAGTCAATGAACCGCCACCTAATTCATCTGAAAGTTTCGCAGCACGTTCTAATAGACGTGAATGCAAGTAGAAAACATCCCCTGGATAAGCTTCACGACCTGGCGGACGACGTAATAGTAATGACAGTTCACGGTAAGCGACCGCTTGTTTAGATAAATCATCAAAAACAACTAATACGTGTTTTCCGTTATACATGAATTCTTCACCCATAGCTGTACCAGCGTAAGGAGCAATATATAATAATGGCGCTGGTTGAGAAGCTCCGGCTGTAACAACGATGGTATAATCCATTGCACCGTATTTACGTAACGTTTCAACTTGTGAACGAACAGTTGATTCTTTTTGTCCAATCGCAACATAAATACAGATCATATCTAACCCTTTTTGGTTGATGATCGTATCGATTGCGATAGATGTTTTACCAGTTTTACGGTCACCGATAACTAATTCACGTTGGCCACGGCCGATTGGAACAAGTGCATCGATGGCTTTTAAGCCAGTTTGCATTGGTTCAGATACTGATTTACGTTGCATAACGCCTGGCGCCATAGCTTCAACTGGACGTGTTTTTGATGTTTCGATTGGGCCCATGCCATCGATTGGTTGGCCTAATGGGTTTACAACGCGTCCGATCATGTTTTCGCCAACGGGTACTTCCATGATTTTACCAGTCCGTTTTACTTTGTCTCCTTCACGAATGGACTCAAATTCACCTAGAACGATGATACCAACATCATTACTTTCTAAGTTTTGTGCCATACCGTAAGAGCCATTAGAAAACTCTAAAAGTTCTCCACTCATTGCATTTTCTAAACCGTGAGCACGAGCAATTCCGTCCCCAACGTAAGTGACTGTTCCGATTTCTTCAACAGACAACTTGTTATCATAATTTTGAATTTGTTCTTTAATTAAAGCACTGATTTCTTCTGCTTTGATGGCCATTCATTTCACCTCTTCTTCTCTACTTTTTACTAAGTGCTGCTCGTAGACCATTTAATTGGCTGGCGAGGCTGCCGTCGATCACTTGATGATCGGCTTCAACAATGACACCGCCGAGAATCGATTCATCGATCATCGGGGTTAAAGTGGCCTTCTGGTAGCCAAAAACATCAGCGACTTTTGCTTCAAGTTCGTGTTTCTTTTCTTCAGAGAGCGGCACAGCAGTAGTAACTGTCCCATGTGCGACTTTATTCATTGCATCATAACGATGCTCGAATTCTTCGATCATAAATGGTAGATCGTCGCTACGATTGTATTCAAAAACAACTAATAAAAAGTTTTTGACGATTCCGTCAAATCCGCCGATAAAAGCATCCATAATCGCTTTTTTCTCAGCACCTTGTAGACGAACATCAGTCAAGATGTTTCCTAAATCCGGGATTTCTTTACAGATTTCGCGGATAGTCAACAACTCTTGATAAACGCTATCGGCAACTTTATTTTCGATCGCCAATTCAAACAAAGCTTTTCCATAACGCTTACCAACAGTGTATTTATCAAGCTTCATGTTTTGTGTTACCTAGCTTAGTCATGTATTCGTTGATCAAATCTTGATGAGCATCTTGTGAAAGCTCTTTGCTCAAGATTTTTTCCGCGATTTGTAGGGAAAGAGTCGCAACATCATCTTTAACAGAAGTTAATGCATTATCGCGTTCGTCTTTGATCTCAGTTTGTGCACGATCTTTTAGACGAGAAACTTCTTCTTTTGTATCTTTGATGATATTTTGACGGATTAATTCGCCGCTTTCCTTCGCGTTTTTAATGATATCTGCCGCATCACTACGAGAGCTCGCTAATTGTGTTTCACGTTCTTTTTCCAATTCAGCTGCTTTTTTACGTGATTGCTCGGCAGAATCTAGATCGTTGGCGATCTTGTCTTCACGTTTTTTCAGAATGTCTTGAACGGCACCCCACGCGAATTTTTTTAGTAACGCCATTAAGATCACGAATGATGCAGTAACGGCGATTAAATTACCGAGCGTTGTATTGACGGTCTCAGCAATAACTAGATTCAGCATACTCGGTCTTCCTTTCTGTGCGTCTTCCTCATTGAAGAACTATTGTACAGTTCTTTCGCTCATTTTTTAAAATGAGATTGAACAAAAAAGCGTTGAATTTTATTGGAAAACCATTAACATACCTAAAACTACACCCAAGATTGGCACAGCTTCAATCAAACCAACACCGATAAACATTGTTGAACGAATTTGTCCTGACATTTCTGGTTGGCGAGCCATAGACTCAATTGCTTTTGAGATTACTTGTCCGTTACCATAACCAGCCCCGATTGCGGCCCCCATAATTGCGATTCCTGCACCGATAAAATTCATAATAATTTTCCTCCTAAAAGTGTACTAATTTTTTTATTCTACCTCGATTTTATGACTGATATAAACCATAGATAGAGTTGTGAAAACATATGCTTGGATACTACCGATAAATAGTGAGAATGCGATCCATATCATTTCTAGTGGAATAACTAATGGCAAGGTGATCCACCCTGTTTTTGTTACAACACTTGCAATCAATGAAAGCAATACTTCACCAGCGAAGATATTCCCGTAAAGACGTAAACCTAGCGTGATAACATTTGTAAATTCTTCCATCAATTTAATAGGAAATAATGCTGAAGGTGTAAAGAAAGAATTTTTAATGTATTTACCTAGACCCAGTTTTTCGGTACCTAGGTAATTCGCTAAAGTCAAAACGAGTAGTGCTAATCCCATCGTTACAAACGGGTTAGCTGTAGGACTCTTCCAATAGGTCACATTGTCACCTGAGACAATTTTTGTGACAAGTCCAATTTGGTTCGCTACAAAAATAAACATGAACAACGTAAATGAGAACAAACTAAAATTTCTGACTTCATTACGGGGCATGTTGTCGCCAACAATGTTCGTAGTGAAATCTATGACCCACTCAATTGCGTTTTGCTTTCCTTTGGGTTTCAATGTTAGGTTGCGTGTAAATCCATACACAAGGAAAAAGACGATCAAACACGTTACGATGATCATTGTCGTCACAGTCCCATCAAACCATATGGGCCCAACATGGAAAAACCAAGATTTTTCATCCAATCCAGTTCACCTCTCTTCCCAGCGACTCGCGTCAACTCGTGCTGCTTCGCGCTGCTCCTCAAAATACTCTCGTATGTTACCACCAGAGCAAGAAAATTTCAAAGAATTTTCCTAAAATTTTTCGAATAAGTTAACAAGATTTCCCAATTCGTTATTTTATATTCTATGAAACCGCTCCAATAGCTATCTTAGCCCGAAAAAAAGCTAGTATAGATTGTAGTTAATCGTATCAAAATACAAGGGTAAGTAAAGAAAGTCTAACTAAATATGCGAAAAAGAATATTTTGCTAGCGCGAATAATTTTTTAGTGTACGACTGATCTGACGATCCACATCTTTACGTTTTAAACTTTCTCGTTTATCGTATTGATGTTTCCCCTTAGCGATCCCAATTAAGACTTTAGCATACCCGTCCTTTAAGTAAACTTTTAGTGGGACTAAAGTCGTTCCCGTATTTTTTAATTCTTCTGATAACCGGGCAATTTGTTTTTTGTGCAGCAACAGTTTCCGTGTTCTTACTGGATCATGGTTGAAGATATTTCCTTGTTCATAAGGACTGATATGAACATTATACAAGAAGGCTTCGCCATTTCGAATTCGAGCAAATCCATCTTTTAAATTGATCCGACTATTACGAATCGATTTGATTTCGGTTCCTTGCAAAACGATTCCAGCCTCCATCGTATCAGTGATCGTATAGTCATGACGTGCTTTTTTATTTTGTGCGACTAACTTTCCTTCACCTTTTGGCATATTACCCCTTCTTTCTACCCGGCTTGTTCTTTTTAGCGACTGATTTATAAAAAGGTTTCTTCCCTTTTTTCTTTTTTTGGTCATTTTTTCCTTCATTTGGGCGCTCTGATGAATATTTCCCAGGAGTCTTTGATTTCTTATTAGACATTTTCTTCGATTTGTCGTAATTATTCTGACGTCCAGTAACTGGTTTACGTCGTTTGTTTTGATGTGTGTTCCTTGGAACATCTATGGCTGGAATTTCTTCTGCTTCCAATAACTCAAAATCGATTTCTCGAGTCACAGGATCAGCTTTCGTCACTTTGATACGAACTTTTTGACCAATTTTAAATGTTTGACGCGTACGTTCGCCCACTAAAGCCAATTGATTTTCAATAAAATGATAATAATCTTGTTTCATTTCATTTAAATGGATCAATCCTTCTACTGTATTTGGCAACTCGATAAAGATTCCAAATTTAGTTACTGAGCTAATGATTCCATCAAATTCTTCGCCCACCTTATCCGACATGTATTCCGCTTTCTTCATACTATCTACTTCACGTTCTGCATCTACTGAACGGCGTTCCATTTTAGAACTGTGGTCTGCGATCTCAGGTAATGCTTCTGCCCATTTTTCTTTGGTCGCTTCACTTTGATCCTTACTATAGGTACGGATCAAACGGTGGACGATCAAATCAGGATAACGACGAATCGGCGAAGTAAAGTGCGTGTAGTATTCCGCAGCTAATCCATAGTGCCCATAATTGTCCTCTGAGTAACGTGCTTGCTGCATACTGCGTAACAGCATTGTATTGATTACTGCTGCTTCCGGTTTTTCTTCCACTTGATGAATCACTTGTTGCAGGTCTTTTGGCGTGATCGAATCTTTGGTTCCTTTGACTAAGATCCCTAGAGCAGCAGCGAAATCAAAGAAGCGTTGCATTTTTTCTTCTTTTGGTTGTTCATGGATTCGATAAATAAACGGTAATTTCAATTTGTTAAAATGTTCTGCTACTGTTTCATTAGCCGCTAACATGAAGGATTCAATCAAGCGCTCGCCTACTCCGCGTTCTCGTAATTCAATGTCTATCGGACGACCTTCAGGATCAACTAAAATTTTCGCTTCACGATCCTCAAAATTGATTGCGCCACGATTATTACGACGAACTTCAAGAATTTCATGTAGTTCCTTCATTAAATGAAACATTGGCACTAATGCTTGATAGCGCTCCATGGTTGCCGCCGTTTCAGTTTCTAAAATTTCATTAACAGCAGAATACGTCATTCGTTCAGTTGTTTGGATGACACTTTGAAAAATTTCGTGATGAACGATTGTTCCATTCGAATCGATTTCCATCTCACAACTCATCGTCAGACGAGGAACTTTCGGATTAAGCGAGCAGATACCATTAGATAACCGTTGTGGAATCATCGGTATTACCCGATCCGTTAAATATACACTCGTCCCGCGCTCGAATGCTTCTTTGTCTAAAATACTGCCTTCCGTCACATAGTTAGAAACGTCGGCAATATGCACGCCTAAGAAATAGTTTCCATTCGCTAATTTTCTGACTGTCACAGCATCGTCCAAGTCTTTCGCGTCAGCTCCATCGATTGTCACAATCTGTTGGTCGCGTAAATCACGACGACCAATTAAATCGGCTTCAGAAATAGTATCGGGTACTTCTTCGGAAGCGGTTTGAACTTCTTCAGGAAATTGAGTCGGAATCCCTTGCGCAATTACAATCGAAAGAATATCCATACCAGGATCGTTCTTATGTCCAATCACCTTGGATACTAGTCCCTCCAAACTTTCTGCATACCCTTTTTCAGGATAGTGAGTAATTTCAACGATGACGACACTACCATCTACAGGTTGGACCCCTTCAGCTGTAATGAACACTTTAAATTGCGCACTTTTTTTATCTTTTGGAGTCACATAGCCATACAGATCTGACTCTGCAATTTCGGCTACATCAAAAGCAGTGAATTCACCGACGAGTTGTTGGATTTTCCGCTCTTTAATAGAAACAACCCTTCCCTCTGCTCCACGATCAGAAAATAAGTCGGCTGTTTTTTGAATATCGATCATTACGATATCGCCGTCCATTGCATAGTTCGTGGCATCTTTTGGAATAAATACATCTGGCTCCTCAGGATCAATCGTTACAAAGCCAAATCCTCGTTCGTTCCGACGGAAAATCCCTTCTACTTCTACTGATTTAAATGGCAATTTGATTTTGCCTTTCTTATTAAACTCCAGGGTCTTTTCTCGTTCCATTTGCGCAACAGTTTTGACTAATAATTTATAGTCATCGCTTTTACGCATTTCTAAAAGTTCCGCTAATTCTTCCATTGAAAGACTTTTTTTATTTGCGGCTTTTAAACTTGCTACTATTTCTTCTTTAATTGTTTTTCTCTCCATTATCTTCTCTCCAGCCAAGTGTAGCTAAAAAATCGGCTACATCTTGTTCAAATTGTCTTCTTTCGGATCCCACAGTGATCACATGTCCACTCGTAGGATACCATTTCAATGTAAAAGCAGTTTGTTCCAGGCGAGCAGCAGTCTCAAAAACACCTGTCGCTTCAATCATTTGATCTCGTCCAGCTTGTGCCATAAAGAAAGGTACAGAAATTTTCCCAACTTTTTCATAAGCAAACTCGGCTTGCTCTTCAATCGCACGCAATTGTTGATCGACTAAAGGGCGATAGCTAGCTAATTTCTCCTCATCCACTTGTTCACCATTACGTTCTAAAACTTTTTTTGTGTAAAGTAAAAAATTCTCCGTCACTCTTGTTTTAACTGGTGCAATTGGCGAACAGAAAAAACCACCACCGATGAATTTTTCTGATTTTTCTCCTAATAATCGAGTTGCATAGATGCCACCCATCGATAACCCTAAGACAGCAATCTCATCATACCCTTTTTCTTGTAAAAAGCGTACTGCTTGTTGGCTATCTTGCCACCATTTTTCTGCAGTCACATTTAAAATATCTAACGGATCTGCGGTCCCATGGCCTGTGTATAGTGGTGCATAAACTGTATAATTCAAATTTTCTAAAAAACGTGCCAACATCCTTACATCATTGGGACTTCCTGAGTAGGCATGTAGCAATAATACCGCACGTTTTCCTTTAGGCAAAAATAAGGACTCTGGTACTTGGGCCATTTACTTCACTCCTCCATTTTTATTTCCGGCTAGAACATCGCATTATTTTTCTCATTTGAACGGCTTTCTTCGTGATTTTCATGCTTTATCTTAAAGTGTACTTGATTTATTAGAAATACAAAATAAAAAAGACCTCTCAGTTGAGAGGTCGATTTATTTGCTAGATAAAAACATTAATACGAAGAGCAAAATCATCCAAACCGCTCCTAAAACTGCGGTTGATCGTTGCATCACAGCTTCAAAGCCACGTGCTTTTTGCTTTCCGAACAATTGATCTGCACCACCAGTAAAAGCACTCGCAGCACTATTTTGTTTACTAGGTTGCATCATAATTGTGATAACGATGATCACAGATAAAACCAAGATAACACCTAAAATAAAATTGTACAAAGAATGACCCTCCTTATTTCCAAACTGCCTCAATTTCACTCTAGCACAATTGAAGCGATTTGGCTAGAGAAGATCTATAACTTATTTTCTTAAAACATCTGCATATTCTGATTTTTGTTCAAATTCTTTTTTGGCGAAAGGACATAATGGAATAATTTTTTTATCTTCATTTCGCGCCTTTTCAACTCCCGCAGCAACCAACTTTTCAGCTAGACCTTGTCCACGATACGTTGGGTCAACAAATGTATGGTCAATGATCATGATTTCAGCACCGGCATTAGACCAAGTCATTTCTCCTGCTTCGGCACCTTCATCATTTAATAGTACAAAACGTTCTTTTTCTTCTTTGATTTCCATAATGACACTCCTCTACTTTTGAATAAGATCAATTATTTTTAATCACGTATTTTAGGGCTCCGCTAGGGCACGTATCTACAACATAGCTAGCATTTTCAACACTACCATTATCTGGAATGATCCACGGGCGACGGCCGACTTCAAAAATCTCTGGATTGCCACGTACACAATTTCCGATGTGGGCACAGATATCTTTATTATAATAAATGTCGATACCCTCTCCGTGATATTTGCGATACCCTTTCTCAATTAATTCTTCTTCGTTGACTGGTTCTTGATTCAATTTACTTCCGTCCATGCTATCCACTTCCTTTAAGTAAGATTATATAGGTATTTCCCTTTAATTCACAATAAAATCACTCTGATAATCCAAATAAACGGATCAAATTTTAAAACTTGATCCGTTGCGTAAGGGTTCTTTATTTTTTTGGCTGATAAACTGAAATTTCTTCGTTTAAATAAGCATTTCCTAATTGATAATAATGCTCTGCATTGGCGTGATTCTTTTCAATTTCCGCTGGGGTCAGTGAACGAACGACGCGCGCAGGAGAACCAAAAGCCAATGAATTTGCCGGAATCACGCTTCCTTCTGTCACCAAAGAACCGGCACTGATCAAACTATTTTCTCCGATTACCGCATGATTTAAAATCGTTGCGCCCATTCCAATCAAAGCCCCTGATTGAATCTCACAACCATGAATGATTGCAGCATGCCCAATTGTTACATAGTCACCGATCACAGTTGGTGCATCCTGATCAACATGGATAATCGTTCCGTCCTGAACATTGCTTTTTTCTCCTATTGAGATGGTATTGCTATCCGCTCTCAGGACACTTTGAAACCAGATAGTTGAACCCTTTCCGATTGTTAAATCACCATATACATCTGCACTCTCTGCAATAAAATTTGTCATTCTACTCACCTCGAAATTAGTATAGCATCTCTTTTTATCTTTCTATTAATTTATAAATCAAAAGATACATTCTGTCCTTTAAAATCAAAAAGAGGTATGAGCAAGCTCACACCTCTTTAACTCATTCTGTTTCTTCCATAAATTGACTATTATACAATTGTTCATAAAAACCATCTTGCGCTAACAATTCATCATGTGTTCCGTGTTCGATAATGTCGCCGTCTCTCATCACCAAAATAAGATCCGCGTCACGGATCGTTGACAAACGATGCGCAATCACAAAACTTGTCCGTCCTTCCATTACTCGATCCATTGCTTTTTGGATCAAGCCTTCTAAACGTGTATCAACAGAACTCGTTGCTTCATCTAAAATCAAAATTTTAGGATCTGAAATGATCGCCCGAGCAATCGTTAATAATTGTTTTTGACCTAGAGAGACATTGTCACCTTCTGAATTGATTTCCATTTCATACCCGCCTGGCATCGTACGAATAAAATGATCCACATTCGCGATTTTGGCAGCATCTACCACTTCATAATCAGTGGCATCTAAGCGTCCAAAACGAATGTTATCAGCAATCGTTCCTTCATATAACCAAGCATCTTGCAATACCATCCCAAATTGTGAACGAACATCTGAACGATCCATCTCTTGCGTATTAACACCATCGATTAGAATTCTTCCACTGTCGATATCATAAAAACGCATCAACAAATTAATCAAGGTTGTTTTTCCAGCACCTGTGGGACCAACGATTGCTACCGTCTCGCCAGCTTTAACTTCAAAATTTAGATCATTAATCAAGGTTTTTTTCGAATCATAGCCGAAGCGGACATGATCAAAGACGACATTTCCTTGAACTGGTTCTGGTAGCGGTAGATCTTGTTCGTTTAACATCTCTTCTGGCTCATCCAAAATCTCAAATACTCGTTTTGCCGAAGCAGAAGCACTTTGGATCATCGAAGAAAGCTGTGTGATTTCCCCCATTGGTTGGCTGACTTGCCAAATGTATTGGATAAAAGCTTGCAATTGTCCAACCAAAATCACACCATGAATCACGTTCCAACTGCCTAAAATAGCCATAGCGATATAAGTAGCATAAGCCGTTAACTGGACCAATGGTTGCATCATACTAGAAACAAATGCTGCACGAAAACCATAATGACGTAATTGATGATTGACTTCACTAAATCCTGCAAGTGTTTCTTGTTCTCGGCCATAGAGTTTCAATACACTAAAACCAGTCATATTTTCTTGAACAAACCCATTCAGTTCCCCTAAAGAGTTCTGCATGCCCTGAAAATCTTTTTGGGAGACTTGGACAATTTTTCGTGAAATTATGATTGATAACGGAATCATGATGATTGAAAAGAGTGCCATTGTTGGATTGATATAAAACATCATCCCAACTGCTAACAAAATTCCTAAAACAGCATTAATCGATTTGATGATCGCTTGTTGCATCGCGTTGCTGACAGCATCCACATCATTGGTCACTCTTGATAAGATATTACCTTGTTGATTTCGATCAAAATAAGAAACGGGCAAGCGATTGATTTTAGCTTCGATATCTTCACGTAAATCACGCATCGCTGATTGAACAACATTAGCCATCAACCAACCTGTTCCCAATTGAGTAATACAGTATAAAATCCCCACGATTACGATTACGATCAACCATCGAAAGACATAATCAAAATTGACAGCTTCACCTTGAGCTATATTTTTACTGACTTCAGTAGTTGGCAGCCCCGTCAAATACGGCAACCAGGTCCCCAAAAGTAACGTACCGATTGCTAAAATCAAAACAAGGATAAATGTTTTTTTGTAAGGATTGATATAATGCATCAACCGTTTTAAAGAAGAAGTGTATTTTCTCATGCTAATTCCTCCTTCGATAATTGTGAAGCAGCAATGTCATAATAGATTGGACAATTTTCCAATAATTCTCGGTGTGTTCCGATTCCGACAACATCACCTTCATTTAAGACGATGATTTTATCCGCATGCATGATCGTTCCCACACGTTGAGCAACGATCAAAACCGCAGCTTCCGTCGTTTCTTTTTTCAAACGCGCACGTAATCTAGCATCTGTTTGGTAATCCAATGCCGAAAAACTATCATCAAAAATATAGATTTCTGGTTGTCGGATCACAGCTCGAGCGATCGCCAACCGTTGTTTTTGACCACCAGAAAAATTACTTCCACCTTCAGCTAATTTTTCTTGGTAACCATCTGGCTTTTGAGCAATAAAATCAGTAGCTTGAGCAATCTCGACTGCTCGTTCCATCTCTGCTAGCGTTGCATCTTTTTTTCCATAACGCAAATTATCTGCAATCGTCCCAGTAAATAATTGTGCCTTTTGCGGGATATAGCCGATTTTTTCGCGTAAATCTTTTAATTGATAGTCGCGAACATCTTTCCCGTCGACCAATACCTGTCCTTCTGTCACATCATAAAAACGTGGAATCAGTTGAATCAATGTTGATTTTCCTGATCCAGTACTTCCAATAAAAGCAACTGTTTCACCAGGTCCAGCTGTAAAACTAACATTACGAATCACCGGACTTTCGGCATGCCCTGGATATGCAAAGGTCACATCACGAAACTCTAATGAGCTAGTTTCTTGTGGAGCAATTGCATGACCTGGTGCATCTTTTATTAAAGATTCCATATCAAAAACTTCTTGAATCCGTTCTGCAGAAACATTTGCGCGTGGATACATCATAAAGACAGTGGCAAAAAGCATAAAGGAATATAATGCATGGAAAATGTATTCAATAAAAGCAATCAATGTTCCGACAGCTAAGTTTCCGTCACTAATTTGAAGTGTTCCATTCCAAATAATCAAGACCATCACGATATTAAATAGAAAGAAGAAGCCTGGTTGGGCAATCGCCATTAAATGAAACAAACTCTTCGAACTATTCGTATAGGCATCGTTGACTAAACGAAACCGTAGCTCTTCAAACTTTTCATTGACGAACGCCCGTATCACTCGTAAGCCTGAAAGGTTCTCACGTAAAATACCATTGATATTGTCCAAGTTTTTTTGTTGCTTTGTTGATAGCGGTTCTGAATATTTTGCCAATAGTAAAACAGCTAATAACAATATCGGTAGCGCCAACAAAACATAAATTCCTAAGCCCGGACTTGTTCGCATGATCAAGTATAAACTCATCCCAAACATCATTGGGGTCATAAAACCTGTTGTTAAAATATTTTGCATGAACAACATGATTTGATAGGCATCATTGGTTGTTCGTGTAATCAAAGAAGATACTCCAATTTTTTCGTACTCTGAATGAGAAAAACTTTGGATCTTCTCAAATAAATCATCGCGAATAGCGGCTACCATTCGAGACGTGATTTGAGAACTGAAATAGCGCAATGAAATACTCATCACTACTCCAATCACCGTAATCGCAATCATTACGAGACCCATTTTTTGGATATATGAAAAATCATTGTTACCGATTCCTTTATCGATCATCATGGCTAGTATCGTGGGTAGCCCCAACTCAATCAAAATAAATCCAAAAACACTGATGAAATCAAATAGCAGCAACTTTTTATAGCGCCATGTATAGCGCAACATCAACTTCATTCTTTCTCGCCTCTTTCTATAACGTAATGATTTCAATATAGCATAGATGAAAAGCTTGTGCCTGTTCATTGATTGTTTTTTTAATTTCATTTTTTGCCCTTTCTGAAAATTTCTAAGGATTCCTCATTTCACTTCCTAGTTTCTATACTTCTTATTTATTCTGTGATAAACTACAAGTAATTGTTGTAAGAACAACCCAAAGAACGGTGAAATTGTTTTTTCAAGCAAGAAGCAAAGACGAGGCTTCTTCTCAATAGATTAGCTATTGCTAACACGTTGAGCATAAAAAAAAGGTGGCAGCCGCCCCTCATTTTGTCGTGGAAAAAATTGCTATTATGCAAATAAAGGAGATAGATTTATGATTTACAAAGTTTATTACCAAGAAACCAAAGAACGTAACCCAAAACGCGAGCAAACACAATCTTTATATGTGGAAGCTGAAAACGAAGAAATGGTACACAATTTATTGCGCGATAATACCCCATATAACGTGGAATATATTCAACTTTTAGAAGGCAATCATTTAGAATACGAAAAAGAAAATGCCGACTTCAAGTTAACGGAGTTCTAATATGAAACTTTCGCTAAAAAACAATGAAACTGGTGTCTTTGCCATTGGTGGATTGGGCGAAATCGGAAAAAATATGTATGGGGTTCAATTCCAAGATGAGATCATCATCATCGATGCCGGAATAAAATTTCCCGAAGATGATCTACTAGGAATTGATTATGTCATTCCCGATTTTAGCTATGTTATTCAAAATATCAATAAAGTCAAAGCCCTTGTGATCACTCACGGTCACGAAGATCATATCGGCGGTGTGCCTTATTTATTGAAGCAAGCCAATATTCCGATTTATGCAGGAGCCTTAGCTTTAGCTTTGATTAAAAATAAATTGGATGAACACGGACTATTACGCGATGCCGAATTGCATGAAATCGATGAAGATTCAGTGATTCGCTTCCGCAAAACATCGGTCAGTTTCTTCCGTACTACGCACAGTATCCCTGATCCTTTAGGAGTAGTTGTCAAAACACCTTCTGGAAATATCGTGGAAACTGGTGACTTTAAGTTTGATTTCACTCCTGTTGGCCAGCCTGCTAATTTACATCGGATGGCGAAACTTGGTGAAGAAGGCGTCTTATGTTTGCTTTCCGATAGTACCAATGCCGAAGTTCCGACGTTTACCAAATCAGAACAAACCATTGGCCAATCGATTTTACGGATTATGGAAAAAATTGAAGGTCGGATCATTTTTGCAACTTTCGCTTCCAATATTTCGCGGCTACAACAAGCTGCTACAGCTGCGGTTGCTACCGGACGAAAAATCGCTGTTTTCGGTCGCAGCATGGAAAATGCGATCGTCAATGGGCAAAAATTAGGCTATATCACGGTGCCTGACGGTACTTTTGTTGATGCACATGAAATCAATAACCTACCAGCCAATGAATTGATGATTTTATGTACCGGTTCTCAAGGTGAACCAATGGCGGCTCTTTCACGGATCGCAAATGGGACTCATCGCCAAATCCAAATCCAACCAGACGACACGGTGATCTTTTCAAGTTCTCCGATCCCTGGTAATACAACAAGTGTTAATCATTTGATCAACTTGCTATCAGAAGCCGGCGCCGAAGTAATTCACGGCAAAGTGAATAACATCCATACTTCCGGTCATGGTAGCCAGCAAGAACAAAAATTGATGCTGCGATTAATGAAACCTAAATATTTCGTACCAATTCACGGTGAATTCCGGATGTTGAAGATCCATACAGGATTAGCTCAAGATACAGGCGTCCCTGAGGATAATTGTTTTATCATGGAAAATGGCGACATGTTAGCATTAACGGCTGACACTGCTCGTCGGGCTGGGCATTTCAATGCCACTGATGTTTATGTCGATGGTAGTGGCATCGGTGATATCGGTAACGTTGTCTTACGAGACCGTCGCATTCTTTCTGAAGAAGGCTTAGTCTTAACGGTAGCAACAGTCGACATCGAAAAGAAAGAAATTTTAGCCGGTCCAGATATTTTATCTCGTGGCTTTGTCTACATGCGCGAATCTGGCGATATGATCAATGAAGGCCAACGTATTTTATTCCACGCCTTGCGTGAAGCTCTCAATGAATCTGGCTGTACTGAAGCTAAATTAAAAAATGCCATGGTTGCGGCCTTGCAACCTTACTTGTTCGATCAAACTGAGCGTCATCCAATGATCTTGCCGATGATCATGACACTCGATGATTAAAAAAAACAGCTATCTATAGTTTAGATAGCTGTTTTTTTATTTGTATTTTTATAACATCATTTATTTTATCTTTTTCATTTACTTTTTATCTTTTACGCAAGATAAAACAGAAATTTTCGTTGATTTAATTAAATTGTAATTGACAAACCCTCGATTTATTTGCACAATAAAACATAGTGAAGAGGGCTAATATTTATTATTAGTTATTTTAAAAATTTAAATTTAGATAAGGAAAGATTAATTATGGTAAGAACACAACGCGTGCAACGAAGCCACATCATTGATGGTGCCTATCAGCTGATTCTTGATGAAGGATTCAAAAAATTCCATGCTCGTAACATTGCTCAACAGATTGCTTGCTCTACTCAACCGATTTATCGTGAATTTGCCAACTTAGCCGAACTAAAGTCTGTTTTGATCAACCGTATCTTAATCAAGTATACTGACTTTTTAGAAGATCAAGAGCCACAGTCCTTAAGAGCTTTGTCAAAAACGATCATGAATTACGCCTTGGACTATCCTGATGAATTTTACCGTTTCTTCCTACAAGATTCTGAAACGATTCAAGCTGTAAAACAGGTGACTCGCGAAATGTTTACGGAGATTTGTCCAGAAAAGAGCCAAACATTTGCTTATGATTTATTTTGGCAATATTGTATTGGTAAAGCAACTTTAGCGATTAATCATGCCAACCATAGTGACGACCATTCAGAAGAAGAGCTTTTCTTTAAAGTTGTTACTGAGATATAAATGAACTTAAAAGCATACAAAAAAGCCTTAGAGAAATTCTCTAAGGCTTTGACATTTTTATTGTTTAACAACATTTGTTGCTTGAGGTCCGCGATCGCTTTCTTCTACGTCAAAAGTTACTGCTTGTCCTTCTTCAATAGTTTTAAATCCGTCGCCTTGGATAGCAGAGAAATGTACGAATACATCGCTACCGTCTTCGCGAGTGATAAAACCAAAACCTTTTTCTGCGTTAAACCATTTTACTGTTCCGTTTTCCATGAATAAAATCCTCCTCGTGCGTAAGCACTTTTTAATTAGTGTAACATTGCTAGCCTACGAAAAAGGAAACATCTGTATACCAACTCGTAACTCAAACAAAATTACATATCTAGTTTACCACCGAACAGATTATTCGCGCAAGGGTTTTCACCTGTTACTTTAAGTACTTTTCTTCACGTAAACTGAAGTATTTGATTTCTCCAACTATAATATGATCTAATAATTCGATCCCCATCATTTCACCACATAAACGCACCCGTTCAGTAAAATCTAAATCATTTTGTGAAGGTGTGGGATTTCCCGAGGGATGATTATGCCCTAATGCTACTTTTGCCGCACTGATTTTGACTGCTTCACGAAAAATTTCGCGTGGATGAGCGATGGATTGATTCAATGAGCCAATAAAAATTGTTTTTTGCAAAATAATTTCATTCTTTGTATTCAAAAAAAATGTGATCAAGTGCTCCTGTGGTTGGTCTTTTAATTCATCAATCAGTAATTGGCCTAACGTAAAACTTGATTGAATCTTTCCAAGTTTTTGTTGCAGCGACCGGTTAATCCGACAACCGAATTCCATCATTGCTTTTAGTTCGATCGCTTTTGTACTTCCGATTCCTTTAAATTGCTGAAGTTCTTGCAATGTGGTGTGTTTCAAATCATATAAAGTTGGGTAAGTTCTTAAAATAGTCGCAGCCAGATCCATCACATTTTGTTGGCGAGAACCATTTCGTAAAACAATGGCCAATAATTCTTGATCTGATAAATGTCGCTCACCATCACGTACCAAGCGCTCGCGCGGCCATGAACTTTCAGGTAATTCTTGGAGTAATGAATTTTTTTCCATAAAAAACTCCTTTGCCTACTTTTTATTAAGGTACGCAAAGGAGTGGTAATTTATACTTCTAGAAAATCAATCACTTCATGAAGTGACGGTAAAACTTTGACTGTTTTTGCTTTTAATTCTTCCGTTGGTGGTAGAATATCAGGAACCATAATGACTGAGATCCCTGCACCTTCTGCCGCAAGAATCCCATTTTTGGAATCCTCTAAGATCAAGCCTTCATCTGGCTGGATCGCTAAGCGTTCTGCTGCAATTTTAAAAATTTCTGGATCAGGTTTTGCAAATTGTACATCTTCAGCAGAAATGATCGCAGAAAATTTATCGCTGATCCCTGCGTTTTCCAGTAGTACTTCTATCACTGGACGAACATTACTTGAAGCAACCACGCGTGGAATTTTTTGTGCTTCTAAATAATCCAACAGCTCATGAACTCCTGGTTTTAATGCAACTTTCCCAGACTTAAATCGTTCATGTGCCATTCCCCAGCTTTTATCGATAAAGGCTTGGACCGTTTCTTGACCATGATCTGCATACATTTTATGCAGTTCTTCCCAAACCTCTTCATCCGACACGCCAATAAAGCGACTATAGATTTCTTTATCAAAAGGCAAACCGTATTCATCTGCAACCACTTGATTAGCTTCATAATAAATTGACTCGGTATCAAACAATAAACCATCCATATCAAAAATAATCCCTTTAATTTTTTTCATTTGCGCCTCCTAAGTTTAATAATAATTGGCGGACTTCCGATACAAAGTACAGTGAGCCCGTAATTAATAATAAATCATCTTGATCCATATCTTCCAATAATTCTCCTAAACCAAACTGCCATAAAGAAACGACATCAAACCGACTGTCAATCGTATCAAACCGACTCAAATCTAATGCATTCGGATATTCAAATGTCGTCAGATAAATTTTTGAATTTGGAATATCTGACAATAAGTTCAACATTTGATCGATATCTTTTGTTTCCAACGCTGAAAATAAAATTTTGACTCGATAATTTCTAAACTCGCGTTTAACATTCTCAACTAAACGTTTGATGGCATGCCCGTTATGAGCTCCATCCATGACGATCAATGGTTCTTCACTGATTTTTTCCATCCGAGCAGGCCAGACTGCCTTATTTAAACCTTTTTGGACCGTTTTTTCTTCAAACGGCAACCCTACTAAATCACAATATAAATGAAACAACTCGATTGCTACTCCAGCATTTTCTACTTGATGCCGTCCTAATAACGACACTTTCAATGGGGATAATTTTCCGCTCTCATCGCTAAAGCTAAATAATTCACCCCAAGTTGGATCAGGATGGAGATAATCAACTTGATACTCTTCACCATAACGATACATCTTAGCCGTTTCTAATGCAGCTTTTTCAATGATTTCGATCAAAGGACCGGTAGTAATCTTCCCCGTCACAACTGGGATATTTTTTTTGATGATTCCAGCTTTTTGCTGAGCGATCTCATTCAGTGTATCGCCTAAGATTTCCATATGATCGTAACCAATCGTCGTAATAGCTGTTAATAAAGGTTTGACTACATTCGTCGAATCCAATAATCCGCCTAAGCCTACTTCTACCACTGCGACATCGACTTTTTCTGCTGCAAAATAATCCAACATAATTGCAGTCAAAATTTCAAACTCGGTGATTCCACCAACTTTTGGATCTAAATCTAATTGTGCCACGATTGGTTGATACTTTTTAACATAATGGATCAATGCGTGATTGGTGATTGGTTTAGTATCGATAGCGATCCGTTCATTAAATTCTTCAATATACGGTGATGTAAAACTACCAACAGTTACTCCAGCCTCCAATAAAATGCTGCGTAAATAGGCTACTGTCGAACCTTTTCCATTTGTTCCAGCAATATGGATCGTAGGAACATCATTCTCTGGATTTCCCACTTTATCTAATAATGCTTGGATCCGATCAAGTCCTGGCCGTGAGCCAAATTTTTTTCGACTATGAATCCAATTAATTGCCTCTTCTATCGTCAAAGCGATTCACCTCTTTGGTTCTCTATCATTTTTACCTATCTCTAGTATAGCAAAGTTTAGAAAAGAAAGTTCGCTTGAAGAAATCATTAGGATAAAAAAGAAGCCAAAACAAAAGGAATATTCCTTTTATTTTGGCTTCTGTGATTTTTATGAAATAGTACGTAAGCTTTCAATTCGTTCTTGAACCGCTGCTTGTTTTTCTAGATAATCTTTTTCTTTTGCACGTTCTTCTGTTACAACATTTTCTGGCGCATTGGCAACAAAGCGTTCATTTGCCAGTTTGCCTTGGACACGTTTCACTTCGCCTGTCCATTTCGCCAATTCTTTTTCTAAACGTTTAATTTCTTCTTCGATATTGATCAAACCAGCTAGCGGTAAGTAGATTTCGGCACCAGTTAATACCGCTGACATCGCTAAATCAGGCGCTGTGATATCACTTGCAATCACCAATTCTTCTGGGTTACAGAAACGTTCGATGTAGCTAGTATTCTCAATCAAGAATTCATCAACTTTAGGATCACTTGTTTTGATTAACAAAGTAATTGGTTTAGAAAGTGGTGTATTCACTTCTGCTCGAATATTACGAACAGAACGAATCAATTCTTTCAAGACTTCCATCCCTTTAGCTGCTGTTTCATTATTGTTTTCTGGTTGAACAACTGGATAAGCAGCGACAACTAATGATTCGCCAGTATGTGGAATTTTAGCCCAGATTTCTTCGGTAACAAATGGCATAATCGGATGTAATAAACGTAATGTTTGATCCAAAACATAAACTAAAATGCTCTTCGTTGTTTGTTTGGCTGTTTCATCTTCCCCATAAAGAATCTCTTTACTCATTTCGATATACCAGTCACAGAAGTCATCCCACATGAAGTTATACAATTGACGACCTGCTTCACCAAATTCAAATTGATCAAATAGGTTGGTTACTTTTTCAATCGTTTCATTCAAGCGCGTCAAGATCCAGCGATCAGCCACGGTTTTTTCACCTGAAAAATCAATGTCTTCAGCAGTGAAATCTTCGACATTCATAATTACAAAACGAGAAGCATTCCAAATTTTATTGATAAAATTCCAAGCAGCATCCATTTTTTCATAACTGAAACGAACATCTTGTCCTGGTGCAGAACCAGTTGATAAGAACCAACGTAAAGCGTCGGCACCATATTTTTCGATTACATCCATCGGATCAATCCCGTTACCTAATGATTTACTCATCTTACGGCCTTGTTCATCCCGAATCAAACCGTGGATCAATACATTTTTAAATGGACGTTCATCGGTGAATTCCAAACTTTGGAAAATCATTCGACTTACCCAGAAGAAAATAATGTCATATCCTGTTACTAATGTGCTCGTTGGGAAATAGCGCTTGTAATCTTCACTGTTTTCATCTGGCCAACCCATAGTTGAAAATGGCCATAAAGCTGAACTAAACCATGTATCTAAAACATCAGGATCTTGTTCCCAATTTTCGCTATCGTTCGGCGCTTCCATTCCAACATACATTTCGCCCGTTTCTTTATGGTACCATGCTGGGATGCGATGCCCCCACCATAATTGACGTGAAATTACCCAGTCATGGACATTTTCCATCCAAGTCATAAACGTATTGTTAAAACGTGGTGGGAAAAATTCCACTGCGTTGTCTGTTCCTTGATTTTCAATAGCTTGTTCCGCTAATGGCGCCATTTTAACAAACCATTGTGTTGATAAACGTGGTTCAACAACAACACCCGTCCGTTCAGAGTGACCAACACTATGAATCATTTTTTCAACTTTAATCAAACGGCCGATCTCTTTCAAATCAGCAACGATTGCTTTACGCGCTTCAAAACGATCCATTCCAGCATATTTACCAGCTCGTTCATTCATGCTGCCATCAGGATTCATCACATTTACACGTGGCAAGTCATGACGATTACCAACCTCAAAGTCATTTGGATCATGAGCGGGCGTAATTTTAACAGCCCCTGTACCAAATTCACGGTCAACATAGCTATCAGCAATAATTGGAATTTCTTTATCTACTAACGGTAAGATCGCCATTTTACCAACTAAATCTTTATAACGATCGTCCTCTGGATGAACAGCAATCGCCGTATCGCCTAACATTGTTTCTGGACGTGTTGTCGCGATTTCTAAAACACCACTACCATCTGCTAATGGGTATGAAACATGATAAAATGCGCCTTCCAGATCTTTATGGATAACTTCGATATCAGATAAAGCAGTCTTAGCTTGTGGATCCCAGTTGATAATATATTCGCCGCGGTAAATCAACTCTTTTTCATAAAGTGAAACAAACACTTTACGGACAGCATCCGATAACCCATCATCTAATGTAAAACGTTCACGACTATAGTCTAATGACAAACCTAGTTTTGCCCATTGTTCACGAATATGTCCAGCATATTCATCTTTCCATTCCCAAACTTGGTCAACAAATTTTTCACGTCCAAGATCATAACGAGAGATGCCTTGTTCACGTAATTTTTCTTCAACTTTTGCTTGCGTTGCGATTCCCGCATGGTCCATCCCAGGTAACCATAATGTATCGAATCCTTGCATCCGTTTTTGACGGATGATCATATCTTGTAAGGTCGTATCCCAAGCATGTCCTAAATGCAATTTCCCAGTAACATTTGGTGGTGGGATAACAATTGAATAAGGTTTAGCTTTTTTGTCTTCAGATGGTTTGAATAAATCTTGATCTAACCATTTTTGATACCGACCAGCTTCGACTTCTTGCGGATTAAACTTTGTTGGTAAATTTTCAGTCATAGCGATTCCTCCTAAAAAAATTGATTATTTAATAAATTATTCAAATGATACTCATAAAAAAAATCCTAGAACACAGTTGTGTTCTAGGACGTAAAATACGCGGTACCACCTAAATTGCAGAAACATTTTTCTGCCGCTCAATCATGGGTTAACGGTCATGCGCCGTGTATTCTTACTAACGTTCAGAATACAAAACTCCCAAGCTACCTTCCATGAGTCAAAGTGAAAATGTTCCAGCCCTGCATTTTCTCTCTAAAACTTTTTTTCTCATGTACTCCTCTTGATCATCGTATGAATCATTCTACAATGAACAGGAAAACTTGTAAAGACCTACTGTCCATCAAAATAAATCAATGTTTGTAATTCCGAAGTCAAATCAATGTAATGTACGTGAACATTTTCCGGTACAACTAATGGATCTGGCGCAAAATTCAAGATCGCTGTGATACCATTTTCTACTACCTGATCGATGGCTTGTTGAGCGTTTTGACTCGGAACAGTTGAGATAGCAACCGTGATTTTTTCTTGTTTCAAAACTTTATCCATCTCATCAATTGAATGGACTTGATAGCCACAGAGTTCGTTCCCAATCTTTAGCGGATCATTATCAAAAGCACAGACAATATTTAGATTTTCATTACGACGAAAATTATTATGCAAAAGCGCTTGCCCTAAATTCCCACAGCCAATTAAAGCAATCCGTTTCTCTTCCTTTGTATCCAGTATTTCACTAAAGACTTTGATTAAATCGCTTACATTATAGCCGTAACCACTCCGTCCCAATTCACCAAAGTTAGAGAAATCTCTTCGGATTGTTGCCGAACCAACTTGAGTCATTTTACTTAACTCTGACGATTTGATCCGGGTAACGCCATTTTTTTCTAAACCTTTTAAACAGCGTAAATATAAAGATAAGCGTTTGGTCGTCGCTTTTGATAATTTTGGTTTTTCAATGATTTTTTCCATAACTACTCTCCTTCCATTCATTAAATGTGAGTAAATTTTTAGCTAACTAACTGCATTTACAATAAAAAACAGCTCTTGTTAAATAATTCACATAATTAATTTTAACACGTCTTTTTTTAATTCGCAATCCTTCTAAATTAAAAAAAAGAATAAGATAAAAGTATTTCTACTTTTATCTTACCCTCACGTTTTTATAATAAATCAGCAAACTCTTCTGCTTTTTCTGATTGAGCAGGTTTGATTGCTTCTTGCTTTAAACCAGCTAGACAACGCGCCATCAATCCTTCAATATCCAAACGTTCTTCTAATTCTAAAACTTTTTCCAATTTAGGCCGTGTTTTCGGTTGTGGTGGTGCAAAAATAGTACAGCAATCTTCAAATGGCTGGATCGCCAATTCAAACGTATCAATCTTTTCAGCTAATTCGATGATTTCTATTTTATCCATCGTTACTACCGGGCGAATGATTGGTGTCGTCGTTACTTCATTGATTGCAACCATACTATGCAAGGTTTGAGAGGCTACTTGACCTAATGATTCACCATTGACGATAACTAATCCTTGACGCATTTCACGGATAGCATCCGTTAAACGTAACATCATCCGACGAGTCAAGGTCATCCAGTAGCCTTGGGGACTACGTTTTTTGATTTCTTCTTGGATCTCAGTAAAAGGAACTTCAATAAACTGGATTCCACCAACATAAGGGGTTAATTTTTCAGTTAGATCTTTGGCTTTTTGTAACGCTTGCTCGCTTGTATAAGGTGGACTAGCAAAATGAACTGCTTCGATTTCGACTCCACGCTTCATCGCCAAGTAACCAGCGACCGGTGAATCGATCCCACCAGAAAGCATCAACATTCCACGACCACTAGTACCGACTGGTAATCCACCCGCACCTTTGATGGTTTCATAAGAAAGATATGCATGTTCACGTCGGATTTCTACACGTAAATTGATATCGGGGTGTTTCATTTGCGCTTTGATTTCCGGCAATACATCAATCACCGCATCGCCAAGAAACTGTTGGATTCCATGACTATCCAATTCAAATGCGTGATCACTACGTTTAGCAGTAATCTTGAATGTTTCTTTTCCTGTATAGATTTCTTGCATGATTTTTTGTGTCATGGCTTTTAAGGCTTCAAGGTCTTTTTCTACTTGGATACTAGGTGAAAAGGTTTGGATTCCAAAAACTTTTTCTAATTTTGGTAAAACCAATCGACTATCTTCACCATTTAATAAAATATGCATCCGATCACGTTCAGCATGAATTTTCAAATTGGGAAATTCTGCTAAAGCGCCACGGACATTTTTTGCTAGTCGCATGATAAAGCTTCGACGATTTTTACCTTTTGTCGATAACTCACCATAACGTACCATTATCTCAGTGTATTGCACATTCATTCTCCTTAATTATGGACCGTATTTTTAAATTAATTGATTTTGGAAAACTTTTCATATAAATGATTGAACACGACCATGAATTGTTCAGCTTCAGCCATTGTATTGGCTTCATCTAAACTAACGCGAATAGCCGTCGTTGCTACTTCATGTGGGACCTTCATCGCATGTAATGTTGAGCTATCGACTTTTTTACGACTTGAACAAGCGCTTGTCGTCGAGACATAAATTTGTTTTTCTTCTAGGGCATGAACCAATACTTCGCCTCGGATCCCTTTGATCCCAAACGTTAAAATATGTGGTGCGAAGTCCTCATCACCAGAAAAAATCGTTACTTTTTCGTAACTAGCTAAAGCTTCTTTCAAATATTGACGGATCAGTCCAGTGTGATTCGGACGTTCGTCTTTCTTTTCCAAATGGATCCGCAGTGCACGACTCATCGCTACAATTGCCGGAGTATTTTCCGTGGTTGCTCGTTGTCCGCTTTCTTGTCCACCACCATTTAACAATGGCGCTAACTTACGGCCAGCTTTCCAGTAAATAAAACCAACCCCCCGAGGACCGTGGAACTTATGTGCTGAAAATGTGGCAAAATCTACTCGTGGTGTTAACCATTTTGCTTGTTCAACTTTACCGATTGCTTGAACAGCATCGACATGAAAATGGATCGTTGGATAGGCTTCTAATAACTCACTGATTGCTTCGATTGGTTGGATAGACCCGATCTCATTGTTAACACCCATAATCGAAACCAAGATTGTTTCTGGGCGAATCAATTCTGCTAGTTTATCGACTTGGACAATTCCAGCTTTGTCGACTGGTGCTAGACTGACTTCAAAGCCTAACTCTTTTAATTGCTCGGCTGTTCGGCTGACTGCTGGATGTTCAATACTCGATATGATCAAATGATTCCCATATTCACGCTTTTCAATTGCTGTTCCCTTTAAAACCCAGTTATCGCCTTCAGTTCCACCGCTCGTAAAATAAATCTCATTTTCTTTTACAGCTACTAATTCAGCAATTTGTTTACGCGCCTGCTGAAGTAAACGATTGGCCTGTGTTCCTAAGCCATGGAGGCTTGAGGGATTGCCCATCACCCGCTGACTCGTTTTTACATATGTATCAAGTGCTAACGGATAGATCGCTGTCGTTGCACTATTATCAAAATAAATCATGTTTAAACCTTCCTTCAAAAATTCTTTCCTATTATAGCGAGAAAGCTTGAACTCTTCAAGTATTCCTAACAAATAATACTTATTGCCATTGGAATGTATCCTTTTCTTTACAAATAAAAAAAGCTGAGCAACTGCTCAGCTTAAACTAAATCACGATTATTGAAATAGAAATCTTCGATACGTTTGAATGCGCCTGGTTCTACTCGTTCTAACGCCGTTCCGATTTCATCAAGGGCGTCTTGATAACGATATTCTTTATTGAATAATTCTAAACTATTTTCGATTGCTATTTTAATTTCTGGATGAGTATGACGATAACGGTTAGCATATTGCATCATTTGTTCTGTCAATGCAGCTGCATCGACTAAGTCATACGTTTTTTGATCTAATAATTCGATGTCCTCATCACATAGACTTACCAATTTATTGATGTCTTGCATATTGATCCGAATCTTATTCAATGAGTTGCTTAACTCTTCTACTCGATCTGTTGCAACAAAGAAAAATTCCAAATAATCTCCTGGCAACCCTGGCAAACGTTGTTGTTCTACGTAACGTTTCAGAGCTCGTAAGCGGAACTCATATTTTTCAATTTTTTCAGCCGCTTCTTTTTCACCTTTACGTAACTCATGAAGATCGTCATCGATCTCAACTTGTTTCGTTTCAATATCATCTAACACTTTAAATGCATCTCGGTAAAAGACTTGAACTTCTGAGTAAGGCAGTTCATGTTTGTCGATTTGAGGATTCATGTTGCGATTGCGACGTTCTAATTCTTCGATCTCTGTTTGGAAGCCACGCGCTCGACCTAACTCATTATTATTCAATGCATAACTTTGAGACGTATGATCAAGTTCTACCATTAATTGGTGATTGTTACGAGAGGCATGTGAGATGTACTCTTCGATTGTCTTGCGATTCGTCGTGACATATTTTTTTGCTTCAAATTCTTTTTCTAATGTCGCATATAACTCATCAATCAATTCAGCCGTTTCTTTATTCTCAGCTTCAACTGTACTTAATTCAATTTTTTCTAGATCCTCTAGCGAACGTTCCACATGTCGTTTGACTTTATCCAAACGTTCTTCAAAATCATCTTCCGGTAAGACAAAGTGGTCGGACATCATTTTATTGTATGTCTTCTCTAATTCATCGATTTGACTTGGAAATGTTTTTTCAAGATCTTCATAAATAACTGGTACATTCTGCATCGTTGCTTGAACTTCATAGGTATGCTTTTCTGCATCATCCAATACTTCACGGGCTTCGATTGGATCACCTGAAGTATTCAGTGTAACGAATTGCGTAAATTCGATTTCGACATTTTTAACTTGTTTTTGGATTTCCGGTAAAGCTGGGCCAAAACTGTCTTTCTTTTCTTTCAAGTCTTTTTTCAACTCTTCAAAAACATCTAATGCTTGTTGGACAGCCAATGAATTGCGTTCTTCTGTTTCACGTAATTCTTTTAGACCGGTGCGGATGCCTTCAACTTCTTCTTCCATTTCTGTCATCGTACGTTCAGCACTTTCAATCGCTGATTTTCCTTGCATGAAACGGAAGGTTTCGTTTTGACTTTCAACTTCAAAAATCTGACTTTCTAGCTCTGCGAAAGATTTCGTTGAAACATCCGTCCATTTTTGGTTCCATTCACGGAAAGTATTTTGACTTTGGCCTACAAGATGCATTTTTTTGACTTCGTCGACTTCTTCTACGACTGGAAGATCGAACAATGCTTCTTTCCTTCTATCTAGCTCTTTTAAGCGTTCTTGATTCTTTTTCTTCATCAGATAACCGACCAAGTATAGTACGGCCGCTAAAATAACTAGACCGATTACGATCCCTATGATTGCATTACTTCCCATGTATGATTTTCCTTTCGCTTGTCAAGATTCAGTTTTATTTAATGGTTCGTTTATATCAGTTTTTTGGCAAAAACATCTAACCTAGATTATAACACAAAAGACTTTGTGCTTCACTAGCTAGTTTCGAATTCCTTCGAAAAGTCCTTGCACAGCCACTCTTCATGTTAGCATTTTTTAAATCGACCTTCAATTCTATGTTGGTTTAAGAAAAATGTAATTTTTATGAAACTTTCTTTTAAAATAAGGCGAAAATCCTCTTGAAATCAGTAGGTTTTTCAGATAGTATTAGATCCACATTAAAATAAGAGGTGATTAAAGTGAAAGTGATCAAATTTGGTGGAAGCTCCGTTGCTTCGGCCGAACAAGTAAAAAAAGTCTTAGACATCGTCACTAGCGACGCCAGTCGTCGATTCGTTGTCGTTTCTGCTCCAGGAAAGCGAAACAATAAAGACAAGAAGGTCACCGACTTATTGATTAGTTTTTATCATGCCGTTGCCTATAATAAACAGACAGAAAAAATTATTCGTGAGATTGTCGCGAGATATACTGAAATCGCTGCAGCTTTTCACATAGATGAAGATATCGAAAATACCTTCACCTCAGAACTAAAGGCACTCCAAGCAAGTTATAATGACTTAGATCCTTATACACTAGATCGCTTTTTAGCCAGTGGGGAAAATTTAAATGCTCAACTGATTGCGGCTTGCTTTAAAAAAAGCGGCGTCCAAGCGCGTTACATCAATCCAAAAGAATTAGGTATCGTCGTGACGAACGAACCACAGAATGCTTTAATTTTAGAAGAGTCCTATGAAAAAATTATTCAATGGCAAGACTCAAAAGAAATTTTGATTATTCCAGGTTTTTTTGGTTACACGAAGGACGGTCAATTATGTACCTTTTCACGTGGTGGTTCTGATATCACAGGTTCGATCGTAGCAGCTGGCCTAAATGTCGACTTATATGAAAACTTTACTGATGTGGATGGTATTTATTCTGCCAGCCCTAAATTAGTCCATGAGCCGAAATTGATCGAGTATGCAACTTATCGTGAAATTCGTGAATTAACCTATGCGGGTTTTACCGTCTTTCATGATGAAGCATTGATGCCGGCCTTTAAGGCCCAGATTCCCGTGATCATTAAGAATACCAACAATCCAGATTGCCAAGGAACGTTGATCAAGAAAAACTTTACCACTGAAGTACGCAGTGATGTCGTCGGGGTTGCGAGTGCTGCAGGTTTTTGTGTTATCACGATCGCCAAATATTTACTGAATCGTGAAGTCGGAATCGTTCGTCGGATTCTTCAAATTTTAGAAGATTTCAATCTTCGCTTCGAGCATATGCCTTCTGGTATCGATGATATCTCGATTATTCTACGTGAATATCAATTAACGCGTGAAATAGAAGCAAATTTATTGCAGCAAATCGAAGAAAAGATTAAACCAGATGATCTCTCGATCGAGCATGGTCTTTCGGTCGTAGCTTTAGTTGGTGAAGGTATGCGGGAACGTCCAGGAATAACGGCAGATAGTACGGCGGCATTTGCTCGTAAAGATGTTAACTTACGGATGATCTCTCAAGGAGCGGATGAGCGCTGTATCATCTTTGCAATTCGTAGCGAACAAGAGCGGCTAGCTGTGCGCTCCCTTTATTATACGTTCTTTGATTAATCAAAAAAGGAAACGCCCTATTCGGCGTTTCCTTTTTGTCTGTTTAATTCTTTTTGAATCAAAGGTTCTGGTGCAAATTTTTTTGCCCAGTCTTCAGGTTTTAATACCTTATTGGTTACTGGATCGTAACGTGGCTTTCCACCGGGAAATAACTTTCCCATATTGGCACGATGAACAATTTCAAAAATCGGCTGCGGATCAACACCCATTAATGCAAAAGAACCATAGGTAAAATACAAAAGATCGGTCAACGCATCCACTTCAGCAGTCAAAGGATCTGCTACTGTTTCTGCTTTAGTCAAGACTTTTATTTTTGCTTGGTCCACACTTTGATGCAGCTCTTCGACATATTCCTCAAAAAGTTTTTCATCGCCTTTAGCTACGGCGTATAAAAACTCAACGATTTCTTCTGCTTTAAATCCCGCTCGAAAATTCCCTCGTTCTTGGGTAAACGCGGTTGGAACATTGGGAGGTGCTGGCGCAAACGTCTCATGAAATTCACGAGCCATTTGATACGGTTCTTGTATCAATCTGTTCCCTCTTTTCAATATAATCTACTTTTTAGATGCATCAGATAATTTCAAAATGTTTCAATGCTTGAAAAATACCATCTTTTTCATTGGTACTCGTGACATAATCAGCTTGTGCTTTGACTTCAGCTAAGCCATTGCCCATCGCCACTCCGATACCAAAATTTTTGATCATTTCGATATCGTTGTAATGATCTCCAAAGACCATCACTTCTTCTGGCTTAATATCCACGGCTTTGATGCATTCGATAATGCCGTGATATTTTGATCCATCTTTAGGAACGATATCTACCGAATAAGGGTTGGACCGTTGAAAAGAACAGTTCGGTAACAATTCTTGTAAACGCGGTGTTTCTTCTTCTGCGCTAAATAAGACACATTGATAAATCGGTTCTTGTAAGATTGATAATTTTCGATAGCGCCCTTTTTTACGTCTAGGACTAAACGATTGTAACAAACGTTTTGTGGATCTTACTGGAAACCACTTTGGCATCCAGCCTGCAACCTGTTTTAATAAAGCTTTTTGTGACCATTTCATCAATTGACTACCGTCCATTCGATTACGTCCACCAAAAATAATTTGCCGATGTTCTTCATCAGCAAAATCAACGATCTGATCTAAAATAGCCTTCGTAAAGGGGCGACAATAAATGTCTTGATTCCGTGTATAAACCAACTGTCCATTATACATTACAAAAAGATCCAAGTCTAAATGATCGATACGTTCTTTTATTTTTACGGGACCGCGCCCTGTAGCAACTCCACATAAAATTCCTTGTGCTTGAGCTGACTTGATAGCATCACGCGTGCTGTCTAAGACTTCTGAATCATTCGTAGTCAATGTCCCATCAATATCAAAAAAAATAGCTTTTATCATAAAACTCCCTCGTTTAAAATAAATCAATTTGGCTCGGATTCAATCCTTCATAATTTAATTGAAGGATTTCTTTTAATTGGAGCGCATTATCGGCTGCATCTCCGCCCGAATTATTATTAAATATGATACCAACTTCTGTTGAATTCTCTGCGACTTTTTCAATTTTCTCAGCTAAAATTTTTAATTCAGCTTGATTGTAGCGATAAAGGGTTCTTTTTTTTCGCCAATCTCCTGTTCGATCGTGCCAATACGCCTGATTACGCCCATGAAAACGAAATAAGCTAAACTGTTGATTGGTAATGGTTGTATCTAATGGTACGGTGTCTGGTAATTGTGGTTCATCTACCATCACAAGGCCAAAGCTCAATTTTTTCATCAACTGATGGGTTTTTTCCTGGAATTCTTTTGCATACCAACTATGATCACGTAATTCGATTGCTAGTGGTAACTCTTTAAATAGTTCAGCAAGTGTTTCTAAATAGGCCACGCTTGCTTTGGTACATTTAAATTGTGCGGGAAATTGTGCTAAAAAGCAAAATAATTTTTTACTTTTAATCATCGGCTCCATTACTTCTAAAAAATGATCTCTCATCGCGGTGATAGAAGGATAGTTTTCTTCCCATTTGGTTTGACCCGTGAACCCCGCGTAGAGTTTGACGACAAATTTAAAATTTGAGGGCACTTGGCTCAACCAATTCTCGACTGAATGCTTGTTGGTAATCGCATAATAATTTGTATCCAATTCTACTAACGGCAAATATCCTGCATAGTCATAAAGAGACGAGTTTTTCTTTCCGGTCAAACTGACATGTTCATTAAAAGAAGTTAATCCAATTCGAATCATAGTTTGCTAGCCCCCTTTCGTTTCATAGTATACAATAAAGACAGAATAAAATTAGCGACGATGTGCTAATAATGAATGGAGTAATACGAATGAAACGAATCTTGATTTTACATACTGGCGGTACCATCTCCATGAGCCAAGACTCTGACGGAGCCGTTCGCCCTGATAAAAAAAATCCCTTATTAGCTGCTGGACAAGAATTACGCTTACCAGCTGATATTGAATTAATCGTCGAGGATTTTTCAAATTTACCCTCTCCTCACATTACGGTGGAAATCATGTTCCAAATAAAAGAACGGATCAAACAAGCAAAAAAAGAAAATATCGATAGTGTCGTAATCACTCACGGCACGGATACATTGGAAGAAACTGCTTATTTTCTTGATATCACGATCGGTGATCTCCTACCTATCATTTTAACGGGTGCCATGCGTTCAATCAATGAATTAGGTAGTGATGGATTATATAATTTTGAATGTGCGATTCGTGTAGCTGCTTCTGAAAGCGCCATCGGCAAAGGAGTAGTGGTCGTAATGAATGATGAAGTGCATAGTGCCCGCTATGTTACCAAGACGCATACCACGAATGTCGCTACATTTAGAACTCCAACATTAGGTCCGATTGGTCTGGTCACAAAATCAAAAATTCTCTTTAAACAAGAATTGCCAAAAATCACACGCTATGATATTGATAGTTTTGCTGCTTTGATTCCGATCGTTAAAGTTTTCGCCGGTATGCAAGGTGATTTTTTCCGCTTACTAGATCAAGGGATCACTGTAGACGGGATGGTGGTCGAAGCTTTGGGCGCTGGAAATCTCCCTCCTCAAACTCTGCCTGCTTTTTATCATCTATTAGATAAAGGCTTGCCGATCGTTTTAGTTTCTCGTTGTTTCAATGGTATTGCTGAACCTGTTTATGATTATCATGGCGGTGGTGTTGAACTGGCTCAACATGGAGTGATTTTTTGTAACGGAATCAACAGCCAAAAAGCACGCATCAAATTATTGATTGCGTTAAATGCCCGTCTATCAAAAACAGAATTAAAACGCTTTTTAGAAGAATAAGTTCCGACAGAAAAAGAAGCTAAATCCTAAAATGGATTTAGCTTCTTTTCTTCCATGAAATATTCGCTTCACACGCTAGTTGATCTCCTAAGCGAATTTCATGGCAACTAACAGTTTGATCAGCTGCTGTAATTTCATAAAAACTTTGGATATCATTGCCGTATAATACTTCTTTATCAAACTTAACATTGACGTAAGTCGGCTCATGTTGCGCCATAAAATCATAACCTAAGACGTCGATGATCCAATTGAAATACATGGCATTGTTGACATGATGATTACTGTCCAGATCATAGTAACGCACATGGTACAATTGATGTTCTTCGCCGGAAACTTTTTCGATTTTTGGCCAACGTTTGATTTTCTTCACTTGTGAAGATTCAAAAGGAGCCATCAGATCTGCATCGACGCTACTCATTTTACGATTTTCAATATCCATCAAGACAAAGGACATGGTGATTTTTACTAATTCATCACCGGTTTCAGAGTAAACGATATAATCCCGATAACAGAAAAACCGATTGAATTCAGTTGGATCAGTCGTGATTTTTATCATTTCCCCAACTTGTGGTAAACGATTGATCGCAACTTCGGTTTGAGTGATCACCCAAGTAACCCCTAATGTATTGATATAGTCCGTTCCACGGTTCAACTCATCACTTTGATCCGAAGATGCTTTGATTGCCACACTCAACAATGCTGGAAATGTCATATTTTGATTGATGTCGCATTGATAATAAGTTACTTCATGTTCAATTGTGTATCTCTTTCCCAATTACTTTCCTCCTAAAGCTAACACTCGATCTACTGATTCACCATAACTTTCACCAAAAATGTTCAGGTGAACGAGCAGATAATATAATTGATAAATCGCGATTCGGTCTTGCCAGCCTTCACGCATCGGCATGATTTCTTGATAACTTACGATAAATTCTTGACGAAATCCGCCGAATAGTTGAGACATCGCTAGATCCATCTCCCGATGGCCAAAGGATACTGCCGGATCGACAAATACTGGTTGCCCTTGCGTATCAAAAAAAGTATTACCACTCCAAAAATCACCGTGCAGTAAAGTTGGCACTACTGACATTGTACCCCATTTTTGATAAACCCACTCTTTAAATAACTGATAATTTTTTTCGCGTTCTTCTGTCCAATGATTACGCTCATTGGCGATTCGAATCTGCACCTCTAAACGATGGCTAAAATAGAAATCCCACCAATTTTTTTCTCGTGTATTGATCTGTGGCAATAACCCCATAAAATTATTTTTCTTATAACCAAACTTGATCGCATTGATTTGATGAATCTTACTTAATTCCTGGGCTAGATCCTTTTGGTCTCCTTCACCAGGTTCAATCCATTCCAGTAATAAAAAAGCATTTTCTTTAAAACTCCCATGCTGATATACTTTGGGCACTCGCACAGCATTGCTCAACTCACTCAAACCATCTACTTCTGCGGTAAAAAAGTCCCCAGACATTTGTGGGTGATATTTTAAAAAATAATTTTGCTGACCATCGGTTACACGATAAGTTTGATTGATATCGCCACCGGTGACTGGGATGATTTTGGCTTGTAATTGTAAAAACTCTAACAAATCATTCATTTCGTCAGCTCCCTACATTAAATAAATTTTTTGCAAATCTTTGATTTCTTGCGAAGAGACACCGATTCCATCATTGATAAATTGATCAATCGTTCCATAATTTTTTTTGATTTCATCAAAACTTGTTTGCATATATTCTGCTTTCGCCAACATCATATCTTCGATCCCATGTAACGCGTTTGCTGGAACACCTACTTGTTCCGCCTTTTGATACATTTCTTGAACTACTTTCTTCAAATAACGGTTGGTCGCTAAATAGTCTTGCATGATTGTTTCTTGCGGTACCTTCAGTGTACTTAGTAACAACATTGCACCAAATCCTGTTCGATCTTTCCCAGCTGTACAATGAAACAATAAACTTTGCTCAGGCGCGGGATTAGCTAGAACTAAATCAAAAAATTTACGGTATTGTCCACGGACATGAGCATCAGTCACAAAATGCGTATACACTTCAATCATCTGTTGTGTTGCTTGGATGCCAGCTTGCATCCGCTCCAACATTTTTTTGGGTGAAGCTGAAGCGGTGTCTGTTTCTTCAATCGGAAAAATAGGCAAGAAGATATTCTCAGCCGTCGGAATCGTTTTATCCGGCTGACTTTCACGCTCTTCTAAAGAACGAAAATCGACCACTTGCTTGATCCCGTAATCTTGCAAATACAATTGGTCTTTTTCATCAATATGATTGATACTAGCAGATCGAATCAATTTTCGCGATGCGACTTTACGGCCATCCAATGTTTCATACCCACCTAATTCACGCATATTTTCTGCATGTTGAACTGCTAATCGTTTCGACACTCAAATCAGCCTCCTTTTTTTAAAAGTATAGCATAGCCGCTCAGAAAACGCTTTTCTCACTATAGTTAATGATCGAAATAAAAAAGGCCTAAAACAATGAGTGTTTTAGGTCTTTCCTCTTTATTGTTATGCAAGTGCACCCATTGGATCCCAAGGTGCTAAGACAGTTGGTGTCGCTTCAAAGGCAGCTAATTGGTCTGGTGAAAGGAATTCTTTACGAACAACAATTTGGTACGTGTATTCGTCCATCCATTCATCGCTCATTACGAAGAAACCTTTTTCACCAACTTTTTCTCCCCAACTATTTTCGACTTTCCATTTTTTCGCTTGATCATCGATCATATCAACACCGGTTAAAACCATTGCATGCGTCATCAAACTTTCACCATAATCAAGACGTTCTGCTTTTGTCATCGTTAAGTCGACATCGAATAAATCTTCAATATCATATGCATTCAATGCCATGATACCACTGTCACGTGTAGATGATTGACCAACATCACAACCAAACCAAACAGATTCTCCTTCTTCTAGTTGTTTGACTGCTAAAGCTTTGAAATCTTCCATTTCAAGGTTCAGATACTTTACTTGTTTGCCATCAACAACATTGCCTAACATGTCAACAGTGTAAGACTTCATAAAAGGTTTATCTTCCGTTGGTGCATTGATAATACTTACATAATCATCCAAATTGACACCTATATATTGATCATAAAATGATTGCGGTGTTAAGCCTTGATCCAGATGATAATTCTTTTCATCGTCACGGTATTCAAAATCAAACACTTCAGGCGGTGTACCTAATGAGATCGCCAACAAATTATAGACTTCTTGCAACATCGCTTCTCGATTTGCTTGGATTTCTTCATTAGAAGCTTTTTCTGCCACCATTTGACGCAATAGTGTTGCGTGTTTACGCAACAATTTATTTAAGTAATTATTCAAATCACGTGAATTAGAACTATTGCTGCTTTCAGGCATCACACTTTTTGGTACGACACCATATTTTTGAAATAATGAAACGATCATATCCCATTGGCCGCCATCTTGTTGGGGTGTTTGCAATAAGAATGTAACTTCACGACTAGTCGTTGGTTGTTCAGCTGTATTTAAAATATTTTCATAGAAATAATTTGCTTTTTCGTATTTATCCCAAAAGAAGGTGTAATTTTGAGAAAGTTCGAAATCTTTTAATTGAAACGACGTCAATAATTTATGACGGAAGGTATTCAATGCTGCAAACATCCAGCAACGCCCCGATTGTTTTTGGTTCGCTACTTTTCCAGTTGCTAGATCGATCGAAAAGACCGGTGCATTTTCAATTTGGGCTTGAACATTTTCTGCAGAGGTACGGATACCATTTTTCACAACGCCTCGTTGCACTGCGACTTGTTTTGAATTTTTTTCGAAAGCTTCACGAAAAGCTTTGGTTCGTTCATTTTTGATTTTTGACATAAAAAAAACGCCTCCTTGTTCCACATTCTACGCTTAAACGGGCAAAGAGACAATTGATTTACAACTTTAGCTTTCGATGGTTAGTTGATTTATTTATCGCCAGTGCTAAGCTTTATCCAGGCATCAAGGTAAGCGAACTGATTCTATTGTATAATTTCTTGTATCCATACAATTTTTTCATGAAAAATTCATATTTAAAGTGTAAAAAAAGATGTGATCAACTGATCACATCTTTTAAACTCCGGCAGTAGGACTCGAACCTACGACATCATGATTAACAGTCATGCGCTACTACCAACTGAGCTATGCCGGAAGAATACTTTTTAATAATAGCAATTTTTTATTTAAGTTGCAATCCTAAATTTAAAAAATCAGGAGAATTTTTTATGTCTAAAAATCGGTACCGCCATCACAAAAATAATAAACTTAAAAAGTACTATTGGGGAGGATTTTTTAGCTTATTACTGGGAATTTTCTTAGTCGTTTATCTTCATCACCCCCAAAATATGACAAAACCAATAACTGACGCTAGCTTATCCAACACGATTGAACCAAAAGATAAAGTATCAGCTTCCATTGAACAAACACTCGTTGAGAAAAATTTTAGTGGAACAGCATTAGTATTTAAGGATGGGAAAATTATTTTAAATAAAGCCTATGGTTGGCAAGATCAAGGAAAAAAAATTAAAAATAGTCTTTCTACTCAATATTGCATTGGTTCTGTTCAAAAAGGCCAAACAGCTTACTTGATCATGCAAGCAATCAAAGCCGGAAAATTGTCTTTTACTCAAAAACTAAGTGATTTTTATCCCGAAATCCCAAACAGTGAAAATATTTCAATCAAAGATATGTTAAACATGAGCTCAGGCCTAAGAATCAATGAAAAGAAAGTCGAAGCGTTAAATACGACCGATACTAAAAAAATATTAGCTGAAACCGTCCGTTCAGCGACAGTTGCCCCGACCACTAATTACTCTTACCAACCCGTCAACTATGTTTTATTGGCTGGTGTACTAGAACAACTCTATCAAACAAATTATCAAAAACTTTATCAAAAGAATATCATTGAAGCATTCGGTTTAAAAGAAACTAGTTTCTATTCTGTTAAAAATAGTCAACAAGCCCTTTCTTATAATTCGTCCACAGCTGGTTTAGTTTACGCTTCAACTAGCGCTTCTTCTTATGCAGATGAACTAGGAACTGGAAATATCTTTATGTCAGCGGAAGATTTATATCATTACTACCAATCGTTGTTTGATGAAATACATTTAACCACTAGTGAACGAACACAACTCTGGGCTCCTTATACTGGAGAAACATATGCAAGTGGTATCTATAATCAAAAAAATAAGTACTATAGTCATGGTGTGAAGGCGCGCTTCGAGACATTTGTTAATTTTTCTAAAGATGGAAAAGACGGGATTATCTTACTTTCAAATGTTCGGAGTCAAAAAAATAATTACAGTAGTCTTTCCGATCAGCTCTATAAGAAAGTTGTTGCTCAATGAGTGACGACTTTTTTTAGAGTTATTTATATTTATGAGTACTTATTTTTTTGTAAGCAGTTGACAAATACGGAACACTTCGATATCCTATATCTTGTATTAAATAACTATGCCGCCTTAGCTCAGCTGGTAGAGCACCACCATGGTAAGGTGGGGGTCGTCGGTTCAAATCCGACAGGTGGCTTATTTTTTATAACGAAAAACTTGTCTGATCAAGCTTTTATTGTAAGAGTTTGTGTTTGGCAGAAGCGCCCCTTTTTTAGTTGGAAAATCGAAGGGCTCTTTTTATAATCAAACCCCTCATAACATTATAAAAAGTAAAAAAACTCAGCCTTATATATAGGCTGAGTTTTTTTGCTTACTATATAGCGCGATCACACAACTGCTGACCGAATAGCGCTGTATTTCTCATAGTTTTTTTCCTGAATGATCTTTGCTAAGACTTCCACAACTTGATAGATTTCTTCATATGATGTATAGAGTGCTATCGGTGCTAAGCGAATAACATTCGGTTCCCTAAAATCCGGGATGACGCCTAAGTCTCGTAGCGCGGCCGCAATACGATAAGCTTCTTGGTGTTGGAGACAAACATGTCCCCCACGAACACTGTCTTCTCGTTTATTTCCATAGCTATAACCATAATGTGTCAATTTTTCATCGATCAAGTACATCAAATACGCCGTTTTTTCTAATGAAACAGCTCGAATTTTTTTCATTCCAACCTCTTCAAATATTTTAAGCGAACCTTCTAAAGTTGCCATTGAAAAAATAGCTGGTGAACCACTTTGCCATCCGCTCGCATCTTCTTGATGTTCAAATGTTTGCTTTAATTGAAATTGCGTTGTATTTCGATTGCCAAACCAGCCAGCTAAACCAGGAGTATGACCAAAATGTTGCTTATTTATATATAAGCCTGCTGTTGATCCTAAGCCACCGTTTAAATATTTATACGTACACCAGACCGCAAAATCTGGTTGAATCGCTTGAAAATCTATTTCCACTGCGCCGATAGCATGACACAAATCAAAACCAATAATGATCCCTCGCTCATGAGCCGCTTTAGCCAAACGTTTCATATCGATAAGTTGTGCACTTCGGTACAAGACCGCAGGTAATAAGACCAACGCCACATCTTCTGTCATAGCTTCAATCATTGCTTGTTCATCAATGAATTCACCATCTGGACTTTTCGCAACTTTTACTGCATCAGATACTTGGTATCCCTTTAAAGTTACGATACTGTCTACTGCATATCGATCGGTTGGAAAATTTAAATCATCGACTAAAATTTTATACCGTTCATTAGTGGGTTGATAAAAGGTCGCTAACGCTGAATGGATATTGGACGTCGTGCTTCCGGTAACCACAACTTCATCAGGCAGTGCATTGATTAGCGGAGACATCATTTTACCAAGCTTTTCCCCATAGAGATACAGATCATTCCAAGCACGTACGCCTTCTTTTTTCCAACGTTCAATCATTGCTTCTAATTCTATCACAGCAGCTTTCGAAGCTAACCCTAGTGAATTACCATCCATATAGATTTCTCCCGGTTGAAGATAAAAAGCTTCACGATATTTATGTAATTCATCTTGTTGATCCAATTTTTTCGCAAACGCTAAATCATTTTTAAAGCTCCGTTCCATTCTAATTTCCTCCACTTCTTTGATTGCTTATATTATAGAAGAAACACGTCTATTTAAAATATAGCGAAAATGAGTTTCTTTCCCCTGATTTTTCGATTAAACTAGTTTTATCACCTAATTTTTTTAACAAAATTAAAGGAGCCTTTTATGATTGATCAAACAGACTTAGCGATTCTCAAAGCATTAAGCAAGGATAGCCGTATCAAAATCAAAGCTCTTTCTAAAGAAGTCGCTCTTTCAGAACCTAGTGTAAAAAATCGAATTGAGAAAATGATCGACAATGGCATCATCACTTCTTTTTCAATTGAGATAGACTATAGTAAATTAGGATATACCATTCCTTTATTTATTCAAATCAGCGACCTAACGATTACAAATACCCACTTTTTAAAAATAGTAGAGCAACTACCTGAAATTACCTCCATAGCCTCTGTGACTGGTGAAGTAAACTATATTCTCAAAGCACAAGTTCAATCCATCAAGGATACCGAAGATCTGCTAGCAACTTTGATGCAGTATGGAAAAGTCGCGACGTCAATTGTCTTAGAAGAGAAAAATAATGGTACGTTAATCGATAAGCTATAAAAAAATTCCTATCTGTCATTAGATAGGAATTTTTTTTTAGGGCTTACCCTTTATTTCTAGTACGTTTCAATATGCTTGATTAGCTAAAAATAATCGTTGTTTACCTTTTCTTAAGAAGTAATGTCCGATTAACTTATTATCTCCAAGATAAAATTAGCAAAATTATTACATTCAGATTGCAACATTGCAGTTACGCTAAACGTTTTCAATAAATTCATTGGCCAAATTCCTCTTACCAAGCCTGTTATACCTTGCTTTTAAGGAAGTCATAATAGACTTTAAGTATTTCAAAAGGCCCATTTTGACGTAGTTTTGTTACATTCTTACATTACACTGTAACGTCTTGTTACTCGTTTATAACCCATGACATGTCAATCGATGGTAAAGTATATCTCGTAGTCGAAATGACTGATTTAAATTTTAAAACTTTTGGAGGAATTTACATAATGAAATTTGGAAAAACTCTTGTACTTACAGCGTTACTTACAGCCGGTGCTGCTTTTGGATTAGGAACAAACGATGCACACGCAGCTGAAAACTACATCGTTAAATCTGGTGACACTTTATCAAAAATCTCAATCAAATTTGCTGGCGATAACAGCTTAGTTAATTCAATCGCTAAAGACAATAGCATCTCAAACGTTAACATGATTTTTGAAGGCGAAAACTTAACAATCAATACAGATGCTAAAGGAAATACTACTGTAACGCCTGTTCAGACTACTCAAGCAACTACACAACAAACTGCTCCAGTGGCTACTACTTCTACAGCTACTACGCAAGAAACTACGCCAACTGAACAAGCAACAGCTACTTCTACAGCTGCTACTACTTCTACAGCAACAACTACAGCTGCTACTACTTCTACTAGTACAAACGCTGCAAAAGAATGGATTGCGCAAAAAGAATCTAGCGGTTCTTATACAGCTACAAACGGCCAATACATCGGCCGCTACCAATTATCTGCTTCATATTTAAATGGTGACTACTCTGAAGCAAACCAAGAACGTGTTGCTGATCAATATGTAACTTCTCGTTATGGTTCATGGGAAGGTGCTCAAGCTTTCTGGCAAGCAAACGGCTGGTACTAAGTCGAATATAGTTTAAAAGCCCTCAATTGAGGGCTTTTTTTATTTAATTAATTTTCTAATTGCATCAGTCAATTCATCCACCGACTCGACAACTATATCTGCTTTAGCATTTACCAATTCTTGTTGGCTGCCAAAACCATAAAGAACACCAATACTCGATAGTTCATTTGCTTTAGCACCTAAAATATCAAATTTCCGATCACCAACCATTACGGCTTCCTTTGTATTGAGTTTATTTAAGGCATACGCAATCACATCTGCTTTTTTAGAGCGTCGCCCAGCCAAATCAGCTCCAAAAATCCCTGTAAAATAGTGGGTTAAACCGATTTGTTCTACTATTTGTTTTGCGTAAATCTCCGGTTTGGAGGTTGCTATAGCTAAAAGATAGTTAGAAGACAAATCATTCAGCAGATTTTCAATACCTGGATAAACAGCTAATCGATGAATTCCTCTTTCGGCAAAATACTCACGATATACCTTCTCAGCTATTTCTACTTCTGTATTATCCATTCCGTAAATAGTAGATAATGAGTCTCGTAATGGTGGACCTATAAAACTAGCTAAAATAGTATCATCTGGAATCTTTAACGATAACTTATTCATCATATAACTTAAACTTGCTAAAATCCCCTCACTTGAATCGGTCAATGTTCCATCTAAATCAAATAAAACAAGTCTTTTCATTGTACCCCTCCTCGTTCTATCCTACTTACTTTTAACTCTTT
The DNA here is from genome assembly GCF_001885945.1 of Enterococcus hermanniensis. GTDB lineage: Bacteria > Bacillota > Bacilli > Lactobacillales > Enterococcaceae > Enterococcus_A > Enterococcus_A hermanniensis. The sequence goes on along the minus strand of NZ_JXKQ01000004.1, from coordinate 2,528 downwards.
TTTTAATAAGACAATATTATTGCTAAATAGTTCACTTTCAAATATACTTACTTTTAGTAAGATTATTTGATTATTGGAGGAATTTATAATGAATACACAAATCCGTGGTTTACACCATGTTACCGCTATGACTTCTAGTGCTGAGAAAAATTATCGCTTCTTTACTGATATTTTAGGCTTACGTATGATAAAAAAAACCGTTAACCAAGATGATATCGAAACGTATCATTTATACTTTACAGATGATACTGGAGCACCTGGTACAGATATGACCTTCTTTGACTTCCCAAATATTCCCAAAGGAACAAAAGGAACTAACAGTATCTCTAGAACAGGTTTTAGAGTTCCCACTGACAAATCCCTTGAATACTGGAAACAACGATTCACGGATTTAAATATTGCTCACAGTGAAATCAAAGAACGATTCGGAAAAAAATATTTAGAATTCCATGATTATGATGATCAATTATTCCAATTAGTTTCTGATGAAAAAAATCAAGGAGTAGCTGGCGGAACACCTTGGAAAAATTCAAATGTCCCTGCAGAACATGCTATCTTCGGTTTGGGGCCAACGATTGTGACAGTTGCCAAATTTGAACACTTAAAATTAGTTTTAGAAAATCTTCTAGGTTTTAAAGAAACAGCTTATGAAGGTTCATTCCATCAATTTGAAGTAGCTGAAGGTGGGAATGGAGCTACTATTATCGTTGATGACCAACCAACAATGATCCCAGCCCAAGAAGGCTATGGAAATGTGCATCATTTAGCATTGCGTGTTTCCGATGAAGAAGCTTTAAGAGACTGGATTGAAAAAATCAATGCCTTAGAATTTCCAAGTTCTGGTTTTGTGGATCGCTTCTATTTCCAATCAGAATATTTTCTAGCTGCGCCGAACGTTCTTTTTGAATTAGCTACAGATGGTCCTGGATTCTTGGAAGATGAAACATATGAACATGCCGGAGAAATTTTATCCCTACCTCCACATTTGCAAGCAAAACGACAAGAAATTGAAGAATATGTTCGACCATTTGATACCTCTGATGCAAATAGAAAACGCAATTAAGGAGAACTCGTATGTATTTCTATTCCGCTAATAAACTAACAGCAAAACAAAATTATAAATTTTTGACTGGTAGTATTATCCCTAGACCTATCGCATGGATCACTACAATGAACAAACAAACTAAGCTAGTCAATGCTGCGCCATTCAGCTATTTCAATATCGTAGCAAAAGAACCACCATTGACCAGTCTATCGATCAATCGCAAAGATAACAAAATGAAAGATACCGCTAAAAATTTATTATTGCAACATGAAGGTGTAATTCATCTGGTAAATGACGCTGTATTAAAACTAATGAATCAAACAGCAGCATCACTTCCAAGTGATACCAGCGAATTAGATGGTCTTAATATTACACTTGTTGATAGCCAATCAATTGAAGTTCCAGCTATCAAAGAAGCACCTATCCGTTATGAAGTAAAACTACATCAACATATTGAAATAAGAGATCACGAGCAAATTACCATTAGTGATTTATTCATTTTAGAAGTTCTAAACTACTATTTTAGTGAAGAATTATTTAATGTCGAAAAAGAATATATTGATCCGTTAACATTTGATCCCATCTCTCGCCTAGCCGGAAATAGTTATAGCCATCTCGATAAAATTTTAGATATTAAAAGACCAGATTAAACAGATATCTAATTTTTAGGATCGGTAGAAACAAACTATCGGTCCTTTTTTACAAAAAAATAAATAGACATATAAAAATCTCAATTTGAAAGAGAATTTTTATATGTCTATTATTTATTTTATTAAAGCACTCTTAGTATTAAAAAAGAGCAAACTCCCTCGTTGAAAAGCCCCTAAATATGGCTTCGTGGTATCTAACTATTAAAACTTGAAACTCTTTCACTTGATTATTTACTTAGATAACACTTAATCAGCAAAAAAGCATCAAAGTTCTCACTAACTTTGATGCTATAGACCCCCATTTTTTTAAAACCATTTAAAAATCAGAGGTTCATTTTTATTATTTTAATGAAAAATAATCCTTAATTCTTTGTTTTCCGTAAATCGATAATTTGAACATTACCATCAATCAAACCACTTGGACCTTTTAATTTTATTAATGACATTCTAGAATCAAAGACTAGAGACATCTCGTTTTCTAAATACAATTTAGAATGGTCTTTCACAGCAATTGGACCTAACTCGCTGCCCACATCATACATATAATCGGAATGGTCTTGATTTCTATTTAAAACTAACAAGCGGAAACTAATGTCCAAAGAACAACTACCCACTTTAGTATATCTTCCGACACCATCATCCAAATCTAAAACAAGTCGGTCATCTTTATAATTTGAAAGACGCTCTACTAGCTCTTTATCAATCTCTATATACATAAATATCATCACCTCAATAAAATCATAGCATGCTTTTGCATATTAAGATTACTATTATGCTCAAAAAAAGACAACCATCACTGGTTGTCTTAAAAAACTCCGGCAGTAGGACTCGAA
>NZ_JXKQ01000039.1 GCF_001885945.1 Enterococcus hermanniensis | reverse complement strand
GTATCCGTTCGGGTGCAAGACAGTAGAAGTGGCAGAGGATTTTGAAACAAAGTTTCCGTATACGGAAGTAGAACCTGACGCAACACGAGATCTAATGTTGCAGTTCTTTGACGTTAAATCAAACGTGTGGAAGCCAGTTGAATTTATGGCTAACACTGAAAAGCTAGCTTTACTAGAAAGTTTCTACACGACAGTCAAAGCAGATAATGCAGCGTTAACTGAAAAACAAACACAAATGTCTCAACTAAATGCGAAGCTAATGCTGAATGATTTGAATTTAACTGCTGAAAATGCAGCGTTAAAAACAAAAGCTGATAGCTTAGCTCAAATTAATTCAAAAACGATGCTAGCGTCAGTCCAAAACAGCAAAGATATTGCTGAAATCAAAGCTCAATTAACTACTGAAAACGAAGAAGGAGGAAAATAATATGTTTAATTTTGACGATGTAAAAATGATGTTTGACTGGGGTTGTTTCACTGAGGACGAGGTAAAACAATTCGTACCTACTTGTATCACTGAAGAAGAAGCAAATCAGATCATTGGTAAAGCTGAATAAGCTTTATTTTTTTAGCCTCGTTTTCGGACGGGGCTTCTTTAATTATTGGAAGGTGGCGAAATTTTGAAAGATGAAGCGGTGCAAGATGTGGTTGAAAGATTGGTTCGTATTGAAACCAAACTAGATAATTATGAGTCATTAAGAGAAAAAGCAGATGCTGCAAAAGATTTAGCGGATCACGCTTATTCGTTAGCAGTCACTAATGCAGATGATATCAAAGAAATGAAAGCAAATAATAAGTGGTCATGGGGGTACATGATCGGTTTAGGCATCACAATTATTGGCTATTTTTTAACAAAACTATAAGGAGGTTTATAGATGGTTTTACCTGATAAATACTACACGTTAATCAAATGGATTGTTCTTACAGTATTGCCAGCAAGTTCCGTTTTAGTTGGGATGCTCGGCAAAGCATATGGATGGAATGGCACAGATATGGCCGTTTTGACTATCAATGCTATCGCAACATTTTTTGGCGTTATCACTGGTGTTTCTGCATTCAATTTAAAAAATAAGGAGGACTAGAATGAAAAAGAAATTAATTGCTGGAGCTCTCGTAGCTCTTTTTT
>NZ_JXKQ01000038.1 GCF_001885945.1 Enterococcus hermanniensis | reverse complement strand
CCAAACTGGAGGACGGCGAATGATTGCAACGACCATAGTTCACACGATAGTCGGTTTCATAATAGCTGCTCTGGTATATATCCTATTCAATGTTAGCGAAAAAAGTGAAAAAGGTTGGCGAGTATTTGGAGCTATCATCTTCGTTGTTGGAGGTTTGATTTGCCTTGGAGCAGAATTGAATCTTTACTTCAATGGGACACAAGAAGAATTAATAAAGTGGATGTTCTGGATGAAAGATTAGTTCCGTTAACCACCAATATTAAGGAGGAGAAAGTAAATGAATAAATTGTCAAACGGAAGAGAAAATATGAGTAAAGAGCAACTGATGGGAGTATGTGATCAATTGGAACAAGAATTGGTTGGAGCTCAAGCTGTAAACAAAGCTTACAAGAAGCATTTAGAGCAAGTAATTGAATACCACTCAGTAGAGAAATACCGATCCATTGTACAAAAAAATAGAGAAGCAGCGGCAACTGCTCCTCAATAAATTAACCTTTATGGCATGCATAGCAACAGTAGTAGCAGCCATCGAAATTGAAATTGCCATCAGGATTTGATCGGACCATATGATTTATGGCCTCTTGGCAATTGCTGAAATAACCAATAGCTAATTGGTTTTTAGGTAAAGGCAAGTGCGTGCATGAATCGGTATGAATTTCATGGCGGCCTTTATCATCAGCGTTCTTATTACAAATGTAATTGGGCATAGACTACCTCCTTATCATTATTTCAGTGGACCACTCACTGATTTTGAATAATACATTGGCAGACGCATTATTCATTGTTAATTTTACACGATATGTACGGGGACGCAATGCGAACAACACTATATATAGTATATAAGGGGGTTTTTCAATGTGGATTAAAGTGAAGAAATATATGAAAATCAATGGATTAAATCAAGAGCAGCTTGCGAAAAAAATGAAAGTACATTCTGGAGTAATTTCAGATTTAAAACTTGGAAGAATAAAGAAGCCTAGTTTTGAGCTAGCTTGTAAATTTGCAGACGCTTTGGGAATTAAGGTAGATGAATTACGTTAGCCGATTCATTAGAGGAGGAAAATATGACAGTCAAAGAATTAATTGAAGAGTTAGAAAAAATCGATGATAAATCACTTGAGGTTCATGTAACGGAAATGATGGTAGGTGAATATTATACTCATGAATCATACGAAGTAAGCATAGATAAAAATAAAGTTTTCATATGGTAGTTTATCGAAGTAATCAAGAAGAAATACACGATAAACAGACTTAGAACAAATGGTGCAGCTCAATCATGGAGGTTTTGTATGAAAGAAAAACTGATCAATGATCTAAATGAAATGCTAGCAAGTTCTACTACGCTGAAAGTGAGCGAGAGACGATTAATAGAATTAACAATTGAATATATTGAAAA
>NZ_JXKQ01000037.1 GCF_001885945.1 Enterococcus hermanniensis | reverse complement strand
TTTGTTTTTAATGCTGTGTTTTCAGCAGTTAAGCTAAGATCGTTCAACATTAGTTTTGCGTTTAATTGAGTCATCTGCGCTTGTTTATCAGTTAATGCTGCATTGTCTTCTTTTACTGTAGTATAAAAGCTTTCTAGCAATGCTAGTTTTTCTGTGTTTGCCATAAATTCGACAGGCTTCCATACGTTTGATTTAACATCAAAGAACTGCAACATTAAGTCTCTGCTTGGATCTGGCGCTACTTCCGTGTATGGAAATTTCGTTTCAAAATCCTCAGCTACTTCTGTTGTTCTGCATCCGAACGGATACAGAATCTCATAAATTGTTTTCATCTATCTTCCTCCTATTTTTAAGACGGCCATACGTCTGATGTGAAATACACGATTGTTCCTACACAATTCTGACTTGCTGGGAAATCAGATGTGGGACTCATAACGTTAATCCCAAAGTCGTTTGCATAAAGTGATAAACTTGGTGCTCTGTTAGTATTATTTGTCAACGTTCCGCCCCATCCCGTTCTGCGGTTAGGTTTATAGCCGTCTGGAAATTGCATTAACACTTTCCAACCGGCGAAGTTAGCAGCTTTATTAGTAATCGAAATATTCGCGATTACTATTCGTCCCCACCTCTGAAAATACACTGTGCTGTCAGCGCTGAAATCAGTTGTGTTAGTAGTGACTACAGTTTTTTCAATGTATCGATCAACTACTACAGATGTGTCAGCCACCATTAACCCATCTTTAAAATTTTTGATGCCGCCGACGGTTTGGTTACTTGCCAGCGTGACTGCTTTCTTATCAATCTGTTGTGATGTGCGCAATGGAGTCATTGCTTTAGTATTTATTATCTGTTGCAGTTTCAGCTTCAGCTTGAGTCGCTAAATTAGTTACGTGATTTGAAGCGATCATTGACTTGATGTAATCGTTTGCTGATACTTTGATTTTCAAATCAAACATTACACAATCTAATACCACCCTTGAACCCGTCGTTACGTCGGACGGCTCAGTATAAATGAACACATGAATAAAACCGTCGCTTTGAATTAGAGTTTTCATTTCATCGTTAGTGACATTTTGAGTTAGCTCAGTGACAACACTAGCTGTTGAACTTACTTCATTTGTCCAACCAGTGCTACCGTATATTTTTGTTATCAACTTGTTACCACCAGCGCTAGATCCAAAACCCCAAACTCTATTAATACCTGTAATATCAAGTGTTTTAAGAACTTCCACTTGAGAAGCAGTATCGTTAGCGCCACTGTCAACAAAAAATTGTTCGCCTAATAATTTTTTTGCATAGTGTAAGATGTCATACGACAGTCGCTCATATCTTACTACATTCACTCCCGGGTTAGTTCCGTCACGCAGCTCGCCATCAACTGTAGCCAGTTTAGCGTAGCTAGCTGTCGTCTCTTTATTTCCAGTTACAAGTTTTGTAGGAACGCCGGTCGTTATACCATACTGAGCAAAATTAGGATTTTCAAC
>NZ_JXKQ01000036.1 GCF_001885945.1 Enterococcus hermanniensis | reverse complement strand
CAACGTGTGATTTTGTTGGGAAAGTTGTTGGTAGCCTAGTGGAAAACCCAAACAAAGCTTATTATGGTATATCAACAGGTATTCCAACAGCCATGAGTGTAGGGTCCGAAGAAACTAGCACTGGATATTTAGCTTTATCTAAAAAAGATGGAAATCTACGATCAGCTTCTAATGGGGGTCTAAACACAGTAAGATTTAGTCGATTATCATACAATATTCTACAGCATGTTAAAAATCTTTTAGGAGAAGATTTTTTCGTTGATCGAGGGGCTAACGATACAATATCTCAAGTTGCGGTTCTAAAAACACTGGATATTACAGGTGTCAATCAAATTTGGGGATACGGTTCAAGCGTTGGTGGAAACAAATTAACAACAAAAATATACAGTAGTGGTGCTTGGGCTAAAGAAACTATTTCGACGATGGGTAGCATTTCTGAAATTACTCAAAATATCAGCTCTTCGGAAATGAAAACTATGATTCAAAGTGATGGATTTGTTCACGTACTGATTCATACTGAACCGTCTGATAATGTTACAGCTTCAAGTGTAACTTTAGATTGCGGAATGTTTGATTTGAAAATCAAAGTATCAGCAAACGATTACATCAAGTCAATGATCGCTTCAAATCACGTAACTAATTTAGCGACTGCAGAAGAAGCTACAGCTGGAACGAATACGACTAAAACAATGACACCAGCTACGACCGCTCAATCGATTGATAACCGCGCAGTTACATTAGCAAGTAATCAAACGATCGGCGGCATCAAAAATTTTAAAGATGGTTTAATGTTGGCTGACACATCTGTAGTAGTTGATCGATACATTGAAAAAACTGTAGTCACTACTAACACAACTGATTTCAGCGCTGACAGCACCGTTTATTTTCAGCGTTGGGGTCGAATGGTCGTTGCAAGTGTTTCAATCACTAATAAAGCTGCTAATTTTGCAGCGTGGAAAACATTAATGCAGTTCCCTGACGGGTATAAACCTAATAGACGGATTGGTTGGGGTGGAACATTGACAAACAACACGAATAGAGCACCGAGTTTGTCAGTTTATGCAAACGATTCTGGGATTAGTGTTATGAGTCCGTCGTCTGACTTTCCAGCGAGCCAGAACTGTGTAGGAACAATCGTGTATTTCACATCAGACGCATGGCCGTCTTAAAAAAATAGGAGGAAGATAAATGAAAACAATTTATGAGATTCTGTATCCGTTCGGGTGCAAGACAGCAGAAGTGGCAGAGGACTTTGAAACGAAATTTCCATATACGGAAGTAGAGCCTGACGCAACACGAGATCTAATGTTGCAGTTCTTTGACGTTAAATCAAACGTGTGGAAGCCTGTTGAATTTATGGCTAACACTGAAAAACTAGCTTTACTAGAAAGATTCTACACCACAGTTAAAGAAGATAATGCAGCATTAACTGAGAAACAAACGCAAATGACTCAACTGAATGCAAAACTAATGCTGAATGATTTAAATTTAACAGCAGAAAACACAGCATTAAAAACAAA
>NZ_JXKQ01000035.1 GCF_001885945.1 Enterococcus hermanniensis | reverse complement strand
TCAAGTAACTCTTTTGCTTCTGATTTAATCTCAGCAATCGATTCGTGATATTGCTCCATAATCTCTCCGAATCCTTGCCAGTAGTAATCTTCTAGTTCGGGCACATCTTCATCAATCGGACTGCGTTTGATGTGGAAAGTGAATCGTCCTGCTGTATCGAGTGAGCGAGAGTCTGGTAGTTCAATGTAGATTGAGCCATCAACACGACCTTGATAGCCTAAGATGTTGTCTTCTAAGATAATCGAGACAATTCCATTTACTGCGTCTTCGATAACTGCGTGATAGATATGACGACCAACACCATTTTCTGCAGTTTCAGAATTGAATTTCAATAAAATTGGAACTATCGTTCCTTCTGCTAAAGCTTGACTAGTACCGTCCTTTCGCAATTTAAACAGCATTTTCGCTGTACCTTTATCATGTGACCAAAAAACAGCTCTTGTCTGTATTGGCTCTTTAGCTTCCGCTTGGATAACGATGATCTCTTCTTTTGTTTTAAACATTACATCACCGTCCCTTTTGTAAGGATTAAGCCATACGAAGCCGTCTTCGTCGGCGTTGTTGCAAATGATGAGCTGATAGATGCTCTTACCGTTCCTGAATCTGCTAGTGCGCCTACAAGATTAGAGCTTCCTTGAATGTCACCTGCTCGAAGCTCAGCAAGCAAGGTTGCGCTCATACATACGTTTTGATTTACGAAAGTTGATTTTCCATAGATATGAAGTTTTGAACTGCCTCCAGCGTAGACGGATGTATGGTCCATACTCTTAACGTTTTCTGCAAATTTACAGCCAGCGATAGCTAGATAACCTCCTTGTTCCACTTGAACGCAACGTCTTTGGTCGCTTACAACTGGCGCATTCGCTTGATCAACAAATTGGATTCCTGACATGAAGTAATAGCCTGTAGAATAAGCAATTTTAAATGAGCGAAGTTTAACAGCTAGATCACTAGCAGATGGATCAGCAATAGTTTGTACAGCCCTAAAATAGAGAGCTGAAACAGATAGGTTCGTCAATACTACGTCTTCTAAATACACACCTTCTTCAATCCAAATCGAGATACCTGTACGACTGATCAGCGGAATTTGATTTACTGCTGTTTGAATTGTTTTGTAAGGATTATCTTGTGTACCGTTTCCAGTCTGGTCGTTGCCGCGGTCTGCAGATACATAAATTGATATTCCAGCATTTGAAAAATTGTATAACTCTTTAATTGTTGCATTCAATTGATTTAATTGACTTGCCTGCGATTGATCTTGAATCTCTAATCTCTCAACATCACTTGCGTGTTTATTTTCCGAATAAAGCAAACGAGCTTCTAAACTATCAAATATTGTGCCTTCGTTGTTTACTCGTGCGTCAACAACTTCGTTTGGTGAATCCCCGCCTGAATGAAGAACTAAGTTATCAATACGACTATTCGTAGTCTCAAGTTTTTGGTCTTGATCACGAGCTTTACGATTCAAGATATCAACGTTTGTATTAAACGCCTCTTTCCACTCTGTAGATATTCTATTTTTAATTAATTTGAGTAGGTCCAAATTTAAATCACTCCTTTC
>NZ_JXKQ01000034.1 GCF_001885945.1 Enterococcus hermanniensis | reverse complement strand
CCATTCGACCCCAACGCTGAAAAATAACAGTGCTTTCAGCGGTGAAATCAGTCGTGTTAGTTGTGACTACAGTTTTTTCAATGTATCGATCAACTACTACAGATGTGTCAGCCACCATTAACCCATCTTTAAAATTCTTGATCCCGCCGATTGTTTGGTTACTTGCTAGTGTGACTGCACGATAATCAATCAACTGAGCAGTCGTAGCTGGCGCCATCGTTTTAGTTGTGTTTGTTCCAGCTTTAGCTTCGTCTGCTGTCGCTAAATTAGTTACGTGATTTTGCGCGATCATTGACTTGATGTAATCGTTTGCTGATACTTTGATTTTCAAATCAAACATTCCGCAATCTAATACCAACCTTGAACCCGTTATTCCGTCAGAAGGCTCAGTATAAATGAATACATAGATAAAACCGTCGCTTTGAATCAGAGTTTTCATGTCATCGTTAGTGATATTTTGAGATAACTCATCGACAGCATTTGATGTTGAACTTACTTCATTTGTCCAACCAGTGCTACTGTAAATTTTTGTTATCAACTTGTTACCACCAGCACTCGATCCAAACCCCCAAACTCTATTAATACCTTTGATATCAAGTGTTTTAAGAACTTCCACTTGAGAAGCAATATCGTTAGCGCCACGTTCAACAAAAAATTGTTCGCCTAACATTTTTTTTGCATAGTGTAAGATGTTATACGACAGTCGCTCATATCTTACTCCATTCACTCCTTGGTTAATTCCGTCACGCAAATCGCCATCAACCGAAGCAAGTTTAGCGTAGTTAGTTGTCGCCTCTTTATTCCCAACAACAAGAGTGGTTGGTTTACCATTCGTTATACCATAATGAGCAAAATTAGGATTTTCAACTACACTGTCAGCGATTTTCCCAACAAAATCACACGTTGCCGACAATTCAGCACTCTCAGCACCAGTTATCTGATCGATCACGTTAGCAGAGCTTTCAGCTTTCGTGAATACGTCGTTGTCGTCAATCTTTTTACTGATTTCATCGATACGAGCATTCAAATTCGTGTTAGCAGTTGTAATACTTTGTTCTAACTGTGTGACTTTAGTTTTAGCTGTAGTAACGTCTGCAGTTAGACTATCAAGTAACGCTTTTGCTTCTAATTTAATTTCAGCAATTGACTCGTGATATTGTTCCATGATCTCGCTGAAACCTTGCCAGTAGTAGTCTTCAAGTTCTGGAACGTCTTCATCAATTGGACTGCGTTTGATATGAAAAGTGAATCGTCCGGCTGTATCAAGTGAGCGAGAGTCTGGCAGTTCAATATAGATTGAACCCTCTACGCGACCTTGATAACCCAGAATGTTGTTTTCTAAAACAATCGATACGATACCATTTACTGCATCTTCGATGACCGCATGATAAATGTGACGACCGATTCCGTCTTCTGCAGTTTCAGAATTAAACTTCAGTAATACTGGAACTATCGTTCCTTCTGCTAATGATTGACTTGTCCCGTCCTTCCGCAATTTAAACAACATTTTTGCCGTTCCTTTGTCATGTGACCAAAAAACAGCTCTCGTCGCGATTGGCTCTTTAGCTTCAGCTTGAATAATGATGATTTCTTCTTTTGTTTTAAACATTAC
>NZ_JXKQ01000033.1 GCF_001885945.1 Enterococcus hermanniensis | reverse complement strand
CCTTCCGATACGGCTACCTTGTTACGACTTCACCCCAATCATCTATCCCACCTTAGGCGGCTGGCTCCATAAAGGTTACCTCACCGACTTCGGGTGTTACAAACTCTCGTGGTGTGACGGGCGGTGTGTACAAGGCCCGGGAACGTATTCACCGCGGCGTGCTGATCCGCGATTACTAGCGATTCCGGCTTCATGTAGGCGAGTTGCAGCCTACAATCCGAACTGAGAGAAGCTTTAAGAGATTAGCTTAGCCTCGCGACTTTGCGACTCGTTGTACTTCCCATTGTAGCACGTGTGTAGCCCAGGTCATAAGGGGCATGATGATTTGACGTCATCCCCACCTTCCTCCGGTTTGTCACCGGCAGTCTTGCTAGAGTGCCCAACTAAATGATGGCAACTAACAATAAGGGTTGCGCTCGTTGCGGGACTTAACCCAACATCTCACGACACGAGCTGACGACAACCATGCACCACCTGTCACTTTGCCCCCGAAGGGGAAGCTCTATCTCTAGAGTGGTCAAAGGATGTCAAGACCTGGTAAGGTTCTTCGCGTTGCTTCGAATTAAACCACATGCTCCACCGCTTGTGCGGGCCCCCGTCAATTCCTTTGAGTTTCAACCTTGCGGTCGTACTCCCCAGGCGGAGTGCTTAATGCGTTAGCTGCAGCACTGAAGGGCGGAAACCCTCCAACACTTAGCACTCATCGTTTACGGCGTGGACTACCAGGGTATCTAATCCTGTTTGCTCCCCACGCTTTCGAGCCTCAGCGTCAGTTACAGACCAGAGAGCCGCCTTCGCCACTGGTGTTCCTCCATATATCTACGCATTTCACCGCTACACATGGAATTCCACTCTCCTCTTCTGCACTCAAGTTTCCCAGTTTCCAATGACCCTCCCCGGTTGAGCCGGGGGCTTTCACATCAGACTTAAGAAACCGCCTGCGCTCGCTTTACGCCCAATAAATCCGGACAACGCTTGCCACCTACGTATTACCGCGGCTGCTGGCACGTAGTTAGCCGTGGCTTTCTGGTTAGATACCGTCAAGGGATGAACATTCTACTCTCATCCTTGTTCTTCTCTAACAACAGAGTTTTACGATCCGAAAACCTTCTTCACTCACGCGGCGTTGCTCGGTCAGACTTTCGTCCATTGCCGAAGATTCCCTACTGCTGCCTCCCGTAGGAGTTTGGGCCGTGTCTCAGTCCCAATGTGGCCGATCACCCTCTCAGGTCGGCTATGCATCGTTGCCTTGGTGAGCCGTTACCTCACCAACTAGCTAATGCACCGCGGATCCATCCTCAAGTGACGCAAAAGCGCCTTTCAAAAGAAAACCATGCGGTTTTCTTTGTTATGCGGTATTAGCACCTGTTTCCAAGTGTTATCCCCCGCTTGAGGGTAGGTTATCCACGTGTTACTCACCCGTTCGCCACTCTTTTTCTTTCGGTGGAGCAAGCTCCGGTGAAAGAAAAAGCGTTCGACTTGCATGTATTAGGCACGCCGCCAGCGTTCGTCCTGAGCCAGGATCAAACTCTCATAAAAAGTGTTTGAAACGATCTTGCGATCGTTAAGCTCAATTTTAAAAATTGACTTGCTAGCATATTGCTTGCTATGTTTTGTTTGTTTCTATTAAAAGAAACGCCCTACACATTTGGTTTGTTTTATTCGTTCAGTTTTCAAAGGTCTACATTGTTT
>NZ_JXKQ01000032.1 GCF_001885945.1 Enterococcus hermanniensis | reverse complement strand
CATTAGAGAACCTCCTTTGTTTCCTCCGTTAGTTGACTAATCTTCTTTCTCTGGAACCATGTCAATGATTTCAATAGCGACAATGTAGTCTGATAAATCATCCCACTCGCCTTCATCTATTAGTTTCTCGCCATGTTCACCTTTTAATACCATGCTGTACCATTCATCACCAAGGTCTTTGAGTTGTGCATTATTGTCTACAAATGTCATATCATACAAATCGTCAGCATCAACTCTTAATAGACTTGCGCCCTTAGTATTTCCCTTGACACGATAAGTTACATATCCTTTGTATTTCCCTGTTTGAAAAGTGACTTTAATAGTTTTAATTCCCCAGTGAATATTTAAATCATAATTTTTCATATTTTTTCCTCCTGGATTGGCGTGTTTTCCGGAACAAATCGTCCATTTCATTAATAATTTTTACAACTTCTGACTTAGCGGATTTACTTAATCTGTAAAAAATAATCTGATTTCTGTTTCTAAATTTCATGTTTGCATATTCTCTTCCAAGCGCTATGCCTAAAATGAATAGAATAATGGCCCATGTCATTCGCCGTCCTCCAGTTTGGTCAAGTCATTGAATAGCTGTGTTGCCTTTTCTTCTCCAGCTCTTAGACGACGCTTAACTGTATTTTTTGTGAATAACTCACCTTCTTCTGTTTCTACGAACTCTCTTTTTAAAGTTTTCATTTTTTCAAATTCTTCTTTGCTATATAATTTCATTTCATACCTCTTTTCTTATTTGATAGAGTTTGCTATTTTGGTGGTTAGCTGACTATCCAGTAATTTCAACTAATACATCTGACCACGCTTCAACAACACGCTCAAAGAGTTCATTTGTAAAGTTCATATCACCGTTCTCAAAAACTAACTTATACCCTCCACCAATAGGATATGCTGTATAATTTTCACCTTTTAAACAATGCCTTCCTTCTGATGAAAAAGATTCTAAACACAAAAATTTTCTCTTTGTATAGTTAATATGAATAGACTGTTCCATCTTCAACACTCCTTTATTTCTGTCGTTAGCTTACCTTTTAAAAAAATAAAAATTGTCTTCCAAGTGTTCGACTTTTGAGAAATGTCTTGAGATCAAAGGGACTAAATTCTGCTGCATATAAATCAACGAATACTCAAATTGATTAACCAAGGATTCAAATTGTTCATCCAAAGTTTTTGCATCTTCATACAAATAGCAATTCCAACCTAAACATAAAACGGAAATGCCTAACTCGCCTTTTCTCGATTTAACGTCACAAGGAAAACGTCCTACTTGATACTCATATAGTTCGCTGTTCCAAAGGTATTTAGATATGGTGTCGTCCAATCCTCGATATTGAATACCCGATTCATAAAAAACCTCTGATTGATAACCGAAACAGCAACCAATATCAAACACGCTTTTGAAATTATTCTTTAAACAAAAGTCCTTAATAAACTCGTAGTTAGAAATACATTCCAACGTGCACATCAAAGAATACGAACGCTGATCATAGAATCGTTCTGGTTCTTCATCTTCCATTTTGATTAATTCATCGTAGTATTTGTCTAATCTAGGATATTTTTTCAAAATCCTACCTCCTCTAAGTCGTCCGTTAACGTAACTTTTTAATTGCCCAAGCTTTAGCTAGATTTGTTAGTACCTCTGCAACCACTAAAACGATTATTATCGTCATAATTGGATGTTGCGACATATAATCAAATATTGTCATTTATTTACTCCTATCCAATAAATTTCTCTTTCTTATATCCAACCTCAATCAAAAACTCTTCTCGCTGATTCAACGCTGTTCGATAGCTCGTTTTCGATTCAATACTCTTAGACACTTGCTTTGCTTTCTCAACGCTCGTGTAGCAAAACAGCTTTCTATCTTCATCTACTACGATTGCTGCAATACTGTCG
>NZ_JXKQ01000031.1 GCF_001885945.1 Enterococcus hermanniensis | reverse complement strand
GAACTCATAAATTTTTGATGTCCAAAGCTATCATTATCTAAATAAAACATCGTATTTATTTTTGAATACTTAACTAAACCTTTAATCTCAAAAGGTGTACGTAAATCTGTAGTCAGGTGTTGCTGTCCGACAACAATATCCCCCTCAAATATCTCAACACCGTTTTTATCTTTCAGCCCGGTTGACTGCATGAGGTCAATGTCTTTGATATTAAATGATTCACGCCATCCAGATAAAAATACATGTTCAAAGTCAAAGTTCATACATTCGACATTGTTCATAGATTTATCTTCTCTAAGCCACGCTCTAAATTTCGGTATCATTCGCCGTCCTCCTCATCGTCGATCAGATTAACTTCAATAATTTCGTACGGTCCGAACTGAGGGCCTTTTTCTTCAAACAATTCTTTTAATTGGATTACATCTTTCTCATTACCAAATTCAGCTTCATCAGCTTCACTGGTGAATTGTGGAGTTGTTCCTTTTATCCCAGAAAAGTAAACTGGAACTTCGTTTAAATATGCTCCTAAAGCATAAACAATCATCTATATCATCCTCTCTGTGATAGTGGTCGTTAGCTGACTTTTACTTCTTCAAATAGATTCCAATGCTTTTCACCTTTGAAGATGTTGTATGGAATCGTTTCATCTTTATCTTCGTCATAACCAAAATCCCATAAATCGTCCGCTACTGATGTTTGACACCAAGCCACTCCAATTACATCTTCATCTGCTTTCATAGTTTCTATCACTTCAATTTGCTGCCCAAAATTTGAGTCTGGATAAACAGTTAGGTATTTTTTAAAGTTGCTGATTAACTGGTCAAAGTTCTCTTTTAATACAAGAACTTTATCGAATGTACTTCCAAGCAGAACATCTTCATATTCTTCGTAAAATCCTTTGTTAAAATTGCCCCAAGTCTTTTTGAATCCAAACATCATGCCATCGTTTAATGCGTATTTCTCGTTCAAGCTATTCCAAACGTGCATACCTCCAAGCCAACTATTTTTGGCTTCTCCGCAAGGTGTTACGTCTCCGTTTTTATTAACTGCATATAATTCAGTTGTACTCATTTAAGTATTCTCCTTTTCGTTTTCTACGTGATAGGTGTCGTTACTGTAGCTTATCTATTACTAAATAAACGAATTTCCCTTTGTAGTTTTCAAGAATCTCAAGGATATCGTGGCCGCCCAAAGCGAACGTTTCTGTGTTAAATCCTTCAATAGTCCATGTAGAATATCCATACCAGTTTTCTTGAAATTCTAGTAAACCCATTGAGTCAAGAACGATATACTCTCGAATCTGATCTAACTTCATTCTTTTGTCTGACGCGAAAAGTTCCATTAAAATGTTGTCAGCAATATATTTCCCTGAAATCCCGCTCTCATAATCATCCTCAGTGTGTAAATCAGAAATACCTAATTTATCAAGAGCATTACTAACTAGTATTCGTAATTGCCGACCATCATCATTGTCGTAATCAACAGTCTTTGAATCATTTTTAACTAAAAATATTTCGCCCTCGTCTAACCAATTGTCATTGACGACAACCCAGCCTTTAATAATTTGTTTCACGAATATCCCCTCAAATATCTCCACGCCGTTCTTGTCCTTTAAGCCAGTGGATTGCATGAGTTTATAATCATCAGGACTCATTTCAGCATGTGTTAGTAACCTTCCCGCTGATCCGTGTTCCATTTTATTGAACTTTTTCACTGAACCGCCAAATGGTGTATACCACGCTCTAAACTTCGGTATCATTCGCCGTCCTCCTTATAAGCTCGCTTACTCTTTCGCATAAAGCCTGGCATGGTGATCTCAATAAAATTTCCAATGCACCACTTCCCGCCGAATAACAGAAAGAAAGCAAGTAATAAACTCCATGTGATATTTAAAAAGTGATGAATCCCTGCTAAAATGAAATTAATTATTTCCAATATTCAAAACCTCCTTGATAGTGGTCGATAGTTGACTAAATCTTGCATCTATATTTCTTTGGAATTTT
>NZ_JXKQ01000030.1 GCF_001885945.1 Enterococcus hermanniensis | reverse complement strand
TGTAAAGGGCCACGATAAAATGTAGGAAAAAGGCCATCGAAAATGTAGGCTGAATTCAAATCTGATAATCTTTTTCATGAAAACATTCAAGGAGAGTGAATCATGAGAAAAGATGTCTTAGAAGGAGTCCTACGCCACATTATGAACGATATTCAACCAAATTACGCAGCTTTGGCTAAACAATACAATTGTGATTACAGAACTGTTAAACGCTATTACGAAGCTGGTAGAAAAGGAAATATAGACCAGCTAAAAAAAAGAAAGTCTTCAAGTTCTCCTTTACTTTCTGGATTTGAAGAGATTATTAGAGATAAATTGGAGTTGAGCTGTTCTGCTTCTTCTATTTATTACTTTATTAAAAAAATGGGTTACACAGGTGGTTATACTACCGTCAAACGATATTGTCGTCACTATCGTGACGAACGGGTGAAAAAAGCAACGATTCGGATTGAAACAACTCCTGGTCTTTCAGCTCAAGTTGACTGGAAGGAAAACATCAAGATGGTGAGTAAATATGGCGAAGTGTTCTACTTTAATATTTTCCTATACGTCTTGGGTTATTCACGCATGAAATATTTAGAAGTGACCTTTGATAGAACGCAGTCCACTGTGTTCCATTGCTTAGTAAATGCGTTTGAGTACTGTGGAAACGGTGTTCCTCAAGAAATATGGTTTGATAATATGAAAACCGTGGTTGATCGAGGAAAAAGTCAATTTAGTCAAACTGTTTTTAACGAGAAATTCCGACAATTTGCGAAAGATGCGCGATTCAATCCTATTGCTTGTCGCCCATTTAGACCACAAACTAAAGGAAAGGTAGAAGCATTAGCTCGAACGGTCAATCGATTAATGGTTTTCAATTATGAATTTGAAAACGAACAAGATCTTAGAAGAATTGTAAATGAGTTTATGGACGATTTAAACAATGAACGTTCTCAAGCCGTAAATGCCAAACCAATCAAATTGCTCAATGATGAAAAAGCTATTCTAATTCCTTTAAATCGTTTGGAACTCTTACGTTATGTTTCCAGAAACCTACATGTAAAAAGAAAAGTTTCCATTGAATCCATGGTTCAATATCAAAATTCAAAATATTCTGTTCCCTTGAAATATATTGGCAAAGAAGTGACTCTGGATGTCCGGAAGGACAACCTTTTCATCTGGTATGGGCATCAATGTATTCGTTCGCATCCATTAAGTGAAAAAGCGTTGAATTATCAACGGGATGATTCGCTTGAAATTCTTCGGTCTGACGTCTTCAAATATTTGGAAGATGAAGAACTAGAGCGGTTTGTAGAGGAAAATTTAGATGCTTATGATGAATTATAAGGAGGAACTTATGTCAAATTACCATCAGTTATTGAACCAGTTAACAGATTTAAATCTTACGTGTGTCAAAGAAAATTTACCTGCACATTTAGATGAGGTAGCCAAAAGTGATAAATCTCTTGTCGATTCTTTATTTGAATTGACGTCTCAAGAAATTAGTTATCGAAAAGCTGAAACCCAAAGAAAAATCTTGAAACGTGCAATGTTTCCTTATCATAAACGTCTCTA
Source organism: Enterococcus hermanniensis (assembly GCF_001885945.1). Classification (GTDB taxonomy): domain Bacteria; phylum Bacillota; class Bacilli; order Lactobacillales; family Enterococcaceae; genus Enterococcus_A; species Enterococcus_A hermanniensis. The sequence goes on along the minus strand of NZ_JXKQ01000030.1, from coordinate 606 downwards.
TGATTTTAATTTTGATTTCCAACCAAAAATTAAAAAAAGTGAAATCCAAGATTTAGTAACTTTGCGCTTCTTAGATACCTATGACAATATTCTTTTCATCGGAAATAGCGGTGTAGGGAAAACGCACTTAGCTGTTTCTATTGGTTTAGAGTGTATAGATAGAGGGTTAAGTTGCTTATTTATCACCAGTACAGAGCTCGTCAATCGGCTCATTCGAGCACATAAGCGTGGAACAAGTGATACTATGCTTAAGAAATATGCAGGATACGCTGTATTAATTATTGATGAAGTTGGCTACTTACCATTTTCAAAAGAAGGATCCAATTTACTATTTCAATTAATCAATATGCGTTATGAGAGGAAATCGACAATTATTACTACAAATATTCCGCTTTCTCAATGGTCGGAAATAATTGGAAATAAGAAATTAACAAATGCTTTATTGGACCGCTTGGTCCATCACTCTAAAATCATTCAAATTACAGGGCCTTCTTATAGAATGAAAAGCTATAGCGAAGACAAAGCGAAAGAAAACAAATAATACAGAAGACCGAATACCTACATTTTCAATGGCCCAAAACCAACATTTTTTTGTGACCCTTGACA
>NZ_JXKQ01000003.1 GCF_001885945.1 Enterococcus hermanniensis | reverse complement strand
ACATTTTATCGTGGCCCTTTACAATTATTTCTAATTGCGCTAATTATAAGGAATATTCTCTTTTTCATTTAGCCATTTTTTATTTAGAAAATAGTTTGGTTCGATAAGATGAACTTTATAAAAAAGGTTATTTTTAATTTCCACTAATTTAATAACAATTATTTTAAAACTAAATAAAGATCTATGTACAAAAAAAGCAGCTCTGTTATATAACAAAGCTACTTTTCTTCAACTAATCTGTTTTTTTGCATTTTATGATAGGAATAAAAAAACCGGGGTGATAATTCATAACCAATCGTGATGCCTACTGCAATCGCGATTGCAATTTTCAAAACTTGGACACCAATTTGAGCCGCTTCGATCGAATTACCAATAAAAAAACTGTACGTAAAATTATAGATACCCATTCCGGGTACAAGACAAAAAATACCACAAATCAAAAAAATCGTAACCGGTGCTTTTAAAGCAAAGGAAGCTTCTCGCGAAAGATAGATCAAAACTAATGACGCGATAAATGTCGCCATGACTGGAGCAACTAAAAAGTGCATAATCAGCAAATAAATAAACCAGCCACAAGCTCCGATCACACCACAATAAATGTAATAACGGCGTGGAACCTCAAATAAAATTGCAAAGGAAATCGTTCCTAAAAAACCAGCGATTACTTGCAAAACTAAATTGACCAATTGCTTTCCTCCTATTTTTGACTAATCACTACCAAAATTCCCCTTCAGCTTTTTAGTACAACATATCAAACACTTGTAGCACTAAACCTACTCCAACTGAAACACAAAGTGCCGTAATCAGCGCATTCACAATCTGTCCCCAACCAGAACTATAATCGCCGTCAAATAAATAGCGGATACCATTGACGATTGCGACTCCTGGTAATAGGGAAATGATTCCGCCAGTAATTAAACTAGTCAGCTGAAGGACCGGAAAAAAATGAACGAATAGACAAGCAAGAATACTAACAAATCCGCTACAGGCAATCGTTAAAATAATATCTGATAAATTGAACTTAGGTAATAAGTACATAGAAAATAAAGCTAGTAGCACCCCTAAGAAAAGTGCCCCAATCGCATCAAAGAAACTACCACCAAATATAAAGCAAAAACTAGCACTCCCAAAGGCATAAGCAAAAATTTTCAATGGTGGTGAAGCAAATGACTCTTGTTTGATTTGTTGCAACCAAAGGTGCGCATCTTCAGGACTCAAGCGTTTTTCAGTTAATCGACGGGATAACGTATTGATTTGTTCGATTCTCCCCAAATTAATCGGTGATATCGGAATATCTCGTACTCGTGCTTGAACAGTTTTATCTGCCAAACGTGCTGTCATAAAAATGCCATTGATTAAGACGAAACTATCAAATTCTTTTAATTCTAATGCGGCAGCGATATGACGAATCGTTGTTTCAATCCGTTTAATTTCAGCGCCATTTTTTAATAAGGTCTCGCCAATATCATAGACTAAATCAAAGCATGCCTGCTCATCCATCCGCTTCCCTCCTCTGTAAAAAAACGACGGCAGCTTTTGCTGTCGTCGTTATTAGTATAGCTTAACCCAAGCTTATAATTCAATCAAATCATGTGGAATACTGATCATATTTTCATATCCATTTTCGGTAATCAAAACTTGGTCTTCGATTCTCACGCCACCCCAATCAGGAATATAGATTCCTGGCTCGATCGTCATAACCATATTCGTCGCTAAAACATCTTCGTACTGTTCATCGATATAGGGAAGTTCATGAACAAATAAACCAATACTATGTCCGATGTTGCGATAAGTATATTGGGGATATTCTGTACCCGCTAATGGTTTCAGCGAAGCTTGATAAATATCTTTGACTGCAGCCCCATTTTTCATGACTGCTTCCGCCGCTTCCAAACTCTGTTTTTCTAACTCATAAACCTCTTTTTGTTTTTCTGAAGCTTTACCAACAACTACTGTACGAGTCATATCAGACATATATCCCTCATATTGACAACCAAAATCCATCAAGACAAAATCACCATACTCAATTGCCTTTTTTGAAGGGATTCCATGCAACAAAGAGGTATTTGCGCCAGAAATCAAAATATTTCCGTAAGGCTGTGTATCTGCTCCTTCTTGGACCATGTATAACGAAAGTTTCGCTGCTAATTCTTTCTCTGTTACACCGACATGAATGTCTGATAGTATTCGATTAAACGCACGACAAGATATTTCGCAAGCATTTTGCATATACTGGATTTCTTGTGGTGATTTGATGGCACGCATCCGATCAATCACACCACCGGCTTGAATAAATTCAGCAGATGATTTAGTTGTAAAATCAGCATACATATCATACGTTAAATAATCCGCTTCAAAAGCAATTGTTTTGATTTGCTTTTCGACCGTTAAATTTGCGACCGTGTCACCAACAGTTTTTCCTGGTAAACGCCAATTGATGATCTCATATTCGGGTACTTCAAGTGCTGCTTGTTCAGTATAGCGCGGGTCTGTTAAAAAATATTTTTCGCTTGGAGTAATCAAAATAAAAGAATCGTCTCCGGTCCACCCACTAGTAAAACGAACATTCACTCCTTTAGCAATAAAAAAGGCATCCAGTTTTTCAGTTTCTAAATATGATCGAATTTTTTCTTCATTCAACATTTTCTTACATTTCCTCCCCTTTAAAACGCTTTTGTATCTTTAGACTAGCAGTGTGGGAAGCTCCGGTCAAACGTTTTCAAATTTTTTTACGGTAGGTACTTATGACAGCTTCAACCAATTTTCTTTTATTACTAACTCATTGTTGATGTTTTTTTGTTTTATGTTCAATCGTTAGAATATCACCGGTTGGTTGATAAACAATCTTTATATATGAAGACACTTGTGGAACACCTGCTTTGATCGCAATCAATTGACAATTTTTCACAACTTCCATCAATCCTTCATAATCTCCTTCAATACTGGTTTCAAAAGCACCAACTTGATAAGTATATCCGGTCGATCGAATATAGTCGATCACTTCATCAACTACGCGAATAAGCTCATCATTACTCGCAGTCTTGGGTAATACTTGAATAGCTACACTTGCTTCCATGGTAATCCTCCTTTTGGGATAAATAATAACTACATAAAAAAATGCGAGCCACCATCTATCCAGATAATCACTCGCACTTGAATTGTATTTAGTCAATCAAAAAAAGGTAACTAAGCTCGATTAACTAAATAATTTTTTATTCCTACGTCAGCATTATCTGAATCAGGTCAATGGGTCGAAGTTAAACTTCCTCTCAGCCACGATAGCTCCCCGCATTTTAATTATTTCCATACTAGTCCTCAAAACTTTTTTCGTCAACTATTCCTACAAATAAAAAAGTACGAGAAAATAATTTTCTCGTACTTTTTTACCGACGACGATGACGACTCATTCGAGTAGGTATTTTCTCTTCAGAAGAATCCGTTGATTGAAAATCATTTATTTGTTTCGTTTCAAGTTTAGCTGGTCTTTTTTTACGATTTAATAAATCAGATTTTTCAACCACTACTTGCGGTTGTGCCTCTTTTGAATCAACCTTTTTCTGCCTTGCTGTTGTTCTCGCTTCATCAATTTCTTTTACGTCTTCTTCCGCATGTTCACTTTTTACTGAACGTTTAGGCAATTGTGGAAGTTTAAATGTTTGAATCGTTTGAGCTTCATGGAAAAATGGTACCCGTTGGACGAATAAATTAGCTAAATAGCCTGCCAACCAGACCCATAGAAAAAGTTCCACTGGAAATACCAATAAAAACAAACATGCTGTAGCAAAGGGTTGTTTTAAAATCACGGCACAAGCTGCCGCAGTAAAGACCGCGACTAGCACACCTGGTGAATATGGCAATATATTGGCAAATGCTAAGGCAATCGCGATACTGGAAAAAATCATTGGAAAAATTGTTCCCCCACGCCAGTTGCAAGCTAAACAGATCATTGTGATCACTGCTTTTCCTAACCCAATCAAAAGCAAGATAAAGAAATTCATGGTCTCTGCTTGTCGTGTGAATGATAACAAATTATGTTCTCCAGAAAAAAGAAAATATGGAGAAATCATCCCTAGAACACCTAATAAGATCCCCGCAAAAATTGCTAATGGCAACGGATTACGAATTCGTTGATTTAATTGCTCGCTTTTTTCTCGTAAAAACAAGAAAAATTTTCCAAAACAAGCACCTAAAATTATCATTGGAATACATAACAGTACGCCTTGCCAAGTAAAATTAGTCGCCATTCGACGAATCGCAAAAACTTGTTCTTGATCTGGAAATAAATTATACGTCAGCAGATAACCAACAAATCCAGTAAATGTTGCAAAAATATACAAAACATATTTTTTTAATTTACTTTCAGTCACGACACGCCAATCTTCTCGTTCAGCCGATCGACCGACTCCAAACAATGGCGTCATAAAAATGACACCCAAAGAGGTTCCGATCCCAAACTCTGTTAAATCGGCTCGTTGACTCGCAGTAATTTTTCGTTTATCCGCGACATATGTGATCAGTCCACCGATCATTGCTACCAAAGCTGCTTCGGGACCTAAACTAGCACCAAAAAGCAATACGAGGAAACCACCTAATAGATTTCTAATGATTTGCCCGTCACGATAATCGATTCGTTTTGTTTCTTGATATTCATTCAATGACTCTTGCAATGTACGAGGATAACCACCAAATGCTCGTACAAAAAATCCAATCAGAATCCCGCCGATTGAGCACAGAATCAAGGGATACAGTCGGGGATTCCCCAGAGCTTGCGGCAGCGTTTGCCACAGTAACTGGTGTCCTAATTCGGAAGCACCCATAAATAAGGCTACAATCACTCCAATAGCTAATCCTAAAAGACCGCTGTAGCCAAAAAACGCTAGTTTAAATTTATTCATAAAATTAACCTTTCTTCTTGTTAGACTCCGCTACATTATAACAAAGGTTACGCTTATTAGGAGGCTTTTTGCGATACTTTTTGTGTTTTATACTGTTTTTGCTGTTTTTTTCTGGTGAGAATCTTTTGTTGCACTGTTGAAAGCGTTTGTTCTAATTGTGTTGTCATCTGATAATGATCCACCAAGTACTGACGTGTCTTTTCTGTGAAAAAACCTCTCATAAAGGTGAAAAAGAATGCTTCTGGATTAGCAACATTTTTGTAACGATACATTTGTTCAATCGCTTTAGCAATCGCATCTGAAAGTCCTGAACTAAAATAGCTATTGTGTTCAAATGTCAGAACTTCGGATTCTGCAGGTAAGCCAGCGTCAATCCATTGTTTATTGCTAGAGTATTTGGCTTTAAAAATAGTGTCGATAAAATACCGTGCTTTTTCATAGCTATTTTCACAAAAAGGCAATAGTCGTTGAAAAACTTGATGGGGCAATAAGTGAGCATAGCGAGCTTCTAATGCCTCGATTAGTACAGAATCTTGAGCAGGTACAGCGCTTTTAGCGGTCACGCTAGTTACATTTGTTGTCTTTGTTATATTTTTTGCTAATTGTTTTTGTGTACTTGTAAGCAAATTTTGCGAGGACGGAGCCGCAGATTTTGCTTCTCTATCCACAGGGGATAACTTTCTAGTTTCTTCAATAGAATAATCCACAGGCTGGATTTTTTTAGTACTCATGAAATTTTTAAAGGCTAAGGGAATTGCAGTCCCTGCTTCTGGAGCTTGAGGATTGGCAACATAGATTCGGTAATTTTTCAAACCATGTCGACTAACTTGAATCAATTCAAGTTCAGCCAAAGCATTTTTAAGATTAGTCACTTTTCTTTCTGAAACACGCAACAATGAGGCTGCTTCCTCGTTTGAAAAATAAATATAAGGATGTCCCCCCTCATCTAACCAAGTACCATCTTTTTGAGAATTGTAAATACTACAAGTCATACGCATCGTATATAGAGCATGAAGCATCATTGCCTCGATTGAGAGAGCTTCATAACGTGGATTGTTGATTAAATTTAAATCAATTGGAATATAATTACCCATGGGCAAGTTTGTTGCGGTCATGGTATTAGTTAATGTTGTGGACATAACAAAAAACCTCCTTAGATTCTTTCATAATTGTGGATAACGAAAGTTTTTAAAAAGGTTTGGGTCTTGTCACAGATATATTGAGAAAGTATCTCAAATATGCTATAGTTAATAAAGGTTAGGCAAACACCAATTTTCTAACCCTTTAGAATTATTTGTATGTGACATTGCTAATTCGCCAAAATTAGCTCAAACCTTTGAGTTTAGAGATCGCCAAATCTTTAAACTCTTTTTTTTTCGTTTTTTTCTACACGTTTAGAATAATCGATTAAAAGCCTAATGTAAAGCGATTCCTACACATCTTCTTTTAGAGTAAACTTTTAAAATGTTTGCAAAACTTATTGCGGTTTACTGTTATATCGGATAAAAGAATTTATGGTTTACCTAAATAAAACTAATAAAAGTTTTTAAAGTAAACTATATTATAAGCTAAAAAGATATTGTGGATAAGTAGAATGCGGATAAAAATGTGGACTCACAAGTAGTCTGTAAGTTATCCACAGAAAAAGAGGTAAATCGGTTACCATTATAAAAGTAAACTTTAAAATATAATTAGAATAATATAAAGTATACCGATAAGAAGAATAAAATAAAAAAAAGTAAACCTTATTATGGATAAAATCCATTAATAAGGTTTACTTTTTTTAGCTCTATTTCTCATCGTTTTCTAATTCTTTGAATAATTTTTGATATTTAGGCTTCTCTTTGAACTCTTGCATCGAGGCTTCTTCAAGCTGATCTAAAAAGTTGCGATCATCTTTTGATAATCCTTTTTCAATGTAATAATCGTAAAGAAAATCAATCATTTTATCGGGAGTGTAGCCATCAAATTTAGCATTGATCAAATTTTGCATTCGAATCTTTGTCCGTGCAGATATTTTTTGCATTTCTAAAGCTTTCAAACGAGGATCGTAGTATTGACGTTTACGGCCGCGTTTCCCGGTTTCAGGTTCTTCATGAACTGAAGTATTTTCTCGTAAGTGTGGTAAACGGTCATTCAAACGATCAGTTTCTTCATGTACAGAAGCACGTCGGAAATCATTTTCTGCGCTGAGTGATCGAGTAGCCAAAAGATCATGTGAAGTTGGTTTTTTCTCTTCTTTTTTCTCTTGATTCGAATACTCTGACATTTTTTCAATGCCTTTATTCTTTTTGTTCGCAGTTAAAAGCGAATCTAACTTCATTTTTTTCGCCATTTAACGTCTCTCCTACTCTTCTCCGCTCAATATCAAGCGATGTTCATCAATTTCATCTAAAATATTGACGAAAACCTCATGTGCACGCTTATCCCATTGCTCTACTTTACCATTTTTATTGATATCATAGGTGATTCCAGAGCCATCGTAACGTTTTAAACGGCTTTGATTTAATACAACGGTATCTAGTAGATGTGCACCATAAATATCTTTTGCAGCAGTATAAATTTCTTGATCCACCGAATCACGCTTTTGCATCATAAAAGGCACGATCCCTACTACTTCTAGATCAGTATCATATTGTTCGATAAAGAAATTCATGTAATCAATATAGTTTTGTGCCCCTTTTAGCGATTTTACTTGAGTTTGTAAAATGACTATGACATATTCTGCCACATACATTGCTGCATTAGAATAGGTACTGATAGTTGGAGGGACATCAATGTAGATGACATCATAGATATCTTTCAAGGGTTTGATTAGTTTTTCCATGTATTTAAATTGAGAAAGTTTATCACCAGGATATTTTTCTATCATATAATCAGGAAAATCTGAAAATGAAATATTTGCGGGAATCAAATCAAGATCGGGCATAATGTTATAGATAGAAGATGTAATGTCCCCTGTTCGGACAGCTTCCCAAATAGTAGCATCAAATTCATCAGGCAAATTTTCATTTCCAAAATTTTCAGCAGTCAGAGATAAAACATCACTGGTGTTTCCTTGGGGATCTAAATCAATTACTAGAGTTTTCCGTTTTTTCCTAAAGGCACTTTCAAAAGATAACATTTGAACGGTAGTTGACTTCCCTACCCCACCTTTGAAATTTCCTACTACGTATGTTTCAGCTTGTTTTGGCATAAAGACGCTCCAATCATAATTACTCAATTAAAGTTTACTACAAAGAAAAGAATAAATCAATAAAGTTTACTATAAAATATAAAATTAAAGTATACTCAAATTAATTATAAAAAGGTAAATTAAATTATAGATTATTTAGGTTTACCTTTTATTATATTTTGTAGTTTACTTCAATACTTGCGAATTTAAGTTTACCTTTATTTTAAAAAGTAAACTTAAAAAATAATTGCAGTAAATCATAATTATAAAAAGTGTATACTTTAAAATATGTTTAAGTAAACTTTTTATAACAAAAAATGCTGATTCAAAGCCTTCTATAAGTGTCAAAAGTAAACTTATTTTAGATATGTAGTAAACTTTAATTTTATAAAAAGTTTACAATAATAAAAACAGTAAACCATTAGAATAAACTTTATTAATTAAAAGGTAAACTTAAAACTATTTATTTAAGTTTACCTTTTAATTAAAGTATACCGTTTACTTTAATATAACAATTTGTGGTAAACTTAAATTTTAATAAAAGTAAACTGTTTTGTTTAAACATAAGAAAGTGGCAAGAAAAACAAAAGGTAAACGTTATTGATTTAAAAGTTTACTTTATAAAATAAAAGTAAACTTTTATTATTTCGAAATTAAAAAGTAAACCATAAAATAGAGTAAGTAGTTTTGATAATTATTCGTAGAATATTCTATATACGGGGAGGAAAAAAACAAGTTTTAGTTTAGTTGATTTAAACACAAAAAAACAATAGGGTTAACCCTATTGTTTTTTAGGTAAACTTTATAAAGATTCAACCTTTTGGATGGCTTGATAAATATCATCTGAAGTGATCTCGGGATCGATCATTTTAAAAGTTTCAGTAGATGAAGCTGCATGTTTTATAACGGGAGCCAAATAGTCTTGGGATAAATTTGAAACATTTAATTGGTTTAATTTTAAAGGGAGATCTGTTGCATCGTAAAAAGGTCTTAAGTTCTTGACTTCATTTAAGTCTTGAGTGTGGGCAAGTTGGACTAAAATTCCATAAGCAACTTTTTTCCCGTGAAGTTGGTCGTGTGTTTCTTCTAAATAGGAAAGACCATCATGAATTGCGTGGGCGCCAGCAGAACGACCAAATGAAGCTGCAAAACCTCCAGTTTCTCCGGCGAGTCCGATGACTGTATCCGCTACACGATTAAAAGCAGGAGTTATTTTTTTGTTTTTTAAATTCTCAATTGCTGGGATAGCGTCTGTTAAGAGTAATTCTTGAATAGCTTTAGCACTAGCAATGCCTAAACGAACATAGGCAGTTTTTTCATCTTCCGAAAGATTGCGTGTAATTCCTTCGATTTCGTACCATTTAGCCAAGGTATCACCAATTCCAGCTACGAAATAATCAACGGGTGTATTCAACAAAAAAGTCCAATCGACTAAGGTCAAGAAAGGTGCTCGTTTCATATAGCCAATTGATTTAAACGTCCGATCAGGGTGATAAATAGCTACGATTGGCGTGAATGGGGCACAATTTGAAATCAAAGTAGGAATCACCAATAATTCAGTATCCAATTCCTCCGCAGTCATTTTAGCGGTATCGATCAAGCGACCGCCACCAATTGCAATGATTAAATCGGCAGAACCGATTGCTTTAGCAAGTGCTACAGCATTTTCATGACTAGCTGTCCCATCATAACGGTAAAGAGGGAAGGGTAATTCTTCTTTATAATAATTTGTGAAGATATCATAGGAGTTTTCTCCAGTAATAATAAAAATTTTTTCAAAATCAGTTAAATAGCTAGGTAAATTTTTTAGGGTGTTTTCGCCGCTTACATAACGATTCGCACCTGGTCTTACTTCAGTCGCAATATTCATCTGGTCAACTCCTTAAATGTGATTTCAACTAGTTTATTCCTTGATTAAATTAAAGTCAAATGTGTTTTTGGTAATAAAAAAAGTTGACACTTTTCATTTTGACGTGTAATATACGATTTATCAATTTGCTAAACAAAGAAACGTAATGAAGAGAAAAGTATAGATCTTAAAACATTAAAGAGAGTCCGTAATAGGTGAGAGCGGATATGTAGAAGGGTTTAGAAAATGGTCTCTGAACGGGATTGTCGATAGGTAGACAATGACGGGGCAGCGCTCGTTAACAACGCTCAAGTATATTTAGTACTTGTAAAGGCAATAGTTGTGAGATTATTGTAAATAAAGGTGGTAACGCGAGTAAGCTCGTCCTTTTCTGACACATTCAGTGTTGGAAAAGGGCGAGCTTTTTTCTTTGTCTAGATGCTTATTGATAGGTCCTGGTTTTTCATTTGAAAAATCAGGACTGCTTTACAGCCATTATAATTTTAAGGTCAAAAACAAAAATGTAAATTAGGAGGAATAAAATGAAACGATTGGGCAAAGGAATTTTATTAAGTGTTATAGCGTTAAGTGTTGGGGGACTATTAGCAGGCTGTGGTAGCAAAAGTGAAGCCAAACCATTAGATGAAAAATCAGTAACGATTGGTGTGACTTCTGGACCGCACCAACAAATTATGGAAGAAGTAGCGAAACAAGCAAAAAAAGCTGGCATCGATATTAAGATAAAAGCTTTCGATGATTATAATACACCAAATACAGCCTTGAATGATGGGGACTTAGACGGGAATAGTTATCAAACCTTATCATTTTTAAAACAACAAATAGCTGATAAGGACTATAAATTGGAATCAGCGTTTAAAACGGTAGCTTTCCCATTAGGGGTTTACTCTAAATCAATCGACAATTTAAGTAAACTTCAAAACGGAGATAAAGTTGGCGTGCCAAACGATCCAACAAATGAATACCGAGCATTGAAATTATTAGAAAAAGCTGGTGTATTGAAATTAAAAGCTGGGGTTGAAGTGAAAGCAACTAAAAATGATGTCGGTGAAAACCCTAAAAATATTGAAATTGTTGAATTAGAAGCTTCGCAAATCCCATCACAATTAGGTGAATTGTCTGCAGCAGTAATCAATACGAATTTTGCCTTTGGTGCGGGGTTAACAATCAATGAGGATGCAATCTACCACGAGCCGTTAGAAAACAATCCAAATTTTAACGTATTTGCTGTTCGTACAGAAAATAAAGATGACAAGATCATCAAAGAAATCAAAAAATATTATCAATCAGATGAAACGAAAAAGTTTATTGAAGATACCTTTAAAGGTTCTGTTGTTCCAGCTTTTTAGGAGATCAGCGTGATCTACCGGCTCTGTTACTGGTCATTTAAGTAAGAGAGCTGGCAGTAAAAATGTAATCGTAAATAGAAGAGGTGAGCCGAATGATCGAATTAAAAAAAGTTTCAAAAGTGTATCAACAAAAAAAGCGGCGGATCGAAGCAGTGAAAGAGGTCAGTTTAAAAATTGAAAAAGGGGAGATCTTCGGTGTTGTAGGGTATTCAGGAGCAGGAAAGTCAACCTTGATTCGAATGATCAATTATTTAGAGCCGCCCACGACCGGTGAAATCTTAATCAATGGTCAAAATCTAAAAGGACTTAACAAAAAAGAATTATTGTTAACTAGAAGGAAAATCGGCATGATTTTTCAAGGCTATAATCTGCTTTCGACAGCAACGGTTTATGAAAATATTGCTAAACCGTTAAAACTAGAAGGTGTTTCAAAAGATGTAATCAAAGAACGAGTAGCTAAATATTTAGCATTGGTGGGTTTAACCGATCGGAAAGATAATTATCCGGCTCAACTTTCTGGTGGGCAACGTCAACGGGTCGCTATCGCTCGAGCTTTGGCGCATGAACCCGAAATTTTATTATCGGATGAAGCAACAAGTGCCTTAGATCCTGAAACAACTGAATCGATTTTAACGTTGTTAGCGAAAATTAATCAAGAATTGGGAATCACCATCTTTTTGATCACCCATGAGATCGATGTCGTTCAACGAATTTGTGATCGAGTCGCAGTGATGGAAGACGGTCATATCGTTGAAGCCGGCCCGGTGATTGAGATATTTACTCAACCAAAAGAAGAAACGACGAAACGATTTATTGGTGCAAACGATAGTTATGGCGTTCCAGAGGAGGTATTGTCAAGTTACCGAAATACTGGTCGATTAGTACAACTGCAATTTATTGGCGAGGAAGCCACTGAACCGGTCCTATCAAAAGTCGCAAAAGAATTTCCATTAAGTCCAAATATTTTAAGCGGTACGATTGGCTATCTGAAAGAACAACGCCATGGACAATTATTGGTGCAGTTTTCTGGCGGCAGTCCAGAAGATTTTGCAGCGGCAAAAGAATATATCAAATCACAAGGCATTCTTATAGAAGAAATTTGATAGAATGCTTTATAAAAAAATGACAAATGAAAAAGGGAGGATATGAAATGAATGCTTTTTGGAGTCAATGGGGAAATGTTATTATCGAAGGATTAGGTCAGACATTGGTGATGGTTTGTATTGCACTAGCATTATCGATCGTGATTGGAATTCCGTTGGGTGTGTTATTAGTGATCACACGTCCGGGTGGATTAAATAGTAACTTTCCCTTCTATACAGGGTTAAATAGTATCATCAATGTTTTACGTTCGTTGCCATTTATTATTCTACTATTTCTGATTTTGCCATTAACAAAAGTTATTATGGGCACGACCATCGGAGTTCAGGGGGTCTTATTACCATTGATCATTTATACAGCACCGTATTTGGCACGTTTGGTCGAAACTTCTCTATTAGAAGTTGACGGTGGTGTAATCGAGGCTTATCAAGCTATGGGGATCAGTCATTTTCATATCATTTGCAGTGTTTTATTAAGAGAGGCTCGTGGTGGGATCATTCGAGGATTGACGATTGCCATGATCGGATTGATCGGTGCAACGGCGATGGCTGGGTTGGTTGGAGCAGGCGGCTTAGGAAGCATTGCTTATCAATATGGCTTTTTAAGAAATGAGCCGACGATTATGTATACTACGATTATTTTATTGATTATTTTAGTTCAAGTCGTCCAGTCATTAGGGAATGGGATCGCAAAAAGTTTAGATCGTAATTAAAAAGCAAGTGATGGTGTTGGAAGCATAGATTTCCAATACATCATTTGCTTTTTGTTATACTTAAGGTAGAAGGGCTAGACTGATAATCTCAACAAGTAAGGGAGTCTAAAAAGATGAAAGCAAAAGATTTACTGACGGCGATTCAGGTAGATTCAGCCGGTGAATTAAAACAATTATCTTCTTATCAATTTGTTTTTATAAAAGAAGGAGAGCAAGAAACAAATCATTTGGCAGCCAAAATCGAGGCTGATAAAATTATAGTACAAAAAAATTCAGCTGAAAGTTTGCGGCTGAACGGGTTCATCAATTTATTGAATGAAGCCAAGGAGGCAGAAATCTATATCGAAGAAGAATTAGTCTTTGGCTATCGATTAGTGGAGCGAGGAATCATTTTAGGATAAAAATATCCATCTAGTTACGATAACTAGATTGTGTTATTTTGTTAATCGTGATATATTGTCTTTAGAAAGTAATATGAGGTGATAAACGAATGGAAGCACAATTTAGTCGGAAGTATCTAATTACAAATGAAGTGTTGAATGCGGTCACACATGGTGTGGGTGCGCTGTTGAGTATTGTAGGTATTGTTCTGTTGTTGCAAAAAGCGGATAGCCGCTTGCATTATATTTCATTTGTCATCTATGGTGTGTCTTTACTGATGCTTTTTCTAGCGTCGACGCTTTACCATAGTTTGATTTTCACCAAAGCCAATAAAGTGTTTCAAGTCTTTGATCATTGCTCGATTTATCTTTTGATTGCAGGAACGTACACACCGTACTGCCTGTTATACATTCAAGGTGCTTTCGGGATTGTACTACTATCGGTTATCTGGCTGTCTGCGATTGCCGGAATTATTTATAAATGTTTGACGTTAACGAAACAAACATCTGTCTCTAACATTTCGACGATTCTTTATAATATCATGGGCTGGGGCGTAGCGATCGCATTGCCGGTGCTTTATCAAAGTGTCGGTTTAAAAAGTTTACTTTTACTTTTGTTTGGTGGGATTGCTTATTCTGTGGGGTCGCTTTTTTATAGTATGAAAGATCGACGCTTTATGCACGTGGTGTGGCATCTATTCGTGATGCTGGGAGCATTGTTGATGTTCCTATCAATTTATCAATAAGAAAAAGCTGTCCTTTTCAAAAAGGACAGCTTTTTTTATAGGTAATCGTCTTCAGAAAAGCCGGTCTTGCGATAGGCACCTTCATCAGCAAAGTATTTATTGTAACGCTGTTTGAATTTTCGGAAGGTAAAGACGATGAGTAACTTGATCATCGAATAAATCGGAATACCAAAAATAACACCAACTAGACCAAGTAGATCCCCCATGACTAATAGAACAACTAAAATCGTAATTGGATGGATTTTTAATCGGTCACCCATTACCCGAGGAACGACTAGGTCGCCATGCAACAGTTGAACCACAAACCAAGCGATCACGAATTTGACCACCATAAAAGTTGAATCTTGAAAAGCAATGAATAGTCCCGGAAGAAAGGCCAAAAATGAACCGATATAAGGAATAATACTTAAAATCCCTGCTGCCAAAGCAATGACTGTGGCATATTGCAAACCTAGTAGCAAAAAAACACCCCAATAAATCAAGCCAAGTAATAAAGATGCGATGACCTGTCCTTTCAAGAAAGCCCCTAATTGTTGGTTAGCAATCTTGATCAACGCGCTAGAATCTTTTCGGAAGCGTGGGGGGATCATTTCCATGACTGCGTTATACAATTTTTGTGGACTTTGGATCAAGAAGAAGGCGATGATCGGTCCAGTAAATAAGGTGATCGCAGTGCTAGAAACAGCAGAAAAAAGGGTTCCTAATCCTTTTGCCCCATCTTGCCAGTTGTTTCCTAAGTAATTCAACGCTTCTTTAGTTAGCTTATCAATTGAGTTCAGCGCTTCATCCGAAGAAGAGGCAAACGGAGTCGCATCTAAAAAATTTTTGATGGTTTGTTGAAAGTCTGCTACATAAGCAGGAAATTGTTTGACCAAATCTTGGGCTTGGTCACGAATCACGGGGACTAAGCGTGCACCACCGAAAAACATGATCGCTAAAATCACGATATACGTTAGAGCAATACTAATCGTACGAGAGAGTCCTTTTTTGCTGATAAAATTCACAATTGGATTCAACAGATAATAAATCAACAAGGCGAAAATCATCGGGGGTAATACGGTGGAAACCACCACAACTAACGGTTTAAAAATGAATGAGACCGTATTTAATAAATAAATAGCTAAAGCACTTAAAATAATCAAACCAATTAGATAGTAGGATGTTTTACCACCAAAAAACTGAATGAGTTTTGAGGGTTTTTCTTTTTCCATTAGGTGAACCTCCTTTATAAATCAAGTATACAGAATGTACAATCAACTGTATACTTTTGTGGATTTTTGAAAAAAACCTTGTAAAATGAGATAATCAATCTAAGACAAATAATAGAAAGAGTGATATTTTGACTGAAACGAAAACTTGTCGCGAATCGCGTGTGATTCAGACGCACCGTATATTTCCCTTTGACTTAAATCCCTTTGGTTTTTTATTTGGAGGGAAACTAATGACATTGATCGATGATGCGGCTTCGATCTCGATTTCGAGACATTGCCGCAGAGGAGCAGTAACGGCGTCACTAGACAATCTAAATTTTTTGCAACCGCTACATGCCAACCATTCTGTTTGTGTAAAAAGTTATGTGTCTGGTAGCCACAATAAATCGATGGAAGTCTTTGTCAAAGTGATTGGTGAAAACTTATCCACAGGGGAACGCTATTTAGCAGCAACATGTTTCACAACATTTGTGGCCGTACCTTCGCATATGAATGAAGAAACAGAATTTATTGTACCCGCTGTGATCCCAGAAACGGCAGAAGAAAAAATGGTCTGTGACGGGTATCAACAACGCCGTGATCATCGCTTAAAAGAACGAGACGACTACAAAAAATTTGCTGCTTTATTATCAACAGATCTTCCTTGGTCAGATGAAGGAACCGGAGACTAATTGATTATTTTAAGTACTTCGCCGATGGCGGAGTACTTTTTTAGTGAAACATTTTTATGAAAGAGTATTTAGTGAACGTTTTTGCTCAAGTCGATGTTGTTTGGTTCATTTAATTGTATTAATTAGCTAAGCCCCAGTATACTTGAAAGGAATGAATCGAAGCTTTGTTCGAATAAAATGTAAGATAATCAGTACTTGCAACAGAAAGAGGGAATGTGGAAATGAAGAGTAGAGCAGCAGTGGCTTTTGAAGCCGGAAAACCTTTAGAAATCGTTGAGATCGATGTGGCGGATCCAAAGCCAACAGAGGTCATGGTAAAAATAATGTATACTTCTGTTTGTCATACAGATGCTTTTACTTTATCGGGTGATGATCCTGAAGGTGTCTTTCCAGCGGTCCTTGGACATGAAGGGGCTGGCATCGTCTATAAAGTCGGCGCAGACGTCACGTCTGTCAAAGTCGGGGACCACGTGATCCCTTTGTATACTCCAGAATGTGGAAAATGTGAGTTTTGCTTATCTGGAAAAACCAATCTATGTTCGGCTGTCCGTGAAACACAAGGACAAGGATTGATGCCGGATGGAACGACACGTTTTTCTTATCAAGGAAAACCGATCTATCATTACATGGGAACCAGCACATTTAGCGAATATACGGTCGTCAATGAAATCAATTTGGTAAAAATCGATGATATGGCGCCGTTAGATAAAGTTGCTTTATTAGGGTGCGGTGTCACGACTGGTCTAGGAGCAGTTGAAAATACAGCTAAAGTAGAAGATGGAGCCGTAACCGCTGTATTTGGGTTAGGCGCGATTGGTTTAGCGGTGATCCAAGGATTGAAAAAAGCACACGCAAAACGAATCATTGCCATCGATACGAATCCTGATAAATGGGCATTGGCTAAAAAAATGGGGGCGACGGATTTTGTGAATCCGAAAGATTTTGAGCGTCCGATCCAAGAAGTTATCGTTGAAATGACGAATGGCGGTGTGGATTACAGTTTTGAATGTATCGGTAACGTCGACGTTATGCGCTCGGCGCTTGAGTGCTGCCATAAAGGGTGGGGCGAAAGTATTATTATTGGTGTGGCTGGAGCAGGAAAAGAAATCCATACGCGTCCTTTCCAATTGGTGACAGGACGAGTGTGGCGTGGCTCTGCTTTTGGTGGTGTAAAAGGTCGCACACAATTGCCTGGTATGGTAGAAGATTTTATGGTGGGGGCAATCGATCTGGATTCGTTTATTACGCATCACTTAGATTTCTCTCAAATCAACGAATCGTTTGACTTATTGCATCGTGGAGAATCGATCCGAACGATGTTGACATATGGAGACGCCTAATATGACAGTTGAAATAATAGAAAAACATCAATCTTTTGGTGGTCAGCAAATCAAATATCGTCATGATTCGACAACTTTGAAGTGTGAGATGACATTCAGTTTGTTTTTACCACCAGAAACCAAGACAGCTATGCCTTTGATCTGGTGGCTATCGGGACTGACCTGTACCGATGATAATTTTAGCCAAAAGGGCGCTTTTCAAGCTTATGCCGCCAAAAATCGCGTCGCTTTTGTGATGCCAGACACTTCTCCCAGAGGCGCCGTTGCAGACAGTGACGATTGGGATCTAGGGCAAGGGGCAAGTTTTTATCTGAATGCGACCCAAGAACCTTGGCAAACAAATTATCAGATGTATGACTATTTGACCCAAGAACTTCCTGCGATCGTTTATTCATTGCTGCCTAATTTTTCTGGTAAAGAAAGTATTATGGGTCACTCGATGGGTGGACATGGAGCATTGATGCTCGGATTAAAAAATCCACAGCGTTTTTCCGCAATTTCAGCCTTTGCGCCGATCTCAAATCCGATGCAAGTACCGTGGGGAAAAAAAGCCTTTACCGCTTATTTAGGAACTGCCACAAAGACATGGAAAGAATGGGATGCGACTGAGTTGTTGAAAACAGTCGGAACCAAGCATGCTCCGATACTGATCACTCAAGGAACGAATGATAATTTTTATGAAGTTCAGTTGAATGAGCAAGCCTTTTTAGCGGCCGCAGATGTTGCGGATGAAACAATCAATTATCGTAAAGAAATTGGGTATGATCATAGTTATTATACGATTGCTACTTTTATCGAGGAACATATCGCATTTCATGTTTCCCATTTGAAATAAATAAAAACGCCCTTTAAATTCGACGTCTGATCGAACTTAAAGGGCGTATTTCATTGCTATCAATTTTTAGTCATTATCATATAAGGTCACTTTTATGCAAAATATTCCTGTTTTCTATTCCAATAAAAATGACTTTATATAATCCTGTAATCTTATATTAACGACAATAAGATCTATCCGAAGAATATCAAAATAAATGAATGACGAAAAGCATTTTCGATATTAACAAATGCTATTTTCGAATAGGAACGCTGTAGTTAAAAAAAGCATTGCTCAGTAAATGAGCAATGCTTAGAGCTAAAATCCTGCTTTTAAGACTGTCCATAAGGAACTAGCTTTGGATTCATCTCGCCATCCCGCTTTAACAACATTTTTATGCTCTGCAAGGTCGGTTGTAAAATTATGACTTCCTGCAGTTCGGTTGTTTGGATTAAATTCACGGTATACTTTGACCTCTCCGTCTGAAACCCATGTGTAATCTTTGTTTGTTTCATGACGCCAACCTTTTTTGACTGCCGCATCTGCTTCAGATTTATTGGTTGTATAGAAATGTTCGCCGCTATTTGGGTTATAGATACGATAGACTTGTTTTTTGCCGGCGCTGTCTGCTTGGACGGGAACGTAGAAAGCTGCTTGACCGTATTCTTTTTTAGCATTGGTTTCTAATTTCCAACCTTTTGCTACGATCGCATTTTTTTCATTTTTGTTTTTAGTTAATAAATGATCGCCATCATTTGCGTTGTATAAACGATAAACAGCTGTGCCAAATTTAGCGGTAAAAGTCGTATCTTGATTGATGACGACTGTCTTAGGATTTACGATTTTCCCGTTTTGATACCAATCTAAAAAATAAATATCTTCTATATTATTTTTAGCGGCAATTGGTTTAGGAAGATTCGTCAACTTTGTTCCTTTGGCAACTGAAAGTGTGGTATTCCCTTGTAATGTACCGCCTTTTCCAGTGTTGAAGGTTACTTTGATCATGTTAGCTGCTTTTTCTTTGATCGTTAAATTGACGTTTTTTATTTTTCCATTTTCTGCTTTTAATATAACTGGATATGTTCCAGCTTTAGTAAAATCAACTTTGGAAAAATCAACAGTGACAGCAATTGACTTTCCAGTTGTATCTGTAGCAGAGGCTTTAAAATTTTCTGCAGTGGGCTTTGGATCGCCTAAAGACATCGTATAGTCAGAACCTTCAATCGTAGATAAATCTTCCGATGGATCTATGATCACACGCCGACCTTCGATACCGGCGGAGATTGTTTCTCCTTTTGCCTCAAGATCTTCGATGTAACCAATAAATGTTTCAGTATCTGGATCAATCGCTCCAATTAAAGTTGCTTCAGTAAATGCTGAGAATCCATCACCACCACCGTATAGAAAGTCATTGATGATTAGCTTATAAGTTGTATTATCTTCAATCTTCGTGCCATCGTTTTTTGTTAAATCTTTTACTACATAGGGATAAGTAGCACTTTTAGCTGTATCAGTATTAGGAACTAAAGTATATTTCATGCCTGAAGCTTGTAAGAAATAATTAGTAGCACCACCAAAAGTTTGTTGATTTAATGCAGCTCGGATCTGAGCACCAGTCATTTCAACAACTTGCATAATATTTCCAAATGGTTGAACAGCTTGGGCGGCACCCCAAGTGATTGTTCCGTTTGCTTCAACTTTTAAGTCTGCACGAATCCCACCATTATTGGTTAAGGCAAAATCAACATCTTGACCAGCTTTTTTTGCCATGTAGACTTGGCCATCTGTGATCAAATTACCAACAGCGGATTCCCCAAAAGTATTCGCTTCTCGAGTAATATCCGTATTAACTGCTGCTGTTCCGATTTTATTTTCAGTGACTGCCTTTACTCGAGTTGAAGCGTCATCGACGATTGCTTTGACATCAGAGTCTGCTTCAACGCCTTGGGTAGGATCTACTGGCTTCACTTCAGCATTCGGGATATCGGTGAAATCACCAGTATTGGTATCGTAATTTCCTGTTAAATTAATATAACCTTTACCTTGTGAAGTTGATTGAACGACCCGTGTATTCTCGACAATCGCATTTGTGTAGACATGGTTATGCCCAGCAAAGTAAGCATCGACACTGTTGTCTGGATACAATTGATTGACTGTATTGATGATCGTGGCTGTCTCACCGCTCGCAGTATCACCGGTACCTTGCACAGAAGGTGTATGTCCTAAGACGACGATGGCTTCAACACCAAGTTTTTTTAGTTCTTTAGAACTATCTGCAATTGCTTCAGCTGGGTCAGTAAAATTATAATCTTGATGATACTGTGCCAAAACTAGATTGGGGATCTCGGTAGTCACAACTCCGATGAATCCAATTTTGATTGTATTTTCTCCGACTTTTTTTTCTTTGATCACATAATCCTTCCAGCCAAATGGATTTTGCCCAGTCAGTTTATCTTTAACATTGGCAATCGTCAAATCAAAATTTCCTTTTAATTGATTTTGAGTGTAATCAGAATTATATTGATTAACGATATCATAAAATGAATTGCCTTCTGCAGGTTTTTCGCCAGTTAAAATGCGATTATATTCCGCAAGTCCTTCGTCAAATTCGTGATTTCCTAAAGTACCAACATCAAATCCCATAGATTGTAAAACACGCATTGTCGATTGATCTTGCAGTAGACTGGAATTGGCTGGACTCGCACCGACCATGTCACCCGCCTGTACGCGATAAGAAACTCCAGAATTGTTTGTTGACGTATTAAAATTAGTGGATGCTTGATTAAAATAACCAGCTAAGAGAGGAGCTGTTCCAGTATTGCTAACTTTGGAACCATCGGGACCGTAATAACTCCCAGTAGTACTTAAAGCTCCATGAAAATCATTGATACCTAACATTTGTACCGGGATTTCATCAGCCTTCCCATGATCTGATATAAATAATCCCATTACCCCTAACCCTATAACCGTTGAAAATTTGAAAATAGTATTCATTCGTTTCTTTTTTTTCACTATTCTTCCTCCTTTACATTTTAAAAGCGGTTACAAAAACAATGATAACGTATGCGCGGATTATATACAAAGTGTTTTTTTCGGATTTATACATCGCATTTCTTTTTTTTTTTTTGCAACATTGTTTATTTTATTTATGCTAAGCACTGTACTTTTGACATTTTCCATTGTATTGGGTTGTTTTTAGCGAAATTTTTATTTGGTTTTTCCATCAATGAAATATAGTTTAAAGGGTAGAGAATAGAGAAAAAATACACTATAATAAAGTCCTATTTAGAAGGAATAGTTTCAATTTAAGGGGGTAATAAAATGAAAAAAAATTTTAAAATGCTATTTTTAATATCATTACTAGCTGTAGCGGGAAGTATCATAATAGCTACAGGACAGGCAGAGGCTTCGACATTATATCGTGGCTATAATCCAAATACGGGAGAACATTTGTATACTCAAAATTCAAATGAAATTCCAAGTATTGTAAAATTTGGCTGGAAAAATGAAGGATTGGCATGGAGTGCACCAGACAAAGGCATTGCGGTTTATCGATTGTTTAATCCTAATAATGGTGGCGATCATTTCTATACATTAAATACGAATGAGCGCGATCATTTGAAAAAAAGTGGTTGGCGTTATGAAGGGATTTCATGGTTCTCTGGTGGAACTGTTCCTGTTTATCGATTGTATAATCCAAATGCAAAATCTGGAACGCATCATTATACGGTTTTAGCAAGTGAACGTGATGTTTTAAAACGAGCAGGTTGGCGCGATGAAGGTATTGGTTTTTATGCCAATAAATTAGTTCCAGAAGGTTCGTGGGTAAAAGCGTTTGAAGCCAAATTATATGCGCAATATAAAGTAACGACTCAAAAATATGAATACATTGGAAATAATAGTTGGGAAGTCTGGGTCAATGAATACAATACAGGCAATCAATCCTATGTAACAGTCAATTCCGCTACTGGTAATTTTCATGGATAAATAAGTCTGAAAAAACTCTATAGAAATTTCTATAGAGTTTTTTTTGGCTACTAAACAGACAATCAAACGCTGTTTCTTCACACTGAAATTATGTTTTATGTTTAATTATAGTAACGAATGTCAGATTGTGTTTTACCCGAATGATTGCTATGATTGTTTTGAAAAGAGATAACAAGCATTATATTGTAATACTGATAAAATAGTCATTAAGTAGCGGTTTTATTTAAGGGTATAGGTTAGTGTAGTGAGAGTGAATCATAAAAAATAAAGGAGGAGTCAGGCAATGAGATTAAGGGGAAAGTTAATTGTTGGTCTTGGATTATTGTTGGGAATAGGTGGTTTCACACTAGTTGGATCTACAAAGGTTGAAGCGAGTCAATTGTATCGTGCATATAACCCAAATACTGGGGAACATTTGTATACGCAAAATAAAAATGAGATTCCATTCGTCGTTTCACATGGTTGGCGAAATGAGGGAAATGCTTGGGAAGCACCGAATAGCGGAGCTCAAGTTTATCGCATGTATAATCCTAATTTTGGAGGCGATCACTTTTATACATTGAACGCCAATGAACGTGATCATTTAAAAAAAGTTGGGTGGAAATATGAGGGCGTCTCATGGTACTCGGGAGGAAAAGTTCCTGTTTATCGTTTATACAATCCGAATGCCAAATCAGGGTCTCATCATTACACAGTGTTAGCAAGCGAACGTGATCATTTGAAAAAAGTTGGTTGGCGCGATGAAGGGATCGCTTTTTATGCAACGGATGATACCACTAACCAGACAAACAATTCAAGTGTCACACCAAAACATGTGGACGTCAACACAACAGGTATTGGAGGTCAAGAACAAGCGGTTGGCGGTTCTTACCGCTTGTTGTATTCAAATAAAGCTTTTGATAATGCGACATTATCTTCTCCGGTGATCGAATTTTCTGCAGATGTTGCAATGACAGGCTCATCGAGTGATTATGAAACGCAGTTTGTGATTGCAGGTAACGGAGAGGGGAATGGTCAAATCGGTGTAGGTATCCACTACCAAGCGGGGTCTGATGCCAATTTTGCTCAAGGCCGCATCAATACCACAAACATTAATTTCCCATCGGGCTCAGGTACAAAGGGCCAGCAATATTATTCAGTAAATACGAAGGCACCTCGTATCGCAAATGGACAATCAGTAAAATTACAAGCTAAGTATTATAGTTCTGGTTATATGCAAACGTTTGTGAATGGGACATTAGTTGGTCAATACAAAACAAAATTAGTGCCAGGCAGCGATGCTTATATTTTGCATATTAATTCAAATGCGACAGTTAAAATACGTAATATAAAAGTGTTGCGAAATGGATCCGACGTAACTAAGAAAGGTCGTCCATCATTTACGAATACATCCTTTGATTTTAACAATAGTGTAGTATCAGGCGCTTATTAAAAAAGTATTCTTTAAATTTTGCTACGTAAAAATCGGTTGGAGTGATTCATCTATTTCTTTATACAACTAAATAGTAGTTCTATGATAAATCAAAAAAAGCCCCAATTCTTTATAGAATTGGGGCTTTTTCCTATCCGATCTTGACTTTTTCGTCTACTTTATGGGTTTCCACAGCCATAATGGCTTGTTCGAACATGGCTCGAGTGATTTCATAAGGACTGTGAACGATGTCATTAGTCGTCATTGCTTTGTCTAAAATAGCGCTTAAATCTGAAGTTGTATTTAGCTTCATTTCAGCTAAGGAGACGGGCAGTTTATTTTCTTGCATGAATTGATAAATGCGTTCAAAAAGTTCTTCTTGTTGATCGAGTTTCAGTAGGGCTAAGACGCCGTAACTGACAGAAGCTCCGTGTAGGTATTCTTCCATTTTTTTCAAGACGGTCGTCCCGTAATAGAATGAATGAGCCAAGGAAGAATTGTAATCATTGACTACTAAAACAGAGACCAATCCCGTCGTTACAATGATCTCAGAAACAACTTGCTCAATCGCATAGGACGATTTTCCTTCGGCACTGTCTTTTAATGCTTGGGTTCCATAGTCCAACAAGCGGTCAGTGCACATTTTTCCGATTTGAATCCCTAAGCCATCCGTATGGTTCAGTTGATCGCCCCGAGCAGAAAAACTTGATTCGACTTGTTTTGAAAGAGCGTCACCGATACCAGCCCATAGGTATTTATCAGGAGCTGCGGCAATAATTGCAGTATCAATAAAGGCATGTGTCGGTGGTTTAGATGGGAAGAAGAGACCTTGCATTTCACTTGCTTCGGTATACATAACACATACGGCAGTTACCGGTGAACAATTTGAACCGATCGTTGGAAAAGTAAAAACGGGTTTTCCAATTTTTTCGCCCACGACTTTAACGGTATCACAGACACGCCCACCGCCGACTGCAAATAATACATCGGCTGTTTGGACTGCTTGGGAATTGGCTAACGTATCAACATTCTCATACGTCGAGTTGCCGCCGTACCAAAGGGTATCGGTTAATTCAATACCTGTTGCGATGGCGGATGTGATTTTTTGTTCTGCTGCGGCCAAGGCTTTTTCTCCGCCGATCATAACGGCTTTTTTTCCGTAGGATTGAACGATTTCAGTGATGTGATTATAGGCGTCTGTACCGATAGTATAGCTTGGTAAAAAGATTGTTTGACTCATATACTTTTCCTTCTTTCTTTGCGACTAGGTTAGCGAGAATCGGACCAGTGATTTGATGGATCACCATGCCCACAGCAGCGGGCGTGACAGCAGCAGGAATGGTAGCAAAATGAGCGGTGGCGAGTGAAATCGCTAAGCCGGTATTTTTCATTCCTAATTGGAACATGATCGAACGGGCTTGTTTGGCACTGACACCTAGCAGACGGCTCAGGCCATATCCAGCACCATAACCGATCAAATTATGGATCAAGACTAGTAAGATCAAAATCAATCCTGATTGAACAATGACAGAACCATTTTTAGCAACAGTTCCCGCAACGATCAACAAGATACTGACGGAAGAAACTAAGACAAATGTTTGGAGCCATTGTTCAATGTATCGGCCAATTAGTTTATGCACGATGACGCCTAAAACGATCGGAACCAAAACCATCTGTAAAACAGACAGCAGCATTTGCACAAATGAAATGTGTGTGTATTTTCCTGCCAAAATAAAAGTCAAAAATGGAGTGACGACAGTGGCTAATAGGGTCGAAACAGTCGTCATGGAGACGGTCAAAGCAACATCGCCTTTTCCGATGAAAGTCATCACATTGCTGGCTGTTCCGCCAGAAACGGAGCCTAGTAACACGAAGCCGATGATCAAGCCAGATGACAGCCCAAATAGTTGAGCTAATCCATAAGCGACTAAAGGGCTGATCGTGAATTGGAAAATCACACCGATGATAAAGGCTTTAGGTTGGACGATAACCATTTTGAAGGCAGCAAAATTTAAGGTCATTCCCATACAAAACATGATGATACTCAACAAATTTGTTGTACGAGCAGGAATCCATAGAAACGGCTGAGGGAAAAAATAAGAAACGATCATCAATAAAATCATAATGTAAATCAGGTACTTATTGACAAAAGCAGCAATCGCATTAACGGTTTTCATATGAGGTTTCTTCCTTCCAAATCTTGTTAGCCGTAGAAGAAATGACTAGGCCAAAAGAATCGATTTTGTCGTGGTGCAATAAGAGAATGTTCAATTAATTTGTCTAAGCTCCAAAACGTGTAATCAAAATTGGGTATAAAAAAAACATTCCATCAAAGAAGTAAGTTCTTCTTTTCGATGCAATGTGAATAGGGACTTTTTGATTGATCACTCAAAAAAGTCCCTAACATAATAAAATAATGACGGCTACGGATTGATTTCTAGTACATTTCATAGTCTTGACCTCCTTGTTCTGAATTTTCGGAATATTTAAATTAATTTCTTATCAGTCTACAGACGGACAAGGACTTTGTCAACATCTTATTCATAACTTTTGTCATTTTTTCTATAAAATGACAAAAAACCACGAATGATGATAATGGTCTTTCTATATAATGTACGGCGAAAAGACCGGGAATAAATAAAAATAGAAAACAGTAAAATATCAATCCAAACCTAGTCTTAGGTGTAAATCATAACCTCAATATAATCAATGAAAAAGAGCCCTTCGAGTCTTAAGGCTCGGAGGGTTCTATGTGTACATCGGTCTCAAAAATTTGAAACTCTTCTTGTAATAGGTATTCGATTTGATCTGCAATATCATGGCTTTCTTTGACGGTCAAGGCAGGATTCATCGTGACAGTGACATCCAAATAAATGTTTGCCCCGTAGCTTCGTCCTTTGATGCTTTTTACTGTGCGAATTTCCGGTAGTTGCTCGATCGCATGCGTATAGTGAGCCAATTGTGTTTGATCAAATCCATCTGAAAGTGAGAAGACACTGTCACGGAAAATATCGATCGCGGTTTTTAAAATCAATAAGGCAACGACAATAGCAGCGACACTATCCAACCAACCTAAATTGAACGAAGCGCCGAAGACGGCAATAGCCGTCCCAATACTTGTCCAAGCATCACTGCGGTTGTCTTTGGCAGCAGCTAGTAAACCAGAACTTTGGACTTCTTCGGACAAGCGTTTGTTAAAGAAATACACACCGTACATCACAATTGCAGAAAAAATTCCTACGATTGCTGCAGTCATATCTGGTGATTCTGTTTGATGGTGGATCACCGAGAGCACTGAGCTGTATAAGACTTCTAATCCTACCAACAACATGATGAATGAAGTCACTAAACTAGCCACATTTTCAGCTTTCCAGTGACCGTAACGATGTTCGGCATCCGCGGGTTTACGAGAAATCCGTAAACCGATCAAGACTGCGATCGAAGCCAAGATATCTGTAAAGTTATTCAAACCATCTGCGCGTAAGGCTTCTGAATGTGCCAGATCAGCCACCGTCAGTTTTAAGATCGAAATTAAAATGTAAGCTACGATACTGACGATCGCACCCAATTCTGCTTTTTTTAATTGTTCATAGCGATTATTTACCATAGTTTTAAACACCCCAAAAATTAAAATGTTTTACCACTATACACTTTTTGATTGGGTGAAAACAAGTATTTTGACAAACTGTAATTATTTTGGGGCAGCTAAAATAAAGCCTAGGACGGCATATTTTTTTTCACCATAAAGACCAATTAATTTCTTGCGGTTCTTCTTCCAAGTTTTCATAGCGTGACAGAAAAGTAACTTTTGTATAGTGACGGGTAAAAGCGGTGATGGGATGAGTGAACTGAGACAAGAGGGGACGTTTAGCTAACAAACGAGCGAACGGCGTGTTAGGTAATTCTAGATAGGCTAAAGGCGTGTCGGCTTTTTTGACAAAACGGAACAAATCCCTGCGCATCAAGGCGAGTGCATAGCAAGTATTGGCTGCGTGCAGTCGGACACTCCGCTGAAGCAGCGGCAAAACAAAGGTTGGCCCATCAGATAATTTAAGAAAGCAGCGAGAGTCAGTTTGTTTGGTCTCAGCAATTTTTAAAGGATTGATCCAGATCGTTCGCCTCGTATCTTCTAGTGGCAACAAAGCAAAAAATGGACAAAGCCACGGTGTTTTATAGTGAGTTCCACAACCCAAGGCATTCAGAGTGCGATGACTATCTTTATACAGAGGAAAACGATGAGCACTTGAAAAACGATTCAAAACAGTCAAACCATTTTCATCACTATGATAAAGCTGTTTGTCCGTAAAAATCAGAACACCACTATGTTCAGGTATCGGTATAATCACATTGATTTCATCGACCATCAATGGATCAAATGGTGTTGCTCGTTGAAGCGCAGCTGACCAAAGATCGGACCACTGTCTGTCATCTAAATACTCCGTTTGAACAAATGCTTTCATAAATGTTTCCTCCTTCAAAATGATAATTTCATCTTCACTATAATTCATGCGATAAAAAACGACACGACTTCTTTTTTATTGGCAGATTAATAAAATCAGCTTTTTATCTTTGAGACTGTTCCACTTTTTTTCAACTATCCATAAAACTTGTTTTTTCTTGAAAAATCTGAATAACTAAAGAAACTCTTATTTGTAGAAAATGATCACAAAATGAAAATATAACTCTTTTTTATTTATCTATAATTGTTATTTTTAGTTTTTTTATCGGGCATTGCAGTTTTGATAAAACAGATCGAATAAAGATAGCTGTTTTTTTATTTTTACTTTGTTGCAGCAGACTGTCTGTGAAGTGAGCAAAAAATTTTTTCAGTTTGAAACTCGAAAAGCAAAATTATTTGCTTTTTTTTTCGTATATGAAACTTTTTGAATACAGCATTTAGCAGTTTCGTTAGTTATTGTGAAGAAAAAAGAAAGGAGTCGGACCGATGAATAAGCATCCCTTTACGATGCGTCAATTGTTTCATTTGAAACCTGAAACATTAGAAAAACGAATCACTATCTTTTATGCAGAAAAACAAGATGCTGAAACACTGCTCCGATTAATCATTGTGTTCCAAGTCCGCGCAGCATTAGGGACTGAGGGGATTGAAAAGCCGTGTTGCGAGTTGGTCCGCAACCTTTATATACAGAAAGAATATCGAAGCGTCCCGGCTTTTAAACGGTTTTATTATCAGTTTGAAGGCTATTTTTCGCAAGCAGAATGGCAGGAGATTTTACAAGAACTTTTCCCATTTTTGCCCAAGTATATTGCTTGGAAGGTCGCCCAATTATTAGTTCGAATCGATATAGCTACTATGCATCGAGGAACGGTCCCTTAATGCGATTGGTGAACAGTTTAGATAAAAACTGATAGCATTATATTTAGTCATATGTTTTTTTATAAATTTTTTTAAAATGGTTAAATAGATAGTTTTCGATTTTTTATTTAAATAAAATTATTTATTGACAATGTTTAGGTACCGAAGTATACTAAGAATAGGTTGAATGTTAGGTACCTAAAAAATAGGTACCGAATCGAAAGCTGACTAAGGAAACTTTTTCAAAATAACAGTTATCGATTTTGATGCTTCTTAGTATATGAGTCAGGAGCATTTAGCGGATTAGAGAAAGCAAAAATTATTTTTCTACGCTATCAAAGGTGGAAAATTTCTAGGAATACGGAGGACGTTTGCGATGAAGATTGAACAGGCTGAATTATTTAGCAAGGAGCATACGGCCGCCCTAAAATTGCGCAAACAACTTTTAGGCGGAAAAATAGATTGGGATCAAGAAAGAAATTTGATTGTTTTTGTAGCGATTGAACAAGGAGAAGTCGTGGGGACGGCCGCGATACAACTGTATCCATTTGGAATCGCTCGTATTCGGCAAGTCGCGGTCTCGCCAGAATATCAAGGCAAAAAAATAGGTGATCAGTTAATGAGCCAATGTGAAGATCTTGCTCAAGAGCAAGGACATTATCGGATTGTTTTGACCGCGCGTAAAACCGCTCAAACTTTTTATCAAAAAAGAAAGTATAAACCCATTTTTTGGGACTTCAAAAAACACACGATCGACTTCGTTTGGATGACGAAAGTAGTATCGCTTGAATCAGCACCATTATTTTCACAACAATAATCCAATTGACTTTCAGGGAGGAAACAGCTATGAAAAAAATCTTTGATAAACAAGCCAAACAAACTACCGCGGCTAAAAAGAAACACACCCTTTCTGAATTTGAAAAAATCCAGATCGAATTAGCAGCTAAATCACGACTATTCACGACCACATTGGGAATGGTGAATTATCAAACTTATGGTAATAATTAAAAAGATCGAACCCTGAATTTTCAGGGTTCGATCTTTTTTTGATTATCCTCATGAAATAGCTGACGTTAGAAAATCGTATCAAAAAAGACGCCGTGGAAAAAAGACAAGCTGAGAAAAATCAAAAACAAAGCAGTCAATTGGATCGGCCAACCGGCTAATATTTTCGGAATCGGAGCGATCGCTATGCGTTCCTTGATTCCGCTGAACAATCCTCCGCAAACAAAGAAGAAGAGCAGTCCGAGATTGTATTGATAGAAAAAAGTATTCGCTGAAAAAATCGTGGGTAGCAATGCCAGATTCAGAATGAACGGCAAAACTAATAAGACTGCGTGCATCTCTGATGGAATCCATGGGCGACTGATCAGCCAGACGATAGCGGCTATTATTAAGGTGCAACTACCAATCATCGTCGGAAAAGTCACGACTTGGTTGCCGAAATCACCGATAATGGAATCAAAAAACCAAAATAACATACCTCCTAGCCAAGCAATTCCACTGACTAGAAAAATTGTTAGTAAATTTTTAGCTAAACTACTAGGTCGTTTGCTGCCAATTTTTGGTGGCTTTTTTTCTGCATCGCTAGTCAGTCACAACAAACCTAAAAAGAATACGAGTCGAATCGTAAGTGTCATCAGTTGCTCCTCCTAGCGTTTTAGTTTGGCGTTAATGATTCGATTACCTGGTTCACCTAACACACGTCGGCGCAACAAACGATCAATCAAAGGCGTGGCACAATTCATTGTCAAAATCGCATAACTAACGCCTTCATTCGTTGGTCCTAAAAAACGAAAGACGAGGATCAAGAGACCGATTCCAAAAGCAAAAAGGCATTCGCCTAACTTATTGGCGGGACTAGAAGCATAATCTGTCGCCATAAAAACGGCGCCTAATAATAATCCACCACTGAGTACATGACCTAGTACCGTTTGCCAACTCGCCAGCCCGGTATCTCCACCAAAGAGCCAAGCGCCTAGCGCGACCGTTGCTACAATAATGACTGGAATGTGGTACTGAATAATGTTCTTTTTAAGCAATACGATAGCAGCTAAGATGATCAAAATGCTGCAAGTCTCTCCGATGCGCCCGCCAATATTGCCGAGAAAAGCTTGAACTAATTCGTGATTGGTCAAGGATTGCTGATCGTTTAACCTTGCTAACGGTGTTGCTTGTGAAACAACATCGGGGGATAACCGGTCAAACGGCGGGTTGGGCCAACTGATTTTGAACATCTCCGAAAAGAACAAGCCAACCAATAATGCGCGGCCGCCTAATGCGGGATTTAAGAAGTTATAGCCTAGTCCGCCGAAAAATTCTTTGACGACAATGATTGCAAATGCAGCGCCAATCATTGGGAAATACCAAGGGGCAGTCGGTGGCAGATTCATAGTCATCAAAACAGCAGTGACAATGGCACTAAGGTCCCAAGTCAAGGGTTTATCGGTCCATTTAAACCACAAAAGCTCACAAAGTTGGGCAGTTACAATTGCAATCAGATAAAGCAAGTACACTCGCCAACCAAAAAAGAAACCAGAGATTAAAACAATGGGTGCCAATGTGATCAAGACCCATTTCATGATCTCACGGGTAGTGGCATCTCCAATAATATGCGGCGAGCTTGTAGAAGTTAACGTCAGCGACTCATTTTTCATTGGCGGCCAACTCCTTTTTTAGTGATTTGATTTCATTTCCAGCAGCACTGATCTTAGCAGCTAGGTCGCGTCGAGCAGGGCAGACATAGGTACAACAGCCACAATTGATACATTCTTCAGCCATCAATTGATCACAAGTGAACAAATCACCGCTGCGATAGGCTAAATCGATCGATTGCGGTTCAAGTCGGACGGGGCAAACCGTCACACAACGGTTGCAACGAATGCAGGGAGATTCAGGCAACTTGCCATCATGTTCTTGATTGAAGACGATGATGCCGTTACTACCTTTAGCTAAAGGAAAATCTAAATTCGTGATCGTTTTGCCCATCATCGGTCCACCATGGATCACTCGTGAAGGGGTCCCGATAAATCCGCCACAATAATCGATCAAATCTCCGACACTGCTACCTAAAGGAAAGGAAATCACTTTTGGTTCAGCGACATCTCCGGTGATCGTCACATAACGATGCGTCAGCGATTTACGTGCATCAACGGCTTCGGCGATCGCAAAAGCAGTCGCGACATTGATCGTAAACCCACCCGTCTCGACAGAACGACCATCAATGGGGGATTCTTTGGCTAGCAGTGTTTCTAATAGTTGACCTTCGCCACCTTGTGGATATTTTACAGGTAAAGCAAAGACGAAACATTCAGGAATCGCTTTGGCCGCTTTTTTCATGGCGGCTAAGGCTTTTGGTTTGTCGGACTCGATCCCAACCAAGATTTTTTTTGCTCCGATGATCTGGCGTGCTAATTCACCGCCGCGTAAGATTTTGCGACTTTCATAGCGCATCAAGTAGTCATCTGAGGCTAAGAAGGGTTCACACTCGGCACCGTTCAAAATCACGGCTTCGATCTCGATATGATCGGCCGGATCGAGTTTGATATGCGTTGGAAACGTAGCACCGCCTAGACCAACGATCCCAGCATGACGCACCGCGATTTCGGGCGCTAAATCTGCTGGGATCAACTCGGGCAAGGTTTTCTCATTTGCACATTGGATCTTAATCGCACGTTGGGTCTCACCGTCAAAAGTCGGGACTTCTAAAATTTCTAACACGGTTCCGCTGACTGAAGAGTGGACATGTCCACTGATATCGGCACTGCTTTTGGCAATGATCTGTCCTTGCCGCACGTTGTCACCGATAGTGACAACCAATTCGTTGGGGGCACCGATGTGTTGATCAAAGGGGATCGTGACTGTTTTTGGTTCAAATATAAAAACGTTCTCATTTTTTACAGCGAATAATTTTTTCAATTGTTTCGTTGAAGGCTCAAAAAAGAAACCACCAGAGAAATCATGGATTTTCATCACGTGTCCTCCTAACCTTTTCTTTTATCGTAGCATATCTTGACAGTGGGACAAAGGAATATCCTGAGTACAAAAAGGACCGCCAGCAACTGAAGTGCTGACGGCATTATGATTTATGTGATAAATGGGGCCATTTATCTAAGAGCAGTTTGGCTAATATTCCCGATAAAATACCGGAAACAATCCCGATACTTCCTAACACTGGTAGATACAACAAAATCGTCCACGTCTTAGCTAACAATGCTGCAACGACTAATTGGCCTAAATTATGTAAGAAACCACCGGCAGCACTGATCCCCACCACACTAAAATGAGGAGCAGGAAGACGTTTTAACAAAAGCATTCCCCAAAAACTCAATAACCCACCGACCGTTGCATACAATAACCCCATGACCGTTCCACCTAATAATGTCGCTAGCAATAAGCGCAGCACCACTAAGAAAAAACTATCTTTTGTCGACAGAGTATAAAGTGCGATAATGATCACGACATTGGCTAAACCGATCTTAGCGCCCGGAGCGAAAGCAAAGACGGGGGGAATCAGTCGTTCGATCAAGCTCAATAAAATTGCTTGGGCCGCCAATAAAGCGATAAAAACATGTTTATGTAAAGTATTCATCAGAAAGACAGATCAATAAATCGATCCGTGCTTGTCACCTCCAGTTTGGATTTCAAGCACTAGTTGGTGCGGGAGACAGACGATTGTTTGTCCCGGCTGATCGATCCAGCCGACCGTTTCACAAACATGGTCGCGACAATTTGCTTCTTTGATCCGAATCCGCCGATGATTGATCTCGATCAGATTCGATTCCCCATTCTCAGACTGATAATGATAAGTCTCCCCAGCCGACTTGGTTAAATCAAAGCGCTGAATTTCTTGACCGTGGACTTTGAGCACAGCGATGACTGACGGATTAGTAGGTTGACGAAAAAAGAGTAAAGGAATAAATGAACACAGAAACAGGCCTAAAATCAGACAAAGGTCTTTCCAGTTAAAATAACGTTTCAAATTTTTCATAATCCAGCCTCCACCTTCATTTTATCATAGGATCTTGGTAATTATTGACCAGACGCGTTATGATAAAAGAAACAAATTAAAAAGGAGGCAGTGATGAAAAAAATTCTTGCAGGACTGATATCTTTAAGTATTTTGCTTTTGAGTGGTTGTCAGAAAACGGTCATGGATACTCCGGATGAACAATCGGACTTTTTCTTCGACACGCCCGTCACAATAAAAGTCTATGATCGCGGGAAAAAAGCGGCTCTAAGCGAAGCCTTCGAAGAATTGGAAAAATTGCACACTCAATGGGATCTTGCTGATCCAGCCTCTGAACTGAGTAAAATCAATGCAGCCGCAGGTATAGAAGCGGTTCCAGTGGCGCCCGAGACCTATGAACTGTTAGCGACGGCGAAACAATTCAGTCAAACCTATGAAAAATTTGATTTGACGATCGGACCGGTGACCGAACTTTGGGGAATCGGTTCAAAAGCAGCCAAGACCCCGAATGCGGAAGAAATCAGTGCTGCTCGCGCGTTAGTAGACGATAAAAAGGTACAATTAGATCCAAAAAAACAAACGGTTTTTCTAACTAAAAAAGGCATGCAGCTAGACATCGGATCGCTAGGAAAAGGGTATGCTACAGACAATATCGTCAAATTATTGAAGCAAGCAGGCGTTACGACCGCGGTCTTAGATTTAGGCGGAAATGTTTACGTATTAGGCCATAGCCCTCGCGGAAAGGACCAACGGTGGCAAGTGGGCATCCGTGATCCTAAACAAGCCAATGCGATCATCGGAGAAGTGGCGACTAAAAATCAAACGATTGTTACTTCGGGTACGTATCAGCGCTATTTGAAAAATAAAGGTACGGATTATCACCATATCTTTGATCCAGCCACGGGTTATCCGATCGATAATCAGCTAATGAGTGTGACGGTCATGACCAGTTCCTCACTGACGGCCGATGCTTTATCAACTGTCGCATTTACGGCTGGTTTAACTAACGGCTTAGCTTTGATCGAAGAATTGCCCGCCACTGAAGCGATTTTTATTACGAAAGATCAAAAAATCTATCAAACTTCTGGTTTGAAAAATAATTTCAAGCAAAAAACCGGGACCGATTATCAAATGAACTAAGTAAAATTATTCCGTAAAAAAAGCAGCTCCTAAATAGGAACTGCTTTTTTTATTTCGAAGATTCTTTCCAATCATCGTAGACAAAGATGTTTTTGATAATGCGCAAAATGGGGCGGATCGTCAGAAATATCGAGCCGATAAGGTAAAAATAGAGTCCGATGCGATCGGGAATTGGTGCCAGAGCAGCAATGCTCCCGATGATGTAAAAGAACCCGGTCAAGAGATCGACGACTAACGAAAGGATCGTGTAGCGGTTTTGAAAATACAAACGGAATCGTTTCCCTTGGATCTCAATATCTTCTTCCAGCACTGATTCAACTTCATGGGACTTTCGATTTATTTTTGGCATGACAATCATCAAACCCTTCCAGAATTGTCGTAAACGTTGATTGTACTAGCAATCCACTCAAAACAGTAGCGATTCGCTTATATAACAGTCAATCTGGCAAAACGTAAAGGAAAATTAAGGAGCAACCAGTCATCATATTATTAGATCGCTCGAAAGTCTTTGCGGTAATAGAGATAAAAACCGATCCCAATCAAAAAGGCGATAAATTCAGTCACCGTAGAAGCCCAAACAAGTCCATGCAAGCCAAAGTTGTTATTCATATAAAGAATGATCGGAATGATCAGTAAACTTTGGATAATCGAGATAATAATCGTCGGTAACCCTTTGCCGGTTCCTTGGAACATTCCTAAGATTAAACCTGCAAAGCCATTGAAAATTGTGGTCGCAAGAGAGGCCGTCAAAATATATTCCCCAACTTGAATCAAGCTTGAACTGTTAGTGAATATGCCTAAAATCGGATACCGAAAAAGGTACGTTAATGAGACAAATATGAAGACGATCAAGGCAATGAAAGCACAAGCTGTTTTAAAACTAGCAGTTAAGCGTTCTTTATTTTTACTTGAATAATTATAGGCAAATAAAGGAATCACGCCAAAGAAAATTCCCATCACCAAAAATTGTGGGACTTGGACTAAACGTGTCGCAATCCCAAAACCTGCGACCACATCATCGCCATAGCGAACAGCATAGACATTTAAGAGTAAGGTGGAAATAATCATAAAACCAGAATTCATCAATTCAGAAACTCCGATTTTCAAGACTTCGATTTGATCCTTGATCGATAAAAAAATGTGCGTAGCAAAACCTTTTAAGTGTTCGCTTTTGCTAGATAAATAATAAAGATAATAGAGCATCGACGCTAAGTTAGCAACGCCAATCGCCAATGCTGCACCGATCACATGCAACTGTAAAAATAAAATTAAGAGCGGATCAAAAATCAAATTCACTCCGACATTGATGATCATGCCATACATGGATTCCTTTGCCGCGCCTTCTGAACGTACGACTTGTTCCAAGGTAAAATTGATCGTCGTGGTAAAGCCTGTGACTAACAAGGTCACGACATATTGCAGCGCATAGCTGTGCATTGCCGCATCGACACCTAATAGTTTTAATAAAGGATTGATTGCACCAACGCCGATTGCTCCCAATAAAAGAGCCACGATCAAACTCATATAGAAACCATAGCCCGCTACTTTTTTTGCTTTTGCAGTGTCTTTCACTGCAATCAAGCGGGTAATATACGTGCTCGCCCCAACCCCAAACATATTTCCAATGGCCATTAATGCGATAAATACGGGCGTGCCGATCGTAATAGCGGAGATCATCTGCGTATTGTGCAAGAGACCAATAAAATAAGCATTCACGACATTGTAGATCGCCCCGACCGATGTTCCGATCATCATAGGGACCGATAAATTCAATACCGCCTTTTTCACCGGAGCTTCTTTCAATAAATATTCATTTGAATCATCCATCATTTGTTCCATTTAAAAAACCTCTTTTCAAAATAAATCTAACACCGTTAGACTAACTAACGCTGTTAGATTATCACTTCTTAATAAAAGATGCAAGAGAAAACTAACACTGTTAGTTTTTCTGGTATAATCAAGTAGAAGGAGTGTGAACGTGGTTTGAAAAATAAAATGAATGAAACAGAAATACTAGATGTTGCCTGGAAATTATTAGCAACTGAAGGACTCGATAACTTTAGCATGCGCAAGTTATCCCAGCTATTGAATATCAAAGCCCCATCGCTATACTGGTACGTAAAAAGCAAAGAACAAATTTTTGATAAACTTGCGTCACAAGTGATCCAAGAAGGATTGAAGGAAGTGAAAAAGGCCGATCAATGGCAACAACAATTAATCTTTTATGGGGAGATCCTTTTTCAAAAATTACGAAAATACCCCTATTCCGCCCATTTACTTTTGCGGACTACGCCGAATAATCCCGAGTTATTGAAATTAAACAATGAATTATTGAAAGTCATTGATCACCAACCATTAACAGATGGACAAAAATTCACCAGCATCAATACCTTGATGAATTACATCATTTCGTTTGAGATTGACTACCTGGCCCAAAAAGAAAACCAAGTTAACGTAACCCCGGAAAGTGAAAAACAATCACTCGCCGATTATGCCTCTGACGAACCGATCGCCCGCATCATGCAAAGCGATGTCTTAGACACACTAGGAAGCAAGGAAGCTTTTGAATGGGGACTAATGATTTTTGTGGAAGGCTTGGGAGAACTGATAAAAGGAAAAGAATAGACAAAAGCCACTCAAATTTTTGAGGGGCTTTTGTTGTAAATAAAATAAGGCAAAGTATTTCTAGATATAACAATAATTGATATTTTCGGCGAGTGTTCTGCCTAATTTATTGTGACGAAATAGTATAAATGCTATGCTCAATGTATCAATGAATTAGGAGTGATAACAAATGAGAGCGTTATCTTTGAGACCGGATTACGCCTGGGAGGTCCTCACCGGTGAAAAAGTATTTGAATATCGTACTTGGCCAACGAAGCATCGTGGCGATCTTTTAATTTGTGCCACTGCAAAAAAAATCGAAGGCTTTATCTCACGACATGCGATAGTAGTGGTAGAAGTAACGGATTGTCAAAAATTAAGCGATGGTACGTATGCCTGGAAACTTGATAATATTCGCTGCATCAAACCATTTCCAGTCAAGGGACAGCAGAGGCTTTTCAATGTTGATGATTCATTAATTGAGTACCCATGTGAACAAGATATAATAGTAATTGACGGTGAAGAATATGTTACCGATCAATTTTTTGATCAGTATTATGAAGCGTTGGTGGATTAATCACCAGTCGCATCTTCTTTGAAATGAATTTTTTTTTATTTAATGAGAGCGAAAATTTACATAATTCGCATGAGTAGTTGTCTTGAAGCTAATAATTAAATTACTGATTGAAACAATCTAGAATAGAAAAACTGACGAAAGCTCAAATTAGATCTGATTTGAGCTTTCGTCAGTTTTCATTGTAAAAAATTATTCGTTGCTTTTTTCAGTAAAAGGAATAGCGATGAATGGCTCATGATCGCCATTAGAGGTAAAGGCTAAAACAATCTTTCCATCATCATTTTGATAGGCATAAATCTTTGTATCATTTCCATTAAAAGGTGTAAAGAAGTCAATGCTAGGCGTATTAACCGTGTTTTCAGGAATTTTTAATTCAGTATTTACGTTTACATTTTTAGTGACACCTTCCTCGGTTACTTGAATATTAGTAGTAGAGACGGTAGTAGTAATAAAATTTGCGACCTCTCCCATGTGAGCATCAGCCGAATAATTTCCTTTAGGACTATAGGCAATAACGATTTCGTCAGTAGTTGTATAGGTGGTTATTGCAAATTTTTGATTGTTAGTTTCTCCAAACAACACCGTTCCTCTTGGAAATTCTACTTCATAAGAAGGTATTTTACTACTGCTTGTGGTCGCATCAAAACTACTCGTCCTTGTGGAACTAATGTCGGATATTTCAGATTTAGTAGTAGCCTTTTTGGTTTCACTCATGTATGTCGGGCTAGCTGTAGTAGGTGTTCGAGGGATATGAATAAAATGGGCAGTGACAATATAAGAAATTAGGCAAATAATAATAGCAGATAAAAAAATAATTATCTTGGTTAGAGTCGAAGTGTTCTTTTTTAAAGGTTTTTGAGTTCTTTTCATAATTGATTCCTTTGTAAGTTGATTGTAATTACTATAACTTAATTTTTTTGAAGGATAAAGTTCT
This sequence comes from Enterococcus hermanniensis, assembly GCF_001885945.1. Taxonomy (GTDB): domain Bacteria; phylum Bacillota; class Bacilli; order Lactobacillales; family Enterococcaceae; genus Enterococcus_A; species Enterococcus_A hermanniensis. Next base: position 259,220 of record NZ_JXKQ01000003.1, on the reverse strand, counting down.
TTTTTATTTTCTAAGATAACAATGATTATCTGAATCAGATCTTCTCGCTGTTTTCTCCTTCATTAATGCCACTAAAATGGTAAAATAAGAAGGTACGCATTTAATGAAAAAGGAGCTTATAAAATGGGCGCAGAATTGAATCAACGTTTATTTAGTGCAGCGGATAATCTTCGTAGCAAAATGGACGCCTCTGAATATAAAAACTATCTATTAGGATTAATCTTCTATAAATACCTTTCCGATAAATTACTACAGCAAGTTGTATTATTAGCAGATGAATCGCTAGAAAAATATGACTCGGTAGAAAAACAAACGCAGCTTTTTAAAGAACTATTGTCAGATGAAGAGTCACGCGAAGACTTAGTGGCTACAAACGAATAGCCAAGCAACTGGATGTCTCAGTGGATTCAGTAAAGTCGTTCTTTCGCTCGAAGGGTTTGACTGGTAATCGTACCAACTGGAATGTCAAACAAGCGATTGAGGCAGCAGAAGTGACACAAATCAAAAGGTCAGAAATGGATTATCGGCTATCAAAAATGATGGTCGATTATTTGTATTCTTCGGGCATCATCAACAAGCGTGAGCACGCAATGGCTATTAACCGCTTGCTAAACCTTTATCAGCCTATCATTGGGCAGTTGGAGTCAGAGTATGGCAAATAAGGAAATCATAAAAATTAAACCAACCAAGTTCCCAAAAATCCAGTCAGCTACAAAGAAAATTGGCAAACTGAAGGTGGCTGCCTATGCCCGAGTATCGACTGAGAAAGATAATCAGACTGCCCGTAAACAGCATTACACCAAGCTCATCAAAGCAAAGAGGATTGAGAGTTTGCCGAGCTATTCGCTGATGAAGGGATTAGCGGAACATCTTTCAAAAATTTATATGCCTTTTAGGAGATGATTGAGAAAGCGAAGAATGGCGAGGTGGAGTACATCATCACGAAATCCACCAGCCGTTTTGCCCGCAACACGGTGGATACGCTGACGACCATTCGGATGCTGAAATCGATCGGTGTTGGTGGATGGTTTGAGAAAGAAGGAATTGACACGCTTGGTGCCAAAGGTGAGTTTGTCATAACGCTGATGTCGATTTTGGTGCGAGAGGAAAGCCGAAGTCTGTCTGAGAATGTGGTATGGGGGCAAATGAAGAGGTTCTCAAGCGGATCTTGGGCTATGACATGGGGGCAAATGGAGAATTTGTGGTGAATGAGAAACAGGCGCTTGTCGCTAAAGCGATGTTTGCCAGGGCAGTGCTCGGCTTCCCTTACTCGGATTCAGCAACGGTTGAACCAGTTGGAGATGTTGGAGATCTTAACGCTAACCGGGAAAGATTTTAGTTGTTCGATGGTTAGGTAAATTTTGGAGAACGAGAAATATAAGGGTGATGCACCCTTGCAGAAGAGTTATACGGTATACTTTTTGACAAAACGCAAAAAGAAGAAAGAAGGTGAACGGCCGCAATATTTTGTTGGAGGGCATCATGAAGCCATTGTTTCTCGAGAAGTGTTTGACTATGTGAATTCGCTAGATTTAACTGGGCGATCTACTGCAGACGTTCTGGCAAGGAAAATTATCTGTGGGAAATGTGGCTCTTGCTATGGACCAAGAACTTGGCATGCGACAAGCCCGAAAGCCAAGAATTACCGATATCGGACAAGAGTGTGGCAGTGTGCAAGCATCTGACAGCTTGCGGCACGCCTCATATCTACGATGAGCATTTAGGATTGATGCTGAGTACGGTGGTTCGGCAGATACTAATGCAACGGGAGGATATTATTGGGAAACTATCAGAGATTCTTGGAATGGAAATTGGCCAGCATCTTAATGTGTTTCGATGCGTTAATAGGGCAGACGTGGCAATGAATATTGAAAAAATCTTGGTGCGTAAAGACAGAATATTAGAAGTTCGGTTAATTGACGGGACGGAATTTAACGTTGAGATGGATGAGTGGACACCAAGTAATAGGAGATGGACCCTGAATCATTACATAGTTGATGATAGAAAAACGCTTGAAAGATTGAATTGAGAGAAAAATGTAAATATGAAGCAAAAAACGTTCCCAACGAGGTTTAATTTTGGTAAAATACCAATATTGAAAAAAAGACACTTTTTCAATATTGGTATTACTGATTGGAGGAGTTCACATGAATCATGGCGGTTCTCGCCCAGGTTCTGGCAGAAATGCCATCCAAGGGAAAGAGATAAGAATTAAGGTTCCGGATCAAGTGTTTGAGCAGCTAGATTTGTTTTTCCCTGGGAAAACTGCTCAAGAAAGAATTCGTGAGTGTTTAGAATACGGTATTAAACATAAAGGAAGAGAAAAATTGAATACGAATGACATGCAATTGAATGTGGTTGACCTCTTCTCGGGTGCGGGTGGTCTTTCACGTGGCTTTATGGATGCAAGCTTTAATGTTGTGCTTGGAATTGATTTTGACGATGCTGCCTTAAAAACATTTAAGGAAAATCACGGTGATGCAGATATCATGAAATTGGATTTATTTAACCACGATAATTTGCATCATATCACCGACTACCTAGAAGAACGAGACATAAAGGTCGATGTATTGATTGGTGGGCCTCCTTGTCAAGGATATTCTCTCGCTGGTCCACGAAACGAACACGATGAAAGAAATACATTATATGAGGCGATGGTTAAGTTTGCCAATATGACTAAGCCAAAAGTGGTCGTTCTTGAGAACGTACCTGGCTTGTTGAAACTATTTGATGGTAAAGGAGCCCAACGTATTGTAGATGACTTCACTGACCTTGGCTACAATATGCAGAAAAAAATCCTTTATGCACCTGATTTTGGGGTTCCTCAAATTAGGAAGCGAGTATTTTTCGTTGGTGTGTTACCTGAATATGGTAACTTCGAATATCCGACTCCGTTTGTAGAGCCTGAAAGTTACATCACCTGTGAACAAGCAATTGGGGATCTTCCATCATTGGAGGAAGATCTCGGAACAGAAATTGCTGAATATCCGAACGTTGCTGGAACTATGTACGAAGAACTTATGCGTGCTAACTCAGATAAATTGTATAACCATGTAGGTACTCAACATGAACAAAAAACAATTGATTTAATTGCCATGGTTCCAGAAGGTAAGAACTTTAGAGCATTGCCAGCACCATACAATACGATGTTTAAGTACAATGAAGCATTAACTCGCTACCATAGTCAAAGACCATCATTAACTATTAATACTGGTCATCGGTCACACTTTCATTATAAGTGGAATAGGATTCCCACTGTTAGAGAGAGCGCACGGCTCCAAAGTTTCCCAGACGATTTTATTTTTTATGGTAATAAATCTCAACAATATCGCCAAGTAGGGAATGCCGTCCCTCCATTGCTCGGGAAGGCAGTTGGACTTCAAGTTAAGGAATTACTTTCGAAAGTTGAGGAAACTATGAATGTCTGAGATTAAATATTTGGATTTATTTGCTGGGGCTGGTGGGTTAACCGAAGGATTTATGCAAGCTGAGAATTATAAGGAAGTAGCTGCAGTTGAATGGCTTAAGCCTCAAGTTGATACTCTTCGACATAGAATGAAGACACGGTGGGGTTATGAAGAAGCCGATGAGTCAATTTTACATTTTGATATTCAAAGAGAAGATGAGCTCTTCAATGGATGGTCAGATGCAAAGTTTGGGGATAGTAGAGGTTTAGATTACTTCGTAAACAAATCGAACGGGATTGACATGGTTATTGGAGGTCCACCATGTCAGGCTTATTCTGTAGCTGGTCGCGTAAGAGATGAGAATGGGATGCAAGATGATTATCGAAATTATCTGTTTGAACATTATTTGAGTGTGGTTAGTAGGTATCAGCCCAAGTTATTTGTCTTCGAGAATGTACCGGGGATGCTAAGTGCTCAACCGGGGGGAAGAAAAGTTACTGATTTAGTAAAATCAGGTTTCAAAAGTATCGGTTATGAGATTCTTGATGATTTGAAGAGGGCGGTGATTAATGCCAAAGATTATGGTGTCCCACAGTCTCGAAAAAGGGTGGTTCTTGTGGGTGTTCACGTTGACTCTGTTGATAATCCTGAAAACATTCAGAACTACCTTGAGGATTTTTATTCAACTATACTTCCAAGCCTAAGATGCAAAAAAGAAACAACGGTTCAAGAAGCTATTGGAGATCTTCAAAAATTTGTCCCAATTAGGGATGAAGAAAGTCATAAAAATAGAATTGCTTATGAACCAGTTGTTGATTCTGGCGCATCATTAAGTGGCCAGAAACCAAGATATCAAAATTTAAGGGATATCGGTATCTTCCACATGCTCGCGAAAGATCTTGAGGAAGGAACAGGTATTTACTCGGATAGTAAGGCATTGAGTAAAGTGTACGAGGAAAAGGTTGGTTCGAGTTCACCAATTCATCGTTATCATGTTCTCAAACCAGATAAGCCAAGCACCACTATAATTGCTCATTTGTACAAGGATGGAAATAGGTTTATCCACTATGATTCCGCTCAAAGTAGGACTATAACACCTAGAGAAGCGGCACGTTTGCAGAGTTTCCCAGATGACTTTGAGTTTGTTGGATCTCAAGGAGCAACGTATCAGATGATTGGGAACGCTGTTCCGCCAAAATTAGCAGAGGCCTTGGCACAAGCGGTTAGAATCTTTTATAAAAAGTATTTTTAGTTATACAGAAAAGGTCCAGAGACAACTGTCAATGGACCTTATAAATTTGGGTATATACTGGCTATTTTCGTGATATAATGAAAAGAAAAACGTTGAAATTAGGTGTGGATTATGATTTTTTATCACTTTACTAATGACATGCGATTTAAGTCTATTAAAGAAAACTTAGTTGCTGTTGCAAATCATCTGAAATATGGGAACTGGAATCATCCGTCACAGTCGCTAGCACAGGCAAAAAATGGCTGGTATCCTGTCTACTTGTTTTATTTTGGGTTATATAAGGGTGCCCATAATGTCGATCTCATACTCACGGGGAAATGGAATTATGTGCTTGGTGAATTTATAAAAAAATTACAATTTCCCAATCCGAAAGCTGATAAACAAAATTATTATGAGCTAGAAGTACAAAATCAACAACAGATTGCTCCGTTACGGATTTTGGTAAAGCTACTATTTTATTCTTATGAGTTTAAGGATAATGTAGGCATTACAAAGCAAGAATTCAAGAACTACATTCTTGGAAGTGATAGTACGGCGATTCAGGGAATATCCATTGGAGATTTGCATGACGCTATTAAATCTACACCGAATGTTGATTTCTTCAACACAAACGTTAACGTCAGCGGGGGGGATTCTAATAGGTTTACTAATCAATTGTTAGGTGTGATTGAGCCACTTGACTATATCGAAATTGATTCTGATACGATACGTCTTTCATTTACAGATATTACGACTGAGGATAAGGCAATACTTTTCGACATCATCACTTATGATGAGTATTGGATTGTGGATACCACATTGAGCAGGCAAGACTTAGAGATGTCGTACAAAGAATATATACAGTCTCCTGAGTTAGTTGATTGGTCTGGGGAAGAAATAGAGGAATATGGGACGGATGAATATGATTTCGTTGATCGCGCAGAAGTAGGGATGAACACCTTATTATATGGGGTTCCAGGTGCGGGTAAAAGTTATACAATCGAACACGAGTACATGCAAAAGGATTCTCCAAGAGAACGATTAGTATTCCATCCAGACTACACTTATTCAGATTTTGTTGGTCAAATTTTACCTGTGGTAAATGAGGACAAAAATGGTAATAAAAATGTAAATTATAGGTTTACTCCCGGTCCATTTACTACAATTCTAAAAGACGCGTATACAAATCCAATGGTAGAGCACTTCTTGATTATTGAAGAAATCAACCGTGGGAATGCCCCGGCAATATTTGGTGAAATTTTCCAGTTGTTAGACAGGAAAACGGAGATTGATTTATCTAATGATGACGGTTTCCCACTTCATACGAGTGAGTATGAAATCAGCAATACTGATGTAGCTGAGTATGTTTATGGTGATAAACGGCATAAGATCCGTATTCCAGCCAATCTCTCAATCATTGGTACTATGAATACCTCTGACCAAAATGTATTCACTTTGGATACTGCATTCCAACGTAGATGGGATATGCGCTTAATTGAAAATGAGTTCAAATCAGATGATGACGGGTTAGCTAATACTAAGATTCTGGATACGTCAGTTACATGGAAAAAGTTCTGTACCTCTATTAATGATATTATTCTCGATAAAAACGTTCGGATGACATCTTCTGAAGACAAGCGCCTTGGAACTCATTTTATTCATATTTCTGATTTGCAACCAACAGGAACAGACGAGCGCCATAAGCGATTATTCCCTGAAAAGGTTATCAAGTACTTGTGGGATGATGCTTTTAAGTTCACACGAGAAGAGATATTCGATGTTGCCAAATTCAATAGTTTAGAGAAAGTTATTCGTACGTTCATTGACTCCAAGAATGATGATAAATTTAATATTTTTTCAGCTTCATTGAAAGATATTCTTTTAGATAATAAAGTCACACCCGGGACTCAAGACTAGGCGGTGATTTTATGACGAGTAAAATCAGCATTGAAGAACGTTGCCATGTTAATACCAATGAAGATGGAGATACATTCGTTGGTATTAAGGCTGATACAGAAGATGCAGTAGTCTATTTCCCAGTAGGTTATCAGTTGTCCGAAAACGAGACTGAAATCCGTAGGGATATTAAAAATTTATTCAAAGTCCTTGGAGAGTATACAGAGAAAAAAGACCGTGTTCTTCAAATGAAGAAATTTGAAATCGCACAGTCGGTGGATTTTCCGATAAATGCATATCTGGAAGTAATCAACTACTATCTTAGGTACGAGTATTACACTGAAACGGAAAATATCTATATAACTTCAACTAAAGGGAAGACTGATTGGTCTAAGACATTTAAGAAACAAAAGCCTCTAGTGCAACAAAATGGTTCATTCGTCTACACTCAAATGACCGTGAAAGCATCGACTCTGAATGAGAGCAAGCTCATCACAAAAATACACAAATATTGTGTCTATGAGTGCTTTGACAAGATTGGTTGGCTTTATGTTCCCAATATGCCTGAGCAGCCAGATATTGAATTTAATAAAAGCCTGTTTGTTAATACGCTAAATGATAAACTTTCAAATACTTATAACGACAAGCATAAAGCGCTGTTTAAGGCCATGCTCGATATGATTAAGTTTATGGATGAACGTCCTAATGAAAAACAATTTTATTTTGGAACTGATCGATTTGAATATGTTTGGGAAAAATTGATTGATAGAGTATTTGGAGAAAGCGATAAAGACAGATATTTTCCTAAAGCTGAGTGGAAATTGAGACACGGGAACAATCAGGATAGTTCAGCATTACAGCCTGATACAATCATGCTGTATAAAGACAAGGTATATGTTCTTGATGCCAAGTATTATCGGTATGGTATCACTGGCATAGCAAACCATCTTCCAAATTCATCATCAATCAACAAACAAATCACATATGGGGAATACATTGATAAGCATATGGGAGTAGATTCAGATCAAATTTTCAATGCTTTTCTAATGCCGTACAATAGCAAGGAAAACAAATTCCATACTCAGAAAATATTTGAAAATATAGGTGAGGCTACTGGAAAATGGCGACAAGGAACTGATATTAAAAAGTATGATAGAGTTCAAGGTATTGTGATGGATGTTAGGACGCTAATGCATAACAGGGTTGGAAAATCGGCTAACTGCATTCAGCAATTGGCGACCGCAATCGAAGAAAGAATCAACTCATAACATTAAAGACTTTAGTCAGTTTCGTGCGAAAAGCGTACGAAACAAGAAAACTGCGCGTTTCTACGCGTGAATGAAGTAGCTTTAGCGATAAAAAACTCCTTTCGATATACTAGTGAGTGGCTATCAACCGCTCATTGTATCGAAAGGAGTTTTTTCATGTCAAATGACGATAAAAGTTTAGTACATACTCATTGGAATTGTAAGTACCACATTGTCTTTACACCAAAGTATAGACGGAAAGTCATTTATGGGCAATTACGAAAAGACATTGGAGAAATACTAAGGAAGTTATGTGAAATGAAAGATGTGGAAATCATAGAAGTACAACAATATTCATATGCTAGTTCGGGTGCGCCTAAAATGAGTATATCCAGCTTTATGGGATATCTGAAAGGTCGGAGTGCTGTATTAATTCATGAACAACATGCAAATCTCAAATATAAATATGGAAACAAATCCTTTTGGTCAAAGGGATACTATGTGAGTACAGTAGGGTTGAATCAAAAGACAATTGAGAAATATATTAGTGAACAAGAAGCGGATGATCGTATTCGGGATAGTATAGGTAAAAGAGAGTACGTATACTCATTTAAAAAATAAAGAGAATGAAATGAGCGAAGGTGAGCGGGTGGTAGTCTTTTAAAAAGCCCCTTTTAAGGGGCCGCGAGTGTAGCCCCCTTCTAGGGGGATTAAAAATCCACCCGTGAAAACGGGTGGATGGGTTATTATTCCGCGATCTCATATTTATAGACACCATTATTTTCATAATCTTCGAGTTTTACTTCGGATAATCGACGTTCAAAGAAGCTTTTTTTCTTGCCTTCTTCATCGTATTTATCCGGCAAAACGAGTGTTGGTTCGCTTGCTGGGATCGGTTTTGCTAATTGTTCTTTTAAGTTATCGATGTGGCGGTCGTAGACGTGAGCATCATCGATCGTCCAGTGCATCGTGCCTAATTCTAAGTCCAATTGATCAGTGATCAAACGGTGAAGTACCGCATATTGATACGTATTGAATGGTTGACCGAGCGCCATATCAGCGGAACGTTGTTTGACATGTAAATCTAGTACGCCGTTATTGACTTTCCAATTAGTGGCCCAGACACAGGGCTCCAATGTCATATCATCTAGATCATCAACATCCCACAGACTCGTCATGATGCGGCGAGAACCGGGATTGTTTTGTAATTGATGCAAGACGTATTCGACTTGATTGAGTTTTTCTTCATGGTCAGGAAGTTTACGGCATTTTTTGGCTAATTGATAGCCGTACGCTTTACCGATCGTATTTTGATCATCGGCCCATTCATTCCAGACTTTACATTTATGTTCTTGTAGCCAGGTCACATCGTTAGATAGTTCTTGCCAGATCCACTCCAACTCGACTAAAGGCGTTTTTTGGAAGACCCGTTTTGATTTTAAGATCGGGATGCCATCTTCTGGTTTCAATTTAAAATTGACGCCTTGGATAAAACGAGTGGCAGCGGGGCTACCGTCGGCGTATTTGGCCCGGACTAAAGCTGGATCTTGGTCCGTCCCGTTTTCTATGATATCCATGACAATGTCACGATAAATTTTGTCGAAGCCAGTATATTCAGTCACAAGAAATCTCCTCTTTTTTGCTTTTTTTAGATTCTAACATAGTTAAAGCAAATTTTTATAAAATAATCTCTTAACAGTATACCGTATGAGTTATTGAATAAAAACAAATTTTTTTGTCAAAAAGGAGCGCTTGCTGAAATTACTACTAGTTTTATCATTGTGATCAAAAATGAAGATCGTTATCAAGGATACAAATATCAAAAGATCAGTGGGTTATGCGAGCCATTTTTTAAGTTCTTGTAATAAATCAATTACTTCGGGTCTATGAGTAAGTTTTAAAAAATCATGTGGCAGATAATACACTGGTTGAAAATAACCTTCGGGAATCTGCTCACTTATTTTTTTGCTATAAATGAAGGGAACTTCCTCATCTGTCGTACTAGCTGTACTAAATGTTCGCGGAAAAGTCTGCAAGTCATGGGGACTGATCGCCAACTCAGTGGCTTGTTTTAAGCCATAGAAACAAATAAGTTTTTGCTGTTGTACAGCATAATGATAAAGTGGAAATCTTTGGAATAATGGATCGTCCCAAACAGGACTAGTTTGGTCAATATTTTTTATTTGATCAAACTGAATAGCCTGATCGATCAGTTTTCGTTTTTCGGCGTTAAACATTAAATCGGAGTAGCCATAAAAATTAATTAGAAAAGCTGGTCGTCGAGTCGTCTTGATCAACCAATTAGTCAAATGAAGCATCAAAAAGCTACCTGCAGAACGCCCACAAATACCGAGAGGATTAGTCCCTACGATTTCTAAGTATATTTGTTGAACGCTTTCCTTCAAATGAGCAATAATTTCCTCCACAGTACTGTTAGGGGCTAATAGATAATCGAGAGCCAGGATTGTATATCCTTTAGCTAAAAAAATTTGTTTGAGTTCGCTAGGTAGGTCGTTTTTTGAACCATAAACCAAGCCCCCGCCATGCAGGTACAGGACAAATTTAGTGTCAGGAGCGTTCGAATAGTGCATGACGTTACTACCGTTTGTGAGTTGGATTTGTTTTTTCAAAAGCAGTTCTCCTCATCTTGATGATATACGTTCCTATTTCATGATTCATCATTTGTAAAGGGTCATTTAAATCAATCGCCAGAAAAAGTTCAATCTTACTTAGGCGATAGCGAATCGTTTTTGAGTGCAAAAACATAGTTTCAGCAGTTTGTTTATAATTCCGATTATTTCGTAAGAATTGGTATAAGGTTTCAAATAGGTCATAATTATTTTGAGCCAAAATCAATAGTTTTTCAGGAACTAGGTCTTCGATCAATCCCAATTGATCATTCCGGATAAAATGTCTGAAAATACCAATGTCTGCCAATTCGACAACGTCGTCGTGATAAAATTGTTCGCTAAAATGTAAAATATCTAAGCATTCCATCAAAATTTCTTTTAAGTCATTTTTTTTCTTTAATTCACTGACTGCAAACGTCATCGAGGGATTTTGTTCTAGTACTGTTGAAAGAACACGTCTGATCGCGGATTTAGTAAGCGCAGTATCTTGATCAAAATTGAAAAGGATTAACGAATAATTATGATGGTCAAAAAAAATAGAATGCGTTTTCAAATGTTTTAGTAAATTAAGTACTTTATCCTTTTGGAGCTTGTTGTTGATGTCTTTGGTAGAAAAAGCGATCGCTTGATAAAACTTATGATGGTTCATATCTGCTTCTTTTAGAAGGCTATTCAACTCCTCAGGATTTTCAGGGGTATTTTGTAAAATAGCATCTGCTAAATTATTTAGGCATTCGTACCGCTCTTTTTTTAGTAAAAATTCGGTGTTCAATTTTTCTTGAAGCACATCGACTGTATTTTCAATGATCATTAAATCTGTTTCTTTTATTTCTTTGTGATCATGATAAATGAGCAATAAACAATTATTGGAGAAAGGATTGAATAAGCTGACCTCTAAGGCTTGTTGGCTTTTTCCTGTATGCTGAGAAAAAAGAGTCAACTGAGTGTAATCATTCCTTGTAAATTCACCACCAAAAAATTCGATGCGGTCAGTAACCACCTGATTGTCTGGGATTTCTCCACACGAAAAATCTAATTGCTTATCGATTATTTTTAAGCTGCAAGGGACACCGATCAATGAATGAAATTCCTCCATTATCCGTTTAAAGGAGGGAGATTGTCGTTCTAATTTAGTGAATCGCTGGCGGACATCGTAATAAGTTCGTAAAATATGTGTTTGATAATTGAGCAAGGGTTCGTAGATCGCTAAAAGAATTTTTTCATAGCTGACATCGTGGGCTATTTTTATTAAGGGAATTTCATATTTAAAAGACAATTCGATGACCCATTCAGGAATGGTCTTAATTAAACGATCCATCTTTATCACTAAACCACTAATCCCAATTTTTCGCATTTTGAAAAAAAAATCTTCCAATTTTTCTTCCGTAATCCCTTCAAATGCATAAAAGGAAGTGAGGATAAGTTGATTGGCTTTGCTCCAATGTTCTATGTCTAAAGCCTCTAACACCATGGCAGATTCAACGTCATTATCTAGACCAATTGCATCAGTCAGTAGTTTACTTGTTTTTAAATCACCTAGCGACAATAAGCTCTTTAATTTCATCGAATTCTCCTTTTTTCGCATTATAGATAAAAATAATACCATTTTTTTAGAATTATGTCCGATGTAAACGCCTTCTTTAAATTTTACAATAATTTTGTAGAAGAAAGGCAGGAGAACAAGATGCTACAAACTGTTATTTTAAAGAATAATTATCAAGATTCTATCAACCTAATGCTCTTAACCAATCGGATCAACGAGATGGAAAGTGTGAGCATGAGTCAAATTATGATGGGGACAAATGCCAATAAAGCTATTTTAGAAAATACCGGATTATTAACGGATGAAGCAAGCCAGGCCTCACCAAATGATTTGATGGTGGTGGTAGACAGTGGCAGTTCAAGAATTATGGAAAATGTTTTATCCGAAGTTGATAAATTTTTAAATGATCTCTCTTCAACTAAATCAGAAACCAAAACACGATCCTCGGAATCTTGGACAGAAGCACTTGATCATCTACCGGATGCAAATATGGCGCTCTTTAGTATTCCAGGTGAATATGGCGCCGTTGAAATGGAAACGGCATTAAAAAGCGGCCTTCACGTCTTTTCCTTTACAGACAATATCCCAATTGAAGATGAAGTAAAGTTGAAAAAACTAGCGCATGAAAAAGGCTTATTGATGATGGGACCTGATTGCGGCACGGGAATTATTTCTAGTCTGCCAATAGCCTTCACTAATGTTATCACACCCGGAAATATTGGGGTCGTCGGAGCTTCTGGGACAGGTATCCAAGAAGTTACGACTCTTATCGATCGTCTTGGAAATGGAGTTGTCCATGCGATTGGAACGGGTGGACGAGATCTAAGTGATAAAGTCGGGGCTATTACGGTTAAAGATGCAATTATTGCTTTGGAAAATCATGAGCCCACAGATGTGATTTGTGTCATTTCAAAACCGCCAGCAAAGGAAGTACGTGATGAGGTTGTTCAACTATTACAGAGTATCACAAAACCGGTGGTTGCCATTTTCTTAGGAGAAAAACCAACTGCTCATGAAGGAAAAGTATATTTGGCACATACGTTAGAAGAGACTGCTAAAATCGCGGTCGACTTGGCGAAGTCAGTGAAAATCAAACCAACATATTTTGAACCGGTTAAACAACCATCAAAAAAGCTAGCGGACGATAAAGTAATCAAGGGCTTGTATTCAGGTGGTACATTGGCTGCTGAAGCGGGAATGTTGCTTTCTGAAGCGCTGGGTTTAGAAGGCTTAGTAAAACAAGAGGGATTTATCTTGAAATCCCAGGGATATGACGTGATTGATTTAGGTGATGATAGATATACTCAGGGCAAACCACACCCAATGATTGATCCAGAAGTACGTATTAAAAAAATCAAAGAGTATTCAGCGGATAAATCTACCGGAGTAATTTTACTTGATATCGTTCTCGGTTATGGGGCACATGAAGATATGGTGGCGGCGTTACTTCCATCTATTCAAGCTGCACAACTCCAAGCTAAAAATGAAAATCGCGACATTTATTTTGTGGCAACTGTTGTAGGCACAGACAAAGATCCACAAGGTTATGAAAATACGATCCAGCGATTGCTAGATAACGACGTTTTAGTTGCTGAAAGTAATGCCAAAGCGGTTCAAACTGCATTGAGTTTAAAAGGGATAGAGCTAACCGAAGTATCAAAAGAAACCATCGTTTACAATGGTGAAAAAATAGCTGTCCCGAAAGCAAGTCCTAAAGTGATGGAATTGCTTAACAGTAAGCCACGTATTATCAATGTAGGTCTTTCTAGTTTTAATCAATCTATCTTAGATTTTGATGGTAAGTCTGAACAGTTCAATTGGAAACCTAGAGCTAGCGGAAATCAAAAGATGATCAAAATTTTGAATGCGTTAGATGACTATGAAGATCAAATTAATGAAGAAAACCATAAAGTAATAGATAAGATTCGAAATGCCCAACCTTTCTTAAGAAATGTAGTTCCAGCAAAATCGGTAATCCCTGAATTAAATGAGAGGACTAAAACATTACTTCATGCCGGCCCCCCCATCAATTGGGAGGAAATGACAGGCCCGATGCAAGGCTCGGTTATTGGAGCGGCTATTTTTGAAGGTTGGGCAAAAAATGAGAAAGAAGTCGAAGCTTTGATTGAGGCGGATGAGATACGTTTTATTCCTTGTCATCAAGTGCATGCCGTCGGCCCTATGGGGGGCATAACTTCGGGGAATATGCCGGTATTTGTTGTCGAAAACCAATTAGATGGTTCGGTAGGATATTGTACGATGAATGAAGGAATTGGAAAAGTTCTTCGTTTTGGTGCGTACTCAGATGAAGTGATCACTCGTTTAAATTGGATGAAGAATGTTTTGGGGCCGACACTTTCAAAAGCTTTACAACAGAATGAAAATGGCATAAATTTGAGTGTTCTTATTGCACGGTCAATCACGATGGGTGATGAGTTTCATCAAAGAAATTTTGCGGCATCACTAAATTTTTTAAGAGAGATTGCCCCTTCGATTGTACTACTACCAATAGATGAAAATGATAAACATGAAGTAATGAAGTTTTTAGCAGATACAGATCAATTTTTCTTAAATATTATGATGGCGGCAGGCAAATCCATCGTAGATACAGCTAGAAAAGAAGCTAAGGGAACAGTTGTAACCACATTATCTCGAAATGGTGTCAATTTTGGTGTAAGAATCGCGGAAACCGGTGATCAGTGGTTTACTGCACCCGTAAATGTGCCGAAGGGTCTCTACTTCACTGGATTTTCTGAAGAAGACGGCAATCCAGATATGGGGGATAGTTCTATTACAGAAACAATCGGTGTGGGAGGAATGGCGATGGTAGCTGCACCGGGAGTAACTCGATTCGTTGGTGCGGGCGGTTTCCAAGATGCATTGGATATTTCCAATGAAATGGCAAAGATCTGCATTAGCCATAATCCCGCATGGACGATTCCTACTTGGGACTTCCAAGGGACTTGTCTAGGAATCGATGTTCGAAAAGTAGTTGAAACAGGAATTACTCCAGTGATAAATACAGGAATTGCTCACAAAGAAGCTGGTACAGGACAGGTGGGCGCAGGAACGGTTCGTGCGCCAATAGAATGTTTTGAGCAAGCTCTAGAAGCCTATGCAAAATCACTTGGTATAAAAATAGATTAAGAAAAGGATGACAAGTATGAGTTTAAATGTCATTGCATTAGGTGGAAATGCAATATTAGATAAAGTCCCTAGTGATGAGGGACAAAAGGAAGTTGTCAGAAAAGTCGCTTCAGATATTGTTTCATTTATTCAATTAGGAGAAAAAGTCGTGATATGTCATGGCAATGGACCACAAGTCGGAAATTTGATGATCCAGCAAAAAGCGGGAGATTCTGAGCAAACGCCGATGATGCACTTGGATACCAATGTCGCGATGACTGAAGGTAGTATTGGTTACTGGATTCAGCAGGCAATTCAAAACGAATTGGCAAAGAAAAAAATGAATAAAAGTGTGATCAGTGTGATCACTCAAGTAGAAGTTGCAGAGGATGATCCGTCATTTAAAAAACCAACGAAACCAATCGGACCATTTTATAATCAGGAAGAAGCAGAGTCAAAAATGAAAAATGGAGGCGGTATCTATCAAGAAGACTCCGGTCGTGGGTATCGGAAAGTGATTGCATCGCCAAAACCAGTATCAATTGTTGAAAAAGAAGCCCTTCTTTCTTTGATCAAGGCAGAAGTGATCACGATCTGCGTTGGAGGTGGCGGTGTTCCGGTCATTAAAAATAAGCAGGGAAATTACGAAGGTGTGGAAGCTGTGATAGATAAAGATCTTTCGGCTAAAAATCTAGCCAAAGAGATAGAGGCAGATCGTTTGATTATTTTGACGGGAGTAGACAATGTATATATAAACTACAATCAACCCAATCAAAAAAAACTAGAGCATCTGACAGTTCAAGAAGCTAAACAATATATCAAAGAAAATCAGTTTCCTCCTGGCAGTATGTTACCGAAAGTAGAGTCTGCAATAGAATTCGTCGAAAGTGGTGGTGGGGAAGCGGTTATTACGTCAATTGAAAATCTTAAAAATGTTACTACAGGCTTTGGAACCAGAATCTCTTATTAAAAAATCCACGACAAAAAAAGAGGAGCTTAATTATGAAGCGAAAAATTAGAGTATTTCTGTTGCTGATATTTCTTGGTTTGACTTCCGGATTCACGGTCTTCTCAGCAGATTCATTAGGTGATGTTACTGCGCCAACGGGATTTCAAGCAATCCTAGTCATTGTTCCATTGATTCTAGTGTTGGTATTATTATTTTTAAAAGTAGATATGATTATTGCCGGTCTTGTTGCTGGGATTTTAGCAATGCTAATTGGGGGAATTAGCTTGCAAGACGCCAATGCGCAATTATTGGAGACCATTCCGTCTATGTTAAGCATTACCGTCCCGATTATCAATTCTGCTGTAGCAATGGCCGTATTCAAAGCCGGGAGTTACTCTGCAGCACTGACGTTAGCTAAAAGAGGAACAAAGGGAAAAGTAGAATATGCCTCAGCTTTCATTGTTATTTTACTGGCTGCTGCAACTTATATGTCAGGTATCGGCGGCGGAAGTGCGATGGTGATTGCACCATTGGCTTTTGCAGCGGTAGGGGTAGTCCCAGAATTGATCGCAGGTATGTCTTTAGCGGCTGCAGTTTCATTTACTACTTCTCCTGCTTCGTTAGAATCAAGTATCGTTTCTAAATTAGGCGATGTTTCCGTTGCAGATTATGTTTCGGTGATGCGACCATTTTGGTTACTATTTGTAGTATTAGCAATCCTTTTAGCCTTTTGGGGAACGAAACGCCGCAAAATCGGATTCAAAGAAGTCGAAGATGATGCATTTGATAAAAAATCAAATGGCGAATTGCTTAAACTAACGATTCCAGCAATTTTCTTATTATTTGCAGTTATTTTCGGACCAATCGTAAATGAGCTCATTGGTTTTGCGTTCTTTACGCCGTTGGTTTACATGATTTTGACTTTAGCATTAGTATTCATTTGTACTGACTTTACGATGAATCAATCGGTTGAAGCAATGGTAGATGGATCAACCTATATTTTGACCCGCTTATTTCAAGTTGGTATTTTCTTGGCCTTCATAAACGTAATAGCTCAGACAGGAACTTTTGCTGTGATTGCTGGGGTCGCACAAAATGCGCCAGAATTTATCGTGGTGCCCGTGGCAATTTTAACTGGTATTCTTATTGGTGTTCCGGCCGGTGCGTATGTAGGTTCTGTTCTAACACTGGTTCTCCCTGTTGCAGTATCGCTAGGATTTCCTCCGATAGCACTAGGTTTTGTAACGATGGGTGTGGGTCTAGGAAGTCAGATGAGTTTTGTAAACATTACGATGCAAGCGTTATCATCAGGGTTCCAAATTCCTATTTTAGATGTGGTAAAAGGAAATGTGAAGTGGCTGACCTTAGCTTCCGTAGTTTTACTAGCCATCGGATTGTTCTTTGGCTAGCAAAAAATGGAGTCATA
Organism: Enterococcus hermanniensis; assembly: GCF_001885945.1. Classification (GTDB taxonomy): domain Bacteria; phylum Bacillota; class Bacilli; order Lactobacillales; family Enterococcaceae; genus Enterococcus_A; species Enterococcus_A hermanniensis. The sequence continues at coordinate 241,765 of NZ_JXKQ01000003.1, read as the reverse complement.
ATAAATAGTATTTAAGGAGTGGAAAAAATGGACATATTGATTAAACAAGTACGATTAAATGATGGTGAAGCGTTACAAGACATCGCGATTGAGGATGGAAAAATTATCAATATTGCTTCCGCAATTAATGATTCAGCTAAAGAAGTCATTGAAGGCGCAGGGAGAGTTCTGATTCCTGGTTTAGTTGAAAGCCATATTCATTTGGATAAGGCCCTCATCGCGGATCGAGAGCCAAATAAATCCGGTACTTTAAAAGAGGCTATTGAAGTAACTGCTAAGTTAAAACCGACCTTTACAGAAGAAGATGTTTACAATCGAGCAAAACGAGCGTTGGAAATGATTATTCGCCATGGTGCAACAACGGTTCGGACACATGCAGAATTTGATCCAGCACAAGGATTTACAGGATTCAATATGATTATGCGATTAAAAGAGGAGTACAAAGATTTGATCGATATGCAAGTCGTTGCCTTTCCGCAAGAAGGTATTTTTAAAACCCCAGGAACGGAAAAAATGATGTATGAAGCAATGGATATGGGGGCAGATATTGTCGGAGGAATTCCTTATAATGATGCACCTGCAAATGAACACATTGATTTAATTTTTAAGATTGCTAAAAAATACGGTAAAGATATCGATTTGCATCAAGATTTTGCTGACGAAGCGGATGATACTTCGATTGAGTATCTTTGTGAGAAAACGATAAAGGAAAATTATCAAGGTCGAGTTTCTGTCGGCCATCTAACCGCACTACATGCAATGTCGAAAGAACAATTAGCGCGTGTTATCAAGTTGATGGTGGCAGCAAAGATAAACGTGATGCCTTTGCCGGCAACTGATCTACATCTAGGAGCACGAAACGACGAGGTCAATGTTCGGCGTGCTGTAACACCTATTCGAAAACTACGTGATGCCGGTATAAATATATGTTTAGCGACAAATAATATTCGGAATGCTTTTACACCTTATGGAAACGGTGATTTGATGCAAATTGCGATGCTGGCAATTCCAGTTGGTCATTTGGGCGGTGCAGATGATCTGCCAACTGTTTTACCAATGATAACAGAAAATCCTGCGAAAGCATTAGGTTTAAAAGACTATGGAATAGAAATTGGGAAGCAAGCTGATTTGATTTTATTAGATACAAAAATAAAAGCCGATGCAATTATTGATCTACCCGAACGATTATATGTGATAAAAAATGGTCGGGTCACAGTCAAAGTGGATACAAAGGTAACCATTCATCGCTAAAAAAGGAGGGGGGATAAATGGGAAAAGCTGAATATTTAATGAGCTCGTACTTTTCAAAACTAAATGACTGTGGAAAAATCGGACGAGTGCACAGTACATTTACCCATTCCTTTAATCTTATCGTTGCTGGACGATTGATCCATATCACTGATTCTGACAATTATCTTTCTAGCTTTGGACTCCGAATTCCAAAGGAAATGTTTCGAAAGATAATGAATTTTTGTAAGGACGACGATATCGTAAAAATTACGGATGAAACCTTAATTTTTTATAGCTATCAAGGAGTAAAAATCGTCTCTTTGAAGTCGATCAGAAAAGTTCCACTAGAAATAATTAACCTTTCTTATGATAACCAAAGTGTGGAGCTATTAACGAAGAAATTGAAGTCCTATGAATTAGATAAACAACTAGGCATTGAGAATACAAGGCAAAACCAAAAGTATTTTGAACAACTTATTCAGCCAGAATATTCAAACCAAAAATGGGTAGAAGCTCTGATATTTTTTATTGGGCGAGGGCGAGGATTGACACCCAGTGGGGATGACATCTTATTGGGCTATCTATTTATACTTAGCATCTACCAACATCCAGCGGTGAAACAAATACAAGAAATCCTCTTAAACGGGCTTACAACTACTACAATAATAAGTGAAAATTATCTTCGGACGGCTGTCCAGGGATTCGTAAGCTCTCCGTTCATTCAGTTGAATCAATGGTTTATGTATCCTGTGCCCGAAAAACTTGATGTTGTTCTTAAAAATATTTTAGCCATCGGTCATACTTCAGGTAGAGATACTGCTTATGGAATATTATTGGGGGTAATAATGTTGTCTAATGAAAAAATAAATTTAGGTTTGAATGATAAAAATAACTAGTGGTTAGCTAATCACCGAATGAACAAAAAAACTCTTTAAACGAACATTCCGTCCTCTCTTAAAATCTAAGAGAAAGAAATCGGTGTCGTTTAAAGAGTTTTTTAGTATGATATCAAACATTTTTTGAATCCATTCAATTTTTAAGCGGCAATCGAATTTGAAAAATGACTCCTTGGGGTTGCCAGTCACGCACAGTCAGTTTGCCTTTATGTTGCGTGATGACTTGTTTAGCAATTGCGAGGCCTAGGCCATAGCCGCCGGTTTCTTTTGAACGCGATTGGTCTTCACGATAAAAGCGTTCAAAAATATGTTTTTTGTCTTCGTCGCTGATCGATGCGCCGCTATTTTTGACTTCGATCAACCAATGATCATTCGAGATCTCCGATTGCAAAATAATTTTGTCTTTGGCATCGGTATATTTCAACGCATTATCCAGTAGGATCACCAACACTTGATGGACGCGTTTTTCATCGACTAAAACCGTTTCATTGGCAAAGTTTTCTAAGACAAACCGTTTGTCTTGCATTGCAGCGATTTCTTGAAAAGGTTGGGCTAATTGTTGGATAAACGGTTGTGGATCAAGGGCTGCTTTTTGGACCAATAATTGATTGGAATCGCTCCTAGCCAAAGTCAGTAGATCGTTGGTCAACCCACTAAGTCGTCGGGTCTCATTCAAGGCTTGAGCGATTGGTTCAGATTCTTCCATGATCGTGTTTTCTGGTCGGGTGAACAATTGCTGCAAGCTGTTTTGGATGATCGCTAGTGGCGTCCGCAATTCATGGGAGGCATTTTCAACAAATTCTTGTTGCTTGCGCCATGAGCTCATGATCGGCTTCATATTCATTTTTGAAATATAAAAACTTAATCCGATCGACAATAACCAAAAGACGACCATACAAAGGATCAAGGTCGTTTCGAAGGTCTTCATCGAATCTGCGATTTGATTGGTATTGGCTAAAAATTGGACATAAGCGACTTCACTATCTTGATCGTATTTGATCGTATAAGAATGGAAGGCCAATTTTTGGCTTTCAGCGGTACTGTTTTTCAGATTCAAAGACTGGATACTATTTAAATGACTGGTGTCCAGTGAAAGATTCGCTAGCTCGGTGAAGCGGCCGCCTAAGACTTCTTTATTTAAGATCTTTCCTTCTTTTGACCATAAAATAATTTGTGTATTGAAACGATTATTGCCCTCAGGACCATTACTCATTTGCAGATCATCAGGTGTTTGTTGTTGTGACAAGAAAGGATTTCCTTCTTGGTAGCGGGTGATCTCCATTTCGATCAAACGATCATTTTTGGCCATTTGACTAAGTGAAAGGTCGGTCTGGCGATAGGCTGAACTTTGTAGCAGCTGTAAAGTGATAAAGCCCAAGAGTAGGAAGACGCCCGCAAACGCCGCCACATTGATGAAGAAAAATTTCCAGCGTTGCTTGCGTGAGATTTCGGTGTTCATAGCCTCAGTCCTTTTGTAAGATGTAGCCGACATTGCGTAGTGTTTTGAAACATTTATCGACTTCTGTGGGTTTCAAGTGTTTACGTAGATGGCTCATATAAACTTCTACGACAGTGAGCGTAGTCTCTGAATCAAAGCCCCAAATCCGATCAAAAATTTGTTCTTTCGTTAGGATCACGCCTTTGTTTTGGATGAAATAAACCAAAAGATCAAATTCTTTTCCTTGAATCGGCAAGACTTGATCCTCGACCAGTACTTCTTTGGTCGCGAGATTGCAAGTCAATTGTTTGTAGACTAATTGATTTTCAGCAAATAAACCGAGCGAGCGTTTTAGCAATGCTTTGACCCGCATGATTAGTTCTTCTCGATAAAAAGGCTTGGTCAAATAATCATCAGCGCCTTTTTGAAAACCGGTCACTTTGTCTTCTAGACTATCTTTAGCCGTTAGGATCAAAACTGGGGTATGGATATTTTTGGCCCGTAATTCGGCTAAGACTTCGTAACCATTTTTTTCTGGCAGCATCAAATCTAATAAAATTAAATCATACATTCCGCTTTCCGCTTCAAATAGACCTTCTTCTCCGTCATACGCTTGGGTGATCTCACCCAGATCCGTTAAAATTTCTTTGATATTATCCGATAGTGTTGCTTCATCTTCTATTATAAGTAGCTTTATCATCGATAAGTCCTCCAAATCTAGTTTGCCCTTTCAGTGTACCACGCTTTCCTAAAACAACCTTAAAACTTTTTGTCGTTGGTTTAAGCTTTGGTTAAGGCAAGACGATTATCTTACAGGTAGTCACATGAGCGCTGTGTGATCGATGAGTTTACGAAAGAACGTAAATTTTTGATCTGGCAGCGACCATGACGATTACATTCGTTTCTAAAAAAAGAAATGCAATCGATACGAGGGGGATACATCATGAATTTTATCAAACGGGCAGTACAAAGCCTTTGGGCGAAGAAAGGTCGCAGCATCTTATTGATCGCCGTCTTTTCTGCAATTTTAATTTTTGTTTTAGCCGGACTAACTATTAGAAGCGGCGCGGAGCTGGCAACATCTAATGCAAAAAAAAGCGTAGGAGCGACCGTCACCTTATCGGCCAACCGAGAAGCGATGTTCAAAAACCAATCTACGTCAAGTTCAGGCGATGAGAGCTCCAAACCAGACCCAGGTAGTTTTGAACAAACACCTGTTAATCTAAGTGATGCGAAAAAAATCGCAAAATTAGATAATGTAAAATCCTATTCTTTTGAAGCAAGTACTTCCGCCGATAAAAGCACGGGTATTACACCAATCTCTAGCAGCGATAGCAGTACAGCCAGCAGTAGTTCCGATGCGACCGATTCTTCAGGGGAGCAAGCCGGTGGTCAAGGTGGCCCTGGTGGAATGATGGCCAGTCAAGGGGACTTCCAAATCAAAGGTGTTTCACAAAGTAGTTCCTACACTGACTTTTCATCAGGTACAGCAACTTTAGTTGATGGGAAAGCCATCACCGCTTCTGATGAAGGAACAAACAATGTCTTGATCGAAAAAAGTTTAGCTGAAGCCAATGATTTAAGTGTTGGCGATACCTTCAAAATCAAAGATTCAGACGATAAAGATGTTGAAGTCACTATCAAAGGGATCTATAAAACGAGTGATTCTGGCGACAGTTTAGGCAATAGTTTCAATTTCTTGAATCCATCAAATACAGTCTTCTCTTCTTATACTTTCGTAAGTACATTGAGTGGCTCTGATGGCACGACCATTGATTCAGCTGTGTATAATTTGACTGATCCAAAAGATATGGACAGTTTCGTTAAAAAAGCTAAAAAATTGATCGATACAGATACATTCAGTTTAGAAACCAACGATCAAATGTATCAACAAATGTTGCAACCATTAAACAATGTTTCAAGTTTTGCTAAAAATATCGTGATCCTAGTCGCGGTAGCAGGTGTGATCATCTTGACCTTGATCATCATGATGTCGATTCGCGAACGTAAATATGAAATCGGGGTTTTACTTTCATTAGGTGAATCACGAGCAAAAGTGATTGCACAATTTTTCGTTGAAATCTTTGTCTGCATGCTGTTTGCCTTAGGTATTGCTGCAGCCAGCGGGAATCTTGTCGGAAATGCCGTTGGAAATCAATTATTGAGCCAACAAACTACCTCACAACAAACCACTACTCAAAATAACGGTGGCAGTCAAAATGGTCCTGGTGGAAATGGTGGTCCGGGACAAGGCGGTCAAGCACCAAGCGGTGGCGGACGTGGTGGCTCAAGTAGCAACCCATTCTCTTCAACGCAAGAAATCAAAGATTTGAATATCTCTGTTCAGCCAGTTGAAATCTCAAGTTTAGCCGGTATTGGTTTAGGCATCAGCCTCTTCTCGATCGTCTTATCCTCTGCTGGGATCTTACGATTGAATCCAAAGAAAATCTTGATTTCTTAATCAAATGAATAATAACGTAAGCCAAAGCGAAAGGTCGTACGGACTACGAAAGCACTCTTTCGCTGCCGCTACGTTTGTTGAGAAATATTGAATCGATTATATAGGAGGAATTTATTATGACTTTAGCAACGAAAGATTTGGGCTATTGGTATGAAAATAGCGGGCCGTTATTTGAAAATGTTAATTTGACCTTTGAAAAAGGCAAAATGTACGCAATTTTAGGCACGAGTGGTTCGGGGAAGACAACCTTTTTATCTCTGATCGCGGGCTTAGATACGCCTAAAAGTGGAGAGATTTTATACGGAGATGCTTCTCTAAAAAAAATCGGTTTACGAGAATATCGTCGAAAAGATGTCTCGATCGTCTTTCAAGCCTATAATCTATTGCCATATTTATCGGCCGTCGATAATGTCGTGACAGCGATGGAGATCGCTCAAAGTCAACAAACGGATAAAAAGGCTTATGCTTTAGCCAATTTAGAAAAAGTTGGGATCACAAAAGAATTAGCCGAAAAAAAAGTAACGTTGCTATCAGGAGGACAACAACAACGAGTCGCCATCGTAAGAGCACTGTGTTGTGAACATGAATTGATCGTCGCCGATGAACCTACCGGAAATCTAGACGATACGACGTCTCAAGAGATCGTTCGTCTTTTTCAAGAAATCGCACATGAACAACAAAAATGTATCGTCTTAGTCACTCACGAACAAGATGTCGCCAAAGCCTGTGACGTCGTTTATGAACTGAAAGATAAAAAATTCAGCCAAGTATCATAGAATAAGGAGGGATTCGAGTGAACGTATCTCAAATCAAAATAAAAGTCAGTGAATTAATCAGCGGAAAATATAGTCTCGATCGACATGCGCTCTCACTCGGTCCAGATAAAGTCATAAAATTAGAGCAAAGACGGAGAAAAAATTTTTCAACCACACGTGGTATTCAAATAAATGACCAAAATCAGACACTTCAACAAGCTTGGTATTTTGGTGCTCCATATGAAGTAAATACCTCCCGCAAAGAAAATAATCAAAAAATAAAGGCTTCTGCAATCAAAGTAAATGATGCCAGAGAAGCCAAACTGACAATTGAGTGGCAGATATTTCCAACAAGTGCCTAGATCAATGAATCGATAACGTTGATTTCATAAAAAAACTGATAATTATCTTCTCGCTCGAGAGGACAGTTATCAGTTTTTTTAATTTATACATTTGTATTAAAGACAGCTAATACTTTTTCAGTGAGTGTCGGTAAATTTGACTGGATCCGTTCAATCAAAATCATCGAGATCGAAGTGATTCCAATCGATAAAACAGCGAATAAAAAGGCTTCGAAACCAAATATATATAGGCTCATACAAACGATGATAAAGTCCGTCAGTAATAAACCGATCGCCGTGCTCAGGCCCCAATACTTTTTAAAAATCAGCGGGGGAATCGTTGTACCTCCACTTGAAGCTTTTGAATCATAAAGAAGCGCGACGCCAACAGCGAAGATGATACTTCCAGCGATCACAGACAGCCAATGATTTTCAACTAACATGCCTGTTGGAACAATCTTTAATGCAAGTGGAAATAAGAAACTACCGATCAACGTTTTGAAAAAGATTTCTTTTCCTAAAAAAATTGCAGCAAGCGTGAGGACAAGGATATTTAAAACCATCACAACTGCCGACCGATCGATTCCTAGGGAGTATTCAACTAACAGACCGATTCCGCTAGCGCCTCCTGCAGCTATGTTATGGGGACCTAAAAACAAATTGATGCTGCCCGCCAATATGACTACAGCTAATAGTATTTTAGATAATTGTTTCATTTGCTTGTACATCTTAACGCCTCCTTAGTTGTCGCTTATCACTTTAAGCGTCTTTCTTTAACTCTAATGTATCATTTAACAGTGTAGAGAATGAGTCAACTTTTTCAGCTATCTCTGAAAAAATAGTTTTCTTTTTAAAATTTAGTCAACAGCTCATATAAAACTTGAGCATTGTTTTGTTCTTCATTTTTGGCACCATAAACTAATGTGACGGTCTCATGTTGAGAAAGGATTTCTTTTAACTCTTTTAATGCTTTTTTTTGTGGATCATTTTGTAGCTCAGCCAAATAGTTTGATTTAAATTGCGTATATTTTTCTGCCTCATGATTGAACCATTTTCGTAGGTCAGTACTTGGTGCGATCTCTTTTAGCCAACAATCAATTTTTTCATTCTCTTTTGATTTTCCTCGGGGCCAAATTCGATCAACTAAGACACGATAACCATCCGTTTTATTAGGAGCTAAATAAGCTCGTTTGATTTGTAGCATTCTACTCACGTCCTTTTCTCCATTGTAACGCTCTGATAAAAAAGCTTAAATAAAACTATGTGGAAAAGTCCAATTATGCTCCAATCAGCCAGACTATCTGTTAGAATAATTTGTAGACTTTTTAATTGATTTTGATAGTTAAGGAGTAAGTTAGGGAGGTTATAATGGAATTTATCGGTATTTTATGTTTGATTTTATTTTGTACGACATTAGCGAGCCACTTCTCGCGTCGTTTGGGTATTCCGGCAGTGATCGGCCAATTATTGGTCGGTATCTTATTAGGAAATGCTGGGCTGAAATGGGTTCATCCCGATATTCTCGTGAAAGATTTTTCTGAGATTGGTGTGATCTTGCTGATGTTTTTAGCTGGAATCGAAAGTGATTTGTCTTTATTGAAAAAATATTTTCGGCCAGGAATGTATGTAGCAGTGTTAGGGATCTTGTTCCCAGTGATTCTTGGCACGGCGAGTGGTAGGCTATTTGGGATTGCATTGAATCATGCTTTTTTCTTAGGCTTGATTTTGGCTGCAACATCGGTCAGTATTTCGGTCGAAGTACTGAAAGAATTGCGCGCGTTGAATACAAAAGAAGGTTCAACGATTTTAGGTGCATCGGTAGTAGACGATATTTTAGTCGTATTGATCGTTAGTTTAAGTATGTCATTTTTAGGTGCATCAAGTAGTAACAGTGTACCATTAAGCTTTATGCTAATTGAACAAGTCTTGTTCTTTGCTGGGATTTTCTTCTTGATTCGTTGGGGTGCCCCCTATCTGATGCGACTCAGTAAAAAATTATTAGCAGAATCATCCGTAATCATCGTCTCGATTATTTTGTGCTTGAGTATGTCTTACTTAGCAGATATGATTGGATTAAGTTCAGTCATTGGTGCATTTTTTACTGGTGTTGCGATTGGACAAACCGAAGTTGGAAAAGAAGTTAAATATAATGTGGAAGCGTTAGGCTATGCGGTATTTATTCCGGTCTTTTTTGTCAGTATCGGTTTAGAAATATCATTCAATGGCATCACGCAACAATTAAGCTTGATCATTGTCGTCACATTGATCGCGATTATCTCAAAATTGATTGGTGGTTATTTAGGTGGTAAAGCAGCTGGATTTGATAATCAGAGTAGCTTAATGGTGGGTTCAGGAATGATTTCACGTGGTGAGATGGCTTTGATCATCGTACAATTAGGTTATCAAGCCCAATTAGTGACGAAAGAATATTATTCCCCATTTATTCTGGTCATTTTATTCACCACCTTATCTTCACCATTCTTATTAAAACATTTCACTAAAAAAATCTATCCTTAAACAGCATCTCTTTAAAGATTGCGTATTAAAAAAAGAAAAACTCAAAGCTATGTGCAGCTTTGAGTTTTTTTATTTGAAAAATTTATCCTGAAAGTAGTGTTAGAACTACGTATCTTATTAAAAAGCTTTCGTAAGTCTAGCGCTTTAAAATCATAAACAGCATGGAAAATACGAAGTCCCATTAGTAAATTCTTAATCAAAGTAGAAAGTAAAATAAAAATAGAGCTATAAAAAGGAGAAGAAAGATGAAAAAAATTGGTTCTTTGATGTTGGTAACAGGTATTTTAGCAAATCTATCTTTAGGGACGGTCACTACGATTGCTGCAGATGGTGGGGAATATGATTCAAAAGGTGTCATTACTTTTACACCCAATGTCGATCCGATTGATCCAGTGGACCCTACCGACCCGACAGGCCCAATCAAGCCAATTGACCCAACTGATCCAAACGGTGAGCCTAATCCAGGAACAGCGGGGCCATTATCGATCGATTATGTTTCAAGCTTAGATTTTGGTAGTCAAAAAATCACGTCTAAAGATAAAGTGTATTTGGCAAAAGCACAAAAATATTTAGACAAAGATAAGCAAGAAAAAACTGGACCGAACTTTGTTCAAGTAACCGATAATCGAGGGTCCGAAGCTGGTTGGACGCTGCAAGTAAAACAAAATGGCCAATTTAAAACAGCAGATAACGAAGAATTAGTTGGGGCTGAAGTCGTGTTCAAAAATGGGCAAGTAGTGACTACCTCTGATTCAGATAAACCAACTGGACAGACAACTATTACTACTGAAACTGATGGAACACTGCACAATGTGATGATGGCAAAAGCAGGACAAGGAGCTGGAACGTACTTGCATAATTGGGGAGATACTGAAACAGCAGCTAAAAGTATCGAATTAAGTGTGCCAGGAGCAACGACTAAGTATGCAAAAGAATATTCAACAACGTTCACTTGGGTATTAACAGATGCTCCTGGAAATTAAAGGCTGAATCAGATTACTTAGAAAGAAGGATGTTTTTACATCCTTTTTTCACTGAAAGGAATATGTCGGATGAAATGTAGAAAAGGGCAGATTTTATTTTTAGCATTTTTGGCAAGCCTAATAATAATGACTGAAGTAAAGGCTGCTGAATTTAACTTCTCAGTGGCACCTAAAACAGCTGAAAATCAAATCAACAAAGAAAAAACCTACTTTGATCTATTATTGCAACCAGGGCAAGAAGCGTTAGCAACGGTCGATTTACGAAATGATACGGATAAAGAAGTAATCATAGAAGCACAAATCAATAGTGCGACCACCAATGGCAATGGCGTAGTTGAGTACAGTGAAAATGATCTCGCTAGTGATGAAACACTCAAATATAAGGTGGAAGACTATGTAGAGGCACCTGAAGAAATCGTTTTAAAAGCAAACTCGGTAGCTGAATATAAAATGAAACTACGGATGCCGGATAAATCCTTTGATGGGATTATTGCTGGGGGAATTACTTTCAAAGAAAAAAAGAAGGGGACATCAGCTACGATTTCTACGAGAACTGACGGGAAAGGTTTAGCAATCAAAAATGAGTATTTTTATGTCATTGCCCTATTGATGAGACAAACAACTGCTAATGGTTCACCAGATTTAAAATTAACTAGTGCATATCCAGCTCAGCGAAATGCTCGAAATGTCATTAAAGGTGTTTTACAAAATTCCAATGCCACTTATTTAAATCAATTAGCTGTAAAAACAACCATCACAAAAAAAGATGATTCTAAGATTCTTTATACAAATGAACAATCTCAAATGCAAGTAGCACCAAATACCCATTTTGCGTTATCTGTGCCATTAAATGGAGAACATCTGCAAGCGGGAAAATATACGATGAACATGGAAGCGTATGGTGAAAAAATGGAAGCGGGCTCGTATCCATTTAGAGCTACTGATAGCCAAGCCGAAGAAAACTTTCGCTATCATTGGTCATTAGAGAAAGATTTTGAAATTAAAGTCGAGGAAGCAAAAAAATTAAATAGCTCTGATGTCACAATCAAAAATGACTATCCGTGGTTGTATATTTTGATCGGCATCCTTTTATTACTCTCGATTATTCTGTTTGTTATTTGGCAAAGGAAGCAATCTCAAAAAAAGGTGGATTAAAAAAATAGAAAAGCCATTGTATTTCTTAAATGAAATACAACGGCTTTTCTTGTTGAAATTTTATTTAAGAAATCCCTGTCAGCATCATAATACCGGGAATCCAGGTCGTGAAGATCCCACAAGCAATAGCAAAGTAATGGATCGATTTACCGAAGCGTACTTTGATGACAGCATCTAAAAATCCGCAGAACCATAAAACACCCCAAATCAACCAAATTAGAGCAAATATTGGATCACCTTCTATTTGCCAAGATATCCATGCAAAGGGAAGCGTGTTGATCGCAACAAATAGCGCGTAAATACCATAGATCCGCATATCTAAATCAAATAAATAGATAATTCCTACGAGTAGATAAGTAAAAGCAAATAAAAAACCCGTTCCTGCTTCATAATAGCTCCCTTGGATCGTATATAAAACATTGATAATAAAAGATAACGAACCGGTAAATAAATTAATCAAAGCTAACGAGCGATGATCAATATTCAATAAACTTCCCCATCCATTGATGATTAAGGTTATTCCTACAAAAAAAAGTCCAATTCCTAGCATAGTAGCCTCCTATTCTTAGCATTAGAATAACAAATTATTTTAATAAATAAAAGAGGTTCTTAAATTATGAGCTAAAAAAGCGAAGCACTTTTTTTTGGAAAGATCAAAAAATACTTCTTTCGACCCATGACGTAGTGCAAAAAATTAAGCATAATAGGAGTATAAAATCGAATGATTGAGGAGCGATCATCATGAATCAACGGGAACAAATTTTAACCTCCATAAAAAAAGGAATTTTAACGCCTGAAGAAGGCTTAGATTTTTTGGAACATCTTGAAACAACAGCATCAGAATCATTTACGGATAAGACGCTGTTTAAAACGGAGCAAGCAGAAGATGCCGCTGAACAAATTGAAGAAGAGGTCTTTCATGAAGAGCTAAATACTGAAGCGCCACAAGTGGACGCAACAACTTCTGAAGAAACTATTTTTCAACAATCTGATAGTGTGACGGATTTGATTGATGCTTGGGAAAAAGATTCATTTACAGCTGACTCAGCCGATCCTGTAACGAGTACGATGGAAGAATTTGATCAAACATTCGAACAAAAAAAAGCAGAGTTACGAACGTTGCAAGAGGAGTATCATGAATTGAATTTAGAATCGGAGTTAGGCATCATTACAAAAGAAAATGAACTTCGATACGAGCACATCCAATTACAAATCAAAGACTTGGAAAAAGAAATCCAAGGAATCAAAGATAGTTATGCAGCGTCGGAGGAAGATTTTTTTACTTCAACTTCTGATAAGAAGGAACAACCTGATTTTTTTGGAATACCAGATGACTTTGATGAACAATCTTATCGTCCAAGTGATCTGTTTGAAGAAGCACCACAGTCCTTTAACAATCGACTAGAGCGTTTTGTAGTTAAAGCTTCTAAGAAAGTAGAGACACTGGCTGATAAACTAAATAGGGAACAAGTTTGGAAAAATAGTAATCACAAATTTGGTTTCAAGAATGAATCGGCTACACAATTTAGCCGTCGTTTTTCATTTGATGACGTGTATGCAACAAGCATCGACATCAAAGTTGCTAAAGGAAAAGTTCAAATCAAAACGTGGGATAAACCAGATGTCGAAGTTGAAGCAAAGATCAAACTATTGGGTGAAATGGATCAAGCAGATCCCTTAGATGCCTTTCTTGAACGAAGCCAGATCGACATCGAGGATCATCAAATTTTGTTTCATGTCCCTAACAAACGCGTGGAGGCTCAATTGACCTTTTACCTACCGAAACGTCAGTATGATGAAACAATCATTCGTATGTTATCTGGCGATGTATCAATTGAGGGTTTAACGAGTGGACTATTATCGATCAAGTCAACGTTAGGTGATCTCATGATCAAAGAATCTGACGTTTCAAGACTCAAAATCAAAGGAACCACGAATAAAATTGAAATCCTAACTGGACAAATAGCTGATGCAGAAATCGAAACTGTCGATGGCAAGATTATTTCAAAAGCTGTGGTAAGTCATTTAGCCGCGTCGTTGATTAACGGAGATATCAAACTGACCTTGGGAAATGAGTCATTAAGGACACTGACTGCTCATACGATCAAAGGGGATGTCAAAGTTGCCTTACCGAAAACGGTTGGTATCGAAGGAACGGCTAAAACAGTTAGTGGAACGATCAACGAACGCTTTGATGATTATGAAACTGTTTTTGAACGCAATGAACGTACACAAAAGATTTTCCATTTTCGTAGAGTTGCTAAAAAATCAGCAATCGTAGATGTTTCTTCAAAAGCCGGGAGTGTCTATTTAAAAGATTACGAAGGAAGGTAGTTAGTTATGAATAAAAAATTGACTAAGTCATCAACGAATAAAGTTTTAACGGGAACGTTAGCCGGATTGGCTGAATATTTTGGGATTGATCCAACGATCGTACGGGTCGCATTTGTTGTTGCGATTTTTATTTTTGAGGGTACGCCAATCCTACTCTACCTTTTATTTGCGATGTTGATGCCTAAAAAAAATCGAAGCAGGAAAAATTTTGATAAGGATTCGTTTCAACAAACAAGTCAATCTACTAAAAAAGAAAGTGATTCAGAAGATAAGTGGAGTGATTTTTAGATGAATCTGATGCTCGTTCAATCATTTCAGATTGAACGAGCATTTTTTTCGTAAATTATAATAATTTCCATCTTTTTTGAGCAAATGATAATACTTCAAATTATTCAAAAAAACTGGTAGCATAATAGGATAAGTAGGCAGTTAGTTTGAATGGGGTGTAATTGATGAGAAGTGAGCTATTTGATTTGTTGGAAAAAAGAAATCGGGTGAGCTGTTCACTGATCGAACTTTTTCAATTAGAAGATGATTGGTTGGAAGTAAAAGATATCAGTTTAAATTTAGATATCAGTGATCGCAGTACGCAGAGGTACATTCATTACTTAGAAGAAGTGATTGATGAATATAACGATAGCGAAGAGAAACATATCAAAATGCATTACGAAAAATTTAAAGGAATCAAATTTGAGTTTGAAGATTCTTCGATTGAACAATTAAAACTTTATATTATCAGTAATGATGAAAGTTTGAAAGTATTGATTGATTTATGTTTACTACGAACCGATGTAATAAAAAAATACTCAGAAAAGAATTTTATCAGTGTATACTCGATCAAAAACTCCTTAAAAAAAATCGAACCATTATTGCGTTCCTTTAAAATTACTGTCGATTCAGGAAAGTTAACTTTTGTCGGCGAAGAAAAATATATTCGGATTTTTATTTATAGTATTTTGTGGTCGCTTTACAAAAATGATAGTTGGCCTTTCCAATATATTGATGAAGGTCGATTGTATAAATCAATCGATAGCATCGAAAAGAGTATGGATCTTACTTTTACCGACATCCACAAAAAGCAAATGACATATTTCATGGCGATTTGTTTGATTCGTAATCGAAAGAAAATGTATATTGAAGACTTTAAAGAATGGGAAGACTATGTAAACGTTGAGTCATTACGCAAAAATGAAGAAATTATTATCAAAGGCATGAACAATTATCAAATTTTCTCAAGTAGTGAGATCATCTTCATTTTAGTTGTGATGGAAACCAAACATCGGATGTACAAATCAGATGATATCAAGGAACGAGTACTAAAATATCATAAAAAGCGCCATTCAGATGTTTACCAATTAACCACATTAATAGTAGAAAAGTTTCAACAAGATTTTTCCCTATTCCGGAAGAAAGTATCGATATTTTCTTTACCTATTGCTTCTGTAGCCATTTACAATGCCGCATTTTTCCAGGGATCAATTTTGACTTAGAAGGCTATGATATTTTTGGTCATTCAGATACTTCTCGCAACTTGATTAAAAAATTACATCAATTCCTGGATGAGATGAAAGACGAATCAAATCAAGTGATGCTTGAGCAAGAAGAGTTTTTGATCAAAAAATACTTACCGCTATTTTCTTATTATGAAAGCTCAACGATTTATGAACCACAAATCGAATTGGTGATTGATTCTGATTTGCCCTTCTTAGTGCGTGAAGGATTGAAGAAAAGACTGCAAGGTCAATTTGAAGAACGCTTCAATTTAAAAATGACAGAGTCTGTTCCTGAGAATCAGGACAACTATCTAGTCATTACGAATATGCCCTCTTTAAATGAAGAAGCAAAAAATGTTTGTGTGATTGAATCCCCATTACGTCACGGTGATTTCCAATTGATTGAAAAAAAATTAGCTGAAAAGCTAGAACAACTGTATCGTGAAAAATAAAAGAACTAAAAACACAGCCTTCATTTAGGGTGTGTTTTTTTTGTGCCAAAAGTCCCAATAATATAATAGAAGAAAAATTTAAGTAATTGAAAAAAAGGTAGGTTCAAGGACGCTATAAAACAATAATTTTAGCGTAAAAAAAACGTCGGATTATCAGACAATACTTGTTATTATTGCTGGCACTAAATGCATTATTCTATATTCAACAAGGAAATAACAAAACAAACGGAGGTCGATAAAAAAGTAATCACAAAAGAGAGAACAATAAGGAAATAAGATAATGAGGGGGAAAAGACAATGAGGGAAACAATCAACCTGATTAAACAATTAGTGAATGGAGGTATTTTATCCGCGTTCAAAAATAGTGAAGTGGCCCGACAATTAAAATATTGAAAATTGAAAGAAGTGACACATGATGCAAGCCTTACTAGAGTACTGGAGTGACATGTTCAAATGGAATTATACAGCAACGAGAAAGCAGTATTGGATTCCAACTATCGTCTACAGTATCTTATATAACATTTTATTCTATAGCACTGGGATCGCTGTTACAGGATTTTCGTATATCGATTTTTCAACGACTAATTCATTTGTAGCAGCTTTAGGGGTTGTCTTCTTCATAGCACAATTCACGCTGACAACTCGACGGTTGCATGATACAAATCGTTCTGCCGCTTGGATCTTACTTGGATTGATCCCAGTCATTGGTTGGATCGCATTAATCGTTATACTATGCCAGCCCACAAGAACATACGAGAATCGAACATTTGCAACATACTTAAATCAATCAACACGTTAAACATAAAAAAAGGAGGGTCACACCATGACCAATTATGAAAAAAAAGAAATCAAAGTAGTAGAAACCATCGCAAAAACATTAGAAAAATTAGATACAGAATTATCAAAATTAGATTCATTAGAAGAAGGAACAAAAAAACATCCAATCAAAAAGTGGTTTGCAGAAAAGAAAGCACTTCATGAAATCAAGCATATCTTGCATGAAGCAAATCGTTATGAAAAATACGATGAAAAGGAAATGGTCAAGTTTGAATCCTACATTGATTCATTAAACATTTAAAAAAATAGAAAGTAGCTGACACGATGAAGAAAAAATTGATGAAAACAGGTTTTAGTTTAGGAATTATGACTTTAGGAATCGTCATTTTAGGTAAAAAAACAGGATTACTTGAAAATGATGCACACTTATACGATGAATATGATTCAACAAAATAGGTAATTGTAATGTAAAGGAGAATGAAACGATGCAAAAGAAAAAAGCAATCATGATCGGCGCGGGAATCGCGAATATGGCCGCAGCTGTTTATTTAATCCAAGAAGGCAAATGGAAGGGTGAAGACATCACATTTTATTCACTTGATGCTCATGGATCAAATGATGGAGCACCTACAGATACTGTTACCGATGAATACTGGAATAAGAATCATCCAATGGAAAATTCAAAAGGCTATATCGCCCGTGGTGGACGGATGTTGAATTACCGTACGTACGTAGACCTGATGGATTTATTGAGCCGAATCCCATCTGCTACTGAAGCAAATATGACCGCAGAACAAGACACACGTGATTTTGATTCGAAACATCGGACATTTGATAAAGCGCGCCTTTTAGAAGGTGGAAAAGGAATCATTGATGGCGGTAAATTAGGATTTAACAATCTGGACCGTCAACTATTGACGGCTTTGATCGCAATGCCTGATTCAGAAGAAGAAAAATTGGATAACGTCACAATTGCAGAATATTTCAAAGAAGATACTCATTTCTTTGAAACGAATTTCTGGTATATGTGGGAAACAACCTTCGCTTTTAGAATCAATAGCTCGGCTCAAGAATTCCGTCGCTATATGCACCAAATGATTTATGAGTTTACTCAAATCGAGCATTTAGTCGGTGTTAACCGGACACGATACAATCAGTTTGAAAGTATCATGTTGCCATTGATCAATTATTTGAAAGAACAAGGTTGTAAAATTGTCTTGAACCGTTTAGTGACTGATTTTGATTTCAAACAAACGGAAATGCAAGATGAAATTACTGTAACGGGAATCAAAATGACCAATACGCTAGATGATAGTGCAGAATATATCACGGTAGATGAAGATACGGCCGTTTTATTCACCAACGGTTCGATCACTGATTCTGCAACTTTAGGTGATTATGACACGCCAGCGGCAGAAAATATGGATTATGGTGCTGCTTCAAGTTTATGGAAAAATATTGCTAATAAATTTTATAACGTAGGAAATCCAGACAAATTTTTTGCTGATCGTGATTCAAGTGAATGGGTCAGCTTTACACTGACAAGCAAAGACCATGTACTACTTAATGAAATTATTCGCATTACGACACAACAACCAGGAAATGCATTGAATTCATTTATTTCAACAACACCGATCACACCATTGGGACAAAAAGATGTCAATATGTCGATCGTGGTGCATCACCAACCGCACTTCACGTCGCAAAAACCAAATGAAACAGTTATTTGGGGCTACTTCTTGTATCCACGTCGTGAAGGAGAATTTATTACTAAGCCATATATTGAAATGACAGGGAAAGAAATGGCCCAAGAATTGATCGGTCAATTAGCGAAAGTCGATCCTGGTCCTGTGAACATTCGTGAAAAAGAAGACGCGATTTTGGCTGGGATCGTAAATAATATCCCTGTGTATATGCCTTATGCATCCGCTTTGTTCAACAATCGAGCAAAAACCGATCGACCAAAAGTAATTCCGGAACATTCAACGAATCTAGCTTTTACTGGAGAGTTTGTTGAACAACCGTACCAAATGATCTTTACAGAACAAAGTGCTGTTCGTTCAGGTGAAATCGCAGCGTTCCATTTTGCGGGTGTACCAATGTCTAAACTTGTCAAAACACCAAGATACGATAAAGACATCAAAACGTTACTAAAAGCAGGAAAGAAAATGTTTGATTAATAAAGGACTAAAGTGAAGCGGGATGATAGTATCCGATCATCCCACTTTTTCTATCAATTAAAAATATACATAGTAGTACTTCACTAGTGAAAGCAACTATTTAATGAAAGGTGTGAAACCAATGAAATTTGAAAAAAACAGTATCCAATATCGAGTGACATTAGATACAGAACATAATCAATTTATTGTTTATGATTTAGCCAATACAGAATTTTATGCGCAAGGTTCAACGATTGAACAAGCCGTTGCAGAATTAGAACGAATGGAAATTAATAGCTGATCAAAAATAGCGTCAGCGCCAACCATAGAGAGGAGCATGGGAATGCAACTATGTTTAGTTAGCCTGATTTTATTTTTACTAAGTATTGCAGGTATCTGGTTCTACTCCGTGAAGCAGCCCAACGATAAAATCAGAAAAAGTTTGAGGGTAGCAGCTGCGCTTCTTTTTGTTGCTTTTGCCTGCTTTTTACCAGTTCAACAACTTCAAAGTAAATTAACAACGATTTCTGAGGATTATATCAAACAAGAGCAACAACAATATAAAGAACAAAAGAAACAACAACAAATGATGGTTGATTATCAAAAGTAATGACCTTCATTTGTTGTTGTACCTTTAAGTGCTGAGAAAATATGGCGTATAGTCAGACAAAAGCCGACATAAAAGAAGAAGGATCGCTTTTATAATAAAAGAGTAGCAAGAAATAGAAAATAAGTATAAATAGAAAGAGGAATTCAAAATGAAAAAAGTAGCATTAGTCACATTTAAAGATTCAGCAGCAACCTATGAGGCCTTCTCACAAGTTAAAAAGATTGCCAAAAGCAACACTTTAGAAATTAGACAGGCGGCGGTAATTGAAAAAAATGCGAAAGGGACCAATTTTACGATGCAAGATAGCGTAGATTATGAAAGTGGTGATCGGGTGATCAAAACCAGTTTGATCGGAATGCTAGTGGGTATTTTAGCTGGCCCACTAGGTATATTGTGCGGTTGGATCATTGGGGATATCGCCGGCTTGAGTACGAACTATTTAAAGAATAAGAAAACTGTCACAGTATTCGATAAAATTGCTGGTGAATTGAAAGAAGAACAATTAGGTTTGTTACTTTATATCGATGAAACAGATCCAGCATTGTTAGATACGATGATTGTTGAAAAATTTGATGGTTCAATCGAACGCTTTGATTACACTGACGTAAAAGAAGATGTTTCAACTGCTCAAAAACATTTAGAAAAATAATCAAGTTTTTAACGTAAAGATAGAAAAGTAATCAGAAAAATTTAGGCGTAGAAAGAAATGTTTTCTGCGTCTTTTTACTTAAAAAAATTTCTCAAAATACATAAGAAGGTGCATGATGAAAAAAATGAATTTAGTCGTTGGGGGACTACTAACATTCTTGATCGTAATTTTATTTATTTTTCAAATTTTTCAAAATGATTTACCTGAAAGTACTGTGTTGGGTAGCACAACTTCAGAGACAAAAGCCGCTTATTTTTTAACTAGCAAAAAAAAGAATCCAGAACTTCCTCACGCGGTGTCAAATAAAGCGATGAATCTTTCAGCAGAAGATAATCAAACCTGTAAGGTTATCCAAAGTGAATGGAAAGATAATGACAATGAGAATGGTATACGTCCTAACAATCTAATGATCGAATTGATTGGGGAATCGAATGCAGCGATTACGCCCGTAGTTTTGAAAAATGAAGAGAATTGGACAATACAAGGAGGCGATAGTGATGAATGGACATTTACCGATGTAAAAGCCTATACACCAGCTGGTTATCGATTAAATTATGAGGTGATCCAACAAGAGCAACAAGCAGTCTTAATGTTAACACTAAATTATACGGGAGCTGATCCCGATACTGTAAAGATTGAAGGACGACAAATTTGGCAAGACGGTGATAATCAAGATGCCTTACGCCCACAGAGTATGAAAATCCGTTTATTAGCGAATGGAACAGAAGTTGCTTCTGAAAGAACGGGCGAACAAGAAGGGTGGCATTACTCTTTTACGAATCTCCCAAAATTGGATGCAACGGGCACTGAAATTAGTTATAGCTTATCGGGAGAGGAGTTGCCAGATTATAACACTACAAATGCAGCAAATATGCTAGTCAGTACATATATTCCTAAAACGACTACGTTTATTTTGGAAAAGAAATGGGAAGATGGAGAAAATCGAGCAAATGCACGTCCTGCAAACGTACAGATCCAATTATATGCTAATGATGAAAAATTTGGTTCTCCAATTACGTTAAATGATGCTAATCAATGGCAATATACCTGGGAAAATCTAGCCTTAAATCAAAAAGGTAGTGAAGTAAATTATACTGTTAAAGAAACTACCAATGTCCCATATTATACTAAAACAATTGAAGAAACCGATAAGAATACCGTTATCCTAACCAGTACATATGATTCTACAGTTAAAAATTAAGGAAGCGTTTTTTTTGCTGGTTCACCAAACTAAGATCGTGCGGGCGTTTAAAAACAAACTTTTTGACACGAAAACGTTCTCAACGTAGACTACAACAAACGATAAAAATCTATGCCTAAACAAAATTAGTAGATTGAAAAATATATTTATGATTTTGATATGGAGGAGATAAGAATGACCGAACGTATTTCATTGGAAAAAGCAGCGATTGATTTTAGTGAGGAAAATGCAAGACATCCGCGAATTTATGAAGTACCACCCGAAAAAGGTCGAGCTTTACTAGAAAAAGTCCAGTCATCAGACGTAGAAAAGGCCGAGGTCGAATTTACAGATCACCTATTGAATACAGGCTCTTGGGGTGAGATCAATGTCCGAGTACTACGTCCTAAAAATAGCACAGGCAAACTACCAGTTATTTTTTATATTCATGGTGCTGGTTGGGTGTTTGGTAGTGCAAAAACACATGATAAATTGATTCGAGAATTAGCAGTTCGAACAAATTCAATCATTGTTTTTCCTGAATACAGTTTATCACCAGAAGCGAAATATCCAACTGCAATCGAACAGAATTATGCGATTTTACAGCAACTGCCAGAAGTGTTAAAAGAACAATCATTCGATTTGACTCGTTTAACAGTGGCTGGCGACTCTGTTGGGGGGAATATGGCGACTGTTATGACGATCTTAACGAAACAACGTAACGGATTACCGATTAAACAGCAACTTTTATACTATCCGGTGACAGATGCTAATTTTGATACAGAATCCTACCGACAGTTTGAAGAAAATTATTATCTTACTAAAGAAGGCATGGAATGGTTCTGGAATCAATATACAACAAGCGAAGAACAACGAGCAGAAATTACAGCATCCCCCTTACGAGCATCATTAGAAGAATTAAAAGAATTGCCTCCTACTTTGATCATTAATGCGGAAGCAGATGTCTTAAGAGATGAGGGCGAGGCTTATGCTCGAAAATTAAGAGCAGCAGGCGTGGAAGTTACACAAGCTCGTTTTCAAGGTGTTATCCACGATTTTGTGATGATCAATGCCTTAGATCAAACGAATGCTGCTCGTGGAGCAATGACCTTATCAAGTGAATGGTTAAAACAGCAAAATAGTAAATAGTTATTTTTAAAAGACTCGATCACTGATCGGGTCTTTTTTTGTTGTTATTAAATGGGCGAGGTAAAAAAATTTTAATAGCGAAATAAATGGATAGTTTTGTCCTTTTTTCCGACAACAATTGCGATTTTTATTGGTCCCATCGAAGGTAAACTAGGGTTAACTTAAGAAACGAAAGGAAAATAAAAAAATGAAAAAACAACATACTATGTCTAAGTTTGCTTTTTTTGCAATGACAGCATCGCTATTTATTACTGTTTATGAGTATCCAACATTTGCAGTTGTAGGAAAGTCTTTGATATTTTATCTGTTGCTATGTGGGTTGGGTTGGTTTCTTCCAGTCTCTCTTTGTTCCGCAGAACTAGCGACCATTGAGGGATACCAAGAAGGAGGAATCTACAGTTGGGTAGGAAAGCCATTAGGTGAAAAATATGGCTTCGCTGCATTGTTCTTTCAGTGGTTTCAAGTCACAGTTGGTTTTGTTACGATGATTTACTTCATTGTTGGAACCCTTTCTTACGCACTAGAGATACCGGCAATGAATAATGATCCTGTATTTAAATTCTTATCCGTCGTGGGAATATTTTGGATCTTGACCTTTTTACAATTAAGAGGAACAGAAACAACTGCTAAGTTAGCTAAATATGGTTTCAGCATTGGGATCATACTTCCAGTCTTAGTATTGTTTGGTTGTTCGATCAAGTACTTTATGAGTGGACATTCCATCTCACCACATTTCACCCACTCATCATTTTGGCCAACAAAAGCAACGATTGGTTCATTGACATCCTTTGTTTTAGCCTACATGGGAGTTGAAGCCTCGGCTACTCATTTTTCTGATTTAGAAGATGGCAAGAAAAACTATCCCAAATTATTGATGCTTTTAGTAATTGTCGGGATCGTGATGAGTACGATCGGCGGAAGTGTTGTTTCAATGGTCTTAACAGGCGATATTTCTTCAAATGAAGGAGTGATGGATACCGCAACAAAATTGATCTCACCAGGACATGTCAGTTTCTTTGTTAAAATGATTGGTTTCCTAACATCCTTTGGAATTTTAGCTCAAGTTAGTTCATGGATCGTCAGTCCAACTGAAGGGCTACAATTTGCAGCTACTAAAAATTTATTACCAAAAAAATTAGCTGAAAAAAATGCGAATGATGTTCCGGTAAGAATCTTAATGATCCAGGGTGTTATCGTCACTATTTGGGCCGCATTATTAACTTTTGGTTCTAGCGGTTCAGGTGGGAATGTTGGTTTTCAAACAGCGATTTCATTAACAGTATTGATTTACTTAAGTGCCTATATTTTATTCTTTGTTTCATACTTTGTTATCTTACGTAAACATAAAACGTTAGCACGGGAGTTTCAGATTCCCGGTGGAAATTTGGTCAAAGGGATTGTAGCGGGAGTCGGGTTACTGATTTCTATTGCGGCAGTATGTACAGCCTTTATTGTACCTTCAACGGTCCCAAGTAGCGAAAGTCATCTTTACTTAATCAGTTTATTAGCAGGATTTATTGTGACTTTAGCAATTCCATTTGTCTTCTATCATTTTTATGCTCGTCCGAAAAAAAAGAGTGCAATAATTGAAAGTGGTGAACAAGCTTGAAAATGGTAAAAAATGAGTTCAAAAATCTTTTAAAGAATAAAATTCTCTTGATATCAGTCATAGCAATCACATTTATCCCAATTATTTATACCTCTGTTTTTGATAAATCCTTATGGAACCCTTATGGCGGAATCAAAGATTTACCGGTGGCTGTAGTCAATGAGGATGAAAATGTCGAGATGATGGGTCAAAAAGTAAATGTTGGTGAACAGGTAATTGATAATTTGAAAAAAAATCATGATCTAGATTGGCATTTTGTTAGTAAGAAACAAGCTGAAAAAGGGATGAAGGATATGGATTACTACACCATAGTCACTTTACCAAAAGACTTCTCGGCTTCAGCAGCAAGTGTGATGAATAATGATCCTAAAAAAATGGAGATCACTTATACAACTAACGGTTCGTACAATTATATAGGAAAAGAAATTTCTGAAGTTGCTGCGAATGAGTTAGAAATGAAAGTTCGCGATCAAGTAGTGAAAGCCTATGTCAGTGCCGTAGATGGTGAGGCAAGTAAAATGATCGGTTCGCTAGAACAAGCAGCGGATGGTTCTAATCAACTGTCTTCAGGAACCAATCAATTAGCAACCGGTATTGGTCAATACACAAACGGTGTTTCTGAAGCGGATAGTGGTTCAGCAAAACTTGCCGCAGGTACCGCAGAATTAGCCGCTGGTGTGGGTCCATTATCTAGTGGTGTCGCCCAGTTAGATGCAGGTTCAGAAAAATTGAGTACGGCGTTAAATAGTATTGAAAAAGTCGTAGATACCAATAAAACGAAAATTTCGGAAATCGATGGTGGAATGGCAACATTATCCGATGCTGCTCAATCAATGGCTACGTCGTTACAAAATTTTGAGAATAATTTGAATCCGGAGGTTCGGACACAACTAAGTAGCCAAATCAAAGCAGCACAAGCACAACTTAGTGAGTTAGTCACAAATTCTGAGGAATTGAATCAAGCTTCAGTTGATGCCTCGCAATTAGAAAAACAAAATCAAGAAATATCAGCAAAATTGCAAACTTTAACCGGTGAAATTGGGTCGGTGAACAATACAATCAATAGTCAAATCAATAGTTTGATTCAAGGAAATGAAGAATTATCTGAGGCTTCAAAATCGGCATTGATTCAAAACATCAATCATGTAGTTGATAGCAATCTAGCAACGGCCGAACAGTCAATCGATAACAAAGTGAAAGATGTCAATAATAATTTGACCGCCTTATCCCAACTTACAGCGACACTTGCTCAGCAAGCAAATGAAGTAAGTAATGTTACTAGTAGTATGGCAAAGAATACTAAAAATATCCAAACAACTTTTGATGAAGTAGAAAAAGGCAGTCAACAAATTGAGGCAGCAGTCGGACTTGTTCCTACGTCAATCGATGCACAGACGGTTGTTACACAACTCAATCAACTGAGCGCAACACTTAGAACGGCGTCGAATGATATCCCAACTGCACTTTCAGCAGTACAACAATTAGCTTCAGGCAGTACCCAATTAACCAATGGGCTAGGTGAATTAGAAGCTAAGATTCCGACCCTAAGTAGCGGTGTCAGTCAATTGAATTCTGGTTCGGTTCAACTAGAAAATGGATTGAATGAATTAAATGGAAAATCACCAGAATTAGTTTCCGGTGTCACTAAATTAAAACAAGGTGCTGCAGAATTAGCTAGCGGGTTAGATTCTGGTGTCGATAAAGCTGAAAGTATAAAAATTACTCATAAAACAATCAATCAATTTACGAATCCAACTAGTTTAAAAAATGATCGTTACACTAAAGTGAATAATTATGGGGAAGCATTAGCACCATACATTTTATCATTAGCATTGTTTGTTGGTTGTATGCTATTTAACTTCGTCTATCCAGTTAGAAAGTCTTCTATGGATGGTCAGTCTAGTAAAGCTTGGCGCTTTATATCACCGCCTTAGTAACTGCTTGGTGTTATATGTCGATCGTTATGTTTTTAGCAATGACTTTTGATAATCCTGGACGGTTTGTCGCAATGATTTTACTCGTATTGCAATTAGGTGGCGCAGCAGGAACGTTCCCAATTCAAACACAAGGGAAATTCTTCCAAATCATCCATCCGTTCTTACCGATGTCATATTCATTGTATGCTTTTAGAAATGCAATTGCAGGTGGTATCAGCAACGCACTAGTAACAAAAAGTTTCACCGTTATGATCGTACTGATCATTGTCTTCTTAACACTATTACGTCTATCAATGGATTATTTGCAAAAACATCATTTAAGAGATGTCTCATTATTGAATGATAATCAAGAATTATTGGCTTTAGAAGTAGATGATCAATCCCGTTTATCATCACAGATTCAAGCGAATATTAAAAAAGAGAATGCGGAAAGCGAGGAAAAGAAACATGAATAATGCTAAACAGTTTTTTAAGTCATATCGGTTTCTACAGCTTTTGACAGGGCTCATTTATTTGATCATGGCGGTATTGGCAATGAGGTATACAGAAAGGACTATTATCCAATCGGTTCAGCTAGTCGGAATATTTTCATTGATCAAAGGCTTCTTTGAATTAATGAATCGCAAAAAAATCGCATTGCGAACACAACGTAATCAGTATTCCGCATTGATCATTGGATTCGTTGATATTTTGATTGGACTGATTCTTGTGGTGAATACGACGCTGGATGTCACTAGTTTAGCAATTCTGTTTGGTGTTTGGTTCATCTGTGATTCCGTCATCTCTTTCTTCATGTTAGATTTAGCGAAACTGATCGCAATGCCGTACTATTACATTTCATTGATCGTTGACTTGGTGGGCTGTATGATCGGTTTGCTGTTACTTGTCGGCGGAGAATCATTGATTATCAATATCCCATCACTGATTGGCAATTACTTCCTGCTATTTGGTTTCACCAAATTGATTGGCGGTGTCATCAACCGAGAAGATTTACATTCAGTTAAATAGATAAAAAAAAGAAACCATTTTATTGGTTTCTTTTTTTATCTGAATCAGTTATTTAAAACATATTTTTGGCGGTGAAAACGACAAGATCTATCCAATTTACCCAATATTTTTCTAATAGAATAGTTCTTGTAAGAAAGAGATAAAACAAATTAAACATTACTTTTAGAGCTAGTTGTTCTAGTTGGTAATTTTTAAGAGCTGTTTATACTTGCTATTGTTTTATTTTTAAAAATTTCTGTCAATAAAAAATAGTTATTTAAAGAACTTATCACGGACTGAAAAATGACGAAAAAAACGACAACATCTAAACATTTTGTCTAGTCATTATCCACTAGAATAGTTCTTGTAAGGTAGAGAAAAGAGGAGAAATGGCCAATGTGTACAAGTATTTTCATAGCAACTAAAGACAACAAACATCTTTTAGCACGAACAATGGATTTTTCATACCCACTAGGAGCTTCACCACTATATATACCTAGAAATCATACATGGAGCTCAGACAGTGATCATAAAAGTTGGCAAAATAGTTTAGGATTTCTCGGTACTGGAGAACAATTAGAAGACAACTACTTTGTGAGTGATGGAGTGAATGAAGCCGGGATTTCAGTAGCTGAACTTTATCTTCCCGGTGAAGTTGTTTATCAAAAAGAGATCGATCCAGCAAAGCTGAATTTTCGCCCGCATGAATTTATCATGTGGATCCTTGGAAATGTTCATTCTTTAGATGAGTTAAAAAAGCAGTTAGAAACAATTAATTTAGTCAATCAACCCGTCCCTGAACTAGGATTCATTACACCTTTGCACTGGATCATTACGGATGCAAATGGTCGATCAGTAGTGATTGAGCCAACAGAAACGACGCTTCATTTTAAAGAAAATCCGGTGAACGTAATGACGAATACACCGACTTTGGAATGGCATATTCAAAACTTACGAAATTATCTAAACGTGCAACCAATGCAATTTGCTCCAGTGGAATTCGGAGATTATGAAGCGCAAGCTTTCTCACAAGGCACTGGAACATCTGGACTTCCGGGAGGATATACACCACCTGAACGTTTTGTCCGTGCGGCTTTCTTCAAAGAAAAAATTGATGAGGCAGCTAATGAAGATGAAGGTGTAATGAATGCTTTGAACATTTTAGAAACCGTTAGTATTCCCAAAGGAATTGTGGTTAAGCAAACAGGAGAAGAAGATTACTCCCAATTTATCAGCATCATGTGTAATGAAAGTCAGACACTTTACTACAAAGACTATGCCAGTAACGGGATCACAAAGGTCTCAATGACCGAAGAATTATTGAATCAAACAGATGTAAAAATCTTTTCTGTAGATAGAACGCCTGTATATAAAAAAGCAAACTAAACTTAGGAGGAAATTATTATGAATAACAATATTCCATTATTTGGATCTAAACAAGCAGAAGGAAATGTCATTTTAAAAAAATTGAATCAGGAGTCAGTCGAACCTGAATTAGCATATCGTTTGATCAAAGACCAATTGATCGATGAAGGCGATGCACGACAAAATATGGCAACATTTTGCCAAACTTATATGGAACCAGAAGCCACTAAATTAATGTCAGAGACATTTGAAAAAAATGCAATTGATAAATCAGAGTATCCAAGCACCGCAGAAATTGAAGAATCATGTGTCAATATCATTGCTGATTTGTGGAATGCTCCAGATGAGGATAAAAAAATCGGGACTTCAACTGTTGGCTCTAGTGAAGCATGTATGCTAGGCGGAATGGCGATGAAATTCAGATGGCGTGAAGAAGCTCGTAAACGTGGGGTTGATGTCATCAATCAAAAACCTAACTTAGTTATTTCATCTGGCTATCAAGTATGCTGGGAAAAATTCTGTGTCTACTGGGATATCGAAATGCGTACCGTTCCGATGGATGAACAACACATGAGTATCAACATCGATAAAGTAATGGATTATGTCGATGATTATACAATCGGTATCGTTGGGATTCTAGGAATTACCTACACTGGTAAATATGATGATATCAAAGCATTAGATGCAAAAGTTGAAGCCTACAACCAACAAACTGGTCGTGAACTAGGCATCCATGTCGATGGTGCCAGCGGTGCTATGTTCGCACCATTTGTTTTCCCAGATTTAGAATGGGATTTCCGTTTGAAAAATGTGGTTTCGATCAATACTTCAGGGCACAAATACGGATTGGTTTATCCAGGTATCGGCTGGATCGTCTGGAGAGACCGTAAATATTTGCCAGAAGAATTAATTTTTAATGTTAGTTATCTTGGTGGAAGCATGCCGACGATGGCAATCAATTTCTCTCGCAGTGCCAGCCAAATATTAGGCCAATATTACAACTTCTACCGTTTTGGATTTGATGGATATAAAGAAATCCATTTACGGACTCAAAAAGTTGCTATGAAAGTCGCTCAAGCCGTTGAAGATACTGATTTATTCGAAATTTACAACAATGGCGCAAATATTCCAATCGTCTGCTATAAATTAAAAGAAAATCCAGACATTGCTTGGAATTTATATGATTTAGCTGATCGTTTGCAAATGAAAGGCTGGCAAGTTCCGGCATATCCATTACCAGAAGATTTAGATGAGGTAGTGATTCAGCGATTCGTTTGTCGCGGCGACTTTGGAATGAATATGGCAGATGCGTTGATTCGCGATTTAAATGCCTCAATCACAGAGTTAAATAAAGCCAATGTTTCAATGCATGCTAACGAAGGACCACATACTCAAGGGTTTACCCACTAAGGAGGAATAAAGAAGATGAAGACTTTAGCTTTGATTACGTATAAAGAAAATGCAACAGCTTATGAAGCACTTTCTAAATTAAAAACGTTAAATAACTGTAACACGATGAAAGTCAAACAAGCGGCGGTGATTGAAAAGAATCAATCAAATTCTGAAGTGACGATTAAAGACAGCTTGGATTTCCAAAGTGGGAATCGAGTAGCTACTGGTGGTTTGATCGGAATGATCGTAGGAATTCTAGGTGGACCATTAGGTGTTTTATCCGGCTGGATCATTGGTGATTTAGCAGGTGTTGGGACAAACTATGTAAAAACCAAAAAGAATACAACGATTTTTGATACAGTCAGTCAAAATTTAGCACCGGGTGCTTCGGGATTGATTATTTATATGGAAGAATCCGATGAAACATTGATTGATAGTGTTTTAGTAAATGAATTAGCTGGCTGTATTGAACGTTTTGATTATCAAGATGTAAAAGAAGATATTGATCACGCAAATGAATATATGGAGGAGAATTAAGATGAAAGTAAACAAACAATTAGGATTAGCAGCAGCAACTTTAGGAATGGTCGTATTATTAGGAGCATGTGGAAAAACAGAAGATGCTGGAACAGTCGTAGGTGAAACAGGTTCAGAAACAGTCTACACAGACAGCTCAGGTGATGATGTAGCTGTGGGTGAAGAAACATTAAAAAATGACGGTTATTTCAAACAAATCGTCACTGATGGGATCAATCCTAAGGTAAAAGATATCGTATCCTATGATACTCAATTCAGCAGTTCAGATTGGGATAAAATCAAATTTGACGTGGATCATGCCAAATTAGTAACGGTAAAAGATTTCAAAGATGAAGATGGCGATACGTATAAAACATTAGTATCATTGAACTATAAATTAGATATTGAAGATACGACGGATAAATACATTATGCCAGATCATGCGGAAGTAGAATTAAGTGATGGCAAGAAAGTTGATGCAGACTTCTTCATGGATATCTTTGATGATGAATTCTCAACGACGGACAAACATAAAGATGGCTTTATTCACTTCAAGATTAAAGACGAACAAAAATTAAAAGAAATCAAAGCAATAGATGTGACATTTAGAGCCAAAACAGACTCAAATGATGAAACAACTCATACGTATAAAATTGATTTTCCTTTAGAAGCAGAAGAATAAAAAATAGGAATCATCTAGATATAAAAAGAGTCGCTTTAAAACTTAGTGTTTAATGCGACTCTTTTTTTAGAGGTGATTCCTAGGGTGTCATTCAAGTAATAAAAACTAATTAAATGTAATCACCGATATAAGAATATTTTGGCAGATTAATGAAATCATAGGTACGTAAATCTTCAACCTGCCTAGTAAAAGCATGCAGCGATTCTGTCAACATGATATTGACTCTATCACCTATAGTAAGCAAACCAATCACGGGTTTTTGTAACATTGTTGCTATTCCGATCTCATAAGCTATTCCAGGATCAGTAATACCATGGTCATAATCTAAAAGAGCAACCAAACAATCAGCAGTTTTTATATGATGCATATCTTTTAAATAAGTTTCTTTGGCCCATTGAGGAGTGAATTCTTCAAATTCACCTGCTTGATCAAGGCGAGGAGAGTGAAAAGTATCAACGGTTGGATTATTTTTTAGAGCAGTTTCTACTTTTTCGATTAATTCGATTTGTTCTGCGGAAAAGAATGGACCAGCTAAATAAATTTTCATTTAGGCCACCTCTTTCATTTCAGCTAATTGCGTACTGATTTGATCAATAAATTCTTCATCCGCCGCATGAATCAAAAAATCAACTAAGGGCTTATAGAAGCCATCAATATCTAAAATTCCAATTGGTTTTTTAGGAATCAAACCAATGGAAATCGAACAAAGAACTTGAGATAGTTCTTCTAATGTTCCTAAGCCGCCGGGTAAAATCAAATAAGCATCTGATTTATTGATCAATAATTGTTTTCTCTCATCCATTGTCTCGGTATAAATAAATTCGGAAACTTCTTCTCGAGGCAATTCATCATCAAACAAGCCACGCGGATAAATCCCAGTTACATGACCATTTTTAGCAAGAACTCCGGTACTTACAGCACCCATTAAGCCACTAAATGATCCGCCATAGACCAAACCAAGTCTTTTTTCAGCCATATATTCGCCAATTTCTGTTGCTAAATTAGTATATTTTTTCTCTTTTCCGTAGCGTGCACCACAAAAAACAACTAATTTCATAAAATTACCACCTATCATTTTTCTTTGAGCATTTATCATAGCGCGAAAGAAAAAATAAAAAAGTCTATATATTGTATTTTTTTTGTGTTAATAATAATAGAGACACAATATATAGTGTTTATTTAAAACTTAGAATTTTTAATTATAAAAAAAGTCTAATTAAATTTATATTTTTGAATATTTACATTTATTTTCTGAAAAATAAATGTAGTTAAAATGATAAAAATGAGGAAATAAGAAATCTTTGGTGAATCGAGAAACAAATAAATGGAAATTGAATGTATTTCAGTTATGATAAGGACCGTCGCTAGTAACTTTTGGTTTGAAAAAAGGAGAACGCCTACTAATGAAAAATAAAAAAATGTTGTTGCTCGCTATCCCGATGCTCCTGATTGTCATTGGATTTGCTGGAAAAAATTATGCTGATAATATTATCAATTGGGGTGGTGAAGAAAATATCTCAACGATCAATAATAATTTAGACAAATTAAATACCTCATTAACAAATAAAGAAAAACAAATCGCTGAGTTGAATTCTAAATCAACGAATGCTCAATCGCAACTGACTGCGACTCAAACAAGTATCACTACGTATCAACAACAAATTACTGCATTGAAAACTGAAGGCACTCAATTGAACAGTGAAAAAACCAGTTTGGAATCACAACTAAATAGTAAAGATCAAGAAATTCAATCAAAGCAACAAGAAATCAATGATAAAATCAAAGAAATCGAACAAAAAACACAAGAAATCAATCAGAAAAATAATGAATGGAATGCTAAATTGCAAGAAGCACAAAGTAAAGCCAATACGCTACAGGATGCTGTAAATAGCTTAACGAATCAAATCAATACGGTAAACAATGAAAAAAGTTCATTGCAGGCGCAATTGGATACAACAAAACAACAATTAGCAAATTCAGAAAAAGAAAATTCTGATCTGAGAGACTATATCGCTAAATTGCAAAAAGCCAATGAAGACGTAAAAAATACTGCTGATAAATCACAACAAATTGTTGATCAACATCAATAAGACAAAAAAGCCGATCGAAGTGAAGTTCGATCGGCTTTTTTGTTCTTATAAATCTAAAACTAAATCATACCAAATTTCTCCAGCGTGTTGAGAACTTGAAATTCCTTCAACTTGATAACCATTTTTTTCATAAAAAGGGATCAGCTCCTTCAAACAGGTCAATGTGAGCCCGATTCGTTCCGCTTCACGAGAACGTTGAGCTAATTCGGTTAGCAAGGTACTAGCAATCCCCAATTTTTGATAAGCCGGAGCAACAACTAAACTTAGTATAGTTATAGTTTGGTATCCGCCAGTAGATGGATTAGGAACAGTTTTTTCAAACAGTTCATCGTAGAGATAACGCTCTGGAATCACTGGTCCAACAGCATATCCAATGGGCTGATCGTCTTCATTTACGACCAATAGAAAACTATCGTTGATCACTTGGATACGCTCGATCATGGCTTCTTTTGAAGCGGCTTCTGCGGGTGAAAAGCCTGATCGTTCAATTTCCATGATTTGTTCTAAATCCTGTATCAGTGGTCGTCTAAAAGAAAAATTCATCAATGTCACCTGGTTCATCAAAATTTCCAAGAAGGATTTATTTACTATAGCATATAATTCGAAATAACTATCGCCTCAAATGGGCGTAAAGTCATCACTTTAGTTAATTTCTGCTCGGGATAATTGGTTAAAATAATTTTATATTCTGCTTGCAGCCATCGATTAGGAAGGGTGACTACTTGAACTTTCTCACTTAAATTCACCAAAATTTTTGCTTTCTCCTGTGCGGTAGTTCTTGTATATGCCCAGACTTTCGGATGCTTTGGTAATTCAAGTTTGTAGTTGCCATCAGTAAATACAGACAACTCTTTTTTCAGCTTAATTAATTTCTTATAGTAATTAAGTGTGGAAGAGGGATCCTTTTGTTGACTTTCTACATTAATTTGATCCGCATTGGGATTAATCTTCATCCAGGGAATACTTTTAGAAAAAGCACCTGAAGCACCCCATTGCATAGGTGTTCTTGCGTGATCTCGAGCCCAATTTGTAGTTAGCTTAAGTGATTCAAGACTTGTGTAGTCTTTATCTAACCAATTTTGGTAAGCCATTAGTGAATCTGTCGCTCTGAGTTCGTCAATCGAACTAAATGGGTAATTGGTCATTCCGATTTCTCGGCCTTGATAAATAAAAGGCGTTCCTTTTAATAACATATAGGCCGTGGCAAGGGCCGTAGCGGATGCAGGAGTCTCATTACCAAAAATAGAATTACTCCGAGGGTTATCATGATTTTCTATATACAGAGCATTCCAACCTGAATTTTTTAAGCCAACTTGCCAACGGGACAACACCTCTTTTAGTGCTAACAAATCGCCTGTTTGCTTCCCTAAATCGCCAGTACGTTTTAGCTGTTCTAATTCAAATATCATGTCGATATACCCATTATCTTCGTTTGTCCAAAAAGCAGCCTGCTTACTTTTGACCCCACTAGCTTCTCCGACAGTCATAATATTATATTGATGAAATAGATCTTTCAGCTCAGTCATATAGTGTTCAATACCTGAAACATTAGAAAAAGGGGCCCATGGGTCGGTTTTTATCTTAAAATCCCAAGGTTCTTTTTGGATATGGCTAATCGCATCCAGACGAAAGCCATCGATCCCAAAATCGAGCCACCATTTAATCCTTTGATATATTTTTGTACGCATTTCGGAGTTTTTCCAATTTAAATCAGGCTGTCCTTTAGTAAAAATATGAAAATAGGCTTGTTTTGTTTTAGAGTCATAGGTCCAAGTAGATCCTCCGAAAAAACCTTGCCAGTCGTTGGGCATTTTTTCAGGCGTTGCATCCGCCCATAAATAAAAATTTCGATAAGGGTTATCAATGGATTTTTTTGCTTCAATAAACCAAGGATGCTGATCACTTGTATGATTAATTACTAAATCCATGATTATTTTAATATTGTGTTCATGTGCAATATGCAACAACTCTTTCAAATCATCTAATGTCCCAAATTCAGGATTTATTGATTTGTAATCGGAGATATCATAACCATTATCAATATTGGGACTTTTGTATATAGGGTTTATCCAGATAAAATCTATTCCTAATTCTTTCAAATAAGGAAGTTTACTTTGTATCCCTTTGATATCACCAATACCATCATTATTACTATCCATAAAACTTCGTGGATAGATTTGATAGCCTACAGCATTTTTCCACCATTTTGTCATGATTTAATCCTCAATTTCTACAGTGAATACATCCTATGGATTTCATTCTATAGGATTTTTTCTGTCGATAGTTTAGCTATATTATCGCACCCTGTATCGAAAACGCCAATCAATGTGTTTTTGGTACTAATAGTTGAATATCAGTGTGCTGTCCAAAGAAGCGATTCTTGGTTGGTAAGTATAGGAAAGGCGTATTTTATTAACTTTTATTTTTGGGATACCCTTTTTTTAGTTATGCAAAAAGGCAAATTACTAATCAGAGGAAAGTCGCCGTTCAATCCATCTATTTTTCTTTTTTAGATCTTGAATATTTTCATTGAAATTTTTTGCATAAATCAGTGAGAAAAGAGTATCTAAAATATATTCAAAAGCAACTTGTGACGAGAAAGTGCTGACTTTTATAAAATCCATTTCATCTTGAGCAAAAGCGATCGTTTGTCGGGCTAAAGGAATTAAATTAGAACGAGCATTTCCAGTCAGTAAGACTGAAGGGACATTTTCGTTTAAAAAGTGTTTTAAAATCCGTTCATATTGAGGAACTCTAGCTCGATAAGTAATAAATAATGCACAATCTTTTTGTGTAAGATTAACGGCATTCCAATCCTCATCAGAATATTCATCTGCGACGATCAAAAATTTATTGATTTTGACCAATTTATTTTGAAAACTCCGACCACAGATTTGCGAATCGCCTTGGGCAAATAAAAAAATTCGTTCGGCATTTGCAAGTAGGGCAGCTGCAGCGGCTAGGGAGTCTTGGTCTAATTGTGCATATGTTCGTTTAACGGTATCAACTGCTAAGTCAGCCATTTTTTTGGCTATTTCTTGCGTTGAGTCTTGTGGTAAAAAAGGAAAATTAGCATCAACCTGATCTTCACGGTATAGATTACTGTGGGCAACCGCTGAAATCGCCACTCGAAAGTCACGAAATCCTTCGTAGCCCATTTTTTTGGCTAACCGGATTACTGAAGAATGAGAAGTATAGGTCTTTTTAGCGAGTTCATCCACATTGATCGAAGGGATTGCCGATAAATGGTTCAAAATATATTCCGCAATTCGTTTTTCTGTTGTCGTTAAGTCTGCTTGGATTTTCAATTTATCAATTAATAACATAGGCACACCTTTCATCATTATTCTATTGTTATCATACCTTAAATATCTTGATTCCAGAAGTTAAACAAAATCAAAGCGAATCACTTTGGTACAAATGTTCAAAAATTTGTTGAGATCGATCGAATGATTGAAGAAAACGACCTGTTTGTTCTAGATTCCTTTTTTCTAACGTATCTTTTTGTATACTTAGGACAGCAATAAAATACTGGAGGAATCTGTTATGTTAACTATCGCTTATATCGGGAACGGCAAGAGTACAAATCGGTATCATTTGCCTTTTTCAACTAAACTCAAAGATAAAATTAAAATAAAAACGATCTATTCACCAAGTGGCAAGATTACTTGGGACAAAATACCAACTGTCAATTATACGAAAGATATCAATGATATTTATAATGATTCTGAGGTTCAACTGGTTGTTGTTACCACACCGAGTCCGTTACATTTTGAATTAGGAAAAGAAGCTTTGGAACATGGAAAGAATGTTTTGATAGAAAAACCATTTACGGAGACGTCAGCAGAGGCCAAAGAGTTATTTCGATTAGCTGATGAAAAAGGTCTATTTGTTCAATGCTATCAAAATCGCCGCTATGATTCTGATTTTTTGACTGTCCAAAAAGTGATCGAAAGTGGTGTATTAGGAGATCTTTTGGAAGTGGAAATGCATTATGACTATTTCCGTCCAGAAGTCCCAGCAAGTGTTACGTCTTTTTCGATTGGCACAAGCTATCTCTACGGTCATGCTTGTCATACGTTAGATCAAGTCATCTCCTATTTTGGCGAACCAGATGATGTTCATTATGAAGTAAGACAGCTTTTAGGTGATGACCGGATGAATGATTATTTTGACTTGGATTTATTTTATGGTCGCATGAAGGTTTCAGTAAAATCGAGTTATTTCCGTTTGAAAGAACGTCCAAGTTTTATTGTTTATGGTAAAAAAGGTGTCTTTGTAAAAGAAACAAAAGATCGGCAAGAAGAACATTTAAAAATGTTCTATTTACCAGAGCATGAAGATTTTGGCATCGACTTGCCTGAACATTATGGTACTTTGACCTATATCGATGATGAAGGTATTTACCACGAAGAAAAAGTTGTTTCAGAAATCGGCGATTATAGTCGTGTATATGAAGATATCTACCAAACATTGATCAATGGAAAACCTAAGTCCGTTAAAGATGAAGAGACCATTTTACAAATTGAAATGTTGGAAAAAGGAATTCAACAAATCGTTCAATAATGATTGAAGAAGGAGGGAATGAATATGAAATTAGCGATCTTAGGGTCAGGGAAAATCGTGCATGATTTTTTACCGGTCGTTAAGGATATACCGGAGATTGAAGTCAAAGCAATTTTTGGGACCGTTCGTAGTATCGGAAAAATGGAAATTTTACAAACACAATTTTCAATTGATCAAGTTTATACGGATATCGAAGAATGTTTAGCAAGTGAAGCATTCGATACGGTTTATGTGGCATTGCCCAATCACTTACATTTTAGTTTTGCCAAAAAAGCATTAGAACATGGAAAACATGTTATTTGCGAAAAGCCTTTTACGTTACAAAATGCTGAGTTGTTAGAACTAGAAAAATTAGCGTCAGAAAAAAATTTAGTATTGATCGAAGCGATCACCAATCAATATCTACCAAATTTTAAGAGCATCAAAACAGCATTAGAGACTATTGGTCAATTAAAAATTATTGAATGCAACTATTCTCAGTACTCTTCACGTTATGATGCCTTCAAAGAAGGAACGATTTTACCGGCCTTCAATCCTAAAATGGGCGGTGGAGCATTGATGGATATTAATATCTATAATATTCATTTGGTCGTAGGACTGTTAGGAAAACCGTTGAAAGTAAATTATTATGCGAATGTTGAACGTGAAATCGATACGTCAGGTATGCTAGTACTAGATTATGGAGAACAAAAAGTTGTTTGTATCGGTGCGAAGGATTCATCCGCTTCGATTCGTTCAACGATCCAAGGGACAAAAGGAGCAATTATCATAAATGGTCCAACCAATACATTGGAGAGTTTTACAATTGAATCATTAGGGGCAGTGCAATCCATAAACGACAACCAGCATACTCATCGTATGTATGAAGAATTCCTGGTATTTAATCGAGTTATTCAAGAAAATGATCAAAAGTTTGTAAAACAGCAATTAGCTCATAGTAAAATCGTAATGGAAATTGTGGAGGCAGCTTTGGCGGATGCTAAGATATCACTAGGTTAAATCCACAAGCGTTCAATAGTTAAAAAAGCTATTTCCATGAACTTTTCTTCTAGCTAGAGCTCTTAAAAGAAAGTAAAAATTTTGAGCGCTTGATAAATTAAATTAAAAATAAATAACAAAAATAGAGTCTCGAATGAGGCTCTATTTTTGTTATAAAGTAAGCAACTATGGATCTATTTCAGATAGTCTTTTCTTTATCGATTAAAAAGCTACATTTATCAAAAAAGTAATTTAGCCATTCCACAAAGCTTTTTGTCTCTTCGTCCACAAATCGTTGAAAAGCTAGTTTGAAGATCAACACAATCAGTTCTGCTGTAGTATCACAATCATTTTGATCGACTAAACCTGCACTTTTTAGAGCGTCTTTGATTGTTTCAGTCAACTCGAACATCTTTAAAAGTTCTCTTTCTAATAAGTCAGGATGATTTTGAATAATGTGATATCTAGTTATTATCCTCTCACGTTCAGCAGAAAACATGGGTGCTGTAAGGTCAATAAAGGCATCTACCCCAGTTCTGATATAATTAGAATTGCTATTATCCTGTTCTTTGATATATGCTGCTACAGATTTACCTAATTTATTGTCAGCATCAAATAATACATCAGACTTATCTTTAAATTGGCGATAGAATGTTCGCTTTGTCACGCCTGCTAATTGGGCAATTTGCTCAATAGTTGTGTTCTCATAGCCATTTTCAATAAATAATTTGTTAGCAGCCAGTTGCAATTTTTCTTTACTTTTCATGGATGAATTCTCCTCGGTGTCACTTTGAGACATTTTTTGTTGACAGTATAAAAAAATGGTAGTAAACTCCTGAATGTCACTTTGAGACATTATTCTATCAAATAAGGATGGTAAAAACAATGAAAATCACACTTTTAGGTTCTTTAGGAAATATCAATCGTAATTTAGTTCCACAATTAATTGAAGCAGGTCATGATGTTACTGTTATTACTTCAAGACAAGAAGGGGTAAAACCACTTCTGGCTCTTGGGGCTAAGGCAGCTCTTGGTACCAATACTGATTCAGATTTTTTGACTCGAACTTTTGAAGGAAGCGATGTTGTGTATTTGATGATTTCAAGCAAAGCATACAGTCCGACTGAGACTTCTATGCTAGATCTAGCAGATATTTATAGTCAAGCCATTCGAAATTCCGGTGTAAAGAAAGTAATTAATCTAAGTTCCGTGGGGGCACAAACGCCAGAAGCTGGTATTTTATACCAATATCATTATATGGAAGATGCATTAAATGCAATAGAAGAAGTTGCAATCACTCATATACGGCCAATGGGTTTCTATACGAATCATTTTAGTGAATTAGAAACAATTAATTCTGAAAATACAATCTATGAAGCAATCGCTAGTGATACCAAACGAGCGTGGGTCGATCCTGCTGATATTGCAGACTGTATATTTCAAGAAATACTCAATCTTCATTCCAATCAGACGGTTAGTTCGGTGAAATATGTAGTTAGCGATTGGGCAACTGGACAAGATTGGATCGATGCACTAGCTGAAAACGGACTTACGGTTAAGTACATTAAGATTACTATAGATACTTTAATTGCTAATTTTATGGAAGCTGGATTGCCTGAAACTGTTGCGAAAGGATTTGGCCAAATGGCACGGTTCCAACAAACTCCGGATAAATTATATGGAGAAATCACCCAGTCCAACTACTTTTTAGGAAAAGTAAAAAATAAAGACTTCGCAAAGGTATTCGCTAATATTCAGAAAGCACAAACTTCAAAAAATAATTAGCGTATGAACTGATCAGCGACTATAAGGGGAAGTAGACTTGCTTTCGAGCAGATAGTTAGAAAATCTCTTCTAAGTCTTTTCTTATAATAGTAAAAGTATTTTCATCGGCCACTCGGAAAATCACCCGAGTGGTTTTTAAGTATTATTTATAAAGAAATACCAGGAAGAACCATATGCCTTATATAAGATTGATCTGTGGAAATATTGAATATAATTAAAGTGTAGAGCAGGTTTTAGATGACATGTCTTATAGACTTTTAAATTATCAGCTAAACCTTTAACATTTAATAGAAAAAATGAACGTTGACCCTTTTTCAGGACTACTTGAAACAGTAACCTCTCCATCAATAAGCTCTAAAATTCTTTTCACGATCGATAATCCCAGTCCTAAGCCTTTAGCTTCTGAATTTTTTTGTTTTTGATAAAACTTATCAAAAATTTTGTTTTTTGTTTCTTCATCCATCCCAATACCAGAATCTTTAAAAGAAACAATATATTTTTCTCTCACTACTTTAGATGAAACTGATATTGCGCCATTTTCAGGTGTAAACTTAATTGAATTAGTTAAAATATTTGTCCATAATT
Organism: Enterococcus hermanniensis; assembly: GCF_001885945.1. Lineage (GTDB taxonomy): Bacteria > Bacillota > Bacilli > Lactobacillales > Enterococcaceae > Enterococcus_A > Enterococcus_A hermanniensis. The sequence goes on along the minus strand of NZ_JXKQ01000003.1, from coordinate 200,694 downwards.
GCTGCATCATGGACTTATTTCCATAATATGCCATTGGAACCAAATCTACATTTATGGCAATATTTTTGTGGGTAAGTTGAGGCATTAAAAGGATGATAACCTGTTTCAATTGTTCTTCTAAGGCGTAGGACTGCATTTCAACAACAATTTCTTGAGATTCCAAAGAAGTTAATAACATAATATTATTGGATAATTCACTTAGCCGAGCAGACTCATTTGCGATGATTTTCAAATAGTTATTTTTATCGTCTTCTGGGATATCAGTCTTTAGTAGCAACTCGGCAAAGCCTTGTATTGAGGCAATAGGTGTTTTAAATTCATGAGAAAAGTTATTAATAAAATCACTTTTCAAGGTAGTTACGCTATTCAACTCATCAGTCATTTTATTAAAATTTTTGAATACATCCTTGTAAGGGCCACCTTCAGCAACATCCAATTTTACAGTATAATCACCATTGGCCACATCATTTATTCCATCAGTTATTTTTGTGGTATATTGAAATGATTTTTTTGATACAAAGTAGAAAACAATAATTAATACAATAATGATTAAATAACTAGCACCTAGTTCCTTTTCAGGATAATATTTTTTTCTATTATTTAAAATATAATTTTGAAAAAAAGCATTCCATTGTATGGCCATATTGACCGTAATAAAAATAATTGTTGATTGAAAAAAGACCCATAGTCTAAAGGGGTTTTTTTTCTTATTTTTTTTCTTAAACCAAGATTTCACCTTTATAGCCCAATCCTTTAACCGTTTTAATTTTAAACTCTTCAAAAATTTCACACTTCTTCCTAATACGACTTATGTGGGTTTTTATGGTATCTTCACCGCTTTCAGAATCAAACCCCCAAATCTCATCTAATAATTGGTTTTTTGTAAATATTTGATTTGGATAAGATAGAAGCTTAAATAGTAAAGCAAATTCCTTTTTTGGTAATTCAATCCCATAATTATTTTTACTAATCATGTAGGTATCTTCATTCAAAATAACTTCACCAATTTTTATTTGACGAGCTACTTCAATATGGGCTCTGCGCATTAAGGCCTCGACTCGTAATATCAACTCTTCATAATTGACAGGTTTTGTTAAGTAATCATCTGCTCCAGAATGGAATCCTGTTCTTTTATCGGAAATAGTTTGTTTAGCCGTCAACATAATGATGGGCATTTTATACCCAGATTGACGAATTTCAGTGACCAAATCAATTCCATCCATACGAGGCATCATTATATCTGTGATCAATAAATCTATATGGGTTGTTTCAATTATCTCCATTGCTTCCAAGCCATCGTTCGCCACAATAATCTCATAAAAGGCTTTTAATTGCGCTTGAATTAATAGTTGAATATTTTTTTCATCTTCCGCGATTAATATAGTTGCCATTTAAAATTCCTCCTTTTTTATAAGAATACTTGTTAAAAGAAAACTCAAAGTAAATTAAGGGTTTAATATTTATAATTTTAACATGACTTCTATAGTAAGAAGAATCTATTAAAGCCTTATTTGTTTTCAGAAATTTTTTTGTTTACTTACAGTTTACTTATAAAAGTTATTCTCATTTCAGCAAAAAGATAAACAGAAAAGGAGTCTTATTTATGAATGCTATTGAAATAAATAATCTTACTAAAGATTTTGGGCATGGTCGTGGAATATTCAATGTTAATTTTGCTGTTAAAAAAGGAGAAGTTTTTGGCTTTTTAGGACCCAATGGTGCTGGTAAAACAACTACCATACGTCATTTAATGGGGTTCACACAACCTGACCAAGGAAGTAGTAAAATTTTAGGTTTAGATGCAAGTAAAAATTATGCAAAAATCATGGAAAATATCGGCTATTTACCGGGCGAAATTAATCTTCCAGAAGGATTAACGGGCTGGCAATTTATTAGAATGATGCAAAAAATGAGGAAATCAGAAAATGACGATTATTTGAATTACTTACTAAAACGATTTGAATTGGATCCTGAGGGAAGTACTAAAAAAATGAGTTTAGGCAACAAACGAAAACTTGCGATTGTAACTGCCTTTATGAATGATCCTGAGGTTCTCATTTTAGACGAGCCCACAAGTGGTTTGGATCCAGTAATGCAAGAACAATTTGTTCAATATATGATTGAAGAGAAAAAAAGGGGAAAAACTATTCTTCTTTCTAGCCACATTTTCCCTGAAATTGAAGCGACTTGTGATCGAATTGCTATTATAAAAGATGGTCGATTAATTTCGGAAATAGATGCTAGTACACTGAAAAATGAAGATGAAAAAAAATATGCGTTGCAAGTGAGTTCCAAAACAGAATTAAATTTGTTAAAGAAACAATTACATTCAATAAATATTCAATTCAATCCAGTTGGAATGGGACTTGAAATAAGTACTCGTAAAGAGAAATTAAATGAACTTTTTTCAGAACTAAGCCAATTTAAGATTACAAAATTCAAAGAGATCCATTTTAACCTGGAGGAATATTTTTTAGATTTTTATCGTTCGGATAAACTATTTAAGGGGTTGGAAAAATGATAACGCCAATAATAAAAGTAGAACATTTAACAAAAGATTATGGAAAGCAAAAAGGGATTTTTGATTTTAATTTTGAAATAAAAAAAGGAGAAGTCTTTGGGATTGTCGGCGTAAATGGTAGTGGAAAGACCACGACTTTGCGTCAGATGATGGGCTTTTTAAAACCAACAGCTGGGAATATATCTATTTTAGGAAAAGATGCATGGAAAAATCCAGCTGAATTAAAAAAACATATAGGTTATGTCCCAGGAGAAATTGCTTTCCCGGATACTAAATCTGGGAATACTTTCTTAAAAATGCAATCAGAACTACTACACTTAAAGGATGCTACTAAAATTAACCGGTTAATCCAAGATTTAAAATTAGACACCTCAGCAGATATAAAAAGGATGAGCAAAGGAATGAAGCAAAAAACTGCGATTGTCGATGCTTTTATGTCTGAACCTGATATTTTATTGCTAGATGAACCAACTACCGGTCTAGATCCTGTAATGAGAGACATATTTATTCAATTAGTTTTAGATGCAAAAGAAAAAGGGACAACCATTGTAATGAGTAGTCATATGTTTAATGAGTTAGAACCAACATGTGACAAAATAGCGTTTATTCAAAATGGAAAAATGATAGATATCATTGACCAAAGTAAAATCCAAACAATAAATACGTTCCAAAAAGTAACTATTAAATTGAAAAAAAGAACTGACTTTAAAAAAATTATTAAAACAAACGTGAACATTCTTAGCAGAGATGATTCAAAAAATACTTTAACAGTACAAATAACGGACAAAGAATTCAACATTTTTACTGATCAGATCAAACAAGTTGAGATTGAAAATATGACATTTGATCAACGTGGTTTAGACGATTATTTTGAAGAAAAATTAAACTTGGAGGTTTTATAAATGAGTTTTCCATTACTTAAACAATCAATCAAAGCAAATATATCCTTATGGGGTATCGTAACAGTTATTATGAATGTCATTCTAGCTCAATTACTATTAATGGACGGAATGTCACAATTAGTTCCGACCATGTATTATGGAATGTTATGTTTAATGATGTGTGCGTTGTATATTGTCATAGCAACAAATAATTTATTAGCTGGGCAAGTTGATAGAGGTTCTATGGCATACATTCTTTCCACACCGATCAAGCGGTCTAAAGTGGTGATCACTCAACTGATTTATCTAGCAGGTTCTCTATTTGTAACCTTTTCTTTATTAACGATTAACTTTTTACTTTGTAATCAAACACTTTCGGCTCAGGCATCCTTTGCAACAGATACCATCGTTTATATGAACTTGGGAGCTCTTTTAGTTGCACTTGCTTTAAGTAGTATTTGTTTTATGACCTCAGGGATTTTCAATTTATCTAAATATTCTATTGGATCTGGTGGAATGATTGTTGTAGCCTTTTTACTATTAGCATTAATCGGTTCATTTTCAAATTATGGAGTAACAGGGCTAGATGTATTTAAAGATTTAACGATTGTGTCTTTGTATAACATCGGGGATATCATTGCTGATAAAGGACAATGGGTTGCGCAACTGAGCATTTTAGGAATAATTGCTATCATAGGATATAGTGTAGGTGGAATTTGGTTTACAAAAAAAGATTTACCTCTCTAAAATGGGATGTATAAATCACTTAAACACTACTCAAAAGTTAGGAATGGCTTAACTTTTGGGAAGTGTTTTTTTTAGCTTTTAGTAAAAAAGCTTTGTAATTATCCCAGTAACCCTCAGTTAACGAAGCTCTAAAAAAAGCAAAGTTTACACTAATGTTACTTGAATAAATTAGTGTAAAGACAAGAAGAACAGGGGGAGTGAACCAATTGATCACACTAACATTACTAGCCGTGAGCTACATTATATATCAAGCAAATAAATTTTTTTCTTTTTTACGTAACATCATAGATTAGTCTAGTTATTACGTTGCTATTTCTAACGAGCATAAGACTACCTATCGAGTGGCTCAGTCCACAAGTTTATAGTTAAAAGGAACTATCGTTTGCTGTTAAATGAAAAAAGATTTAGTTACTATTATTTTATGCGAAACCTCACTTGCATTAGTAATTATTTATGGAAAAGATGGGTACTCTAAATTAATTAAACGAAAAAAATAATAATAAGAACGCTTTTTTTGTTGACTTGGAGTGTACCCCAAGTTGTACTATCCAAAATATAATAATAAGGAGATGATCGCATGGAAATGATAACTTTAAATAATGGTATTGAAATGCCTCTTTTAGGATTAGGTGTGTTGAGAACCACCGCAGATGAAACAGAAGAAATGGTAAAAACAGCATTACTTAATGATTACCGATTAATTGATACGGCAGCTGGGTATATGAATGAGAAAGCTGTTGGTAAGGGGATCAAAGCAAGCGGTATTCCAAGAAAAGAAATTTTTTTAACAAGCAAATTATGGATTACTGATACAGGCTACGAAAATACATTAAAAGCGTTTGAACGAACGTTAAAATTATTAGATACTAATTATTTAGATTTATGGTTGATACACCAGCCGTACGGTGATGTATTCGGGTCATGGAAAGCAATGAATGAATTATTAGATAAAAAATTGATTCGTGCAATTGGGGTCTCAAATTTCTATGAAGATCAATTGATGAATTTGATTTGTAATGGTGGTGGAGTAGTACCAGCTGTCAATCAGATTGAAACACACATATATAAACAAAATAGAAAAGAATTAGAATTTATGACTCAAGAGGGTATTACGATGGAAGCATGGTCACCTTTTGCATCGGGAATAGAAAATGTCTTTGAAAATGAGATTCTAATGGATATGGCTACTAAACGGAATGTATCAGTTAGCCAAATCATACTTAGATGGTTGACACAAAGAGGAATTATTGCCATTCCTAAGACGACACATGTCAACCGTATGATTGAAAATATAAATAGTTTTGATTTTAAACTTACAGATAGTGATATGGAAATAATCAGCCAACTAAATAAAGATCACTCCGTGTACCCTAGCCACAGAGACCCAGAATTCATTAAAATGTTAAGTCAGCAAAAACTCACATTCGAGGTATAAAATAAAAGAGTTGACGCAAGGGATGCGAGGCTATATATTACATACTATCAATTATAGAAAATGATTGATCGCTTCGTTTTAAATAAATGACTAATAATAAACCAGTTTGGAGAGAAGAGTACTATGGTTGTAAAAGAAATTAATTTTCCAGTTTCTATGAAGCAAGCAGCTAAGCTCGCTAATACTACAGAAGATACTATTAGGTATTATGAACAAATTGGGATTATTGTACCTATAAAACGTGCTGCAAATGGGCGAAAACAATTTTATGAAAACAATATTGAACAAATTCAATTTATAATTCAAATGAGGAAAGCCGGTTTGGGAATTACAGCCTTAAAAGAATATATTTCTTTAATAATGGAAGATAGTGAAAGTACTATTCCCCAACGAAAAGAACTATTAGAAAAAGAAGGACAAAAATTACTAGATAATGTTGATTTAATTTGCGCATCATATCAGTTATTGCAAAAGAAAATAGAAAATTATCAAGCTCATATGGAGAAAAACGAAGTACATTTTCACCAATCAAAATAAAGATTACCACCATTAAAATGGAAAAAGACGATTGAGAAGCGTTATAGCTAACTCGATCGTCTTTTTATTTTAGCAGAATAGTCAATTATAATTTGCTATAGATTTTAGTAGAAATAAAATGAAAAAGAGTTTGCCAATTTTTTGAATCATAAATATTGTTGAAATAAAAACGTTCACTATTTGGGAAATGGCCTTCATAGGTATTAGAAATCAATAAATATGCTTTTGAAGGTTCTGTTACAAAATTTAGAAGGGTAGGGTTAAAAACATTTAATAATTTATTTTTTATAGTGTAAGCATGGATAATATTATTTGTATTTTCAATAAAAATATTAATTGGTTGAACAGCTTTATTTAAATTTATTATTTGGTAGTAGAAAAACAAAATATAGTCTTTTTCGATCTCATCTTTATTACTGAAATCAATATATTGTGCTAAAAATTTTTCTAGTTTGGGAAGACTTTCTTTAAGTAATTGATTTTTTTCAAAGACTTGTCTGTTTTTTGTTAACGAATTTTCGTAAATAGGATCAACAATTAAATTTAAATGTTTCTGAAAAATAAGTCCTAAAATCAAGAGATAATAGGATTCAATGTAATTTTTATCTGTATAACAGAATTCGAATAGATGACTTAATTCAAATAGTATATATTCAGCTTGCTTGCTAATAGTCAATTTCGAAGCGCAATATTTTTCTACAATTTTTTTACGTTGTTCAAAGGAATATACTTCATAAATCAATCCTTGGATAAAAAAACTAAGCATAATTGATTCATTCTCAAGTATTTTCCTACTTTTAAGGGAGTATTCTGAATGTAAAAGTGGTTTTCCGTTGTAAAAAAATTGAATATCTTCTAACATCTTTTCATCAACATTCAACGATTTTTTTCGGTACAACATTCGCCAAGCAGAAATTCCATAAATCAATCGCACCCGATTTTCTTGTGATTTGGACAGTTCTTTTGAAATATCCAGTTGCTCTTTAAGTTTTTCTATAGTCAAAAGTTCTGTTGGAAAATTTTTTCTGAAAGGCGTATCCGTAGTTGTTCTAAATATGCCTCCATAAACTAGGTAAAAGAAATAGCGAATACCAAATTCATTTCCAGTAAAATTACTAGGATCTTCAAGACATATTTTGACATCAAAATTTTTCAAGATGGTATTTAACACCGCTAAAGAACGGTATAAATTAGGCATACTCATATTGGTTTCTTGAGATAATTGCTCAATCGTCTCAAAATTTGAATTAACCAATGTCCGAAGTAATAAAAATAGTTGGTTTTTTTCAATGTAGAAATACCTTAACTGGTCAATGGTAAAATCTGCAGTATAAGTCGTCTCTTCATTAAATGCTACATAGAATTTCCCACTAAATGCTTCTTTTAAAATTACTTCACCATATGTACAAGAAAAAAGGTCTTCTATGAGCTCTTTAAGATACCGAGTTCCAGTACTTTGATTGATTTCGGGAAAGGCCAAAATGATCTCTTTTTTCGTTTTCCCTTCTTTAGAAAACAAAATATATTTATATAATTCAATTTTTTTTAGCTCTTTATTAGTTAAAAAATACTCAAACACATTCTCACCTCATTCTATTTCCAGTAGACATAGAGAACTATTTTTCTTTCAACTATTCTAACATACATATTTAAATAGAGTTTTACGAATAGAGTAAAAAAATTGTCTTAGTAGTGATTATCAATTTTTGACTAAATTTTACACAGGAAAAGATAAAATAGTCTCTTTGGTCTAGTTTAAACTGAGTCCAGTTGATAATTATATATAAAAATCAGGTATGGATAAAAAATGAAAATCTTGCCAGCTAGATAATTAAGAGAGGATTTAATGATTATGGAACCCCAAATTACATATTACATAAATTATAAATGTGTTTAGATAGTTAATATGAAAAAAATATCAGGAAGTAATTGAAATATTAAAAAAAAATTAGAACAAATATAATTAATATATATATATAAATATGACTGTTTTGATAATGAAAATGATGCTTTTTGATAGAAAAATATTATATGTAAAGAATTATTTTGGTTATATATTTCTAATTATAACTTTCGTTCCTTGAACACTCGTTATTTAAGAGTTAACATATTAGTCAGATATAAATTACAAACGTTATAAAATGATAAGGAGTTTTTTACAGTGAAGAAAATAGGCGTTATGAGTATGGTTACTTTAAGTTCGGTTGCAGCATTATCCGTTGCAACAAATCAAGTAAAGGCTGTTGAAAATGTAACTACTCAATCAAGCGACAATAGTTCAGTTCTAGAGTATAAAGAACCATTGCATGTCAATAACTTGAGTATTACGAGAACGGATACTGGCGAACTGATCAATTCTGGAGTGGTTCATTTTAGATCGGGTTCAATTATACCAATTAGTTTTGATGGAACCTTTAGTGGGGGAAAAATCACAGACTTTCCAAGTGGACAAAAATTAAGTTTGCAGAATATTCCTGAAGGAGTATTTATTGATGGAGGGGTCGCTTCAAATAATGGGCAACACCTAATTGGAATTGACACTATTCATATTGGTGAAAATGTTACAAGTCAATTTGAACTAACTTTTACAATAGTTGGCGATGGTATTTCAGATGTTCAAACACAAACAATTACATTTGTCCTTGATAGCTCAGATGATGGTAGTGATACAAATACTCACCCAACAGACCCAACAGACCCAACAGACCCAACAGACCCAACAGATCCAACAGATCCAACAGATCCAACAGATCCAACAGATCCAACAGACCCAACAGATCCAACAGATCCAACAGATCCAACAGATCCAGTAGACCCAGTAGACCCAGTAGATCCAGTAGACCCAGCAGATCCAGTAGATCCAGTAGATCCAGTAGATCCAGTAGACCCAACAGACCCCAAAGGAGATGACAATACAGATAAGCCAGTAAATCCTAAAACTCCAATAAAACCATCAACACCTGATATTAATATTGATAAAGATACCAATATTGATTTAAATAATGACATTATTGGAAATTTAAAGCTTCCTAAAAATAGTCGTGATCTAAGCAGTAACTCAATCGTACTTGGAAAAGGGGAATCTGCAAAGGTTGTAGATATTCCAACTATTGGTAGTAGTAGCGAAGTTCCATTAGCGGATAATGCATCTTATAGCTCACCAGAAACTATTCAATCTGACTCGTTACCCAAAACTGGTGAAAAAAATAATAAAGGTACAATTTTTAGTGGAATTGCGATGGTCATTAGTTCTATTGGGTTAATGATTTTAAAGAAAAATCAGCTATAGAAAAGTATGGATTGTATAGCCTAAAAAGTTTTACTTTTTTAGGCTATTCTTTCTTTAAAAATAATATTTTACTTAGAAAATAATTGATGATTAGCGCAGTTCCATGACTGACGATTTTACTAGAAGTCACGCCAAATTTTAGCCAATCATATAAAATGAACAAAATAATTAGTTCAACAACTAAAGAGCAAATTCGTGAGCCAAAAAAGAGTACGATTTCTTTTAAGGTAATAACTGAACTGGAATTGAAAACAAATAACTTATTAACTATGTAGGAGAGTGAGACAGTCACAAACCAAGAAATCAGATTGGCCGTTTGATACTCAAAACCTAATTTTAAGAATAGTAGATGATAAAATACAATATTGAAAATCATCGTGGCAATACCCCATAGTAAAAATTTAATGGTTTGCCATTCTCTTTTCTTATTGATAAGGGATCACTCCTAGAGTAAGTATTTTCAACACCTAATATCCGTAAAGCATTGAAAAGTAAGCAGAAATAGGCTCATTTTTTTAAAGCAGAAAAACAATATCCTTAATTAATTATACCAAAAATAGCAAAAAATTATTTCGGTGCTTTAAAATCAACGTATTATTAACTTAAAATAAAAAAGCGCTCGATAATGTGAACGCTTAGCATCTGAAAAGAATCATTTTTTTCTAAATTGCTGGATTAAGAAGATAAAAATAAAAAAGAAGAGTGCTTCCCAAAGGGTTGTGGTCCAACTGTAGCGGGGAGTAATGGCAAAAAATAAATTGCCGATATTTGAGACGATTAAGTAAATAAAAGTAGCAAGCAAAGCGTTAAGTAATCTACGTAACATAACGATTCCTCCTTCATTAAAAAGTATAAAGGAGAAAGTTCTTTCCGTCTATCGATAGTAGATCACACAGTTAAAAAAGTCTAGATTTACTGGATACTACAGGTTATATCAGCTTCTTCCATGATTATTTTGAAGTATTCCAACTCTTCGGAATGCAATTGCGGAATGTCATGCATTTTATAATTACGATCTAAAGAGGTATATTTTTTTTCACCAAATTGATGAAAAGGTAATAGTTCAATTGTTGTAATTCCTAACTGGTTAAATAAATCAGCGAAAGCTTGAGCGTTTTTTGCGCCATCATTATAACCGGGAATGACTGGCACTCTGACGATAACTTCTAATTGTTTATCAAGTGCAGTCATAAGATTTTTTAAAATTGGTTTTAAGGAAACTCCGGTTCCAAGTTTGTGTTGAGTTTCATCGTGATGTTTTACATCAAAATAAAGCAAGTCGACCTGATCGATGTAGCGACTGAAAACATCAGGTTTCGCAAAACCAGTTGTTTCACTAGCTGTATGGATGCTTTTTTCTTTCAGACGGCGCAAAAGTTCAGTGGCAAACTCAGCTTGGTACAATACTTCACCCCCGGATAGAGTCACACCGCCATTTGACTCTTCATAAAAGGCTTCATCTTTCATTACTTCTGAAATGACTTCGTCAAGCGTTTGATACTTGCCAACTGTTGTTAGCTGATTCTTTTGACTATCTTTCATTTTTTCTGGCTTCCCAGATTGAGATTCTGGATTTGAGCACCAATAACACTTTAACGGACATCCTTTAAAAAACACCACTGTCCGAATACCAGGACCATCATGGATACTAAATTTTTGAATATTAAAAATGCATGCTGTATCGATCATCATTCTGCCTCCTTTAATACATGTTAAGTTTAGCATAATATGTTTTTAACACAAGTGTTTTTGGTTTCGTACGTAATTAAAAATACCGTATAATTGTTCCTTTGGTAAAAATATGCTAATCTTTAACTACATGTCATAAGTTATTGGAGTAGAAATGATGTCTCGAGAAGAAGAAATACTTTCCATTGTCAGTGATAAGAAGAAGATTGAAGTAAATGAGCTTTCTAGATTGCTGAATGTCTCAAAAGTAACAATCAGAAAAGATTTAGATAAATTAGAGCTACGTGGCCTTTTACATCGTCAGCATGGGTATGCATTACTAAATAATACAGATGATATTAATTACCGCCTGGCTCAAAATTATGATTTGAAACGAAAGATTGCCTTAGAAGCAAGTAAAATAGTTAGCGATGGAGAGGTTGTGATGATCGAATCGGGATCTACTTGTGCATTATTAGCAGAAGAATTAGCATTCAATCGCAATGATATCACTATCATAACCAATTCTTGTTTTATCGCTTCATACATTCGAAAAGCTGATACAGTCAAAGTTATTTTGCTTGGTGGGGAATATCAAAAAGAATCTCAAGTAAATGTTGGCCCATTGATAAAAAAGGTGGTCGATGAATTCCACGTAGACAAATTATTTATTGGAATCGACGGCTTTGATCAACGGCGTGGATTTACTGGAAGTGATATCACAAGATGTGACACTACGAGGATGTTAGCCAGTGCAGCAAATCAAACAATTGTCTTAACTGATTCAAGTAAATTTATTCAAAACGGTGTTGTGTCCGAATTTTCATTCAATGAAATCAGCAGAGTATTTACGGATAAAAAAATCAATCCAAAAATCACAAAATTTTTAGTAGCAGAAAATATCAATGTTCAAACCATTTGAACAACAAAATCGTGTCGTTAAAATAGGAATGCACATCTGTGCACTCCTATTTTTTTATTTTGCAATTGGTTTGATTTAAGTTGACTGTGATAAAATACACATGCTACTATTGTTACGAAAGAAGTATTAATAAGTTACGTATGAAAATGGAGGCGCAAAAATGACTATTCAAATAAAAGAAAAAACCATTCCTTATTTTGGAAAATTAACGAATCGGATGGACCAATTCCGAGAAGCTGTGCTGACAAAGAAACCTTATATCGATGCAGAGCGTGCATTATTAGTAACGGAAGCTTATAAGGAACATCAGAATCAACCGAATACTGTCAAACGTGCATTGATGCTTAAAAATATTTTGGAAAAAATGTCGATTTATATTGAAGATGAGACTTTGATTGTTGGTAATCAAGCCGCATCAAATCGTGATGCACCGATCTTTCCTGAATATACGCTGGAATTTGTGTTAAATGAATTGGACTTGTTTGAAAAACGCGATGGAGATGTCTTTTATATTACGGAGAAAACAAAAGAAGACTTACGCTCAATTGCGCCTTTTTGGGAAAATAATAATCTACGTGCAAAAGCAGGGGCATTATTACCTGATGAAGTAAGTGTTTTTATGGAAACTGGTTTTTTTGGAATGGAAGGAAAGATGAATTCTGGAGATGCTCACTTAGCTGTTGATTATGGACAGATGCTAAAGGTCGGGCTTAAGGGGTATCAACAACGGACATTGGCAGAAAAAGCAGCATTGGATCTGACACAACCGGAGAGTATCGATAAATACTGTTTTTATAATTCGGTCTTGATCGTCATTGAAGCAGTAAAAATATATGCAGAACGTTACTCCCGTTTAGCAAAAGAACTGGCGGAAACTGCTAGTCCAAAACGGAAAGCTGAACTATTAGAAATCAGTCGTATATGTGGGAAAGTTCCTTATGAGCCAGCAGAAACTTTTCAGGAAGCTATCCAAGCAACTTGGTTCATTCAATTGATTTTACAAATCGAATCAAATGGTCATTCTTTGTCTTATGGACGCTTTGATCAATACATGTACCCTTATTTGAAAGCAGATTTAATTAAAGGGTCAATTACTGAAGATCAGGCGGTAGAACTTTTGACAAATCTTTGGATCAAAACATTAACAGTTAACAAAGTTCGTAGTCAAGCCCATACTTTTAGTAGTGCGGGCAGCCCACTTTATCAAAATGTAACGATTGGCGGTCAAACGAGAGACAAACAAGACGCGGTCAATGAATTATCTTATCTAGTTTTACGCAGTGTGGCGCAAACTAAATTACCACAACCTAACTTAACGGTTCGTTATCATTCGGGCTTAGATAATCAATTTATGAATGAATGCATCGAAGTGATGAAACTTGGCTTTGGCATGCCGGCTTTCAATAATGATGAAATCATTATTCCATCATTTATAAAAGTAGGAGTGAGTGAAACAGATGCCTATGATTACAGTGCTATTGGTTGTGTAGAGACAGCAGTACCAGGAAAATGGGGCTATCGTTGTACAGGGATGAGTTATATGAACTTCCCTAAAATTTTAATGATTGCAATGAATAATGGTATTGACCCTGTTTCTGGAAAACGCTTTGTTAAAGGCTACGGTCATTTCAAAGAGATGACTTCGTATAAAGAATTGCAAGATGCATGGGACAAGACCGTCCGTGAATTGACGCGAATGAGTGTGATCGTAGAAAATGCCATTGATCTAGGTTTAGAGCGCGATGTACCAGATATTTTATGTTCTACATTAACTGAAGATTGTATTGGACGCGGCAAAACCTTAAAAGAAGGCGGGGCAGTTTACGATTTTATTTCAGGTCTACAAGTTGGAATTGCTAATATGGCAGATTCATTAGCTGCAATTAAACAGCTCGTCTTTGACGAAGCAAAAGTTGCCCCAGAAGAATTATGGGAAGCATTGATGACTGATTACGCTAGTGAACGTAGTCAAGAAATCCAACAAATGATTTTGGAAGAAGTCCCTAAATATGGTAACGATGATGATCAAGTCGATCAATTGATCACAAAAGCATATGATAGTTATATTGATGAAATCGCTAAATATCCAAATACACGTTATGGACGTGGACCAATCGGGGGCATTCGCTATTCAGGAACATCATCCATTTCAGCCAATGTTGGGCAAGGGCGAGCAACGATGGCTACACCAGATGGCAGAAAAGCTTGGACACCGCTAGCAGAAGGGTGTTCTCCGTCCCATAATATGGATAAAAATGGTCCGACAGCAGTATTAAAATCTGTCTCTAAATTAAGCACAGAAGATATTCTTGGTGGGGTATTGTTAAATCAAAAAGTCAACCCTCAAACGTTAGCTAAAGAAGAAGACAAACAAAAATTAATCATGCTTTTAAGAGCCTTCTTCAATAGGCTTCATGGCTATCATATCCAATATAATGTAGTCTCGCGAGAAACCTTGATCGATGCCCAAAAACACCCAGAAAAACATCGTGATTTAATTGTTCGAGTCGCCGGATATTCGGCTTTCTTCAATGTATTATCAAAAGCAACACAAGATGATATTATTGAACGAACAGAGCACATCATTTAATAAACAAAGCGAGTAGGAATTTCCTGCTCGCTTTTTATAATATGAAAACCTTCATATATCTTCAAAAAAATGCATATTTTTTGATTTTATCGTTAAAATAGACTATCGTTTTAGTATAGAGTAGCAGAAAAGATTAGTTAAATACGCATAAAATGTAAAACATATCAGTTGTAAGAAAGATCCAAATATGTAATTGATAATTATTAAACTTTAGGAGGATTTCATATGAGTAAACATGATGATAAGAATACTAAAACACCAATTTCAGCCCACCCAGATCCAATCACACCAAATGAATCACATGGTGCAAAAGAGTTAAAAAATGAATCTGCACCCGTTTCGGCTCATCCAGATCCGGTTGTTCCCGATGTAGAAAAAAAAGTAGCAGCAGCACATCCGAATAACCAGTCAAATCATTCTGATAAAAATGACCGCCCTTCTGGGGATTCAAAAGGCAACTTATCAAGTAATCATGCAGTTGAGTCCACTCATGATGCCAAACATGACTCAGCAAATGAAAAGAATGATGGTTCGTTGAAATTTGAAGATAAAGCGATTCAACAGATTATTGCTCAAGCAATCAATGATATCGATGGTTTATTAGCGGTAGATGGCGGTGTATTTTCAAATACAGCTGAAAAACTTGTTAATGTTGAGAATGAAAGAGCTGGCATCAAAACTGAAGTTGGCGAAAAACAAGTCGCGGTTGATTTGAAAATTGTTGCTGAATATGGAAAAGATATCGAAGACGTTTATAATAAAATAAAAGAATTGATTCAAAAAGAAGTTCATCGTGCGACTCATTTAGATGTAATCGAAGTGAATGTCGATGTTACAGATGTGAAAACGGCAGAGCAATTTGAAAAAGATAGTGAGACAGTTCAAGATAAAGTAACAGATACAGCACAAAAAGCAGGCGCAGCAGTTTCTGAGCGATCAGAAAAAGTAAAAGATTCGGTCAATCAGGCTATGGATCAAGGGAAAGAAGATAGTAATGTGGAATAAATAGTAAAAAAGCTCTCTAGCCGCTGAAGGTTAGGGAGCTTTTTTTTAAGTGAAGTTAAGAGTAATTAAAATAAATAGGGCAGTCCGAATTATAGTTCCTTTTTATCGCGAATTAAAAATAGACTGGCCAAAACACCAACCAAAAGTAAGCTAGCAATCATCAAATTGGCATGTTTCATGCCTTGATTATAGGCGCCAAAGACCATTTCTTTGACTTGAGAAAAAATAGGTATTTGACTATAAGCTTTTGCTTGAGCACTTTCAAAGATTTGTTGACCAGCAAACGGTCCAGCTTTATGCAAGAGTCCGGTTAATTGATTTTTGATGTCAGTTGGTAAGCTCGTGATAGTGGCTAAGCTTTTATTTAAGCTATCGTTATAGCCATTCGTCACACTGATTCCCAACATCACAACACCAAAAGAAATCCCGACTTGTCGAAAGACATTTAAAACACCAGAGGCCATCCCGACATGTATTTCATCTACAGAACTCATGGCAGCATTAGAAATTGGTGGATTGACCAAAGCATTACTGATTCCTAATAAAATAAATCCCGGAAGCAAGTAATTCCATTTAAAAGGTACTTTGATCAAATGATTGATCACTAAAACGCCACTCATTCCAATCAACAAAGCCAAGGCAATCAGCCAGCGATTTCCAATTTTTCCAGAAATAATTCCAGTAATCGGTCCAAGAACTAACGTGAACACACTAATTAACAGCAATTTTAACCCTGTTTCAAATGCTGTGTAGCCCATATAACTTTGTAATAAAATCGAGAGATAAGTAAAACCACCATATAATCCAGCGCCTAAAGTGAAAGCAGCGATGTTTGCTCCGACGAAAGAGCGCGAAGAAAACATGCTCAATTGAATCATCGGCTCTTTGACTTTTCGTTCGATCAAAATAAATAGAACAAGAGAAACTAAAGCAATTCCTAATAAAGTTAAGATTTTCCAGTTTGTCCAAGCGTAATCACTGTGAGTTTCTTTTTGGATCAAAGCAAAAACCATACTAAAGATCGTTAAGGTACTAAAGAAAAGTCCAGCAAAATCAAGTCTACCTGATTTTATTTTTGTGATATCTTGAATCGTAATCGTTCCTAAAATCAAAGCTAATAAACCTACAGGTAAGTTAATCAAAAAAATTGACCGCCACCCTAAAGTATCTACTAGCAGTCCACCGATCAAAGGCCCAATCGAAACCGCTAATCCAACCGCACTGCTCCAAATTCCTAAGGCTAACCCACGTTGTTTTTCAGGAAATGACGAGGTAACAATCGATAAAGAAAGTGACATCATAGCCGCTCCACCGATTCCTTGGAAACCTCGGAAAAGATTTAGCCATAAATTACTAGTTGCTAATCCACTAGCTAATGAACCAATCATGAAAATAAGTAATCCAATTAAGAAAATTCTTTTTCGGCCGAATAAATCTCAGAGTTTAGAGAGTGGCAAAAGCGCTACAGCATAAACTAAAGTATAAGCATTTAGTACCCACTGTAAACTAGCAAAACTTTCGGAAAAGCTTTTTTGAATTTCTGGCAACGCAACGTTGACAATCGTAATATCTAACATCGCCATAAAGACGGCCAAACTGACCGTGCCTAACACCCACCATTTGCTGTTTTTAGTTTTCATTTTTTTAGTTCCTTCTTTCAAAAATATTATCCAAACGTGCGCATGAATGCATAGATAATCCTTATAAGAAGCACTACCTAAATTTGTTTTAGGAGTGCTTTCATATTATCTGAAGCTGATTCAAATTTGTGTGCGATTTGTTCTTTGTCAACACGATAAAAAACTTCTCGGCCTTCTTTGCGACGTTCGACTGCACCAAAACGGTTCATGTAGTCTAGATGACGTGATATCCCTGAGCGATTTTGAGGAAAGTTTTCAGCAATTTCGCCAATTGATAGTTCACCATTACTAGCTAGAAAAATCAATAACTCACTTCGGACAGGATCACAAATAGTTCTAAAAAATTCGATATCAATCGTCTCTTGAATCAGTTCCCGACATTTTTCGGGATCATATTTCGCATTCATACAGCACCTCCATGAACTTATTATATGCATGATGGCGCATATGTCAAAGGATATTTTTCATTTTGTTCCTCGTTAGATAATTAGCAAGCGTTTTCTTTGCATCTATATAAGCCTCCATTCATAATAAAAGCAAATTGAAAAGAGGCGAATCAAAATGGCTACGATGGTATTTGTTAATTTTCCGGTAAGCGATCTAAACGCAGCAACTGAATTTTATGAAAAACTAGGATTTAAAAAAAACGCAGATTTTTCTAATGAAACATCTAGCTCAATGGTATGGGATGACACTTTTTGGATTATGTTATTGAAACACGAATTTTATCAATTATTTTTGAAAAGCAAAAAAATTGCAGATACAAAAAATGATAGTGGGGCATTGACTGCCTTCTCAGTTGAGAATGCTGAGACAGTTAAAAAAATTGCCGAAACTGCTAAAGCAAATGGTGGAGATTACTTCTCAGTTGAGATGGGGATTCCTGAGGATCAAATGTTTAGTTTAGAAATATTGGATTTAGATGGTAATCAATTGGAACCAGTTTGGATGAAAGGTTTTGAATAAATTGAAGGCATAAATACTCAAAAAAGATCCTTCAAACAGAGCTCAATCTTTCAATGATATGAGAGCTCATTTACATTTAGAAATATGCAAAGACTAGTTAATTTCAAGGGTAGTCGGTTGATCCTACAACTATTAATTTTGGCTAGTCAAAGAAACAGCTCTTTTAAGGGTTGTTTTTTTTTGTACTTAAAAAATTTTTTGAAATTCATTTATTTTAAGGATAGAAAATTTTTTCATACATAAAATATTATATTTATTTTGCAAAAAAATATCTTATATACTATTAAATAGCATGTCGTATAAAACGACATGTTTTGAATCACACTTTTTTATTAAGAGTGTAGAATATAAAGTATGAATAGCGGAACATAATCATGTGATCTTGCATGCGCCATTGACAAAAAAATCAACTTTAGCAACTACAACTATCGTAGGAAAAAAGCTTTGCCGAAAATTACACATAGGCTATTTACTGGTTTAGTCTTTACGCGGGTTGTGGGTCTGTACTATTACACACTAAACGTTATTTTTTAGGATGTATTTCTTTTTATGGGAATCGCGACGATTGTTTTTTCTTATGAAGACATTGATCTACGTCATGGTCAGCGTCACTGTGTTGTATACCTTAGTTCAAACAATCGCTACTGGAATTTTAGGAACAATGATTGTAAAGTATGATGTTTCAATCGATGAAGCAATGAAAATCGGGATTGGCAATGGGCGGATACCATCGTTATTTTAGGAGTATTCATTTCAATTTTTTTTGGTAGCCTTGGTGCAGCATTCATACAGTATGTTCCATCTATTTTGGCTGTGATCAAATTCAAAAAAACAAAACAATTCCCTAATAATGGATTTAGTCTAAAGGGGGGATACACGATCCCGATTTTAGCATTAGCCATCTCAATGTACTTATTAACGAACTTCAATATGAAAGTCCTTTTAGTTATGGGCATTGTATTTTTATTAGGTGTTGTTCTATACGAAACCAAAATCAAAGAAAAATCTAACAAAAAACATGAGGTCGCTAAAGCGGCTAAATAATCAAATAGGAGGAAATTATTTTGGATAAACTACAAGAAGAAAAAATAGAAAAACTTGGTGCATTTGAGATTGATGAATTATTAATACAAGCGGCAGAAAAAAACAAAAATTTTTTAAATGCGGGGAAAGGTAATCCTAATTGGATCAATACAAAGGCTCGATTAGCGTTCTGTCAGTTAGTAGAATTTGGAGTTATTGAGTCTCAACGAACATACAATCAAACCGATATTGCAGGTGATATTGCTACAGCAGGCATTTATGAGCGCTTTTCAGCCTTCCTAACAACGCGTGATGATGAAACGGCTGAATTTTTATTGGCTTGTTTGGCTTATTTTAAAACAGAATTTTCAGTACCATTAGATGATTTAGTAGCGGAGTTGATTGATGGAGCGATTGGAAATAATTATCCCACGCCGAATCGAGTATTGAAACATAGTGAAAAAATTCTAGCAACTTATTTAAAGGAAGTGTTATTCAATGGTGCAGAGTTAGCAAACGAAACTGAAATCTTCCCTACCGAAGGCGGAACGGCTGCGATGGTCTATATTTTTCAGTCTTTGAAGGAAAATAAATTAATTCGTCCGGATGATAAAATCGCAATTAGCAGTCCGATTTTTACTCCGTATTTACAAATTCCAGAATTGCATGATTATCAAATGGTTGAAATCGATTTGCAGTCAAGCGAAGAAAATAATTGGGAAGTACCAGTCGAAGAATTTGAGAAATTATTGGATCCTAACATCAAAGCCTTTTTCTTGGTCAATCCTAGCAACCCAGGATCTAAAGCATTGGGTGAAAAAGAACTAGCCAAGATTAAACAGATTGTTGAAAAACGACCAGATTTGATGATTATTACTGACGAAGTTTACGGTTCATTCGTCAAAAATTTCCAATCTGTCTATACAGCCGTTCCTCATAATACGTTACTAGTTTATTCTTATTCAAAATTATTTGGAGCAACCGGTTGGCGTTTAGGGATGATCGCTTTAAATCAAGAGAATGTCTTTGATCAGGCCATCCAAAATCTTTCGGAAAATGATCATCAAGAATTGACCGAACGCTATAGTTTAGTCACGCTATATCCTGATAAAATGAAATTTATTGATCGAATCGTCGCAGATAGTCGTTCGATTGGGTTATACCATACGGCAGGGTTATCTACACCGCAACAAATGATGATGGTTTTATTCAGTTTGACCCACTTAATTTGTTTGGAAAAGCCTGATAGATATATCAACGAATCCAAAAATATTATTCAAAGTAGATACGAATTATTACATGATCAATTAAATTATCCAATGGATAACAGTGAGTTGAATTCAAAGTATTATTCGTTGATTGATATCTATCGCTTAGCAGATCAATTATATGGTCAAGAATTTTCAGTATATCTAAAAGATTATTTTGAAGAAATCGATTTTTTAGTCAATTTGGCTGAAACAACGGGAGTAGTTTTGATGGACGGTGTTGGATTTGGTACTAAAGCAGGAGAAATCAGAATCTCTAATGCCAATTTACCTACTGAAGACTACGCAATTATTGCAGAAAGAATCCTTGAATTATTGAAAGACTATCATTTGCGGTTTTTAGAAGCGGCTAAATAAAAAATTAGGGGGAAAGAATGATGAAAACAAAAAGAAATGGATTAAAAGAAAATAGAATTGCCTTTGGTGATCAAAAAGAATTAGAAAAATTTGAAAAAACGATCGATAAAAACAGAGCATCTGTAGAAGAAAGAAAAAAAGAAAAAGAGCAAAAGCGAGCACATAAATAATCGATTATTTGGTTGTTTTACAAAAAAGAAACATGATAAAAAAGACAAAAAGATAAAATCTTTTTGTCTTTTTTTATTTTTACGGACGAGCGTATAAGGGTTATTAATGTGATTTATTAATAATTTATATGCTCGTAAATAGGCCTTGAATGAGGTAATAGTAAGCTTAAACTTTATTTTTTGTTAAAAATCAGCGAAATAATTAAGTTTTTTAAATGATTTATTGGATAATTCACAATCTAATATTTTTGAAAGCGTTTTTTGTTGTGCTACACTATTTTTGTAGCCATCATTTATTGTTTTATGAAGAAACTTGCAAGGAGGGAGATTATGTTTTCTTTTATTGATCGCAACAAAGAGATTGAGAAATTAAAATCAAAAAAATTTGATCTATTAATCATCGGGGGAGGAATCACTGGAGCAGGAGTGGCTTTACAAGCGGCAGCTTCAGGACTATCTGTAGCACTACTTGAGATGCAGGATTTTGCTGAAGGAACATCCTCAAGATCAACCAAATTAGTTCACGGGGGGCTCCGCTATCTAAAAACATTTGATGTTGAAGTCGTCGCGGATACCGTTGGTGAACGGGCTAAAATCCAAGGGGTTGCTCCACATATTCCAAAAGCAGATCCGATGATTTTACCGATTTTTGACGAACCAGGATCAACTTTTAATATGTTTTCAATTAAAGTAGCAATGGATCTATATGATCATTTGGCAAGTATTACTGGTGGAAAATACGCTAACTACATGCTAAGTAAAGAAGAAATCTTGAAACGTGAACCTCAATTGGAATCAAAAGGGTTATTAGGCGGTGGAGTTTATTTAGATTATCGTAATAATGATGCTCGTCTAGTGATCGAAAATATAAAGAAAGCAGTCGAAGATGGGGCGGTCGCTGTCAGTCGCTTGAAAGTTGAAGAAATTTTTCATGCCGACGATGGAAAAGTTGCAGGCGTTAAAGCGAAAGATTTGTTAAGCGATGAATCGATTACGATTAATAGCCAACTAGTTATCAATACAGCAGGGCCGTGGTCTGATATCGTAAAAAAATTAGACAAAGAAATCGATCATAAACCACATATGCGTCCAACCAAAGGTGTTCATCTAGTTGTTGATGGTGAAAAATTAAAAGTGCCACAACCTACCTATTTTGATACTGGCGAACAAGATGGTCGCATGATCTTCGTTATTCCTCGAGAGAACAAAACTTATTTTGGTACGACCGATACTGACTATCAAGGTGATTTTGATAATCCAAGAGTGGAACAATCCGATGTGGATTACTTATTAAAAATCGTTAACCGTCGCTACCCAGAGGCAAATTTATCAGTAAATGATATCGAGGCTGCTTGGGCGGGGCTACGTCCGTTGATCAGCGAGGCCGGCGGTGATTACAACGGAACGACCAAAGAAAAAATAAGTGATGAGAATTTTGAAAAAATTATCAATGCGGCCGAAGATTATTCGAAAGGCAATCAATCGCGAGCAGCGGTTGAAAAAACGATTACTGGGGCAGCCAAAGAAGAGCCGAAAGATAATCCCTCGGCAGTTTCTCGTGGCAGTGATTTAACGATTGCAAAGGACGGTTTATTGATTCTTTCTGGCGGTAAATTAACTGACTATCGTTTAATGGCTTCTGAAGCAATGAAGAAAATCGTTGATTTATTAGATCAGAAAGTCGAATTAATCGATTCATCGAAGTATCCTGTATCTGGCGGCGACTTTGATGCTAAAAATGTGGATGAGGAATTAGAAAAATTCGCTAAAGCAGGTGAAGACCAAGGGATCAGCCAGGAAGATGCTAAATACATTGCAGATTTATACGGATCAAATGCAGAAAAAGTTTTCGCTTTGAAAGATGAAAAAGTTTTTGAGGGGTTAAGCCAAGTTGAATCCATGTCATTGCTATATGCTTTGCAAGCTGAAATGGTCGTAACACCAGTCGATTATCTATTACGTCGTTCCAATTACATGTTATTCATCAGTCATCGATTGATGGAAATCAAAGATGCCATTGTTGATGCAATGGCAGAATATTTTACTTGGGACCAAGCAACCAAAGAAAACTATCAATCAGATTTAGAAAATCAAATCCGCATCACGCAATTAGCGGATTTAAAAGAATAGGAGTGGGAATATGGAATCATACATCATGTCAATCGATCAAGGAACAACATCTTCACGTGCTATTATTTTTGATAAAGAAGGAAAAGAAGTCAGCTCTTCGCAAAAGGAATTCAATCAATATTTTCCAAAACCTGGTTGGGTAGAACACAATGCTAATGAAATCTGGAACTCTGTTCAATCGGTTATTGCCGGAGCATTGATTGAAGGTGGTATCCGTCCAACTCAAATCGAAGGAATCGGAATCACCAATCAGCGTGAAACAACGGTTATCTGGGAAAAAGATACCGGACATCCAATCTATAACGCTATCGTATGGCAATCAAAACAAACAAGTGACATCGCCGATGAATTAAAAGAGCAAGGTCATTCAGAAATGATCCAAAAGAAAACGGGTCTATTGATTGATTCTTACTTCTCAGCAACCAAAGTAAAATGGATTTTAGACAAAATCGATGGTGCGCGGGAACGGGCTAAAAAAGGTGAATTATTATTTGGGACGATCGACACATGGTTAGTTTGGAAATTAACTGGTGGGAAAGTTCATGTAACAGATTATAGTAATGCGAGTCGTACAATGTTGTTCAATATTTACGATTTAGAATGGGACCAAGAAATTTTGGACTTATTAGATATTCCTAAAGAAATGTTACCAGAAGTGAAATCAAATTCAGAGGTTTATGGACATACTGAAGATTATCACTTTTACGGCAACCAAGTACCTATTGCTGGGATGGCTGGAGATCAACAAGCAGCACTAGTTGGACAATTAGCCTTTGAAAAAGGAACTGTTAAAAACACCTATGGAACAGGTGCCTTTATTGTGATGAATACCGGAGATAAACCAATTCTTTCTGAAAATGGATTATTGACGACGATTGGTTATGGTATCGATGGCAAAGTTACTTATGCACTCGAAGGAAGTATTTTCGTAGCTGGTTCGGCGATTCAATGGTTGCGTGATGGATTGAGATTATTCCAACAGGCACCACAATCAGAAGATTATGCTAAGCGAGTAGATAGTAGCGAAAACGTGTATGTTGTACCGGCGTTTACGGGTCTAGGTGCACCATATTGGGATCAACAAGCTCGCGGAGCAATTTTCGGGTTAACTAGAGGAACAACCAAAGAACATTTTATTCGTGCGACCCTTGAATCATTGGCGTATCAAACAGCCGATGTTGTCAAAACGATGGTGAAAGATTCAAATACTGAAATCAAACTATTGAGAGTTGATGGTGGTGCTTCGAAAAATGATTTATTGATGCAATTTCAAGCAGATATTTTACAAACACCAGTTGAACGTGCACCTTATTTAGAAACAACTGCTTTAGGTGTGGCCTACTTAGCCGGATTAGCGGTTGGTTTCTGGAAGGATATTGAGGAAATCAAAAAATTCGCTTCAGATGGTCAACACTTTGAACCTGAAATGGATGAAGAAATTACTGAAGACTTATATGAAGGCTGGCAAGAAGCAGTCAAAGCCACAATGCAATATAAACATAAACCCCTAGATAAAGAAAATGAAGATTCAAAAAAATAATCGATCATAATGACTGAACGGTAGTAAAAAATCATTGTGATAGAAAGAAACCGGAGGAAAGCTCTATGGATACGAGTATGACGACGCAAGTAATTGGAGAAATTATCGGTACGATGGTCTTGGTATTACTAGGTGATGGTGTTGTGGCAGGAGTAAGCTTACGTAAAAGTAAAGCTGAAGGCGCAGGTTGGATCGCTATTACATTAGGTTGGGGAGCAGCAGTGACAATCGGTGCATATGCCGCAGGATATATGTCATTTGCCCATTTAAACCCAGCAGTAACAATCGGGATGGCAATTGTAGGTAAAATCGGCTGGGATATGGTCGTTCCTTATATTTTAGGTCAAATGATCGGTGCGATTATTGGTGCGGTTTTAGTTTTTATCCACTACTATCCACATTGGAAAGAAACAAAAGATCAAGCAGCTATTTTAGGGGTCTTCTCAACTGGACCAGCAATTCGTAGCTTAGGAGCCAATTTGATCAGTGAAATCATTGGAACCTTTATGTTAGTTTTTGCTTTATTGACATTTGGTATGAGTAAATTTGGCGATGGATTAAATCCGATTGCCGTAGGTATCTTGATCTTGGTCATTGGTTTGTCGTTAGGTGGGACAACGGGGTACGCAATCAACCCGGCACGAGACCTTGGCCCCCGTATCGCACATGCATTCCTACCAATTCCTAACAAAGGGGGTTCTGACTGGGGCTACGCATGGGTACCCATCGTCGGTCCAATTATTGGCGGAATTTTAGCAGCCTTATTATTTATGGCATTACCAATTTAGTTATTAACAGGGTGATAGTTTACTATCGCCCTTTAAGACTTTTTTAAAAGGGAGGAAATACGATGAAAAAAATTATTAATGATCCAAAAGATGTAGTTGAAGAGATGGTGAGTGGCCTCGTCAGTGCCTATCCCAAATATGTCAAACAACTTCCAGAAACATTAGTAGTTGCTCGCAACGATGATTACGATCAAGTAGCGTTAGTCAGTGGTGGAGGAAGTGGTCATGAGCCTTCACATGCGGGATTTGTCGGTGACGGTATGCTGAGTGCAGCGGTTTGTGGACAAGTATTTACCTCACCTACACCAGATCAGATCTATGCAGCGATCAAAGCAACGGACAAAGGTAAAGGAACATTATTGATCGTTAAAAACTATTCCGGTGACGTGATGAATTTTGATATGGCTAAAGATATGGCCGATATGGATGATATCCAAGTTGAAACAGTCTTAGTCGATGATGATATCGCGGTAGAAGATAGTACGTATACCCAAGGGCGTCGCGGTGTCGCAGGAACCGTTCTAGTCCATAAAATTTTAGGTGGGTTTGCCCGTGAAGGAAAATCAGTCACTGAATTAGCCGAATATGGCAAAGAGTTAGTTCAAGATATCAAAACGGTTGGCATCGCTCTGTCTGGCGCGACTGTTCCAGAAGTTGGAAAGCCAGGTTTCACTTTGGCTGATGACGAAATGGAATTCGGTGTAGGAATTCATGGAGAACCGGGGTATCGGCGTGAAAAAATCAAACCTTCAAAAGAAATCGCTGAAGAAATTATCGGTAAACTAAAAGCCGAGTTTAATTGGCAAAAAGGCGATAAATTTGGTTTATTAGTCAATGGCATGGGAGGAACGCCACTGATGGAATTATTTATCTACTTTAACGATGCTAAAAAACTTTTAGAAGCTGATGGAATTGAATTAGCTTTTACAAAAGTAGGCGATTATATGACTTCGCTTGAAATGGCAGGTGCTTCGATCACCATGATTAAATTGGATGACGAACGTGCACGTTTACTAAACGAACCTGTGCATACAATTGCTTGGTAAAATTAATTAAATTTGTAAAGAAGGAGAAGCTTATGTTCACACCAGAAAATTTACGTAAAAGTCTAGAATTATTTAACGAAAAAATTCAAGCTAAGAAAGATTATTTGAGTGAGTTAGATACACCAATTGGCGATGGGGACCATGGGAATAATATGGCAAGAGGAATGAATGCTGTTATGGCGACTGACTTGTCCGGTGATTTGCCAGAAATTTTCAAAGCAACAGCGATGGCATTGATCAACAAAGTTGGCGGAGCTTCAGGGCCTTTGTATGGGACAGCAATGATGGAAATGATGAAAGCAAGTAAAGAATCGCATGATCCTGAGACATTGCTTAAAGCAGCAATTGCTGGGATTGAAAAACGTGGGAATTCTCAGCCAGGAGAGAAAACCATGCTAGATCTTTGGGTGCCCGCAGTTGATAATTTAAACAACGGAACATTAAATTCGGCAACTTTAGAGATCCTAGTTGAGCAAACAAAAAATATCAAAGCAACAAAAGGGCGAGCTTCATATGTAGGCGAGCGCTCTATCGGTCACATTGATCCAGGTGCAATGTCTTCAGCTTATTTCTTTGAATCATTGATAGAGGCAGGTGTGTTTAATGAGTAGAGGCGTCGTTTTAGTATCTCATATTAAAGAAATTCCAGAAGGATTAAAACGTTTGATCAGTGAAGTCGCTAAAGATGTTCCAGTGACGACTGCAGGTGGCTTAGAAGATGGCGGTATTGGGACTTCGATGGAACGCATCTCTAAAGCTATCGAAGAAAATTCTGCAGATCAAATTTTAGCTTTTTATGATTTAGGAAGTGCCAAAATGAATTTAGAAATGGCCATTGAAATGACAGATAAAAAAGTTACATTATTTGATACAGCATTTGTAGAAAGTGCTTATACTGCTTGTGCGTTGTTAGCAGCAGATGCTGAAGAGTCAGAAATCGAAAAACAATTAGCTGAGCTCAAAATAAAATAATATCTTTTAATAAAAGAAGCCTGTTATGGCTTCTTTTATTTTGCTTAAAATAATTATATAAAAAGAAAAAATTCATTTTTTGTTTCTCTAGTTACAAAAGAAAAACATTTTTTTGATTTTCCCTGTGCTATGATTTTTTATAAGGGAGGAATGAAAATGGGTACAGTCAAAGAGGCAACACTGCAAACAGAATTGGTCGCTATTCGTCGTCATTTACACCAAAATCCTGAAGTAGGGATGAATTTGTCAGCCACAAAAGAGTTTGTTTGGAATCAATTAATCACCTATGGTTATCAACCAAAAGCATGTGGAAAAATGGGGATCACGTGTACGATTGGTCAGGGAGAACAAGTCTTTTTATTAAGAGCAGATATGGATGCGCTTCCGTTAGCGGAAGATACAGATTTAGCTTATCGTTCAACCAATGGAGCGATGCACGCTTGTGGGCATGATTTACATACGACGATGCTTTTAGGAGCAGCTAAAATTTTAAAAGAACGCGAAGCAAATTTGACCGGCACTGTAAAGTTCCTTTTTCAGCCTGGAGAAGAGATTTTACAAGGCGCAAAAGATTGTTTGGCCGATGGGTTACTAGAAAATCCTAAGGTGGATGCTGGAGCTATGATCCATGTTTTTCCGTTTAGAAATCAACCAAAGAAAAGAATTTTTATTGCACCAGCAGGTACCTTTATGGCAAGTGCCGATTGGTTCGAAATCAAAGTCGAAGGGATTGGTAGCCACGGATCAATGCCAGAAGTATCGATTGATCCCATCAATGTCGCAGCTAAAATCTACGATGCTCTACAAACGCTTTCTGCGCGTGAAATCAGTTCGGCTGAACGTTTTGTATTGACGATTGGAGAAT
This sequence comes from Enterococcus hermanniensis, assembly GCF_001885945.1. Taxonomy (GTDB): domain Bacteria; phylum Bacillota; class Bacilli; order Lactobacillales; family Enterococcaceae; genus Enterococcus_A; species Enterococcus_A hermanniensis. The sequence continues at coordinate 172,334 of NZ_JXKQ01000003.1, read as the reverse complement.
TTGTCGGGGGAACACCAGGATCGTCAAACGTTATTCCAAATTCCGCATATATGAAAGGAACGTTACGGACATTGAAAGAACCCATACGCCAAAAAATCAAGAGTCGAATGGTCGAAATATCTGAAGCAATCGCCCAGGCTTTTGGCGCAAAAGTGACAGTAGACTTTACTAACGGCTGTTGCAGTAATGAGATTGATGAGTCAGTAACAAAAACAGTCAAAACAGGAATTGTAAAAAAATTTCCAGATAACTTGGCGCCAGATACACTGGTTCTACCACCGCTGATGGGGAGTGAGGACTTTGGAGAAATCAGTCACCAAATCCCAACTACCACTATTTTAGTGACCGCAGCGGACACCGAATTGATGTTGCATAATCCTAAAATTGTTCTTGATGAAGAAATATTAGAATTTCGGGCCAATGTTTATGTCGAAGCTGCATTGGCTTATTTGGGACAAGAATAGCTTATGGAGAAGAAGAAAACTAATCGTTCATTGATTTTGATCTTTTTAGGCTATACATGTGTTTATCTAGATAAAAATATCATCAGTCTTTCAGTTATTCCAATTGCTCAAGATCTTGGAATTGATGCGAGTCAAAAAGGATTGATTTTAAGTGCCTTTTTCTTAGGCTACACACTGTTTCAAATTCCCTTTGGCTTTATAGGAAATCGTGTTGGAAGTCGTAAAATCATGACTTTTGCTATTTTCTTGATCGGTCTATTGATGATTTTTCTAGGAATGGGTTTTTCATTATTGTATTTATTATTTATCCGTTTTGCAGCCGGGTCTTTTGCGCATGCGGGCTATCCTTCTGCGGTAAGTGCTTTTGTGACTAAAGAAGTTGAAGCAGAGCGACGTGGCTCGGTCCAGTCTTCCATGATCGCTTCATCAGGATTTGCGGGAATCGTTGGTCCATTATTAGTAGCGCCATTGTTGACGCTGGTTGGTTGGAAAACCACTTATTTTATATACGGCGGAATCGTCTTGTTGATTGGCTTTTTTATGCTCAAGGGAATCCCAAAATCTGAGGGCCAGCCGATCGTATCAGCGAATCAATCAAATGTTTCTTTGGCTGAAGTGATCAAAGATCGAAATGTCTGGATCATGGTCTTAGCTGCGTTTTTTATCAATGCGGCTGTATATGGAATGACAGGTTGGATTGCTTCTTATTTAGTGGATGAGTTTAGTTTAACGATGAATAAAATGGCGATGATGAGTGCGTTGATTGGTTTTGTGATGATGATCAGTGCGATGTTTGCCGGTTCAATGGTTGGGCGACACTTTAAAGATCGAGAGAAACAAGTGATTTTGGTTGCTTCTATTTTAGGAGGGTTAGTGGCTTTCTTACTTTCGCGTAGTCATTCTTTGGTTTTGAGTATGTTGTTCTTAGCACTGGCCGTTGCTGCTGCAAGCATTGGCTTTGCGACATTAATGAGTTTACCGGTAAAATTATTTGCCGAACGAGAAGTTTCAACTAAATATTCGATTATCAATGCAATTGGGGTTTCTGGTGGCTTTTTTGCCCCAATGATCATTGGCTGGTTAGTAAACGCTAGTGGAACATACGGTGGCGCCTTTAGTTTTATTGCCTTAGTTTTTATTTTAGCCGGTTGTGTTTCATTAGGGATCAAAACAAACGAGAAGAAACAAGTAGTTGGAGAATTAGAAAATTAAAACAACAAAAAAAGGTTTGAGTATCATACTCAAACCTTTTTTTTATTAGCTAAGCAAAGGTAAAATCCAATTAGCCCAAATCCAACTACAAGGCATGATTAAAATCATTGCCGGTATCATATCGGCAGTTGGGAACATTTTGACTTTGATCATTCTGAAACCAGTTGCTAACATTAAAATACCACCAGCAGCTTTAAAATCTAAAATCATATCTGGTGTAGTTAATGGGAAGATGAATTTTGCTAATAAGAACAAAATATAGAAAATAATAAATTGTGGAATAGCAATGATTGAAACGACATAGCCTAAATTCGTGGCAAAAATAAGAGCAGTGAAGAAATCCAAGATTGATTTAGCAATCAAAACAGAACTGTCACCAGTCATTCCTGAGTCCAAGCTACCATAAATCCCAGTGCCACTCGCACAAAATAGTACAATCACAGTAACTAATGTAGCAACAAACTCATCATGTGTCATGCCTAAATTTTCATTTGGAAAAATCTTTGAAATCGGCCGTTGCATAACCATCGCTCCACGATTCAATAAATCTCCTAAATGGAAGAAAAGACCCAAAGCAGTTCCGATAACGACCGCAAAAATGACTGCCGGCATATATTTCATCGGTGCGACTGCGTATATCCCCATCGCCATTGAACAAGCTCCAAAAATCATATTGATTTCAGTTTTGAACTTTTCCGATAAATATTTTCCAAAGAACCCTCCAATAATTCCGCCTAATAACACGGATCCAGCATTGATAATAACTCCAGTTGGCATAAAATAAATCCCCTTTCTACAATTGCGATGCTATTGTAGCATCGTTTTTCATTCGCACCAATTCCATTTTTGTGCTAGATTATTCTTAATTAGAATAGTTAGGAGCATCAGTATGGATATTCATAAATTGGAAGTCTTTATCGACCTTTCAGAAACCTTAAATTATACCGAAACAGCTGAGCGGCAATTCACTAGTCAAGGGAATGTTTCAAAACAAATAATTTCCTTAGAAAAAGAGTTAGACACTAAACTATTCACTCGCTCACATAAGAAAATAGAATTAACTGAAGCCGGAAGAGTTGCACTGAACTATGTTCAGACGATTGTAGATCAATACCACCAAATGAAAAATAAGTTAGTCGATTTGAGAACCGGATCAGAAACGATCTTGCACATTTCTACAATCCCTACTTTGATCAAATATGAAGGATTTACGACAATCATGTCTTTCTTAAACAAACACCCTGAAACAACGTTGCAATTGCGAGAAGCAGAGACAGATGCACTAGTGGCAATGCTTGAACATGGGGAAAACCGGTTAGTATTTTCGCGTTTTTTTGAATGGAATCACCCAGATACAGAGGTATTAATAACGGAAGAAGACGAATTTGTAGCAGTATTTACTAAAGAACATCCGCTAGCAAAAAAATCAGAGCTCTCATTAAAAGAGTTAGAACATGAGCGCTTCTTATTATTAAGAGAGACAAGTCAATTAAAACAACCAGTGATTGATTTGTGTCATCAAGCAGGTTTTGAGCCGATTATCGCAAATGTTAGTTCACGGATCGATTTATTGATCCAAATGGCGAAAGAAAATTTAGGAATTGCTATTTTAATGAGTAAAACATTTAAATTAAATCCCGAAGATCATTTAGTGGCATTACCGATTACACCGAATGTCAAAAGTAAATTGGCCTTTATCAAACGCAAAAATGATACATCACTAATCGTAAATGAATTTTGGGACTATTTGAAAAAACAATAATAGTATTCCAGTTTGGAATTTAATTTGACTAAATATGAATTGTTTCCTTTGATTAGATGATTAGAATAGAGAGTGTAATAATCAAAGGAGGTTCAATTATGTCAAATCAACCATATGATTTACGTAAAGTAATTGAAGAATTAAAAGAATTACCTGGCCAATACCATGAAACAGATGTAGAAATCGATCCAGAAGCAGATCTATCTGGTGTATATCGTTATATTGGTGCTGGTGGTACTGTTAAACGTCCGACGCAAGAAGGTCCAGCAATGACTTTCAATAATGTAAAAGGCTTCCCTGGAACTCGTGTCAATATCGGAACCATGGCTAGCCGTCGTCGTGTAGGTGAAATTTTGCATCATGACTATAAAACATTAGGTCGCTACTTAAAAGATGCTGTCGAAAATCCAGTGATGCCTGAAAAAGTTACTAAAGCAGAAGCCCCAGCGCAAGAAGTAATTCATTTAGCAACTGATGAAGGTTTTGATATTCGTAAAATTATTCCTGCTCCTAAAAACACGCCAGAAGATGCGGGTCCTTATATTACTTTAGGTGTTGTTTTGGGTTCAGATCCAGAAAAAACAATGAGTGACGTAACAATTCACCGTATGGTTTTAGAAGATGAAAATACGATTGGAATGTACATCATGCCTGGTGGTCGTCATATCGGACATTTCCATAAACAATATGAAGCATTAAACAAACCAATGCCAATTACAATCAATATCGGTTTAGATCCAGCAATTGCGATCGGTACGACCTTTGAACCACCAACCACACCGCTTGGTTATAATGAATTATGGGCTGTGGGTGCCTTACGTAATGAACCAGTTCAAATCGTGGACGGTGTTGCAGTGGATGAAGTCGGAATCGCTCGTGCTGAATTCATTATTGAAGCAGAACTTATGCCTCACCAAACAATGCAAGAAGATATCAACACAAACACTGGTAAAGCAATGCCTGAATTCCCTGGCTATACTGGCGATGCAAATCCGGCTGTGAATGTGGTAAAAGTAAAAGCTGTAACACACCGCAAAAATCCAATCATGCAAACAACGATCGGACCTTCTGAAGAACACGTATCAATGGCCGGTATCCCAACAGAAGCCAGCATCTTATCATTAGTTGATAAAGCTATCCCAGGAAATGTATTGAACGTCTACAATCCTCCAGCTGGCGGCGGTAAATTAATGTCAATCATGCAAATCAAGAAAAATGCACCTTCAGACGAAGGAATTCAACGTCAAGCAGCTATTTTAGCTTTGTCAGCATTCAAAGAATTAAAAACAGTTATTTTAGTTGATGAAGATGTGGATATTTTTGATATGAACGATGTCATGTGGACATTGAATACTCGTTTCCAAGGAACAAAAGATATCATGGTGCTACCTGGTATGCGGAACCATCCATTAGACCCTTCTGAATTACCAGAATATGATCCAGCAAACATTCGTTTCCGTGGAATGAGTTCAAAAACAATTTTAGATGGAACATACCCATATGATATGAAGGAACATTTTGTTCGTGCGCAATTTAAAGAAGTTCCTGACTGGGAAAAATATTTGAAGTAGGTGGAAAAATTGACCAATAAAAAACGGATCGTGATCGGTATTAGTGGAGCTTCTGGAACTGTTTATGCCATTGATTTGCTAAAGAAATTAAAAACTATTCCTGAAGTTGAAACGCATGTAATCGTTAGTCAATGGGCAAAAGAAAATTTGAAACTTGAAACAGATCTAACAATGAAAGATTTGTCAGAATTGATCGATGTTGAATACAGCAATAAAGATTTAGGTGCGGCGGTAGCTAGTGGTTCATTTTTAACTGAAGGAATGATCATTGTACCGGCAAGTATGAAAACTGTTGCTGGGATTTCGATTGGCTTTGGTGAAAGTTTGATCTCGCGCGCAGCTGATGTCACAATGAAAGAACAACGTAAATTGGTGATTGTCCCACGGGAAACCCCACTGAATGCGATTCACTTAGAAAATCTAACAAAATTAGCACGTTTAGGTGTGCAGATTATCCCACCAATTCCAGCCTTTTACAATCACCCAGAGACAATCGATGATTTATTGCATCATCAAACGATGAAATTATTAGATGCTCTAGGAATTGAAAATGAGGGACGTAGGTGGAAGGATGGAAAGTAAACTCTTTTCGATCCAAAAAGCAGGCTTTACGATCTCGATTTCACTTCAAATTATTGGTCAAGATGTTCTAGCTACAATCACTGGTGGAAATACACCTCATATTGGGACGGTTACAACCTATTCTATAGAAGAAAAAAAAGTCACTCGATTTCCGAGTCACGATGGTCGCTTCCATAAAGACGATGTTCTAGCAGATATTTTTATCAAGTCGGTGGCTAAAACGATTCCTCATTATTTAGTCGTAACCTCGGGTGTCCATGTTGACCATATTTCAAAAGCACAAATTGCGGCCTCTTTTCCAATGGTCGAATCATTGAGTCAAGAAGTGGTTCAATGGTTAGAGACAGTCAATTGGGGTGCTGAAGCAATTTATTATCAAAATGGTGAAACCCCACAATAAAATAAAAACCTTTTCCTTAGTTTTCAGAGGAAAAGGTTTTTTTGCGAAGAAAGCACATACATTTTATAGAAAGCAATTACACTATATGTTGTATGCATTTTCTATATACCATTAAAAAAACACAAAATCTAGTCTTTACTTTACAAAAATTTAGACGTACTATTATCAAGGATCTACTAGGTATTTTTAAATTTATTAAGAAAGGATAGATGAAACAATGTTACTGATAGCGGGAACGATCGGTGCTGGGAAAAGTAGTCTCACAGACATGCTATCCCAGGAAATGAACTCAAGGCCTTTTTATGAAAATGTTGATGATAATGAAATCTTGCCGTTGTTTTACTCGAATCCAGAAAAATATACGTATTTGTCACAAATATTTTTTCTAAACAAGCGATTTTTAGCAATGAAAGATGCCTTGCAACAAGCAAACAATGTCTTGGATCGAACGATTTATGAAGATAGTCTGCTTTTTCATTTAAATGCGGATCTTAAAAGAGTCAGTCAAGACGAAGTTTTCCAGTATGATCATTTGTTAGATACGATGTTAAAAGAATTGGAAAAGGTAGCGCCTAAAAAACGACCGGATTTACTGATCCATATCAATATCTCTTTCGAAGTGATGTTGGAGCGAATTGAAAAGCGTGGCCGTGATTATGAACAAATTTCAACCAATCCAGAATTGTATGAGTATTATCGATTAGTCAATCAGCGTTATCAAGAATGGTATGATCATTTTGATTTATGTCCTAAAATCCAACTCGATGGTGATCGGTATGATTTTGTGGCAGATCCCACAGCTGCGGAGATCGTGATCGCTGAAATTAAAGAGAAAATGCATCAAATGAGTACACTAGAAAATGGATATCCTAAATATTATTCTTCAAATCCACTTGAAAAAGGCATTTTTTAAATTTTTTTAATCAATAAAGAACGACTGTTTTATAGAAGGAGCCAATCATGTTAAATTATTTCAAGTTTTTATTCCATCAATTAAAAGGATGGCCGCAACAAAATTATTACTTATTCTTTTTTAGTTTAGGTTGTCAAATTATGACGCTTGTCAATCAGCCCATAACTTTTTTAACAGTCGTAACGTTTATCGGAACTACTTTAGGCGTACTATGTATTTTATCGATCAACGCCGCTAAATCAGTCAATGGTGTTCTAGGTATCATTTCAGCTATTTGTTTTATCTATGTTGGTTTTTCAGCCAAAAATTATTTGAGTATTGGTGAGCAGATTGCCTATATGATCACGTTAGATATTCCGGTGTTATTGAGCAAAGAATGGAATTATAATATGGCTGCAAAAATACGTAAATTTACCGGGAAAGTCTGGGTGATCGCAATTGTCAGCACGATCATCGTTTATTTTATTTCTGGGACCTTGATTCAACGCTTTACTGATGATCCAAGACCTTGGATCGATGCGATCGCCTTTTCAATCAGTTTGACTGCCGGAGTGATCAGCTTCTTACGTTACAACAATCAATACTATTGGTGGTTAGCTTCAGGTTTAGCCCAAATGGTATTATGGTATATTTCGTTCAGACATGGTTCAGCTAGTCTAGCAATGTTTGTAAATAGCTCCGTTTATTTGATTAACGACGTCTTAGCTTTCACTGTTTCACCTTGGTACAACAAGAAAGAACGTGAACGGATGCAAGCGATGGAAGAAGAATATTATCATTTAAGTCATTGAATTTTCAATGGCTTTTTTTTTTTTGAAAATTTGCCGATCATAACTCTGTGAAGGACACCGCAAGCATTTTAGTAACAAATAGGAAATAAACGTGTTACGGTAATTTTATCAAGTGATAAGTAGGAGGGAAAAGTATGTTTTTAGCAATTAATGAGATTCGACATTCTAAATTACGGTACACATTAGTAATGGGAGTAATGTTTTTGATCGCTTATCTGGTCTTCTTTTTGACTGGTTTAGCGTATGGCTTAGCGCAAGACAATCGGACTGCGGTAGATAAATGGAATGCAGACACGATTCTTCTAGCAGAGGAAGCCAACGATAATTTAAATATGTCGATGATTCCATTGAAAACATTTGATAAAGTGAAAGCGGATCAAAAAGCCTATCTAGCCCAAACGGCTGGGGTCATCAAAGGAGACAATGGGGAAAAAATTGATGTCAGTTTTTTTGGTATCGATAAAGATCAATTTTTGGCCCCTAAAATTACTAGCGGAAAAATGTTTGACTCTGATGGGGAAGCTGTTGCGGATCTTTCTTTGAAAGAACAATATAGCTTAAAGTTAGGAGAAACCGTTAAAATGGCCGGTAATGATAAAACTTTGAAAATTGTTGGCTTTACGGATAATGCAAAATTTAATGTAGCACCCGTTTTATATACTACTTTGGGTGCCTATCAAGAAATTCGGTTTGAAACCCAAGGTACTAGTGAAAACACGCGAATCAATGCAATCGTAACCAAGGGTGTAGTCGATTCGGTTCCAAAAGATCTGGAAAAAACGAGCATCAAAAACTTTATCAATGAATTACCAGGGTATAGTGCGCAAGTTCTGACTTTTGGTTTTATGATCGGTTTTTTAATTGTGATTGCAGCGATCGTCATCGGAATTTTTATTTATGTGTTAACGATGCAAAAATCAGAAATTTTTGGAGTGATGAAAGCACAAGGGATTTCTAGTCGCTATATCGCTATTTCAGTTATTGCCCAAACTTTTTTATTAGCAACTGTCGGAGTAGTGATTGGCTTAGTAGCCACAGTAGGGACTGCTTTCGTATTACCCGACGCAGTGCCTTTCCAAGTCAATAGTTTATTCTTTATTGCCATCAGCTTACTAATGATTGCGGTGGCATTAATTGGCGCCTTTTTCTCAGTTCGTACAATTGTCAAAATCGATCCTTTAAAAGCGATTGGCTAGTTCTTTGGATAAAAATTTAGCTTTACGATGGGTAGAGACATAAAATAAGTTAGGAGGGGTAAAATGAGTGCCATTGAATTTAAACAAGTCAAAAAAGATTTTAAAGATGGAGATACAACAATCGAAGCATTAAAAGAAACCAATTTTTCGGTGGAAAAAGGAGAATTTGTAGCAATTATTGGCCCGTCAGGCTCTGGTAAAAGTACCTTTTTGACGATTGCAGGTGGACTGCAGTCGCCCACTTCAGGAGAAGTCCGGATCAACGATGAAGATTTCAGCGGGAAAAAGGAAAAGGAACGGGCAAAACGACGCTTTAAAGAGATAGGCTTTATTCTTCAAGCGTCAAATCTAGTGCCTTTTCTTACAGTCAAAAAACAATTAACACTGGTAGATAAAGTCAGCAAACAAGAAAATACCGGAAAAGCTACTGAGCTTTTCAAGCAGTTGGCGATTGATCGCTTAGAAAATAAGTATCCCGAAGAGCTTTCTGGCGGTGAACGGCAACGTGTAGCAATCGCTCGAGCATTGTACCATGATCCAACGATTATTTTAGCAGATGAGCCGACAGCTAGTCTGGATTCTGAAAAGGCCTATGAAGTCGTTAAGATCTTAGCTAAAGAAACCAAAGAAAAAAATAAAGCGACGATCATGGTGACTCACGATACTCGTTTAGTGAAATACTGTGATCGAGTACTGGAAATGAGAGATGGGCGGTTGACAGAAAAAGAAATCAATCGAGCAGAGAAGACGGAAACGGTTGTATAATAAAGTTATCAAATTAGAATGAGGCAATGCCATGTATGAAGAAATCTTAGATGTCGCAGAAGAATTATTTATGAAGCAAGGCTATAATGATACCTCGACACGACAAATCGCCAGTATTTTAGGAATCACTCAGCCAAATATCTATTATCATTTTAAAAATAAAGAAACGATTTATTATCAAGTAATGCAACGTTTAGCCAAAGAAGTCCGAAAAAACTTGTTTGAAATCGGGACTAGTGAAGATAGATTCGAAGAAAAAATAATGGCGATGGCTTTTTACCTACAAGCAAGACATCCATTTAGTTTATTCATGATGATGCATGATATCCAGCATGTCTTGCGTCCTGAAACGTCAAAAAAATTATTTGTTTTATGGGAACGTTCGTATAAACAGCCATTTATTGATTTATTTCAGCAAGAGTCAACAGTACGTTCGACTGTAGATACGGATTTTGCGGTGCGCCAATTATTTATCTTGATTTCTGCGTATCTGGATTCACCGATAGAAAATCGCAAAGAAAATCTGCAGGCCTCGATTCAGTTATTTTTTTACGGTATTCTCAAATAAAAAACCCACTACCTTTGAAGGTAGTGGGTTTTTTATTATGCTAAGACAGATGCAATCATATCTGGTAATTCTTTTTTCATTACGCGTTTGGTTGCTAAAGCATCCATGTAAGTAATGGTTTGGTCAGCCGCGACAGTCGCTAATAATTGGCGCTCTTTTTTAGGCGGGTTGTAAAAGACTTCGATTGATTGATCTGCATCAGACCATTCAGCAGAATAGTTAGCTTTCGACTTTAATGCTTGATTCAACGCTTCAGCTTGTTCAGCAGAAACACCAGATGCTGTAGGTTCTTTCACGACATCTGCTAAGATATCTTGGGCTAATTCAGTCGCTTGATCTGTTTCAGAAACAGCAGTTGAATCTTTAAAGCTTTCAGACCATAAATTGTATAGGCTGTTTGTTAGTTGATTTAATGTTTCTGTTTCAGGTTTTTGTAAATAGCTATCAACTAAATTTTTAAATGAATGATCATCTTCAGCACTTACGATTTGACGAGCTTGGCCATCGGGAGTCTTTTCATCCAAATGAATGCGATAAGTTTCAACTTTATCAAAATAAATTTTAACATCGCTGTGGATGTGGTTCGCTAGAGTCTCTTCTACTTGTGCGAATGCTCTGCTGATTTGTTTGTTACGAGTTTTGATAGATTTCTTGATACTTTTTAAATTCACGAGAATAATTCAGTCGCTTTCTTTATAGAGTTTCTTTCCGTTTGTATTATAGCATATTTCCCGCAAAGTGCAGTAAAAATACGCAAAAAAGGCGGAGAGAAGCATCTCTTCGCCGCTTTTTTAACGTAAATCGTCTAAAAACTCTGTTTTCCCAGGATCTACTTCAGCTTTGGTTTTGATAATTTTTGCCGGAGCACCAGCTACAACAGCACCTGCCGGGACATCTTTAGTCACGATCGCCCCTGCAGCTACAACAGCATCTTTGCCGATATGGACTCCTTCTAAAACGACGGCATTTGCACCAATCAAAACATTATCTTCTACAATGACAGGGGAAGCACTTGGTGGCTCTAAAACCCCAGCTAAGACTGAACCAGCCCCAATATGTGCGCGTTTTCCAACTGTTGCGCGGGCACCAAGAATCGCCCCCATATCGATCATTGTTTCTTCGCCAATCGAGGCACCGATGTTGATCACTGCGCCCATCATGATTACCGCTTTGTCACCGATAGATACTCGATCGCGAATCATCGCGCCGGGTTCAATTCGCGCATTGATACTTGTAATATCCAGCATTGGAATCGCAGAGTTACGGCGATCGTTTTCTAGATGGACAGCACTGATTTTTGTTTGTTGTTCATCTAATAGTTCAGTGATCGCTTGGCTTTCACCAATAAGGATCCAAGAATCCCCTTGACCAAAAAATTGAACGTTTTCTTTTTTTACATTGGTCAGAGCGCCTTGTACATAGGCTTTGACGGGCGTTGTTTTTTCAGCATCTTTAATATATTTTGCAATCTCATATGGATCTGTTAACGTCATAAAATTTCTCCTATCTTATCTTAATAGCAAATTACTTTATCTATTTAAAAATGATTATTGATTACTTTTCATCGATCAGCTTTTCCATATCGAATAAACCAATCGTTTTTTGACTGATATATTTTGCTGCTTTGACTGCGCCGCTAGCAAAAATATTCCGAGACAACGCCAAGTGATTTAATTCGAGCACTTCATCAGGACCAGCATAAATCACAGTATGTTCACCGGGAATCGTGCCACCGCGAACGGCATGGATCCCTAACTCAGCCAAAGGATTTTCTAAATCGTTACCATGCCGACCATAAATATAGGTTTTGGGTGTTTTAACAGCGTCATTCACAGCGTCGGCTAATAAAAGGGCCGTTCCACTAGGTGCATCTTTCTTCTGATTATGATGCTTCTCCACGATTTCGATATTGAATTCATCTTCTAATAAGGGGGTAATTTCACGAATTGCTTTAGCTAGAAGATTGATTCCAATCGACATGTTAGCTGAAAAGAAGACAGCTGTTTCTTTGCTGGCAGAAAGTAATTGCGTCTTTACTTCATCAGTCAAACCGGTCGTTGCGATTACGACTGGCAACTGATGCTTGATACAATACGTTAAAACAGCTGGTACTGCACTGTAATGAGAAAAATCAATCACGACATCCGCCGCTTCACGACAATCAGAAATTGCTTGATAAGTAGGAAAGTCTGCCTCAAAAGCTTCACGATCAATCCCCGCAACAACTTGCATCTCAGCTTGTTGGGCAATCAACGCTTGCAATACTTTCCCCATTCTTCCGTTAGCACCGCTTAAGATTACGTTTAACATATTAAACCTCCAATCCGTAGGCAGCCATTTCTTTTTTCAACCGTTCAATCGTTTCTACTTTGGCTGGTGAAAGTGGCAATCTAAAATGAACATCAAATTTTCCAAGCAAACTAACCGCTGTTTTGACTGGAATCGGGTTGACTTCACAGAAAAGTGCGTGAATCAACTGGATTTGTGCTAATTGAAGTGTTTTTGCTTTTGCAAAATCACCAGTTAAAGCTGCAGCTGTCAATTCGTGTGTTTGTCTTGGCGCGATATTTGCAATCGTTGAAATAGATCCATGTCCGCCTAAGGCCATGATGGGTAGGACTTGATCATCATTACCAGAATAAATGGCAAAATCAGCAGGCATTCGTTGAGCGATTTCGGCGATTTGTGAGATATCTCCGCTGGCTTCTTTGATACCAACAATATTTTGGATCTCAGCTAATCGTTTAACCATTTGCGGTGTGAGATTCATATTTGTCCGTGATGCGACTGAATATAAAATAATTGGAAGTTCGACACTTTTGGCAATGGCTTGATAGTGTAAAAATAATCCTTCTTCAGAAGCTTTATTATAATAAGGGGTGACAACTAATAGCGCATTTGCCCCAACACGCTCTGCACCAGTGGATAATTCGATCGCATGACGAGTATCATTTACCCCCGAACCTGCAATAACAGGAATACGACCAGCAACTTTTTTAACTACTGCCTCAATCACAGAAAGATGTTCATCATTGGAAAGAGTAGAGGCTTCACCAGTCGTTCCGCAAGCGATGATTGCGTCGGTTCCTTCGCTGATTTGCCATTCAACTAGTTCATCCAACTTCTTATAATCCACCGCACCATCTGCTTTCATAGGGGTAACTAAAGCGACACCAGATCCTTCGAATATACTCAAGGAAATCAACTCCTTCATTCATAATTATTTTAAAAAACACTAAAAAGGTCTTTAATATTAGAATTATAGCGCAACTGTTAATGAAAGCCAATGCAAATCTCATGATATTTTTACTTTATCTTATTTATAAGAGTAATTTAGGCGCAAGTATAAAAAGAAAACGAATACATAAATTTACTCTTATATTTGTAGAAAGATAATCGCAATAAATTAATGACCATGACAGGTTTCTGTACTATAATATGAGAAACTATCAATTAGATTTTAATCTAAAGAACACTATTATCAGAATATAGATAAGAAATGAGTGGTATAAATGATCGATTCAGAAGTCAAAGGATTAGAAGAATTAGTGACGAGAATGCGGCGTGAATTGCATCAAATCCCTGAGCTAGGATTAAAAGAATACCAAACAGCCGCCTATATCCGTGAAAAATTAGTTTTATTTGGGATAACAGAAACGTATGAAGTACTAGGTACAGGAACAATAGCTGTTTTGCGTGGTAGTAAACCCGGAAAGACGTTAGCTTTTAGAACCGATATCGATGCATTGCCGGTAGAAGAACAAACCGGGTATGATTTTGCCTCAAAAACGCCAGGAAAAATGCATGCCTGTGGTCACGATGGACATATGGCTACAGTCTTAGGCTTTCTTGCGTATCTGCACCAGTATCCGGAAAAAATCCAAGGAACACTTGTCTTTGTTTTCCAACCAGCAGAAGAAGGCCCTGGCGGTGCGGAATTAATTATGAAAGACGGCATTTTACAAAAACTAGGCGTTGAACAAATCGTTGGTCTGCATGTATTCCCAGATCTTCCTGTAGGAAAAATTTCTTGTCGCCCTGGAGCTATGATGGCTCGAAACGCTGAAGTGACGATCACGATCAAAGGAGTTAGTACCCATGGAGCACAACCGCAACTAGGTGAAGATGCTATCGTGGCGGCTGGCGGTGTCATCACTGGTTTAAACAGTATTTTAGCGAGAAATATCAGTCCATTAGACAATGTTGTTTTGACATTTGGGACGATTCATGGTGGAGAGGCGATGAATATCGTGGCCAAAGAAGTCGTTCTTCATGGTACGATGCGAGCGTTCGATGATCGAGTTTATGATGAGGTCGTTCGTCGCGTAGAATTAGTCGCAGGAGAGATTGCTAAAGGCTATGGTTGTGAAGCAATCGTTGAATTCAATCATATGTATCGAGTCGTGGATAATGATCCTGAGATGGTTCATGTGTTAGAAAAAGTGGCGGGCGATTATTATGTTGAAACACCACCGTATTTGATTGCTGAGGATTTTTCTTGGTATCAGCAAGAAATTCCTGGGATGTTTTTCTTCTTAGGTATCCGCGATGAAGAAAAGGGTTATACATATCCGTTACATAGCGGGAAAATGAAATTTGATGAAGTGAATTTATTACTAGGTGTTCAAACCTATATTAATTTGATCACTGGTTTAAATGAAGCGTAGGAGGCTAAGCATGAAATTTGAAACGAACAATGGGCATTTACTTTGGGATGGCTGTGATACAGTAGCATTAGCAAAAGAGTTTGGTACACCACTTTATGTGTTTTCTCAAACGCAGATTGAAGAAAAATGTCATGAGTTGCAAAAGCATTTTGTCCAAAAATATGATCATGTCCGTGTGGCATTTGCTAGTAAAGCTTTTTCAACGTTGGCGATGTTAAAAATAGTTGAGCAACAAGGCTTTTCTTTAGACGTTGTCTCTGATGGGGAATTATATACGGCCATCAAAGCTGATTTCCCGGCAGAACGGATTGAAATGAATGGAAATAATAAATCGATTGAAGAATTAGAAATGGCGATCGACTATGGGGTTGGTCGGATCATTGTTGACAGCTTACAAGAAGTTGGCTTGATTGCAGCAATCGCAAAAGAAAAACAAAAGACTGTCAACATTCTATTTCGGATTACGCCAGAAGTGAATGTAACGACCCATTCATTCATCTCTACCGGTCAAAAAGATTCGAAATTCGGAATTCCGATCGATGAATCTATTTTGTTTCCACAAATAAAGCAGGCAATCGAAACACCTGAAGTTCAATTTTTAGGCTTTCATTTCCATGTGGGTAGTCAATTGTTTGATCATCAAGCCCATTTGGCGGCGGTCGATATTGCCTTAGATTTAGTAAAACTGGTCCAAGAACGTTTTGATTATACAATTAAAGAATTGAACTTTGGTGGTGGTTTTGGTGTTAAATATACAGATAGAGATCAGCCCAAACCGTTCCATTATTTTACGGATCCAATGATGGATAAAGTGCTTGCTTTTTGTGAGCAAGAAAATTATCCGCAACCAGCAATTGTGATCGAACCAGGGCGCAGTATCGTTGCTGAAGCGGGAATCAGCTTGCACACAATCGGTGCAATCAAAGAATTACCTGGGCTAAGAAAATATGTCAGTATTGACGGTGGGATGACGGATAACATTCGCCCAGGTCTTTATGAAGCAGAATACACGGGTGTTTTGGCTAATAAAAGCGATCAAGCAAACGAAGAAATCGTTACTATATCAGGAAAAGCTTGTGAAAGTACTGATATTTTAGTGAAAGATATTAATCTACCTATTGTAGAAACAGGAGATATCTTTGCCACTTTTTCAACGGGTGCCTACGGCTATTCGATGGCCAGCAACTATAATAAATTAGCAATTCCAGCGGTTGTTTTAGTTAAAAAGGGTAAAGCAGAAGTTATCGTGAAAAGACAGACATTGGACCAAATCATCCAAAATGAAGTGATTCCAGAATCATTAAAATAAAAGTCAATGAACGAGGTGAAAAAATGGAAATACCTTTTTATAAGATGCAAGGTGCAGGAAATGATTTTATCTTGATTGATAATCAACCTTTAGGCTTTTCAAGTGAAGAATTGGCAAAATTTGCACTACGAGTTTGTACGCGCCGTGTTTCAGTCGGTGCTGATACATTAATCGTGATCGAAGCACCTCGTGGTGAAGGGGATTTTTATGCGCGTTTTTTCAATGCAGATGGCTCAGAAGCTGAAATGTGTGGGAATGGTGCAAGATGCGTAGCGAGACTTGCTTATGAACAAGGGTTAGCTGAGGAATATATGTTGATCGAAACCATTGCGGGAACCGTCCCGGCTGAACGGCTTGACCAACGAACATATCGTGTGCAATTAAACTCACCAACAATTTTTGAAGCAGATAAAAAAATCGAGCTAGATGGTCAAGTAGTAACCGTTGATTATGTTGAATTAGGTGATCCCGGAATTCCACATTTAGTGGTGGCCTTACCAAATCTAGCAGAAACAGAACGTGAGACTATTTTTGATTTTGCACGTAAATTACGAAATCATAGTGCTTTTGTTAAAGGCGCGAATGTCAATTTTTATGATATTTTAGCGGATCAAACAGTTATTGAACGCACCTATGAACGCGGTGTAGAAGATTTCACTTTAGCATGTGGAACTGGAACTGGCTCAACTGCTTATGCCTTAACAAAAAAAGGATTAGTTAGTGAAAATCCAGTGAATGTCGAAGTACTTGGCGGAAACCTGAAAGTGACGCTCAAAGACGAAAATTTGTATCTAATTGGCGATACAAATCTAGTTGTTAAAGGAACTATTCTCGATGAGGATTTAATGATGAGTTAAAAATAGAGAAACTGTAACTAATGCTTCTTTTTTAGTTACAGTTTCTTTGTGTTATTAGAAGTGATGGCACTTGATTATTTAGATTTAGAGAAATATGATAAACAGATAGTCAATATTAAAATCACAGGATAAGAGGTGTAGCATGGAAACGAGGCTTTTACGGTATTTTTGGACCGTTGCTCAAGAAGGAAATATTTCTAAAGCGGCTAGATTATTAAATATCACCCAGCCAACATTGAGTAGGCAAATCAAAGAACTAGAAGAAATGCTTGGAACCTCTGTGTTCAATCGCGAAAAAAATAAATTAAGTTTAACCACTGATGGTCTATTCTTAAAAGAAAGAGCCGAAGAAATTCTTAGTTTGGACGAAAAACTAGAACAAGCTTTTTTTGATCGGAGAAATGAACAGTTGAGTGGGCATTTTTCAATCGGGTGTGTCGAGGCGGATAATTCAGATACGGTAGCAATGATGATCGAAGAATTGATTAGTGACTATCCTCAAGTTAAATTTAACTTAGTTACGGGTACAAGTGACGATATCGTGGATCGGTTAGAAAAGGGTATTTTAGATTTAGCCGTATTGTTAGAGCCAGTATCCTTAAATGAAGTAGAACAGTTACGACTTCCGAGAGAAGAAAAATGGGGAGTGATCGTTTCAAAAGAACTATTCATTGCCCAAAATAATCAAATCAATCCAGAGGATATCAAGGGGATGCCACTCTTATGTTCGAATCGTCAAGAAGTAAAAGAGCTGTTGTGCGAATGGTCTGGCATGTCTTTAAGTGAGTTGAACATTATTGGAAATTATAATTTATTGTTCAATATACTACCGTTAGTTGAGAATCGAGTAGGAGCGGCCTTCGCTATCGAAGGAGCACTGTATAATCGGCAATTAGAGAATCTAATTTTTTTACCTTTAAATCCGGAAGTAAAAACACAATGTGTCTTAGTATGGAAAAAAAGAGTTCAAACCCCCTTAGTTCAAGAAATCATTAAACGATTTAAATATGCTTTTCAAGCATAGAGGTATTGATAATAGGAATTAGACGAATAGTACGGAGAGTCTTACAATGGATTTATTCATTGTAAGGCTCTTTTTTAAGGAGGGATCATGGAAACAGTTATTATTTTTTTCTCAAAATCTGGGGAGAATTTTATAAACGGGAAAAAGCAAACAATTTTAGTTGGTAATACAAAATTTTTGGCACACAAAATCAATGAACAACTAAATGTTCCGCTGTTCGAATTAATTCCCCAACGTGTTTATCCTAAGGAATATAATCACTTACTCAAACAATCAAAGTTAGAAAAAGAAACTGCTCAAAAAGTTAAGTATCAACAGTTGTTCCTTGATTTAAAAAAAGTTGAAACAATTTTTTTAGGCTTTCCCAATTGGTGGGGAAGTTACCCTGAGATTGTCAAAAGCTTTATACAAGATAACGACTGGGAGAATAAAGTAATTTATCCATTTTGTACTCATGAAGGCAGTGCAATGGGGTCGAGTATTGAGGACCTAAAAAGGGATTGCTCAGGAGCAAGCATCCATACAGGTTTACCGGTCTATGGTTCTCGGGTCAAGAAAGCTGATTTAGCAATCAGCAATTGGTTACTAGAATATAGGAATCAGTGATTTATGAAAGGATGAAAATACATGACAAAATATGAAGAAGTAAAAAATGGTATCATTTTTCCAAGTGGTGAAAAAAATGAGGCTTATGCCCAATATTTTATTGGCCAAAGCTATTTGAAAACATTGATCGCCGATCCAGAGATTAACGTAGGAGTAGGAAATGTAACATTTGAACCTGGCTGCCGCAATAATTGGCATATCCATCATGATGGTTATCAATTATTATTAGTCACTGGTGGTGAAGGTTGGTACCAAGAAGAAGGTAAAAAAGCTCAGTTTCTCCAAGCCGGTGATGTAATCGTGACTCACGATGGTGTAAAACATTGGCATGGTGCAGCAAAAGACAGTTGGTTTGAACATCTTGCAATTACAGCAGGAACACCAGAATGGTTAGAACCAGTCAGTGATGAAGTGTACGATAAATTGGAAAAAGGAGCGGATTAAAATGAAAAAACAAACGGCTGGAAGAGAACAATTAGGAGAATTTGCGCCACAATTCGCAGCTTTAAATGATGATGTTTTGTTCGGTGAGGTTTGGGCGCGAGAAGAAAAATTATCTGCTCATGATCGTAGTATGATCACTTGTTCTGCGCTCTTAGCAATGGGAGCGCCGCAACTGGAGGCACATTTAAAAATTGCTAAACAAAATGGTGTTACAAAAGAAGAAGTAGTGGAATTGATCACTCAACTAGCCTTTTATGTTGGTTGGCCCAAAGCATGGAGTGCTTTTTCATTGGCTAAAGAGTTGTTTGAATAAATTTTTTTAGTTTTGATCCTAAAATTACAGCAGTTAAGATTGAAAACAAAAGATTTTAGTAACGAGAGGAGACGATTATGGAGTATACGAAATTAGGAAATACGGGATTGGATATATCGAGAATTTGTTTAGGCACGATGGGCTTTGGTGATCCTAAAAACTGGATTCATAAATGGGTCTTGGAAGAAGATGATAGCCGTCCATTGATAAAGAAAGCACTTGAATTAGGTATTAATTTTTTTGATACTGCTAACGTGTATTCGCTCGGTCGAAGTGAAGAGATAATAGGCAAAGCTTTAAAGGATTACGCCAAAAGAGATGAAATTGTATTAGCAACCAAGGTTCAGCAAAAAATGTTTGAGGGTCCCAATGGTCAGGGATTGTCGCGAAAAGCAATTATGGCTCAAATAGATCAAAGTTTAGCAAGACTCCAGACAGACTACGTTGATTTATACATTAT
The DNA here is from genome assembly GCF_001885945.1 of Enterococcus hermanniensis. Classification (GTDB taxonomy): domain Bacteria; phylum Bacillota; class Bacilli; order Lactobacillales; family Enterococcaceae; genus Enterococcus_A; species Enterococcus_A hermanniensis. The sequence continues at coordinate 152,430 of NZ_JXKQ01000003.1, read as the reverse complement.
CCATCGCTGGGATTACCAGACTCCCATTGAGGAAACGATGGAAGCACTTCATGATGTAGTGAAAGCTGGTAAAGCCCGCTATATTGGTACTTCATCGATGTTTGCCTATCAATTCCAACAAGCCAATACGATTGCTGAAAAAAATGGTTGGACAAAGTTTGTTTCTATGCAAAATCATTTAAATCTTATTTATCGTGAAGAAGAACGAGAAATGCTTCCGTATTGTCTTTCCGAAAAAATTGCCTTAACTCCTTATAGTCCATTGGCTTCAGGAAGATTGATAAGAGATAAAACCGAAACGACGACACGTAGCCAAACGGACTATGTGCAAAATAATAAATATGATTTGACAGCTGACAAGGATCAACTCATCATTGATCGAGTAGCGGAATTAGCGAATAAATACGAAACTAACCGAGTGAATATCGCTTTAAGTTGGCTTTTACAAAAACAACCCGTTGCTGCTCCAGTGATTGGAGCAACAAAAATGAGCCATATCGAAGGTGCAGTTGAAGCAGTAGATTTCAAACTTGCTGCAACCGATATCGCTTACTTAGAAGAACCATACCTTCCACATACGATTATTGGACATGTATAGTATAAAAATAATTAATTAGCCGTACTGAGAGGAGAACAGCAAAATGATTTTACAAGAAACTTATGAATTAAATAATGGCATCCACATTCCTAAAGTAGGATTTGGGACTTGGATGATCGATGACAAAGCGGTTGTTCAAGCGGTGAATGATGCACTTGAAATCGGATACCGTCATATCGATACCGCACAAGCATATGAAAATGAGCGTGGGGTCGGTGAAGCCATACGGACTTCTGGAATTGAACGTTCAGAGATTTTTCTAACGAGTAAAGTAGCTGCGGAACACAAGACTTATGAAACAACTGCTCGTTCAATTGATGAATCTTTAGAAAAACTAGGACTAGATCATATTGATTTGATGATCATTCATGCACCACAACCATGGGCTGAATTTAGAGAAGCGAATTATGATGCCGGGAATGTTGAAGCTTGGAAAGCATTAGAAGATGCACAAAAAGCTGGAAAAGTTAAAAGTATCGGACTTTCAAACTTTAATCAGCATGATGTAGAAAATATTTTAGCTCATGCTACGATAAAGCCTGTAGTCAATCAAGTCTTGGCTCATATTTCTAATATGCCGTTTGAATTGATCGACTACTGTAAAGCAAAGGATATTTTAGTAGAAGCCTATTCTCCCGTTGGACATGGCGAACTGTTGAAGAATCCTGAATTAAAGAAAATGGCTGAAAAATATGACGTTAGCGTTCCACAATTGGCTATCCGTTACTGTATTGAATTAGGACTATTACCTTTGCCAAAATCAGCAAATAAAGATCACATCAAAGCAAATGGGAAACTAGATTTTCAATTAACAAAAGAAGATATTGCGTTTTTAACTAAGGTGAAGCCGATTGCTAATTATGGTGAATCAAGCGATTTTCCGGTTTACAATAAGAAATAGCCACTATTTTTACAAATGAATACTGCTTAGGATCAACAACTCACTTCTATCAGAAGTGAGTTTTTTTGTGCAATCAAAAAATCATATATGCCACCTATCGTGAATTTTCTACCACTTATCGAGTAAACCTATCATTTTAAATAAATCTCATTAGAATAACCACTATACATAAATAGAAAAGAGGAACTTATATGCTTGTTATGGAAGCAAAGAATCTGTCAAAAGTGTACGGCAAAACGAATGCTGTACAGAACTTGAATTTGCAAATAAAGGCTGGAGAACTTACCGCGTACTTGGGGACTAATGGTGCAGGTAAGTCAACCACGATTAAAATGCTAACGGGAATACTAAAGCCGACTTCGGGTTCTATTTACTATCAAGGAGAAGTCTTAGATCAAGTTGCTCGTGAAAAATTTGATCAAAATCTGGGTGTTGTTTTTCAAGGAAGCGTTATGGACAATGAACTATCTGTTCAAGAAAATTTGCTGATACGCGCAGCTTTGTATAAAGATATCTCCAAAGATGAAGTGAAGAAGTTAATGGCGAAAACAGGTGTGATCAGTTATGCCCAAAAGAGGTATGGCGATTTATCTGGCGGAATGAGAAGAAAAGTTGATATCACTCGAGCATTGATCAGTTCACCTAAAATATTATTTCTAGATGAACCCACAACTGGATTAGATGCACAATCCCGAGAAGATATTTGGCTGATGTTAAATCTCTTAAAAAAGCAAAATAATTTAGCTATCTTTCTAACAACCCATTACTTGGAAGAGGCAGAAGAAGCGGATAATATTTATATTTTAGAACAAGGAACGATTATAGAAAGTGGATCTGCGCAGCAACTCAAAAAAAACTATGGGCAGCAAAAATTAAGTCTATTCTTAACAGATAATCCAAACTCTTTAATAGACGCATTGAAAGAAAGACATTACAAAGTTGAGCAAGAAGAAGAGAAAGTAACCGTTTATGTAAAGGGAAAGAATGAGGCAATCAAACTATTAAGCCAATATGGTGAAAAAATTACTGATTTTAGTTATCAACCGACCGATATGACTGAAATATTTTTAGCTTTAACAGGAAGGAAGCTGCAGAATGAAGGCAATCGCTAAACGAAATTTTATTTTATATTTTAAAAACCCGACAAATATACTTTTTTCATTGATGGGTTCCTTGATTGTATTTTTTTTATATATTCTTTTTATCAGAAATAATATGATCCAGCAATTTAACCACATACCCAATGGTCCAGTGATCATGGATATGTGGTTAACCGGTGCTCTTTTGACGGTTACGGCTATGACAACTGCTTTTTCTACATTAGGACAATTAATTCGAGACAAAACAACCAATAAGTTTATGGATTTCAAAATTACGGGAACCAAAGCTTTTGATTTGATTTTAGGTTACTTTTTTAGTGCTTTTGGAGTAGCTTTTGTCATGCAAATTTTAGTAGCAATCATTAGTTTGAGCTACTTCTCAATGAAAGAAACACTGTTTTTAACCAGTCATTGGTTAGTAAAAACAGTAGTTTTAATGTTATTAAGTTCATTTGCTGCAACTGCGATGAGTTTGCTGCTGTGTTCCTTTATTAAATCAGAAGCAACACTCAGAACATTTAGTAGTATTTTAGGAGCATTATCCGGTTTTATCACCAGTGCTTATGTACCAATCGGATCCCTTTCAGGTCCGGCACATACAGTCATTAAGCTCTTCCCACTGTCATATGCTACGTCATCATTTAGAAAAGTCTTTATGGAAGGTGGATTAGCTTCATTACCTTCCGCTGAAAAGAACTATTTAAAAAATTACTTAGGTTACGGCTATAACTGGAATGGACTGATTAGTAGTTGGAAATTAGATCTAGCTGTATTAGTGGTATTTTCTATTGTTTGTTTAATTGTGGTATTCTTATTCAGTAAACGATTAATAGAAAGTACATTGTCAGGAAGGAATCAATGAATTGGATATACAGTTTATTAAAAATGAAGAATTGAATGAAGATGAAATTAAGGTAATGATTCAATCACTCCATTATGATGACAAAGTAAACTACCTAAAAAAATACTTAGAAGAATTTTCTTATAATCCAGTAAAGATATTGATCGATACAAAAGGGAGAACAGAAAAATTCAAAGTAAAAACGATTGTATATATTGAAGTATTAGGTGATTATAGTACCTTTCATCTATTAAATAACCAATTTAGTGTTAGGAAGAGTTTAGCTCAACTAATCGATCTATTGGATTCTAACCAATTGATTCAAGTATCTAGAAATACTTTATTGAATATCGAATCCATTGTTCATATTGAAAGTAGCTTTTCTGGCAATATGAAGGCAGTATTAGCAACCGGTGATACCATCATAGTTAGTCGAAAATATTGGAAAAAATTAAAGGAAGTTTTATATGATTAAGAGTATAATGGGTGAATTATTTAGACGTGGGACAAAAGCAATAGGGGTTGGTTCGGTCTGTTTAATCATAAGCAAGCTCATCGAACACGCTCCAGCAGTTATCACCTGGAGAGAATTTGCAGCTTTCTCATTGATGAGCTGTCTGATTGGATGGTATACATTGATTTTTGAGGTTGAATCGTTGACGTATTATGTCTTGTTTCCTATTCATTTGCTGCTTTCTTTTGTTACTAGTTCATTGGTTCAATCTTATTTAATAGCTGATTTTAAGCTGTCTAAGTGGCTGAGTTTCTTTCCGGGCTTTCTCATTATATATTTACTGGTTTGGTTATTCATCATTATCAGACGAAAATTAGTTGTTGAGGTAATCAATCAGAATTTAAGAAGGTAGAATAGCTAAAAACTTGCTAGTAAAGAGAGATCGACGGTATTTTTTTGACAACGATTCTCGATTTATGCGCGTTTTTTAAGTGAATTTAAAAAGGAAACAGTTCAATCATTGATGATTGAACTGTTTTTTTTAGGCTTAAAAGCGGGTCTTAATTTAATCGTCACAGCATCTTTCAAAATGGTATACTAACAACGTGCATTTAAATCAAGACATAGTCTTGGACTGGTTCGTAAACTTCCCAGGTAAAAAAACTAAGTATCTCTCATAGATTGGAGGTTGGAAATAATGCGAAAAGTAATTATTGATTGTGATCCGGGTATTGATGATATGCTGGCGCTGTTGTTAGCGATTCAATCACCAGAGATTGAAGTAGTAGCAATCACCACTGTTTGTGGCAATGTGCCGGTCGAACTAGGCTCACAAAACGTGATCAAATGTTTAGAGCGAACCGATCGACTGGATATCCCGATCTTTCAAGGGGCTAAGCAGCCATTGAAGCGTGATTTTGTCAGTGCTCAAGATACTCATGGTATGGATGGTTTGGGCGAAACGGATATTTTGATCCAAAGTGATAAAAAGATTGAACAGCTGCCTGCTGCAAAATATTTAGCTCAAACGTTCAATAAACCAACAGAAATTTCTGTCATTGCGCTAGGTCCGCTGACGAATATTGCGCAAGCCTTGTTGCTGAATGAGTCGCTAGGAAAAAATATCGATCGTTTTGTATCTATGGGTGGAACATATAAAAGCCATGGAAACTGTTCACCCGTTGGTGAGTATAACTATTGGTGTGATCCAGATGCGGCAGCGCTAGTATTTGAAAAGCTTGGTAAGATAATCGAAATGGTAGGACTCGATGTTACGAGAGAAATCGTCTTTACGCCAACGATTCTTGAATATTGTTGGCAAATGAATCCTGAAATGGGGCATTTTTTGGCAGCTATTACCCGTTTTTATTTTGATTTTCATTGGAAACAAGAACGTATTTTGGGCTGTGTCATCAATGATCCATTAGCTATTGCCTATTTTATCGATGATTCTCTCTGTCAAGGTTTTGAAAGTTATACAGTTGTAGAGACCCAAGGAATCAGTTTGGGTCAAACATTAGTTGATCACCACCAGTTTTGGCAAAAGGCACCCAATAGTAAAATTTTAACAGCTGTCGATTCTCGTCAGTTCTTCACGAAGTTTTTGACCGTTCTTTTAAATGCACAAAAAGAAACGATCGAATCAGATTTAGAAAAACTTCAGATGGGATGATGATAGATGAAACGCACGATGAATGATTCAAGTATAAATATCAGAATAGTAACAATGACGGCCCTATGTATCGGGATCAATTTTTTAGGTGGTTCAATCGCTTTGCTTTTACGATTGCCGATTTATCTTGATAGTATTGGGACCATTTTTGCGGGAGCAATCGGCGGGCCTGTCGTGGGACTTGTTACAGGACTTTTAAGTGGGTTATTGAGTGGCATTACAACAGATGTTTTCTCGTTGTATTATTCACCAGTCCAAATTGTTACAGGGTTACTTGCAGGATTTTTATTAAAAGGAAAGTTAATCAAAAAAGGTTCATGGAAGATTCCTGGCTTAGCATTTTTACTTTCATTTCCGGGCACTTTAGTTTCATCGTTCATCACGGTGTCTTTATTTGGCGGGATCACCTCGTCAGGGTCGAGCATGATTGTTCAAATACTGAGTGGTCTAGGTATGACTCAAACAGTGAGTGTTGTTTTGGTTCAAATGGGTACCGATTATTTGGACCGATTACTATCTGTCTTGGTCGTAGTGGCAGTTATAGCAATATTACCTAAACGTACTTTATTTTTTAGTAGGCTATAAGAATAAAAAACGCTTCAGTTACTAGTTTTCAATCTAGTAACTGAAGCGTTTTTTTATTTTAGATTCAGCCTTTTTGATAATTAATAGGATCGATTATAAAAATTTTTAGTAGGCATCCAGTTTAAATATTCCTAATTCCATAAGATAATAAACGTTATATTTTTTCGTTATAAATTTGTAATTTTATATTGTCGTTTAATAAGACAAAAGTCAAATTAAAATATTTCGAATAAATATTATACTGATTGTATAGCAGAAAACAATGCGGTTTTGAATAAAAAAGGAAGATGAATAGTAAAGTGGAAAATCTGGTTTGTTTATTGCTGTTTTTTTTAAATTAAATAAATGTAATTTTAAAAAAATAATAGAATGATGTTGTATTACTGAAATAAAAAAGGAGTGTTTATATGAAAAGAAAATTATCACTGGTTAGTATTGTGCTATTCTTGGGTATTCTAATGTTTAGCCCACTTACGATCAATGCAGATAAAAAAACGAATCAATTTGAATTACAAACAGGTGGACCGTACTTAACAATCGGAGATAACACTGATTATACATATCCAGAAGGATTTTTAACTGTTCATCGTTTCTTCATTAAAGATCAACCTGATACCGCTTTGTTTTGTTTAAATTGTGAAGTACCCACAGGCGCTGGAAATATTTATGTTGATTCTGGAGAAGTGGACAACATGGCGGTTTCTTGGTTATTAAAAAATTTTAATGAGAAGTACCCAACAGCACCCAGTCCGGACAAACAATCAAAATCTTTTAATAATGATTATGCTGCAACTCAAATAGCCATCTGGAACAATACAAATCCTGAGAATTCGTATGTTACTGATAATGCAGAGGTTTTCAAATTAAACCCGGAAATTGATCAGTTAGCTAAAGAAGCTAAAGAGCATTTGAATGATATTAAAACGACTGATTATCTTAAAAGTTTATCCCTTAATTTGGAAACTAAGTTAGATAATAATACACAAAAAGAAATCGATAGTGGATATCGCTCAAAAACAAAAATGACTATCGAATCAGCAAGTACGTTCGATTCAAGTGAGATGGATGTAGATGTTCAATTTAATAAACCTCACTTGTTTGTAGTTTCTGATAATAAGAAAGAAGATATTACTGATAAAGAGGGTGTAAAAATTGCTCTAAATCAGGAAGAAAGTGAAGTAGATATTCATTTATCACAAGAATATTATGACTCATTGCCGCGAAAAGCTGAATTAATGCTATCCATTGATGCTAATATTACAGCGGATAATAATCTAGCCACATATTTTGATACTTCCAAAGGCGAAACAGTCGATCAACGCTTAGGAGTATTCCATAAACAAACACTGTCAACCGTTTTGAATGGTACTGATGCTTTAACAATCGTAAAGAACGAAAAAATTGATATTACAGGTAACAAGACATGGGAGGATGGAAATAACCAAGATGGTAAGTGACCTAACTCGATTATTGTTAATTTACTAGCCGATGGAGTAAAAGTTGATTCAAAAGAAGTAACGCAAGAAAATAATTGGAGCTATCAGTTTAATGATTTACCAAAATATAATGAAGATAAAGAAATTAATTATACGGTAACTGAAAATGACGTTCCTGAATACTCGGCAACCATAGATGATTTTAATATAGTAAATACGTATAAACCAGAGATGACCCTAATTAAAGGAAAAAAAGTTTGGAAGGATGGAAATAATCAAGATGGTAAACGACCTAACTCAATTATCGTTAATTTATTAGCCGACGGTGTTCAGATCGATGCAAAAGAAGTAACTGCGCAAGATGATTGGGCATACAGTTTTGACAATTTACCAAAATACAACACTGGAAAAATAATCGATTATACAGTCTCAGAAAATACTGTTCCTGAATATCAATCAGCTATCGAAGGAACCACTATCACAAATACTTACGTTCCTAAAGTTATCGACATAAATGTCAAAAAAGAGTGGCGTGATACTAATAATCAAGATGGTATTCGCCCCGAAAGTATCGATGTCCAATTATATGCACATGACAAAAAAATAGGTCGACCTGTTACATTAACTGAAGAAAATGGGTGGACTCATACTTGGGAAAATTTACCCGAAAAAGAAGATGGAAAGACGATCGAATATTCAGTTAAAGAAGTTAGTGATGTACCCGGATATGAATCAGGCCTCAAACAAGAAAATAAAACTGATATTGTGATTACAAATACTCATATACCTGAAGTGACAAAAATAGCAGGTAAAAAAATGTGGAACGATCATCAAGATCGAGAAGGTAAACGCCCAGAAAAAATAACTATAAATTTATTAGCCGATGGATTCAAAGTAGACTCGCAAGAAGTAACTGCACAAGACAATTGGACCTATAGTTTTAACAATTTACCAAAATATAAGGCAGGTAAATTGATTCAGTATACTGTCACAGAAAATACGGTTCCCGATTATTCGACGCATATTGATGGAACAACGATTACTAATGAATATACCCCTGGAAAAACGAGTATTACAGTAACTAAAGCTTGGGATGATAACAATAATCAAGACGGTATTCGTCCAGATAGCATTAGTGTTCAATTCTATGCGAATGGTAAAAAAGTTGGCAAAGTGGTTGAGCTGAATGAGAAAAACAATTGGACCGTGACAAAAGAAGATTTAAAAGAAAAAGAAGCTGGAAAAATGATTGAATATACTGTAAAAGAGGTAGGGAAAGTTGAAGGCTATGAAGTCTCGATCAATAATGATAATAAAGGCAATATAATCCTTACGAATACACATACTCCAGAACAAACGCCCAAAAAAGACGACAATAACTCGACACCGTCACTTAATACGAAGGAGAGCTCGACGAATTCTCCAGTTTCAGGATCAAAGACGGTTGAAGGTACAAAAAATCTTCCTTCTACTGGTGAAAAAAATAATAACTGGTTAATAATTATAGGAAGTATTTTGATTCTATTAGTAGCAGTCTATCTATGGATAAAAAGAAAAAAATAAGCACTAAAAAAGAGATCTGAGAGGATCTCTTTTTTAGTGGAAAAATAAAGAGCAATCTATAAATAAATTTTTAGCAAGTACCTTTATAGTAACCAGAATTATTTGTAGCTCTTTCTTTTAATGATCAAGCATCTACAGCTAGATCATTAATATTGTTTAGTTTAATGTTTTTTATTGCTGTACTACGATCTAAGTTTAACAGGGCGTGATAAAGCTCATTATGAATTAAGGTATTATCGGAATAAGATTCTAGATGCAGGATCTGGGTACTTAAATAAGCACTTAAATCTGTTTGTATTTCTTGATACCATCGTATTAAAAAAGGATTATGTGACATTTCAATCATTTTATAGTGAAACTGTAGATCAGCAGTCACATAAGCAGAAAATTTGCCATCTGCTAATAAAGTATTTCGCTCATATAGAATCTCCTTTAATTGCAACATATCTTCTGTTTGATAACCATTTTTGATGATAAGATCAACAGCTTTAACCTCTAACATTTCTCTCGCATCTAATAATTGAGTATTTGAGAACGTTGAAGCAGTAGTATTTTTGATATATGTTCCTGACCCGTGTCGCACATCAAGTACATTTGAGAAAGATAAAATTTTTACTGCTTCTCGTAAAGTCGAGCGTCCGACATTTAGTGTTTTTGATAATTCAGTTTCATTAGGTAATTTGTCACCGACAGTCAATTTATTTTTATCGATATAAATCATCATTTCGGAAATTGTCTTATTGACTAGACTTCTGTTAGCCGCCATTTTTATTGGTCACCTTTCTACTAGGTAATAATATAGTTAATACAAGTATAAACAGAATGCCTGTAATAATCGAGTAGATGAGATAATTTAAATTATTTGTAGAATCAATGATCACCCCAATGAGGATAGGGATGACACCGCCAATCATATAGCCAAATGCTTGGACCATACTCGTCCAAATACTAGCTTCTACCGGCGAGTGTACAAATTTTAAAGGCAATAAAAGAGCGATGGGAAATAATCCACCAGCACTAAAAGCTAATAGTAAAACGGCAAATAGAAATATCCCTAAGCTATTATATCTACTCAATAAAAGCATTCCTATGAGCATTGAAAGAGAACAGATATAGATCCAGATTTTATCATTGTCAAATTTGTCCATGATAGTTGGAATGATGAAACTAAAAGCCATTTGCATAGCAGTAAAAGTTGTTAGTAAGAGAACACTTTCTTGATTTGAAAGTTCTTTAAACTTGAAGAATTCAACAAACCAAGTGATAAGACTATAAAATATTCCGGATTGGATGCCGAAAAACAGGGCCATTTTCCACGCAGTAGTATTTCTTCAAGGTAAACGAATTTTTTGATTAACTGGCATAATCGATGAAGGTGTATCATCAGAAATTTTATTTTTCCAAAAGATTGCTGAAATCAGGGATAAGCTTCCCCAAATGGCTAAAGACTTATTCCAGCCACCATCAAAGTAATCTGCTAAAAATAAAGCGAAGCCCGAAGCAAAAGTGGATCCTAAACCCATTGCTAGCGAATAAACGCCAATCAACAGGCCTGAATTTTCAGGGAATTCTTGTTTGATGAATCCTGATAAAAGAGGGCCGATAATGGCCACACAAAAACCGATAATAAAGGCTGTGAATAGTAAATAGAAATAATTAGTGAACAGTCCACGTGATAAAGTGCTGATACCTAATAATAATAATAGTAAAAAAATACTACTTTTTTTACCAAATTTTTGTTCAAAAAAAATAACGCAAAATGCAAAAATACCCATACAAATTACTGGGATACTGGTAAGTAAGCTAGCTTGGAAATTAGTGAGCGCCAAGTCTTTTTTTATTACCGTGATGAGTGGTGAAACACTAGAAATTCCTAATCTTAGATTAAAAGAAACCATAAAGATCAGTAAAATATAGTTGAAGTTTTTTTTCATGAGAGCCTCTTTCTATATGCAAAAAGTGATATGATGACTTATAAATCATCGTATCACTTTTGCATGTATAATTCAATTAATAATTTTTTTCACTTGTTCACACCCAAATCCTATTTAAAGTATCAAAAAGGAGCGATTTGAATAAATAAAAGAGGGTAGATGATTAATAGAGGACTTAAATATAAGAAAATTTTTTTTGACGATTTACACTAGCTTATTCATGAGGATCGTGTTCCAATCAAACTCACTGGAGTATTGTAAGTAAATTGATTGCCGAGAATAAGACGATTATTTCTAAAGCTGTGAATTATCAAGTCAAAAAAATTATTGCCAATTGTTTTAAAACAAATATGGAACCTTTATTATCAATAGTGATGTGTATGAAGAAGGTGTGAGGGATTCTAAATATAGAAGACAATGATCAACTATTTTTCATGTTAGGTGTATATAAATAAGAATATCTTTTTTAAAGATACGTCTATTTTTATAGATTTAAATTAAAAACGTATCTCTTTACCGAGATACGTTTTTTTATATAAAAATTAAGATTAAACAGACCATTTTCTTCGTTTAGAATTAGCTAAATAGGGTTGAGGAGTAGGATAAGAGATCAATTCTATCGTTGCCCCCCAAGGAGTTTTGCAATAACAAAATTTATTTCCTTCACCGGCTTCTACTCCTCCAAGATCGATGGGATCAGCATTTCTTTTTCCACCAAATTTTTCAACCTGTTCGACTGCTTGGTCGATGTCATCAACAACAAAGGCGACATGCTGCCAACCAAAATCTGATGGATTGATGGGTCCGTGTTGATCTGGACCTGAAAATTCAAATAGTTCGATTTGCGGTCCATTTGGCAAGCCAATCATTCTGATAGCTCTTTCGGCCATATCCTCGGGAATTCCCAATCGTTTTTTGGTAAAATCAGAATCTCTTATCGGTTCCGTTTTTTGATAGGTATCATAGATAATTTCCGCATTTAAGGCATTAATAAAAAAATCAGTTGCTTCTTCTAAATTAGGAACAGTTAACCCAATATGATCAATACCATGGATATTATTTTTCATAGTAGATGCCTCCGAGTACTATTAAGATAGTTAATATATATTTACTATAAATGATCGTAAAAAAATAGCAAAATAATTGGTTTGATTGTTGTTTTAAGATACTTTAAATAGAAGAAAAATCAGCCTATCAATTTTTACATCTTTTATATTAGAATTTAAAGGTAAAAAAATTCCTATTTCTAACGGGAGATTGATCGTAAAGAAGACTAAGACCTGAATAAAGTTAAAATGATTCGTGTTACTTAAAGGTGAAAGGAGAGATTGAATTGGTTCAAAATAAATTGATTGCCCATGTATTACTATTCACAGAAAAAGGCTATTTGGTGATTAAAAGAACTGAAATTAAAGGGGGAGAAGAAAATGTTTATCCTGGTTATTGGGATATTCCAGGTGGGACTGTAGAGGACGGAGAAATGCCCCAAAGTGCTGCAATACGAGAAGTTTTTGAAGAAATTGGTCAGTAAGTTGAACTTACTAAAATCATTCATGAAGATAGTCATTATGACAAAAAGAAAGAGATTATTTTTACACGTTTAGTTTATCTAGGTAAACTAATTGATTTTAGATCTATTCAGTTAGATCCCGAAGAGCATACGGAATACAACTTTATCTTTGAATTAAATAATGAAGAGAATTTTGTCGACTACCTGAAAGAAATTTTTGATTGTATGTAATATTCTGTTCTATAGAAAAAGGCACATTGATATGTGCCTAAACTGCTATTTGATTGCTACGATACTATCGATTTCTACTTTGAATTTAGGATGGATCAAGCCGGCTACGATCACCAATGTCATTGCTGGTTTATTATCCCCATAAAAATTACTTAATACATTACTAAGTGGACCTAAAAAATCAGCATTTGTTAAGTAGACATTCATTTTAACAATATTTTTAGAAAGTGTGTGATTCTCTAAAATGATAGCATTGATTTTTTCTACAACAAGTTCAATTTGTTCGGTGATATCCTCCGGGATATAGTCATCTTTTTGTGGTGTTTGACCAGAAATAATTAACAAAGGTGAATCTGTGATAATACTGTTAGAATAAATAGTCATAAAATTTCTCCTTTTAGAGGATCAGAGCATAAAACGCTAAAATACTAGCAGTTAAAAACATACAAGCGAACAAGCGCTTGTATGTTTTAGGTTGGGTTTTTATCAAAGTACTCATCAATACAATTATTTATTTCATCAAAATCTTTAGTCATAAAAAGTCTCGCGGGTACTTTAATAATTGGAAGATCATTTTCATTTTCGAAAGGAACAAACGGATCAGGAACGACTAAATAATCTACTTTATCCTTGTCTCTGATATAATTTGTCGAAACAATGTAGTCATCTGAAAAGTATTTTTTTAAGTCTTCGTTGTTTTTGATCAGTGGTACTGATGAAATTGAACCATAATTGATACCAGAACTGACTGTTAATACAAAACATAATTTTTTCATAGTTTCCCTCCCTTATATAAACAATTTTAGAATAATGAAAACGTTTTGTAAATGGTGTTTGAGATATAAGAGCAGTTATTCTATCCAATAATTGACGACAGACAAAACATGGAGCGATTCTTATTTCATCGCATGCTTTCTTATGTAATTAAGAAGGTATTCAATTGGAATAGATTGTTATTAAAATGAAAGAACTAATTTTCCATGTGTGTGTCGAGCCATAGAAGCCGCAATCGCTTCTTTAAAGTTTTCTATTGGAAAATTATTTTCAATTGGAACCTGGATTTTTCCAGAAGCAACCGCATGGATAACCAATTCCATATCTATTGGTGTGGCATTTGAACCGGTGGCATAAGATACGCCTTTTGGAGGCTCTGGAAAACCAATGATAGTCGATAATTTATGGGGTGATACACCTAATTCAATGGCTGCATCTAACGCTTCATGACTATACAAATCGATTGTAGCAGTAATATTTTTATCAGCTAAACGTTTAGCCAAACCAGGACCATAAGTAACTTGTTCTGCTCCTAAAGAAGAAAGAAAATTACTCGTGGCATTTGAAGCAGTACCTATGACTTTTGCGCCTTTTATTTTTGCTAATTGGATTGCAAAAATTCCAACACCACCGGCGGCTCCTCCAATCAGAACAGTATCATCTTTTGTAATCGCTGCTTTATTTACAGCATCAATGGCTGTACCGCCAGCAATTGCTATTGTCGCAGCTACCTCATCTGAAACCGCATCGGGTGTTAAGTAAAGTTGATTTGGTTGGACTAAAATATATTCTGCGGCACTTCCTGTCATAGTGGAACCAAAAACACGATCACCAACTTTAAACATTGAGTCTTTAGGACCGACTGCGGTAACGATACCTGAAAAATCATATCCAAAAATTTGCGGTAATTGAACACCAAAGTTTGTTGCAAGCTCTTTATTCGACATAATGAGCCAATCCATAGGATTAAGACCAATAGTTGTTACGTTTACTTTAATTGTTTCTGCTGTTACGGTCGGTTCAGCAAGTTCGATTAAGTTTAAAACTTCAAGTCCGCCAAAGTCATTATATTGTAAAGTTTTCATATCTTGATTCTCCTTTTAAGTTTTGATAAAATGTCATAAACTGACATTGAGAGTATTTTAGAACAGGGAAGGTTATATGTCAACAAAAAATGTCGTAGTATGACATTTTTAGGAAGGGAACGGCTATGAAAAGTAAAGAGAAACTTCAAACGGCGGCAATGTCGTTATTTATGAGTCAGGGTTACGACCAAACAACGATCAAAGAAATCGCTGCGCTTGCTGGTGTTACGGAAAGAACATTTTTTAGACAGTTTAAAGACAAGGCAGATGTTTTATTTGAACGAGATAATCCGTTGTATCAAGAAGTATCGACTTACATTGATGAAAATTATGAAGAAAGTTCTTCCATAATCAATTTATTGATGCACTCTTTGAAGAAGGTCAAAGTCTTTGATCAAAATAGAAATCGTACTATGATGCGGTCTAAAATTATCGAAGAACATCCCGATTTAATAGAACGAGAGCTATTAAAAATGCAAGAAATGAAGGAATGTATATGTAATCAAGTTGTTATTTTAAAAACTAAATTTGAAATTATAGAGATCGAATTGGCAGTAGGGGTTGCCTTTCAAATTTTTGAATTAGCTTTTCAACAATGGTTAAAAAATGAAGAAATTGATTTTTCAAGCAGTATGGAAATGGTTTGGGAAAAGTATCAGCAATTGATTATTGAAGCAGAAAATAGTTGACGTAATATGAAAAGCATCGAAATTACTTTTGAAAGTAATCTCGATGCTTTTTATGTGTTAAAGCGATATCCGCTACCCCACAAGGTTTCAATCGGTAATTCAGTTAAGTTAGTTTTTCTCAACTTTTCTCGAATTCGTTTAATGTGGACAGTGACCGTGGCTACTTCTGTATCTAAGACATCAAAATCCCAAATCCGTTCAAATAATTCCTCTTTACTCCATACTCGATTCGGATGTTCCATCAAAAATAAGAGTAATTGAAATTCTTTATTAGTAAAAATGATTTCTTCTTCTAAAACATAAACCTTATGAGCATCGATATTGATTGAAATATTAGCTAGCTTAATCATTTTTGGTTGATAATTATTTCCACGTAACAATAGATAACGATTCATATGAGCCTTTACTCGCGCAACGAGCTCGTTAGGACTAAAAGGTTTGATAATATAATCATCTGCTCCTAAACCAAGTCCGCGAATTTTATCAATGTCTTCTGTCTTTGCTGAAACAATAATCAAAGGTGTTTGTTTTTCTTCTCGGATCGCTTTACAAATCTCAAATCCGTTCATGCTAGGGAGCATAATATCTAAAATAATCAAATCAAAGTCTTGTTCTAAAGCTATTTTTAAACCAATTTTCCCATCGCACTCAATAGTAACGTCCATATTATTGATTTCTAAATAATCCTTTTGAAGTTCTGCAATACTCGGATCATCTTCGATAATTAAAATAGTTGCTGTCATTAGTTGGCCTCCTTCGTTAAGGGCATTCGGATTGTTACGACCGTGCCTTTACCTTGATCGCTAGCGATGGAAATGTTTCCTTTATGATGCTCAATGATTTGTTTAGCAATACTTAATCCTAAACCACTGCCTTTAATAGTTGGCGTACGAGACTTGTCCGTTCGATAGAATCGATCAAAAAGGTGAGGCAGTTCTTCTTTAGCAACTCCAATTCCGTTATCAGTAATCGTGAGAATTAGATCATTAGAGGAATAAGTGACAGAGATTAAAATGATCAATCGCTCTTTTTCAGCATGAGAAAATTTTATACTATTTTGAATTAAATTAGTGATTACACGTTTTATTTGAATCTCATCCATAGTAACAACTAAATTTTTATCTGGAACGTCTATTATTACATCGATGTCTTTTTCCCAACGATATTCTTCTAAAATTGGTTGAATAAATGAACTAAAATCTATGGGTTTCATTTCATAAATCGAGTGATCCAAATCGAGTTTTGAATAAAAAAACAGCTCTTCGATCAACTCATTCAGAGCAATACTTTTTTCATAAATCACTTTTAAATAATGCTCCTTTTTTTCGTCAGTATTCGCTACCCCATCTATAAGTCCCTCAACGTACCCCAAAATAGAAGTAACAGGGGTTTTTAAATCATGAGAAATATTGGCTATCAATTCTTTTCGACTATCTTCATCGATGTCTTTTTCCTGTTTAGCTGCTTGTAAGTCTTGCCACATTTGCTCAAAACTGATTTGTAATTGTTTTACTTCAGAGGACAGCTTTTGTTGATTTTTTGTAGTAAAAGGATTGGTAGTTAACGCAGGATCACTAATTTTTTTTGATGCTTTTTCTAAAGCTTCTAATGGTTCGATAGTTGTTTTAGTTAATCTTTTATTGATATACCAAGCAGCAAAAAAGGCTATCACGATAATCAAAATAACTACCCAAATGATCCATCGCGTGATGAATTCGAAGAGGTTGCTTTCTCTTTTTAGAATAATGAAACTTCCTTTACTTCCATCTAAATATTGAAAATCAGATTTAACATAGTGATACAGTCGTCCCGCATTATCTAAAGTCCCTGTTGGCATAAAATTATTCATTTCATAGTCAGGACTATGAACGATCAAAGATTTTTCCACTAGATCCTTTGAATAATAAGGAAAGGAAGCATTTTTTCGAATAACCACTTCTAAGCCTTTATCTTCAATTGAATGAATTGTTTCTGATAATTCGTCACTCATGGGAAGGGCAAGTAGTTCAGGAGAGCGATTGACTAATCGATCTAGTGCGATATAACTATCTTCTTCTGTTTGAGTCAACGGTCGTTGTTTCGTCATCATTTTATAAGCTTGTGGAATACTAGGGACAGTCCCTGAAGTAATATAAAATGCCAAAGAAAGGACCACTAGTACAGCACTCAGTGTAATAATAATGGCACTTATATAGGAAATAAAAAACCGTCGCTTGATCGTCATGACATAGGCTCCTTTATTAGTAACATTTCATTTAGTGTATCGGAAGGAATCAGGAAAGGCGAACGATTTACTTTAAACGGTGAAAGAGTTTATATTTTGTTCATATTTCAGACAGAAGCAGTTTAGAAAGGAATGCTATCCTAAATTTATCCAATAGAAAAGAGGGAACAGTTATGAAAAATAAATTATTGTTAGGATTGATGTTAACGACGATTGGCGTAGTTGCATTAGCAGGTTGCAGTGAAGCAAATCCTACTAAAAAAGCAGCTGATACCGCAACAGCCACAAGTGCCCAAAAGGAAAATTCCACTAAAGGGGACAAACTAACGACTATTTTAGCAAAAACAGATTGGCAAGGAACACGCGTATATGACAAAGATAATAATGATTTAACAGCAGAAAATGCTAATTTTATAGGATTAGCAAAATACGATGGTACAACAGGTCATTATGAATTTTTTGATAAAGAAAGTGGTGACAGCAGAGGCGATGAAGGGACATTCTTTATAACAGCAGATGGGGCAAAACGCATTCTAATTTCATCATCACAAAAGTACCAAGCCGTTGTAGATTTGACCGAAGTAACTAATGAAAAATTTACTTATAAAAGGATGGGTAAAGACCAAAATGGGAAAGAAGTTGAAGTCTTTGTTGAGCATGTTCCATATGAAGAAGAAAAACTGTCCTTTACAAATGAACCTCAAAAATTAAAGACGAGTACAGGAGAAATTGTTACAAGTGAAGATGGAAATCAACTATTAGGCAAAACGTTATGGAAGGGTACAAAAGTAGTAGATGAAGACGGAAATGATCTCACAGCTGAAAATCAGATGTTTATTAGTTTAGCTAAGTTTGATGATGCAACAAATAAATATGAGTTTTTTGATAAAGATTCAGGTAAGAGTCGGGGTGATTTTGGTTACTTTAAGGTATTAGACCATAATAAAATTCGTGCCCATGTTTCTTTAGGCGAGAATAAATATGGTGCTGCATTCGAATTGACTGAGTTAAATGACAAACGATTTACCTATGCTCGGATGGGAAAAGACAAGGCTGGTAAAGAAATCAAAGTTTTTGTTGAGCATGAGCCATATACTGGAAAATTATCGCCAGAATTCACCTTCTAAAAATGAAAGGAGAGATAAAGCATGCGGTTGAGCAAGCCAATCTCAAGTTTAGTAGTTGTAGGTACTTTGCTGCTTCTTAGTGCTTGTCAAACAACGCAAATTAAATCTTCAAAAAGCACTGAGACAGTAACAATTTCAAGTGTTGAGAAAAAAATTAGTACAGAAACAACAACTAGTCAAACACAAACAACTGAAAGTGAGGAAATAACAATGAAGAAATATAATCCAGGATCATTATTAGCAGCAGTTAATCAAAAGGATAACAATTTAGTTGAAGAGATATTGAAGACGAATGATTATGATATCAATGAGAAGGGCACCGAGGGCAATACTCCGTTAAATTTAGCAGTACATGGCAATCAAATAGAGATTGCTAAAATCTTGATTGATCATCAAGCAAATATCAATATTCAGAATACTATGAATGATAGTCCCTATCTTTATGCTGCGGCACAAGGGAAAACGGAAATATTAGCATATATGCTAGAAAAGGCTAACCCTGATTTGACCGTTCATAATCGCTATGGCGGGAATGGATTGATTCCTGCCGCAGAAAAAGGACATATTGATAATGTTAAATTATTATTGGCTGCGAAACAAGAACCAATTAATTTTCAAAATAATTCTGGCTATACAGCCTTGATTGAAGCAGTTGCATTACGAGATGGGTCAAAATTATATCAAGATATCATTAAGCTTCTTTTAGAAAATGGAGCCGATCAACATATTCGCGATAATTCAGGACGTACCGCCCTAGATTATGCAAATCAAAATGACTATGAGGAAATGAAAGAGATTTTAAATGAATACCAATAATTAATGAGCTTTTAATTGATTTATGGTCGGTAATTTAAAGATTTATTTTGATTTTTATGCAAAAAAGGATTGTTCTTCGTTAATGAAAATGAAGAACAATCCTTTTTTTGTATAATTTAACTAGTAAAGCTTACTTTTTATAAAACATGTCAAAGCGGCCAGTGTGTAGATCTTGAATGCTTTCACCACCCGGTAATGGGGGCAGCCCTAAAGAATCCTTACGACTGAAGGCTTCTTTCAATCCTGGTGTCCATTTGACATAATCGATTGTTTCAGGGGATATTTCGTGGTAGATCATCTCACCTTTATTTTCGATAATCTTTTGCGCAAATTTAGGTTCTACTAAAGTTCCTCGGGCAACAGCAATTAAATCTGCATAATTTTCGACAGCATCTTGAGCACTCGCTTCACTAAATACACCACCAACAATGATCAGCTTCGTTTCTTCATCTAAGACGTCTTTAAATAATTTCGCATAAGATTTTTCTGCATTACTTGGACTAGAATCATATCCGCCCCACAATGAAAGATGAATATAATCTAATTCATACTTTGCAACTTCTGCAATTAACTGCGTTGCTTCTTCAGCTGAGTAACCAATTTCAGAACCATGGATTTCATCCGGACTGATTCGATAACCAATAATGAAATTTTCAGGTTTTTCCAAATCAACGACGCGTTTTACTTCTTTAACGACTGCTAGAGGGAAGGCCATTCTTTTTTCTAAGTTACCGCCCCATTGATCTGTTCGATGATTCGATAATTTAGAGAAAAATTGTTGGATCAAGTAGTGATTGGCTCCGTGAATTTCGACACCATCAAAACCAGCAGCAATCGCACGTTTTGTCGCACGCCCGAAATCAGCAATGATCTCTAAAATTTCTTCATTCGTTAATTCTCTTACGGGATAATCTAGAAAAGAAAAATCGATAGTACTTGGAGCAACCACATCTTCACCACTTACTGCCTGACCAATCGCTGCTCGACCGGCATGATGAATCTGTAAAATAGCTTTATTTCCATCTTTTTTCAAGGCTTTGGCAACTTTGCTTAATCCTTCAAGATGTTCATCTGAATAAGCGCCTAATTGTTCAGGATAGCCAGGAGTATAGGCTGGGCCACCATTTTTACTAACATAATGAAACTCAGTAATCAGCATTCCTGCAGCTTGCGAACGGGCAGAATAGTAGTCGACTGTCTCGTCGGAAGCAAAGCCGTCACGTTTTCCTGAATGGGTTTGCATTGGAGACATGACGATACGATTCGTTAAAGTGGCACCATGTCTTAAAGTAATTGAATCTGTTAAGTGCTTCATTTGTTGAGTTCATCCTTTCATATTACACAGTAATTCATACGTTATATTCAAATATCGAATTTTATCGATATGAAAAATTAAAAAATAGAGAAGTAAAGTAATAGATAACAGCATCTCACTCAAGAAGATTTATTGAAAGATCTTCTTGAGTGAATTTACAGATCTTGTTCAATAAATGAACGGAAATTGGCTAAGGTAATTTCATTTCGACGATAGTAAGTCCACTTCCCAATTTTAGTCGCAATCAACAAATTTGCTTTTTGTAAAATTGAAAGGTAATGAGAAGTCGTTGACTGTGTTAGCCCAATTTTCTTTTGGATCTCGCCCACACAGACACCAATTTCAATCATATCAACATCAGTGTCATGTACAAAATAAGCAGTAGGATTTTTTAGCCAAAAAAGAATCTGTAAACGATGTTCATTTGCTAAAGCTTTAAATATTTCAATATTTTCCATAAAATTATTATATCGTAAAACTTCGATATGTAAAGCGATTGGAGTTAAGTGCTATTTAATATAGATGCATTTTTACTGTAGGCAATTAACTTTACTTACTATTAGTTAGCTATATACTGAATATAGTACATAGATTATTCTAATAGAGAGAAGGGCTTAGGGTGAAAACAACTACGGCAAATTTTAAAATCGATTCACAAACTACAATAGGAAAAGTAGTACTTAAAGTGGCAAATATCGAAAAATTAGCGGCATTTTATTCTGAAATCATTGGATTGACTATTTTAGAAAAGAGCGAAAGAACCGTGAGTTTAGGAGTAGCAAGGCATGTGCTACTAGAACTGCAAAAAGTTGACAATCCTTTACCGTTAACTAGAAAAACCGGACTTTTTCATGTAGCATTTTTAGTACCAACACGTAAAGATTTAGGAAATATGTTATACCACTATCTCGAAGCACAAGCCCCGTTACAAGGAGCGAGTGATCATGGGTATAGTGAGGCTCTTTATTTAACGGATCCTGAAGGCAATGGCATCGAAGTTTACCATGATAAATCAAGAAGTGAATGGGATATTCGACCGAATGGAGACATTATTGGGATCACGATCGAGATGGATGCAGCAAGGGTGCTTGCCGTCGCCGATCGTAAGTCTTCAGCTTTTCCTGAAGGTACAACAGTGGGGCATGTCCATTTAAAAGTCTCAGACTTGGCAAAGACGGATGACTTTTATACAAATATACTAGGTTTGACTCGTACTTCTGATTTCGGCTCTCAAGCTAAATTTTTTGCTGCCGGAGACTACCATCATCATATTGGTTCAAATATTTGGCTGGGAAATAATATTCCGGCAATGGAAGAAAATGATTTAGGATTAGATTACTATACCTTTGTTGTCCCTAACCAAGCAACTTTTGACCAGCTAAAAGAACATTTGAAAGCAACGAATACTCGTTTTGAAGTAGAAACGCATCAGAGTCTTTCGTTAAGTGATCCAAGTGGCATTTTGATTCGAGTAGAAGTAAAATAATGATTTTGAAAAAAGGTAATGTAAGTACAATCAATCTCAATATTAAAGCAAAGTGTTGATGTTTTGATTTATTCTTCTTTATATGGTTAATTTATTGCATACGTTACTATGTGTGGAGGGATAAGTTATGAAAACTAGTAAAATTGGATACTCCGAAGTGATCGTCAGTAAGTTAGGATTGGGAACCAATAAAGTTGGTGGACACAATTTGTTTGATAACTTAGACGAAAAAGATGGTTATGATCAAGTAAGAGCAGCGCTTGATGCTGGGATTACTTTATTAGATACAGCCTATGTCTATGGGCTTGGCCGGTCGGAAGAAATCATCGGAGAAGTATTGAAAGAATATGATCGAAGTAAGGTCGTAATTGCAACAAAAGCGGCACAAGATCCGGCTAATGATTTAAAATTAACGAATGATCCGGCATTTCTGACCAAAGCTGTGGATGAGGCCTTAGTACGCCTTCAAACAGATTACATCGATATTTTTTATATTCATTTTCCAGATGAAAAAACAAATAAGTCAGAGGCAGTGGCGGCGCTAGATAAATTGAAAAAAGCTGGAAAGATTCGTGCAGTTGGTGTTTCCAATTTTAGTTTGGAACAATTAAAAGAAGCAAATCGTGATGGATTAGTAGATATCGTGGAAGAACATTATAATTTGGTTCATCGCGAACCAGAGGATCGTCTATTTGAATATTTACGTGAGAATAATATCGCTTTTGTGCCCTATTTTCCTCTGGCTTCCGGATTATTGACTGGAAAATACTCCGAAGCGGATTACGAAAAATTCGATAAATTTTCTAAAGAACAATTTACAAAAATCATCCAAAACTTGGTTGTAGTAAAAGATATTGCGGAAAGTCATGAAGCAACAGTGCTGCAAATTATTTTAGCTTGGTATATGAAAAATCCTGATATCGCTGCGGTAATTCCAGGTGCTCGAAATGCTGAGCAAGTGAGTGGATTAGTCAAAGCAGCAGAAATTTCTTTAAGTGAATCGGAATATGAAAAAATTGATGAAGCTTTTACAAATCGTTAAATAGCCAAGTAAAAAATCCGCAGTAGCTCAAAGTGCTGCGGATTTTTATTTATTTTTATACGAATAGTTACATCAAGAATCCAGAGAAGATAAAACAAATGAGCCACCTAAACGGGTACCCATTTGAGCAAAAACAATTAATTCCATCCAATTTGAAGTTGATAAGACGGCTTTTTCTTTTTTTTGTAACTACAGATATAGTTGATATATCGTTTTGTGAGAGTTCAAAAGATCTTTTATTATACTTTTAAAGACGGATTAAGCAGGGGTTTGCTCACTAGATTTAGCTGTTTGAATCCTAAAGTCAATAAACTAAATTTAAGATAGAAAGCTAGCCCAATAAACAAACGCATCCAAAATTCATTAAAAATTTTGGATGCGTCTTAATTTGAAAAAAGATTATATTGCTTGCTGAATCAAATCTAGTAGTTCAGTTGTTTTCAATGTATAACTGATTTTAGGAAATAATTTTTCAAAAAAGATGGTATGCAATTGTTCATCACGATCTGCACAAGCATCTTCAATAACTAATAGGTGGTAACCGTGTTGATAAGCATCTAATGCAGTCGCATAAACACCATTAGCAGTTGCCACTCCTGTGAGGATCAACGTATCAATTCCGCGGCGGCGCAGTTGTAAATCTAAATCTGTTCCAAAAAAAGCACCTGGGTTGTATTTGGTTACCTTAATAACATTTTTAGCGGTTGAATCAGCGGCTATATTCATAGATAATTCCGCATAGGTTTCGGGCAGTTGCATCGGCTTTGCGTCAGAGTGATGAGGATGCAGATAGTGAAAGGTAGAGACATCAACATTTACTAATGTGATCAGAGCTTTAGTATTTTTAAGTGCAGCGGCGATTTTGTTATTTGCTTCAAGCACTTCGGTATTGGTGTGGGGGAACAGTATACCGGAATTTAAAATTCCTTGTTGTAGGTCAATAGAGATAAAGGCCGTTTTTGATAAATCTAAGTCTAGCATTTGAGTCACTGATATTCCAGCTTTCTTATTTTTTTATAAATGGATCATAGCAGAAAAAGCCGAAATATAAAATAATAATTTTTACTTTACAATAATAAAAAAAAGAATTAAGATAGAATAAATCGCACGCGATATGTTAAGGAGTTTTTTATGACTGAAAATGTTTCTCGAAATGAATTGAATCTGACGAATCAGCTTTGTTTTGCTATTTATGATTCCAATCGTTTATTTAACAAATTTTATCAACAAGCATTGAAGCCGTTTGAGTTGACCTATCCGCAGTACATTGTTTTATTATCACTGTGGGAAACGGATCGCCAAAGTTTGAAGGACTTATCAGAAGAATTATCGCTTAAAAGCAATACGTTGACGCCCTTGTTAAAGCGTTTAGAAGATCATGGTTGGGTTATCAGAAAGCGTCCTACTTCTGATAAACGTCAATTAGAAATTTGTTTGACTGACAAGGCCAATGAAAAAAAAGATACTGTACTTCAAGCTATTGAAACCTGTATTGGAGAGCAATTAGATTCAAATATGCAGTCTTATCAACAGGCATTAAATACTGTTTTGAAGATCAATCAAGGGCTTAAAGAGCTTGTAAATGAATAATTCAGATTCAATTAAAAATCTTGGACACTCTTTGAAATGTACAGGTGTATATTTCAAAGAATTTTTTAGAAAATATATCGCGTGCGACTTAAATTAGAAAAGAAGGTTATATGATGAAAAATTTTGATGTTTTATTTATTGGGAGTGGACAGGCTGCTTGGAACGCTGCCTTGCCCTTGGCAATGGCTGGTAAAAAAGTAGGGGTGATCGAGGAAAATAAAGTGGCTGGTGTTTGTACGAATTTTGGTTGCGATGCAAAAGCGGTTTTAGATGGTCCGGTCAAAGCACTAGAAATAATGAAACAATATGAAGAAGTAAGTTTGAACCCAATGAATGCCTCAATCAATTGGGAAAAATTGATGCAACATAAACATATGATCATTGATCCATTGGCTGATCAAGTCCAAGGGCTTTTAGAACGAGTAGGTGTGACTTTTATCTTTGGTCATGCAGAATTTATAGATCCAACAACGATCGAAGTTAAAAATGAAAAGTATACAGCAGAAAAATTTGTAATTGCTACTGGCCAACGTCCGGCACGATTAAATATTGAAGGCAAGGAATTTCTAAAAAGTAGTACTGATTTTTTCGATTTAGAAACATTACCTAAAGAAATAGTTTTTGTAGGGGCTGGATACGTATCAATGGAATTGGCTTCGATTGCGATTTCATCTGGAGCAAACGTACAAATCGTTGAATTTGGTTCGCGGGCATTGAGTGGTTTTGATTCAGAATTTGCGGATAAATTAGTTAAAAAAATGAGCAATGAGGGTGTAGCATTCCATTTTAACCAAGCAGTAACGAAAGTAGAGAAAAATGAAGCCGATCAGCTTATTGTTACAACTGATGGAGGCAAACAAATCGTAGCAGACTATGTGATCGATGCGACTGGTCGTATTCCAAATGTTGAGCATGTTGGGTTAGATAAAGCTGGCGTAATCTATGATCGTCAAGGAATCGTTGTCAACGGACATCTTCAAACCTCACAAAAAAATATTTATGCAAGCGGAGATGTGGTAAAAAAAGATGTACCTAAATTAACGCCAACAGCTGCTTTTGAAGCGAGATATTTAACACGATTAATTACTGGTCAAACGCAAGCTGAAATTGATTATCCTTTGATTGCTACAGCTGCATTTACACTTCCAAGAATCGCCCAAGTTGGAGTAACCACGAGTGAAGCCGCAGAAAATCCTGAAAAATACACGGTCAAAACAATTGATTTGGCTAATACATGGGATTATAAAGCTATGAATGAAAAAGAGGCTGAAATGAAACTGATTTTTGATCAATCAAAAAATTTAGTCGGAGCTGCTAATTATAGCAATGAAGCACCTGAGGTAATAAATAGTTTAACAACCATCATCCAAAATAAATTGTCTTTAATGGACTTGGATAAAATGTTGTATGCTTTTCCAACGTTAGATTACAATCTACCCTTCTATTTAATGCAAGCAATGGGTTAAAAGACTATTTTAATCAGCGAGAAAAAACGGGAAACAAATCACTCAATGATTTGTTTCCCGTTTTTTTGTAGTTTAAATTTGTAAAAAAGTCAAATTTAACTTTTGAATTTGTTTAGCAAGAGGGTTCCAAAGCAACAGATTTCCTAACATAAAAATGATAAATAATCCGAAAGTCATTAGTGAAAGTGTGCCTACAGATAGCAATTGATGGAATAAAATGATTGCTACATAACTTCCTACAGTAGTGCTTATGGTAAGAAAAAGACGTAATCGATTAAAAGGTTGACACGATTTCATGACCGCAAAACAACTGATTCCAATCAAAAGATAGTACATCAATGTGCGAGCATCAGGCGGTGATAAAAATAGTTTTTCGAACAACCATACTAGTAGAATATTAGCCATAACGAGTAGTCCGCTTGGTAAGGCGCGCTTAATAGCAGTAGGTAAAAAACGCCCGGCGATTTTTTGATTGTCTTTTTCAAAAGATAAGAAAAAGGCTGGATAGCCCTCGATTGCTAAATCAATCAATGTGATTTGCAGTGGGATAAATGGAAAAGTTGAAACTGTTAAAATACAAAATAGTGAAACCAGTAAAGAATAAATCGTCTTAATAAAGAATACTCCTGAGGAACGTGTAATATTATTAACTACACGTCGACCTTCAAAAATGATTGCAGGTAGTTTGCCAAAATCAGAATCTAACAGTACAATATCAGCAATTTGGCGAGTTGCATCATCACCTTCAGCCATCGCAATCGAAATATCCGCTTCACGCAAAGCTAGGATGTCATTGACCCCATCACCCGTCATACCGACAGTTTGATTTTGCTGTTTTAATTCATGAATCAGTAATTTTTTTTGTTGTGGCGTTACTCGACCAAAAATCGAATGGCTATGAGCGAGCTGGCGGATTTCATTTTCGTCTGTGTAGTCAGAAAGATCAATCGCTGTTTGATAATTTTTAAAACCAGCTTTTTCAGCAATCGCTGCGACAGTTTTGGGATTGTCGCCTGAAATGATTTTCAAATCAACTGCTTGTGTTTCAAGAAAATCTAAGGTTTCTTTGGCGTTGGCACGAATCGGATCACTTAGGGTAATAAAGGCAACTGGTAATAAATCAAGCGGAGTATCTTGGATCGCTGCTGGACTGAACGCTATCAAAAGAATCCTTAATCCGGATGTTTGATACTGTTGTATGACCTCAGGAATTTGATTGGTAGCTAATAAATTTTCGGGTGATCCTAGGTATAAAGTTTGGCAATCTTCAAATGTCACAGCCCCATATTTTCTTTCTGATGAAAATGGTAGTACCTGTACAGCAGATTTTGTTTGTCCTTGACCAAAGAATTGTTTAAGGGCTTGCGCAGTTGGATTATTATCGTCTGTAGCGAAGAGATAATTTTTCATCAAATCAGGTAGCGAATTTTTATAAGCGTCCTTTAAATAATGAAGTTCCTCTACTTGCATTTTGCCTTCTGTTAAAGTGCCTGTTTTGTCTAAGCACAAAACATCCATATGGGCTAAGTTCTCGATTGCATACATATTTTGGACTAAGACTTGTTTTTTGGCCAATTTTAAAACGCCAGTCGTCAAAGCAATGCTGATTAATAGAACTAAACCTTTTGGTAGCATTCCTAATAAAGCAGCAACAGAGGCTACGACGGCCGTGCTTGTCGCACTATGTTTTAAGAAGAAGGCTTCTATGAATAATAAAATTCCGATCGGTAAGATGATAAAGCTAGTGAACGTTGATATTTTACGAATCGAGCCAATTAATTCTGATTTTAATGGTTTGGTCGATTTTGTTTCATTAATTATTTTTGCTGCATAATTATCCGCACCTACATGTTCAACTTCTGCAAGTACTTGACCACTAGTCAAAAAACTACCGGATAAAAGTGTATCATCTATTTTTTTTAGGATCGTATCGGATTCCCCAGTCAGTAAAGATTCATTCACTTCGGCTTTACCATCCAATACTTTCATATCACTAGGGATTTGTTCGCCAGATTTTAATTGAACATAGTCACCTAAGACCAATTGGTTGGGCGCAATTTTTTGTTTGCTACCGTCTCGAAGGACGGTAATATCGCTTTGAGCTAATAAAGTTAAACGTTCCACCATTTTTTTCGCTCGTATCTCTTGGACAATTCCAATCGTAATATTCATCATAATAATGACAATGAAAAACATATTGCTATATGCTTTAACTGCAAATAAACAAGCGGCTAATAAAAAATTAAGTAGATTAAACAAGGTAAACGTATTTTCACGGATAATCGTTCCGATCGTTTTGCCGGGCTTTAAATTTTGTTCGTTGCTTTGACCCGCACTTCGTTTTTTTTTCACTTCCTCTGTTGTTAGTCCGGTAAATTTGTGCATAAATAGTGCCTCCGTTAAATAAGAATTTATTCAGTTGTACTAGTTCTAGCTTATACTAATCCGCAAAAAATAACGTCAGCAATACGTAAAAATTAGTAAAATATTTATAAGTTATGAATAATAAGCTTAAGGGACAATCTAAAATGCTTCTATTGGTATCTGGAAAATAATAAAAATAATCAGAAGAATTGCTTTAAAAAAGTCTCTGCAGCTTGACCGTCAAGTCCTTAATTAGAGTGAGGATTGTCAGGTATCGTCTTTTCTCGTATAGTAGAAAAAAGGAGTGAGTAAACATGATTGAATTAGTTGGGGTAACGAAGTCGTATGGAGCTAAAAAGGCGTTAAATAATTTAAATTTAACGATTGAAGCAGGTAAGATTTTTGGTTTTTTGGGGCATAATGGGGCTGGAAAATCAACGACGATCAAAAGTTTGGTAAGTATCTTAGAACCTACTAGCGGAGAAATCTTTTTTGATGGTAAGAATTTAAAAGAGAACCGCTTAGCCATTAAACAGAAAATTGCCTATGTGCCTGATTCGCCAGATATTTTCTTACAACTAACAGCCAATGAGTATTGGGATTTAATATCTGCAGCGTATGAGCTTCAGGACAATGATAAGAGACGTAAAGAATTGATCGAACTATTTGATCTGGTTGGTCATGAAAATGAAACGATCGAAAGTTTTTCTCACGGAATGCGACAAAAAACCATTATTATTGGAGCGTTATTACCTGATCCGGATATTTGGATTTTGGATGAGCCATTGCAAGGGTTAGATCCGCAAGCGGCATTTGATTTGAAGAAAATGATCCGACGTCATGCTGAAAAAGGAAAAACAGTCATTTTTTCAACTCATGTATTAGATAGCGCCCAGCAATTGTGTGATGATTTAGCTATTTTGAAGCAAGGAGAATTGCTTTATAACGGATCTGTAGTTGATTTGCTCGATGCTCATCCCAAAGAGTCTTTAGAAAGTATCTATTTACAAATGACTGGCCGACAATCAGATGGGGAATTGATAGAAGAGTTGGAAATGGGGCTAGATAATGAATAATGCGATCATCAAAAAACTGATTGCGATCAATATGTTATACGTAAATCCATCGGCCACTAATCAAGTTCGTAAAAAGGGACATGTGGGTAAGAAAGTCATTCAGAGTATTCTGAGGCAATATGTGATGTCAGGAATTATTTTTGTCATCGTTTATGGATTGACGATGCTAATGATTGATTTCGGGAAACTACCTGGCTACTTTACTTATTATATGGCCTTGTTCTCTTTGATTGGTTTTTCGCAATCATTATCTGCTATTTTTAATGTTTTTTTCGAGAGCAAAGATTTAGTAGATTATTTACCCTTACCGATTAAACAAAGCTATGTGTTTATGGCTAAGTTTTTGGCTGTTGGGCTGACGATTGTTCCGTTTTTATTGCCATTACTCGTTTTATTCTTTTTAACAGCCTTTAAAAGTGGTGTACCGATTCCCTTAGCTCTGTTTTTAGCAATCGTCCTATTTTTGATTTTTTTCTTTTTATTATTTAGTCTGTGCAGCTTGATTGTTTTTGGTTTAACAAGAACGAAATCATTTCGTCGGCATAAAAAATTATTTACTAGTCTGATGTTAGGCTTTTCAATGCTTATATCTGTCGGTGGGATTCTAGCAATCAATTTTACCCAAAATTCAAGTACCTATGAAAGTGTCCAACAAGACCGGCATCCAATCAGTTTGTTTTTACCTTTTTATCAAGTGATGCATCAGTTAGTTTCTGTCGAAGGTTTGTTGATGCTTTTAGGTATTTTCCTGGTAACTGTTATTTTATTGGTACTACTCAAAGGATTTGTGATCCCTAGTTTATATGAACAATTCAGTGATGAAGGGGCACGAGATTTTGCAATAACAAGAAAATATAAAAGCAATCAATCTTTAACAAAACAATTAACCAATTACAATTTTCAATTGATAAAAAATCCTTCCTTGATCATGCAAGTATTGACTTCGTCTTTGATCATGCCAATTGTGATGGTTGCCACGATAATGTCTACCAAGGTTATAGACTTACAGGCGCTTTCGAATCGATATTTTGGTGTTTTATTTTTAACAGGCATCGTTTTTGCTAGTGTGATGATGAATCAAACATCATTTGTTAGTAACCTCATATCACTAGATCGTGAAAATTTTTCATTTATCCAATCGTTACCATTATCAATGCATCGTTATCTGAAGCAAAAATTTTGGATTGGTTGTATGTTGCAGATGGGCATTTCAGGAATTATTGGTCTTGCCATCGCTGTCATCATTCATTTACCAATAATCTTGATTATGTCGTTTTCAATCGGTGTACTATTTGGGACGTATTTACTCGCTTTATACTTTTTCGCTCGGGATTATCGTTTGTTGAACGTCACATGGACCAATGTGAATCAGCTGTTTACTCGAGGGGGAGGAAACTTTGGATTGGTTGTATGGCTGATGGCGGTCATTTTTGTTGGAGTGATCCTTATTTCATTGTATGCTTTTGCTATTAGTTTAGACTTAAATGCGTTTATCTTAAATGGCAGTGTATTATTATGGCTTCTAATTATGTCAGGTGCTTGGGTCTGGATCAATCATAATAACTTTTGGAAAAGATTCAACTACTAAGTAATTATGATTACTTAATTAAGATTTAGAATTTCTATAATTTAAATAGAGTGGTAAATAAATGGTATTTTGCTAAAAAAAAACAAATTTTTTTAGAGTCTTAAATCAAATGAATACATTAGTAAGATGTTTAAAGAAATTTTAACGTTAATAATCTTAAAAGATAGTCAATAGGGCTGTCTTTTTTTAATTTTTATTGTTAAATAAGATTGTCCAAATAGAAATATTTTATTGGAACGATTAATAATAGCATTTGATATAACAGCTTTTTAGAACTGTTTTTAGTAAATTTTATTTTTAAACGAATTGAAACCACGGCCTGGCACTGGTTGTAAGCGTTATTTTTTAATCTTTTATTTTGATAGGATAAACGATGAACAACTCTATTAAGAAGAGTTTTTTCAGAATATTTATAAAATAATGACAACTTGCAAACTGTATTTTTTCATTGTAAAGTTATAGTTGGGGTTTTACTTTGTTTGAGATATTATTGTTTAATTAATAACTAGTTATACAGATCGAATAAACTAAAAAAAACAACCCCTAAATTAATTGAATAGGAGTGGTTTCAATGTCCAAAGCAGAAAAAGGCATGACGCTTGGCGCTCTGATCATGATGATCTTTACCTCAGTATTCGGGTTTGCCAATGGACCGGTAGCCTTTTACTTGATGGGGTATGGCTCAATCGTCTTTTATGTCGTAGCCGCAATTCTATTTTTCATTCCTTTTGCTTTGATGATGGCAGAGTTTGGGTCAACCATCAAAGGTGAAAATAGTGGGATGTATAAATGGTTAGAAGTCAGCGTAGGACCACGTTTCGCATTTATCGGAACATTTATGTGGTTTGCTTCTTATGTTGTCTGGATGGTATCTACATCATCTAAGGTTTGGATTCCTTTTACTACAGCGTTTGCTGGAAGTGACCAAACTCAAAAATTACACATGTTTGGTTTAAACTCAACACAAATGGTTGGGATCTTAGCCTGTGTCTGGATGGTAATTGTTACTTTAGTCTCTATCAAAGGGGTTAAAGGGATTGTTAAAATTACTAGTCTAGGTGGACTTGCTGTAACGAGTTTAAATGTTGTGTTGATCGTGATTTCAGGAATTATCTTGGTCGCTAATGGTGGACATTTAGCTCAACCATTTGATCACATTTTACACTCTCCAAATCCTAGCTACCAAAGTCCAATTGGTTTATTAGGTTTTGCTGTATTTGCTATTTTCGCTTATGGTGGATTAGAAGCTGTAGGTGGGATGGTCGATAAAACACGTAATCCAGAAAAAACGTTCCCTAAAGCGGTTGTTTTCTCTGCCTTGATCATTTCTGTAGGATACGCACTAGGGATCTTCCTTTGGGGTGTAAGTACAAACTGGCAAGATGTTTTATCAGGTGATACAACGAACTTAGGAAATATCTCATATGTTATGATGAATAACTTAGGAGTAGAGTTCGGTAATGCTATCGGTCTTAGTCATTCGGCCGCTATCAGCATGGGGAACTGGTTTGCTCGTTACACCGGTTTAGGAATGTTTTTAGCCTATAGTGGTGCGTTCTTCACATTGACTTATTCACCATTAAAGACAATGATTATGGGAACACCTAAAAAATTATGGCCTAAGAAATTTACGGAATTGAATGAAAATGGTATGCCTAGTTATGCAATGTGGGCACAATGTTTGATCGTTGTGGCGATTATCTTAATTGCATCATTTGGAACACCTGATCCATCAGCTTTCTATAATATCTTGACTTTGATGGCGAATGTATCAATGACATTGCCATACTTATTCTTGATCTATGCTTTCCCTAAATTTAAACAAAAACCAGGGTTAGATCGTCCATTTGAAGTATATAAATCTCATGGATTAACGATTGCGGTTAGTGTCGTTGTCTTCTTACTTGTTTTAGGTGCGAATGTCTTTACGATTTTCCAACCAATCATTGAAGGCGCTGGTGTCCGTGATACATTATGGATGATTGCCGGTCCAGTTGGATTTACGATTGTTGGTATTATTCTTTACCAAAACTATATTCGTCGTTCGAAAGCAGAATAAAAATAAAAAATCCTCAGCAGAGAATTGCTGAGGATTTTTTTTAACCAATTTTTCTTTTTTCAATTCGGTGGCTATTTAAAAACCAATGATGATGATAATCACCCACTAGTGCACTAAAAGGAATACCGGTGATGTTTTTTTCGTGAAGAACAGCTTCTAAATAATTTTTTAACACCCAAGGATCTTCAATCCGTGAGACGTTTAATGCTAAAGTATCCGCGATGACTTCTGGTGAAGTATGTAGATCTTTGGCTATTTGTTCTAAAGTCAGACCTGTACGTTCAAAATTTTCTTGAAATTCTTTTTTTGTATTATATGTTTGTTGAGCAGTTAAAGACATGGTATCCGCTTCTTTCTTAAAATAAATAGTTGTAATTTAAACTATATGAAGAATAATTCATTCGAGTTTAGTTGTCAAATAAATAGTTGTGATTTTAAGTATATCCTAGTAAATTAAATTGTACTAACCTGGCTTATTTCTCTAAAACAAGTTAATTTTATTGAATTAAT
Source organism: Enterococcus hermanniensis (assembly GCF_001885945.1). GTDB lineage: Bacteria > Bacillota > Bacilli > Lactobacillales > Enterococcaceae > Enterococcus_A > Enterococcus_A hermanniensis. The sequence goes on along the minus strand of NZ_JXKQ01000003.1, from coordinate 118,394 downwards.
TGCTTTTAGATTAATTTTAAATTAACCTTTTATCATTTTTTTACATCTGTTATAATTGGCATCACATCTTAAGGAGGAGCGAAAGCATATGACAATTTATAATTTCTCAGCTGGTCCAGCAGTCTTACCCAAAAAAGTATTAGAAACTGCGCAGTCCGAATTGTTAAATTACCGAGGTAGTGGCATGTCGGTCATGGAGTTGAGTCATCGGTCCTCCTTATTTGATGAAATCATTTGCTCGGCAGAATCTTTATTAAGAGAATTAATGGAGATTCCTGATAACTATAAAGTATTATTTCTTCAGGGTGGAGCCAGTCTACAATTTAGTATGGTGCCATTGAACTTAGCTCAAGGTAAAAAAGCTTTGTATGTAGATACAGGCGCATGGTCTAAAAAAGCGATCAGCGTAGCAAAAGCAATTTCAACACTTGATGTAGAGGTTATTGCCTCAAGTGAAGATAAAAGTTATAACTACATTCCAGAATTGCCACAAACGGTAGATCAAGCAGCGGCTTATGTTCATATCACAACCAATAATACGATCGAAGGGACCGCCTATTCGACGATCCCCAATTTTGGAAAAGTTCCTGTTGTAGCTGATATGTCATCAAATATTCTAGCTAATGATTATCAAGTAACTGATTTTGGCCTGATCTATGCAGGCGCACAAAAAAATATTGGTCCAGCAGGATTAACAGTCGTAATTATTCGTGAAGATTTATTAAATCAAACAGCTATTTTTGCCCCGATGCTCGATTATGCTCTACAGGTTAAAAGTAATTCAATGTACAATACACCACCGACTTATAGTATTTATATGGCCAAGCTAGTTTTTGAATGGTTGAAAGACCAAGGAGGTATCCCAAGTATTTTTGAGAAGAACAAGGAAAAGGCTAAAATTTTATATGATGCTATAGAAAAATCTGAACTTTTCAAAAGTCCAGTTCGGTCTGACAGTCGTTCTTTGACCAATATCCCATTTGTCACAGGAAATGTTGAATTAGATAAAGCTTTCAATCAAGCAGCCCTAGCTGAAGGATTTCAAAACTTAAAAGGGCATCGCTCTGTAGGCGGAATGCGAGCTAGTTTGTATAATGCCTTTCCACTTGAGGGCGTCAGAGCATTCGTGACATTTATGGAAAAATTTGAAAGTGAACAGGGAGGGAAGTAAATGTTCCAAATAAAAACATTCAATACTATTGCCCCTGAAGGATTAGAACGATTTGATCAAAAAAGCTATCAAATCAATAAAAATGAAACTCCAGATGGAATCATCTTAAGAAGCCAAAAGCTCCATGAGTCTGATTTGCCAGCATCTGTATTAGCTGTAGCACGAGCAAGAGTGGGGACAAATAATATTCCGGTAAAAAAATGCACTGAAAAGGGCATCGTTGTTTTTAATACTCCCGGAGCAAATGCGAATGCAGTTAAGGAGTTAGTAATTGCTAGCTTACTATTAGCTGTGCGACCAATGGTAAAAGGAATTAACTGGCTTCAGCAACTTAGTGGTCCAAATGTAGATGAACAAGCTGAAGCCAAAAAAGCTCAGTTTGCTGGAACAGAATTAGAAGGAAAAAAATTAGGGATCATTGGTTTAGGTGCTATCGGAGCAATGGTCGCCAATGATGCGTATCGGCTAGGGATGGAAGTAACTGGATATGATCCGTATGTTTCAGTTGATACGGCATGGAGTATTTCTAGGAGAATAAGACGAGCAAATGATTTAAAAGAGGTTTTAAATCACTGTGATTTTATTACGATGCATGTACCACTGAATGATCAAACACATCACTTGATTGGTGAGAAAGAACTATTACAAATGAAGCCGACCACTCAATTACTAAACTTTGCCCGCGGTGAAGTCATTGATACAGATGCTGTTTTAAATGCAATCAACAAAAATAAACTTGCCGGATTTACGACCGATTTTGCGGAAGAAAAATTGCTTCATAATAAAAAAATTACTGTCTTACCACATTTAGGCGCCTCAACGGCAGAAGCTGAAGTGAATTGTGCCAAAATGGCAGCACGTGGCTTAAAACGATTTTTAGAGACAGGTATCATCAAACGCTCAGTCAATTTTCCTACTGTGGAAATGGCATTCGAATCGCCCTATCGGATCACGGTGATCAATCAAAATATTCCGAATATGTTAGGGGTGATCGCTTCTGAGATTGCGGCTCTGGAAGTCAATATCGATAATATGGTCAATCGAGGAAAAGAAGACTATGCTTATACTTTGGTTGATATTTCTGAAAAAAATCCTAAGAAAATTTCTGCTATTATTGAAAAATTAAATCAACTTGATGGAATTATTCGTGTACGTGTGATCAAACAACAGGAAGGGGAATTTTAATGGTCCAAGTATCGCCATTTAAAGCTATTCGACCGGATAAAAAACTGGCTCATAAAGTAGCTGCCTTGCCTTACGATGTCGTGAACTCACAGGAAGCACAAGAACTCGCACAAGGAAATCCTTATAGTTATTTTCATATTGATAAAGCAGAGATTGATGTATCGCCAACGCTTTCTGCTTACGATCCGCAAGTCTATCAAAAAGCGGCTGAAAATTTAATGGATTTTTTAGCTAAAGGATGGTTAGTCAAAGAAGAAGTAGCGGCCTTTTATTTATATGAGTTAGTGATGGATGGACGTAGTCAAACTGGGCTCGTGACCTGTACGTCGATTCAAGATTATCTAGCAGAAAAAATAAAAAAGCACGAATTTACGCGTCATGAAAAAGAAGTCGATCGAATGAATCACATCCGAACGTGTGATGCTAATACAAGTCCAATTTTTTTGAGCTATCGTCCGCAAGCCGATATTCAAGCATTCATTGAAGAATGGAAAACCGCTCATGCACCAATTTATGACTTTGCTAGTTTTCATGAAGTAACTCATCGCGTATGGATGATTAATAAGCAGCCAGCAATTCAAAAAATCAGCGATTTATTTACAGCAGTTGAAACATTGTATATTGCTGATGGCCATCATCGAACAGAATCAGCAGTGAAAGTTGGCTTAGAGAAACGAAAAAATGGTCAACAAAATAGTGAAACAGAAAAATTTTTAGCGATTATTTTTCCAGAAGACCAGCTAGCGATTTGGGAGTATAATCGAGTACTTAACGTTGATGTACCGCAAGATTTCTTTTCACGTGTGGCTGAAAACTATATAGTGACAAAAACAGAGCGTAAGAAACCAAGTCAAGCGGGTGACTGCCAACTATATGATGGTCAAGCATGGTATACATTAAGAATCAAACCCGAGAAAATCCCTAAGGATCCAGTTGGTAAATTAGATGTTGCTTTATTACAAAAATATATATTGGAAGCTATTTTTGATATTAAGGATATTCGAACGGACCAGCGAATTGATTTTGTTGGTGGGATTCGTGGAACAATGGAATTAGAAGAATTAGTTGACTCTGGTGACTGGCAATTAGCTTTTTCGATGTATCCAACTCAAATGAAGGATTTATTAACAGTGGCTGATGCGAAAAAAATCATGCCACCAAAATCAACTTGGTTTGAGCCTAAATTATTGAGCGGCCTATTTTTACATGACTTAGAAACAAAATAACTATTAAAAGACTCTGGATTTAAGAGTCTTTTTTTTGTAAATTTTTTGTTGGCTAAGGTATTCTAAAGATGGGGGGGAGAATCGATGAAAAATAGCGTCAATTATTTTAAAAATAATAAATTGTTGAGTTTCTCATTTCTATTAGCTGTTATTAGCTGTATCATCGGGAGATTTTCTGTTGAAGATATCGATTTTAAAGTTATCTTGACATTGTTTGGTTTGATGCTATTGATCCAAGGATTTGAAGAAATTGGTTTTTTACGCTTTGTGGCTGAAAGATCACTGCATTATTCAAAAGACAGTCGTCAATTAGTCCAATTAATGATTGCTTTATCTTTGATAGGATCCATGTTTTTGACCAATGATGTAGCAATTTTAACACTATTACCGATCTATTTGAAAATCTTACAATTATTACCACAGTTCAAGGGCCGCTTTTTAGGCGCAGTTTTGATCATTGTAGCCGCAAATTTAGGGAGTAGCTTTTTTCCTTTTGGAAATCCTCAGAACTTATATCTATACGATTTTTATCATGTGGCGTTAGGACAGTTTTTATCTTGGATGGGGGCGGTCTTATTATTGAGTATTGTGTTGCTCGGTATACTTACTTTTTTGATAGAGAAGGATCCTTTGACAGAAATGACGCTTAAAGAGTACCAGGTAGATCGAAAAGCAGGGCTGCTCTTCGCACTGTTGATGCTCGTAATGATCCTAGTCGTTTTGAATATTTTTTCATATTTATGGGCAGTTGCAATGGTTGCAATGATTATTTTATTTTATCGCCGAGAATTATTTGCTCGTGTCGACTATGGTTTGCTACTGACGTTTGTTTTCTTTTTCATCATCGTTGGAAATATTGGGCAAATGGCTACAATCAAAAATGCTTTACAGTCATTGGATGGACGCAACGTTTATTTAGCCAGCTTGGGATTAAGCCAAGTTATTTCAAATGTACCTGCCGCATTTTTGATTGCACCTTTTACGACGGATCAACAAGCCGTGATTTTAGGAGTGAACATCGGTGGTTTAGGTACTTTGATTGCTTCGTTGGCAAATTTGATCGGTTATAATTTATTTCGGGAATACTATCCAGATGAAACAAGAAAATTTTTAGGAGTCTTTAGCGGCGTTAATTTTTCACTCTTACTGGTTTTAGGGGGGCTTTTTTATTTTGTAATCCATTAAAATTGGCTAGCTTTTACTAAAAGTTAACTAAATTTTCTATGGGAATTTCTCTATAAATGATGAAAGCGTTTTTAAAAATGATAAGCTTGAGGTGTAGTTAAAAGGAGGATTTCTGATGGAAAACAATACTAAATTAATACACGGCTATCGCGCCTTTGATGAAACCACTGGTGCATCATCGATTCCCATCTATCAATGCTCAACATTTAAACAAACCACGATTCGAGAAGGACAACCGTATACGTATTCCCGTTTCGGAAATCCGACACGTACGGCTTTAGAAGAGGCTGTGGCTGCGATGGAGAATGGAAAATATGCGACGGCGTTTGCTTCAGGAATGAGCGCTATTTCAGCCGTTTTATTGAGCTTTGGTCAAGGTGATCATTTAGTGATGTGTAAAAGTATTTATGGTGGGACTTTTCAATTAGTCAATGAGGTCATGCAACGTTTTGGAATTGAGGTAACCTTTGTAGATGAAACAAATCTGACTGCTTGGGAAGAGGCGATCCAACCAAATACCAAAGGAATCTACCTGGAGACACCATCCAATCCATTGCTGTCAGTGACAGATATTGCTGGAGTGGTCTCGATCGCCAAAGCACACGGACTAGTCACAATGATCGATAATACCTTTATGACCCCACAATTCCAAAAACCTTTAGATTTAGGGGTAGATATTGTGATCCATAGTGCTACAAAGTTTATCAATGGGCATAGTGACGTTGTTGCAGGACTAGTCATCACCAATAATCCGGTTTGGCATGATCAGATTTATCTTCAACAAAAAGTATTGGGTGGGATTTTAGGTGTCGAAGATTGCTGGTTGACGATGCGGGGACTCAAAACGATGGGGTTACGAATGGAACAAAGTGTTCGTAGCGCAGAAAAAATCAGTCAAATGCTAGAACAACATCCCGCAGTAAAAAAAGTCAATTATCCTGGCTTAAAAAATCATCCCGGATATAAAATCCAAAAGCAGCAAGCATCGTCTGGTGGTGCTGTATTGTCTTTTGAATTAGCCAATCAAGAAGCTGTTTTTACTTTTGCAGAGGCTTTAAAAATTCCGATTGCAGCGGTTAGCCTAGGTGGAGTTGAATCCATCTTATCTTATCCTGTGACTATGAGTCATGCTTGTGTACCAAAAGAAGAACGGGAGAAACAAGGTGTGACTGAAGGGTTACTACGATTGTCTGTAGGCATCGAAGATACAACGGATTTATTGACTGATTTGAGACAAGCATTAGCAAAAATTGACGTAAAAATAGAAAAATAAATAAATAGCGTTGGGATTTTTATCCCAACGCACTTTTTTTTCGGTATAATAGAAACATCTTTTAGAGGAAGTGAACGTGGATGGGAAGTAGTATTGCCCCAAAAATTTTATTAGCAATTATTATTATTTGCTTGATTATATTTTTTTTCTGGCGCTGGAGTAACAAGAAAAAGCAACAAAAAGCTGAAAGAACTGAAGCAATTACCGTACCAGAAAAAACTAACGATATTGTTGCAATAATAGAAGCTTCGATTCAAACAATGCAATCGTATAAGAACAATTTGAATAAATATGGCTACGTTTATTTTCAAGAAACGACCCCATTTGTTGTTCAACAATTAAAAGCTGAAGCAGATAGTTTACTGGTAGCGGAAAGAGAGAATCAAAAAATTTTAATCCAGTTACAAAATAATTATAAAAAACTGGAAAATTTTTACCAATCAGAAGCGACAGATCCTAAAAAAACAGAGTTGGAAGTACTGAATCATGTGAATAAGACAATGATCACTTGGCGGAATCTGTTGAAAGAAAACCGGTAGTTTTCAGGCATCACGCAGCAGCTACAGAATTTTAGCAATTATTAGCCGTCTATTTGAGTATCCCCAAAAAACCGTTTGAACATCATTGTTCAAACGGTTTTTTGGATAAAAAAGACACGTAGTTTCCATACGTGTCAAAATAATTTATTTAATGTGTAAACGACGGCGAATACCATCTACTCTGGGTCCAATTAATTTATCAGCTAACCGCGTTTTTAAAGCTAAGACGATATAACTCAAACCACCAAGAGCTGCAACGATTAAAATAATGATCATCGATTGGATTTTAGAATCAGAACTTAGTACAACTTCACAAGCAGACTTCACAACCAATGCGACGATGCCCATCGCTAGTGCCATCATTGTGATTTTGCCAATAGTTTTCAAGGTATCTCTAAAAGCGAATCCGGTCAGTACATGGATGCGATCCAGTAAAAACATATTTGCAACGAACAGTCCAACAAAAGTAGCAATCAACGGGCCATATGAGCGGAACATGTAGATTAATGGGAACTGAGTCAAAACTTTGACTAAAATACCAACACCTAAGAACCAAACAGCTTGCATATTTCCATCCAGACCTTGAAGCATGGTTGAACAAACCATAAATAATCCCATCATGATCCCAACGATACAAGACGCAGCCAATAGGTGAGCACCTTGTAAATTAGGACGATAGAACAATGTATTCAACGGATATGAAAGAACAATCATCCCAACCGTCGCAGGCATCATTACAAAGAATAATAATTGGATATTATTCGTTACTAATTTGGCTAATCCAATATGATCTTTTTTAGTGAAACGCTCTGTGATCAAGGGAAGTCCGGCAGTTGCCATGGCAGTTCCTAAGGCGATCACGACCATAGTTAATTTATCTGGATTGGCAGAAATCAAAGCAAATAGCTCTGCATTTTTAGCGGCAGAATAATTTGTAACCATTCCCATGATCGATTCAAATGAATATTGATCGATTAGCTTGAAAATACTGATTCCGCTACCGACGATGATAAACGGAATTGCTTGGGCAATCATTTGTAAGACTAATTGACGGCCAGAAAAACTAATTTTATTGCTACTCTCTTTGATTAGTTCTCTGAATGTCGCCCGTTCTTTTAATAATGAAACAAGTAAAACAGCCATTGCGAAAGCCACTCCGATAAACGCGGCAAAAGTTGATTGAACGACGGCAGTTTTGTAGCTGCCTTGATGGACTTGCATGATGATATAAGCTGTAGCTAGCATATAACAAACGCGAGCTATTTGTTCAATGATTTGCGAAATAGCATAAGGTTTCATATTGTTATTTCCTTGGAAGAAGCCACGAATCACGCTCATTGCAGGGAAAATCAATAAAACAACGCTTAGTGATCGCATAACTGGAATCAAATCTGCATTTCCTTGAGCTAAGAAAGGTGCTCCTAGGTACATGATCCCAGCACAGACGATGCCACCAATCGTCATCAAGCGTAACGTGTAGAAGAGCAATTTTTTACTTAATCCATATTCGTTCATAGAATTGTAGCGAGCAGTTTGTTTTGCAACGGCTGCGGGGATACCAGCAGTTGAAATCATCAAGAATAATGCATACACATTATAGCCTTTAGTATATAGATAATTGGCAGCTTCTCCATGAGGCTGCATCCACATATACCATGGGATGACATATACAGCTCCTAAAAGACGAGAAAAGATATTTCCGACAGTCAGCCAAGCGGTGCTTTGGACCATTTTCTCTTGGGCAGTTGCTTGTTTTTTTGGTGCAGTAGTAGCGGTATCAATTGCTACTTTTTCTTCGGGCTCATTTTTAGCGACGGGAGCCTTCTCAGTATGATAACGGGCCATCCGTGAAGAGCTATTTTGCGCTCCCGTTTCATGTAAATTTTTTTCAGTCATATAAACCAGCTTTCTACAAAAGTGTCCTCCATATTTTACCTGTTATTCCGTTAAGATACAATCCTGTCTGTAAATTATTAAAAAAATCGAATGAATACTCTAAGTGATTTTATTTATAGCATTAACGAATAAGCGAAATGAAAAAAGCCCTTATTTAAAAGGGTTTTTTCAACGTAAATCTGCTTCAGTGATCATTGAAAGATAGTCATCCACAACAGTAAGCAAGTTTTTCATTTTAGCTTGGTTGAATGGGGAGTAAAGATTGCCTAGTTTAACGGTTTCTAAGAATGTTTTACTGCCGCCGATTCGACAAATCGCTAGATAATCGGTCCAAGTAGTGGGATCTTTTTCTACGATTGCACGTTGCCAAAATTGTAATGCACACACTTGAGCTAAAGTATAATCAATGTAATAAAATGGGACTTCAAAAATATGGCCTTGACGATACCAATAGATTCCACGGGCCAACGCTTCAGATGCTTGATAATCACGTTCGGGACAATATAATTTTTCGAGTTTCCGCCAACAATTTTTTCGTTCTTTCGGTGTCCATTCAGGATGTGAATAGACTTTTTCTTGAAAATGATCGACTAATGCGCCATAAGGCAGAAATTGTAAGGCACTACTTAAGTGAGCAAATTGATATTTTTTACTTTCGTCTCCAAAAAAGTTAGACATCCAAGGCCAAGTTAAAAACTCCATACTCATCGAATGAATCTCAGCAGTATCTGAAGTTGGAAAAACTAATTCAGGTTCTTCGATCCAACGAGATAGATAGCTTTGGAACGCATGACCAGTCTCATGGGTCAGTACGTCGACATCGTCAGAAGTGCCATTAAAATTTGCGAAAATAAACGGCATTTTTACTTCATCGATGTATTCACAGTACCCACCACTTTGTTTTCCAGGCCGACTAAGCAAGTCCATTAATTGATCTGTGATCATTTGGTTGAAAAATTCACCTGTTTCTGGTGATAGTTCATGATACATTTTTTGTGCTTCATGAACCAATGTTTCCGCATTGCCGCGAGGTTGAGGGTTTCCATTGGGATAGACAAGTGGCAGATCGTAATACTCTAACGAGGTAACATTTAATCGTTCTTTTTGTCTTTGGTATAATTTTTGGTTGATTGGTACGACATCTTCAATGATAAATCTGCGAAAGGCTTGAAGTTGTTCACGGTTATAACTCCAGCGATTCATCAAGCGATCCCCATATTCTACATAATTTGCAAAACCTAATTTTTTCGCTTGTTGGTCTCTTAACTGAACAAGTTGGTCAAAAATTTGATCGAATTCTGCTTCATGATCACTAAAAAATGCAACATAGACTTCTTGCGCTATTTTACGTAGTTCACGATCGGGGTGGCTGAAATAGGCTGCTAATTCGGAAAGAGTACATTTTTTTCCATCAAACAATAATTCCGCAGAGGCAATCAATTGAGTATATTGACTAACTACTTCATTTTCTTTTTGTTTCAATTCAATGACTGATTCGTCTAATAAAGCAAGCTGGTCTTCTGCAAAAAGGAAAAGAGTTTCTGGATAGTCCTTCAGTAATTCCTTTTTAAAGGGAGAAGAGAGCAAACTTTGGTAGAAAGTATTATGTATTTGGTCAACTAGTGGTTCATGATGGTCCCAAAATTCATTTTCTCGATTGTAAAAATCATCTTTTGTATTAATAGAATGGCGGATATAAGCTAATTTCATATTTTTAGCCATGGCACTGCGTAGCGTATTTAATTTTTTCAAGGCTTGTTTAGCCTTAGTGTAATCGGTTGCTGTTGAAAAGGCTTGTGTTGCTGACTCAAAGGTGTCTTTGTATTGTGTTAGATCAGGACGTTCGTAAAGAAAGTCTGAAAACATAAATAAATTCCCCCAATCTTTTAGTAAAATCACTTATTAAAATAAGTACCCTCTATTATACCAAAAAAACCTGCCAGTAAGTTGAACTGACAGGTTTTTAATACTATGAATTTACTGGTGTTAATAAATCATTGATGGGGGTATAATCCATGGCTAAGTCTTTTGCGACCGCTTCTAAAGTTAATTTTCCATTGAAAGTATTTACTCCACGGCGGATCGCTAAGTTGTCAGCCAATACTTTTTCTAATGGATTATTAGCTAAGATATTTGCATAGGCCATCGTACTATTACTTAAAGCATACGTGGCAGTTTGTGGTACTGCACCTGGCATATTAGCCACGGCATAATGCACGACACCTTCTTTAACATACGTAGGATCATCATGGGTCGTTACGCGATCTTCTGTTTCAAATATTCCTCCTTGGTCAATAGCAACATCGACAACCACTGAATGGTCAGGCATTACAGTAACCATTTCTTTCGTTACCAAAGTAGGCGCTTTATGACCCGGAATCAAAACAGCACCAATGACTAAATCAGCTGTTTTCAAGCATCCTTGAATATTAAAACTGTTAGACATCATTGTTTGAACACTATTGCCAAAGATGATGTCTAATTCTTTTAATCGAGCAACACTAACATCTAGGATCGTAACGTTCGCACCTAATCCGACTGCGATTTTTGCTGCATTCAAACCAACGACACCGCCGCCGATGACGACAACATTTCCGCGACGTACGCCAGGAACACCCGACAATAAGATTCCTTTACCGCCATTGATTCGTTCTAAGTAGTTGGCACCGATTTGTGCGGCCATGCGACCAGCAATTTCACTCATTGGAGCAAGCAAAGGAAGTGTGTTATCTGCTGGTTGAACATTTTCATAAGCAATGGCATTTACACCATTTTCGATCAATGCCTCGGTTAGTGGTTTATTGGCAGCTAAATGTAAATAAGTAAATAGGAGTAGTCCTTTGCGGAAATATTTATATTCTTCTTGTAAGGGTTCTTTTACTTTCATAACCATCTCTGCAGCCCAAACATCTTCTGCTTTCTCAATGATCGTAGCACCAGCTTCGATGTATTCATCATCTGAAATAGCAGAACCTTTCCCCGCATCTTTTTCTACTAAAACTTTGTGACCACGATTTGTTAGATCGAAGACACCAGAGGGGGGAAGAGCAACTCGGTTTTCATTGTTTTTGATTTCTTTTGGGATTCCAATAATCATTTGACACACTCCTTTTTACAATTTTTCACGCGAATTTGAATTCGCTTACATTATAATTGTACAGGTTTTTGTGAATATTTCAAATAAGAATTTGCCTAGTATGATTAACTATAGTTGATCTTGAGGTGTGGGAAAAAGTATATAATTAATTAATGACGTGTTCTATTTATTAGAAAGCGTCTAATTATTAAGAAATTGGGTCGATATTTTGTATTTGTTTAATAAAAAGGAAAATATCGATCAGATGGACCAGAAAATATTTGCTTAAAAGGCATTTAGTGGAGATAATAGAGCCAGAGTATAAGGAGCGAAATAAATTATGCCGGAACAACGGATTGACTTATTAAAAGAACAAATTAGTTTTCTAGAAGCGCGATTAATCCGCTATGAAGGGTTACTTAATGGTTCTACCCTAAATAGAATCATCTTTGGCGGTGGTCGTCGAGCAAAATTAAGTATCGTCGAAAGTATTATCGCTGTAATCGTCTTGTTATATACGATACTGCGGGTAAATTTGAATGCTATTGCTATTGTCGTAATCATTTTAGCCTGTGTAGTTATCCTGTTTTCATTGGTCGAATTGAATTTGATTCATAAAAAAAATGGGAAAGAAAAATATCAGCGAATGATCGATAGTTTGACAGCAGAAAAAAAATCGATGGAAAAAGAATTAGTACGTTTAAAAAATGAAAAAGACACAGCAGAATAATTATTCTACTGTGTCTTTATTTGTCTCTATAAATTGTTGACTCTGTTCTTTTTGCAACTGATCGACTAGATTTTGAATTTTATTTAATGATTGGATACTGGGACAAAGTTCAACGGCAATAATCGGCGTTTGACATGTCGGAACATCAAAAGTTGAAGTACTAATCACGATATCGCTCTTGTTAAAAACAGTTAATAAATTATCGCCTTGAATTTCATCCATACTGACTTCTTGAAGTCGATAATTTCCGCGAATCGAAAATTTGATAAATTCTGTTAATAATGCTTCTTGCATTTTTGAATCTGTTGAAATAATCGTGATATCAACAGGCTTTTCACTTTGTTTCATCCCATTCATACAACTAGGAATCGTAGCGATGATTTGATAGACATAATTATCGATAAATTCAGGTGTGTTGAATAATTGATATTGCTCTGTAAATTCAACGACTAATTGTCGTAATTGATAAACACAGTGAGCATGGAAGGCCTCTAGCAATTGAAGACAGTCTCGTTTACGATCTTGAACGACACTGATAAATTCTTTTGTTTTTGCATGAAAAAGGTGTTGATTGATCAAAATCGTAGCAAGTCCATCTTTTTGTTTTTCACTCAACGGTTCAATCAAACGCTCGCTCAACGTCTCAGCAAATTCATAATGGGTCTCATAGTGATAAGCCAGCGAAAAATTTGTGCTTAATGACTTTTCTTTTTGTTTTTCACTTAATAAAAAGAGATCCGCATATAATAACCAAAAACTGTCTTTCATGATATCTTCAGAATAAATCAAGCGTAATTCTTTTCTCAAATAAGGGCTAAAATTATTGATGGTATTTTGATTCGGTGCATCAATACTAGTCGAGCTTAAATTACGGGAAGAGATCCGATGACCTTTAGAAATACGAATTAAACTAATAAAAAAATTCAAATTCAACCGATTATATTGGGCCAATGAAACCGAGAGTTGATTTTCGGTGACCATAGAGCGAACGATTGCATCTCCAAATTGAAAAAATTCAGCACTGTAACGTGTTTGTTCACGGACAAATTTCTTTTCTGAGAAATAGAGGAAGAATAGATGTCGGATCGCAATCTCATTACCAGTTATACGAAAAGGTCGACGTTCAACCGTCAATTTCCATTGTCCTAGTGCATTTTGCAGATCTTTCATTGCAGACTGCACAGTGGTCAAACTACAAAATAGCTTTCGTGACAACTCCTGTAAGGTCGAGCAGTCCTCAAAAAAGATAGCTTCTAAGATTTTAAAAGCCATTGATTGGTTGATCAATGTAGCAAAAAGAACATCGATCGTCGCGTTGTCAGCTAACTCTAAACGGTACAAACTATTTTCACGGACAATCTTGTAATAATCACTTTGGGTATTGATTGAGCGAATATCATTTAAGAGCGCTGGAGTCGTACATTTTGTAATTTTAGAAAGCTCTTCACTAGACCGTGGGTTCGGTGAGTAATACAGCGTTTCGATTAGCTGCAATTGCCGCTGACTGTCTCGTTTAAGTAGATGGCGTAAGTTCATTGCGATAGTCCTTTCGTGATGTTAGTGGTTCGTATTGATTAATAAATTGTTGGATTCGTTCGTAATCTTTATTTGTAGGGTACGTGTTGATGGCAATCAAAGGACAAGTAAAGTGCCAATGATCCATAGTAATATTTGTGATGATCAAATCATAGTGTTTGGTTAAATTAGTCAATTCATTTTGTGAAATGAAGCTATTTCGAAGTATTCGTAGCGGATCGATCCCTTGATGAACGCTGGGAAAATCGATTGCCAAAAGCGCTCATGAGTAGAAGAGGTATCAGAAAGTAATAAAATCTTAATCGGTTCCTCTGCATCGACTAGGCGTTGTAATAACTCATCGATGGTTGTAATCAAATGGCTGACATACATATCTATAAACGAAGGGTGGTATTGTTCAGCTAAAAAATTAGTGACTATTTCTTTTAGTTTACGAATTTCACGACTATACTTTTTATCGACCAAGGTCAACATAGTTTTACTGTTTTGTTGGAGGATCTCGATCAAACGTCCTTGGGGATAATAACAGAATAATTCATTTCCTAGCAAGCGTAAGGTTTCGATTATTTCAGTCCGGGTGATTTGCTGACTTAATTTAAGTGTTAATCGTTCTAATAAAACATTATGGGATTCGTAAAAATCTGATAACTGTTCATCCATTTGATTGGCTAAGGATTGTTGTCGGGTATTTAAAATTAATTGATGAGTAAATAAAGGCCAGAGACATTCTGCTAATTGAGCTTTACCGAAATCCCAATTTGTTTCACGTTTGATCAATTTAGAAAGTCGCTCTAAGTTATCTAGCGAAGGAATGATCAAACCACTATCTGAAGAAAGTTTCTGTATTTGATGACCTTGTTTAATCCGCTGTAATCCAATCAGAAAACTATGCATCAATTGAGAATGAACGTTCATATTATTACTGATCTGATTCATTTCTAATAACTGTTGGATCATTTGATCAATACTTGAAACAAGTTCTTCAGAGAAACCGTACTCATTAAAAGACATACGAGATTCTTTAAAAAATAGGTAATAAAAGTGTCGAATGGTTACTTCATCGCCTGTGACTCGGAGTGGACGATGATAAACATGGATGTTCCAATGAGATAATTTTTGTTTTATCGATTTTAAGTAACGTTGCATATTAGAGAAACTACAGTTTAAACGATCCGCAGCAAGCTGGATCCCTCGATTTTTCTCAAAAAACAGGCTTTCAATTACTTGGAATTCCAAGCTGGTTTTCAAAATATAGGCATACATCACATCGATCGTTGCATGGACATCAAATTCAATCGAGTATAATCCTTTTATTTTTGTAATAGTTAAAGGTAAAGGTTCTTCATTTAAAAAGCGGATGTCACTGATCAAAGCAGGTAATGAACACTGTAATAAATCCATAAGTTGTTCAGAAGTAAGACGGTCTTTTGCATAATATAGTTCTTCGACCAATTGTAATCGTCTAGTTGTTTCTTTTTTCATTAAGCTTCTAAGATTCATAGTAAACTCCTTGAATATTTTTTTATTTAATATAATGTTCAAAGACTGTTAAAACAATCCTAGAGAGTCTAATTTTCGGTTATTTATGTTATTTAACTAAAGGCCGATAAGAATTATTATAATTAAATCTATTAATTTAATAGGAAAAAATGACGATTATTAGAAAAAACTTTTTGACATTTTTTTATTTTTTTTATTTGGATAAATAAAAAAATAAAGTTGGAATAAATTAGCTTAAAAAAAGGGTTAAGTGTTGCCTTTCTTAGGAAGAACGAATAAAATTAACCTTGGAATACATTATAAAGATAGTGGAGGCAATACAATATGATGAATAAACAAAGTTTAGTTGAACAAGTAGCAGAAAAAACTGGGTTAACTAAAAAAGATGCAGCATCTGCAGTGGATGCATTATTTAACGGGATTCAATCATCATTACAAGATGGAGAAAAAGTTCAAGTTATCGGCTTTGGTAACTTTGAAGTACGTGAGCGCGCTGCCCGTAAAGGCCGTAATCCTCAAACTGGTGAAGAAATTACGATTGCTGCAAGTAAATCTCCAGCATTTAAAGCTGGTAAGCAGTTGAAAGATGCTGTGAAATAAAAAACGAATCTGAAGCTGGGACGATAGTAGAAAATACTTCGTCCCAGCTTCTTTTTGCTTGAAAGAGACATTAAAAATATAAAAAAGACTAAAAAAAAACTTTGTGAATCAATCTTTTCTTGTTTCTTACTAAAAAAAAGAGTATATCTGTAAACAGTGAGAAATATGGAGGAATTATATGTTTGATTTTTTACCCCATTCAGTTTTACAGATGAGTACCATTTTTTTATCGATTGTCATTGAGGCAATCCCGTTTGTTTTATTGGGTTGTATTATTTCAGGTGCTTTGCAGGTGTTTTTGACGCCAGAACGCGTTAAAAAGATTATCCCTAAAAATAAATTTTTAGCCATTTTAGTAGGATCTTTTTTAGGCTTTTTCTTTCCTTCTTGTGAGTGTGGAATTGTTCCTATCGTGACACAATTCATGAAAAAGGGAGTGCCTGAACATACAGCCTTTGCTTTTATGGTCACTGCACCGATCATTAATCCAATTGTTTTATTTTCCACCTATATTGCATTTGGAAACAGCACAAAATTTGCCTTATTAAGAGCGTTGGGAAGTTTACTGGTTGCGCTAGTCATTGGTTCTTGGATTGCGTATTTTAATCGCTCACCGATTTTAAAAAATGAAGGAGCCATTAATCAGGAGCATGCCGAGCATGGTCACGTTCATCACGAGGAAAAAAGTCACTCTGAGCATCCAGAAACTGTTTGGACTAAAATTTGGTCGGTCCTAGTCCATGGTATCGATGAATTTTTTGACACAGGCCGCTATTTGATTATTGGTGCACTGCTTGCCAGTGGAATGCAAGTCTTCTTGCCAACCCAATTTATGCTACAACTTACTTCATCAAAAATTATTGGAATTTTGGTGATGCTAGTCTTAGCATTTACGATGTCGCTTTGTTCTGAAGCGGATGCGTTTGTCGGGTCTTCTTTGTTAAGTTTATTTGGGACTAATGCTATCGTAGCCTTTTTAGTCTTTGGACCGATGGTCGATATCAAAAATTTGATGATGATGAAGCATAATTTTCATGGAAAATTTATTGTCCAATTAATCGCTCTGATCAGTGTGGTCGTGACGATTTTTGCACTGGTAGTATAGGAGGGAACGTATGATACGCTTTTTAATTTTATCTGGCTATTTTGAATTAATGATGTATCTTCAAGTCTCAGGAAGACTAGACCAGTACATCAATGTGCATTACCGTTACCTGGTTTTCTTAACTATGGGATTATCGATTTTATTAGCACTAGTTCAATTAAAAATTTGGGCTGACGGCGATAAACATAAACAACACGACCATCATGATGGTCATGAACATGGATTACAGAAACCGTACCAACGTGCCATCGCTTATGTTTTGCTCGTTGTTCCTTTAGTGGTAGGTTTGCTATTCCCTACAATTACTTTGGATACAACCATCGTGGAAGCGAAGGGATTCAGTTTTCCTATCAGTAAAGAATCTGTGGGTGATCCAGAAATGAATACTCAGTATCTAAAACCGGATACGAGTATCTATTACAATAAGAGTGACTACAATGAACAGATGACAAAACTAATGAAAAAGTATGAGACTGATCAAAAATTAGAAATTACGGATGAAAATTATTTAGAAGTGATGGAATTGATCTATAATTATCCAAATTCATTTGTCGGAAAAAAAATATCATTCAATGGTTTTGTTTATGAAACAGCTAAAGACAATCAAACATATGATTTCTTGTTCCGCTTTGGGATCATTCATTGTGTTGCTGACTCGGGTGTCTTTGGTTTGATGACTAAATTGCCAGCCAATATGACAGTCAAGAATAATGAATGGTTACATGTGGAAGGAACGATTACATTAGATTTCTTTGAACCATTTGATCGCCAAATACCGTCAGTCGATGTAACGAGCGCCCAGACAGTATCTGCACCCAAAAATCAATATGTCTATCGTGCATTTTAGAATAAGTCATTCATCTTCATTTTCAGAAGATGGATGACTTATTTTTTTTATAAATTATATTATAATTATAATAGAAGAAAGCGGTGTTATTCTTGGCTAAATAATAAAAACCTGTATCATATTAGTGATACAGGCGAGGTGAACTATAGTAAATAAGTACGGTCAAAAGTAATCGTTAATTTTGCGGGTTCAATTAATACAATAAAGCTCTCACTGATTCGATCGTGTAATTCGGTGTTGCTGATTTTTTTTAAATCACTAGGAACAACCAAATCAAAATAAATCGTTTCTGGTGTAGTGACCTTATCAACACGTAAGTCATGGAAACGCAATTGAGGATGAATTGTTTTCAAAATCATTTTTAATTTGGGGGCGATCCGCTTGAAATCAGGATCATCTAAAGGATAAGGATCCAAATGACAAACTAAATCAAACCCTAGATTTTCTTTGATATCATATTCAATCGTATCAATTACTTCATGTGCATGGGCTAAACTCCAGGTCTCATCTACTTCAATGTGGACAGAAGCAAAAATACTGTTGGGACCATAACTATGGATAAGTAAATCGTGGTAGCCAATAATATCAGGATAGTTATCTAAATGTTTTCTAATGGCTAATATCTCGGTTTCTGGCGCTCTACCGCCCATTAGATCATTGATGAAAGTCAAAATCATTTTAATGCCAGAGTAAATAATATAAAGAGCTATGATAAAACCGATATATCCATCAATTCTCCAACCGCTAAACCATTCAATGATGGCAGAAAGCAAAACCGCAATCGTTGTGTAAACATCGTTGATACTGTCTTGTGCCGTGGCTTTTAAAGTATCCGATTGAATGTCTTTTCCTAGCGTACGGTACATATATGCCTGCCAAAACTTCATTAGAATCGACAATCCAAGAACGATATAGACAATAGGAGACAGAGCAATGCTACTCGGATGTAGAATTTTTATAAATGAACTATCTAAGAAACGAAATCCTACATAAGTAACCAAGAACGAAATCACAAAACCACTGATATATTCAAACCGTTCGTGTCCGTATGGATGTCCTTCGTCTGCGGGTTTTCCGGCAATTTTAAATCCAGCTAAAGTGATAATAGAAGAGGCTGTATCAGAGAGGTTATTCATTGCATCAGCCATGATTGAGACACTACCTGATAAAGAACCAATAAAAAACTTAGCCAAGAATAATAATAGGTTTGAAATTAACCCTAAAATCCCTGCTAAGATTCCGACACTCGTTCGTTTGTTTCCTTTAGAACGAGCAATAATTTTTTTAGTTAAAAAATTCAGCATAAAAATCATCCTAATCAATAAAGTAGTAACAGTATAACGGAAAAATGAAAAGAGAAAAAGTTAAAACCACTAAATTTTATTTATTTTTGAATAAAAGTAAACTTTATATGTTTGGGGTTTACTTTATTTCACCTAATAGTTAGTTTTTAATAAAATTATTTTGGTTATCTCAGGCAATTAAAATAAAAACACTATATAATAACAATGTAAAGGCATTCAAAGATGGAGGTAATATTATGAATAGTCAAATTAATATAACATTATGGAACATCCAAACAACCACTGTCGTTACTGCACTAGAAGATTTTATTGAGGATTGGAAAGTTTCTAAAAATAGTGATCTTGAAGAATATTTGCGTAGTTATCCTGGATATTTTAAAAGTGATAAAGAAACACGCGAAGCAATTCGTTTAGTATTAAGTTATGCCAAAGAATTAATGGACGGGCAAAGAGACTCTGTCGGTTTTTATGAAAATAAAATTTGGCGGACAGAAGATGGGGAGAGTGTCCGGATGACCCATTTCCACGAACGAACAATTTCAAATTTAATGCAAAAAATATTAACTGTGCGATAAATAGAAATTCAAATCATTGGCTTATGAACGATGATTTGAATTTTTTTGCGTAATTTAGGATAATTACTAAAAAAATAATTTGGTCAAAATAAAGGTAGTACTTCTTTAATTAAGAAGAATAGAACTTTTTTTGTTAGATCGTAAAATGGAATTAAAGATAACTAAACATTTTTATACCCATTAAAATTTTAATTTTTCTATTATCTAAAAAGGTATAAATGATAATTGTTAAATCAACTCAAATTAAAACTATGAAAAAATTGTGAAGACGACGGTTCAATTTAGACAGCGCTATAAAATAATGATATTATATTAGAGAATTAAACAAATTAATTGTTAGATCCTTGTATCCAAAAAGAAGAAATGAGGTATAAATGGTGAAGTACAATAAAATTGTAAGTTTAATGGCGATTGGTACTTTGTTTGGACCAACACTGTTATCCTCACAACAAGTTTTAGCTGAAGAAACAAGTACAGTGGGTAGCAGTGCTGTCGCACCAACTTCAACAACTGAAAGTGATTTGAATTTAGAAAATACAGATACTCCGAGCCAACAGGAATCGGAAGTTAATTTAATAGTAAATGGATCGCCATTACCAAGTAAAAATACTTTTGAGTATGAGGGAAATAAAATCCATTTTACAATTTCAGAAAATCAGGTAAGTTTTACTACAGAATTAGTGGCAAATTATGAGCTTAAAAATTTAAGTGTAAAAAATGATTCTGAAGAATCTATTGTTGTACAAAGTAATAATTCTTTTGATGTTTCAAAAGGGAATTTTTATTTAACTGTTGAATTTAAAAAAGTAAATGAGAGTACGGATACATCAGATAGCAATAGTTCTGAAAGTAGTACAACAGAAAGTAGTAGTTCTAATAATAGCAATGATAATGGTTCCTCTAATAGTAGTTCTGGAAGTAGTAGCTCAACTAATAGCGGTACGGGTACTAATGGCTCTTCAAGTACCAACAATAATTCAAACAATAATGCTGGTAGTTCAACTACCGGAAGTAGTAGTAATACTTCAAACAATAACAACACAAATAATAATAAGCAAAATACAACTAAGACACCCGAAGTCCAAGGCCCCTCTGCTGCTCGTCAGCCAGTAAATGATTCATCGGCTACAGATGTGCGCGTTCCTTCAAACCAAAACGTCCCGACCTTTAGTAATGATGTTCAAACAGCTATTGTTCAAGAGGCATACCGTCATTTGGGAAAACCATATGTATGGGGAGCGAAAGGACCAAACGCTTTTGACTGTTCAGGTTTAGCTTATCTTGTTTATGCTAACGCAACAGGACACAATATTGGGGGATGGACAGGCGATCAACAATATGCGGGAACGCAAATTCCTGTCAGCGAGGCACAACCAGGTGATCTACTTTTCTGGGGCGCGCCAACAAGCGTTACGACGCACGTTGCCATTTATATCGGAAATGGTCAATATATTCATGCACCGCAACCAGGTGATGTCGTAAAAATTGGTAATATCAGTGACTTTACACCAACATTTGCAGTCCGAGTGAATGTAGCAGGCTTATCTCAAGCGACGGCTTCAAGCTCTTTATCCAATGCATTTGGTGAATATAGTACTGATACACCATTTATTTTCAATAAAAACCAAACTACTGATCAATTTATCAAAAAAATTGGGGAAACTGCGCGTGAGATTGGACAGAAAAATAATGTTTATTCTTCTGTGATGATCGCTCAAGCTATTTTAGAAAGTGGTTCTGGGAATAGTTCTTTAGCTAGTGAGCCAAATTACAATTTGTTTGGGATCAAAGGTAAATATCAAGGAAAAGGGATCACTTTCCAAACATTAGAGCAGGACGAAGATGGTGCCAACTACCAGATTTCTGCTGAGTTTAGAAAATATCCATCGTATAAAGAATCGTTAGAAGACTATGCAAAATTAATTAAAAACGGCATCTCTGGTAATTCTGATTTCTATAAAGATGCTTGGAAAAACCAAACAAGTTCATATGAAGAAGCAACAAAGCATCTTCAAGGTCGTTATGCTACTGACAAACAATATGCCGAAAAATTGAATGCTATTATTAAAGCTTATGATTTAACAGAGTTCGATCAAGCAAAAAATAGTAGTGCTACAACTTTGAAAGCAACAAAAGGACCTGTAATCAAATCTATGGAAACCTCATTTGATTCCTATGATCGGATTCAAGCAAAACTGATCGCTAGCGTTATTACGAGTTACCAAATTCCACAAGTAATGTCAGCGAAGCATTTTTTCAATCTATTTAGAGGAGATAGTCTAATTGCATTAGCGGCAACAGCAACTCCTAAAATCAGTAATTCTGAATCCCCTTTACCAAAAACCGCTTCAATTTATGTTGCGTTAGGCAACGGATTGCTAGCCGTGATTCCACCATTAAAATAATTATCTTTAAAGCTATCGCGAAAGCGATAGCTTTTTCTTTTTAAAATTTAATATAAATTGATATTTTATGCATTTTTTAGCAATATTTATCTATTTCCTGTTTATTTGGTTGTAAAGACACATTGAATCAGGTATGATATTTTTACATTGTGGAATTTTTCCAAGAAGGAAGGAACTATATGAAATCGGATTTGTTTATGGAAATTGAGGAACAACCAGTTGCTAAGAAAGAAAAATCAGTTACATCAGATTCTAGTTTGATGTCACAATTAGAATATTCAATTAGCAAAAAAATTGATTTATTTAATACAAGTTTACCTAGGTATGCAGTACGGTCGATACTCGCTTGTCTATTTTTGTCATTGGGAACGGCAATTGCTTTTTATATTGCAATTCGAATGCAAGCAGCAATACCCGGATTGGAAAAAATGGCGTATGCATTTATGTTTAGCTGGTCATTAGTCATGATTTTATTTATGAATGCAGAATTAGGTACTTCTAATATGCTGTATACGACGATTGGTGTATACAAGAAAAAGATGGCAGTATCTTTTGCGTTTAAGCTACTTTTTACCTGTATTTTATTTAATTTAATTGGTGGTGTCCTTTGTGGGTATTTACTTTCATTAACAAGTCCATTTGGACATTTAGAAGCCGATAATTATATGTTTACGGGTGTCGCTGCTAAACTTACAAAGTCGACTTGGCAAATTATCATTGAGGGAATGTTTGCGAATATTGTCGTGAATACAGCTGTCTTGATTAGTTTACGGATGAAGGATGATGCAGGGAAAGTATTAGCAATTGTATTTGTTATTTTTATTTTTGCATTTTTAGGATTTGAACACGTAATTGCAAATTTCCCAGCTTTTTCTTTAGTCTATTTTGCCTCGCATGGTACTTTAGCAGAGATGACGGTAAGTAATGTCGTTCATAATTTGAGCTTCGCTTTGATTGGTAATTTCATTGGTGGCGGCCTTGTTATGGGGTTAGGCTACGCGTGGTTAAATAATACAGAATCAAAATATAAAGATTAAACCTCTAAAAGACCTTAAGAACGATTGTTCTTAAGGTCTTTTTTTTGTGGAAATAGATAATGTTTTTGAGTATAACGATTCATATGAATATAATTTCATGTTATTTTTTATTGACGACTCTTTTGACAGATGTTACAGTGTTAAATGTAAATCGTACCAATTACGTTTTAACTTGTTTGAAAGTTTTTAGTCTCAAATGGTTAAAATAGCTGTAATGTACGAAGTTAAAAATAATTTTTTACAAAATAGATAACGAAAGAGGATGAGAATGAAAAAGAAAATAGGATTGTTGATGATGGCTACATTAGTCATATTTGGAATAGCTGGTTGTGGGAATGATGAGTCAGTGCGTGGAGAAGAAACAGATGAAATAAAAATTGTGACGACTTTTTATCCAGTCTATGAATTTACAAAACAAGTAGCGGGTGAAACAGCGGATGTTAGTTTATTAATTCCGGCGGGGACAGAAGCTCATGACTATGAGCCTTCAGCAAAAGACATGGCTAAAATGACCGAAGCTGATGTTTTTGTCTATCATAATGAAAATATGGAGACTTGGGTACCAAGTGCTAAAAAAACGTGGGCTAAAAATGGACCTGAAATCATTGAGGGAACAAAAGAAATGCTGTTACTTCCTGGAGGGGAAGAGGATCATGACCATCATGGGGATGAAGATCATCATCATGAATTAGATCCTCACACCTGGGTTTCACCTTATCGAGCGATACAAGAAGTTACAGCTATCAAAAACCAATTAATAAAATTATATCCTGATAACACAGAATATTTTGAAGAAAACAGTAAAGAATACATTGAGAAGTTAGAAGCCTTAGATCAAGAGTACACAGAAACCTTCCAAAATGCTAAACAGAAAAATTTTGTGACGCAGCATACGGCATTTAGTTATTTAGCTTTGGACTATGGGTTGAATCAAATTGGTATTTCAGGCATTAATCCGGATCAAGAGCCGAGTTCTTCACGAATCGCTGAGTTAAAACATTATGTGGAGGATAATGGCATTAAATATATTTATTTTGAAAATAATAATACGGGTAAAACAGCCCAAACACTTGCTAGTGAAACGAAAGTCGAACTAGAAGTATTGAATCCTTTGGAAAGTTTGACCCAAAAAGAAATAAAAGATGGGAAAGATTATCTGTCGGTGATGAAAGAAAACCTTTCTGCATTGAAAAAAACGACTGATAGTGTTGGAAAGGATATCTCAGCTGAAGAGGAGACTCAGACTGAAGAAACTATTTATAATGGTTATTTTAAGGATTCACAAGTTAAGGATCGTAAACTTTCAGACTATGCTGGAGAATGGCAATCAGTCTATCCGTTATTAGAAGATGGTACTTTGGATCAAGTTTTTGACTATAAAGCGAAGCTTCAAAAAGATAAAACGGCGCAAGAGTATAAAGAATATTATGAAATAGGTTACGAGACGAATGTAGATGAGATTAAGATCAAAGACAATCAAATTGAATTTATCGTCGACGGAAAGGCACAAAAATTTACCTATGAATATTCTGGTTATGAAATTTTGACTTACAAAAAAGGCAATCGTGGGGTTCGCTTTACGTTTGTCACCAATGATCCTGGTGCGGGTGAGTACAGATACGTTCAGTTTAGTGATCACGGTATTGCCCCGGCCAAATCTTCTCATTTTCATATCTATTTGGGCGGAGAAAGCCAAGAAAAATTATTAGCGGAAGTCGATAATTGGCCAACGTATTATCCATCAAATGATTCTGGCCATGAAATTGCACAAGAAATGTTAGCACATTAAAATGAATTGAAAGAACTGTCTCTCAAAAATAGTTTGGAGATAGTTTTTTTTGTTAAATAGATTATACTAAGGAGTGAATAGGCATTTCGGTCCATCAAAATATTGATTTATATTGAAGGTATTTTGGAGACCATCAAATTTAAATAAATAGTGATTATAAGCTAGCTCCTAATAGTACTAGGGGCAAACAATTTCTAAAGGAACTTAGAGAATTATAACAAAGGGAAGTGTCGTTGGATTGAAATTGAACAAAAGTTTTGAACAGTCGATTTGTATTTTATTAGTTTTGGCCATGCAAAAAGATCATTCACCATTATCTAGTCAATTTATTAGTCAAAAATTGGATATATCACAGTCCTATTCAAAAAAAACAATTCGTAAATTAGTTGAAGGCGATCTATTAACTAGTTCTACAGGAAATAACGGTGGGCTTAAACTCAAAAAAAATCTTGACGAAATTAGTCTATTTGATATCTATAAATGCACAGAAGAAGCCGAGATATTTGAAAGTACTAATTTGCCTCAAAAGATATTTTTAATACCAGAAAAAGTTGAAGAACGAGAAGCAATCATCGTATCGGCACTAGAAAAAATCCAAGAAAATTTATTTAGTCAGTTAGATGAAATAAAATTAAGTACAATTTTAGAAGGAACCGATTATATAAATGGTTGTGTAGATTGGAAGGAATTAGCAGCGGTAAAAGATGAAGCTATGCTTGATACGTTTCTGAAAAATTTTGCAGAAAATCTACATTAATATAATTGAAAAAATAAAAAATACAGCCTAACAAGCTGTATTTTTTTATTTTCAAAAAAAAATCTTGCAAATGCATTTCATTAGAGATATTATATGTCCATTATGAAAGAAGGGGAAAAAATATGCTGAAAAAAGAATTACAATTTTTAAAAGAGCATAAATTCTTTTTAATAGTGTTAGCGGTTGTCGCATTGATTCCAATGCTTTATAATCTAATTTTTTTAAGTTCAATGTGGAATCCGTATGGTAAATTGGAGCATTTACCAGTAGCAATTGTTAATGAGGATCAATCTACTACGTATCAAGGAAAAAAATTAGCAATTGGCGATCAACTAGTTAAAAACATGAAAGAAACAAAAAGTTTAGAGTATCATTTTGTTTCAGCAAAAAAAGCGAAGCAAGGAATAAAAAAAGGTGATTACTATATGAAAATCACGATTCCTAAAAATTTTTCTACGAATGCTGCTACATTGATTACCAAGAATCCTAAGAATATGATTATAAATTATGAAACGACGCAGGGTAGAAATCTAACAGCATCAAAAATGTCAGATTCAGCTATGACAACGCTGAAGGATAAAGTATCTACTCAAGTGACAGAATTGTATACGAAAGCAATCTTGACACAGTTTGGAAAAGTAGGGGATGGGATGGCGAATGCAGCTTCTGGCAGCAAGCAGCTGAATTCTGGCACTACTAAAGTTGAAGATGCTAGCAAATTGATTCAAAACAATTTGCAAAAATTAAGTTCAAGTACACTAGAATTTTCAACTGGCACCGAAACGTTAACAGAAGGAATAAAAAAATATGTCTCTGGGGTAGAAAGTGTCGACGAAGGTACCAATCAATTATCCACTGGAATTAGTACGCTCTCAAAAAGCCTTCCTACACTATCATCAGGCATGGATCAATTAAATACTGGAGCCTCATCGCTAGCGAGTGGTGTTCAACAATACACGGATGGGGTAAATTCCGTAAACACCGGAGCCGCTCAATTGGCTACTGGTTTGTCTAAATTAGAAAATCAAACTCAAAATTTACCCGCTCAAACTAAGCAATTAAATGATGGGGTCCAACAGCTAGCTGCGGGGCTGAAGCAAGTCAATTTAAGTAATACTCAAAAAAATCAACTGACCGCTTATGTCACTGGTGTTCAAAGTTATTTGACTCAAGTTTCGGCGATGCTAGTTACTATGGATGCTAGTTCATTAAATTCTGATCAGTTGACAAGTGCAATAACGGATGTAGGTACCGATTTGACGAATATCCAAAATCTCATTGCTCCTATAAATACTAAGATTGAAACAGAAAAATCAGCTATTCAAGCTGCTTATCAAACAGATCTATCAACAAATGCCAATGCAGTTACTGCAGCGTTGAAAACTTCTGGGGTAACCCTAAGCGATGATCAGAAAGCATTAATTTTAAGCACAATGAAAAACCAAGAAAGCCAAACATTAGCGGAGGTAAACAATTTATCTGTTGATGGCGATTCCATGAATGCAGGTTTAAATAAAGCCAACAGTGACTTGCAACAATTAACAACCGGAATGGCGGCTTTAAAAAATCTTCCTATTGATCAGTTAGCAACGCTCAAAACAAGTACAGATAATTTAGCCAACAATAGTTCTGACGCAACTACAGGTTTAACGACAGCGCTAGATGGACTGTATTCGATCGGTACCACCGCAGCACCTGCTGCTGAAAAAATCGCTTCGGCTACTCAAACGTTTAATGAAAGTACGCCTACTTTAGTTTCTGCAATTCAACAATTGAAAGCAGGGAGTGCTACGCTTTTATCCGGAACAACTACCTTAACAGCGAAGTCGCCAATGTTAACTAATGGTATCAATTCATTATCTTCCGGATTAGCCACAGCTGCTAAAAAAATTCCAACGTTAAGTTCGGGCGTCGGTACTTTATTACAAGGATCAGAAAAATTATCTGATGGTACCACTCAATTGGTCAGTAACGGTTCGCAATTAGTCAGTGGAGTCCAGACATTGGGTTCTGGTGCACAGAAGATATCTTCTGGAGCTGGACAGCTGTCCAATGGAGAAGGTAAAGTAACAACTTCTTTAGGTCAGATTAATGATGGAATAAATAGTTTGACGGACAGTCTAAATAACGGAGCAAATAAAGTTCAGCAAGTAAATACTAGTAAATCCGCCGCCGCAGCTATTTCTCAGCCAGTACAAACAACTCATATAGATAAAGATAAAGTTGCAAATAATGGGACAGCTATGGCACCTTACATGATGTCCGTTGCATTGTTTGTCGGTTGTTTGACCACTAATTTACTTTTTGATGTTGTTAAACCTAAGAAAAAACCAACGTCTGGTCTTGCTTGGTGGTCAAGTAAGATGGCTATTGTTGGAACCGTAGCTATCATCCAAGCTATTTTAGTATTTATGGTTTTAACGTTAGGTTTAGGCCTAGATCCGATATATCCCGTAAGAGTACTCTTCTTCTTAATTTTAGAAGCAATCACCTTCATGTCGATTGTAACGATGTTCAACGTTTTATTTGGAAAAGTTGGCTCCTTCTTGATGTTAATATTTATGATGTTACAACTTGGCGGTTCATCGGGAACATATCCGTTGGAACTTTCCAATACATTTTTTGAAAAAATCAGCCCATTTTTACCAATGACTTATAGTATTTCTGCTCTTCGTCAAGGAGTTTCAATGACTGGTGCAATGGGCAGTCAAACTTTGATATTTGCAAGTTTAACGATCATCAGCAATCTGATAATAATCGTTTATTTCACAAGAAAAAAAAGAACATATCAATTTCCGCAAGCAGTAGAAAATTGAGGATGCTCTAAATAAAAAAACGCCCGTTCATAGTGAACGGGCGTTTTTTATTCGGTACTCTTGATTATTAACGAAGGGTCTATTTTTAGGATAGAATCTTTAAACTAAATAAATTGTTGGATAAAGGCCTTGATAATAGGGAGAAAATAAATAAAAGCTACAGCTCCTATTACTACAAGCAACTGCTTGCGTTGTTTTTTTCGTTTTAACATACTTGTTGTAGAATTTATAAAATACATCACACTTTTTGCACCGGCTGTAAGTGTTGATAATAATACAGTAGGAGAATAGGCGTTGTGGTTACTGGTTAGATTTAATAGATTTAGTCCATGGGTGGGGTATTTAATGATTGCTTGATAGCTGGCGATTAAAACAAACAGTCCCATGAGATAATTCAAACCTTTATTGATTCTTTTTTTTATTTTCTTATTCACTAGTAGAACTCCTTTAAAAAACGTTTTAAAAATTTTTAACAGAGTTCATTATACAATAAAGGATTAAAAACATACATAACAATTTATCTTTAAAAATTATTGTAACTAAATTGTCCAAATAGATTAGCATTCACGATAAATTAGGTTGTAAGTAATTTTTTTAAATCAATTCGTAAGACATCGTTCATGATGTAAGGAGTTTTTGTTTGATACTCAGCCGCACCACTTTCAAATAAGGCATACAAGTGATGATCTTCTACCCAAATTTGTTCTAAGTATGGCGGAGTTGGGATGATTTTAGTGGCTTCTTTAAGCACCGAAAAATCATTGGCTGCACAAATATCGAAAATAAAGAGTTTCCCCGCTTTCGGGCCCCAAGATTGAGAAAAAATAACATACTGCTGATAAATTGCTAGTCCTTGAATTTTTGGAGGAATTGTCAATTTTTCGTAAGGAGATTCGATAAATTTTTTAGTAGTGGGCTGTTTTAAATTCCCTTTTTCATCTATCGGGTAACAAGCGAATTCTCCAAGGCTTTTTAGTGAAAATAAGCCGACATAAAGATGGCCTTTAGCGTAGGTCAAAAATGACGCTCGAGGAAGATCTGTTAAAATGTTTTTTTGTTGGTAGCTAATGGGAGCTAGCTTTGTTTTATGCTTCATTAGCTCTGTTAATGAGATTGCAGCAACAGCTGCATAGTTACGATTTGTATTGCTGATCCAGATTCTACGATGAACGGGATCGTAAGCTAACCCGCCTGCATGGGGAAAATCAGGTAAAACCACTGTTTTAAGTTTTATCCCACTGATCCGGTCTAAAATATAAATTACTGAATGATGGCTATGTGCATGACAATAAGCTGAAATCAGTACATAATCCTCGGTAAAAGTTAATCCTTGTGGGGTCATAGTAGTACAAAATTCTATTTGTTGATTTTTATTCAAAGATAGAATTTTTGAAAGTCCTGGAACAGGATAGTCTGATTTTTCTGCGGCATTAAACAATAGGGGGAACTGTTTTGCGGTATTGTTTGTTTTCCAATAGTAAAATTTTATGTTAGAAAAAAACGAATTTTTTTTGATTTTCAGTCTCTTGATCATGGGATACACCTCCAAGTATTCATAGTTTAACAAGTTCGATTTAATCCGGATAGTAAATAAACTTGAAAATATTTTTTTCAAAAATTAATTGACAAAATTTATTATAAAGCGTAGTATTCTAAAAAAATAAGTGTCGAACAAAAGAGGAGTAACATAAAAAAGACTTTTCAGAGAGCTGATGGGACTGCGAATCAGTAGGGATTTTTATGCGAATGGGCTTTTGGACTGAAGTTTTGAATGAAAAAGTAGGAACTTTCGGGAACTCCCGTTATAGAGTAAGGTCGTTGATGGACGGCTGAGAGAGAAATACCTTTTTTAGGTATCTATTATTGAGGTGGCACCGTGGATTATCCGCCCTCAAGTCGATTTGTTTCGACTTGGGGGCTTTTTTGTATTTAAAAAGCAACATAAAAATCTTAAATAAGAGAAGTAACTAGGATCATAAAATGACAGAAAGCTTCGTTTGATGAGAAGAAGTATTTTATCCCTAGCGAATGGACTTATTCGAGCATTCTTGAATCATAGTAGGGAATGACGGGCACTCCCGTTATAGAGTCAAATCGTTGTTAGACGATGAGAGTATTATTGAATATTTTCAATAATAAAGTGAGGTGGTACCGTGCTGTTTGCGCCCTCAGACCAATGTTTTTTTGGTTTGAGGGCTTTTTTTATTTTCTAAGCGGAAGAATTAGATGAAAAACATAGAAGAAGCAATAAACCATGAAGGAGTAATTCAATGCGAATAATAAAAAAAATACCCCAAAATAAGTTATCAGTCAGTGATATCTATTACCGTGTAAAAGGAAAAGGTACGTGTCTTTTTGAACGAAAGTCGTCTAATCGAGCGTATACATTGATTGCGATTAATCCAGTTCAACATCTTTATTTTAAAGATGGAGACTTTCATGTTGATGGGAAAATAATTCCGACCAAGGATCCATTAAAGGAACTTGAAAAGCAAGTCCTGATCAATGAGAATGACCAGTTTACAGATCTTCCCTTTATGGGTGGAGCAATCGGGTATGTCGGCTATGATGTGGCTGCTTGTTATGAAGATATTGGGGATGCACCTTACGATGAATTGGAGTTACCAGACTTAGAATTTTACTCATATAACTTATTTATTATTTTAGAAAATCAAGCGATCACCTTGGTAGCAACGGATAGTTACAGTGATGAAACAGAGTCAGAGTTACGAATAAAATTAGAAGAGCTTGAACAAAAATTAAACCAGGAGCAAACAATTCCAAAGATAGAATTAGCTAAATTAAACTTTTCAAGTAACTTCTCTCAAATTGATTTTGAGCAGATCGTCCAAAAAGCACAGGAAAAGATTATCGCGGGTGATTTGTTTCAAGTTGTTCCTTCGCAACGTTTGACGGCTGATTTTACAATGGATTCTTTTAGTTATTATCGAAAATTAAAGGAGAGCAACCCTTCTTCTTATTTATACCATTTAGAATTTCCGACAGCGACAATCATCGGAAGTTCGCCAGAAAGCCTAGTGACAGTTGAAGGACGTACAGTTACTACCAATCCGATTGCTGGGGCGAGAAAACGTGGACAGGATTTTTTAGAAGATGAATCATTAGCTGCTGAATTGTTAAATGATCCCAAAGAGATAGCAGAACATCGGATGTTAGTCGATTTAGGCAGAAACGACTTAGGGAAAGTGGCTATTAGAGGATCAATCACGGTTCCTACATACTTGACGATTGAACGCTATCGCTATGTAATGCATCTCGTCTCGGTTGTCACAGGTACTTTACAACCGGACTTACGCTCAATGGATGCATTGAAAGCGACGCTGCCTGCTGGAACAGTCAGCGGTGCCCCGAAGATTCGAGCGATGTCGCGTATTTATCAATGGGAACCGGTAAAACGCTCAATTTATGCCGGTGCGGTCGGTTTTTTAAGTCAAGATGATAGCGCTGATTTTGCAATTGCGATTCGGACGATGGTCGTAAAAAATAAAAAAGCATATGTCCAAGCAGGAGCGGGAATCGTCTATGACTCAAACCCAACGAGTGAATATTTTGAAACATTACAAAAAGCGAAGACATTGATGGAGGTAGGAAAATGATTTTATTAGTCGATAATTATGATTCTTTTACCTATAACTTGGTGCAATTATTGCCTGGAGAAATCCAAATTTTACGCAACGATGATCCGGCACTCTTTATGGTCGCAACACAAGCAACTGCCATTATTTTATCACCGGGTCCCGGCAGACCAGCAGAAGCCGGTTTTATGGAATTATTGGTCAAAAAATTTTATCGTAAGAAACCAATTTTAGGAATTTGTTTAGGTCATCAGGCAATTGGCGAAGTTTTTGGGGGAAGAATCATCAGTGCGCCTTCGATTATGCATGGAAAGCAGTCGCTATTAGCAGGGGAGGAAGGTCGGATAGTCATGCGCTACCATTCATTGATCGTTGATGCGCAAACATTGCCCGAAGACTTACAGGTAACAGCTAGAGTAAACGAAGAAATTATGGCCTTTCGTCACAAACGTTACCCAATCTTTGGCTTACAATTCCATCCTGAATCGATCGGTACAGAAAATGGAAAACAATATATCCAAAATTTTTTACAGGAAGCAGGGATCTAAATGCAAGAAATATTTGAAAAGCTATATCGTGGAGAGTATTTAAAAATGGAAGAGATGGAGAAAGTAGGCGATGCTATTTTTGATCATCAGTTAACGGATAGTCAAATCAGCGCCTTATTAATTGGTTTGAAAGTAAAGGGTGTCAGTGCAGATGAACTTACCGGACTAGCTCACGCGATGCAAGGGCGTGGAACAACGATGCAAAAAGCTCCTGCTGGAGTAATGGATAATTGTGGGACCGGTGGGGATCACTCGCAAAGTTTTAATATTAGTACTACGGCTGCTTTTGTCTTAGCAGGTGGTGGTGTACCAATGGCCAAGCATGGGAATCGTAGTATTTCTAGTAAATCAGGGAGTGCGGATGTTCTAGAAGCTTTAGGTGTGTCGCTGAATGTAACACCTGAAAAAATTGCCTACTTGATCAAAGAAACCGGAATTGCCTTTCTCTTTGCGCCCACATTGCATCCGGCAATGAAAGAAGTCATGCAAATTCGGAAAGAATTAGCGACGCCAACGATTTTTAATTTATTGGGCCCAATCATCAACCCTTATCCGTTAGAGTTCCAGCTAATGGGGACATATGCTGGCGATACATTAGTTGAATCAGTCAAAACGTTAGGGAAATTAGGTAGAAAACGAGCGATTGTCGTCCATGGTCATGGAGGAATGGATGAAGCCAATTTAGCAGGTCGGACAGAGTGTGCTTTGTACGAAGCGGGAACGATAAAAGAATTTTCTTTTGAGCCAGAGGAAGTAGGTTTTAAGAAAGTTCCGCTCCAAGGAATTATCGGTGGTTCAGCAGAAAAAAATAAAGAAATTTTATTGTCGGTCTTACGGGGCATTCCATCAGCCTATTATGAAACAGTTTTAATAAATGCTGGGCTAGGGTTTTATGCAAGTGGCAGAGTCAACTCCTTAAGCGAAGGGATCGTTGAAGCAGAAGAATCTATTCTTTCTGGAGCAGCTTATGATTGCTTGCAACAACTAATCAAAAAACAACAGGAGGTTGCTTAATGGATTTTTTAACTAAAATATTGACAGAAAAACAACATGAAATTGAATCACTTGATCCAGTGATAGAAACAGTAAAAAAAATCCGTCCCTCTTTTTATGAGGGTGTTAAAAAAGATCTGGCAACAATTCATATCATTGGCGAAATCAAACGCGCTTCTCCTTCAAAAGGAATCATCAATGAAGCAGTAGATATTTTGGAACAAGCTAAAAAATATGAACAAGCAGGGGTGAGTGCTATTTCGGTCTTGACCGATCCGATTTTTTTTAAGGGTCATATCAATGATTTAGCAGCTGTTGCTACAGTTGTTGATCTCCCTATTTTATGTAAAGACTTTATCATTGATGAACGGCAAATCATTAGAGCCAAACAAGCTGGGGCGAGTATCGTATTACTGATCGTTGCGGCAGTATCACAAGAACGGTTAAATAAATTGTATCAGTTTGCGACAGAACAAGGATTAGAGGTATTAGTTGAGGTCCATGATGCTTCAGAACTACAGCGCGCACAATTATTAGGTGCGAAAATAATCGGGGTAAATAATCGTAACTTAAAAACTTTTCAAGTCTCTATCGAAACAAGTATTCAATTGAAGCAAGCCCTAGGTGAAACGGTTTTTGTCAGTGAGTCAGGATTTAAAAATCGTCAAGACATTAAAAAAATCCTTCCTTATTATCAAGGGGTGCTAATAGGTGAAACGTTAATGACCGTGAGTGATCCAATGAAAAAAATAAAAGAATTGAAGGGATTGCGATGACCAAAATAAAAATTTGTGGGTTAACAAATCGGGCGAGTATTGAGACAGCAGTCATGGCAGGAGCAGAATATTTAGGGTTTGTTTTTGCAGAGAGTACTAGAAAAATTTCACCTGAGAAAGTTCGTTTGCTAACAACTGGCTTACCTAAGGATATAAAAAAGGTAGGTGTCTTTGTTTCACCTAAGCAAGCAGCAGTTGAAAGGATTATTACGGTTGCTGGATTGGATCTGGTCCAAATCCATGGTGAAAATCGATTAGCTAGTTGTTCTCTGCCTATCATCAAAGCCATCAATGTGACGAAAGATCAATCGTTTAGCAATAGGAAGTATCCCTATTTATTATTAGATGCTCCTCCCGAAAAATATATGGGTGGGACTGGGAAAACCTTTGATTGGAATTTAGTTCAAGATCAATCGTTGCCAAAAGAAAAATTATGGATTGCTGGTGGCTTGAACGCAGCCAATGTAACAGAGGCGATTCATCGCTTTAATCCCCAAGTAGTCGATGTCTCTAGCGGAGTCGAAACAAATGGTGAGAAAGATTTGCATAAAATTTTCGCTTTTTGTCGAGCAGTCAACCGAGCGGATAAAGAAAGTTATTAGGAGGAATTAAAATGTATCATGAACCAAATCAAGCAGGATTTTACGGTGAGTACGGTGGGAAATTTGTTCCCGAAACATTAATGTATGCCATTCAAGAATTAGAAGCGACCTACGAGTCTTCAAAAGAAGATGAAGAATTTCAAAAAGAACTGGCTTATTACCTAAAACAATATGTCGGACGAGAAAATCC
Organism: Enterococcus hermanniensis; assembly: GCF_001885945.1. Taxonomy (GTDB): domain Bacteria; phylum Bacillota; class Bacilli; order Lactobacillales; family Enterococcaceae; genus Enterococcus_A; species Enterococcus_A hermanniensis. Next base: position 83,137 of record NZ_JXKQ01000003.1, on the reverse strand, counting down.
TTTATACTATGCCGAACGATTGACCAAAGAATTAGGCGGTGCAAAGATTTATTTAAAACGTGAAGACTTAAATCATACAGGAGCGCATAAAATCAACAATGCCTTAGGTCAAGTATTGTTAGCTAAAAGAATGGGCAAACGAAAAGTCGTAGCTGAAACGGGTGCTGGCCAACATGGCGTAGCGACTGCGACTGCGGCTGCACTTTTTGGAATGGAATGTACTATTTTTATGGGGGAAGTCGATGTCAAACGTCAAGCGTTGAATGTGTTTAGAATGGAATTGCTAGGAGCAAAGGTTGAAAGTGTGACTTCCGGCAGTAAAACACTGAAAGATGCCGTTAATGAAGCCTTACGCTACTGGGTCGCAACGGTTGAGGATACACATTATGTTATGGGGTCTGTCTTAGGTCCGCATCCTTTTCCTGAAATTGTCCGTGATTATCAAAGTGTGATCGGGATTGAGACCCGTAAACAAATTCTATTAGCGGAAAATCGTTTGCCGGATCTAGTGATTGCCTGTGTTGGCGGCGGAAGTAATGCGATGGGAATGTTTTATCCCTTTATTGAAGATGGAACAGTTCGTTTAATGGGGGTTGAAGCAGCTGGACGTGGATTGGAAACTAATGAGCATGCGGCTTCAATCAATAAAGGAAGTGTCGGGATATTGCATGGAGCAAAAATGCATTTATTACAAGATGACGATGGTCAGGTTCAAGAAGCCTTTTCTATTTCGGCGGGTTTAGATTATCCTGGTATTGGTCCAGAACATTCATTTTTACATGAAATTGGTCGAGCAGAATACGCAGCGATTACTGACCAAGAAGCCTTAAAAGCCTTTCATTATCTTTCACGATTAGAAGGGATCATTCCGGCCTTAGAAAGTTCCCATGCGCTAGCTCAAGTGATGAAAGTTGCTCCATTGATGTCAAAAGAGCAAATCATCATTATGAATCTATCTGGTCGTGGTGACAAGGATGTTCAACAAATCAAGGAATTGGAGACGGAAAAATGAAACCATTGACGAAAATTCTAAAAGACAAATTGAAAAAAGGAAAATTATTTGTACCTTATATCATGGCCGGCGCGCAAGGATTGGAGCGACTACCAGAAGAAATCGAGATGCTGATTGAAGCAGGTGCTTCTGCGATTGAACTCGGGGTTCCTTTTTCTGACCCAGTAGCAGATGGTCCAGTGATTCAAGCGGCGGGGCTACGAGCTTTTGAACAGCAAGTGACTTTGAAAAAAATCATTCGAGTACTAAAAGAAAATAAATTTTCGGTCCCATTAATATTGATGGGTTACAGTAACTCTTTCTTTCATTATGGGATTAAAAAGTTGATCAACGATCTACAAGTAACTGATGTGAAAGGGTTGATCATTCCAGATTTACCCTATGAACACCAATCTTTGATTTTAGAAGACTTAAAGGAAGTTGCCCTGTTGCCATTAGTCTCGTTGACTAGTTCTAGTGAACGAATTCAGACATTGGTTTCAAACGCTGAAGGCTTTGTTTATGCCGTTACTGTTAATGGCATAACTGGTACAGATCAAAACTATCGAACGGATTTAACAAATCATTTAACCAAAATCAAAGAATTGAGTGCTATTCCAGTGCTTGCGGGATTCGGCATCTCGACGAAAGAGCATGTTGAAAAATTTGAACAAGTTTGCGATGGTGTAGTGATCGGTTCAAAAATCGTCCACTCACTTGATGAAAAAGGAATCGTAGAAACCAAAGAGCTATTAGCAACGATTATCTGATACACAGATTAGATAAAAAAGAATATTTTTTTGTTTGAAAGAGTTGTTTTAGGTTTTCGTTTGGTAATTCTTTTTTTTAGCGTTATACTTGAGTTACCATGAAAAGGGAGAGTGTTTCAAGTATGACAAAACGAGTAAAAGGGTCTTGTACTACTGTACTAGTCGGAAAGAAAGCATCAATCGATGGCTCAACTATTATTTCAAGGAACGATGATGGGCATGAAGCTTTAGACCCACAACGCTTCGTGGTAGTTCAACCAGAAGAACAACCAAAAAATTATCAAGCGGTTATCAGCGGTGTTAAAATCGAATTACCGGATAATCCATTGCGCTATACTTCAATGCCAAACTCTATTTTAACCAATGGTATTTGGCCAGCCGCAGGGATCAATAGCGAAAATATTGCGATGTCAGCAACTGAAACAATCACAACAAATCCTAGAATCCAAGGAATCGATCCCTATGTAGACGGTGGTATCGGGGAAGAAGATATCGTAACATTAGTCTTACCTTACATCCACAGTGCACGTGAAGGGGTAGAACGTTTAGGCGCGTTACTAAAAGAATTCGGTACCTACGAACCAAACGGAATCGCTTTTTCTGATAAAGAAGAAGTGTGGTGGTTAGAAACTATCGGTGGGCATCATTGGGCAGCCGTCCGTATTCCGGATGATGCGTACGTAGTGGCACCAAACCGCATGAATATCGATGCTTTTGATTTTGATTCTGCAGACACTATGTGTTCAGATGATCTAAAAGAATTAATCGAAGAAAATCATTTGAATCCTGATTTTGAAGGATATAATTTACGCCACATCTTTGGTAGTGCATCAATTAAAGATACCGTCTACAACAATCCGCGGGCATGGTACGGCCAAAAATACTTTACACCGGATGTAGAGCAAGACATGATGGATCAAGACTTGCCATTCATTTGTCGCGCAAATCGAAAAATATCAATCGAAGATGTGAAATTTGTTTTGAGTTCACATTTTGAAAACACAAAATATGATCCTTACGGTGATGGTACGGAAACGGAAAAAACATTGATCCGTCCAATCGGTATCAATCGTAACCATAACGTTCATATTCTACAAATTCGTAATGGTGTCGCAGATGAAATCGCTGGGATCCATTGGTTAGCCTATGGAGCAAACACATTTAATACCGTTGTTCCATTTTATGCTAATGTTAATGACACTCCCGCTTGTTACAAGGATGCAACAGGGACATTTGATTTAAATAATATGTATTGGTTGAGCTGTGCGACTGCCTTGCTTGGTGATACAGATTATAGTTTCTACGGAGATTTCCGCAATACCTTTGAATTAGAAGCAATGTCTGCTTATCATCGTATTCAAAACGAAACGGATAAAGCAGTAGCTGATCAAAAAGATGTTCAAAAATTCTTAGAAACAGCCAATGAAAAATTAGCGACTGAATCATTGACTCGTCAAACAAAATTATTTGGCGATATGGTGATTTCTGGTTCTGAACATATGAAGTTACGTTACAATTTGAATGACTAAAATTTTTTTATTTAATAAATAGAAGTAAAAGGACAGAAACGTGGATGTTTCTGTCCTTTTTTTATGGAGTCGTCTTGAATAAGGATATTTAAAAATCCTGTTATACTAATAGAGAAAATAAGCTAGCCAGATATTCGAGAGGATGAGTACGAATGAAAAAAGCAGTATTGATCGTCAACCCAAGCTCCGGTAATGAAGAAGCCGTAGAATATGAAAGCCAAGCTGAACGTAAATTAAGCCTTTTTTTTGATGAGGTAGAAGTCAAACGGACCGAAGAAAAGGGTGATGCAACCCAATTTGCCAAACAAGCGGCTAAAGAAAAAGTTGATAGCGTTTTTGCAATGGGGGGAGATGGCACAGTTAATGAAGTAATCAGCGGATTAGCCGAACAAGACTATCGCCCTAAATTTGGATTTTTTCCATTAGGGACAGTCAATGATTTAGGTCGTTCTCTAAATATCTCGATGAATCCCCAAAAAGCGATCTCTTCTTTTGATGTAGAGCGGATAACAACTTTAGATATCGGTAAAATCAATGCGGATTATTTTATGAATATCGTTGCAATAGGTGGAATACCTGAGGCAATCAGTGATGTCGAAGTAGAAGAAAAGACTAAATTCGGTAAATTAGCGTACTTTATCTCCGGAGTGAAACAAGTATTGAATAATAAAACGTATCACTTTCAATTAGAGATCGATGGAGAAACGATGGAAATAGAGAGTAGTGCAGTAGTCATCGTACTGACTCGAACCGTTGGTGGTTTTCAGAATATTGTCCCTGAGGCAAAAGCAAATGATGGAAATCTTTATTTGCTGTATTTAAAAGATCAAACAATCACCGATACGTTAAAAAGTGTTCCCGATATTGTAAAAGGAGTCGATCAATCGACCGATAATATTGGCTACAAACCATTTACAAAAGGACGCTTAACAATGAAAGCGGAAGCTGACTTACATCCAAGTGTTGATGGCGATGAAGGACCGGAGTTGCCATTGGATTTTGAAGTGTTACCACAACATTTGAAAGTATATTTTGGTTCTGAATCATTGTAGATCACCGCTTTAGGTGGTCTTTTTTTGCCGTTTCATTTAGAAATAAAAATGATTGAAACAAATTTTTCTATGTGAAAAAATAGCATAGTTTAAATAATATTCACCAAATTTATTAGGAAAAGCAAAAATTTGATTTTTAAAGTTATTTATTCGAGCGAGTCTCTGTCATTTAAATTTTCATATATAAGCTCATAAAAACGTAGTTTAAGCTGAAAATTTGGCAATTCTTTTTATTAAGCTTATAGTTAGATAGTAAGGGCTTTATTATCGTTTTTTTATTCACAATAGTAGGGGAGGAATTAATATGGATATAGTGACGTTGGCTCGTTTTCAATTTGCGATGACGACCGTTTTTCACTTTTTCTTCGTGCCATTCTCAATTGGGATGGGATTAGTTGTTGCCATTATGGAAACTTTATATGTTAAAACGAAGAATGAAAAATATCGTCAATTAGCGAAGTTTTGGGGAAATATCTTTTTACTTAGCTTTGCTGTGGGGGTTGTAACAGGAATCATTCAAGAATTTCAATTTGGAATGAATTGGTCTGATTATTCTCGTTTTGTCGGGGATATTTTTGGTGCGCCTTTAGCAGTAGAAGCGTTATTAGCATTCTTTATGGAGTCAACTTTTTTAGGACTCTGGATTTTTACGTGGGATCGAGTAAAACCACTCACCCATGTCATTTTTATGTGGCTAGTAACCATTGCTTCGATCTTATCAGCTTTCTGGATTTTAACTGCGAATAGTTTTATGCAGCATCCAGTGGGCTATACCCTTCGTAACGGTCGAGCAGAAATGACAGATTTTAGTGCATTATTGACGAACCATCAAGTTTGGTATGAATTTTCTCACGTCATTGCAGCCGCGATTACGATGGGCGGAATGATTGCTGCTGGTTTGGCAGCTTTCCAATTAATTAAAAGAAAAGATCCGTTGATGCGGGCGTTCTTTAAAAAATCAATGCGAGTAGGATTAGTGATTACTTTGCTGGGTTCCTTAGCAGTACTGACTGCTGGTGACTTACAGATGAAAGCATTGATCGAAGAACAACCGATGAAATTTGCAGCAATGGAAGGAACGTATGAAGATACGGGCGATCCGGCAGCGTGGACGTTGATTGCTTGGGCGAATGAAAAAGAACATTCACAAGTATTCGGAATCAAAGTGCCTTATGTCTTGAGCATCTTATCTTATGGGAAACCCTCTGGCTCAATCAAAGGGATGAATACGGTCAATCAAGAATTGATTGAAGAACATGGATTTAAAAACTATTATCCACCGGTAAATACGTTATTTTGGAGTTTCCGGATCATGGCTGGTTTCGGTATGTTGATGCTTTTTGTAGCCGTAGCAGGATTATTTTTAACGAGGAAGAAAAAACCGATTTTATACGAGAAAAAATGGATGTTGTGGATTATGGGATTATGTACATTTGCACCATTTTTAGCCAATACTGCTGGCTGGTTAGTGACGGAATTAGGCCGTTATCCATGGACCGTTTATGGCTTATTCACCATCAAAGACAGTGTGTCACCAAATGTATCAGCGACATCCTTATTAATTTCTAATATTGTCTATTTCTTATTATTTTCAGGCTTAGCAATCACGATGATTTATTTAGTGAAACGTGAATTAAATAAAGGACCAGAAATAGAAGGTATGATAGATTCTGATCAAGATTCGATCGATCCTTTTGATAAGGAGGCGTTTACGAATGAGTAGTTTACAATTATTTTGGTTTTTATTGATTGGGATTTTGTTTGCGGGGTTCTTCTTTCTAGAAGGTTTTGACTTTGGCGTCGGTATGTCGGTTCAAACATTAGCTCATGATGAACACGAAAAAGATCAAGTTGTTGAAACGATCGGACCGGTATGGGATGGTAACGAAGTTTGGTTGATTACTGCCGGAGGTGCTATGTTCGCATCATTTCCATATTGGTATGCATCATTGTTTAGCGGCTACTATTTAATATTATTTGCGATTTTATTCGGCTTGATTATTCGAGGTGTTTCGTTTGAATTTCGAAGTCATATGCCTAAAAAATACAAGAATATTTGGAATTGGACACTGACGATTGGTAGTTTTATTGTGCCATTTTTCTTTGGAATTTTATTTATCAGTATGATCCAAGGAATGCCAATGGATGCCAACCACAATATGATGGCAACATTTACTGATTATATCAACTTATTCTCGGTAGTTGGTGGTGTCGCTTTGACGTTATTATGTTATTTGCATGGGTTGAATTATATTTCACTACGCACAGAAGGGCCAATACGGGCGCGTGCGAAAAATTATGCGCAAGTTTTATACGGTTTATTATATGTTGGCTTGATCGCCTTTGCTGTTTTGATGTATTTCAAAACGGACTTTTTCCAAAATAATTTTGTGGTGACTCTTACTTTGCTAGTAGTTATTGTACTATTGACGATCATCGCGAATATTTCTGTATTCAAAGAAAAAGAATTGTTAGCCTTTCTAGCTAGTGGATTTACTATGATTGTTCTAGTCGCATTATTGTTTAGTGGGTTGTTCCCACGCGTTTTGATCAGTTCGATTCCGGGCAATGATTTATTGATCCAACAGGCTTCATCAAGTCCATATACATTACGGATCATGTCTTATATTTCATTGACGATCTTACCATTTGTCCTTGCCTATACAGCATGGACATATTATATTTTCCGTAAACGGATTAAACATCCGCATGCGGTGGGGGTTCAACAATGATCGATAAGAAGTTATTACAACTTCCTGGTATCAAAAAAATTCTTGGATTGCTTGCAGGATCAGCTGTCTTGCAAGCAATCTTTATCATTGGCCAAGCTTATGGATTATCACGGTCAATCACGAATTTATGGAATGGGGAAGTCATACGTAACCAATTTATTTGGCTAGGTCTTTTTTTTGTTTCTTATGCTTTGCGTCATTTAATGACCTTCCTAAGAGAACAAGTTCTAGAGGATTTTGCTTATGAACAAGCACGTGATTTAAGAAGTCAATTATTAACAAAAATATTTCGTCTAGGTCCTCATGTAGTTCAAAAACATGGTACAGGAAGTGTTGTAACGACAGCATTGGATGGAATCAATCAAGTTGAAGAATATCTTCATTTAATCTTACCTAAAATCTTGAATATGATGATCATTCCTTGGATCTTATTAGTAATGATCTTTTTCTTAGACTGGCAGTCAGGCATCGTCTTATTAATTGTCTTTCCGTTGATCATTATTTTTATGATTATTTTGGGTTACGCCGCTCAAAGTAAGGCGGATAAACAATATAAAGTCTTTCAACTATTGTCTAATCATTTTATTGACTCATTGAGAGGAATCGATACATTGAAATTCTTCGGTATCAGTAAACAATACAGTCGTAGTATTTTTACAACTAGTGAACGGTTTCGTGAAGCAACTATGAGTACGTTAAAAGTGGCGATATTATCTACATTTGCTTTGGACTTTTTCACGACACTGTCCGTAGCTGTCGTGGCGGTTTTATTAGGCTTACGTTTGATCAATCAAGAAATTTTTCTTTTCCCAGCGCTAACGGTATTGATTTTGGCACCTGAATATTTTTTACCGATTAGAGATTTTTCGAGTGATTATCATGCGACACTTGATGGGAAAAATGCCATGGATGACGTGAATAAAATTTTAGATATACCTGAAAATCAAGAGGAAATACTTTCACTTCCTAGATGGGATAAGGAAAGTCAATTAAATGTAGCTTTACATTATGATTATGAGAATAATCTAGGAGCTGAGGTTGATTTTTCAGTCAAGGGATTTCAAAAAATTGGGATCATCGGAATGAGTGGTTCGGGAAAATCAACGTTGATTAACTTACTTAGCGGCTTTTTACGTCCAGATAAAAGTCAAATCGTTTTTGAGGATGTAAAGATGAATGCTTTTGACCAACCAAATTGGCAGGAACAATTAATCTACATTCCACAAAATCCCTATGTTTTCCAACGTTCTATGCGAGAGAACATAGCTTTTTATCATCCAGATGCTACTGATGCTGAAGTATTGCAAGCAATTGAAGTCACTGGATTAACGGAGTTACTGGCCGAACTTCCAGCAGGATTAGATACTAAACTTGGTGAGGGAGAACGTGCATTGAGTGGGGGGCAAGCTCAGCGGATTGCTTTAGCGCGTGCTTTTTTGAACCAAGAACGGAAAATATTATTATTTGATGAACCAACAGCTCATTTAGATATAGAAACTGAAGTGGAAATAAAGGCGCGGATGTTACCATTGATGGAAAATCATTTAGTATTTTTTGCAACACATCGACTTCATTGGCTAGCGGAAATGGATTATATTCTTGTGATGGATGAAGGAAAATTAGTGGAACAAGGAACGATCGAAGAATTAAAACAAAAAAATGGCACATTTGTTAAATTGAGCCAGGCATTGCGAGGTGAAAAAGCATGAATCGAATCGGTTTATTTCAAGCATTAAAAACGGATGATTGGGTAAAACCATTTTTTAAACAATATAAAAAATCTTTGATCCTTGCTTTGATCCTAGGTTTTATTACTTTCTTTTGTGCTGGCGCATTAATGTTCAACTCCGGTTATTTGATTAGTCGTGCAGCTTCGTTACCGGAGAATATTTTATTGATTTATATTCCAATTGTTTTAACACGTGCTTTTGGAATCGGTCGACCTGTATTTCGTTATGTTGAACGCTTAGTAAGTCATAATTGGGTATTAAAGATGACGTCTAATTTAAGAGTAAAACTGTATGATTCATTAGAGCAGGATGCGATTTTCTTTAAACAAAATCATCGAACAGGCGATATCTTAGGGCTATTATCCGAGGATATCAATCACATCCAAAATTTGTACTTGAGAACGATCTTTCCAACAATTATTGCATGGATTTTGTATGGTTTTATCATTATTGGCCTAGGGTATTTTTCTCCGTTCTTTGCGTTAGCCATGTTAATATTATTAGGGATCGTGGTGTTTTTATTACCCTTATGGTCAGTGATTGTTAATGGAGCGCGCCAAGAGCAACAAAAACAAATGAAAAATAACTTATATAGTGATTTGACCGATAATGTTTTAGGAGTGTCTGATTGGATTTTTAGTCAACGGGGACAGGATTATGTGAACCATCATGAAACTTCGGAAGCTAAACTATGGGACGTCACTCGTAAGATTCAGAAGTTTCAACGAGAACGCAATCTCATTTTACAATTGATATTTGGGATCATCACACTAGCGTTATTATTGTGGACCAGTCAAATATTTTCAGGAAACCACGGGGGAGCAGCGAATTGGATTGCCGCCTTTGTTTTATCTGTTTTTCCACTGATCGATGCATTTGCACCATTGCCAGCGGCTGCACAAGAAACCAATATTTATAAGGATTCAATTGAAAATTTAAATGCTTTACCTGCAATCAACCAACCAATTATTGAATTTCCAAAGTTGCATTATCCGATAACCTTAGCAGTAGAAGATGTCCATTATCAATACCCCGGTAGTTCAAAAGAGGTTTTAGTAGGGATTGATTTGAAATTAGCTCCGGGTGATAAAATAGCGATTTTAGGTCGGAGTGGGTCGGGGAAAAGTACCTTAGCGAATTTGATTCGCGGTGATTTGCTAGCGACTCAAGGAAAGATTACATTAAATAATGTCGAGACGCATCAATTTGGTGATACAATTAGTCAATATCTAGGCGTTATTCATCAGACCCCTTATCTGTTCCATACAACACTAGCGAATAATCTCCGGATTGGTCGGGAAACAGCAGTAGATAATGAATTATGGTCTGTGCTTGAACGTGTTGGGTTAAAAAATTTAGTTGAAAAGTTGCCTGATAAGTTAGAAACAATGGTCGATGAAGCCGGGTTACGTTTTTCTGGTGGAGAAAGACAGCGACTAGCGTTAGCACGAATTTTATTACAAGAAGTCCCGATTATTTTGTTGGATGAGCCTACTGTTGGATTAGATCCTGTAACGGAACAACAGTTGATCAACACCTTTTTTAAGGAATTGCAAGATAAAACAATTATTTGGATTACTCATCACTTGCAAGGAATAGAAGCAATGGATCAAGTTGTTTTCATCGAAGACGGAGAACTAGCTATGCAAGGGACACCCAATGAGTTGAATAAAAGTAATGAGCACTATCAAAAATTGAAACGCATTGATAATGGAAATATATAATAGCCAATCTCTCTAGAAATTAGGGAGATTTTTTAATTTAACAATAGAAGGGTTAAAAATATCGCATATAAAATATAAAACAATAATTTATTGTCTCTAAGGGACATACTAAAACCCTAGCTTTCCTTCTTATTTATGGCTAGGGTTTTTAGTTATTTATTTTTTAGTTTTAGTCGCATCTTTGACTGTCCCAATGCGATAGCCTTCTTGGTTTTTGAAGAAAATACTTTTTGATCGCACAATTGTTTGTGAAGTATAGATCCCTTGGTGCCCCGATACATAATAACTGATAAAAGCTGCCATAACAAAATAAGGAAGAGCTTTTGATCCAAAAAGGTCTATCCCTAACATAATCGTAGTAAGAGGCGCATTTGCTGCACAGCCAAATACCGAAATCATACCTAATGCTGCTAAGAAGGCTGGAGAGATTCCAAATAAATTTCCAAAACTACTACCTAGAGATGCTCCAATAGTGAAAAGTGGCGTGACTTCACCACCTTGTAATCCAGAACCTAAACTGAGCGCAGTAACGATTAATTTTTCAATTGGTTCATAGAAAGTAGTTTTTCCTGCAAAAGAATCGTCAAGTAAAGGTAAACTTAAGCCCATGAATAACTGATTATGAAATAACCAGATAACGAATACGGCGATTGAAGCAGATAAAAAAGCTCGAACCAAATAGTTTTTGAATAGTTTACTGTATAAGTGCTTCAGTGTATGAGTAAACAAAGCAAATAAATGACCAAAGATACCAAAAAAGACTGAAGCTAGCAAAACAACTAAAACCAACTTAATGTCTAAGTGAGGGATTGCTCCAATTAAATGCTGCTCATGAACAGTTCCCATCGCAAGTGAAACATAGTTAGCTAAATAAGAAGCATAAAAACAAGGAATTAGTGCTGCGCGTTCTAAATTCCCAACATACGCCATCTCCATTCCAAAAAATGCACCTGCTAATGGTGTCCCAAAAATTGAAGAAAAACCTGCACTGATCCCAGCATGAATCAAAGACTTACGATAGTTTTTTTCCAAATGAAAAAAATCAGCTGCTTTGTTGGCAAATACGCCACCGATTTGGACAGCACTTCCTTCACGCCCAACAGAAGCTCCGAATAAGTGAGAGAGTAGGGTGAAAATAAAGGTAAAAATGGCCATTCTACCAGGAACTTTGGTAGATTTTTCTGTACTCTCAATAATTAAGTTATTCCCTTTTTGAGATCCTTTACCAAATTTTTGATAGGTAAAGGCAGTCAGCATACTTATCAACGGTAGAAAATACAATAAGTAATTATGATGCTCCCGATAGCCAGTTACAAAATGGAGACCGGTTAATAAATAATGTGAAACGATCCCCGTGATAATACTTGTTAAGGTCACTAAACAATAAAAAATAATAAGAGCTTTTAGATCCCTTCCTCGTTGATCAAGTTTCTGTGTTTTGTTTATTTCCATGACAATTAAAACCCTCCTAAAAATATAAAAAAAGCCAATGATCCCTACAAAAAAAATTTGTAGAAGTCATCAGCTTGATTAGCGGTTTAAGAAAAAATCTTAGGGAGACACTCATTCCCGTATTTAATTCTTAGTCATTTTACCTTAGGAAAGACTAAATGTAAATAAAAAGGCCGCTTCTTTTACCAGACATTAGAAAAAAATGACAAAAAACTTCTAGTTAAAATTCATTAAAAATATTATTTAATAACCGAATGTATAAATTACTTTCTATTGTGAAGACGATTAAAAATATGACTATTTGCTCGACCACTTTTATCTATGTAATAGAAAGTTATGAAAGTAATCTTATAACGCTTATAAATAATGGTTTTTATTAGAAAAATATAATTACTAATGTTATTTACATTTTCCTTGCAACCTATTTTTTGCTAGGCACGGTATGGTTAAGACAGTTAAAAACAACCAATACCTTTGGAGGAGAATAAAGTGAATACACATATAAAATTTGTCATTATCGCTGCTTTGTTTTTTACCACCAGTGCTGTATATGCAGCTACGGATTCTTTCAATCGCTCACAACCTACCGATAAAATTGGACAATCTATTTCAAGCTCAATGACTAAAAAAGATATGGAAACTACCACTACAAGCACTTTAGAAAACGAATCTACAGCTAATTCAAGTAGTGAAGAAACCGTTCAACCAACTTCTACTGAACCCGTTGTTTCGGAAGAGGCAGTCAGTGAAACAACTACGAGTGAATCAACTATTCCAACTGAAACCGAAACGACAGAACCTGCTGAAACAGTATCCGAAGAAATCAAGACTGAAGAAGCGAATGCATTAACTGAAGAAGTGCCCGAATCTACCGATACAGAAGAAACAGTCACAACTCAACAATCCATTCAAGCGAATCAGTTAAAGATAAATGATCAGTTCATTTCATATACTAACGCTGGTCAAGGGAACGGCCAAGCAATCATTGATGCTGACCATAATCAAGTAGCTACTTGGGGAGGCGCTTCAGTTCAATCTGGTGAAGATGGTTCAAATACACATTTTATTGGACATAATCCAGGTATATTCAGCGTTTTATTTTCGTTAAATACAGGCTCTGTGATTGAAGTATCTGATGCAAATAATAACATGACGCAGTACACCGTTAATCAAATAGTCACTGTTAATGATTCGGCCACTGGAACTGATGGGGTCAATTATTGGGATCAAATCACTAGTACGGATGGTGGAGAGCGGATTACATTACAAACCTGTATCGATGATAATTATAATTTAATTATCTTTGCTAATAAATAAGAGTACCAGTGTAAGCCACGTTAGTGAATAGCTAGCATGGCTTACTTTTTTATTGTAAAAATGATTGTGGGAAATAAATCTTTTTGGCTGTTTTTAATTTGATATCACCTAAATTATTTAGATGATTCTGAGAAGCTCGCTTTTGAATCGCTACAATAAAATTAACTAAATTTTCTCGATCTGACAGAGAAAAAAAATTATTCACGATCAAGATATTTTTCTTGTTGTATCCATTGATTGGGTTGTTGCTTAGGATAATATCGTATTGGTCAAACTGATCGAAATCTTCTTTTCCGGTAAAAAGGACGGCTTCTTTATATGTTGAAACGAGAACACGATCATGATAATTAGCCACTATAAAGTCTTGCAACATCTCAGCATGACGCTGTCCCAAATCACTCACGACTAAGATCGATACTTTACGTCTTAATTTTTCTAATTGACGAAGCAAATGACGCCATTCTTTCATTAAGAGATAATAAACATTTGTTAATCGAATATCCGTCCAGAGCTCGGGCGCTTTTTTTTCGATATCTGCTAAATATAATTTGACTAAGGTTGAAAAAATGGGATAGACTGTTTGGATTTCTCGAGCAAATCGCTGATGTTTGTCATATAACATATCTAAACGGTAAGGATAAAAATTGTATTCAACATACCAGGTCATCATTGTTTGAGTAATTTTTTGTCTATCTTCTTCAGCGATTGGTAATTGAACTGCATCTGAAAGGGCATTTAAAAAGGCCTCAATCTTATTTTGAATTCGAACCATTTGTTGTGGATTGTCCCAATTATAAAATTCGTGGAAGACTGTCCGACTTATCTCACGGTACCACTTTTCAGATAAAGTATATTCAGTATCCCTTACTAAATGTTCCGCAAGAGGTGTACTATAATTTAAAACTTTATCAATAGTATCATCCTCTTCAGCATAAACTTCTTGCGGTAAGAAAAAGCCTTGATGCATGCGTTTTAATGAAACGATAAATAAAAAAGCAGATTCTTGGATTTCTCGGTCATCTAAAGAAACATCAAATTCAGTTGAGACACGCATAATAAAACAAACCGTTTCTTCGTGACTAACAGCAAAAGGCCATTTTTTTACCCCATAAGCCTCAGAAAAGTATTGTTGATAAAAGAAGCGAACCCAGCGTTCATCTGGACCAGTTATTCTAAATGGTGCCCTTTCTAAGGTTAAGCCTCGTCGTTCCAAAAAAGCTTCTAAGGTGTTGACCATTCGATAAAATGATGCCTCGCTAATAAATAATTCATTGATCCAATATTCAGCATCTTGATTCGATTCGGAAAGCATTTTTTCTATAAATTGAAATTCAACTGATTCAGCGTAGACAAGATTATAAATGTTACTTAATTTGTTGGAAGTAATATTATTTAACCGAACACCTTGAAATTTTGAATACTCGATATACAAATATTTTCCCCAGAACTCATTGATGAAAGTAATATCCGACAATAATGTTTTTACAGAACAACCAATTTCCGCTGCGATCTCTTTCGTATCACACCAAGAGGGGAGTTGATCTAATAATTCAATAAAATGAAGTCGGCGATAGGTAGACGAGTTTATTAGTGTTTTCATACGCAACTCCTTTTAATATAATCTTTATAATAATAATTTTACCGATTTTTTGACAATAAAGCGAATTATTAGGTGTAATAATAAAAAATTCAGCAAACTTAAATAGCTATTTTAATACTTATCATTATGATATGATAGAAAAAAATAAAGGAGTTATGACACGTGATCAAATTAGATAAAATAACTATGCCTTCAATCGACAATGATATTAGACCTATCCAATTAACTGATGAAACTTTAAATAATCGGAAGACGAAGTTACTACAAAAAATGACGGAGGAACATCTAGATGCCGTTATCATTTACGCTGACTTAGAACATGGTGGGAATTTTGAATACCTAACAGGCTTTGTCCCACGTTTTGAAGAAGCTTTGTTAGTGCTACATGCAAATGGAAAGGCTTTTTTAATCTTAGGAAATGAAAATCTTAATAAAGCGCCTTTAGCTAGGATAAAAGCGGAAGCTATCCATATGCCGCAGCTATCACTACCAAATCAACCGATGGATACGGCCCTTAGTATCGCTCAAATTCTTAATCAAGCTCAAATCGATCATGCCAAATCAATTGGACTGATTGGTTGGAAAAAATTTACTAGTTCAACTGATGATAATTCCGTTCTCTATGATCTACCTTATTTCTTAGTTGAAGGATTGATGGAAACTTCACCAATCGCCCAATTTAAAAATGCGACTGATCTGATGATTGGTGCAACTGGTGTTCGAACCACAAATAATGAAAATGAGATCGCTCACTATGAATTTGGCGCTATGCTAGCTGGAAATGGTATTTTATCAGCCATGGATCAATTAGAAATCGGAAAAAGCGAAATGGAAGTCGGTAGTTACTTAAACACTGCTGGACAGACACCCAGTGTCGTAACGATTATGGCAACGGGAGAACGTTTTGAAAAAGCCAATCTTTATCCGACAACTAAAAAAATTCAACTAGGTGATTGTATTTCAATGACTGTCGGCTATAAAGGTGGCCTGCAAAGTCGAGGCGGTTATGCGGTGAGAATGACGGAAGAATTACCAGAAGAAGAAAGAGCCTATCTAGATCGCGTAGCCAAACCTTATTTCAATGCAATCACTACTTGGTTAGAAAAAATTAAGATTGGTCGTACTGGCGGAGAAATTTATGAACTAATTGAAGAAGTTCTACCAAAAGAAAAATATGGCTGGCATTTAAATCCAGGTCACTTATGTGCAGATGAAGAATGGCTCGCTTCGCCTATTTATCCAGAATCTACTGAAATCATTCAAAGCGGCATGCTTTTTCAGCTAGATATTATTCCTTCTGTACCTGGTTTTTCTGGTGTTAGTTGTGAGGGTGGGATCGTATTAGCCGATCAAAATCTACGACTTAGAATGCAAGCAGAATACCCTGAGATGTGGACTAGAATGCAAGCAAGACGAAATTATATGATTGAAACACTTGGTATTCATTTATCTGAAGAAATTTTACCCATGAGTAATGCAACAGCTTATTATCGCCCGTATTTTTTAGATAAGGAATCAGCTTTTATCAATTGTTAGTTTAGATAAAGCTGGATATGAAAAGAAGTAAGTCCTAACTACTAGGAATTACTTCTTTTTTTGTAACGTCTTTTATCTACTCGCAACTCGAGTGTTACTTATTGCATTTTTCATTCCATAGTAATATAATATCCAAAGATTTTATTATTCCACGGTTCTTCGGAATAAAATTATGGGAGGGATTCGTATGCGTTTAAGTAAACATGTGGAAGAAGCCTTGTATGTCATTTTAATATTAGCCACACAAAAAGAACATCAACCTTTAAAGAGCAACCAATTAAGTGAAATATTAAATGTATCAGATTCCTCTTTGAAAAAAGTTCTACGACAATTAGTTGTAAATGAGCTTATTATCTCGTCAGCTAGTAAAGATGGGGGATTTGAATTAAAGAAAAAAATTAAGGAAATAACTCTATTAGACATTGTTGAAGCCATTGAGAGTAACACACTGATAACCTATACTCCAAATAATGTTGCTGAAACAATTTTTTCTAGAAAAGAGCACGCAAGGAAGAGTGAGCAATATTTTATTGATGGTTTTAATCAAGCTAGTGAAGCCTATGCCGCAGCATTAAAAAAAATAAAAATAGCCACAATTTTAGAAGAGGAATCCATTCGACTGGGTACGATCGACTGGGCAAAAATAATTTTAAGCAGGAAGGAAAATCAGCATGAAATTGATCAATGATACGATTTTAATTACAGGAGGCTCGTCAGGAATTGGACTTGAAATGGCTAAGCAATTATTAGCTCTAGGAAATACAGTAATTGTTACTGGACGAAATAAAGAAAAAATGAACCAAGCAAAAGAACAGTATCCAAAATTACACACTTATTCAGTGGAAGTAACAGATATTGATTCTATTCAGGATCTGTATGAGCAAGTTACACGAGATTTCCCAACACTGAATGTTTTAATCAACAATGCGGGCATGATGAATGCTATTAAATTTCAAACTGCAAAAGCAAAAGGAATAGCAGATGAAGTTAACACTAATTTAGCAGGCCCAATTTTGATGACACAAATCTTTTTACCGCATTTATTGCAACAAAAAGAGGCCGCTATTTTAAATGTGAACAGCGGTATTGCATACTTTGCATTTGATAAAGCGCCTATTTACAGCGCTTCAAAATTAGGATTACATTCTTATACGCAATCACTACGCAAACAATTAAAGAAGACGCCTGTCAAAGTGTTTGAATTGGCGCCCCCTAGAACTTCAAAACCGATGTTTAGCGGGACTGAAGAAGATAATGCATCCGTCGATCGCGTTCCCGAAGTGCCAATTTCAGAAGTAGTAAGAAAGATGATCGATGGGATCAAAAAAAATCGTGAAACGATTGTTCCTGGAATGAGTAAACTACTAAAACTAGTAGGGAAAATTCAGTTATAAATTAGACAAACAAGTAAGCCCAAATTGAAATTTGGGCTTACTTGTTCATGATTGTTAGAGAGCACAAGACCTCGGTTAAATCAAAGGACGGTCAAATTTTTTTCTAAAAATTTTATTTGTTTATCTTGCTCTCTCATTTCTGGAGCTAGCATTCCAAAATACTTTATATCATTAGAATGAGCGTATTTTCCCAACCTGGATTTCCATTTTTCGCAAATTTAATCCATTGAGGGCAAAGATTTAAATTCAAATAATTATCTCTGACTTATACTTTTTCTAAGAAAAGGTGTTTAAAGCTGCTTTTTTTAGTTTACAACACAGTTATCGTCAGAAGACTATTGATAGTTTTAAGTTTTTTCTTTGGATAATAGTACCCGCAGGTTTGATTATAAATTGCTCCTTTTTATAATTATTGATTGTACAATATCTAGTACTTGACCCAATCAATTCAATTCTTTTTATTCATCACTCGATACATACAATAAGAATATTCACTTTATATAAATGTTTAAATAATGAGTATGCTGTTACATTTAAAAGCGTTATGCTGAAAAATAGTATAGATAATAATCTCTATTACTTTATAAAAACAAAAAAAGAAGGAGGTAATTGACTTTTATGGTTTAAGAATAATGTTAGTTTTTCTCAAACCATAAAAAGAATAAATACCTCCCTTAAAATTCACCGACATTTCATGGCCTTTACGGTTCGCTTTATTCTTGCTCTTTTAACGCTGTAAATTGAAAAAAATATTTTAACTATGTAAGTTGAATTTGTTGTTCGTTCAAATTTAAAAATTTCCTTTCGTTTATCCTCTTAAAAGATAACTTAGTAATTGTAGCGCTTATAGATTAAAATATTATTATTTGAAAATTTTTTAGCTCACTTAATAAAAGCTAAAATTTGTTTTTTTAACTTAATAATTACAACTATTAGTACTTATTAAATTAAACTTGAATACACAAAAAAACTTTTAAAAACCTTTTTCATTTTTGCGAAATATCCTTTTTTATACGTAAAAATCGTTAATCAGCGAATATATACGCATATTTTTTCTAGTAATTGAACTAAAAAAGCGTTAAAGAGAATAAAATCTTTTAAAAGTCTTTGCTAGACTACCTTATAAAATCGAAATATTTTTCCTTTAGATTGTTATTTATATACATCCCCTATTGTCTATTAGATTTTGAAACCTTGATATATCAGCATTTTTAAAATTTTTGGTGAACTTTCTTTGCGCAATTTTGCAAAAAAAAGCATGCGAATAAAAAATAATAATTGGCGCTCTTTTTAGCCCCGTTAATCTCTGGTTCCTATAATTTTGGAACGATTTAGCTATCATCACTCATATAAAAATTTGAAATGAGCTTAAAATGCGTCTCTCGCGACTTTAAAAATTTTCTATTATTTTGCTAGAGAATTAACTGTCAAAATTAAAAACTGGCCCTAATAAGTTAAATGGTCCTTACTCCAATCATGGGTTTAAACTTGTGACACTTGCAAAGGTACACTGTTTTAATTTTAGATTTTTCATTTAGGGATGTTGCCTTGAACTTGTAAAATACTCACTCGCCTTTTTCAATTGTCAATCTTTCATCAAACCATAAATAAAAAAGCATCGGGTTTTGAATACACCTTTCAAAATTTCTGGTCTCTTACCAGCCAATGAAGTTTATTGCCCAGTTACCATGAGCAAGTATGTATTTATTGAATAATCGACTAAAGAATACTACTTCTGAAATTTGGATATGACAAGTGAAAAACAGAAATTACTGTTGCTTTAAATCCATAATTCATCCTACATAATTAGATAGCTAAGTGATCATTTATAAAACATATAATAAGAAAAAAACGTCTGTAAAGACGTTTTTTAGAACTTTCTATCGTAAAACTTCACCAGAACTACTAGCCATATAGGCAATGATTTCACTTTCGGAAAATTGATTTTCATCTCCAAAAACCGTATGTTCTAAGGCTGAGGCTGCTGTTGCAAAATCAACAATTTGTTGCGGTTCTTGATTTGTAAGAATTCCATGAAGAATCCCTCCAGCAAAAGCGTCGCCTCCACCGATACGATCAACAATTGGATTGATTGTGTGCACCCGTGATTCGACATACTTGCCATTTGACCAAAATGTTCCGACTAAATCATTATGACTGGCAGAATAAACGGTGCGGATCGTAGAATAGAAAATCTTGATATTAGGATATAACTGATGCATTTGTTCATTATAATAAATCATTTCATTATCACTACCAGTATAAGGCGAAATCTCTAATAAATATTGGGCATCTAATTTTCCAGCAGAACAGATATCAATTAATGGTAAAACTTCTTTCAAAAAAGCTTTGCAGCCATTAGTTCCCCATAATTTTTGACGATAATTGATATCCAAACTAATCAAACAACCTGAATTTTTAGCTGCTTTAATCAAATCTAGTGTCATCGATCGCCAGGTATCCGACAATGCTGGAGTGATACCTGAAATATGAAATATCGCAACATCTTTAAATAATTGATCTATATCCCATTCTAAGGCTGTCATTTCTGCAAAGCTTGAACCTTTGCGATCATAGATTACTTGTGATGCTCGTGCGCCACTACCCATCTCTAAGTAGTACGTTCCTAATCTTTCACCACCTGCTAGCATAAATTGCGTATCGACACCTGAACGTCGCAAATGTTCGATTGCCGCTTTCCCCAAATGATTTTCTGGTACTTTACTTGCAAATGACACATGGTGTCCGTAATTGGCCAAAGAAATGGCTACATTGGCTTCTCCTCCGCCATAGTGAGCTCTAAATGAATGGGCTCGTGCGACTCTTGTCCCTACAGTTGTAGAAAGTCGTAACATTATTTCCCCTAAAGTAACTATTTTAGCCATCTGATCATCCCTTTATTTCTGCAAATTTTTCCATATATTGCTGTGCAACTTTCGTCACTGTCTCAAAATCTCCGGTTTCCGCTGGTGCTAATAAATTTCCACCGACACCGACAGCAGTTACTCCTGCATCAAACCATTCTTGCATATTTTCTAAACAAACGCCGCCCGTCGGCATAATATTTAAATGAGGCAACGGAGCCTTGAAAGCACTAACGATTGATGGGCCAAATGCTGAACCAGGGAATAACTTGATGATATCACTTCCAGCTTTTAAGGCCTCTTTCATTTCAGTAATCGTCATGCAACCTGGTAAATACGGAATTTGATACAAGTTACAAATCTGCGCAGTTTCAGCATCAAATGAAGGACTGACGATGTATTCTGCACCAGCCATGATGGCAATTCTTGCTGTGATCGCATCTAAGACCGTCCCCGCTCCAATTACCACATCGTGATGATCGGCATACATCTCGACCAATTCTGCAATCACTTCTTCCGCTCGTGGCACGGTAAAGGTTAACTCGATTCCCTTCATTCCTCCAGCAATCAGCGCTTCGGTTGATTTTATTGCTTCAGTTTTATTTTTCCCACGCACTACCGCAATCACACCTGCGGTTTCTAATTTATTCAAAATAATATTTTTTTTCATAATGAATCCCTTTCTTCCTAACAAGAGCTACCAAGAATATTTTTAAGATTTTATCCTACAATTTTTTTATAATGTGACTCCATTTTTGAAAATGGCAATTTCTCTAAAATTATTTTCCTCATTTCGTGTTTCTTCTCCGCTGGCAACAGCAATTATTTTAGCGATAAAATCAGTCAAAACACGTTCTTTATCCTCATTCAATAATCTTCCTGCGTTGAAATCCATCCAATGAGGTTTCGCCTGAAAGATTTCATTGTTGGTTGCGACTTTCATCGTCGGGACATAAGATCCAAAAGGTGTTCCTCTTCCGGTTGTAAATAAGACCAATTGACAATCTGCCGAAGCTAAATTGCTCGCTGCTACTAAATCATTGCCCGGACCTTCTAACAAACTCAGACCTGTTTTTCTCAGTTTTTCTCCGTAATTCAAGACATCAACTACTGGAGCAGTTCCCGCTTTTTGTGTACAACCAAGGGATTTGTCTTCTAATGTCGTGATCCCCCCTCTTTATTTCCTGGAGAAGGATTCTCATAGATAGGTTCGCCATAATTCGTAAAGTAATGCTTGAAGTCATTAATCAGATCAACGATATTTTCAAATACTTCTTGATTTTCTGCCCGAGCCATCAATAGTTGTTCTGCACCAAACATCTCGGGAACTTCTGTTAAGACAGTACTTCCCCCTTGAGAAATCAAGAAATCAGAAAACATCCCTAATAATGGATTCGCAGTGATTCCCGAAAAACCATCTGAACCTCCGCATTTCAACCCTATTTTTAATTCAGCTAAAGGAATCTCTTCACGGTGATCCTTTCTAGCTGCTTGATATATTTCTTCTAATAAGTTTGCACCTGTAATAATTTCATCTTCGACTTTTTGAGCGACTAAGAATTTTACTCGATCAGGATCGACCTCTCCTAATAATTCGCGAAACCCATCAACTGTATTGTTTTCACATCCTAAACCAAATACTAGAACACCCCCCGCATTTGGATGTTTGACTGCATCTGCTAAAATCTTCCGTGTATTTTCGTGATCATTTCCTAATTGTGAACAACCATAAGGATGTTTTAAAATCGTAATATTATCGAAGGGTGCGATTGTTGGATGATTGAGCTTGAACAACTCAACGATACGCTCAGCAATCCCGTTGACACAACCAACTGTTGGAACAATAAATAGATCATTCCTAATGCCAACTTTTCCATTCTTTCTACGATAACCTTGGAATGTTCCTGCTGCTTTTGGGTATGTAATTGTGCGTAATTCTGGCTCATAACTGTATTCTAGCTCATCATTTAGATTGGTTTTTACATTATGTGTGTGTAGCCATTCCCCTTGTTTGACATCTGTAGTGACATGACCGATCGACGCACCGTATTTAATCACGTCTTCATCTTTCTTCAAATCGCACAAGGCAATTTTATGCCCTTGCGGAATATCATTTATTACGTTTAAAGCTAATTCGCCTTCACTAATCATTGTTCCTTTTTTTATTGGATGAAGTGCTACAACAACATTGTCACAGGGATTCAACTCCATGATATCTTTTATTGCACTTTTATTTTCCATCACACCGTTCATCGTTTGATCCCTCCATAACTGAAATAAGTGTTCACGTTAACATATGGAAGAACACTCATTGAGTATTCTTCCTTTGTTAACTAGTTAATCTTCTTTTTTACTTTCACCGATAAGTCCATGTTCCCAACGTCCATTAGAAAGGTCTTCAGCGATTTGACGATATTTATCATCTGATAATCCATATAAGAAGAAGATGATGATCGCAGCCATAACTAATGCGATTGCTGGATATAGCGTCATGGCACTTTTTATTCCTAATAATGTACTGGCTGATTGATGTTCATTAGCAATATAACCTGTTAAGCCCAAAATTCCTGCTGAAATAATTGCTGCTAATGATTGCGCTAATTTTCTTGAGAAGTTGAATGCCGCGTAAGTGATTCCTTCTTTTCTAATTCCTGTATGCCATTCCCCATAATCAATCACATCTGACACAAAGGCCCAGGTGATACCATTGGGAATTGCTAAAGCGACATAACCAATCGTTACTAAAAGAATAAAGGTGATAATATTAGTTGGCAAAATGAAGTTTAGACCATTAGCAACCGCACCAATAATAAATGAAACAATTGCTGTTTGTTTTTTACCGAAACGTTTTACTAAAGTTGGGATCAAAAGAATCGCCACGACTGATGCCCCCATCATGATACCGTTAACAATTGGCTGTAATGCTAAGTTTCCTAAATTATATTGGCAGAAATAAACCATCATTGTATTATTCGTATTCATAGCAGATATCGTAAATAATGTTAATAAAATCATGGCACCTAAAGGTTTATTCGTGAAAATTACTTTGGTATATTCTTTGAAGCCCTCGCGTTTCGTATCTGATGCTTGACGATTTACTTTGACATGTTCACGCGTTCCTAAATAACAAACGACAAAACCTAAAACACCCGCTACAGCCATTACTAAAGCTGCAATTGTATACCCATGAGCACTAGGTTTGCCACCATGATTCGTAAACATCATCACGATTGGTATAAACGCGACTCCCGTTACTAACTGCGCCCCTAAAGAACCCGCTTGTCTTGTCGTTGCTAACTCGGCACGATCTTCAACATTTCTAGTCATGACGGAGGCAAGTGATCCGTAGGGAACATTTGTAAAACTATAGACAACGCCCCAAGCCATATAGGTCAATAATGCGTATATAATTTTACCTTTCATTGAAATGTTAGGCATTGTAAAGGTAACGACGGTTAATACTGCTAAAACACAGGCGGAGACCATCATAACTGGACGGAACTTCCCTCGATGGCTAATCTTCTTACGGCCATCGATAAACGAACCTGCTAAAGGATCCATAAACGCATCGAAAATTTTAGTAACTGCAAAGATAGTACCGACAATTCCAGGAGCGATCATTGCTACATCTGTAAAAAATTTAGTTAAATAGGCTTGACCTAAGTCAAACATAAAGCCATTCCCAAAATCTCCAAAACCATAAGCGATTTTTTCTTTCCAAGACAATTTACCATTGCTCACTTTAGCTACTGGGGCTCCTGGTTTTGGAATCCTAGTTTTATTTCCTACATTTGTTTCCTTCTTCTTTCCTTCTTGATTTAAAGCACCTGTTTTCACCTAATAAAATTTTAAACGAGACAAACAGTCGCTATATCTATCTGTCTCGTCAAAGACAATTATTTTAAAAAGCCAAAATATTCATCGGCATTGTTGAAACTGATATCTTGGACCATTTTTCCTAAACGCTTTTCATCATTAGGAATTTGGCCTCGCTCAACCATTTCCCCAATCAACTCACACAACACACGACGGAAATATTCGTGGCGGGGATAACTTAAGAAACTACGAGAATCAGTCAGCATACCAATAAAATTACCTAATAAACTTTGTTCCATCAGTAGTTGTAATTGATTACGCATCCCTGCTCTAGTATCGTTGAACCACCATGCGGTTCCAAATTGGATTTTTTGTTTCATTCCGCCTTGGAAACAGCCCATGACCGTCAGTAACTGCATCCAATCATTTTGATTCAACGAATAGATGATTGTTTTTGGTAACTCCCCTTCTTTATAACCGGCGTCTAATAATTTACCTAAGAACAGCCACCGTTTCATCATTGATCGCATCATATCCTGTATCTGCCCCCATGCGTTTGAAAGTCGTTGAATTCAAGTTTCTAAGAGCATGCATATGGTATTGCATCGTCCAATCATGCTCTGCATAAACTTTAATCAGTGAAACTAATAATGCTGAACGATATTGTGCGACTTCTTTTGAACTCAATGATTGATTATGAAGCGCTTTACCTAAGATTTCATTTAATTCTTCAACTGTTGCTTCTTGATAATCCATACTGTCTAATGCATGATCACATATGGTACAGCCGTATTTTTCAAAATACTCCACTCGTTTTTCTAACGCATTTACCACATCTTTGAATTGATTTATTTTGATACCACTAACTTCACTCAAACGATCGATATATTCAGAAAAATCAGTTTTATGGATATTTAATGCCTTGTCCGGTCTAAAACCAGGGATCACTTTAAATCCATTTTCATTTTCTTGCACTTTCAACAGTTCATGGTAATGTAAATCATCGATTGGATCATCGGTAGTCGATAGGGCTTTCACGTTCATATTTCGAATTAGACTTTTTCTTGAAAAAGAAGATTCAGCTAATTTTTTATTTGCTTCTTCCCAAATTTCTGGAGCTGTTTCTGTTGTTAAAACAGTCTCGATATCAAAGAAACGTCTCAATTCAAGATGACACCATTCAAAAATTGGATTGCCATAAGCTTTTTCTAGCACCTCAGCAAAGGCTAAAAATTTTTCATAAGGATCACCATTTCCAGTGATCAATTCCTCCGGTACACCATTTGCTCGCATTAGTCGCCATTTATAATGATCACCAAAATTATTTCCTTCTGTCAGCCAAGCTTCCGTGATATTATTGAAGTTTTTATCTTCATAGATTTCTTTTGGGTTTAAGTGGCAATGATAATCGATGATTGGCATTTCTTTTGCGTACTCGTTAAAGAGTTTTTTTGCAATATCCGTAGTTAATAAAAAATCTTGATCTAAAAACATAGCATTTTCTCCTTATTATTATGAATTTTGATTTATGTTCTGTACTAATTTGCGTGCACCTTGCGTCAAGATAACCGCGACATCATTTTTTACTGTCTTCTCTAACTCAGGGTAGTTAGTCAAGTCTTCTCCCCAAAGTTCTTGATCGCTCAATACCGTGTGTACATAATCATTTGACGTCTTCATTTCTTTAAATTTAGCGATTGTCTCTTCCCCATCCACAGGTTGAACGGCGATTTCATCGTAATTACCATAGATAACTAGCAAGGCTGCCAATGCCGCAACCATCCGCTGTGGCACTTGATTTGTTTCGTTCAGTGTTTGAATGACTCCCGGCAACAATCTTGTTTTGTATTTTGAAATGCTGTTTAAGGCGATCGACTGCAACTCATGGTGAACAAATGGATTTTCGAAACGTTCTTTGATTGCTTCGCAGTAAGAAGCAAGTTCCTCTTTTGGTAAATCAATGATTGGTGAGATCTCTTTCGTCATTTCATCGTGGATAAATGGAGCAAAATCTATATCATTCATAACGGAGCCCACAGTGTCAATCCCAGCCAATAGACCTAATGGTGTCATGGTCGTATGTGGTCCGTTTAACAATCTGACCTTTCGTTCACGATATGGTTGCATATTATCGGTAATGATTACATTTAATCCTGCTTCTTTAAATGGTAAAACTTCGGCTAATTTTTTATTTCCTTCAATCACAAAGAGTAAGAAAGCCTCTGCTTTGACTAACATATTGTCTTCGTAACCAATCCGCTCAAATACTTCTTCTTTATTTTCATGAGGAAATCCCGGAACAATTCGATCAACTAATGTGCCATAAAAATAATTTTCCTTTGCGATCCATTCTTTAAATACCACACCTAGATTCCATAAATCAGCATAGTTTAAAATGATTTCTTTCAATTTTTCTCCATTATAGTTAATCAATTCACATGGGATGATATGAAAACCCGGCTTCCCTAATTCGAATCGTTTGTATAATAATTGAGTTAATTTACCCGGATAGGATTTTGCGGGTGCAGCCTCTTTTTTATCTGTTTCATCATAAGTAATGCCTGCTTCAGTAGTATTTGAAAAAATAACTTCAATTGTGTCCTCTTCAGCAAGTTTTAAGTAATCTGAAAAATTTGTATAGGGGTTAATTGTGTTATTGATTGCTGTGATCACTTCATCACTTTGAACTTTATCTCCATCTAACAATCCTTCTAATGTTACAGTATAAAGATTTTTTTGCGCTTCTAAATGATCGATCATTCCATTTTCAATTGGTTGAACAATCGTTATTCCTCCATTAAATAATTGTTGATTATTCATCTGTTGAATCTGCCAATCAATAAATGCTCGTAAAAAGTTTCCTTCGCCAAATTGAATTATTTTTGTAGGTAAAACTTTTTTATCCATTTTAATTTCCGTAATTTTTTTCATGCAGTTGCTCCTAACATTCTTCTTTGTTAACGTTAACAATAGCTGTAAAAAAATATTTCAATACTTTACATTCATCTTTGTTAGCGTGAACATTTGTTAGGAAGAGCTTATCATCATTTTATTGTGAAATCAATAACTTTTTTGAAAAAATAAAAACTAGTGCAAATATTTCTATTTACCTAGTCTTTGAGTTCCTCATTTTTATCTTACAGAATCACGAACTATTAATCCGCTATCGATATTATATTTGTATTTTTTAGGCGCTTTTTCTTCTAATAAATCTAATAAAATCTCCATTGATTTTTGAGCCATTTCTCGATAAGGCTTATGGATTGTCGTTAATGCGGGATTCATATACTTCGCATAGTTAGTATCATCAAATCCAATAATCGCAAGCTCATTCGGAACCAAATAACGCTCTTCATTACATGCTTTGATGGCTCCAATCGCCATATCATCATTGCCGCAAACGATTACTTCTGGCAAGACGTCATTATTTGCAATAATTTTTTTCATGGCTTCATAACCACTTGCAAGTGTATATTTTCCTTCTTCGATTGCCGAATGAACGATGGTAATTCCAGCATGATTACAAGCTTCTACTAATTTTTGATATCGCTTTTTAGCAGAAGAAAAACTAGAAAATCCTTTGATCGTTCCAACAGTCTTGATACCACATTCAACTAAATAATCGACCATTTCTTGAATACCAACAGACTCATTCGTTGATACATTATAAATTTCTGTATTTTCTATGTATCGATTCATTACCACGATAGGCAAATTTAATTTATGTAGATAGTCAATAAATGCATCATCTTTTTCGGATTGAGTCGCTATGATGACACCATCAAAACGGCCGATCACTGCTTCAATGAGTGAGTTCTTTGCACCATTAATATTCATCTTATCGATACTATTGACTGATAATAAATAATTATGAGGCAATTGTTGATAGATTTGATTAACCAAATCCCCTAAAAAAACTTCTGAGGTTCCTTCCATCGAACTAAAAAAGAGCCCAATTGAAAAATTCCGATTCATGACTAAACTTTTAGCATTATAATTGGGGATATAATTCAATTTTTTTGCAACTGCTAAAACTTTTTCTCGCGTGTCTTTTTTGATGCTACTGTTTGGTTGAAAAGCTCTTGAAACAGTCATATGAGAAACATTGGCTGCTTTTGCAACATCTTTACTCGTTACCATCTCGTTATCACTCCCTGTCGTTTATTTAAAAAGCAGTCTCTTTTTATGTACTATAGTGGTTTCTTTATATAAGTATAATTAGTTTGTATAAAAAAATGAATTTCAGGGATAGTATATCATCATAAATAACCCTATACTATTAAAGTTACATAAATAATACCCCCGTGCTCTTCTTATAAGAACACGAGGGTATCATACTTTTGAAATTTAAAGCAAGTCTACATTGACCAATTTTAATCATTTCAACATAAATATTTTAGTGATTGTTTGCTATTATTCTTCTAAAAATCAATAATTAGGCTTTTGATCTACCTAAAATAAGTGAAACAATTAAGACTAAAATAACAGCTCCAATAATTGAAGGAACTAAAGCCATACCTGCTAGTGATGGTCCCCAACTACCTAATAACGCTTGACCTAAAGCAGAACCGACTAAACCAGCAATGATATTAGCAATCCAGCCCATGCTGTTACCTCTTCCAGTGATCGCTCCTGCAATCACACCAATAATAGCGCCTACGATTAATGACCAAATTAAACCCATGATAATTCCTCCTCTATCTTATTTTTTTATTGTACTCGAGGTTCACGATTTTCTTCTATTTTTGCTTGTGCTTTGTTCGTGCCTCGGCTTACCGCATTTTTAGCTTTATCTGTTTGCTTAGAAGCAAATTGACCTGTTGTTTTTGCGGCTCCAGTTACTTTATCTTGAACCGTTTCACTCTCATCTTCATACTCAGCTCTTGACTTGATATCGACAACATTTACATTCACTTCGATAACTTCGAGATGTGTCATGTGTGCAACTTCATCTGTGATAACTTTTTTAATTTGATTATCGATCGCTGGAATATCACGTCCATACTCAATCACAACATCCATATCCACAGCAACTTGTTTTTTGCCGACTTCTGTTTCGATGCCCGCAGTTACGTTATCGGTATTGACTAATTTTTCAGCGATATTAGAGAAAAATCCGCCATCAACAGTTAGCAAGCCATCGATTTGTTCAACCGCTTTACCCACGATTTTTTGAATAACTTTGTCGTCATAAGTCAATTCACCTTTGACATTATCTGCACGATCATTTTTTGTAGTATCCTTAAAATTGGGATTAGCTGCGTGTTGCGCTCTTGTTTGTCCAGCAACACCTGGAGTTTGATTCAAATTATTGTTTTCAAAATTGTTAGCCATTATAAATTCCTCCGTCTTGTTTAAAATTCTAATTCATTTTTTAGTAAGTAAAAATAATTTATTTGTTTTCTCGCTGATTAAAAAATTCATTTAACAAGCCCGTTTGTTCAAGATAGAACCCAAGAGCCACTCCTAAACCAGTTAAAATGATAATTAACAAAGTTTTAAAGAAGCCAATAGAAACAAACAAGATAGCAAGTATCAAACCTAGTCCCCCGAAAATAATCGGGAGTTTATATTGTTCATATATTTTTTTCATGGAACTCCCTCCTATTCTACTCGTGAGCGATTTGCTTCATTTTTATCATGCTCATCATCATATTTTGCAAATGTGATATCAACTTTAACTTTTTCTTGGCTACCTAAAATATCTTGTAATTCTCGTTGGATTTCTTCCATTAAAGTTCCTGTTTTTCCAATAATAGAAGAAGTTCGTGTTAATTGACCTTTAACTTTTACCTTAATTTTATTTTTTGTCGCTCTTACTTTAACATTTGGTGATGAGACGAAGCCCACACCATTTAGTTTTGAACGAACAAACCCTTCAATTGCTTTTTTATCTAACGTCAATTGACCTTTGTCTTCTTTGAGTACAAAAGTTTGTTTTGCCTTCGGATAGAAGATGAGGAATAAGATAAAAATTAACAAGATAGCAATAAGCACCAACGCGACCCAAAATAGATATTGTCGGAAATAATAATTTGACAGTGAGCCTAGCAAGAATTCTGTACGTTTCATTCCAAATGGTAAACTTAAATATGGAGAACTGATTGCAAGGACTATCAAGAACACCGATATCAATATCACTGAAACAATAATCCCAACTGCTTTTAATCCACGATTCATGACGCACCTCCTTCAATATATTGCAACTGATTCGAAGTACTCTGATTATTAGTCTGTTGTTCGTATACTTTTGAATCAGTCTAGTAACTATCAACAAAGAGAATTAGCTTTCTCTTAATAAAACCATTATTAAATACTGGTGTTAAAGATTGATCGGCTCGCCACCCGTTACACCATAAATTTGAGCAGTAACATAGCTTGCATCATTTGAAGCTAAGAAGACATATACTGGTGCCAGTTCAACTGGTTGTCCAGCTCTTTCTAATAATGCTTGTTGTCCAAAATCTGGTAATTTTTCTTCAGGCTGTCCTTGATCCAACTGAAGCGGTGTCCAGATTGGTCCTGGTGCTACTCCATTGACACGGATACCTTTTTTAGCTAATTGGGTGGCTAAGCTAACCGTAAAGTTTGCAATAGCTGCTTTTGTAGCTGCATAATCCATTAAATTATCACTAGGATTAAATGCTTGTACCGAAGTCGTCGTAATAATACTGCTACCGGCAGGCAGATGACTGACTGCTTCTTGGACAATCGCAAACATCGAAATAATATTTATGGTAAATGTATCTTTTACTTGTTGAATAGGTAAAGTTTCAATCGATTCTTGGGAAATTTGTTGTGCTGAGTTAAGAACTAATGTATCTAATCCATTTAATTCTGCGACTGCTTTTGCAACGATTTCTTTTGGTGCCTGTTCATCCCTCAAATCATAGGGAAGTAATACGGCTTTTCTTCCAGCTGCTTCTATCAGTTCAGCAACTTCCTTTGCATCTTTTTCTTCACCTGGGAAGTATTGGAAAGCCACATCTGCACCTTCACGAGCAAATGCGATGGCAGCTGCGCGTCCAATTCCTGAATCTGCTCCAGTAATCAATACTCTGCGATTCTCCATTTTTTTACTTCCAACATAACTTTCTTCGCCGCAATCTGGTCGTGGTGTCATGTTTGTTTGGAGAGCGGGAGTATCTTGATCTTGTTTTTCAAAACGATCATTATAAAATAACTTTCTCGGATCTCTTAAAACGGGTTCTGTCATTTATTTCTCCTCACTTTCTATATTTATCTTAACGTACTTTAAAATTTTTTAAAAATGATACGCCTTTTTGCACCAACATTCACAATGTTTTTACTGAAAAATCGATAAAAATAGGCCTTTTATCGATAAAAGGTTATAAATAGAACTTCTATTACTTGAAGCTTCTAATATTTATCGAAAAATAAAAATAACATACAATAAAATAGCGGTACTCTTTTTATGTCAATCTCCATTTCTTGATCCTTTTAGAAAAGGGTTTCAAAAATTATAACTATAAAAATCAATTTTATAAAAAACGATTTATTTTATTAATTATATAAGTAGACCGGAAAAGAATGATTTAAGAAGACCGGAAAAGAATGATTTAAGAAGACGTTTCTTGGTTTTTACTGTAGTTATTCAATCAAAAAAAAATTTTTTGAGAATGAATGAATATGATCAAGGACAAAAATGGAAGATTTTCTTATTTTAAAGGGGCTTTCGATAAATCGATGATCCATCGGGCTATGTGACGCTTATAGTTTTTATTTTAAAAAATTCATTTGCGATATTAATAGTTCTTTATTCAACTGATGAATTATTGCGTATTATCGTTCTCTTAACCTAAAAAAAGTGCCTAGTAAAGGCACTTTTTTAACGATCTATTTTTCTAAATCAAGTAAATATTTTTTACGAGCTAAGCCTCCCGCATAACCGGTCAGTTGACCATTTTGTCCAATCACCCTATGGCAAGGAATTATAATCGCTATTTTATTTAAACCATTCGCTCTGCCTACTGCCCTGACCTTATTTCTGTCTCCCAAACGAATAGCTATTTCTTGATAACTCCGCGTATTTCCAGCAGGAATTAGTTCCAATTCTCTCCACACTTTTTTTTGAAAATCTGTCCCATCATAAAATAGCGGAATCGAAAAAGTCATCCTCTTCCTTGCAAAATATTCATTGAGTTGCTGCTCAACTTGCTTACTGATTAATGTCTGACCGTATAGAATGCGAAAATTATATTTGCTACGTAATTTTTCAATTTCAAGCTCAAGTCCGCGTCGGTCTTCAAACTCCAATAAATATAAATAATTCTCATCTGCTAAACACAACATACGCCCAATGGGTATGGATATAAATGAAGCAATCAAAGGTGTCCCTACCACTTTTTTAGCTGGATTACCCATAATTTTGCTGAAGGCGTCGTTAAATCCACTTGCCGATTCATACCCTACTTCCAATTGTTGATCGACTACTTTACTGCCCTTTTTAATTTCCTTAAAAGCTATTCCCATTCGTCTTGCTCGCGCATATTGGACAAAAGTCATCTGATAAACTTCTTTGAACTTTCTTCTTGCACTAGCAGAATGCAACCCAAGCTTAGAAAAATCGGCTTCTTTCCATCGCTTTTCAGGTTGTTCCTCCACCGCATCGACCAATAATTGAACTTCTTCAGGAATCATTTGTGGAAATGACAGTGGTCGACAGATTTTACATGGCCGATAGCCCGCTAATAATGCTTCTTGAGCGGTCTTATAAAATTCACAATTCTCAAATTTAGGCTTACGTGCTGTACATGACGCATGACAAAATATACCTGTTGTTTTAATCCCCGCATAAAAAATTCCATCATAGGCACGATTTTTAGTTATTAAAGCTTGGTAATATTCTTTTTGTTGTTCTAAAGAAACAATCATTGTACTCGCCTCCTTTACAGCTTTAGTTTACTACGTTAGCAAGTATTATTCTTACGAAAATTGAACAACTAATTTTATAGATTTAAATAACCAGTAAATTAGTAGTAAATATGTTTAAACAATGTAAAATACATATAAAATAACTAATGTTTGACATTTTAAAAAAGCTGATTTATACTTTCTTCTATAAAGGAGCTGGCGTAGATGAATCAACAAGAAGCCAATCGTCGAATGGAAGAAGAAATTCAATTCTTCCCTTGGTTTATCCAAAACTATTTCCGAAAAAAAAGTGGAGATCAATACTCATCCATCACTCTTTATGAATATGCAAAAGAATATCGTCGTTTTTTAAACTGGCTGATTCAAGAAAGTTTCTCTTCTGCAGATAAGATATCAGAAGTTACTTTAACTGAATTCGCTAATTTATGGCCAGAAGATTTAGAATTTTATAAAGCACATTTAGTCAAGGCCCCTAAAATTCTAAAAGAAACAACTCAAAAACGTTTAGAAGAAAATGATCAGTCTTTACCGTTGAGACAAAATGCTACTGTCCAACGTGGTATTACAGCCTTACGTTCCCTCTTCAATTACTTAAACGATGCTGTTGATCGTAATAGCGGAAAACCTTATCTTGAACATAATATGATGGCAAAAGTAGCGAATGTCAAGGACAATAAAACAATGGCCGAACGTGGAGCTGCAATAGAAAAAAAATTATTTTTAGACGAAGAAGCCATCGACTTTTTAGACTATATCGAACATCGCTATATCGATACTTTAGAAACACGGCAAGCAATCACCGCTTTTAAGAAAAATCAAGTCCGTGATCTAGCAATCATTGCACTCTTCTTAGGTACTGGGATGCGTCTTTCAGAATTAGTCAATATGAATGTTCAAGATTTAGATCTAACTTCTGGTGAAGCACGGGTTTACCGTAAAGGTGGAAAATGGGATATGGTCGTTATCTCATCGATTGCTATGGAATTTTTAACGAATTACCTGGCTCAACGAGAAAATCTTTATCAGCCAGCTGAAACAGAGACTGCGCTTTTTTTAACACGCTATCGAGGTAAAGCAAAACGGATCGCCAGTGGCGCAGTTGAAGCAATGGTCGGAAAATATTCCGAAAGTTTCAAAATAAAAATATCTCCTCATAAACTGCGTCACTCAGTGGCAACACAACTATACAGCAAAACCAATTCTTTGATCCAAGTTGCCGAGCAGCTTGGTCAATCCGGCACTTCAGCTACAACCGTTTATACACATATCGCCGGCAAACAAAAACGCGATGCGATGAATGATTTGTGGACGTAAACAAGCTTAAATAAAGAACCATATAAGACCCCTGTTTAATAAATCGGGGTTTTATATGGTTTTTTTGATAACTTTTGCGTTCTATTTCATTTCTGAAATAAATTCTTCAATCATCAGATTAAAACTTTCATCATCGTCCATCCGAGGATTTTGGAAATATCCGAGTTGATTTAACGTGATATAGCCATGCAACATGCTCCTAAACGATCTACTTTTAACAATCGTTTTTTCTTCAGAGAGATCAAAACTAGTAAGAAGTTTAGTCAACACTTGATTGCTTTTAGCACCCGCTTCACTCAATCCTGTATTTTGCATCAATGGAATTGTATTTAATAACTCATACACCGAAGAAAATTTTTTAGAGAATGTACGATAAGTTAAGGCATATTGTAAAAGCGCCTCACCTTTAGATTTACCTACTAATTCTTTCATTAACAATTCATTAAGCTCTTGATGTAAATAAATCGCTGTTTGAATTTTTAAATCATCTAAATTTTTAAAGTGGTTATATAGTGATGGGGTCTTAACTTCTAATTTTTCAGCAATTCTAGGAAAACTTACTTTATTAAGACCTATTTCATGGGTTAATTTAATGTACAGATTGATAATTTTTTCTTTAGATAAATCACGCTTTTGAGAAGAATTCTCCGTATCTTTCATAAATTTTATCTCCTTATGCTATCTAAAATTTAGGATAACACAACTGTAAGTTACTAATCAATAATTGACAAGCTACTATTAGTAGTTTATATTTACGTTTGTTAATTTAGAAAGAAGGAATTATCGTGTCGAAACTTAAAAATTGGTTTTTCGGCGGTGAATTGTGGCAACGAAATTTACGGATACTTTGGTTTGGGGCTTTTATGACAGGAATTGGAGCGAGTATCGTTTCCCCTTTTCTCTCACTGTTCATTGATTCTTTAGGAAACTTCACACATAAAGAATTGAGCTTTGACAGTGGGATCATCTTTGCCAGTACCTATTTGATGACTGCTATTGTCTCGCCATTTTGGGGGAAATTAGCTGATCAAAAAGGACGAAAACCGATGCTGATAAGAGCTAGCTTAGGAATGGCGATTACTATTTTTTTAATGGCTTTTGTTACTTCTATTTGGCAATTGCTTGTATTACGAATGTTATTAGGAGCATTCTCAGGTTTTACTAGTAACTCCATCGCATTGATGGCGATTATTACTCCTAAAGAAAAATCTGGCCAAGTTTTAGGTACTTTATCAACCGGCACAGTTGCTGGTACATTACTTGGTCCAATCGTGGGTGGAATGATCGTTGCCCATACCAGTTATCGTGCAGCATTTGCACTCACTGGTAGTATCATGTTTCTTGTTTTTCTGCTAACTGTTTTCTTTGTAAAAGAAAAATTTGAACCAAAGAAAAAAACTGATATTTTACCAGCTCGGGATATGCTCAAAAAAATAACCTCTCCAAATATCGTAATCGGTATGTTGTTTACCACCATGATTTTACAATTGACCGATAAATCAATCAGTCCAATTCTTAGTCTTTACGTTAGAGAACTCGTTAGCAATTCCCAAATGGTTACTATTTTTAGTGGAATCGTTGCTTCTGCACCTGGACTTGTCATGATATTTGTAGCCCCTCTATTTGGGCGACTTGGAGACAAAATCGGACAATACAAAATACTTTTTATTGGAATCAGCGTGTCCTTAATTATTTACCTATTACTAGGATTTACGACCAATATCTGGCAAGTCATTATTTTAAGACTTTTTATCGGCGTAAGTGATGCTGCCTTAGCACCAAGCGTACAGATTATTCTTTCACGCAATACACCTATTGAAGCAACAGGTCGTATCTTTAGTTACAACCAAACAATGCAATCGATCGGAGCAGTGATTGGACCGTTGGCAGGATCAGCAATTGCCGCTAGCTTTGATTACAGGATGGTCTTTTTCTTTGCCGTAATCTGTATTATTTTTAATTTAATCAATTATGGAACCAATTTTAAACATTTAAAAATTCAAAATTAGGATGGTCTCAATGAACGAAATAAATTTATCAAAAACCGCATATGTAGCAATAGATATTCAAAAAGGCATTATGAACTCTCGGTCAATGTCGCCCTATACAAACGAAGAAATTTTATCTGCGTCAAACAAATTAGCCAACTTCTTCAAGCATACTGACGCCCTTATTGTTCTTGTAAATGTCGATGGAACAACTTTTTCTTATTTACATCCTTCACGAATAAACCGAGCAGAAGAAACGCCTTTTCCTAAACTATATACAGAACTCTCAATGGATATTGCAAAGGACGAAGCAGCTAAAAACGTCATTCAAATCACCAAACATAACCCAGGCGCTTTTTTCGGGACTGATTTAGATCTTCAATTACGTCGAAGAGGAATTGATACAATTATTTTATCCGGAGTATCAACTAGTAATGGGGTATACGCAACCGCCTTAGATGCTTTTCAATATGGTTACAAACTTTATATTGTCGAAGATGCCACTGCTGACAGAGATACTGAAATGCACAATTTGTTTTTTAAAAAACTATATCCTAAACTAGGTTCGGTCATCAAATTATCTGATATATTGGAACTTGAAACCCATGATTAGTAAAGATACTGCTTTACTCGTAATTGATATTCAAGTAGGCGTAAAATTCATCGCTAACCATTTCTACAAGAATTTGACTCAAACAAAATTGAACCAAATCATCAAAAATAATCAGAGACTAGTTGATTCGTTCCAGCAAAAAGGTTTACCATTTTTTATTGTAACGGTCGCCCCTCCTTTTTTCTCTAAGAATTTAAAGAAAAAATTTACAAAGAGTCTCCTTTCATTTTCTAAGGAAGCTTTTCAAATAACCAAAGAAGGCCCAAGCGCTTTTAAGAATACAAATTTAGAAAGTTTATTAAAAATGAACGGTATTCACTCTTTGGTGATCACCGGTATCTCTACCGATAACGGTGTGTTAAAAACCGAAAAAACAGCTAAAAAATTAGGTTTTCAAACAGTTATCCTTTCAGATGCAACAGGTGCAAAAAATAAAAATACTCAGTTAAAAGCACTAAGCAATTTTGAAAATGTACAAAAAACGAATGACTATCTGAATGAATTATTGGATTGTAAAAAGTGTAAATAGACTTTATCTATTTACACTTTTTTTCGGGTATTATTATTCATTTTTTGTATATCACTTTTTTAGCAAAATGCGCTATACAAAATTGCGATTGTACTTCTATAACACTTGGTTCTATACTCAGTGCTGTTAAAGAATTTATATACGGAGGTAGCAATCATGACTACAGAAATAAAAAAAGAAATGTGTTTCAGTCCTTCATTTGACTATATCGATAATGGTATCGAACATGGTGTCTTGAGTCCCTTTGAAACAAAAGAAGTACTACTAAAAAAAGGTACTGTTATTGCTGAAGGTTTTAAACCGCTAACTGGTGATATTAAATTATTAAAAGACGTTCCCGTAAAATTAAGAGATGGCGTCACAATCTATACAGATATTTACTTACCTATAACAGAAGAAAAGGTTCCTGTTCTAGTTGCTTGGAGTCCATATGGTAAAAGTGCTGGAACAGCTCCACGTTATAAAAATTTATTTAATATGCTGGGCATGGGTAATCACTGGAATTCTGGTTTAACTAAATTCGAAGCTCCTGATCCTGATTATTGGTGTGCACATGGTTATGCTGTTTGTAATCCGGACATGCGTGGCATCGCACACAGTGAAGGTGATACAACGATGATCGGTTCACAAGAAGCAGAAGATGGCTATGATTTGATCGAATGGTTAGCAGATCAAGCATGGTCGAATGGTAAAACAGCTTTGACTGGAACGTCTTACTTAGCATTTTCACAATGGTATATCGCAGCTGAACAACCGCCTCATTTAACGTGTATTAACCCAACTGAAGGATTAGCGGATGGTTACCGTGATTTAGCTTATATCGGCGGTATCCCAGATAAAAATTTCATTGAACGGTTACAAGTCAACCACGTAAGTGCGACTGGTGCAAAACGAGAAGATTTAGTGAAAGAAATGGATCGCTATCCTTTAGCAAATGCAGCTATTTGGCAGGATAAAAAAGCCGACCCAAGTAAGATCACTGTCCCTGCATTTGTGATTGCTAGTTATTCAAATACCCTTCACACAATGGGTACTTTCCGTTCATGGCGTACACTTGGCTCAAAAGAAAAATGGCTACGAATCCACGATCGTCAGGAATGGCCCTACTATTATGAAGAAAAAAATATTGAAGAGTTGCGTCGTTTCTTTGACTACTACCTTCTTGGAAAAGAAAATGATTGGTTGGCTACACCAACTGTTCGTTATTCAATTCTTGATTTTCAAGGTGGCAATCAAACGGATATTCCCGCAGAATCTTTCCCACCGGTTACTAGTGAAAATAAACGTTACTTTATGAATGGCCAATCTCGAACGTTACAAGAAAATGCTTCTACCACGGATGTACCCGTTACGTATAGTTCTGCAGTTCTACCCGGTCGTACGTCATTCCAAATGACTTTTGACCAAGCAACAACGTTTGTCGGCTATCCAAAAGCTAAATTATTTATGGAAGTGAACGACTATGATGACATGGATGTTTTTGTCTGGGTTCAAAAATTAGACAAATTTGGAAATGTTTTAAGTGAATTTGTTGTCCCTAACCATGGGGCTGCACTGCAAGATTTTACTCAAGAAGGAGCTTCGGCATTGCGCTATAAAGGTGCTTGGGGCCGTTTACGTGCTTCAATGCGTAAACTAGATGAACAAGTTGCAACAGATGAAATCCCTGCCTACACATTTAATCAGGTAGAGAAAGTTGCTGCTGGTGAAATTGTCGAATTGGATATTGTTTTAAGTCCCATGGGGTTAAACTACCAAGCTGGTGAAACATTACGCGTCGTTATTAGTACAAAAGATGAACTTGGATCTGTTATGCCAGGCACTCCTGGATGTACACCCGATAATCAAGGAACTCATACCCTTCATACCGGTGGTGAGTATGCCTCTTATCTTCAATTACCATTATTGGTAGACTAAGCTTCAAAAACTTGTAAATAAAGGTTGATACTTTTATACTGATACCACTACAATGATTGATTGGAACGGAGTCAGTATGAAATTATCAACCTTAACTTATTTTGTGGAAGTCGCGACAGAAGGCAGCTTTACCAAAGCCGCTCAAAAACTTTATATTTCGCAACCTACCCTAAGCAGACGAATACAGGAGCTAGAACAGGAAATCGGTGGCGAATTATTCATTCGTCGAAGCCATTCCCTAGAACTGACCCCTGTTGGTGAGCAGTTTCTAACGAAGACCAATGATATTTTAGATCGCGTAGAACAATTAACACATTTGTTCGATCACCAAACGGATCCAAACAAGCGGCCTCAATTAATTAAAATCGGCTATTTGCCCAATTTTAATATGAAAAAAATGTATCAATTAGTTGATCAATTTAAAACGGCGCACCCTAATGTAAAATTCTTATTAAAACAAGATACACCCATGGATTTAGTTGATGGCCTTGCTTCAGGGAATTACGATTTCGTGTTCAACTTGGCTACGTATTTCCAACAAACAGACAACTTTGAAAAAATACCCTTTCAGGCTAATCATCTCCAAGTAGCGTTGCCCATTCAACACGCTTTAAGTCATCAGAAGAAGTTACGTTTCTCGGATTTAAATAAAGAAACTTTTATCTTATTAGAACGGCAGCAATCGCCAATTATTGTTGATTATGTAATCAACCAATTTATAAAGTATGGTTTCAACGTCAAAGCAGCCACTTACGTCAAAAATCTGGATGAGGGCTTAGCCAATGTTGCTTTAGGAGAAGGGTTAGCCTTTTTATATTCTGGAATGGATGATGGCACTTTAGAAGAAAAGTATCCGATCAAAATTGTTGATTTAGAAAATGAGAATTCCGATCAAAGCATTGTTGCCGTTTTCAATACTGAAACTGCTAATCCGATGATTCGAGCATTTTTTAAGTACGCAAAAGAAAATTTTTATCAATCCATTTAGCTGTTCCTAAAAAAGACAGACCATTTTAAGGTCTGTCTTTAAATCAAAAAATTTACTTACTCATGTTGTAGTTTTGCTGAAAATTTAATGCGGCACCAATCAAGTTCGCATCATTGTGAAAAGCACAACATTTTATCGAAGGCATGATCTCTTCAATGCCTTCTTTTTGTAGTAGCCTAAAGAGTCTAGTTGTTAATTCCTCTGCTAACTCTTTTCTTTTTGAAATGCCGCCACCGATCACAATCATTTCCGGATCAAAAGTAACTTGGATACTATACAAATTATTCGCAATTACTTGGTACATATCTGATAGAATCATTCGAGCAACTACATCCCCTTGTCCATCCAATTCAAATAAATTTTTTCCGTCTAAATGAAGTGATAAATATAGCCAGTGCATCAAAGGTATTTTAAATCCCGATTATTTAAAAATAACTCTTATAATTGAATCTAACAAAATAATAGCTTCTCATTTCGTCACGGCTGTTAAAATCAAGCAACAAAAAAGTACTAACCAACCAAGTGGCTAATGCGTAAATAGTTATCGTATGGTTAGCAACCACTCAATTAAATCAGCGGCTACTTGTTGATTTTGATTATTGATTTCTGATTTTCCATCACCTTTTTGCTTCCCGTAAGCACCAAAGCCGGCATGGTTTCCACCAGCAATTTTTTTATATTCCGTAGCTTTAGGTAAATATACTTTTGCCTCTTGATAAGATGTTTGATCCAAGACTTGATCGTTAGACCCTGTAAGCGAAAGTACAGGCAGATCTGATGTCTTTAAGCTCCCCTTTTTATCAGGATAACTAGCTAAAAAGAAAACACCTTTTAATTTTTCACTATGTTCACTGGCAAAGCGACTAGCCATTACTCCTCCCAGTGAGTGCCCGCCAATGATATATGAACGGTTTGAATTCTCGTCTAGAACTTTTTGTCCACTATTTGGTGACAACACAGCTAAATCTAATGGCATCTTC
This sequence comes from Enterococcus hermanniensis, assembly GCF_001885945.1. Lineage (GTDB taxonomy): Bacteria > Bacillota > Bacilli > Lactobacillales > Enterococcaceae > Enterococcus_A > Enterococcus_A hermanniensis. The sequence continues at coordinate 41,406 of NZ_JXKQ01000003.1, read as the reverse complement.
ATTACATAGACTGGATACCCTGCTTGGGCAACTTCTTCTGCCCAGACACTATAACTTGCTGGGTCTACTAAAGCGCCTGGATAGAAGATGATGATCGGGTTATCTTTATTCTTTGTCGAAAAATACAGCCAATCATTGGTTACGCTCGCTTGCTCTGCTGATTTTTGTGCATGGTCACTTGCTGAATACATCTGAGTATGTAAATAAAAAATTCCCCCTAAAAGAATTCCTATGATCCCTACTAAAATTCCTAAAAGAATTTTTTTCCATTTTTTCATTTGATAGGTCCTTTCCTTATCTTTCTCAATTGAATAAATTTTATAAAGTTTAGCATTTTTTTAGCTTCTTTATCTATCATACATGATAATAATTCTTTTTATAATTTAATTACTTGAAATAAAAAAGAGAGTGTGACAAAAATCTTGTCATACTCCCTCTTCTTTCCTGAAGTTAATCACTTCAGTTTCAATCACTTTTTGATATTATTCTGTTATTTTTTTATTTTCTCGCATAAATACTGCTGCCCCGATTGCGCCAATTAAAACGACAGCACCCGCTACGTAACAGATTTGGATCATCCCTTTATTGAAAGCTTGCATTACAATTTTTTGTAATTCTGCTGCAAAGGGTGCTTTACTTATCGCTTCAGAAAAAGCAATCTCATGTCCAGAAAATGGACCCGCATCAATTAATGCATGGGTTAATTTATCTGGTAAGTTGATACTTGCAGCATGATCGTTGATTACCTCGGCATAACGATTTGCTTCAACTAAACCTAAAATCACTACCCCAAAACTTGTCCCAAATTGACGAAAGACATTTAATAATCCTGAAGCCATCCCCATTTCTTGAGGCGCCACACCTTCTATTCCAGCAGAGTTCAATACAGGGTTTACGATTCCGTTAGCAATCCCGATCATCACAAGTGTTGGCCATAATTGAGCATACCCCATTGTCGGAGATAATTGACCAATCAAGTATAAGAAACCAGCACCACTAATCAAAAGCCCTGCCACGATCATCCATTTTCTTGAGAATTTATTACCTAAAATACCAACAATCGGACCTAAAATAAGTGACCAAACTGAAAGCGCAAGTTGACGAATCCCAGTATCAAAAGCTGACCAACCAATATAGTTTTGCATTAGAACAGTTAGATAGGTGTTAAAAGCATAGATACCCGCACCTAAAGCGAAGGCCACGATGACAGAGCCTACAAAGTTGATATTCTTAAACATTTTTAGATTCATCATTGGGTTTTTAACTTTTGATTCCACAAAGATAAAGGCAATCAAAAGAACAACTGCTAACAACAACCAGCCACCAACTTTAGGATTTGTCCAGGCCCAATCAAGGTTGGTTTCTTTTTGAATAAGACCATAAACAGCACTAAATAATGTAGCCGCAGACAAAATCATCCCCATAAAATCAATTTTTTGATCTCTACCGTAGCTAGGCGTTTCATTAACAAAACGAATCGTCATCAAAACAGCGATAATACCGACTGGTAAGTTAATAAAGAAAATGGATTCCCAACCAAAGGCATCCACTAATAGTCCACCGACTAACGGACCAGAAGCAGAGGATAACCCGATAACGGAACCTAAAATACCGAGTGCGAGACCTCGTTGCTTGCCGTCAAAGTTTGATGCTACTAATGCCATGGATAGCGACATCATACCAGCACCACCGATTGCTTGGACCCCACGACCAATATTTAAAACAAGCAATGAAGGGGCGAACCCATTTACTACAGAGGCAATAACAAACAAAATCAAACTAGCTAAGAAGATTTTTTTTCGTCCGTACATATCACCCATTTTTGAAACGATTAATAGCGTAACCGCAAATACTAACGTATACGCATTTAATACCCATTGTAATTGAGTAAAAGGTTCATTGAAGGCCTTTTGCATCGTTGGTAATGCAACGTTGACAACTGTAACGTCTAAAAGTCCCATAAAGACACCTAAAGACATAGCAACTAATGCAAACCATTTATTTGAAGATTTTTCCATAATTTTTTAACACTCCTACTATAATGAAATACATCGTTTGTAAAAAAGACTATTTTCGGTTTTCGATTTGTTTTTTGATCCAAGCAAGTTTCGTATTGGCTAACTGAATATCTAAATCATATGAATTAATAATTACTCGAAATCGTTCCGCATTTTCAGGGAATCGTTCACTTTTTCCAATCATCTCCACTTGTGATTCTTGATAGAAAGCTAAATCTTTTTCGATAAACGCTTGAAATTCTTCTAGAATTTTTATCTGTTCTGAAACTTCTACGCTATCTAAAGAACGTAATTTAAAATGGATCATATCATTGCGCTTTGCATCGGATGGAATTTTTTCTTTCATTAATTGAGTAAATCGATCAATTCCCTTTTCCGTGATATGCCATAGTTTTGTTTTTCGTCCCTCTTCATGAACTGTTGAAGTAATCATTCCGTCCAATTCTAATTTTTCTAGCGATGGATACAATACCCCACTCGATACTTTACGCATCGGCTGCAACGCAGAGCCTACGATTTTTTGAAGTTTATAGCCTGTTTTATCTCCAGTGATCAACGAACCTAACAATAATAAATCGTACATTATATCCTCCTTTCACAAAATCAAAATATGTCTTTTAGATATATCGACTTGCTTATTATAGATCTTTTAGATACATTGTCAAGAAAAAGATTTTCATTCCATTTCCATCTTTTATTTACAAGTATTTTAAAAAAATAACTCTACTGCTTGTTAGACTTTTAATAGTGATCCTTTCCTTACTAACTTGTTTCCCAAATTATTTTAAATGCTGTTCTTTTAAATAAGCACAAAAAACACCAAGAGGTTTATGGCCTACTGGTGTTTTCTAATAAACTACTTAAATCAAAACCTGTATTGATTTTCGAGTAAATCGAACAGACGACAAATAACTGTCTATTCGCAAATGTAACTTTTTGAAATCTTCTTGAAGATGCTGGGATGTGGTGGTGTCCGTGAATGACACCCAGGATTGGATAGTCCTGGAACACTTTTTCAAGATCAGCATTATCACAATCATATTGGTTACTATATGCACTGCTTTGAGGTGATAGCATGCTTAGTTCATTGAATAATGGGGCATGAGATAGAATTACGATGGGTGTTTCATAATCATCTTTTAACAGTTTTTTTAAGGTTCTCAAAATAAATTCCTGTTGGGCCTTTTTTCGTTCTATTAAAACAACCGGAATCGTCAATCCCACATAGCGAATACCTTCATGCGTGTAAACTTCATTATTGAGCACGTGCATTTTAGGGAATCGGTGTTGTATTGCGGTTTGGATGGAAGAATAAAACGTATGATTTCCTAATGGTAAAGAATACCATTGCTCATCTGAATCACGCATTAATTCTTGGAACCATTGGTCGTTAAAATAGGGGCGCCACTTATCCCAAACTTCCATCTTTTGATCTTGCTCTTGCGGCAAGCTATCAACCAATTCATGACCACCAATCACGTAAAGTCCTTTAATCTCAGAATCACTTATACGCGATTCTGAGATATCACCAATAAATAAATTGAAATGACGATTCACTATTGGTAGTTCACCATTTTTTGCGTGGATATCAGAAATTACATTGATCAGATTTCTATTTTCATTCGAGTGTACATTTTTAAAATGATCCGCGATATTGTCTGGTCGAACACTGTGTGCCACATAATTTTCACGCAATCGAGACAATTCAGCTCCATATTCAGAACGCAACAATGGTCGTGTATTACTCAACATTTCTTGATTCGAATCAGCTAAAGCTGCCTGAATACTTTGCTTCAAGGGCTGTGGTAATAGCGATAATCCCGGGGTAATGTCTGTCGAATAATTCAATCCAATTAATGTTTCTTCAGTATTTTCTATTAATTGAACTTGTTGTCCATCAATCATCAGCGGTAATGCCTGAGTCAATTGAACGACAAATGCTAAGTATTCAGAAATATACCCCGCTATTCCAGTTTTAACGTTTTCGCTGAATAAAAATTTCCCAGCTAGATTAGCAGATAGTGGCCCTGTTTCATCATGTTGCATCAATCGACCGAGTATCTGAATCTCTAACAAGGGATTTTTAAAAATAGCTTGATAGGCTTGTTTGACCTCAATAGAATCTTCAGTCACTTTCTGATGTGTGGTTTGAAAAAGACTTAGCATTAAGTATTTCTCCAGATTTTCTTTGTGTGATTCAATATAGCTTCGCGCTTCTGCTGGATGTAATAAATATTGAATAGCTGCACGCTGAATATAGTTTCGGGCAGTATCATAAGGAATCGCAGAGTAGACTAAATCGCCTTTAGATGAAATAGCCATCGATTGATCACGAGTATTAAAAGTCAATTGAAAATATTCATTTCGAAAAATCGTTTTATTGATCGGTCGACGCTTATTTTCAGGATACAATTCGATTCGTTGATTAATCAGCTGTGGTAATGGATTCTCTTTGATATGCGCTGGAGCTACACTTATTTTCAACTCATTTTTCTTTGATTTCATTTATTCCTCTTTGATTATGGGAATCATTAGCATCCCATTTCATTTTATTGTCATCTCTATTATATCAATAAATCAAAAATTTTAAAAAAACATATAAAAATACCCGAAAATTTCGTCTATACGAGTTTCGGGTATCGATCATTTTTAATTTACACGAACACCAAAATCTGGTGTATAGTATTGTGTTGAACCATAGGTTACCGTTTGTCCTGGTTGTGGGGCATGAATATATTGATCGCCACCAGCTGAGATCGCCACATGATACGTATCGCCTTGATCACCCCAGAATAATAAATCACCAGCTTGTGCATCGCTAACAGCGATTTGTGTACCAGCTGATTCTTGAGCTACCGTCCACGAACCAATATTTTCTCCGGTTACTTGTTTGTAAACATATTGTGTCAGACCAGAGCAATCAAAGCCACTTGGGTCTTTCCCACCCCACACATATTGTGTGCCAATATATTTTTCAGCTTCGGCTACAATTTGTTGACCTTGAGAATTTTGCTGTGTCTGATCAACCACTTGATTTTGGTTTGCAGTTTGATCGGTTGTTGTCTGATCGGCCACTTGGTTTTGGTTTGCGGTTTGATCAGTTGTTGTCTGATCTGCCGCTTGGTTTTGGTTAGCTGTTTGATCAGTTGTTGTCTGATCGGCCACTTGGTTTTCGTTAGCTGTTTGATCAGTTGTTGTCTGATCTGCCGCTTGGTTTTGGTTTGCGGTTTGATCAGTTGTTGTCTGATCGACTACTTGATTTTGGTTAGCTGTTTGATCGGTTGTTGCTTCTTGTTCAGGTGCGTCTACTTGTTCAGTCGGTGTTGAAACAACAGGTGTTACTACTGAAGTGTCGACTGACGGATTACTATCTAATTGGGTTACTGAATCCTCTACCACATCAGTCGTTGCTGGTAATGTTGTAGAAATCAATGTATCAGCATTCGTATCGACAGTATTCGTCGTAACTGCTGTTGCGGGCGCTGTTACCATTTGGTCAGTCGTCACTTGATTGGTTTTGCCCTCTCCAACGACCACTGTTTGACCGGCATAAATATTATTGTCAGTGATGCTGTTCCAATCGGTAAACTCTTTCACTCCAATTCCAAATTGATCCGTGATAGAATTAACTGTATCACCTGACTTAACAGTGTACTCTTGCGTTGCTGTCGTTTTTGTTTCTGCTGCTTGTGCAACCGGTGCGTTAACAGGTTCAGTCGCATCATACGTAGTTAAATTATTCTCTTGAATTGTCGCGACTAATTTTTGAACATAACTTTGATCTTTATTGAAACGACCTTCTAAAGCTTGTGCAGCACTTTGGTAATCTTGTGCATTGCTTCGCCATGTACCACTAAAATAATTTTCTTTTCCATCTTGAGAAGTCGTTTTTAAAATTTCAATATAATCTTGGACAGCTTCTTTGAAAGAACCATATTTCTTCAATTCTTTCTTTTGGGTAAGACCAGATTCTGAATCAGCCTTATCAAGAACAGCGGATTGGCCTTGATATTGTCCTTCTAATCCAAAAAGATTATTATAAGGAGCTTGAGCAAATTCATTTTGTCCCCAGTTGCTTTCAATGATAGCTTGAGCAATGATCACTGATGCATATAGGTCATGTTTATCTGCTAAAGGTTGAATCTCTTTTGAAATTTTTTCTATAAATGCTTTTTTATCTGCATTTGACGTAGTCGCAGTTGTTTGATCTTCAACCGCTTTTACCTGATGAGTCTTTAATAAAGGTGCTACAACGGAAACCGTCACTAATGCTGTACCTAAAACAGCGGAACCTTTTTTTAGGTAGCGATAGTTACTGGACTTCTGTCGTTTTTGTTGGCGCAATTCGCGTCGTGTTAAAACTTTACTAGCCATTAAACATCTCTCCGTTCTCTCAATAATTCTTAAATTTTTTTTAATCCAATTAATTATAACATACACTAAATAGAACAGCTCAATTTATAGTCCGTATTTTTTTTATTTTTCGTATTATTTTTTTGTCTGTGCGACTAAAATGAGCTGAGTTGTGTTTGTTTGTACTTTAATTAGAAGCAAAAGTATACAAAAGTCTTTTTAAAGCACTTTAAAAGTCTTAACATTCCATGTTGGAGGTTCCTCATGCTTAAAGAAAAAGTTCGTTTATTGCCTCAATTGCCCGGCGTTTATAAAATGAAGAATACGCACGGTGAGATTATTTACATTGGAAAAGCTAAAAATCTAAAGCAGCGGGTTAGTTCCTATTTTATAAAAAATTCACAGCACTCAAAAAAATTATTGATATGATACGTTGGATCGAAGATTTTGATATCGAAGTAGTCGATACAGAATTTGATGCATTGCTATTAGAATGTCAATTAATTCACCAATTCCGACCTAAATATAATCACATGATGAATTATTACGAAAACTACGGTTATTTCCAATTTATCCAATCCTCACCCTATTTAAATGTTTTAAGTGACTGGTCTGAAAAAGGATTAGTTTTAGGCCCTTTTTATAAAGAAAGCAAAATCAAAGAAATCAGAGATATCATCAATAGTGTCTACCGCTTAGATGGGCCTTTAAAATATGCCGCTGGTATCGTAGCAAGTTATCAGACCGTATCTCCAGAGGCTGAATTTGATTTACGAATAAAAGAAATCAAATCTACCTTGATAGGTGATTCTACTGCCTTGCTGACTCGGATTGAAGAACGTGTCCAAGCAGCAACACAAAGAGAAGATTATGAGGCCTCAGCGCAATGGTGGCAAAAATATTTAACTGTCCAACGTTTTTTGCGACGAAATAAGCAAGTGTTACAAATCATACAAAACCAACGATTTGTCGGTATCCTTCCTGACCAGGGTAAATTTTATTGCTATCTATATGTTAAAGGAGAAATTTAAACCGAACCGTTTATCAGCGTCGTCCTTCGATGCAACAAGCCAAAAAAAGATTAGAAAAAGCCATTTCACTACAGGTTTGGCAACGACTAGATTCAAAAGAGCGTTTAGAAAAAGCCGATGTCGATTTGTTCCCGATTGTTTTTAATTATTTGAATCGACATGGTGAAATCCTCGGCTTTTCACCTCCTGAATAATCCCTCTAGTTTGTATTCGATTTCATTAATTGATACAATATTGTAATAGCATCATACGATGGAGGATACTTATGCAAATTGAAAAAATCACAAAGCCAGATCAACTAATCGTTTCAACATCAACCCATATAGCTCACGAATTTTTACCAAATTTTATCGGTACTTCTTTTGTAGAATTATCGGAATACGCTAAAAAAAACGGAGCTGAATTAGTCGGAACACCCTTTATTTCATACTTAAATCTGGCTGAATCTGGGTTGCCAAAAGATGAGTTATTAGAAATTGAAATTGGATTTCCAATCAATAAAGAAATCTCCTCAACTGAAAAATTTCAAAGCTATCACCTTCCTAGCTACCAAGCTGTACGGACGCTATACATTGGTGATTATGATGATCTGACGGACTCGTATAAAGAATTGATTGAAGCAATCAAGCAAGAAAATGGCATTTTTACGTATCGTAGCTATGAATATTATTTAACGGACGCTTCGGTTCCCCTAGCGGATCAAGAAACAATGATCGAGTTAGCGTTTCGTAAAAAACGGAAAGATTTATTTAGTGACTAGTTTTCTTAATTTAAAAAAGCATCTTCCATTAAGGAAGGTGCTTTTTTAAATTAGAACGTTTCACCCCATGTGTGAAAGGTTACCTTAGAACCCTCAGACGCCATAATTGTGAGACTCGAATTATCAACGATACCGCCTTGCCGAATTTCAGCTAAAGACATTCCCTTCAGTGTATTCAATAATGCCATCAGTAAGATCCCATGACTTACCACTAGAATATTTCCCTCTGGGTATTGTTTGGTAATCTCTTTGATTACTTGCGTACTACGTCTAATTACTTCTGCGTAAGATTCACTATGAAATTTTTTTGAATCAAATAAATCTGGGCGCGTTCGATAATCCCGGATATCTTCAGGATATTGCTTGGTGATTTCGCTGATTTTTTCACCATCCCAGTCGCCCAACCGCATTTCTCGCAAATCTTCAACAATCGTTAATTTGGGTCCTCGGTCATGTTCTTTCAAGATAATTTTCGCCGTCGTTTGGGCTCGCAGCTGAGGCGATGATAAAGCAAGGTCAAAAGAAACATCCTTCAAATATTGTGCGATTTTCTTTGTTGCCTCGATACCCTCGGGTACCAACGGAGAATCTACAGTCCCGCCGTTAAAGCGCCCCTCTGCATTAATCTCTGTTTTTCCATGTCTGATAAAATAAAAAAGTGTCACACTCTCACCTCTTTCAATCATTAGTATACACTATCGACTTATGATTCCTCAGTATGAACTTGTCTTTTCATGATGACTTTTAAATCAGTGACTTTGTAATCGGATTCATTTATAATGAAATTAAGAAAAAAAGAATAGTATCTGCTCTTATCTGTTTGATACCCTATTATTTTTATAAAAATAAGTTATTATCGGAGGCCTCTTAATGGAAAAAGAAAAGCGATCACAAACAAGTACCGATTTAGCGTTAGCTACCTCGGGTATTTTTAGTCTAATTCTTTTCAGTATATTGATGATTGCTCGTGTGATTGAGCACAATGAGATTATGGACCTTTTTAGTTTGATTACAGGTGCCGCGGCTGCTTTTTGTTACGGAAAATTTATTTGGAGCAAGCAAAAACTTTGGCTAATCTCCGCGATTGCTCTACTCATCTTATGTATTTTCTTTTTTATTAAGTATTTATTCTAACAACTGTCAAAGAGTATTTTGACAGTTTTTTAATTTTTATTTATTTGTTATCATAGATTAATATCACTTATTTAGGAGGTTCATATGTCTGATTTCGAAGTGCTTGTTGATTATTTGACTACCACATCCATAGATCCAAATTTCCATTCAGATACATTGATCCTCGCAGGCAACAGCCTGATTTCTTTGATTATTTCAACCGCTAAATTCTGCAAGAACCAGGAAGCGATCCAACAAATCGTTTTTGTAGGTGGAATTGGCCACGGCACTGCGCCATTGCTGGCAAATGCTAAAAAACAAATTCCTGAATTAGTGCGTCCAAGGTGGCAAACATTATCAGAAGCCGAGATCATGCAAGAAATTTTTTCTTATTATTGCTCTCGTGATGTGAACCAATTATTGGAACCGCACTCTAAAAATACCGGTGAAAATGCTCGTTTCTCCCGTGATTTATTTAAAAAGAAGCGTCCCAAAAAATTTTGGTTAGTACAAGACCCATTAGTCCAAAAACGGACTCATTTGACCTTTAGTAAAGAGTGGGAATTACCGCTAGAAGCGATCCAATCCTTGATTTTTGAAAAACCTGAGTTAATTGCTTATGATGGTCAGCCTCATTTTAAAAATACCGAAATGGATGATTGGTGGCAAACGGACTATTTCTTATCTTTGACCTTAGGTGAAATTCGCCGACTGCAAGATAACGAACAGGGATACGGACCAAAAGGTACAGCATATATTCCACATGTAGATCTACCTGATGACGTATTATTGAGTTATCAACATTGTCAAAAATATCTAACTGGTAATAGTCGGATATAAAAAAGAAGCTCTGTACAAAGAGCTTCTAGCTTTATTCAATCACTGTCCCTAAAAAGCTCGTTACGCTATCAAAGACACTACTAAAAAAATTCGTCAAACTTTGCCAGATTCCACCGAAATCCGGGTTAGCTACAAAATTTTGTAGTTGTGAAAGCATTTGATCTTTATAGATATAAATAATAAATAGTAGAAATAAAACACCCGCAATTCGCCACAAGATAGAACCTACTTTTACTACAAAGAAAATTAATAATGCTATAAATGCAATCGCTAATAATTGCTCCATTTGATCCACTCCTTTATGCATACGGTTTAAACTAATTTTACTTTTATAACTTCTTAGTTATTATGCAACAAAGTCACTTATTTTTCATGGGTCGCAAGTCGGATATCTACTTAAACAACCTAATTTGATTTCTAAGAATTTGGTAAGCGCTATAATAGCTATTCTATTCAGCTTTCTAATCTAAAAGAAAAGAAAACGCTTCTTATTTCTTTGGATTTTTACAGAATTTTTCTCATAAACTTTAAGCGTATTTACGCTGTAATAAAAACTATTCTCGTTACTATGATTATAATAAAGTATAAAAGGAGTCGTGTTTGTGTCGACAATTACAGAACAAGCCCTAGAAGAATTAAGCCCTTTCGAATTAAGTCTTTTTTTGGAACAAAAAATTCATGAAAATAAAAATGTTACTAATCTTTTGAATGCCGGTCGAGGAAATCCGAACTGGACAGCCCCTACCCCCCGAGAAGCATTTTTCTTATTGGGACAATTTGCTACGCAAGAAACATTATATGGAACAGGTGAACTTACTGCTGGAATGATTCAATCCGATGCAACACGTGGACAACGTTTCGTCGATTTTTTAGCAAATCATCCAAGTAAAGGCGCTGATTTTTTAAAAAAAATCTGGTTCTCCGATAATAATTTCTTGGGAATGCCTAAAGAACTTTGGTTAACAGATATCTTAGATCATATTATCGGTGACAATTATCCGAATCCTGTACGTTGTCTAACTGCCTGTGAAGCACCGATTAAATCTTATCTAAATCAAGAGCTTTTTTCAAATAGTACTATTCCTTTCGACGTTTTTGCTGTTGAAGGTGGAACTGCTGGTATTTGTTATATCTTTGATACACTGTTAAACAATTTCTTATTGAATCGTGGCGACAAAATTGCTTTAATGTTGCCTACTTTCGCTCCTTACCTTGAAATTCCTGAACTACCAAAATATGCTTTTGAAATCGTCAAAGTTCAAGCCAAACAAACAATGGTTGATGGAAAGATGACCTATCAATATCCAGATGAGGAAATCAATAAATTACGTGATTCAGATATCAAAGCTGTTTTTGTAGTAAACCCTAGCAATCCGACAGCGAATGCGCTGGCACAACCAACAATTGAATTGCTAAAAGATATCGTTTCAACCGATAATCCTGAATTGATGATTTTAACAGATGATGTGTATGGAACTTTTGTTCCAGTCTTTACCTCGCTTTTTTCAGAATTACCATACAATACTGCTTGTATTTATTCGTATTCAAAATATTTTGGTGCCACAGGCTGGCGTGTTGGCACGATTGCTGTTGCTAAACACAATTTATTTGACGAATTGATTGCTAATTTACCTAAAGAAAATATCGAGCAATTAAATGAACGCTATGCTTCTTTAACTGCTGATCCAACCACAATTACTTTTATTGATCGAATCGTAGCTGACAGTCGTGATGTTGCATTAAATCACGCTTCTGGTTTATCTGCCCCTCAACAAGTGATGATGGTGATGTTTAGCCTATACAGTCTCTTAGATGAAGGTCAAGCCTATAAAGCAGAGGTCATGGATATTTGTCGACAACGCGAAAAATTATTATTCCACACATTAGGGCTACAAGAACCACTAGAAGATCTAGATACCGCCTATTATTGTGAAATCAACTATGAGGATTGGAGCCGTAAACGTTACGGAAATGCTTTTGCCGACTACCTAAAAAATAAATGGACTGTAACAAAAGTCTTAACGTCGTTAGCTGAGAAAGAACAATTGATGTTACTAAAAGCAAATGCTTTCGGTAGTAGCGAATGGGCCGTTCGTGTATCATTGGCAAACTTAGCAACAAATCAATATCCTGAAGTAGGAAAACGAATTATCCGTCTAACAGATAGCATCCGTGATCAATGGATGAAAACAAAATAAAAAAATCTCCCTTCTTAATAGAAGGGAGATTTTTTTATTTATTGATACGACGATAATTTTCGTCAAAATATTTTCCTGTCCGAATATCTTCTGGCATTCCTTCGTAAGGGGCTTCGCTGATAGCATCCTCATTGTCTACCCCAGCTTCACCCATATAAGTAATTTTAGCAAATTCTGGAACAACTAATTTTGGATAAGTTTCATATTTTTCTCTAGCCGCTAACATTTCATCAATATGTTCATTTTGGAAAGTAACGGTAATTTCAGGATGTTCTTCCACCCATTTAGGGAAGAAAATTGTTCCATGTAATTTTTGTTCATTAGGTAGGAAATCCAAAGCGACATCTGTACCAGTAGGTTCGGTCCAAGTAATTTTATAGACACCTTCAGTTAACATATCCATTTGAACTTCTTGATCTTTAACCCAACGACCTGCAACCATTCCGCCATGGATACGGTAATCAACTGTATGATCATTTTTTGCGTACCATTCATATTCCCAACCATTATCATATGTATAAATAAAATGTGTTCCGACAAAATCTGCTAAAGTTTTAAATTTTTTCATGATGATTCCTCCAATAAATTAAATTAATATATACATGTAATTAATTACATGTTTTTGATTACGTGATTATGTTAGAATATTTTTTAATGAATGTCAAGGGACGTGTTTAAAATCGCTCAAAAAAATATTTTGCAATATATTATTTTAGGAATGATCCAAAATGAAACAAATACAGGCTACGAGATAAAAAATGCTTTCACAACAGAAATTGGTGAATTTTGGCAAGCAAAACATAGCCAAATCTATCCTGAACTTTCTAAATTAACTCAAAAAAACATGATTGCTTTCCAAACCGAAGTTGTTGGTACTAAATTAGAAAAAAAAGTTTATTCTCTAACTAAAGACGGAAAACAAGTCTTGAATGAATGGTTAAAAGAACCCTTAGTTGACCTCCCTGTAAACAAAGATGAATTTGTGTTAAAGCTTTATTTTATTAAAAGCATGGATGATGAACGTTTACCCGAGATGATTCAACAGCAGATGGAATTACACTCAAAAAAATTAGAGCACTTAAAACAAAGGAAACAAATAGTGTTTTCAGAAGAAGAAATCCAAGAAAATTATGGGCATTATTTGATTTTGATGCATGCCATCCATCGCGAAGAAGAATATTTAAAATGGTTAGAATGCTTGAAAAATGACTAACCCCTTTTTATTGTTCAAATTGGCGGATTTAAAATAAAGCCAATTGGCAGTTTAAAAATCATACATTAACAGCTATGCTTATTAAAAATGAAAGCCTTGAGGTGAATAAAATGAAAAAAGTTGTGACGATTGCCGGATCTGACGCTACTGGTGGGGGCGGTTTAGAGGCGGATTTAAAAACGTTTCAAGAATATGGAACATTCGGACTTGCAGCAATTACTTCCATTGTAAATTTAAATCCCGCGACAGGAAGTCATCATTTAAGAGTATTACCAATTGATTGGTTGCAAGAACAATTAGCTTCTGTCTTTGCTGGTTCCATCGATGCCATCAAAACAGGGCTATTACCCACCCAAGAAATAATCGAACTCATTAGTAGTCACCTCCCCGTTGCTACGCCATTGATCGTCGATCCCGTTATTGGCGGAAAAGGCACTCAAGACTTTATTGGTAATCAGCAAGTTCAAGCATTGCAAAAAAAAATACTACCAAAAGCATTAGTAACAACGCCAAACTTACGTGAAGCGGGTATTCTATCAGAACTTGGTGAGTTGTCTTCTGAACAACAAATGAAAAAAGCGGCCCAAAAAATAGCTTTATTAGGACCAAAACACGTTGTCATTAAAGGTGGTGCTCGATTAAATCCAACAGAAACACTTGACCTTCATTATGATGGTTCAACGTTTCAAACCTATCGGCATCAAGTTATCAATACTCCTTATAATCATGGAGCTGGCTGTACTTTTGCCGCAGCAATTACGGCGGGGATCGCTAAAGGAGCAACAACCGATCAAGCCATTCAGCGAGCAATCGATTTCGTTCAAGCTGCTATCAAGCTAGGAGAACAAATCAATCCATATGTGGGTCATGTTTGGCATGGTGCCTACACGCATGGAGAAAATAGAATGGAGTTTTCAAATGACCAATGACAATAAAATCCAAAATCTTGTATTGATCGCCCTTTTTGCGGCATTGACATTTATTGGTACCATGATCAAGATCCCCTTACCAACCGGTGCTTTTATCCACTTTGGAAATGCCGTCGTCTTACTAGGCGTTTTGCTGATTGGTTATTGGCAAGGCGCATTAGCTGGAGGAATCGGCTTTTTCATTTTTGATATTTTAAATGGTTATGCCACCGAAGCTCCCTACTTTTTAGTTGAAAGTTTCGTCGTTGGTGCAGCTGCCTTTTTAGCATTTATTCTGTTCAAAAGAAAACCTACTAAGATTTATCAAATCGTGCTGATCGGTATTTGTGCAGGTATCGCAAAATTTATTATGTCGGTTATTAAAGCAACTGCGATGGGACTCATTGCTGGAGCACAATTAAAACCTGCTTTCTTTGCTGCAATGGCAACAATGCCTGCAACTGTAATCAACATTTTTTCAACTATTTTAATTGTAAGTTTAGTCTTCTTCCCTCTAAGACATGCAATGGGAAGAATTTTTCATAATCAACCACTTTAATGTTATACTAAAGATCCTTGGCAGGGGCAAAAAAAACAAGCAGCTAAGTCACGATGATTTAGCTGCTTGTTTTTTGCTTATTAAAATTTAATCTATATATTTTTATTTTATTATTATTTTTTAATATGATATAATTTTTTATGTACCTGATTATTATTTGTGAAAGGAGCAAGCTTATGACATTTTTTGATAAGAAAATGGATTATCGTGTAACATTTGATTTAGATGAAAATATTTTCATCGTTTATTCAACAGATACAAAACATCAAGGTAGTGGGATTACGATTGAACAAGCAATTGATGATTTAAAAAAATCTGCTTAAGGAGTGTTCCCTTAATGAAGGATACCTATAATTAAAAGCCTCTGCTAAAAATAAAGCAGAGGCTTTTTTATTTTGACCACCTTACATAACTGTTCGTTTTCTTTAGCTTCAAGCCATGTTTTAAAATTTTGATCTCAGTTAAACTAAGAAAAACAACTTTAGGAGGTCAAATTTATGATGAAAAAACTATTAGTTCCTTTTTTTGCACTAAGCTATTTATTAGCTAAAGCGACTCTCGCCCTAACCATCTATCCGATTGACTGGTTCCATCAACTTTTTAGCTAAGGAGGACTTTATGTTCGATTTATTCCATCAAATTTTACATATACTCTCAAACTCTTTTTTAGGATTATTTAATTTTATCCTTGGTTTAATTACTTATCTATTTTCTGCTCAACTTTGATTTTACTTGACTAACCTTCTTTTTTATTAGATGATGAGGTTTTAAGTAAGAAAGTAGGAGAAACATGAGTATCTTAGATTTAAACGGCATCACCCAGCAATTCGGTGATAAGATTTTATATGAAGAGTTAGAATTGCATTTAAACAAGGGTGAACACCTTGGACTCGTTGGACAAAATGGTGCTGGAAAAAGTACCTTAATTAAAATCATTACGGGAGAACAATTACCCGATGAAGGCACCATTGCTTGGCAAAAAAATATCCACGTTGGTTATTTGGATCAATATGTGGAAGTTGATCCCACCCTTTCAATTAAAAATTTTTTAAAAACAGCCTATGCTGCTGACTTTGCTAAAGAAGCAAAAATCGGTGATCTATATATGGAATACAGTGAATCGATGGATGATAAATTATTGGAACGTGCGGGTCGATTACAGACAGAATTAGACCAAGGAGATTTTTATCAAATCGATACATTGATTGCTGAGATGAGTAGCGGTCTTGGCTTAGATGTTTTGGGTATGGATACACCATTGGAAGATTTAAGTGGTGGCCAACGTTCTAAATTGATTTTAGCAAAATTATTACTTGAAAAGCCCGATGTGTTAATCCTTGATGAACCAACAAACCACCTGGATGATGAGCACGTCGCTTGGTTGAGTCAATTTTTACAAGAATTCGCTGGAACATTCATCGTGATTTCTCATGATCGTGATTTTCTAAATCAAATCACTACGCACATTGCAGACATCGAATTTGGAAAATTAACCAAATATACGGGTAATCTAACTAAAGCCTTAAAACAAAAAGAACAATTCCAAGAAACATATATGAAACAATATGCGGCTCAAAAACGGCAAATCGAGAAAACAGAAGCGTACATCCGGAAATACAAAGCGGGCTCTCGTTCAACGATGGCGAAAAGTCGTCAAAAACAATTGGATAAGGTCGAACGTCTAACACCACCTTCTTCAAATGCAGTAGCTCAATTTGATTTTCCCTATACACCAATCGTTACAACCTTAGCCTTAGAAACAACCGATTTAGAAATTGGTTACCAAAAGCCCTTGCTTTCTCCCATCAACATCACATTAAGATATGGCGAAAAAGTAGCAATTCGTGGGTTTAATGGTATTGGAAAGTCAACTTTATTGAAGACTCTTATCGGTATGATTCCAAAATTGGCAGGTGAATTTCATTTTCCAGCCAATACTACGATTAATTATTTTGAACAAGATTTGCAATGGGAAAATCCCTTTCAAACGCCCTTACAATATTTAAGTGATCATTTCCCTAAAGAACCAGTCAAAGAATTACGGAAACATTTAGCAAAAGCAGGTTTACCAAATCAATTGGCTCAAGAACCTTTAAGCACTCTTAGCGGGGGTGAACAAACGAAGGTAAAACTTTGTCAAATGACTATGCAAAAGGGAAATTTATTGATTTTGGATGAACCTACAAACCATATCGATCAAAGTACAAAAAATAGCTTGCGTGAAAGCTTAGCAAACTTCGCTGGTACCGTCATCGTCGTATCCCATGAAGAAAGTTTCTATCAAGATTGGACCGACCGAGTGATCGAAATCAGTCAATAAAAAGGACTTCCCAAGTTTGGGAAGTCCTTTTTATTGATCATTTATCCACTGAAGTTGGTTTTTTTCAATTTTACTCAAACCAAAGACTTCATAATTAGCTAAGATTCGTTCCATCAAATCTGGGATCTGAGCATCCTGTCTAACTAAAACATCAATTCCAGCAGGTGTTACTAATGATTTTTCAAATCGAATCACCAAGATATCCCCTTTGATCGTCACTACTTGCCAGCGGCTACTTAAAATTTTTAAAGGTCCGAGTCCCCGCCAAACAAATTGATTATCGGAAATACGATCGATTCCTTTGATTTTCTTTGTCTTATTTTTCGATTCATATTCGACAAGATCTAGTAATTCAACAGAATTTTTAGCAAGTTGCTTATAAGTAATCCGTGGTTTTGTTCGTTTTTCAGATAACCACATCGGAAATGTCGTGCCTTTGATTTCCCAAGTTCCGTTTAATTGTTTATACCAAGTTCTCATCGACTCACCTCATCCTTTTCTATCAGTGTAATGCAAAGAATTTATTCCTAAAAGAATTTTGCATTTTAAAAATTTTAGGCGCGCCGAATCTTTTTCTTTCTTTTTCCTATTATTGGGTGTATGATGACATCGTAGAAAAGAAATAGAAAGGTGGGAATCACTTGAGTACAAAAAAAGGTCCCATTCTCGAACATACAAATGGACTTTCATTAGAAGAAGTCAACGGAACCATCAAAGTACCAAAAGGTAAAAGTTTTTGGCGAACACTTTTAGCTTATTCAGGACCAGGAGCATTAGTCGCTGTAGGATATATGGATCCCGGAAACTGGTCCACTTCTATCACTGGAGGCCAAAATTTTCAATATCTATTGATGTCGGTAATCCTACTTTCTAGTTTAGTTGCAATGCTTTTACAGTATATGGCGGCAAAATTAGGTATCGTCACTCAGATGGATTTAGCACAAGCAATCAGAGCACGCACAAGCAAAGCATTGGGCATCGTACTTTGGATTTTAACAGAATTGGCCATCATGGCGACCGATATTGCAGAGGTGATTGGGGCAGCCATTGCACTTTATTTACTCTTTAATATTCCATTAGTCATTGCCGTTTTTATTACTGTGTTAGATGTTTTCTTATTATTGCTGTTGACAAAAATTGGTTTTCGAAAAATTGAAGCAATTGTCGTTTGTTTGATTTTTGTTATTCTCTTTGTTTTCATCTATCAAGTAGCTTTATCTAATCCTAATTGGAGTGAAGTGATCAAAGGCTTCGTTCCAACGAGCGAAACATTTGCTAATTCCCCTGCAATTGGCGGTCAAACGCCATTGACTGGTGCATTAGGGATTATCGGTGCGACCGTTATGCCGCATAATTTATATCTTCATTCAGCAGTTTCTCAAACAAGAGAAGTGGATCATTCCGATGAAGAGGATGTCGCAAATGCTGTTCGTTTTACTACTTGGGATTCGAATATTCAATTATCTTTAGCCTTCTTAGTCAATGCTTTATTATTGATCATGGGAGTAGCTGTTTTTAAAACCGGCACTGTAAAAGATCCTTCATTCTTTGGTTTATACGAAGCTTTATCAAACCCCGCGACAATGAGTAATGGAATTTTGATGAATGTTGCGAAAACGGGAGCTTTATCTACCCTCTTCGCAGTCGCTCTTTTAGCATCTGGTCAAAACTCTACGATTACTGGTACGTTAACGGGACAAGTAATTATGGAAGGCTTCATTCATATGCGGATGCCTATCTGGCTTCGCCGACTAGTCACTCGATTGATCTCAGTAGTTCCAGTACTTATTTGTGTCTTGCTTACTCGTGGAAGTACGGTTATCGAAGAACATGAAGCCTTGAACAATTTAATGAACAATTCGCAAGTTTTCTTAGCTTTTGCTCTTCCCTTCTCTATGCTACCTCTTCTAATGATGACCAATAGCAAAGTAGAAATGGGTGAACGTTTTAGAAATAATCGGATCGTTCAATTACTTGGATGGATTTCAGTCATTGGTCTAACTTATTTGAATTTGATTGGCTTACCTAGCCAAATTGAAGGATTTTTCGGGGATCATCCTACTGCTTTAGAAATTAATACTGCTGATACGATTGCTTATATATTAATTGTAGCCGTTCTCGCTCTATTAGCCTGGACGATCATGGATCTTTATCGCGGAAATAAACGTGTAGCACTTGAAACCAAAAAATTAGATGAAGATCTATCTGAATAATAAAAGGCAGAAATCGATTTGATTTCTGCCTTTTCAATTTTATAAGATAAATAAGCCCTAATCTCTTCTAGCTTACAAAAATTAACAGGAGTTTTTCCTTAATCAGAGCATTTATCAGTTAAAAATGCTAAAATCAATTTACAGAGCTTAAAGGAAGTGATTTTTTGGAAGAATATCGCGGTTTATTGGAAAAGACGATTTTATTACAGGAAAAACCTATAATGATGTCTTTATTAATCATGAGCGATGGAGAAAGTAAAACTGAGGTCTTGATCAAAGATCGGTATCTCTCTAGCTATGTTTTTCGTCTCCCTGAAAACAAATATATGATCCACATTATGGGACGACGGAACAAACGCAATCAATTAGTCGCTAAACATTTTGAAATTATGAATCCAGATGAATACATCAAAATCATTGGCGCACCTGAATAATAAATGAATAGGAGCAGTACCCTTGTTAAAAAAAATTAAACTAGTTGCTGTACTTGTTATCGCAGTAGCTAGTTTCGCTGCGTGTTCAGCGAAACACACGAACGAATCATCGCAAAACACCTCATCTTCAACAACAAAACAAACCCAAACTATTTCGGCTCAACAAGATTTAGCAAATCTGAATTATGATGGCACACAAACAATCGAAATCAATCAAAATAAACCAACTTTTTCTCAGTCAGACCTTTCTACCGCTAATGGTCCTTGGGAAACATATAATGATTTGGATAATTTGAATCGTGCTACTGGTGCAGAAGCACTTTTAAATAAAAAATTAATGCCTACTGGAAAACGTGGTGAAATCTCGAGTGTTACACCAACAGGGTGGCATAGCAAAAAAGTAAATGGGCAATACTTGTTCAATCGATCTCATTTGATTGGCTATCAACTGACCGGTGAAAATGCGAATTGGAAGAATTTGATTACTGGAACACGCCAATTGAATAGTCCCGAAATGCTACGTTTTGAAATGGATGTTAAATATTACTTAGAAAAGAGTGCTAAAAATTATGTACGCTATTCAGTTACTCCTATTTTTCGTGGAGATGAACTTTTAGCTCGCGGTGTCCATATGATGGCTCAATCGATTGATAGTAACGATATCCAATTTAACGTTTATATCTTCAATGTTGAAGATGGAGTTACGCTGAATTATGCCGATGGTACAAGTACAACCACAAAAAATACCCAACAAGTAACCTCAAAAACATCGACTACAGAAACAATCAACAGTAGTACTTCAACGACTAATCAAGAATATGTCGATAGTAATGGCAATGGATTGATTAAAGGTTCTAACAGTGGTGTCTATCATTTACCAGGTAGTAAATACTACGATAAAACGACCAATCCAAAAGAGATGTTCAAAACAGTAGAAGAAGCTAAAAAAGCTGGTTATCGCGCAGCAAAATAAATCGTAAACTCCTTGAAATAATTTCAAGGAGTTTTTTTATCGGCCTTAAGTCCTATTTTTTCTTTATACTATGTAATGTATAGTATGAGGTATAAAGAGGTGTTGTTATTGGATAGTCAATTAAAAAAAGGAATGATTGAATATTGTGTTTTAGCCTCCTTGATCGATGTTGATTCTTATGGGTATCAAATTATCAAAGAAATTCCTTCTCAAATCGAGCTAACGGAATCAACCTTGTACCCCATCTTGAAACGTTTGGAAAATAATAAAAAAGTGACCACTTATTCTAAAATTCACAACGGACGGTTACGGAAATATTATCATCTCACAGAAATTGGGTTGCGCAGTATCGAAAATTTTTTAACGGAGTGGAACGAAGTCGAAGCTGTTCATCAGTATATCAAAAGGAGTGTAAAAAAATGAATCGAATTGAATTTATCAAAGAATTGAGCAATTATTTAGCTTATGAAGTCCGACCGAGTGAAGTTCATCGATTGATCGAATATTACGATGAAATGATTTTAGATTTGATGGAGGATGGATACTCTGAGCAAGCTGCAGTAGCAAAATTGGGCAATCCAAAAGAATTGGCTCTTGAAGCAGCTGGGATTCCTCAAGAAGTAAAAGTTCCCAAAAGACTTCACTGGCTATGGATCATTTTATTAATTTTAGGTTTCCCTTTATGGGGCAGTATCGCTCTGGCTATTTTTTTATTATTACTTAGCCTCGATCTTCTTATTTGGTGTCTTCCTTTCACAGGTGCTTGCTTAGCTGCTGGAACACTCATCGGTGGTGCTATCGCGGCCTTTACAAGTCCTTTTGTTTTGTTTGACTCCATGTTCATGGGCCTCACTCAATTAGGAATGGGGATGTTACTCTTTGGTTTCGGCTTACTCTGTATGTGGGTCACTTATAAATTTAGTGCTATTTTTATTGATATGCATCAATGGTTGATGACTATTATTCGCCGAAATATTTTTCAACGAAAAGTTGTGGAACTATGAGCGCTAAATATTTAATTCCTAAAATTGCTATGTACCTGATCGGAGCAGGACTGCTTTTCACATTGATTGGTTATACATTATCTGGTTTTTCAACTGATCGCTATTTAAATTATGATCAAAATCATTGGTACAACGTTATCCATATCGAGCGTTAAAAAAATACGCAACCTTATACTAAAAGGCTGCGTATTTTTTATGCTACTTTTTTATAAAAATTGCCTCTAAAACACTGTACATGATTCCTGCCAAAATAAAAATTATCCAGCTGGAACCCCATGATCCAGTTAGAAAAGACCAACCAAAATAGATTAAGGTAACCATCGGCCAATAAATTCGAGCGAGCAAGTGTTTGCTAGGCGCAGCCGCTCCATATTTTTCATACATAGCTTTTGGGCCGGGTTCATCTTCATCTGCAATAAAATACTTCGCATCGATAAATTTATCAAAGCTCGTGTAATTGACACTGCCATAAATAATCAAAAATACCCCAATTGCTAAAAAGAAAAACATTACTGGAATACCATATTCAGCATAAGTAAACATCTGGAAAAATAGAATAGGTGCAATACTTAAGACGCATAAGCATATTCCGAAAACCAAGCTGATTTGAAAACTTTTTTGGTACTCATTTTTCATTTTCGTCGCTACTCGACCCAAATTCGATGAAACATACCGATCATTCAAAATAGCCCCGTTTTTAGATAATTGCATCCCATTATAAATAATAAAGCCTACACTAACTGCTAATAACACAAAGAACAATAGTAATCCAAGCATTTCTGCTCCATGAATACTAAGCCCGATTAAGACACCCACAGCCAATAAACAGCCGCTGATTCCTAATCCTAATCCCAATGTATCTTTCCTACGGTGAGATAAATACATAATCATTTCTGATTCTTCAATCTCATTTTCAGGTTCGGGTTCTGGCTCTGAAGATTCCTCAACTTGTAACATTTCACGTAATTCATCCACCGAACCAAACTCACTGATTACTTGGCCGATCGCTTCATGTTCACTTTTGCCTTCCTCGATCAACGCCAAATAATGATCTTCCATTATAGTCAAAATTTCCTGTTTTGCTCGCTGTACTTCTGGCGTATTAGGAAATTCAAGAAATAATGTAGCTAAATAATTTTTGATTGTATCCATATTTACCCTTCTTTCATAAATCGATTCACTACTTTTTTGGTCTGTTGCCATTCATTTTTCTTTTCAATTAAAAAGTGAAGACCCTCATCTGTTATATGATAATAGGTCCTTTTTTTCCCGTGGGTAACTTCTCCCGGATATGACTGTATGTAGCCATTTTTCTCTAATCGATTAAAGGCAGAATATAATGTGGTTTCTTTAATAACATAGATTTCTTCACTTATATCACGAATTTTCTGGGAAACTGCGTAACCATATGAGTCGCCCTCCTTCAATACCGACAAAATGATGACATCATTGTATCCGCGAATTCCATCGCTTGAAATCATTTTGTCACCTCCTAGATTACTTCATCTGTCGTTGTAATCATTGTACGACAATTACTACGACAGGTAAAGTAAAAAAGTACTTATTTGAAATGTATTTATGATTATGGCAAAATCTATTAAAGAAAGAAGTGAATAGATTGAAAAAAATTGCGATTATTGGCGGCGGAATTATTGGAATGACGTTAGCTAATTATTTAGATACAAATAAATATAATGTCACCTTGTTTGACGAGCCTACAGGACAAGCAACCAGTGCTAGTGCGGGAATCATCTCACCTTGGCTTTCAAAACGAAGAAACCAAAAATGGTATCAGCTTGCAAAAGATGGTGCAGCTTTTTTTCCTAAATTGATTCAGGACTTCCAGCTAGATGATACAATTTATCAAAAAAGTGGCACGCTGATTATCCGACCAGCAGAAAAGTTAGATGATCTGATTGATTTAGCTGAACAACGTAAATTATCCGCCCCAGAATTAGGTCAGATCGAAAAATTATCCGGCGAGCAAACGCAATTAGAGCTCCCCTTACTAAAGGCGCTGCCTTCGATTAAAATCAGTGGTGGCGGTCGTTTAGACGGTAAGGCCTATTTAGCACATTTAAAAAATTTAGCTGAAAAAAAAGGCCTCACCCTGATCAAGAAACGTGTATCCTTGCCAGAACAACTGGAAGAATTTGATCAAATTATTTTGACTGCTGGGCCACACTTGAAAAATTTATTAGCTCCCTTAGGCTACAAAGTCGATCTGCGCCCCCAAAAAGGTCAGCTATTGGTCTTTGATACATCCATTAAAATGAGTAGCAACTATCCTGTAGCGATGCTCGATGGTGAAGCAGACTTGATCCCTTTTATGAATGGTAAAATCTTATTAGGAGCTACCCATGAAAACGATGCTGCTTGGAATCTCGAACCAACAAGAGAAGCATTTACTCAACTGACACAGAGTGCAGAAAAATTCTTAGCAGATCCACAGCGTTTATTTAATCAACCGTATCATGTCCGAGTGGGCTCCCGAGCCTATACATCAGATTTTGCGCCTTTCTTCGGCCAATTAAATGAACAATTGTTAGTGGCTAGCGGTTTAGGCTCTTCTGGATTGACTACCGGTCCTTACATTGGCTACTTATTAGCACACTATTTAAATACAGGTCAAAAAAATTGGGCAATCTATCAAAATGAATTAGCCACTTATATAAAAGAAGCAGCGTTGGATAGTTGATCCAGTGCTGCTTCTTTTATATAAGTATTTATTATGCTATTTACCAATCACTTTAGCTAAAAATATTAATATAATTTTTGCTTGCTTCGTTCTGATGATGGCTCATTCTTTTTAGAAGCGGACTATCTTTTTAGTCTTTTCTTGATTCATAGGCAATCCAACAATTTAAATAGTCTACTTCTCCTTATTCTCGTTTAAGATTTTTCTTGTTAAAATCATTTTATCCTTAATCCTTCGATTATCGATCAGTTGTTTCTTGTCACCGATCCTTTTAATCGTTAAAATCATTATGAGAAGATTATTTAACACAAGAGAGAGGTTTTTGGATGCATATTACAGAAAAAGATTTTGGGCACGGATATCGTTTGATCACAATTGAAAATGAATCCGGTTTCCATTTGTCCGTAACTGACCTAGGTGCTCGTATCGTCAGCTTAGGAAACGCAAGAGAATTAGTATTAGGGTTTGATTCTGCAACAGAATACTTAGAAAAAGATCCATATATTGGCGCTATGGTTGGTCGTATCGCGGGAAGAATTGAAAACGGTCACTTTTCATTGGAGGAAAGAAATTATCAAGTAACAACAGATCCTTTAACCGGGCACTGTTTGCATGGTGGCAAACCTGGCTTTGAATCAAAAAAATGGGCTTACCATATTGAGGAAAATAAGGATACCACTTCGGTTATTTTTTCTACTATCAGTCCCGATGGCGAACATGGTTTCCCTGGTAATTTAACGATCGAAGTTCGTTATTCTTTAACTGAAGAGAATATTTGGGAACTGACCACCAAAGCAATCAGTGATCAAACTACCTTATTTAATCCGACAAATCATGTGTATTTCAATCTGACTGGCGATGTAACGAAACCAATCGATCAACACCAGTTATGGTTAAATAGTAGCAACTATGCTCCACTACGTTCCGATAGTATTCCTACTGGCGAAAAAGTAACCGTAACTGATACAGCTTTTGATTTTCAAGTTGCTAAAACGTTAGATCGTGTATTTTCAAGTAACTTTGAACAAAAAGTGTTATTTAATGGAATCGATCATCCTTTCTTCTTGAACAGTTCAAATTTGCAAGAGCTTGCTGCTAAATTATCCAGTCCAGATGGTTTAATTGAGTTAGAAGTTTTCACAGATGCTTCATGTATCGTTATTTTCACAGCTAATTTTGGGGAAAACACACCTGAGATGCATGGGAAAAATTTAGCTGATCATGGCGGAATCACTTTTGAAACCCAAACAGCTCCAGGAGCAGAACAATTTTCAACTTTTGGTTCGATTAGTTTACTAGCTAATCAGCCCTATGAAACCACTACACGCTTCAAAATAACTATGAAAGAAGTCGATTAAGATGGAAATCAATCCTACTTTGAAAGCAAAATTTTTAGATGTTTTCAGAATTAATGGAAACAATTATTACTTTTCGCCCGGTCGCATCAATTTAATTGGAGAACACACCGATTACAATGGTGGTCATGTCTTCCCTGCTTCTATCACTTATGGAACCTATGGCGTAGCGACACCACGAAAAGATAAAACAGTCTCGGTTTATTCTACTAATTTTGAAGACCTTGGCGTCATTAATTTTGAAATCGATCAACTAGTTTATGATAAAAAAGACAACTGGGCGAATTATGTCAAAGGAATGATTTTGAAGGTTCAACAAGCAGGCTATTCAATCGATCATGGATTTGATTTATTGATTGAAGGAAACATTCCAAATGGCACTGGACTTTCAAGTAGCGCGTCATTAGAACTCTTGATTGGTGTGGTCCTTGAAGATCTATTTAATTTAGCCATCGATCGTTTGACTCTGGTTCAACTTGGTCAAAAAGTAGAAAATGAATTTATTGGTGTAAATTCTGGCATCATGGATCAATTTGCAGTTGGTTTTGGTGAACAAAATCAAGCGATTTTACTAGATACAAATACGTTAGATTATGAAATGGTGCCGGTGCAATTAAATGACTATGCCATTGTCATCATGAATACGAATAAACGCCGAGAATTATCGGAGTCAAAATACAATGAACGTCGAAATCAATGCGAAGAAGCATTGAACCGGTTACAACAAACGTTGGATATTCCCTCTTTAGGTGCTTTAGATACAGAGACTTTTGAAAAGAATCGTGAATTGATTGGTGATGATACCCTCATTCGTCGAGCGCGTCATGCTGTCACTGAAAATCAACGGACCCTGTTAGCAAAAAAAGAATTAGTCCAAGGAAATTTGACCGCTTTTGGAAAACTATTGAATGCCTCTCACCATTCACTTCGTTTCGACTATGAAGTAACTGGAATAGAATTGGACACTTTAGTTGATGCCGCACAAAAGCAACCAGATGTTCTAGGTGCTCGGATGACTGGAGCTGGTTTTGGTGGTTGTGCGATCGCTTTAGTGAAAGAAACGACTATTCCAACATTCAAAAAAACCGTACACGATATTTACAAGCAGGCAATTGGCTATGCTCCCGAATTTTATGTCGCCCATATTGGACCAGGAACCCAAAAAATAGATAAAGACGGGGAATATTCTAACTCTTAAATTATTCTTCTCGAATCGTGTATCGCTATTCAAAAAATTCTGAATCTTTATGTTAGAATAAATAAACATTATTCGCTTAAGGAGATTGGAATGAAAAAAGATTCAGGGTTATTTTATGGTCTTAGTGCCTATATTATTTGGGGAATTTTGCCACTCTACTGGAAACTTGTTGGAAACGTAGGTTCAATCGATATTTTATTCTATCGAATTATTTGGTCACTTATTTTTATGTTGGTTTGTCTCACTCTTTCAAAAAAAATGGCTACATTTATTTCTGAAGTGAAAATTCTTTTAAAAAATAAAAAACAGATTTTAGCTATTATTATTGCTGCAATCTTTATTTCACTTAACTGGGGAATTTACATTTATACTGTTTCGATTGGTGAGGTGCAACAAGCAAGTCTAGGTTATTATATCAATCCTTTATTAAATGTTTTAGCAGGTACACTCTATTTAAAAGAGCCGCTTTCGAAACAAGCAACTTTAGCTAGTTTACTCGCTCTAGCAGGGGTTGTTTTACTAACGATCCAGACAGGGGCCTTTCCATTTAATTCTATTTTTTTAGCCGCGAGTTTTTGTATTTATGGCTTAGCAAAAAAACAATTAACTCTTAGCGCAGCTACGAGTATCACTTTAGAAACATTGATAATCGCTCCAATTGCTTTGATTTACTTATTTTTTATCTCTGATACAAGATTCATGAATTATTCGCTACCCACGAATCTTTTGTTGATCGGTGCCGGCATCGTTACGGCAATTCCCTTACTGCTATTTGCGAATGCGGTCAAAAAATTGTCCTACATTACAGTCGGTTTTTTACAATATATTAATCCAACCATCATGTTGCTGATGGCGATCTTCATATTTCATGAACCCTACGCTCTCCCCCAATTTATAGCCTTTTCATTTATTTGGTTAGGTATTTTAGTATTTATTATCGGGAACGTAATTGAAGCACAAAAAAAAGGGAGTCGCTTATAAGCGAACTCCTTTTTTTCATTTTAATCATTTAAAAATGTTTCGATATTTTGAATCACTTTTTGGGCTAGCCGAACTTTAGCCATTGATGTCAGTCCGGCATTATTTTTACCTGCAAAAACGTTTTTCATTCCGATCACTGCTTCACCTAATCCAGCTTCTGTATCACTAAAACCAAAGTTTCCTGGTTTTTCTAACCATTGTTTTAGTGCCGGTATTTCATGCGATGGTGCAATCGAAACATTCATTAAGATTTTTCCAACACCGAACAATTCAAACGCTTTTTCATCTAGCAAAACAACATTTTTATTCAAGCAAGTAATTAAAATATCTACTTCTGGTAATAACTGATCCAATGGATAATACGTCATTGACCAGTCTTCTTCCAGCATCGGTTTACGAGTACGGCTATAGTAGTTAACGTCCATATTAAAGAACTTCATTGTTTTAGCTAACAGACTACCCACTGTTCCCATCCCTACAATCCCAACTTTGACATCGGTCAATTCCATTGGTTCTTCTTTCCACATCGCAGTACCTCGCCCTTGAAGTAAACGAACCAATTCACTGATTGCATATTCTTTAACACCTTCATCCCCGTAATCGCGCACGCCAGTAACAAGGATACCCTTTTCTTTCGCATAACGAATGTCGACATTTGCATTTTCAGGTGAATATAGACTCGCACACAACCCGATATAACGAATATTAGGACAGGCTTCTAGTACTTCTTGATTTATAAAGCTTGTGAAGCTCAACAGTACACAATCTGCATCACCGATCCGTTCAATAATTGTTTTTGTGTCCGCAGGAATATCTTCATAAAAGATCGCTTCTTCAGCAAGAGCTTCCAATTTTTCATCCCATTCCGGTAATAACTTTGTCGGCTCGATCGCGACCATTTTTTTAAATTTGTTCATGTCAACCTCCCATAATCTATTCTATCTCTATGATAAAGCTTTCTATCTGTCAGGTAAACAGTAATCCTTTTAGTTGTTCTACTATTGCTCAAAAAAAGTGTTCGACCTTTTGGTTAAAGATCAAACACTTTTTATGTCTAAAATTGGACTTTAGCTAAACGGTCAAAAGCTTCTTTTAAAACAGCGATTGGTTGCGTAGCTGCTAAGCGAATGTAGTCATCCCCGACCGTTTCACCAAAAGCTTTACCAGGAACAAATAGTACACCCGTTTCTGCTAATATTTTTTCAACAAAAGTTACTGAATCTAAACCACTTTTACTGATATTGATAAACGCATACATACTGCCCGCTACTGCGTTCAGTGATAAATATGCAATCTCGTTTACACGTGCCTCAATATAAGCTAAGCGTTCCTTAAAAATGGCTACTGTCGGCGGGACTAATTCTTCATAGTGATTCAATGCATAAATTCCAGCTTGTTGAGAAGCCGTTGGTGCTGAATAAGTGATGCTTTCATTGATGACTCCAACAATTTGATTGATATAAGCAGGAGCAATCATATACCCTAAACGCCAGCCCGTCATAGCGAATCCTTTTGATAAGCCGCTGATCGTAATTGTATTCTCTGGTGCTAAGCGCGCCATCGGAACAAAGGTCTCTTTGAAGGTAAAATCTTCATAAATTTCATCTGAAATAATGAAGAGTTCATGCTCGATTGCAACTTGGGCGATCTCTTTTAATGTTGCTGCTGAAAAAACTGCTCCCGTTGGATTATTCGGTGAGTTGATCAAAATAGCTTTGGTCTTATCCGTGATCGCCGCTTTTAAATCTGCCACATCAATTTGGAAATTATTTTCTTCATAAGTCGGAACAAAAACTGGTGTTCCACCAGAGAGAATTACTTGTTCTTTGTACGGTGAAAAATAGGGTTCATGTAAAATAACTTCATCCCCTGGATCTAAGATCGATTGCAAGGCTAAATAAATCGCATGTAAAGCCCCTACAGTTGCCCGAACTTGATCCAATTGGACTGTCAGATCA
The DNA here is from genome assembly GCF_001885945.1 of Enterococcus hermanniensis. Lineage (GTDB taxonomy): Bacteria > Bacillota > Bacilli > Lactobacillales > Enterococcaceae > Enterococcus_A > Enterococcus_A hermanniensis. The sequence goes on along the minus strand of NZ_JXKQ01000003.1, from coordinate 11,279 downwards.
TATTTTTTTTGATAATAATCGATGATAGTCGATAACAACTCTTTACTACCAGCAGGGGCAGTGTATTTAGTCGCCCCTTGTTTTACTTCTTGATACGCAGCCTCAATAATTTTTTGGTTCGTGATGATATCAGGGTCTCCGATTGACAAATCAATGATATCTGCTTTTTCTTTTGCTAAAATCGCAATATTCATCAATAAATTTTCAGTTGGTTGTTGAAACCGTTGCGCTATTTTGTTCTTATCCATCCTAGATCCTCCTGTTACTGTTGGCTATAATACTTTATTTAAGAAATCTTGCGTCCGACTATTTTGCGGATGATCAAATATTTCCTCGGGCGTTCCCTCTTCTTGGATCACTCCATCTGCCATAAAAATTACTCGGTCTGCCACTTCTCTGGCAAAGCCCATTTCATGGGTGACGACGACCATCGTCATTCCTTCTTTGGCCAAGTCTTGCATAACTGTCAGTACCTCTCCGACCATTTCTGGATCCAAAGCAGAGGTTGGTTCATCGAACAGCATCACATCAGGGTTCATTGCTAAAGCCCGAGCAATCGCGACCCGCTGCTGTTGCCCGCCAGATAGATTTGATGGGTAACTTTCCGCTTTTTCTTTTAATCCCACTTGATCTAGTAATGCTAATGCTTTTTGCTTTGCCACTGCTGGATCTTCTTTTTTTATTTTGACTGGTGTGATCGTTAGATTTTCTAATACATTCATATGTGGAAATAAATTAAAACTTTGGAAAACCATCCCCATTTTTTGACGGATCTTATCAATGTTGCTATTAGGAGCTGTAATCTTTTGATCTTCAAAAAAGATTTCACCTGAAGTTGGTTCTTCTAGGAGATTCAAGCAGCGTAAGATTGTACTTTTCCCACTTCCAGATGGCCCTATGATAACGACGACCTCTCCGTCTTTGACATTTAAATCAATGGCTTTTAAAACTTCATTTTCACCAAAATTTTTAGATAATTTTTTTACATTAATCATTTAGTCCCATTCTCCTTTCAACTAAACCTAATAGACGGGAAATACAGAAAGTCAGCGCAAAATAAATCAGCGATACTAAAACGTATGGCAAGAATGGTTTGAAACTTGCGCCTTGTACGACACCCGTTTGGAAGATCAATTCAGATACCCCAATTACTGAAACGACTGATGATTCTTTGATGATCGTCACAAATTCATTCCCTAAAGCCGGCAAGATATTTTTGATTGCCTGTGGGAAAATAATGAAACGCATCGCTTCTTTTTGATTCATGCCTAATGAACGGGCTGCTTCCATTTGTCCTTTATTGACTGCATTGATACCTGCACGAACAATTTCCGCCACATATGCCGCGCTATTCAGTGAGACCGCGATACAGCCAGCTAGTAACTTAGAAAGATCTAGTCCTACAACACCGGTGCCAAAATACACGATAAAGATTTGGACTAATAGTGGTGTCCCGCGAACATACTCGATATAAATGACTGCTAAAGCTTTCAATAATTTATTTTTGCTTAGTTTCATCAAGGCTAGTAAACTACCAAAAATCAAACCGAACAAAACACCGACAAAAGCTAACAAAATCGTATACTTCGCTCCACTCAAATAATAAGGACCATATTTTTGTAAGAATGATTGATCTTCTTGGAACATCAATTCATTGGCTTTCTTTTTATAACCAGTTAATAGATCTTTGTCATTGATTGTTTTAATCGAAGCATTGACGTGCTCTTTCAGTTCAGGCGTATTTTTAGGCATTGCGATCGCCGTAACTTTTTCTCCTTGTTCAAAGCCAACCGAAGCTATCGCCAAATTTTTACTTTGTTGAGCATAAGCTTCCGCTACCGGCTGTTCCAACACCACCGCATTGACTTTTTTGTTTAGCAAATTGTTGATTAAATCTGGGACTTTTTGCAACGAAGTCAAATCGGCACCCGTCATTTCATTTTTTACTAGTGCTTCTTGCGTCGTCTGTTTTTGTGCGCCTACAGAAACACCTTTAAAATCATCGGTCGTTTTATATTTATTTTTGTCATCTTTACGCACCAACACTTTTTGTTGGACTACAAAATAAGGATCTGAAAAATCGACTTCTTTTAGACGTTCTTCAGTGATTGACATCCCAGAAATAATCAAATCGATTTTTCCAGTTTTCAATGCGCCTAATAATGCATCAAAACCCAATTCCTCAATTTTTAGTTTTACGCCCATATCTTTCGCAATTTTTTCTGCAATCGAAATATCAAACCCAACGATTTTATCTTGTCCATTCACATCGGCATGAAATTCATAAGGAGCATAATCCGCTGAAAGCCCTACAACCAACTCGCCACTTTGTTGGATCCGTTCATAGATTTCATCTTTTTCTGCTCCGTGAGCTTTTATTGGTAGACAATTTAGTAGCAATACTACTAGTCCTACCAGTAACCAAAACTTCTTTTTCATTTATTCCGCTCCTTTTGTATTGAATAATAATATAAGTATATGAATAATTAAAGAATAAATATTCAAAAACAACTTGCACTTATACTACCACAACTATTATAATAAAAAAAGATTTAAATAAAAAAATGATGAAAGAAGTTTTTAGATGACCAAACAATTGATAGTTCGCGGTGCCCCACAAGAATATGAGCTTAAAACCAAGGCATGGGAGAGTTTAGCCTTTCATCTTGAGCGGCGAAAGATAAATAATGTCTTGATAATTCATGGAAAAGATTCTTGGGAAGCAGTGAAACCACACTTTCCTAAATTATCTATCTCACAAAATTTTCATTATTATGGCGGTCAATGTACCGATAAAGCGGCTGAAGATTTTGCTTCTTTATGCATAAACAAGGAATTTGATGGCATCATTGCAGTTGGCGGAGGGAAAGTAGCTGATTTAGCAAAATTTACAGCCTACAAAGCACAGCTACCGATTATTATTTTGCCCACATTAGCAGCGACTTGCGCTGCGTACACACCACTAAGCGTCATTTATGATGAAAAAGACGTTATGGTACGTTACGATATTTTCCCAAAAGCGACCGATCTAGTCTTGATTGATCCTGAAATTATTCTTCATTCCCCAAAAGAATTAATGGTGGCTGGTATTGGTGATACGTTAGCAAAATGGTACGAAGCATCCGCTATCCTGTCACAGCTAGACACGCTACCGATCGAAGTTCAAGTTGCACAGTTTGCTGCCAAAAAATGCCACGATATTTTATTACAAGAAAGTATTGCTGCACTTGAGGCAATGGAAAACAAAAAAATCAACCAATCATTTATCGATGTAGTCGAAACAAACATTTTATTAGCTGGTATGGTTGGTGGCTTTGGAGATGAGTATGGCAGAACTGCTGGCGCTCACTCAATCCATGATGCGATGACTGTTTTACCTGATAGCCATGAACAACTTCATGGAAATAAAGTAGCTTATGGAATCTTAGTCCAATTAATGATCGAAAATAAGCAGCCTAAAATCATGTCATTACTCCCTTTTTATCATCAACTAGATTTACCGACTAGCCTATCAGATTTACAGTTAGAGTTAACAGAAAGTGACTATCAAGCCGTGGCCGAACGTGCCTGTGCACCAGAAGAAACAATTCATTTAATGAAAGAACATATCACTCCCGCATTGATTATTGAGAAAATGAAGGGGCTAGAAAAATTTACCACTGACTAAAAAAAGGATCTTTTCTCTCATTAATGAAAGAAAAGATCCTTTTTATTATTTGATGATCAATAAATTACTTGCTGATTTATTAGCTACATGCTTAATCAGTGAATCAAAAGTCAAACGTGTATAAAGTGTCTCCTCTTGACCCAAAATAACTAAATCGATCGCTTTTTCATTTGCATAATTAAGAACTGCTTTTTTTAATCCATAAGAAACATAAGAAACAATCAAGTTATCAGGATTACTTAAGTTAATACTTGAAACAAATTCCTTTATCTCTGCTTGATTTTCCTCATCTAGATCTTCCATCAACTGTATATCTGGCATGGTCAATTCTCCCATATACCCATCTTCCAAGGAAAACTCTTCACTTTCTTCTAAAGCAATATTTTCTTTTAAGGTGGTATTATAAATTAACACATGTAATTCACTTTTTTCTTTTTCGGCCAATTCAACAGCCTTTCTAAAAGCATTTTCTGGTTTACCATCGCTACCGACTAAAACTAAAATCTTAGTACTCATAGTATCCCTCATTTCAAGTTTTTTATTTATACGTCTATTATATATCAATTCAGAGGATAAGGATGATTTTACGATGAACGGTTTTCCTAGACATGCCACTTAAATTCAAGAACATCGCTTTTTACTTTACTTATCAAAATTGCTATTCTATTTGTACAACTTATCCTAAGGAGGATTCTCTAATGAAACAAAGTATTGTTCATATTGCTTTAGTTGTAGATGATTATGATGAAGCAATTCACTTTTATACACAAAAGCTAGATTTCACTCTTATCGAAGACACGTATCAACCTGAACAAGACAAAAGATGGGTCGTAGTTTCCCCAAAAAATTCAAATGGAACAACTATTTTATTAGCGAAAGCATCTAATTCAATTCAAAAAGATTTTGTTGGTAACCAATCAGGTGGCAGAGTCTTTCTCTTTCTTGGAACCGATGACTTTCATGGAGATTATCAACGTTTGCTTTCTAAAGGAATTGAATTTGTCAGAGACCCGAAAGTCGCTGACTATGGAACTGTTGCTGTTTTCAAAGATTTATATGGTAATTTATGGGATCTGATTCAGTTCAATAATGAACATCCTATGCATAGTCGTTTGATTTAAATTAAAACCATCATAAAAAAAATTCTTAATAGATAAATCCCCCTAAGTCAGATGAAAACTGACTTAGGGGGATTTATATTGGGTAATACTTAAGCAGATTGTTCCAATCTAAATTATCCATTAATTCATAAAATAATCGCAAAACAACTATATTAATACTCTCTAATCATATACCCTACTTTTTAAGCCTATTCTAAATAATAATCACTTTTTTTATTACCGTATTGTTATGTGTTTCATTTTTTAGTTTTTATATTGTAAATACTAGTATAAAATGTTAATTATAGAGTCAAAATTATATTGAAAATAAAGTCATAAAAAATAGAAATATCTTACTTGAATTCAGAATGAAAAGTGCAATAACAACTAGATATAAGATTGCAACTTTATGGAAAGGATAACATTAAAAAAAAATAAATAATTTGGGCTCACTCAGCTCACGTATCTTAAATTTTATGTATTTCAAGAATAAAAAAATGAATTTTAGAGAATTATTTCTACAACAAAATATATAGTGACTTATTTGAGTATTTATGGCGACTACTATTGCCTGAAATTAATCAGGAGGAGAAAAATGAAATTGTATGGGGGATAAAGATGGGAACTTTATTAATACTTGTAGGAATTTTTGGATTTATTTTTGGGGTAATCAGATTCATTAGATCGTTTTTCAAGAAATCTCCTAAGAAGCCAGAGCTGTTAATTATTCTAGGCGCTTTTATTGTATTTGTTGTAGGTGGTATTCTAATAGAGCCAGCCGAAAATAAAACAGCAGAAACAAAAATCAGTAGCACTCAGCCAACTAAAATAAAAAATAACTCTGATTCAAGTTCTTCAGAAAAAAAGAAAAATAATAAAAAAAAGAATGAGGAAAAGAACACTCAAAAGCAAGCACTTATTTCATTTACTGATAGAGTAAAACAAGATAATAATAATCTAGCAAATTTAGAATATAGCAAAAATCAAACAATTGAAGTAAATGACAACAAACCTACCTTTTCTGAAGACGATTTATCTTTAGCAAACAAGGCGTGGGAAAAATACGGCGACCTTGATAAACTCAATCGTGCTACTTCAGCAGAGGCGATGTTAAATCAATCATTAATGCCTACAGCAAAGCGTGGAGATATTTCTAATGTTAAACCTACCGGATGGCATAATAAGAAAATTGATAAAGGGTATCTTTATAATCGTTCACATTTGATTGGGTATGCCCTTTCTGGTGAGAATGATAACTGGAAAAACCTTATCACAGGAACAGCACAATTGAATAATCCAGAAATGCTTCGCTATGAAATGGATATTAAAACCTACTTGGAAAAAGAAAAAAACAACTATGTTAGATATTCAGTAACACCAGTATTTCGTGGAGATGAGCTTCTAGCTCGCGGTGTCCATATGATGGCACAATCTATCGGTAGTAACACTATCAAATTTAATATTTATATTTTTAATGTGCAAGAGGGCGTAACTATAAATTACGCTGACGGGACAAGCCAAACAAGTAAAGAAAAGCAAGAGGCTCAACAGAAAAAAGAGGATGAAAAAAAAGATCAAGAACAAGCTGCTGCCGAAGCCAAACGCCAAGCTCAAGAACAAGCCGCTGCTGAGGCCAAACGTCAAGCTCAAGAACAAGCCGCTGCTGAGGCCAAACGTCAAGCTCAAGAACAAGCCGCTGCTGAGGCCAAACGTCAAGCTCAAGAACAAGCCGCTGCTGAGGCCAAACGTCAAGCCCAAGAACAAGCCGCTGCTGAGGCCAAACGTCAAGCTCAAGAACAAGCCGCTGCTGAGGCCAAACGTCAAGCTCAAGAACAAGCCGCTGCTGAGGCCAAACGTCAAGCTCAAGAACAAGCTGCTGCTGAGGCCAAACGTCAAGCTCAAGAACAAGCTGCTGCTGAGGCCCAACGTCAAGCTCAAGAACAAGCTGCTGCTGAGGCTCAACGTCAAGCTCAAGAACAAGCTGCTACACAACAAAATCAAAGTGGTATAACAGGATACTGTAAAGATGGCAGCCCCGCTAGTGGCGATCCTAGTGCAAGAGGAAAAGCCAATTCTTGTTACGGCCATGGTGGATGGGTTAGATGACTATAAATTTCTCTATTCGAAAAAGGATAATATTTTCATTTGTTTTATTACTACTATTAATATTAGTAATAACTGGATTTTATCTATTTAAACAAAAAAATTCGGATTCTAATACTTATATAGCACAGGATGATACTCAAGTTTTTAGTCGTATTGAAAAAAGAGAGCCTGGTGTTTATTTCTTCTATTTTCCAGAATGCCCTTGGTGTGAAGAGATTTTACCAATTTTGAAGAAGGAAGCAACTATTAAAAAAACACCTATTTGGACTACTAATATTCATAATGAGGCCTTCACAAAAAAGAATAAATTATCTTTACAACATATAATTTCGCAGTCTCAAAATGGCAATGAAATAATTGTTCCATTTATAGTTATCATAAATAAGAAAAAAGATCTTACAGCTCAAATCGGCTTAGTTGATCCTAATATTAAATTAGATAGAGAAAAACTAATAAAAAAAGAAACAGTTTCACTATTAAATAAATCTAATAGATAAATACAGTTACTAAATTTTGGGCATTTTTGCTTTATATCAATACTTATGATAACTATATAAAAAGAGAGAACCTTTTAAATAAAGGTTCTCTCTTTTTGAAATATCAAATTATAGCAAAATCATTTTTTAAATTAAAAAATCTTTCCGGTTCTTACGGCATAAACGAACCAGTTAATATCGTTGGATAATCAATGGTCTTTCAATGCTTATTACTATCAGTTTTTCAATCAATTTATAGCCACTTAGATTATTCAACAGTATGTCACTGATTAATAGTTTTTTGCCCCTTTTTTGTCCCTTATGAATTCAATTTAATAATCTGTTCGCTTTACAAATCAGAACATTTGTTCGTATAATAAATTTGAGGTGAGCGATATGATGGTCAACAAATCAGAAGTAGCTTTCTATTACAAACCGTTGCTAACAGAAAAGCTAGCTGCAGACTTTATGAAAGTTGTAGATACCGACCTTCCTTTTTTTACTATTCAAGATGAATTATTGTATCTTATGAATGAAAGAGATATTCCTTGTTTTAGAATACCTAAACATAAAACTAGAGATGGATTAGATCATGTTTTTTACTTCGATATTGTTATCAATGAGACGATTCCTAAGCTCAAATTATATAAATATAAATTTCAGCGAATTGAAAGGCGGCAATAATTATGCAGACAATGAATGGTATTGTGAGTAGTATCAAAATATTAGAGTTTTCTGAACGTCCCCTTGTGTATTTCAAATTGGATAATCAATCGTGTTTAATTGCTGGTCACTCGTTGAACTTTTTAGCTGACGTAGAAGACGGCATGCATGTAGTTGTTGCTGGTTTATATAATAGTAGGAAACAGTTCATTGTGAAGAAATATGCGGTAATCGGTCAGACTAAAATGATGATGGAATTTAATCGAATAGCGATATAAAAAAAGCCAGCCAGATCACTCATAAAGTGGACTGACTGACTTTCCCTGTAAGGAAACCTATGTTTGATAAAACAATTATAGCACTTTAAATCAAATTAAACAAATTATATCCTTAATAAAGTTTTACCGTTTTATTAAAAAGCTAGTATTTTTTTTTTTCAATGTTAAAATAAACAAAGGACGTCAGATTTCCCCACAGCCTACTTCCCCAAGTAACTGTATCTGACGTCCTTTTTCGATGGGCGAGTGACTTCCCACCAAAGTTAAACATACAGAGAAAACGATTACTTTGCAAGCATTATATACTTATAAAAAAAAACTCCCAACTAATTAAGTCTGGGAGACTTCTTCTATCTTAATTACAATTAAGAAAGCACAAAAATAAGCCCCCTACAAAACTGTAGAGGGCTGTTTGTTTATTCGTTTTTTGCAACGTTAGTTAATACTAATTTACCACTTGCGTCACGAACAGTTAAGACTGTATTTTCTATTTCTCTTTTTGTTATAGGAGTATAGAAAATATTCTCTGCCTTTAACACCGGAAAATTAATTTTGATGTTCGTAGTTTTATATATCTTTCCTTTTGGTTTGACGCTCCCCATAAGCTCAATCTCATCCTTAGATATAGCTAACACTAAATGACCTATTATTTTATTGTTATTCACCAATTTAACATCCTGTAAAAGTGATATTACACACACCATTATTTCATTAGATATTTCATTAGGTAGAGGTAAAAATTCTAATTCGAGTAGTATCTGGTTTATATCTTTAAAAAGATCAGCAGTTTTAAATCTTTCCTTTATTACTATTGTTGTAGATTCTACACCTATTTTTTCTGCTTTCAGTTTCGTTTCGAGAATGTACTTATGCAACATTCCGCGATCACGCTCCCTATGAGCAACAAAATTAGCTAGTTCAAATACTATGCTGTTCTTTTTGCTGTGCTGACGTAACATAATCAGTAATAAATAGACATCCGATTCATCGAATAATCTCAGGTAAAACTTTTTCAGACGCTCATTTAGCAATGCTTGCTCTTTCTTATCCATAGATGATTTTCTATTCCACTATTGAATTTCGAACTATCTTTTCAAATTCCTCTGGAAATATTTTGAGTAAAACTTTTTTTGTAGTTTCTATTTCAGAGTAATAAACTCCATATCCTTCTTCCAAAGAAAATGTAATTATATTTTTCAATTCAGATAATTCTGACTCGCTTAGGAATAGCCTTTCGTTAGTTTTCCCCATATAAATGCCCCCAAAAGTGTGGTATAATATCTATATACTTATGAACTACAGGAAGAGCTTTCACTTTTGCGGGTGGGCTCTTTTTATTTTATCATAAATACCCTTTAATTAATTTAAGAGGGCTGTTTGTTAGTACTTGAATCCTTTAATATGAGTAGCATCGATTTTGACGTCGCTTGCTTTTCCTAATGCTTTAATTTCATTTAAAACTACTGGTGCATCTGTATTATTGAAACCTTCACCTTTAACACGAACGTCATATGTGCCATAACTGTTTTTCTCCGCATAGGTCTGGCCGTCCAATAAAATATCTTTTAGGAAATTTCGCATATGACTGGAAAAGTCCACGGACATATTCCTTGCTTCAATTTGAGCGTTGTCTTTATCTCCGTTAACGATGGCGATGTTTTGCTGCATGTAACCTGGTTGATACGATTTTAATTCTTGTTTCAGTCTAGCCAATGATTGATCTAATCGTTTACCTTTACCTGTCTTAATAACTAAAGTGTATCGTCCATCTTTTTGCTTATTGACTTTAACTTGATCTCTCAATAATGTCCATGCGTATTTTGATTGAATCCGTTGAACCATTTTCGTTGCTTGATCCTTAGAAACATTGTCAATCGCAATGCCATTTTTACCTGATGTACTTGATGTGTTAGTTGTGGTGTTTGAATTGCTATTCGTTTTATTGCCAGCATATGCCTTCCAAGCATTTGCGTCACCATAAAATACATTTGCATCTAATCTCGAACCCCAACCACTTAACATTGTGTTTGACGAATATTGATACATTGCTGTTGATTTCCAATAAGGACTAGAAGGCGGACTTGGTTGTTTAAAACCATTGATGACTGCATCTGTACCGTAATTAGCCACCCACAATCCATAATCGGCATTGGCAATCGAGCTAAAATTGTAACTATTTAATACGCCTGTGTAAGTATAGAACATTGGTGCAACACCTGTTTTAGCCCACACATAGTCCATCCATGTTTTAGCCCAATTCACGTCTCCTTTATTTGAAGATTCCCAATCCAAAATCAGGATAGCTTCTCCAATGTAACCTTTGACATTATCAAGGAAAAACTGTGCTTCTTGTTCGGCAGTTCCTTCCATGCCTGATTCATGAGCGTAATGATACACGCCTAATAACTTGCCAGACTTTTTAGCACTTTGATATTGCGTATCACAATGTGGATTTACATAGCTTTTACCACCGGTTGCTTTGATAATCGCAAAATCACAGGCAATTTTAGAAAAATCAATTCCAGCTTGCCAACTCGCTACATCTACTCCATTTAACACCATTTATTTTTCCTCCTTTTCAGATACATCTTTTAATTTAGAAAATCGATCTTTGACCCAATCAGGAAACGGAACGCCTAACTGACCTAAATTTTCAACAATTGAAATCCCATAAACTGCAATATAGAAAAATACGAAGCTCGTTGCGATTGGTTCAAAGCCCATAATTTTTAAATATGGATATGCGACGATTACCAAACACACTACTAATAAGTGTTTAACAATCCCCAATAATCCTTTAGTACTATTGCCTTCCTTAATGAAAAATCCTTTGCATAAACCTGTTATGATATCCCCACACACCATCCAAACGAACACTTGCAAATACCCATTGCTTAACAAGCTTCTGAACTCGTGAAGCAAAACTCCATTATCTAAAATCACCAATATTTTCCACCCTTCCTATCAATTAAAGAAGCCCCGTCCGAAA